>JARBUI010000005.1 GCA_029239755.1 Clostridia bacterium | reverse complement strand
ATTTCTATATAGCTCGACACAATTCAATTTAAATACAAAATTATATTTCACGTAATAACCCCCTTTACTGGTATTGTCCAGTAAAGGGGGTACATATCAATTTTTTCGTTCGCGAATGAGTTCTTCAATGGCTTCTCGTCCCTGACAATAACGGCTCAGAAGGCTAACATTATTGTGATAGTTACTCATATCTCCTGAGGGATGCCACAGATGATGCACTGTAAAGCCAAGACGATGAGGGGGACCGCATAGAATACTCATGGATATGGAAAAAGCATCATCTTCTCCTCCCCAACCGATAAAACGTTCGTCAAAGCCACCAACAGTTTCATAGTGCTTACGAGGAACTACATTGAGAAGGCCGGCACCAACCTGTCTCCGCTCTATAGAACTTACCTCAAGCGGGATTGGCCACTTTGGATTTTCTTTTAACAGTTTTTCAGTGCTTTCTTTGGTTAAATTCATGGCCTTATTAACTGGAAGGATCCATGGATATTTGGTAAGATGTTTAACAGAACTTTCCAGAATAGCAGGATCATATAAGATGTCTCCATCTGCAATAACAAATATATTTTTTGTGGCTTTTCTGGCAGCCATATTTAGTGCACGCGCTTTGCAGAAATCTTTATTATTAGCGAGCTCACCGATACAAATTTCTACGTCGGGCATGGTCGCTTTATAAAAATCCAGTATCCATTTAAGAACTACATCTCTTTGTCCATTGTCAGGACCATGTGCAATGAGTATTGAAATATCCTCTAGCATTTTATTCACACCTTTCTATTTAATTTCACCTTTAATGATTCTATTAATAATGTTTAAAGGGTTCATTTCATTCATGAGTCTATGTTTTTCTTTTTTTATAACATCAATTCTCTTCTCATATTCATGGTTTGCAATACTCTCTTTTATAATTTCCAGGGCTTGATCAGGATTGTTGAGTTCAATTTTTATATAGGCTTGTGGGTCAATAAATTCTTCTAGATTAGGACAGCCATCGTAGAAACATAGGCATTCACATAAAATAGCATCAATAATTTTTTCAGTAAAATAATTTTTTTCATAATTATTTTCCGCATTAAAGTGATACTTGTAAGGTATTAACCCATCTTCCTTATTGAGGAGTTCACCCTTATAGTGGGTAAGGAAATTCAAATCCCCCCGTCCATAATGTTCATAGTATGGCAAGGTATTGAGATATCTAAGAAAATTGTACCTAGCTTTATGTCCAGGAAGCCAGTTAAAAGAAGAGACAACTCCTGACATAACTTTTGTTTTAGAAAAATTACCAGTTAAAAGCTGCTCATAGTTTAGATTAATATACCACTTGTCAACATTATGATATGTTTCCGTGTCATAAACCTTGAAGAAAGCACTCTTATCTGGCTGATAGTATTCGCCCCAAGATTTCCTAGTTGAAGGGGTTTCGGATTGGAATACAATTGTCTTTGCAGGATCAAAATCTTTGTGACGCGGATGATTCATAATAATAAAGAAATCATAATTATCTTCTTCAGTGAGGAATAGGTCTTCCCACCTGTAATCACCCTTTATAGTGCAGCGATTAAACATTTCTCTTATATGATGATCGTTACACCAATTGGCATGAAATTTAATTTTAATCATACTCAATACCCTCTTTTTTTAATATTTGTTATACATAGGTAAAGCTTATGGCATATGTTGTCTAGTAAATGGTACATTCTTTCCTAACAATAACTTATTCACTAGAAACCTAAAGTGTTACTTCTTCAGAAGTAATAGTATAACTTGTAACACTTTTTATTGAGATGAGTATTATTAAGTAGAGGGCTTGCTTCACACAAAACTTTAATGAATAAAAGGTGATTAATATGGTAATTGCAGTCATTTTAGCAGGGGGAAGCGGTACCAGGCTATGGCCATTAAGCAGGGAAGCTGCCCCTAAGCAAATTATCTCGCTGATAGGAGAGAAAACACTATTACAAAAAACCTGTGAGCGTA
Source organism: Clostridia bacterium (assembly GCA_029239755.1). Lineage (GTDB taxonomy): Bacteria > Bacillota > Clostridia > Lachnospirales > Cellulosilyticaceae > FMMP01. The sequence continues at coordinate 177,607 of JARBUI010000005.1, read as the reverse complement.
TAGGGAAAATTATACCTTATGAGAAACAATGGATCATTGCAGGTGAAAATTACAAAAGCCAGATAGAACTGCAATTAAAGGAACTTCTATCTAGCAATAGAGGCGTTTCCACGATCAATACCAAAGCTCCTGAAGTTCTTATTGAGCCTGCCAACAGGAATACTGCACCAGCGGTATTTTGGGCAGCATTTCGTTGTTATAAAACTTATGGTAAAGACTCACTTATGGTTGTTTTACCTTCAGATCACTTTATTTCAGAGGAAAGTGAATTTAATAACGCTATCAAATTTGGTATTTCGGAGGCAAAAAAGAAAAGGCTGATTACCTTTGGGATTACCCCAACTCATCCCGAAACGATGTATGGGTATATCAAATTTGATAAACAGCTAAAAGACTCTAGCAAAGCATTTCCTGTGCGGTCTTTTGTAGAAAAACCAAACCTGCAGAATGCGGAAAGGTATATGGAAGAAGGAGACTACTTGTGGAACAGCGGCATGTTTGTATTTCATGTTGGAACTCTTTTGGAAGAGGGAAAAAGGGTCTGCCCTGACTTATATGAGACATTTTCCCGCTGCAATCTATTTAATACAGAAGAAATACAGACAATATATAATAGCCTTAAGCCTCAATCTATTGACTATGCCATAATGGAGAAGACAAAAAAAGCTTACGTGATTCCTTGCTCTTTTGGCTGGAATGATGTGGGCAACTGGAGAAGCGTATATGAAGTAAGTCCTAAAAGTGTTAAAAATAACGTAATAAACGGAAAAGCAAACTTAATAGATACTTCAAACAGCTTGATTTATGGAAAAGAGCGTATGATTGCTGTCATAGGAATGGAAAACATAGGGATTATTGATACGCCAGATGCCCTTCTTGTCTTTCCATTAGAACAAGCTTACAGAGTTAAGGAATTGGTCGAAACCTTGAATAAACAGAATTATAAAGATTATCTCTAGTGACGTCATATTTTGAATGGGGGAATCAATAGACATGGGAAAAAAAGCACTCATTACGGGTATTACCGGCCAGGATGGTTCTTATTTAACAGAGCTTCTTCTAGAGAAGGGGTATGAAGTTCATGGCTTAATCCGCAGAGCCAGCAGTTTTAATACTAAAAGAATTGATCATTTGTATGCGAACCCTGATATAGGTAACAAAACTTTATTTTTACATTATGGAGATTTAACGGACTCAAGCAATCTCAACAGGGTCATTGAAAAAGTAGCTCCTGATGAAATATATAACCTTGCAGCTCAAAGCCATGTGCAGGTATCTTTTGAAGTTCCGGAGTATACGGCTGAAACTGATGCAGTAGGTACACTTAGAATTTTGGATGCAATTAGGAGCAGTGTAATAAACACAAAATATTATCAGGCTTCTACTTCAGAGCTTTTTGGTGGGATTCCCAGGACAGCACCACAGAATGAACAAACTCCCTTTTATCCGAGAAGTCCGTATGCAGTCGGAAAGCTATACGCCTATTGGATGACAGTAAACTACCGTGAAGCTTATGGTTTGTTTGCATGCAACGGCATTCTTTTTAATCATGAGTCACCCCGTAGAGGTGAGACTTTTGTTACAAAAAAGATTACCCAAGCTGTATGTAATATCGTGCTCAATAAACAAGAGCGACTTACGCTTGGGAATCTAGAGGCCAAAAGGGACTGGGGATTTGCAGGAGATTTTGTGGAAGCCATGTGGCTCATGCTGCAGCAGGATAAACCGGATGATTATGTAATAGCTACTGGTCAAACAACAACAGTAAGAAGTTTTGTTGAGCTTGCATTTAAAGAAGTAGGTATAGATATTGAGTGGAAAGGCAAAGGCGTACAAGAGAAGGGATATGATAGAAGGAACGGGAAGGTTCTGGTAGATATTAGCCCTAGATACTTCAGACCTACAGAAGTAGAACTGCTTCAGGGAGATCCCCGAAAAGCTGAAATGAAGCTAGGCTGGAAGAGAAAAGTAGAGCTCTCTGAGCTTATTAAAATGATGGTAGCATCAGATTATGAAGAAATTAGGGGGAAAGACATTGGCACGCAGATAGATCATACCTGAGTAAAAGGAGGCTGTCATGGAGAAACAAAGTAAAATTTACGTTGCCGGACATCGGGGGCTGGTAGGTTCAGCCATTCTTAGAGACCTATACCGTAAGGGATATGAAAATATAATTGGGAAAACGCATGAGGAACTGGACTTAACGAATATGACAGAAGTAATAAATTTTTTTCATGAGGAAAAGCCAGATTATGTTTTTCTAGCAGCTGCCAAAGTAGGAGGAATTTATGCAAACAGTACGTATCCTGCAGATTTCATGCTGCAGAATCTGAAGATACAGTGCAATGTCATAGAGAGCTCTTATAAGACTGCAGTTAAGAAGCTTATGTTTCTTGGAAGCTCATGCATTTATCCCAAAATGTGCCCGCAGCCTATACGGGAGGAGTATCTTCTTTCAGGGCCTCTTGAAATGACTAATGAGGCTTATGCACTCGCTAAAATCGCCGGACTTAAACTGTGTAAGTTCTATAATGCACAGTATAATACCTGCTATATCAGTGTAATGCCAACCAATCTATATGGACCGAATGATAACTACGATCTGGAGAATTCTCATGTTCTTCCTGCCCTTATACGAAAGATACATGAGGCAAAGATGAGTAGAAGCCCATACGTAACGATATGGGGTACTGGTAAACCTTTAAGAGAATTTCTGCATGTAGATGATATGGCAGATGCATGTGTCTATCTAATGGAAAGTTATGAAGGAAATGACTTTTTTAATATTGGCACTGGAATGGACATATCAGTTGAAAATCTGGCTGAAATAATCAAAGAAATTGTGGGCTATATGGGCGAATTAGTTTTTGATCCTACGAAACCTGACGGCACCCCAAGAAAACTTTTGGATATTTCAAAGATAGAAGGTTTAGGCTGGAGACATAAGATTGAGCTGAAGCAAGGCATCAAGATGACCTATGAAGATTATTTGAAACGTCATATACTACTTTAAACATTGCAAAAAGCTCTCTCAATTAATGAGGAGAGCTTTTAAATTTAGTAAAAATGTATCCGGCCAAATTATTTTACCTTTCTAATAAAGGCTCTAATTGGTTATACCATACCCAGTCTGGGCTGAATTTCTGCCTCGTAAGTGTTTTAGCATTAAGCACAGAATTATCTCTCATAAGATCGGCTATTCTTAATGCATGCTCTTCCAAATAGCTCTGTTCAGACGGGTTATATGTTTCCTTAGTATCATAACCAAAATTACGTGCATCCCATCTCATAAAGTAAGCCTTTAGTTTAGTACCTATTTCTTCAAGAGCAGGAACGGCTTTGTTTAAAACTAAAAAGTTTCCCCTGCTTGCAGCTTCCAGAACTGTAAGTCCGAATGACTCTGAATAAGATGGGCAAATAAAGAGATTGGATAGTGTAAATAATTCAAAAACAGCACTCCGCGGAAATCCATTGGAATAACCTAAATCACTCGTAAAGGCTATATCAGGCTCACGCAGTCCATAATAATATCCTATTTTTCTTATAGCAGCTTTATAGATATCAGGTTTGATATCCATTGATGGAAAATCACAAAACACAACTTTAACGGTTAATTCTGTTTTCTTTCTGATAGCCCCTGCCAGTGCAGCAACCTTTTCGAATTTTTTTCCTGTAGTGAGTCTGCCAGGATATACAATAAGAATATCCGACTTAAGTAAACCTATTTGATTATGAATGGATTTAACATCATCACTCATGAAAGAGATTAAATCTAAACTATTGTAAACAGCACTGCATTTCCCTTCCGGGACATCATACTGCTTAGCAAGCGCTGGTATTCCAGAATGTGTAGGGTATACATAAGTAGTGTTAGGCATTGGAGTATATCTGCATGAAAAAGGCCATTTCGGATTAGGAGGTCTGTTGACAGGGGCAGAGTGGGTTATAGCTATAAATTTGACATGGGTTAATTTTTCCTGAACTTTTCTAATAGCAACATTATGCATCAAATGCCAGCCTTGATAGTGAATATCATGCATAATACATATATCAACATCAGTCAAATGCGTTTCTAAATCGCTAGCAACAGCATCTGCTTCATCAAAGAATGTTTCATGAACTTCACCATCAGGCTGAGAATAGTCGTACCAATGAATTTGCTTGCCTTGAAACCTATTTGTGATCTTTACCCATTCCAGGCGTTCATCAGCGAATATACCTTCTCTTTCACTATCTGGACAATCCTCTGAAACAAGCACTTTAGTTTTTACCCCGGCATCTAATAACATTCTTAAATGTTCGGCCACAACATTAACGAGTGAATATGTATTACCAAGGCCATTAAACATAGTTAGAATTGCAACTTTCATTAATTATACCCTCCTAGTTTATTTTATAGTTGAGAAATTATCTTGATGACTATAAAAACACCTAGACTATTATATGAAGGGTTAGAATGTAAAAAAACTTGTTCATATAAATTTAAAATAGAGGAGAGCATTTAAACTTGAGGATTTCTTTATAAGGCCTTCAGATTAAGCTTAAATCGATAACCCTGAGTGTTTGAAAATTCTATTTCTAAAACTCAACAGTAATCATTTTATTTTGAGCTAAGCTGCTTGGCACATTAATCATGCGTTGATTACTTGAGCCGCGATATTTCAAATTAGGATTATAATGTTCTTCTTGAAAAGGGCCATCAATTAGTATATCGATGTTATTTAATAAATCATCCCAGCCTTTTTGAATATGTTTATTTTGCATAATATATTCATAGGTATAGCCCGTATAACACCAGACAGTAAAATTTTTCGAACGAATACTTTTGGCGATATAAGCAAATTTATCTGCCTGTTCAAACGGATCTCCGCCTGAAAAAGTAACACCATTGATGATTGGATTGGTCTTAATCTGTTTGATAATTTCTGACAAATCAAACCATTCACCACCAGCTTCACTATGTGTTTCGGGGTTAAAGCATCCGCTGCAATTATGTTTGCAAATTTGAGAGAATAATACGAATCTCAGGCCTTCACCATTTACTAGGCTCTCTGAGAGAATACCTGCTAAAAGAATTTTGTCAGTCATAATAATAACTCCTCGTTGGTTTATCTGTTTTTCAGCTATTGTAATATTAATAATGATTATGGGAGCACTTTCCATATTAAAGAACGAGATTTACTTTGAATGGCAAAAGTAAATCTCGCTTTTATTAATAAAAATTAGCTTATATTTATACTAGCGTATTTATACGCTTGTGTATTTATACGCTTGTGTATTTATACGCTTGTGTATTTATACGCTTGTGTAGGTATTCTTTTCGCTGCCATCATGAGAGAGTCTGTCTTTTCTTTCAGCTATCTTGCCGCTGCCAAATCTCTCATCAAGACTAAGATAGCCTGTTACACGGCTTATACCTTGAATATTTTTGCTTCCACAATCGGGACATGATTTAGAGTGTTCATTGATGTAAGTTCCACAGCTTTTGCAATATCTAAGATGAAAGTTAATACCTATATAACTGATGTTAGAATGCTCATAAGCATAGGTAATAATTTTTTCTATTGTTTCACCAGAAGGATAACCATCTACTTCGATATAACTAATATGTCCAGCGTTGCACATCTTGTGAAAAGGTGCTTCGATTTGAATTTTATCAGGGATAGAAATAGCAAACCCAACAGGGATGTGAAAACTATTGGTATAATACTCTTTATCTGTAACCCCTTCAATAATCCCATATTTATGGCGGTCTTGAAGAACGAATTTACCGCTGAGTCCCTCGGCAGGGGTAGCATAACAACTCCAGTTCATCTTTGTATCGGCAGTTGTTTTATCTGTAAAGTCTCTGATGCACTGAACAATTTGATAACCAAGCTCCCTTGCTTCTAAAGAGGTACCATGATGCTTACCTGTAAGAGCAACGAGGGTTTCTGCAAGACCGATAAAGCCAACAGACCATGAACCATTTTTAAGAATGGGGTCAATACTGTCGTTAGGGCCAAGGCCTTCTGAACCAAGCATGAGGCCTTCACCTACTACAAAAGGCATATCTTTTACTTTTAAGTTTTTAAGAACTTCATAGCGGTGAAGAAGTGATTCTTTAGCCAGATTAAGCTTCTGATCTAGAAGTTCCCAAAATCTATCTAAATCACCCTTTGCTTCAATACCAATCCGAGGGAGATTGATGGTTGTTGGCGCATTATTCCCACGTCTATTTGGTCCTTCAGGTCCATTAATGTTAGAGCATATGTAAGTTCTGCATCCCATTGTAGCAGGGAGGATACCTTTGTTGTAGTAGAATAAATTAAAGTCTGAATCTAGGTTCATAAAAGTAGGATTCATACGGGAGCTAGCTACGGTGCAAGCAAGTTTGAACAAATAGTGATAAGGATCTTCCGTACTTCTATTTACACCATTTTTTACTCTGAAAATAATATTAGGGAATATAGGCTGTTCATTTTTTCCAAGACCCTTTTCATATTCTTCAAGAAAGATCTGGCATACTAAAGCAGCATCATCTGATTGTGGAATACCAATATTTAGACTGCTGAAAGGAACTTGTGACCCAGCTCTTGAATGCATGGTATTTAAGTTATAAACAATACCTTGCATAGCTTGTCTTACACGCGAAACAAGTTTGTTTTGTACAAAAGTATTAAAAGCTTCTTCACCTAAAGACTCTTTAAGAGATACATATTCAGCAGCGATTTCCTCTCTTGTAGACCCAACATAAGGAGCCATGTCATTATCAAAGTTAACATGAGATTGGCCACCAAACATATCATTTTGTGAAGCCTGGAGAAGAATGCAGGATAATTCAGCAGCTGATTCTATTCTTTTAGGTTTTCTGATCGTCCCATATCCTGTATTGAATCCATTTTCAAATATTTTACCGGTATCAATATGCAGACAGTTTGTTGTTAAATTATAGCTGTCTAAATCGTGATAGTATAAATCACCAAGTTCATGAAGTTTAGCAAGTTTTTTTGGCATTTTGGAAAGATTATGCCATTTATTAGTCTCGCTTGCAATGCGAAGCAATTTAGAAGAAAAATTATTGCCTACATTAGCATTGTCTCTGTCAGTTTCAACACCAATATTATGTACAGTATCCATAAGCTCAGATTTTAGGTCACGGATACGGGTTCTTTCTTTGCGATAGTTAGAATAAGAGTTTTTAATATCTATTAATTTAAGATCCATAAGCGTATCTTCTATAAGATCTTGTATTTGCTCAACATTAATTTCATATTTATAGGACTCTCTAATACGATTTTCTACTTCTTTGGAAACATCTGTAAGATCTGCAGCAAGATTTAGGTTCTTAGCTGAACGCATAATAGCATTATGAATTTTAGCTAGATCAAAACTGACCTTTCTCCCGTCACGTTTAATGACATAGTACTTCATTAAAACATCCCCCTTAATATAATAAAATCATTAACCATATGTATGATGTACTATATATGCATAATATGGAATTAATACTATACTATATGTTGCATGTGAAAATGACAAGAGAGTACCTTGGAAGTTTTTTGTCAATAGGTTTAGTAAAAAAATAAAAATATGTCATTAACAGCTCGTTAAAGAAATAGGATAATATAAATATGAAAGATAGGTTGCAATCTAGAGCGTGTATTGTAAAATAAGTAGGTAGAACGAAATGATATGAAGGAGACGAGCTATGAATACATATGTAGTTGTAGATATAGAAACAACAGGTGCACATCCGCTAAATAGCGACATTATAGAAATTGGAGCAGTTTATATAGAAAATGGCAAGATTACAGGGAAGTTTAATAAACTCATTTGTCCGACCCAGGAAATATCCCCTTATATTACCTCCATAACAGGCATTACAAATCACATGGTTAAATATGAGCCGCCTATTGAGGTTATTATGCCCCAGTTTATTGACTTTTGCAGAGATGTACCTCTCATTGGACACAATATTATTCTTTTTGATTATAGAATGCTTAAAGTAAAAGCAGCAAGCTTAGGCATGGCTTTTGATAAAAAGGGAATAGACACATTAGTTATTTCAAGAAAGGTTCTGCAGGAGCTGCCAAGCAGAAAGCTGGGAGCTTTATGTGAATACTACGAGATCCAGTTAGAAAATGCTCATAGAGCATACGATGATGCTTTTGCGACCTATGAACTTTATCTCAAACTAAAAGATGATTTTTATGTCAAAGATGCAAAGCTTTTCGAACCTGTGCCTATGACATGGGACATTCCTAAACATGTACCTCTTACCAAAAGGCAAAAAAGCTATTTAATAAGTTTATGCAGCAGATACGATATTGCTTTAAAAGAAGATATAGATGCACTTACAAAATCCGAGTGCAGCAGACTTATTGATACAATCGTTTTAAAGCATGGAAAAATATAAAAATTAATTATTAATAATTCAAGTCATTCCAGCATAAATATGATAGAGAAGAATGAATGCTCAAAGTCTAAAGAAATAGATTTTGAGCATTTTTTACTATCAAAAGAGGTGATGTATGAGACTTATAACAGATCCAATTCGCAATGTCATTCCAAGAGATTATATTTTACAGAGTTTTCAGTCCATTGATTTTTATAATGCAAACTATCCTAATCTTTTAATTGAAGAAATTGCTCATCAAATTTTTCATGTAGAAGTACCGCAAGGAGCAGAAGCAGAAGTTCAGAACCTCGAAAGACAAGCAAATCTTTTGGCAGTTCCATCCTTGTATGGACTTAATGCAAGAGAAGCACTTATTGATGCTAATATTTTACTGTTTCATGATTATCCTTTTGGCGAACTCCGCGGAAATAATATCATTATTGGCTTTGTAGATACGGGCATTGATTATACCAATAAAATTTTTCAGAATGCTGACAATACAACTAGAATAGCACGGATATGGGATCAAACATTACAAGGAAATCCTCCTAGGGGATTTAGCTATGGAGCTCAGTACACCCAGGAAGAAATAAATAGGGCACTTCAGTCTGAGAATCCTTATGAGATCGTACCGACAAGGGACGAGATAGGTCACGGGACTTTTTTAGCAGGAGTTGCAGCCGGAGATGATAAAATGGGAACTGATGAATATAGAGGAGGAGCCCCTGACGCTATTATTGCAATGGTCAAAATGAGACCGGCTAAGGCTTATTTAAAGGCGTATTTCTTGATTCGTGAAACAGTTACTGCCTATCAGGAAAATGATTTTATTGCCGGTATTAATTATCTTTTGCAAGTGGCCTTAGAGCTTCGCAGACCGCTTGTTATCTGCGTAGGAGTAGGAAATAATAACGGAGCCCATGACGGAACAACCGTAGCAGAGAGGTATTTAAATTCTCTAAGTACAATTGAGAACCTTGCCATTTTAGTCGCAGCAGGAAATGAAGCAAACAGTGGACATCATTTTGCAGGGAATATAGCAACTGGACAGAGCCAAGATGTAGAACTCAATGTAGCAGAAGGGGAGATTGGATTCTATATTAATATTTGGGCAAGTAAATCTGATAGGATAGCTCTGGCTATGAGAAGTCCGATTGGTCAGGTTATTGAAAGAGTACCGCTTATCTCTAATGAGATTCGTACTTACAACTTTAGCCTGGAGCAAACGCTTATTACTGTTATCTATGATTATCCTGAAGCGCAAACAGGCGCAGAAAATATTATTATAAGATTTGAAAACCCTACACCTGGACTTTGGACACTGTCTATTTATGGAGAAGAAATGATACAGGGTATTTATAACATGTGGCTGCCAAGAAATGATTTTATTGCAGATGAAACCAGATTTCTAAGGTCAGATGTACTTATAACCGTAGGGATTCCTTCAACAGGAGAAAATATGATTACGGTGGGAGCCTACGACTATATTGATCAGAGTGTTTATGTAGGATCTGGCAGAGGGCCAAGAGCAGATGGTCAAATAAAGCCAGAACTTATTGCTCCTGGAGTTAATATAGAAGGGCCTAGACTAGGGGGAGGCTATACAACCTTTGTAGGAACGAGTGTAGCAGCAGCTATAGCTGCATCAGCTGTGGCACTTCTTATGCAATGGGCAGTAATCGAAGGAAATCTAAGCCAGATGAATACAAGAATTGCAAGAGGAATATTGATAAGAGGCGCAGCAAGAAGGCGGGGAGCAGAATACCCAAATCCAGCTGAAGGCTATGGCAGATTAGATCTTAGAAGCAGTATAGCCAGTATATAATGTACAGCAAGATTAGAGAGCGAGGGAAGCCGTATCATAGGCTGTATTTAGATAGAGCAAGGAGGATCATATGAAAGCGATTGTAGAGCATGATGATAAAGCCAGTCAATACTTGGCGCAGTATACAAATCACATAGTAAGCCTTAGTGATCATTATAAAGTGCTGGATATTGAAGAAAAATACTTACCATGGCTAGAGGAAATCGTTAAGTGTACAGAACCTGATTTTATACTTGAGTTAAGGGAGGAACAAAGTATAAATGAGTCTCTTGTACAGGCTCAGCCTATCATACTAGCTTCCATTGGAAAAAAACAAGCGAGTCCCCTAATTGATATTTATTATAATATGAAGACGCATAGTGCAGTAAAAGCTCTAAAGGAAAGAGTACATACAGCGTGCGAGTATATAAGTTGTTATAGTGAAGATAATCAAATAAATGCTACTCACTATATTGAATGTATTCGTTATTTAACTAATCTTGCAAGGGAGTATCATAAACCTATCATTATCTATGCAAATCTGTATGTGCCCAATGAAATTTATAGATATAGAACATTAACTTGCAAAATTATAAATAGCTGCTTAAAGGCAGTAAATGGGCTGCTTATGATTAGAACGGTTAAAGAAGATATTAGTAAATATTATCACACCTCACAAAAAAGTTTTGAAGTTTATGTGAACCGTACTATTTATTTTACGGAAAGTATTAATGATGTGATTCAAGATGCCGTTACCTTTTTATCTTGCAGGCAAAATGAACCTCTATATGATGATGTTTTCTACAGAGCTATAAGTCCTGAAGAGGACATTTATACGGTTATACGATACTCAAATCTGAAGCCGCCTGAGTATTATGAAGCTATGGGCTTTAGAGCTATTCGGTTAATTGGCAATTACAGTATGCTGCATGGAAAAAAGTCTCAATTTGATGCTCTAAGCAGTGAGCTTAGGCCAGAGGTAGGAGTAGACTATCCTTTACAAATTTTAACCCATATATCGTGCAATATGAGTCAGACGAATCAACCTGTTTCTTATGATCTCGTTAACAAAGACTTAAAATATAAGGGTGAAGGTGTCTATATAGGCATTATAACAGTAGATGATGTGGATTATTCAAGCGAAGTCCTTAGGACACCGGAAGGAGAAAGTCGGATAGCTTGTATTTGGCGACAATCTAAGGCTGATGAGGGGGAGTACTATTTTAAAGATCAAATAAATGGAGCCTTAGAAAATGACAACCCAAGTAGTATCATCCCGCTTCCGGAGGGGGAAAGCATGAGTACTATGATGCTGAGTATTGCAGGGGGCAGCAGTAAAGAGGTTAGCTACAGAGGAATTGCGCCTAAAGCGGAATTTGTAGTTGCCAAAATCAATCCAGCATCGGATGAGATTCAAAGAATTTACGGAGGAATACCTAACAAATATGGTATTACTCTGCCAGATGCGATGGTAGGAATTAAAAAGCTTATAGATTTTGCTACAGAGCAAGGGAAGCCTCTTGCAATATGTATGCCCTTTAATGGCAATATCAGTGCACACGACGGATCACTGGTCATTGAGGAGATATTAGGTGAAATAGCCCGTACTGCTGCTCTTACACTCATCATACCAACAGGAGAAGAAGCAGACAAGAGGCATCATTATGAATTTGAAGAGATACAAGAAGTACTAGAGTCTATCGATCTGAATATAGAGAAAGAGAACCAAAATGTAGTAGGTATTTTTTATGAAAGATCTTCAGCTATTCTAACTGCTGAGTTGTATGCGCCTTCACCTATAACCGCTGAACCTGTTAATTTAAAGAGAAAAGGGGTTACACGTATAAATGAGAGTACTGTCTATTCAAATGGACTGCAAATTGATTTCTTAAATGGATCCAATAAGATACATTTTAGAATAGATAATCCAAGAAGAGGAAGATGGAGGATACGTGGAACATTACAAACAAATATAAAAAGCCGAATAGATCTATGGATTTCTCAGCAGCAGCTTAATGAGTATATCACACTTACGCCGTCTAATACTGCCACAACTATAGGATCCTCAGCTTGCATAAATAATGTAATGAGCGTAGGCGGATATGACAAAAATGCAATGGTAGTACTTAGAAGCTCAGGGAGAGGATATACAAGAGACGGCAGAGTCACTCCGCTTTTTGTAACAAATGGCAGAAATATTACAGCTTCATGCATACAGGGAAAATGGGTAAATGTAACAGGGACCTTGCCGGCTGCAAGTATTATGCTAGGAGCTGTAGCTGACTATTACAGTAAGTTTATTGCAGAAAAGATGGCTTCGCTGCCCAATACTTTAGTTATGAACAGCATTGTACTAAGTGCTGTGAGACAACAAGAAGAAATAGCTTACCCTAATCCTAGTCAGGGGTATGGTATATTTGATGTTCAGTCGCTTGAATAAGCACAACAGGATATAGAAAGGAGGCAGCGATGAGAGTCATAATTGAGCATGATAAAAAAGAAGGGGGCTACTTAGTACAATACACTACGAGTATAGAAAACCTGCATTCAAACTATAAATTCTTAGATATAGAGGAAAAACATTTACCATGGTTAGAGCAGATTGCACATTGCATAGAACCTAATTTTACAATCATGCTCCATAAAGAAGAATCTATAAGTGAGCCGCTTCTTAAAAATCATGATATGCTTTTAGTGACCATAGGATTAAAGGATATAAATCATCAAATAGATGCTCGTTATAATTTGAAAACCCATACTTTGGAACAGCCTGATACAGTAAAAAACACCTCAAACTGTCAGTGGATCCATTGTTATAGCCCTCATCATACAATAGAGGTGATTGACTATATCAGATGTATTCGCTATTTACGAGATATCTCTAAAGCGCAGCATAGGCCTATGGTTATTTATGCGAATATCTATGTACCAGATGAAATGTATAGATATAGGGCTTTAGCCTATAAGATCATTAATGCCTATTTAGGAGATATAAATGGTGTTCTCATTACTAAAGCAGTTAAAGAGGACATTCATAAATATTATACAGCTTCTCAAAGAAGATATGAGTTTTATTTAGATCACATTATTTATCTTGAGGACACTTTAAATAATGCACTTATGAAGGCTATTCCTTTTTTATATACTTCACAAGATCATTTACGGTTTAAACATATGTATAAAGGTCATAGGCAGGACGGCACTTTATATGATGATGTTTTTTATAAGGCTATAGATCTGGATGAAGAAATTTATGTACCTCTTAATCTAGGTAATTTTCATGAGCCAGAATATTATCAGGCATTAGGGCTTAAACATATTCCTCTAATAGGGGATTATGGCATGCTATATGGTAAAAAAAGTCTTTTTGATTCCCTGAGCCAAGTGCTTAAACCGGAAGTTTTTTACACTTATTATATTCCTATCTTAACCCATGACTATTGCAATAAAACAAATGTAAATTTAGACTTTTCCTATAGCCTTACCACGGAAGATCTGAAATATAAAGGAAAAGGAGTTTATATTGGGCTGGTAACAGCAGATGATGTGGACTATAGGTGTAAAGCTCTATGTACCAAAAGGGGAGAGAGCAGAATAGCCTACATCTGGGATCAAATAAGGGCAGGTGAGGGAGTAGAGTACTTAAAAGAACAAATAGATAAGGCTTTAGCTAGCAGCGCCCCAGGGGAAGTGATTAAGCTTCCAAAGGGTGACAGCATCAGTACTGCAATGCTTGGCATCGCAGGAGGAATGAGCGAGGAACCTCATTATAAGGGCGTTGCAACAGAAGCGGAATTCATTGTTGCGAAGGTAAATACAGCTTCCAAAACGCTTCAGAGGATCTATGGAGGAGTACCAAATGAAGAAGCCGTTACTATGCCAGATGTCATGGTTGGCATAATAAAGCTTATGAACTTTGCTAAAGAACAGGGAAAACCGCTTGTATTATGCATACCGTTTAACACAAACATCGACCCACATGATGGTTCGCTGATTCTGTATGAGATGCTGGGATTAATGGCACAGATGGATTACCGTACGATTATTGTACCGGCAGGAGAAGAGGCAGACAAGATGCATCATTTTGGATTAGAAGGTAAACAGTCTACTTCAATTAGCGTTAATATGAGGGTACAAAAAGAAAATCAAAACGTAGTAGGAGTTATTTATCAGAGGTTTACTAATATTTTTGCAGCTCTTTTATACCCTCCGCCCGGCGTAGCGACTGAGCCTATTAATTTAAAAGCAGAAGGAGTTATACGTTTAAAGGAAGCAACCATCTATTCCATTGGATATAAAATCAGTTTTGTAAACGGTGCAGTCAGGATATTATTTAGAATGGATAATCCGCAAGTCGGCGGATGGAGAATTGAAATTACATCAGATACAGAACAACAAAGTCAAATAGATATTTGGATTTCACAGCAAGAACTTAATGAATATATTGTGCTTAGTCCAGCCAGTGCTTTTATGACGATGGGTTCTACAGCAGATACGTATAATGTAATGGCGGTAGGTGGATACGACAAAGACAGTATGACGGTTCTTAGAAGTTCAGGAAGAGGTTATAGCTGGGATAACAGAGTAAAGCCCCTTTTTATAACTCATGCGAAAAATATTATAGCCCCCTGTGGGCATGAACAATGGAGCAGTGTAACAGGGACCTTGCCGGCAGTAAGCATTATGGCAGGGGCGGTGGCTACGCTGTATAGCAAGTTTGTGGAAGAAAAAGTTTCTCCATTTCCTAATACATTAGTTATGAATAGTATTATCCTGAGTATAGTCAGGCAGCTTGACGGTGTAGAGTATCCTAATCAAAGTCAAGGGTATGGCATATTTTATATGCAGACACTGAATACTCTTTTAGCTGCTCCTTTTATTTTATAAGCTAAACATTAATAATTAAAAACTCTCTCGCATAAACATGATAGAGAAGGATGAGTGCTCAAAGTCTAAGCAAAAGATTTTGAGCATTTGATTATTTTAAGAGGTGGCCTATGAGATTCCCATTAAGGCAAAACAATGAAATAGTATTTAGAGAATATTTATTACAGACTGTAGAGCCTATAGAAAATCTAAGAGCGGCCTATCCTAGGCTGCTGTTTAGAAATCTAGCGGATCAGATTGTGAACGTAGAAGTGCCAGCAGGAGCTGAAAGCGAAATACGGAGGCTAAGCAGTGAAACTAATTTTTTAAGAATCCCAACTTTATATGGACTTTATGCAAGAGAAGCTCTTATTGAATCAAATATACTGGCACTTCATAACTATCCTTTTGGACCGCTCACGGGACAGGGTATTATTATTGGTTTTGTCGACACGGGCATTGACTATACGAATAAACTTTTTAAAAATCCTGATAATACGACTAGAATACTAAAAATATGGGATCAAACCTTAACAGGCAATGTACCAGCGGAGCTTGGCTATGGGGCTGAGTTTAATGAGGCTGAGATCAACAGAGCACTTCAGTCAGATGACCCTTATGAGATTGTACCTACGAGGGATGAGATAGGGCATGGGACATTTTTAGCTGGGGTGGCGGCAGGGGATGATAAAACCGAAACAGATGAATACATAGGGGGAGCGCCAGATGCCGCAATTGTTATGGTTAAATTGAGGCAGGCGCAGGTTTATTTAAAACAGTATTATCTGATTAAAGACAGTGATATAGCCTATCAAGATAATGATTTTTTAGCAGGTATTAATTATCTGCTGCAAGCTGCAGTAGAATTTCAAAGGCCTCTTGTTATTTGTATAGGAATAGGAAATAATGACGGAGCACATAGTGGAAGCACTATCGTAGAAAGATACTTGAATTCACTGACAACTTTCCCAAATCTTATTATAGTAGTTGCGGCTGGCAACGAAGCAAACAGCGGTCATCATTTCAGCGGACTTGTAACA
Organism: Clostridia bacterium; assembly: GCA_029239755.1. Lineage (GTDB taxonomy): Bacteria > Bacillota > Clostridia > Lachnospirales > Cellulosilyticaceae > FMMP01. Next base: position 161,517 of record JARBUI010000005.1, on the reverse strand, counting down.
AGGGGGCAAAAACAAGATATTGAAATCAATGTATCCCCAGAAGAACTACGGGGTTATATTGTGAATATTTGGGCAAGTATTTCAGATAAACTGTCTGTATCTATAAGGAGTCCTATCGGGCAAGTGATTAATAAGGTTCCAGTTATTGCTAATGAAACGACTGCGTATTCTCTGGGGCTTGAACAATCACTTATTATAGTTACCTATAATTATCCGGATATACAGACGGGGGCAGAAAATATTATTGTAAGATTTCAAAATCCCACGCCTGGGATCTGGACGATTACTGTTTATGGAGAAGAAATTGTAAACGGCAGGTACAATGTATGGCTTCAAAGGAATGATTTTATGATAGCTGATACAAGATTTTTAACTGCTGATACCCTAGTTACTATTTGTATACCCTCAAGCTCGGAGTATTTGATTACGGTAGGCGCCTATAACTATGTTGATCAGAGTATTTATGTAGGTTCTGGGCGTGGACCGACAGCGGATAATAAGATAAAACCAGATCTTATTGCTCCAGGGGTTAATGTCACTGGACCGCAGCCAGGAGGAGGCTATACGACTTATGTGGGAACAAGTACAGCAGCAGCAATAACAGCATCTGCCGCGGTACTTCTTATGCAGTGGGCAGTGATACAGGGGAATTTAGAAGAAATGAATACACGTATTGCTCGCGGAATTCTCATAAGAGGGGCAGAAAGAAGAAGGGGAATAGACTATCCCAATGCTATTGAGGGGTATGGCAGATTAGATCTTCGGAACAGTATAGGGATGATATAACGGGGAGGCAGCTATGAAAGTCATTGTGGAGCATGATGAAAAAGTGTGCGGCTATTTAGGACAGTATACAAACCACATCGTACAACTTAGCAGAAACTATGCGATTTTGGATATAGGAGAAAAATATTTACCATGGCTTAAAGAAATGACAACCTACATAGAACCTAATTTTGCTATTGAGTTGTGTGGGCAAAATGAGTCTTTAGATAGAATAGTTATAGATCATCAGGATATGATTATAGCTTTGATTGGAACAAAACAGCCAAATGAACGGATAGATGTTTATTACAATATGAATACAGGCAGCTTCACACAAGCCCCGATAAAGCACAGGGCTAAAAGGGATAAGTGGATTAACTGCTTCAGCGAAAATAATCAAATAAAGGCTTCAGACTATATTAAATGTATTGACTTCTTATGCAATCTATCAAAGGAACTTAATAAACCTATTACTATTTACTCTAATATATATGTTCCTAACAAAACCTTCAGATATAGAGCATTAACTTATAAAATTGTTAATCATTTCTTAAAGGATATAAACGGAGTACTTATTGCAAAAGCTGCTCAGACAGATGTCCATAAATATTATAAGGCCTCACAGAGCCCCTACGAGTCTTATGTTGAACGAACCGTTTTTCTTGAAGATACTATAGATCAGGCAATAAAGAGAGCTGCTCCTTTTTTAAATAAAGACCTAAAAAACAAAAGTTCTAAAGAGATGTATAGGTATTCTAGACAAAATGGATCTTTGTATAATGATGTTTTTTATCAAAGTATAGATCCTAACCAAGACATATATGTTCTGCTTGATACAGGGAATTATCAAAGTCCTGAATACTATGAGTCCTTGGGACTAGAAGCTATTCCAGTTTTTGGAGACTACAGTATGCTGTATGCTAAGAAAAGCGCGTTTGATGCATTAAGTGAAACACTTAGAAATCAGGTAGTTCCTCAATATCAAATGCCTATTGCGAGTTATAGCTTTTGCAGTAAAAATGGTGTAGATAGACCTATTCCCTATAGTATTATACCAGAGACCCTGCAATACAGAGGAAGAGGAGCTTATATAGGTGTAATCGTAGTGGATGGAGTAGATTATACAAGTAATGTGCTGAGAAATAGAGATGGGACCAGCCGAATAGCCTATATATGGGAGCAGACGCAAGCAGACAGTGGACAGAACTATTTTAAAGAGCAGATTAATCAGGTGCTTGCTGGAGACGACAGCATTCAAATGATTGAGGTTCCAAGTGGGGATAGTACAGGGACAATGATGCTCAGCATTGCAGGCGGAGAGAGTTCAAACGGAGATTATAGAGGTGTGGCGACAGAAGCGGAATTCTTAGTTGCCAATATTAACAGGGCGCCAGAGGGTATGCAAAGCATATTCGGCGGAATACCCAGTGAGCACGGAGCACTTATACCTGATGTACTAATTGGTGCCATAAAACTTATGGATTTTGCACGAGAGCAAGGAAGGCCTCTTACGTTATGTATTCCGTTTAATACCAATATTGATCCCCATGATGGATCCTATATACTCAATCAACTACTAGGTTTTATGTCACAAAGATCTTCTGTAACGATAATCACACCTACTGGAGAAGAAGCAGATAAGATGCATCATCAAACATTTAATGGGCCTGAGGAAACTTTAAAAATCGTTAACTTAAGAGTAGAGAAAGAAAGTCAAAATATAGTGGGTGTTCTCTATTATAAGTTTGTTACACTTGCCTCAGTATTACTTTATACCCCTGAAGGCATAGGGATTGAACCAGTTAGTCTAAAGGCAGCGAATATCGTGCGGATAGATGAGCAGTCAACTATTTATTCAAGCGGAGAAGTCCTTGACTATGCTAATGGTGCGAGAAGGATACTTTTTAGACTAGAGAGTCCAGCAGTTGGGGGCTGGAGAATAGAGCTTAGGTCTGAGGCTAACATTTTAAGCCAAATAGATATTTGGCTAGCACAGCAAGAACTTAATCCTTATACAACCCTTAGGCCATCGAATCCATTTATAACAGCAGGGTCGACAGCTACTACGGTGCCTCTTATGAGTGTGGGGGGGTATAACAAAGATAGTATGGTTGTGCTGAAAACCTCTGGCAGAGGCTATACATGGGATGATAGGGTGAAACCTCTTTTTATAACCCATGCAAGTGATATTCTAGCTGTTTGCAGTCAGGGAGAACTAGTAGGGGTAACAAGCACATTAGTTGCTTCTAGTATTATGCTCGGAGTTATAGCAGTTTTATATAGTAAATTTATTGAAGAAGGCGTGATTCCGCTGCCTAACACTTTAATTATGAATGGCATTATACTTAGACAAACTGAGCAATTTGAAAATGTCGAGTATCCTAACCAAAGTCAGGGATACGGCATATTTGATACAAGAGCCCTAAGCAGGCTGCTTTCTACGCCTTTTGTCTTATAGACTTCAACCATCGTAATGAGGTTCTAATCTCATGAGAAAGGAGCTAAAGCATGAATACCTTTAAATTAAGCTCACAATTACAGCTTGCGTTAAGGTATCAAAATTTATTTTTTCCTCCAGTCTTGTCACAATTTATTGTAAATGAGGTTGGTAATATATGGGAAGTTATTGTGCAGTATGTAAATAACCTGGAGGATATACGGAGTGCACTTAGTAGTGAAATATACTACTTAAATGGAAATTTTGCAATTGTACGTCTCAGAAAGGAAGATATTAGTAAACTAGCGGAATATCCTAATATAGTCTATATTTCACTTGCAATGAGGATGAGCTATATTAGGATTTCGCTGGATCAGGTATGTGCCACTAATATTTCTAGTCCTACTGGAAGATATAATCTTGCGGGCAGAGGCACATTTATTGGCATTATTGATACGGGGATAGACTATGCACATCCTGATTTTATAAGCGAAACCCTAACAAGCCGTATCCGTTTTTTGTGGGACCAAACCATTGTTGGTACCCCGCCGGAAGGCTTTGAAACGGGTATGGAATATACTAATGAAGACATTAACAGAGCACTTTTACAGCCATCTAGGCAGGCTCAGCTTGAGATAGTGCCGTCAATGGATTTTATAGGGCATGGAACAGCTATGGCAGGGATAGCTGCAGGAAATGGAAGGGCATCAAACGGACAGTATAAGGGAGTGGCTCCAGAATGTGAGCTTATTATTGTTAAAATAGGTCCTCAGGGAGGAACAGCATTAATACCAACTGAGAAACATATCATGCTGGGAATAAAGTATGTGCTCCAAAAAGCATCGGAACTTAATAGGCCGATTAGTATCCTTCTGGGCGTAGGGTATAATCTGGGAGAACATAACGGCAGTGCAGTTCTTGAGAGGTACATTGATCAAATGTCTGATACTTGGAAGTGTAATTTTGTTGTAGGGACAGGAAATCAGGCCAATAAAGGGAGTCATGTAAGCGGTAAGCTCAATAACAATGAAACACAAATCGTACAATTTTATATAGATGGGGTGCAGGTATCTTATCAGTGCAGCATGTGGAAACAGTTTATTGATAAAGTAGAAATAACGATTGAATCTCCAAAAGGGGAACAGACAGAGGTGCTAAGCATTAGCACGCCTAATAGAGCTTTTATATTTGGGAATACGGCTGTAATGGTGAACTTTTCGCTGCCAAGTACAGGGACCACCAGACAAGAAATTTTGATATGGCTGCAGGCATCAGGGGATAGTGGCATTGATACAGGCTTGTGGACCATTTTGATTAGAGGGGTAGAAATATTAGATGGATCCTATAACATATGGGGAAGCATAATAGAGGAACTGGGTAATCAGACTAAGTTTTTACAGGAAGATCCCTATATTACGCTTACTATTCCTTCAACAACAAAAAGAATAACAAGTACAGCTGCTTTTAATAGTGCCACATCACAATTAGCAGCTTTTTCCGGAAGAGGATATACCTCACTGGACGAAGTTAAACCGGATATTACAGCTCCTGGAGTAAGTGTTATCACAGCATCTATTAAGCCAGATGTGCTCTATGAGCCTGTATCAGGAACAAGTGCAGCTGCTGCATTTGTAGCAGGGGCTTACAGTATTTTATTAGAGTACAGTATAGCTAGACTGGGGGAACAATATTTATACGGGGAGAGTCTAAAGTTTTATATGCTAAGAAATGCCAGAAGACCCCAAAGTCAAGCCCCTTATCCTAATCCCCAGTGGGGCTATGGTATTTTGTGCATTGAACAAATACTTAATGAGATGAGAGAAACGATCATATCTGTAGCACAAGGTTAGGGGGAAGGCTGTGCAAAATAAGACTGATGCAACACTAGAGATATTAAGTACGCTTTCGCCTCAGCAGATTTTACAATCTAGTGAATATTTACAAGCGCTGGGGCTCGATATAGAAGGTAACTGGCAGATACTCGTCAAATACAATGGAGACATTGAGAGGGTGGCTAATGAACAAGGGGGAACTGCGCAAATCATTAATGAACAATATGCCACTTTAACAATCCCGCCGCAAAATATCAGTAACCTGCTTTTATATACAGAGGTTGAGTATATGGAGACACCCAAGCGGATGGTTTATACGATTGCAAATAGTATGCAGGCTGCCTGTATCTCAGACGTTCAAAATATGCTCCCTTATAATCTAAAGGGAGAAGGCGTTTTGCTGGCAATCATTGATTCAGGTATTAATTATGCTCATCCTGATTTTAGAAATGAAGATGGTACAACACGTATAGCTTATATTTGGGATCAGACCATAAGCGGAAATCCACCAGAAGGTTATAAAATAGGGACTGAATATACTAGAGAGCAGATTAATTTGGCTTTGGCTCAGCCTACAAAAGCGCAGCAGCTTCAGATCGTCCCAAGTGAAGATACGATAGGGCATGGGACACATGTTGCCAGTATAGCAGGAGGAAATGGAAGGGCCTCTCAGGGAAGAAATGTTGGAGCAGCTCCCAGGGCAGAGTTTATTATTGTAAAATTAGGAAGACCTGGTTTTGAAGCTTTTATCAGAAATATTGAAATCATGCTGGCAGTCAGATACGTTATAGAACGGGCCATCCTTCTAGGTCAACCTTTGGCAATTAATATTAGTGTAGGGATGAACGAGGGGCCTCATGACGGCAATGCTCTTCTAGAACAGTATTTAGATGACGCAAGCACACTATGGAAAACCAATATTGTTGTAGGAAGCGGAAATGAAGGGGAAGGCAGAAACCATACAGCTGGATCGGTTGAAGAAGGAGGGACAACAAGCTTTCAGTTTCAGATAGGCCCAAATGTATTTTTATATAATCTATCTGTATGGAAAAGCTTTATTGATGAATTTCAATTTCAAGTTATAGATCCGTCAGGCAACCAAACGCCTCTTATTATTTATGCACAAGGTCCAGTCCAGTATATCATTGGCAATACACGCATCTATGCAACTTTTGCAGGCCCCTCCCCTCTTAATGGAGACGAAGAATTTGCAGTCTTCCTAAATGCTGACGGTAATCAGCCTATTACCAGCGGAGCGTGGACTATTGTCATTTACGGCAGGAATGTTATTGATGGCAGGTATAATGCATGGGGACCTACTACAGAAGTTGTAGGACAAAATAGCTTTATGTTAAGTCCAGTCCCTGAAACTACCCTTACTACGCCTTCGTCAGCTCGCATGGTCATAACAGTAGGAGCTTATAATTCAGTTACTGGGCAGATCGCGGTTTTTTCAGGAAGAGGTTTTGGACGAAATGGCAGCGTGATTAAGCCAGATTTAGTAGCTCCGGGAGTTAATATCCTAGCTGCCAGCTCTACAGGATCAGGATATCGTCTTTTAAGCGGCACAAGCATGGCGACGCCCCATGTTACAGGAGGAGCAGCACTTTTGATGGAGTGGGGAATTGTAAAAAGAAACAATATCTTTTTATACGGTGAGAATTTAAAAACTTACTTACTTAGAGGAACTAAAAAAGACATTCCCGGGATCACGTACCCAAATCCCAACTGGGGCTATGGCAAGCTATGCATTGAAGAATCTTTAAACATACTGCGCAGGCAGCAAATTCTTTAAAATAAGACATTGCTTAGATATAGGAGGTACCATAAAAATGTATTAAGTTACATTTTACATAATATATCTAAGTAATGTAACAAAATATTCACAACTGTCAATGGAAAAGTAATGGTATTGTAACCTATATTATATGGAAATAAACTGGCAGCTATGATATACTCGAATAATACTTGGCGTATATAAGAGTTATACATAAAAGGGGGAAAATTTCTGGAACCTATTATAAAAGTACATAATCTAAGAAAAATCTACCGCATGGGAAAAGAAAAAATAGTAGCGCTAGATCATATTGATCTTGAAATAGAAAAGGGCGAGATATGCTGCTTGTTTGGTACGTCAGGATCAGGAAAATCAACACTGCTTAATATGTTAGCAGGTCTTGAAAAACCTACCAAAGGAAACATAAAGATTAAAAATGTAAGCGTAGAAAAACTAGACGAGGCTGAACTTGCTGTCTTTAGGCAAAAGTATATTGGCTTTGTGTTTCAATCTTACAATCTTATTCCTTCTCTAACAGCTCTCGAAAATGTCGCATTGCCCCTCATCTTTCAAGGCATGCCCAAAAAAGAAAGAGAAAAGCGGGCAAAAGAAATGTTAGAGGCAGTTGGACTTGGAGAAAGACTAAGGCATAAACCAAAAGAAATGAGTGGGGGACAGCAGCAAAGAGTCAGCATTGCAAGGGCCTTTGTCAATAGGCCTAAGATTCTTTTTGCAGACGAGCCTACAGGTAATCTGGATACTCATACCACTATCGAAGTGATGGATATGATTACGCGTATTGCGAAGGAATACAATCAAACACTGATTATTGTATCTCATGATCCAGAGATTGCAACCTATGCGCATAAGATCATTACGATAAGAGACGGCAATATCTATAAAATAGAGAAAAACACAGATCATGGAAAGGAAATTACATATGAAAAACAAGAATAGATGGATGGGAGTGCTGCTGAGCTTAGTCATGATACTTAGCTATTTGATGCCGCTTACTGCCATCAAGACCTATGCAGCGGAACTTATTATTCAAGATATTTCACAAGGAACTTCTTACCTTTACCCAGGGGATACTTTTTCAATTAGAGTTAAAGTGGCAAGAAGCGGAGATTCAGGGCCTATTGAAATATCAGATGCCTATGTAAATGGAGCTGTAGATGATTCGAAACTGTCTTATGATATTACTTATTGGGAAGATACTAATAGTAATTTTGATGATGATGGGGAGATAGATGAAGATGGAAAAAAAAGAATAAAGTCACCAACTGAAGTTGTCATTAAAGGACTAAAATACTCAGGGAGCGGACGAGATGTATCGGTGGGCATTCTTTACTCAGGAGGCAGTGTGTCAGAGGATTTTACACTGAGTGCGATGACACTTGATGAAACAAGGGACATGCTGAAAGTAGATGATAGTAACAATATTCTTGTGAAAACAGATGCAACACAAAATGCACAGGTTAAAGTTATTAACCAAGGAAAACAAACCCTTAAAAATGTCAAAGTAAGTTTAGAACTGGCAGAAAAGGTTGAAGGGATTAAAATCAAGACAGAAGAAGCCGTTATTTCGCAGCTGCAGGCAAAGGAAGTTAAGTCTGCATCCATTGCAATAGAGGTTGATTCAGAAGTTAAGGCGAAGGTTTACAAGGCAAATGCAATTGTCAACGGAGCTTCTTTTCCTGTTAATCTGCAGGTGGACAGCCATATTGTACCTTCTGCTTTAGAAGTTAGTATAGATGAGACTAAAGTATTTAACCCAGGAGTAACACAGGAAGCTGACATAACGATTAGAAATGTCGGAGAAAGACCGGCTAAAAATATTAGAGTAGAAGTCAGCTCAGAAAATGTTGCAATAGTAGGTGGAAGTAACGTTAAGCATATTGATGCAATTAATGCCCACGCTTCTCGTGATGTTAACATGAAACTAAGAGTGGACGGAAAAGTAACTCAAGGGGCTGTGCCTCTTAAGGTAGATCTTGCCTACCTTAATTCTCTGGGAGAAGAAACAAAAGATACACAATATGTCTATTTAAGCACCTCAGCTTCTTCAGCTTCTTCTGAAGTGGTTATTGACAATGTTGTTTCACCGCTTGGACTTTACGGCGTCGATCAGAATTTTACTGTTAAGTTTAATGTCCATTCAAAAGGAGGAGCAGAAGGCCTTAAAATTTCTGTAAAAGGAGATGAAGGTATTGTTCCAAAATCTCAGAATCTGTTTTTTATCTCAAAGCTTAAGGCTGGGGAAAGAAAGCAATACGCTGTTACTCTTGCAGCAACAAGAGCTGCAGTGAGCAGTACGCATCCTATTGAAATAGCTATAGAATACGGAGGTTCTGATAAACCTATTACTCTTTCTCAGTTTAGCAGTGTTAATATATCTAATCCAGAAAAAGATGATGAAGGCACTGATAATAAAAAAGGAGCTCCAAAGGTCATTATTGGACAGTATAAATCAGAGCCAGTTATTGTCAAAGCTGGTGAGCAGTTTGATTTGGAAATTGGATTTTTAAATGCCCATAAAACAGAGTCTGTACATAACTTAAAGGCAAGTCTTACGATTATTGAAGAAGGGGAAAAAAATACAGGGACTGTATTCACTCCAGTAGGTGCTAGCAATACTTTTTATATTGCTGATCTGTTGCCAAGACAGACAGAGGTGAAAAAAATTAGGCTCTATACTATTCCGAGTGCAAGTCCAAAAACATATGAGATTACAATAGAGATGGAGTATGAAGATGGTAAGGGCAATGAGGTTAAAGCTTCTGAACGAATAGGCATACCAGTTGAGCAAGTAACAAAGGTGGATATTGGTGACATTCAAGTTGATTATGCCCAGGTAGGCATGCCGGCTTATTTCAATGCTACACTTTATAATACAGGAAAGACAGATATCAGTAATATGATGATTCATATTGAAGGAGAAGGCTTTACCGTTCAGGAAAACAAAATGTTTATAGGCAGCTTTGAAAAAGGAGCAACAGAAAATTATGCCCCTACTATTGTTCCAAATGCTCCGGGCAGCCTTACAGGAAATATCATCATAGATTACGAAGAATCAACTGGGGAACGAAAGCAAATAACAAAAGAGTTTACTCTCGAAGTAAGTGAAGCCCCTATGCCGGAGGAAATGCCGATGGAAGACCCTGGCATGATGCCGCAGCCTAACACAAAATGGCCCCTTGCAATAGGTACTGGCCTTGGAGTCATGATTGCCGGCATTGTAACGGGTATTGTTCTTAAGAAGAGAAAAGCTAAAAAAGAAAAGATGATGCAAGATGAAGACGATTGATATATTTAAAATGAGCATACGTAACTTGTGGCGGCGAAAATTGCGTACCATTCTTACCATATTAGGGGTTATTATTGGAGCATGTTCCATTATTCTTATGCTGTCTTTAGGTATTGCTATGGACAGAAATTTTGAAGAACAAATTTCTCAAATGGGTAACCTTACAGTTATTAGTGTATCAGCCGGGCAGAGTCAAGATGCCAAAGCACCTAAGCTAAATGACAAAGCGCTTGAAGACTTTTCTAAGATGCAGTATGTGGAACGGGTTATTCCTTCTCTCATGACAAACACCTATATTACTTATGATAAGTATAGAACAAATTGGGAGATGATGATCTACGCGTTAGATGCAGAAGATATGAGTGCTCTCGGTTATACAGCTGTTCAAGGAAGAGATATGCAGCCAGGAGAAAAAAACGTGATGGTACTCGGAGGGGAAATTCCCAAACAGTTTACTAAAATTGGCAAGCGCCCTAATTATAATAAGCCTCCTGAAGCTATGCCTATTAATCTGGAGTCAGATAAAATGCAGTTGGAGATAGCACAATTTGATTATATGACAGGTAAACCGCTTTTAGAAAATATGGAAGGGGAAAAAATAAAAGCGCCTAAACCTATTGAAGTGAAGCCTATAGGCATTCTTTCAGATACCAACTATGAAATTGCCAATAATGCTTATGTACCAAGAGAGATATTTGATAAGCTTGTGGATGAAAAGAAAAAATACAATGAAAAACTAAATGGCAAGCAGCAAGGAAATCGAGATATGTTTGGTAATGTTCAGCAAAAAGGAATTTATAATGAAGTTAAATTGAAAATAAGTGACAGAGATAAAGTTGCAGAAGTGCAGGAAGCTATTAAAAAAAAGGGCTATATGGCTTATAGTGCAATGGACTGGCTGACTGAGATGAAGAAAGTCTCAAATGGCATGCAGCTGGCACTAGGCGGTATAGGAGCGGTATCGCTTTTAGTAGCAGCAATAGGCATTGCTAATACAATGATGATGAGTATTTATGAACGGACAAGAGAAATAGGTATTATGAAGGTTATTGGAGCGAAATTAGTAGATATCAAAAAAATGTTTTTGGTAGAAGCTATTATGATTGGAGCATTAGGAGGGACGATAGGCGTTATGATATCTTCTGTTATTTCGCTTATTGTTAACACAGTAGGCGGAGGTATTGCAAATATCATAGGAATGCATGGAGCAACAAAAGTTTCTGTTATTCCTCCCTGGCTTGCAGTTGGAGCTATTGTATTCTCTACAGTGATTGGACTCATTTCAGGGTATTTCCCTGCTAGAAGAGCCATGAAACTTTCTGCACTTAGTGCCATTAAAACAGAATAGCAAACAGGGCAGGCCTTTGGCCTGCCCTGTTTGCTATTCTGTTTTAAAATCTAAGTAAGTTCTGCTATTTTAGTAACAGCTACATAAATTTGAGAGATTTTATACCAGGTGTTTTTGCCGACTATGCCATCAGCAGGAAGAGAGAATATGCGCTGGAATGTTTTTACAGATTCTTCTGTAGTTGTGCCAAAGACACCATCGGTTGCAACTTTAGGGATGAGAGGGTAATTAACGCTTATGCGGTTAAGCTGCTCTTGCATCTTACGCACATTAGGACCTCTGTCTCCTCGTCTTAATGGGCTGCCGGGATAAGACTCAGGGATGCCCTCTACTTTAGGAGCTTCAAGAAGCTCAATATTGCCGTAAAAGTCTCGTAAAATGGCTTCTGCGTTATAGCCTTGATCACCTAATCGTTTACTGCCCCACTGGGTCATCCAGTTTGGACACTGGGACTGCACACCGTCACAGTACTGGGTGAATAGAGGCTGCTCGACACCAGGACGCCTGACAAAAGTATTAAATACCTCTGTCACAATAGGCGTGATAGTATCAAATACGTTACGGCCATAGAAGAAAGCATGATCAAAGGCAGTTGAATTTGTAATAGTATAAGGTTTGCCTTGGTTGCGGTACCACTCGGTAAAAACTCTATTAAGTGTAAAGGATACAATAGCTATAATATTAGCTTTGATTGTTTCCAGCGGCCAAGTGGGATAGATCTCAGATGAAGCGACATTTGCAATATAATCTATATAAGGAACAGTATAGTTTGGCGCATTATCATTAGTAGGAGAACCTGCATGGACAACAATAAATTCTGGAACGACTACATTATCAAGCGTAATAAATCCTGACCCTGGAAGAATGGGTTTGATTTCGGCCTCAGGAATTTTAGGCGGGTAGTCACCATAAAGGGTGGGAGGGCCTATAATAATAGCTTCAATCACTTGTCTTTTGCGGCTTCTTGTAGGTTCAAGGGAAATAGGTTGTATGGATGCAATATTTGCAAAGACTTGTGAACCTAAAACAGATGTATCCAGATATTCAGGATTGCTAGTTTCAATGGTGTAATTAGAGTAGGGCATCTGGGTATTAAGAGGATCAAGACTGTATTCAATAGGAGGGGCAGGGAGTTCGATAGGGGGCGTCTGCCCTACTTCATTAGTCAGTAATTCGGCGTAGGTTCTGCCATCACCATTAGCACTGAATTCTTTGATGGTTACAAGTACATTAGATATAGGCCTTAAGGGACCTGCTATAGGATTAGTCGTAAGCTCTACGATTAATGACCCTAGCTGTTGTCTGGACATAATAGGCGGATAAAATGAAGGATACAGCATGAGCTTCCTCCTTGTTTCATATATTTTGCTATCTATAATATATGAAAAGAGAGTATGAGATATAACCTTAATGCACATCCTAACTTTAAAAAAGGAGGATGAAAGATGTTTAGAAAAGGGATAGGGATAATCATTTTATCTTTCTTATGTATGATAAAGTGCTATGGAGCTAGTACGGGCTTTAATGAAATAGATAAAGTACGGTATGGTGAGGATACGCTGCATACTTATGAACATAAGGCATCAGGCATTAGCGTGATATGGATTGAAAACGATGATATCAGAAAGAGTTTTACTTTAGGCGTGAAAACGCCTACAACAGACAGTACTGGAGTAAATCATATTATTGAGCATACGCTATTTACTGGGTCTAAGAAATATCCTTCACCTAGTCTTTTTTTTGATGCAAACAGCAGTTATCCTAATCTTTTTATGAATGCACTCACAAGCGGGGATATGACGATTTTTCCGTTTTCAACTCCATACATGGAGTGCTATACCAATCTCTTAGATATTTATCTGGACAGCATCTTTAACCCAAATCTGCTTCATGAGTCAGCAGGCTTTTATGAAGAATCCTTTAACTATAATCCGGACTCCCGGGCTTTTGGAGGGGTTGTCTATAATGAAATGAAGGGGGCTTATGGCAGCATAGATCGGGTGATTTATCGAAGCATAAGAGAAGCTGTCTATAAGAAAACCCATTACGCCAATGACAGCGGGGGGGATCCTAACGAAATTCCTAAGTTAACTTATAATGATTTTAAAGAAACTTATAAAAAATATTATTATCCTGCTAATATGAAGATTGTTTTATATGGGGCACTGCCTATTGATGAAGTCCTTGCTGCTATTGAGAGCTATTTAAAAAATGACTACCATCCAAAAGGTGAGGTTAATCTTATGGTAGAGCTTCCTAAGGCACCAAGCTATCAGAGATATAAGGCAATGCCGGAAGGACAAAAACCTTGTCTTATTAAAAGCTTTGTCATTCCTAATAAACTCTCTGCCAAAGAATTAGCCTCACTGAATTTATGGATCAATGCCTATTTACTAAGTCCAAATTCCCCTTTTCAAAAACAAGTTGAAAGGGCTGGTTTTACAAATGTCAAAGTATTTAAGGATGATGATTTACCGTATCCCATTTACTCGATCATTGTTCAGGATATCCCGCTTTCAAAGTTCAAAGCTTATAGTGCAGTTTTGGATCATATACTTAGTAAGTTAGCAGAGGAGTCTGGGAAAGATAAAAAAATAGAAGAGGATACTGTAAGAGAGGCCAGACTCGCTGTACTTTATGAAGATGATAATGTAAACAGAGGGATAGATATTGCCCAGTCTATCTTAGATGGATGGGCTCATGAAAGAGAGCTTTATCAATATTTTATTAATCGTGATGATCTCCAGAAGAAAGAGGAGCTAAGTAGTCACTACGCAGAAATTCTTTTTAAACAGTCTTATGCTTATACGATAGAACTTACTCCTGCAAAACAAACTATCATGAATCCCCTTCATTTGTCTCAAATACAGGCAGATAAGTGGCGGGATATTATTGAAAATATGTCAAATTGGCAAAATCAAAGAGCCTCTCTCAAACCTATATCTCTAGAGCAGCTTGTGATTAAACCTTCTTTTAATATCAAGATTAAAGCTAAAAAAGATCAGGCTTATGTAAGAACGAGAGTTTCAAAGAAATTAGCAAGGTCTCAGCTCTATTATAATACCTCACATATCAAAGAAGAGAAGCTACCATACATGTTTTTGTATGCCTATTTACTTGGTGAAAGCGCTAAAGAACTGACACCCTTTAAAGGAATACTGGAGGCTAAATGCATTGCCTTTAACAATGAGAAAAATTATTCACCTTTTCTAAAAGTTACAGTCCTTACAGAAGAAAATGAAAAGAATCATGGCGGATTGCTTACAAAAGCAAGAGAAAGTTTACTTGCTAAATCAGATAGCTGGTACCAGCATAAACTTCTAAAATTTGCATCAGACTTCAGGGAAGGCTGGAGCACCAATGTTTTAAGTGCACTTTCAAGTTTAGATATGGGACATGAGAATGGGGCTAAAAGGTATTTGTTTGAACAGGGCTATCCTTTATACATGTTTTGTGAGTCGGTTAATAAAGGGAATCAGTCACGCCTCATTGCAAGCATTAAAGAGATAGATAAATGCCTTTATAATCAAAATGGACTTGTAGTAGCCACTGCGGCCCCTAAACTTTTTGCAAATCCGTATGAGACCAGCTGGAAAAAAATCATTAAAAATCAACCTAGCTTGGAGGTCATAGAACCCGAGTATCATTTTTCAGTATTACCTCAAAAAAGTGCCTTGCTTAATGATACGCAGGTGGATTATATTTATCTGCAGTATACCAAACCAAGTACTAAACTAGACGGCATTGACTATTTGACAGCTGTATACCTGACTAAACACTATCTAAATCCACAAATTCGTAGTCAATTAGGCGCTTATGGGGCAGGGTGTCAGCTGAGTTCTTCAGATACCATTTCGCTTTTTACGTATAGAGATCCAGATCATCAAGTATCGATGGGCATATTCAAAGCTATTCCAGATTATCTTGAAAAGCATGTGGAGAGTGATTTGTTAGAAGATGCTAAAATGGAAGCACTCTCAAGAATACATCATCAATTTAGACTCCTTAGTAATGAGATGGATAAGGCAGACAGCGCTGAACGCAATATACTAATGGGCATTCAAAGTGAGTATATAGAAAACTTACAAAATGAGGTGATTAAGGCTGATACGGGAGATGTTAAGCAAAAGGCAGATCTTTTTAAGGTTATTCTAAAAGAAGGGGCGCTTGGCATCGCAACGCATCATCAAAAAGAACTCATTGGGGATTACAAAGTATACCATTTTAAATAAATTTAAAAACTGATAAATATTGACAGATTCCTTAACCACCTATACAATAAGGTTGTATTGTTAAATTTTTGATTTAAAGAGATATCTTTAAATATATAGAGTGGAAAGGAGTCATGACAATGATGTATTCACATGAAGTAGAATTAATGTGCCCAGTAGGAAAAGGGGTTAACCACGGTCCTGCACCAATTCCAGAAGAAGGAAAATGGGTACAAGCAAAAGAAATCAAAGATATTAGCGGCCTTACACATGGTATTGGCTGGTGTGCTCCTCAACAAGGAACATGTAAACTTACATTAAATGTTAAAGATGGTATTATCGAAGAAGCATTAGTTGAAACAGTAGGATGTTCTGGTATGACTCATTCTGCTGCAATGGCAGCGGAAATCTTAACAGGCAAAACTATCTTAGAAGCACTCAATACAGACCTTGTATGTGATGCGATTAATACAGCTATGCGTGAATTATTCCTGCAAATCGTATATGGAAGAACACAAACAGCTTTCTCAGAAGGTGGTCTTCCTATCGGTGCAGGACTTGAAGATTTAGGAAAAGGTCTTCGCAGCCAAGTAGGGACTATGTACTCAACAAGAGCAAAAGGACCTAGATATTTAGAGATGGCAGAAGGTTATGTAACTGAGATTGCTCTTGATGATGAAGATCTTATTATTGGTTACAAATTCATTCACTTTGGAAAAATGATGGACATGATTAAAAAGGGAATGGATGCAAACGAAGCAATACAAAAAGCTACAGGTCAATACGGTAGATTCGATGAAGCTACACGTAAAATTGACCCAAGACATGAGTAATAGGGAGGTGCGAAAAAAATGCCATTATTTGAGTCTTATGATAGAAGAATCAACCAAATTAATGAAGCTTTAAATAAGTATGGGATTAAAGATATTGAAGAAGCAAAAGCCATCTGTGATGAAAACGGTGTAGATGCTTATAACTTAACAAAATCAATTCAGCCAATTGCATTTGAAAACGCTTGTTGGGCTTATGTAGTAGGTGCAGCTATTGCCATCAAAAAAGGATGTAAGATAGCAGCAGATGCAGCAGAAGCTATTGGAGAAGGCCTTCAAGCTTTCTGTATTCCAGGTTCAGTTGCAGATGACAGAAAAGTTGGTATCGGTCATGGAAACCTTGGAGCTATGCTTCTTCGTGAAGAAACAAAATGTTTTGCTTTCTTAGCAGGTCATGAATCTTTTGCAGCAGCTGAAGGTGCTATCGGTATAGCTAAATCAGCTAACAAGGTAAGACAAGAGGACTTAAAAGTTATCTTAAACGGTCTTGGGAAAGATGCAGCACAAGTTATTTCACGTATTAATGGATTTACATATGTGCAAACAAAATTCGACTACTACACAGGTAAAGTAGAAGTTGTAAAAGAAATTGCATACTCAAACGGAGACAGAGCGAAAGTACGCTGCTATGGTGCAGACGACGTTCGTGAAGGTGTTGCAATCATGCACCTTGAAAACGTTGGTGTTTCTATAACAGGTAACTCTACAAACCCAACTCGTTTCCAACATCCAGTTGCTGGTACATACAAAAAAGAATGTATTGAACAAGGCAAAAAATACTTCTCAGTAGCATCAGGCGGTGGTACTGGACGTACACTTCATCCAGATAACATGGCAGCTGGTCCTGCTTCTTATGGTATGACAGATACAATGGGAAGAATGCATTCAGATGCACAGTTCGCTGGTTCATCATCAGTTCCTGCTCACGTAGAAATGATGGGTCTTATCGGTATGGGTAACAACCCAATGGTAGGCGCAACAGTTGCAGTAGCAGTTGCTATTGAAGAAGCAATGAATAAATAATAAAAATGATAACAGCAGTATCGCTATGAGAGATTTTCTTTCATAACGATACTGCTGTTTTTTGATTGAAGACTTAAAAATATTGTCTTATTATGTCTGAAATCTGCCGCGTATCGGGCGCAAATTAATTAGATACCAAAAAATGTAATATATAATGAAGAATTTAACAATAAAGCATTGATAAGTATCTTATTATAATAGTATAATATAAGCACATTTCAATAAAAAAATTGTGAACTATTTAAAAAAAGTAAGTTTTATGTAAAGTGATTAAGAGAAGACGATAGAAAAGGTAAGTTACTGCTAGCAAGGAGAGGTTTATGAGAAAAGTAGAAAGAAAAAGATTAGGTGACTTGCTGTATGAAACAGGTATGATTACTAAGGATCAGTTAGAATGGGGAATTAATGAGCAGCACCGTACTAACAAAAAACTAGGAGAAATACTAGTTGATCAAGGAATTATTACCGACAAAGATATCCTGGGAGCACTGGAGTTTCAATTAGGTATTCCTCAAATGGATTTAGAGAAATATACGATAGATTACAATATAGCTTCAAAGGTACCTGAAAGTATTGCGAGGCGCTATACAGTTATAGCGGTGGGTATTGACGGCAATAAGCTTAAAGTAGCGATGAAAGATCCACTGGATATGTTTGCATTAGATGACCTTAAGCTTTCTACTAAGATGGATATTATTCCACTTTTGGCTTTAGACCGGGACATTGAAAAGCTGCTTGACCAAGCCTATACCTCCACTAAAACTAAAAATATCGTTTTTGAGGTTGAAAAGCAGATCCAAGAAGAAGCCCAAAAGCAAATCTTAGAAGAAGTAGATGAAAATGCAGAAAATGCACCTATGATCCAGTTGGTTAATAATATTTTGCAAAGAGCTATTTTAAAAGGAGCTTCAGATGTGCATGTTGAACCTTTTGAACACTACGTACGGGTAAGGTATAGAGTAGATGGACAGCTTCATGAGATGACACGGGTTAAAAAAGAAACCTTAAACGCTATTACAACGCGAATAAAAATATTATCAGGACTTGATATAGCCGAGAGACGTTTACCCCAGGATGGAAGAATGTCAAAGCATGTTAACGGACAACAAGTAGATCTTAGGGTTAGTATTTTACCCACTATCTATGGAGAAAAAACAGTTATACGTTTTATCTATCGTACAGGTAATAACCTTGAGCTTCAAGACCTAGGCTTTCATCCTGAGGATTTTAATAAGGTAACGAATTTACTTAAAAACCCCCACGGGATTATTTTGGTTACTGGGCCCACAGGAAGTGGTAAATCTACTACCCTGGCAGCCGTACTTAAGGTGCTTAATCAGGAAAATGTCAATATCATTACAGTAGAAGATCCAGTTGAAAATATGATAGAAGGCATTAATCAAGTTGCAGTTAATTCCAAAATTGGTCTTACTTTTGCAAACTGCTTAAGGTCCATACTAAGACAGGACCCTGATATTATCATGGTAGGAGAAATGCGGGATAGTGAAACAAGCAGTATTGCCATAAGAGCCGCTATAACAGGACATCTTGTCTTAAGTACGCTCCACACCAATGATGCTGCTAGCTCAATTGCCCGGCTTGTAGATATGGGAGCAGAATCTTTTATGGTTGGAGCAGCGGTCAAAGGGGTTATTTCTCAGCGTTTAGTGCGCAAGATTTGTCCTGACTGCAAAACAAAGCATATTGTTACAGCAACAGAGGA
The DNA here is from genome assembly GCA_029239755.1 of Clostridia bacterium. GTDB lineage: Bacteria > Bacillota > Clostridia > Lachnospirales > Cellulosilyticaceae > FMMP01. The sequence goes on along the minus strand of JARBUI010000005.1, from coordinate 142,264 downwards.
GACGCTTTGTAAAATCAAACAAGGTACAGAGGTTTATAAGCCTAGGGGCTGCAGTGTCTGCAACCATACGGGGTATAAAGGGAGAATTGCAGTACATGAAGTTTTAGTACTGGATAATTTTCTTCAGGAGACCATTGCTGGGAGCAAGTTAACAGGTGAAGAGATTAAAGAAGAGGCAGTTAACAGAGGGATGAGAACCTTATGGGATAATGCCGCTTATAATGTGATAAAAGGAAATACATCTATAGAAGAAATGTTAAGAATAGCATACGAACAGTAAAATTGAGGAGAAAAGGTATGAATATTGATGTACTGTTAGAGATTGTCAACTCAAGAAAAGCCTCTGACCTTCATATTACAACAGGAATTCCACCTACAATAAGAGTCAATGGGAGCTTGATGCAGTTAGATATACCAGCCCTTGGGCCAGCAGAATCCAAAGAGCTTATAGAGCAGCTGCTCATTAAAGATGATACGATATATAACAAGTTTAAAGAAAAAGGGGAAGTAGACTTTTCTTATGCAATCCCTCAGATTGGAAGGTTTAGGGTAAATGTATTTAAACAAAGAGGAACCTATGCCGCGGCCCTAAGAGCAGTTGGCATTATTATTCCGTCTATGGACGAACTTGGACTCCCAAGGCATATTTTAGAATCTCTTGCTAATAATACAAGAGGCTTAGTGCTTGTTACTGGACCTACAGGAAGTGGTAAATCCACTACCCTTGCCACCATGATTAACTATATTAATGAAAAAAGAAAAGGGCATATTTTAACCCTTGAGGATCCTATTGAGTACTTGCATAAGCACAAAAACAGCATTGTAAATCAAAGGGAGATAGGAATTGACAGCAAAAGTTATTCAGAGGCTTTACGAGCTGCCCTAAGAGAAGATCCAGATGTTATTTTAGTTGGAGAAATGCGAGATCAAGAGACGATTGCTACAGCTATTACTGCGGCAGAGACAGGGCACTTGGTGCTCAGCACCTTGCATACTATAGGGGCGCCTCAAACCGTTGACAGGATTATAGATGTTTTCCCGCCGCATCAGCAGCAGCAAATTAAAGTGCAGCTTTCCAATATTTTAAAGGGGGTTATCTCACAGCAGTTGCTGCCAAGATCAGATATTAAAGGACGATGTATTGCATTAGAGATCATGGTGGGAAATCCAGCCATAGCTAATCTCATTAGAGAGGGCAAAACCCATCAAATTTATTCCCAGATTCAAACAGGGGGATTAAATGGAATGCTGACAATGGATAGTTCTATTGTGAAGCTTTATAAAGAAGGCAAAATTTCATTAGAAACGGCAACTAACCATGCACAAATAAAAGATGAGTTTAAAAGATTAATAGACAGATACTAATATAAAAGGGGGGAGAAGGTTGGAGACATACCTCTATAAAGCCAAAGACATACTGCATAACAAGGTTGTAAAAGGTGAAATAGAAACTGAAAATGAAGAGATGGTCAAAAGGCTTTTGGCGGATAAATACTTATACCCCATTTATATTAGGAAGAAAAATGCTTTAAATAGTGATATTGGGGAAATAAGCCTCTTTCAAAAGCCTATTAAAATGAGAGATATCACATTTTTCTGCAAACAATTTGCAGCTATGATTCAAGCGGGAATAAGTGTAGGGAGAGCCCTTGAAATATGTAGTGAGCAAACTGTACATAAAGCTTTTAAGAAGCATATTATTAATATCCATGAAGAAATCAACAGAGGGATAACCCTATCAGAAGCAGCAAGAAATGAAAAGATTTTTCCTGATCTCTTGGTCAGTATGATAGAGTGCGGCGAGGCATCAGGTAATCTGGACGTGGTGCTGAATCAAGTGGTTGATCATTTTGATGTCCAACTGGGAACAGCCAGAAAGCTAAAAAAGGCGCTTACTTATCCTATACTGGTTTTAATCGTGGTAGCTGTTGTAGTCACCATTATGATGATCAAGGTCATCCCTAACTTTGTCACCATGTTTGAGGATATTGACGTTGAACTGCCCATGGCTACCAAAATGGTTATGGCTGTGAGTGATTTTTTTGTAGCCAGCTGGCCGATTCTGCTCGGTATTACAGCGTTATTAGTAGGGGTAGGACTCAATATTAAAAAGATACCTAGGGGGAAAAAAGCCTTGGACAGTTTGTCTCTTAAGCTGCCGCTTTTTGGGCCTCTTAATAAAAAAGCTCTCTCTAGTCTATTTGCAAAGACTCTGTCTATGCTGGTATCGTCGGGTCTTCCGATGCTGCAGGCAATGGATATTTTAAAGCGGGTTGTGAACAATGCTGTGGCCGAGGAAGAACTTGATAAAGCCATAGAATCTCTAAGACATGGAAATACTTTGTATGATTCCCTGCGGGGGAGTCAGATATATCCTGTTATTATGTTTAGCATGATCAGCGTCGGAGAAGAAACAGGCCAGCTAGATGAAATGCTCATTAAAATAGGAAGTTATTTTAACGATGAGGTTCAAACGACCATTGATAGTTTGATGGTGCTTATTGAACCGATACTTACTATTTTTATTGCTATTGTAGTAGGAGGTATCATGATGGCAGTTATCTTGCCAACCTTCACTGCTGCAGGAGCTATGATGTAGTAAATGCCATATTGGCTTTACATAAAAGAAATATAAAAAAATAGAGGGAGTGTAGATAATGAAACAAACACAGAAAAAGAATGAGAAAGGTTTTACCATGATTGAGCTTATTATCGTAGTAGCGATTATGGGGATTATAGGAGCAGTACTTGTACCTATGTTTGGTAATATGTCACTGAAAGCAAGATTAACAACAGATGTTACATCAGTAAAAACATTACAAAGACAATTAGATATATTTAAAGCCGAAACAGGAGCTTATCCAGGTGGTTTTTCGGCTTTAAATAATGGGGCTGTAACAGCTGTAATGTTAGATGAATTAGTAGATGGGCAGTATATAGATGATAAAGATTTAGAAAGTGGTTTGTTAAAACTTCAAACGGGAGGAACACTTATGGCAGATGATGAAAAGTGCTATTTAAGCTTTGATTCATCAACTGAGCAACAAGAATATGTAACTCTTGTAGGAACTCTGGATGCAAAAGATACTACTTATGATTGGGTAAGAAATGGTACCGCAGAAATAGCACCACCTGCTTCTGGTGGTGATGATGATGGTGATGATGATTAAGTAATATTATGTTATACAAGAACTTACCGATTTAAATTAATAGATCTATAATGCAGTGGTATAAACAAGCAGGTATTCTGTAGAATATCTGCTTGTTTTAGAAAGGGGAACAAATGTTAAGTATAGTCATGGCGATATTGTTCGGAATAATCATAGGGAGTTTCCTAAATGTCTGTATCTATCGCATACCCAAAGGTGAAAACATTGCTTATCCAGGATCTCATTGCACAACTTGTAAGCACGCACTAAGTGGGTTAGACCTCATTCCTGTCTTAAGTTTTTTATATCTAAGAGGCAAATGTCGTTACTGTGGCCAAAAAGTATCTATTCGTTATATGGTCATTGAAATTTTAACAGGGCTTTTATATGGGGCAGTTTATTTGAAGTTTGGATTTTCTTTAGAGGGGCTGATGTACGCTGTTTTTGCAGCGCTATTGATAGTGCTGACTATGATTGATATAGACCATATGCTGCTTCCCACAAGAATTATCTTATTTGGATTTATAGCAGGCATTATTTTTAGAGGCATACAGGCAGGGGGGTATCAATCACTTCAATTTGTTCTCTATCCCTTTTTGGCAGCGGGTATAGCCTATGGGCTTTTTTACGCCCTTTTTTATGGAGCGCAGTTCTTGTTAAAAAAAGAAGGGCTCGGTTTTGGGGATGTAAGGCTTGTGGGTATGCTTGCCCTTTATTTATCCATGAACCTGACCTTTCTTACACTTTTTCTAGCCTCGGTTTTAGCATCCTTTTATGGTATAATATTACTGGTTATCAGGAAAAAAAGTGAACCTTTTCCTTTTGGGCCCTTTTTAAATGTGGGGGCTATTATTGCATTATTTTATGGAGAGTATATTTTATCTTGGTATTTAGGATTACTGTGAGTTAGAAGCAGGGGGCGTTTATGTTAAAGCAAAATAGAAGAGGTTTTACAATTGTAGAAGTAGCAGTGATTATTATTCTCATGGGGTTTATTGGCATCATTGCAGTCCCTAGTGTAGGCTTAATTCGCAGGCAAGAAGTTAAAAAATTAGCGAAAGAAATCTGCTTAGACCTTACGGCTCAAAGAACAAAAGCTATGACAATGGGAAGGGTCCAACATTCAGTTGAGTTAACGGATGATGCAGCACTAGGTTATTATAATGGGTACAAGCTTTCGCCTGCAATCCATACGGCTGGTGGTACTCAAAGGGATAAAAACGAGGCGAATTCCAAAAATATCAGGATCACTATGGAAACAACAGACGGTGAAGCAGATGTAATAGCTGTACCAACAAAGATACAGTTCGATGGCTATGGGTATATGATGGACACAGGTGTGCCTTCAAAAGATATTTATGAACTTAAGATAGTTATTACTTATGATACAGCGAAGGCAGACATTTTTTTTGATGGGATAACAGGTCATTATAAGATTACATATTAGCTATGGGGGAGGAGGCATATGAAAAAAGATTTAAATTCAAAAGGGTTTACCTTAATTGAAGTGATTGTTGCTCTTTTATTGTTTTCTCTGCTCATGGGGGCTTTGTGGGAATTTTTTGGTAACACCTACAGCGTTTATACACAATTTGATCATAAGACTAATCTAAGTGATGAATCCAGGAGGGTAAGCAGTTTTATTAGAGAGGAAATAAGACTTGCAGATCAAGTGACTATTACTGTAGAAGGAAGTCCAGAACTTAAAATTCATCCCCCGGAAACCCCTAAAACCATGGAGTCTAGCAGCTTAGTTAAGGACAAGCAGCTCGCAAAGATTGAGCTTAAGACAGCTGGGTCAGGGAGAAAAGGTGATCGCAGGATTGAGTTATCCGAAAACGCGTCTTTTGACAATGGGGAAGGACTATATAAACTTGTTTATATAGCCAATTCAACATCTTCGTTAATATCAGATAAAATACAAAATATAAAAGTTACTAGAGAGGAAGATTCTCCAATTGTGGTGTTTGAGTGTACAATAAGTAAAAAGGGAGAAACACAGGCAGCTCAAATCGTTCAACATATCTTTAGTGAATCTCTAGAATATAAGGCTAAATATTAAATATACTACAAAGCACTTGAGTTGAAAGAGGGGATAAAATGGCAAAGAGAATGTTGGGGATAGAAATAGGAAACAACACGATTAAACTAATAGAAGTAACAAAAAAAGCTGAGACCATTAAAATAGAAAAGTTTTCACTTTTAGATACACTAAGAGACTGTGTAGTAAATGGAGGTATTACTCATTTAGAACCTATTTTAGAAGTTATTTCAAAGGAATTAACCAGTAAAAAATATAAAGCTAAAAAGGCAGTTGTTTTAATTCAAAGTAATCAAATTATTATTAGGAATGCGGTGATAGACAAGCAGCCTGAAAAAGTTATCAAACAGCTTTTAGCCATAAGGCCAGAAGAATATCTGCCAGTTGAGACCTCTCAGTACCAGATAGATTTCAAAATTACTAGGGAGTTTGAGGAAGCAGGGGTAAATAAACAAGAGATTTTATTAGTGGCAGCGCCTAATCACATTGTACTTCCTATGGTCAATCTCATAGAAAGTTTAAAGCTTACACCCATTAAGATAAGTATTCCATCAGAAGCTTTGGCAAAGGCATTTGGTGCTGAGGCACGCATTGTAAATCATACAGATGGGGATGCACTTATCATTGATATCGGGGGTAAATCCACAACGGCAACCATTGTTTCTAAAGGTCATACAGTGCTTACAAGAATTATTGAATTTGGAGTAGACTTAGTTAATGAAACCATAGAAAGTTCTTTTGTGAATCCCAATGAAGAGCAGCTGACAGATCAAGGAAAAAATGAATATGAAAACTATTTGAAAGAATTGATCAGACCCCAAATAGAGTATAATGTTATCGCTGAATTAGAGAGAATCATACAGTTCTACTATTCGAGATTTGAAAATAGTCCTATCAGAAAGATTTATCTCATAGGCGGAGGAGCGAATATTAAAGGGATTGAAACCTATATTAGGGAGGCTCTTAATATTCAAACGCAAGGAATCAGTGAGTTCACAAATGTAGTCGAAAAACCAGATAGCGATTTTGCTTCCTATCGAAGATTTTTTGTAAATATACTAGGGGCAATTAATGGAATTTAGGGGGAAAAGGAATGAGGCCTAAAGTAAAAGAGATTAACTTATTACCAAAAGAACATATACAGGCACAAAAAATGAAAGTCTATATATTTCTGGGTGTACTTATACTGCTTTTAGAATGCGTTTTATTTGCTGTAACGGTCGTATTGCCACCTATGAGAGAAATCAAACAGCAGGAGAGCTTATTGCTCGATTTAGAAATACAGGCAAACGACCCCAAATTTCTAGAAGTTAACCAAACGATGGAAAACTTAAATCGGTCAAAGGAAGAAGTACAGAAGTGGATTGATAAGTATAAAGCGCTTAAAAAGCCATCTTTTGTTAACGGAGAACTATTAACTGAACTTGTTGCAAGACTTCCCCAGGGGGTTACAATAGATAATCTTGATGTTAAAACAGCCACGCCCAATGAGGGAGAAGCTGCAACAGAAGGATCCTCCATTATTATCAAAGGACGCATACAGACAGCAAGAGGGCTGCTTCATTACATAACTTTACTAGAAACCATCTATAAGGATACAGTAGTTACCTTTAAAATAGAAGAAGGCACTGCGGAGAGTACTTATCAAAAGTATGAGATCACCATAAAAATGCCAGTGTCCCTAACCAAGGAAACAGATGAGAAATCACCAGAGACTATAGAGCAAGGAGAGGAACAAACGGTAGAGGAATCAGCAGAGGGGGGAAATGAGTCATGAAATCCCTAAAACATATTCTTTTTATAGTAGCAGTTGTTTTAGTATTAGGCAGTCAGCTTTTTTATGTTTTAACCGTGCGTCAAGATTTAAAACGACAGATCCTAGATAACGAAGATGAGATTATGAGTACCAGGAGAGAAATTATGGCGTTAAAAGAAAGATTAGAAGGCTTGCCCCAAACAGAAGAGGAGCTAAGCCGTATCAATGAAGAAAAGTCAGCTGTACTTAATACTATTCCAACAAGCGCATCCGTAACAAAGGAGTTTGTACAGATCAACAATCTCATGGAGCTTAATAATTTTTTTAAGGTCAAGCTAGAGCATAGCGAAGACATTATCCATGAAGATGAAATAGGCAGTATTATAGAAAAGAAATATACCTTAACCTATGTAACAACCTTCACGCAATCCAAGCAGTTTATCGAAGATCTCAATGCTTCCTATGAGATTATTAATATACAAAACTGCAGCATAGATAATGCTGTGCAAACCAGCGAAGAGGCAAAACTCATTCGCCTTTGGTATGGAGATAAGGCAAATGAGCTTGTAACGACAAAGTTAGATTTCACTTTGTTTGCAAGACCTAATGATGCTGCAGTTGACGAGATATATGAGCCAGAGTTTAACTTATTTCATAATACAGAGGGGGCTTTTTTAAATAGAGATTTAACAAACATAAATGAGGATACTAATCTTCCAATCCCAGGAGATCACATACCTTCCCCTGATACCAATCAAAATCAGGGATCAGGCAATCGTGCAGATTCCAATGGTAAGTTTAGACTAGATATATTAGACTCTCTTACATCGGGAGACACTTATAAATTTTTAGGCCCAGGGAATGGACCAAATAGTTATACGGGTCTATTATCTTCAGCTGATACCTATATTACAGTATCTATTAAAGACAGTGGCTATGATGTAGTTTTAGAGGATGAAAATGGCAAAGTTGAGCAAAATAGTGTGCTAATGCCCATAAAAGATTTAAGCCTAACCATATACTCGCAAATGAGGCAGCTGGAAGCTGTTATGCCTCAGGTACATATTTATATCCGTGATTATACTAGTGAACCTATCAAAGTCACACTTAATGGCACTCTCTTAGAAAACATCCATATTTATAATGAATTTGATGAAGAAGTTTTTAAAGGGCAAACAAAGGGAAAGGTAAAGCTTACTTAGCTTAAGTAAGGATGTGATAAAATGACAGGTAGAAAAAAACACAGTCAAAAAGGGATGACTTATGCGGAAGTGGCAGTCTGTTTATTTGTTATAGCAATTATTATTACACCGCTTAGTGTATCCCTTGTATCTTCTACTAAAATAAGAACTGAGTCAGAAGCTATCAGTATCAGTACATTAAATGCAGAAGCTTTGATGGAGGATATTAAAGTACAGCTTACAAAAGATATAGCCCTTAAAAATAGAAGGGAAGGCAATATTCTAAAGGACACAGACCCAGCTGATGTGGTTGAACTCAATAAACGCACAGAGTATTTGATTAATCCACCGGATGAAACAACACTCATAGATATAAAAGACTTTTTGGCACTTAGCAGTGCGGAAAATAGGGACAGCCATGATACAAAGTATGATACAAGCAAGTATGAGTATGAGATAGCTATATGGAATATGAATGAAATATCTCTCAGCATGCCGAGTAAGCTTTCCCTTAATAAAGACACCCTAAAAGACGCCATTAAGCTTTATTCTAATATGGATCCATCTATGCGTTTTGATAGTTCCTTAGAGACTGAAGACTTAGTAGACCTAACGATTGCACCAGAAATGGCTAAGTCTTTTAAAGGTACGCTGCTTAAAGACAGCTTTATCCCCAGTGGATTTGAAGATCCATCGGCGGGCTATGTAATAAGTGATGTAAAAACCATAAGTTTTAAGAAAAGAGATGCAAATAGCATTGAAGACACAAGTATTCTTCCCAATAATCCTTCAGAAGAGATATTACATATAGATCAAGAGGCAATTAATGCAGGGGCAGATGGCTATGTCTATACCATAAGTGAGACAAGACCCGTAGGGGAGATTGAACCTAACAGCCGCGGGGTTGTGTTGTTAGATTTAAGGCAGCTTGTGCGAGACTTTAACCCATCTCTTACTTTTAAATTTATTAATAAGATAAATGTAGAAAACTATACGCTTGTGATTAAAGTCTTACGAAATGTTAAAAAGAATGATACTACCCCTAGCCTTGAAACTCTTGAGGAGATTGATAAGAAATTTAATATAGTGGCTGTGGATAAAGGACAAAGTAAGACAATTATAGAGCGCATCATAGACAGTGACCTTGATCATAACTATCTTATTGTCATGATTGTAAGAGATAAAAGTCCTAGAGTAGGAAAACCGGGAAAAGTAGTGAAAAAAATGGTTGAAGTTTATAATTATGCGCCTAAAAAGTAATAGTAGGGGGTGATTATGTGCAAAAAGACAACTGTAAAAACATAAAAAAAGATAGTGGTAATGCGATGCTTATTACAACTATTCTGCTTTTAGTCATGACAGTCATAGTAGGGGCCTGTATGAATATAGCGGGGATGCAGTTTGATTTATCCCTGCTGCAGCGTAATACCAGCAATACTTATTACTTAGCTAAATCAGGGGTAGAGAAGCAAGTGGATTTTATCAATAAAGCCATTCAAACAGAGATGGCAGATATTATAGAAAAAGATATACGAGAAAAATATCTTGATCCTATTACTATTTCTAAGGGAGCATCCCTTCAGGATTTAGTACTTCAAGCTGCGACTGGAGAGTCCTATGATCTTTACAAGAATATTAAGTATGATCAAACAGAAAAAAAATTGAAATTAGTTTCTCATCAAACACCCTCAGTCACTGGAGACACTCTGCTAAGAGATACCGTTCAAGAAGCGTTATATAACTTTATGAAAGAAAACATTTTTGATGACCCGACTAAGACGTCTAGAAAAATATTTAAGTACAAAGTGAAAAGTGATAGACAGGCAAAGGAGATTGAGACAGATATTATAGTATGGGCAGAACCTGTTTATGAACTTCAAGCAGATGGAGCACCCAATTTAAGTGCCCCTAAAGAAGATCGCTTTAAAATAATAAGTGAGGCCACCTCAAAAGATCCCAGTGGCAATGTTATTGATACACAAAATGTAGAAGCAGAGATTGCATTAAATCTCCCAGAGAAAATTGATAATGAAGTAAGAGAAAAGTATGAATGGGTCGGTAATCCTCCAGAAATTTTAGACAGTGCTATCACTTGCTTTTCAGATATGGTCGTAACAAATGAGGCAGCCTTAACTGTTACAGGAGATATAAGGATAAAAGGAAATAAGAACACCGCATCAGGGTGGCCTGACATCGACACAAATGGAGGCATTATTGTCAGTAATGGAGGTCATTTGAAAACAGATAATATTTATTGTATGAATAATGTTGCAGCTACCAATGGATGGGGAACAGGTTTTTATGACAGAGAAACCAAAATAGAAGTATCTGGAGATATTATTGCTGATACGGTAGGCATCTTTGATGACTATTATAGCGGGGGAGCTAATCAAGAGCCTTTTGGTGCTGACCCAAGCGATGGAAACAAAGTTAGAAACAGCAGGATTAGTGTGGATAAGAATATTTTTGTAGACAATGATGTTAAAATTGATCCTTGGGTCGCTACACTTACTTCTCAAAGCAGCAAAACACAAATAGAGGCTAAAGGAAGCATCTTTGGGATATCTAATAATAACAATGGGGCAACGGGTGGTGACTTAGATCCTAACTCTAGCAGTGGCGTTTATAATCAAGGAATTGATACTCTCATAACAGCTAAGCAAATGTTTGTCTATGGACAACCCTTTATTAGTTTTGCGGAAGGAGCTAAGCCCATTAGACTTTGGGAAAGTATCGGTGAGCCTTTTAATGGGGTGGCTACGTTAGAAAAATATAATAGAGCACCTACAGATGCAGATTATCAATTTGGTGATGATTCCTATCTTCAACCTGATTCTCCTACCTACGGCATGATTGAAAATAAAAAAATTGGCATTCAAAATATTAACGAGTCCTATGCTACGGCTTATATTTCAGCTAATTCACAAACAATACGAGGGGACGAAAAATTTATTGATCAAAGCAGCGCAGGACAATTGTTTAATCTAGGGGGATATTTTTCCGGTCCCACCCCCATTGATCTTCTTACTGCAATTACCCCCATGGATAATGCAGAAGGGCGTACACAAAAACTAAATATTATCCAAGACCCCACTAAGTATTATATTGCAGCAACAGATTTATTGGATTTGCCCAGCATGTATAAGAAATTTTATGCTCCGCCACTGGCAACAGATAATAAATGGCAAGGACTAAAAGCCTATATGACAGCTATGCGCAGTATATTTTATGGGCTGTTTGATGGGTCAACGCCGAGTGTACCCCAAGAGCTTTATTTTAATGATGTAGTTGAACTTGCTTCTGTTTTAAACACAAATACTTGGAGCTATCGTAATCCTATTGAAATGGTGACCAATGCAGAGACGATTTTGATTGATAAGTATTATGTAGAGGATGATAAAGTTAGTCCGTCAGACACAGAAAGGCCTTATCCAACTATTATTATCAACAAGTCTAATGAGAAACTTACCTTAACCACTAATGGCAAAAACACTTTTAGAGGGATTATTATTAGTGGAGGAGATGTTGAAATACAGGGACAAATCAATATAGAAGGTGCGGTCATTATAAAAGGGGAAAATGAAGGAGCTGTCCCTAAGGATAGAAAATACATGATGTTAGGAAAGGATACAAAGGGTGTAGCAGGGGAACAACCCTATAGTCCAGGTTTACTATTATCTGATAGTGGGACAAATGTTACTATTACACAGAATCCTAACATTCTTTTAGAAATGGATTTTGCTGACCGCAGCTACCTAAGAGAAGTTATGGACGCTTTGAAAATAACGCAGTATAAGGAAAAAACAACTGTAGGGGAAATACTAGGACCTTATAATTATGATAGAGCGGGGATACAAGCAAGTGATCTTACTAATCCAGTAGTGTATACTATGGGTAGAGTATTACTAAGCAAGGACTCTGTTTTGGATATTAAAACCAATAAAATAGATGTTGCTATCACCAGTATGAAAAAAGTGAATTAGCTTGAAGGGAGGAGGGAAAATAGATGAAAAAAATAATAAGTGCCTTTTTTATGCTGGTATTCATATTCAGTGCAGGATGCAGTAAAAAAGAAACGATAGATTTAGCACCAGTACCTGATACAGCACAAATTAAGGAAGTTAAAGAGGAGAAGGGTGATGAGGTTACTACTGAACAGTTTACAGCTTTTTTCAAAGATTACTTTGCGCTCACTGAAGAGGATATCTTAGTGCTTAATCAAAATTTCTCCAAGGTAAATGAGGCTTACTGGAGTGCACATGAAGGTTATAAAAAGAGACTTGATAAGCTTGTGAAAACTTATTTTGCAGAAGAGATACAGCAAAAGCTTAATTCAGAGTATCTTGATGGTGTGCTGCACCTGCCAAAGAAATTAGCCATAAGCGAATATGTCACTTATGACCCTCAGATAGTAGAGGTAGTTGATATTATTTCGGTTAGAAGTTTAGGGGAAAATAAAGTTTATGAAGTAGGAGTGACGACCCAAAATAAGGTTCAGACTATCAAAGAGGCCAATGAACAATATACTTGGGATGAAGAAAAAGGCTACTATACAAAGGAAGCAGGTAATAATCCATTTATAGAAGAAAATAAACAAACTACCTATTTAAGTTTACAAGACGAAGCTGATAAAACAGCCGACGAAATCAAACTTATCCAGCGGTTTTGGGTTGAGGTGCAGCCTAATAAGTCACTTAAAATTTTAAGTGTAAGAGAAGCTTCACCTATAAGTGTGAATGCAGATGTAAGAAAAAAGGCACAAAATGTTAGGCATGTCATCAGAGTTCCTTATTATAAAGAAGTATCAGCGAAAGAACAAGAAATAATTAAAAAGGTATTTCAGATAATAATGAGTAAGAATAGGTCTTTCTATAGCTATTATGAAAAAGCATTCATGAGCAGTTTTGAAACATTTGAAGAAATATGGAAAGATACTATGAGGCTTGATAAAGAAGTGTTTCTTACAGCTGACTACTATCAGGATGCTTTTGCTCCTTATATTAATCCCTATAAAGATAGTATTTATCAAGTTAATGCTAATATTAAAAAGATGCTTATTACTCCTAGTACATACAGTACTCAAAAACAGCCCAGGTTTATTGTAACTATTCCTGTTAAAGCTATTCTTAATAATAACGAAGCTGCTTATTATCATTATAGATATTATATAGGTATGGAACAAAATAAAATTGAATGTATTCAATTTATGAATATGGATGCCATTACAGAGGAAACCTATCTAGAGAAGACTGAAGAGGATAAAGAAGCCGGGAAAGACAATGAGCAGGAGAAAGAAGAACAGAAAGCAGCAGAGTTAAAGGAGACTGCTGGGGCAGAGCAGTAATAACAGACAGGATAAAAATAAAGTCTATATGCAAAACAAAGTAAGCACTTAACACAAAGCTTAGTTTTGTGTCAGATGCAGAAAGAGGAGTTATAAATGCTTAATAAATTTCTACCAACCCAGTATTTCAAATCTATATATGAAATTAAGATTGAGAACTTAAAAGAACAGGGAATAAGGGGTATTATCTTTGATATAGATAATACCCTAGTTCCATATGATGAAGCTGAACCTAATGAAAAAATTATTAATTTTTTTCAGCAACTCAGAAATGCTGGATTTAAAATAACCCTTGTATCTAATAATACAGAAGATCGAGTAGTTAAGTTTAATGAAAAGCTTAAGGTATTTGCCATTCATAAATCGAAAAAACCACTTACAAAGAGTTTTAAAAAGGCATTGAGACTAATGGATTGTAAAAAGGAAGAGGCAGTTATTGTAGGGGATCAAATTTTTACAGATGTATATGGCGGCAATCAGGCTGGTATAAAAACTATTCTTGTAGTCCCTGTAAGCGACAAGGACGAATGGATAACCAAAATAAAGAGGGGACTCGAAAAGAAGGTGATCGCGCATTATGAAAGAAGGTACAATAGAAGTAACAGGTAAGTGCAGTGTATGTGGTATCATTGGAGATCCTATTACCCATACACTCTCACCGATGATCCATAATAAGCTTGCATTTGTAGCAAATAAGGAAGCTATTTATATCCCTTTTCATGTAACAAGCACAGGTCTTAAAGATGCAATAAAAGGAGCTCATGCGCTAGGCATAAAGGGACTTAATGTAACGATGCCTCACAAACAAGAGCTATTTCATTTTGTAACTCATGTAGATGAATCAGCACAAAAAGTGGGAGCCATTAATACGTTAGTTTACAGCGAACAAGGGTATATAGGCTATAATACAGACTACATAGGTCTTAAAATGTCTCTCGAAGAAGAGGGTGTTGAATGGAAAGATAAAAATGTGGCAATTATAGGAAGTGGAGGGGCAGCGTATGCCGCGTATGTATCAGTTGCCGAAGAGGCGCGTTCAATACATCTGTTTAATCGTACGGCTCGCCATGCAAAAGCGCTTAAAGAGCATATGCAAAGTTATTTTAGCACCCCAGCTTTTGTTCATGAGGCAGGAGAGGACTGCAGTGAGTCTCTTGACATTGTCATTCAAACCACAAGGATAGGGATGGGCAGCTATATAGGAGAAATGCCTAGTTGTACTAAGGCGGTGTTAAAAGAAGCCAAAATAGCTGTAGACCTTATTTATCATCCCGAAGAGACTCAGTTTTTGAAATATGCAAAGACTAGGGGATGTGTATGTATCAATGGTTTTGGCATGCTGTTTTATCAAGCCGTAGAAGCATTTGAACTGATGCACCATATTAGCTGTGATAAGGAGAATACCCTAAAGATAAAGAGAGAGATTTTAAAATACATGGAGGCTTAATGAAACAAAAGGGTTTTTCCTTGCTGGAAGTCATTCTTGTGATGCTTATTCTATCAATAGGGACAGTATGTGTGCATACTCATACGCTCTATGTAGAAAAGATGAAATTTGATATACTTGTCAAAGAGGTCGAAAAAGGCATAAAAAGTGCACAATATATGGCAAATATTACTGGAAGAGAGTATAATGTTCTTTGTACAGAAAAGAAAGTTTATATAAGACCTGGATATAAAAAGGCAGTTTATGTATTTGATATGGGCAAAAATGTTGTTATCCCGAGAGATATAACGGGAAAACAAATTAGTTTTAACGGCAGGATGGCTCCCGCGAAGGGAGGAACTATCTTGCTTATTAATACGGCCTTAAAAAAAGAAGCAAGAATTACAATAAGAGTTGCAACGGGAAAGACAACGATTTATTTTAATAAGCTATAGTGGGGGCATGCTATGAAACAGGTTTGTAATTACATGGAGGTTTTAGTAGAGAAATATTTAGACAGTGTTTTAGAAGAGTGGGATATATGTAAGTGCGAAAAATGCAGAAAAGATATTACAGCTCTGGCTCTTAATAATCTTAAACCTATGTATACGTCTACTGAATCGGGGAATGTTTATGTTAAAGCTAATACATATTTTAACCCACAGTATGCAGCAGATGTTGTATTAGCTATTAATATGGCCACAAAAATTGTAAGCGGTGAGGTTAGACATGAATAGGAATATTTACCTGATCGGTTTTATGGGAAGCGGCAAATCGACTATAGGAAAGGTGCTTGCTGATGTCCTAGGGTATGAGTGGGTTGATTTAGATCACTATATTGAGAAGCAGCAAAAAATAGCGGTTAAGGAAATATTTGAAGCGTATGGGGAACCTTATTTCAGGCAGCTTGAAGTGAACTGTTTAAAAGAAATAGCTGATCAAAGAAACTTAGTTGTATCTACTGGTGGTGGAATTATCACGACACTTGAAAATGTTAAATTGCTTAAGAACGAAAAAACTTTTTATTTAAAGTGGCATTTTGATACTTTATTTAGCAGAGTCTCACAAGATCAGAACAGACCGCTGGTGAAAAATTACAATCAGTTATTGGCACTTTATCTCACAAGAGAAAAGCTTTATGAAGATACGAGCTTTAGAGTTATAGAAGGAGAAGGCAAAAGTGTTACTTATATTGCCAAGGAAATAATGAGTGTAATGGAGGGAAAAATGAAGATAGCTGTGATTAATGGGCCAAATCTCAACTTTTTGGGGATTAGAGAACCGCAAATATATGGAAATAGTTCCCTGGAAAATTTAGAAAATGATTTAATTACTTATGGGAAGCAAGAAAATATAGAAGTCAGTTGTTTTCAATCAAATTATGAGGGAGCCATTATCGACTTTCTTCAAAAATGTTATCATGAGGGCATAGAGGGAATCATTATAAATCCAGGTGCATATACTCATTATAGTTATGCCATAGCAGATGCACTCAAAAGTATATCCAAGCCTGTTGTGGAAGTACATATTTCCCACATACATGACAGAGAAGAATTCAGAAGGCACTCAGTTACTGCACCTGCGTGCATCGGTGTCATAGAAGGATTTGGATTTGACAGTTATTTTATCGCGCTGGATGCCCTTACTAAAAAACTTAAAAATCATTAAGAAAGAAGGAAAAATGTGAATACTAGAATGAGTAAGCTGCTGCTTAAAATGCAGGAACTTAAAATAGATGCTATGCTTATTGCAAGTAAATCCAATAGACGGTATATGAGTGGATTTACAGGTTCAAATGCAATGCTTTATATTTCAAATACAAAACAAGTGATTGTTACAGACTTTAGATATATGGAGCAGGTAAGCAAGCAGTGCAGTGATTTTGAACCAGTTAATCAAGGCAGTGAAGGAATCATTAAAACAGTATTAAAAATTGCAAAGCAAGAAGGTGCTAAGTATATTGGTTTTGAAAGTGATCATACTAACTATACAACCTTCTTAGAATTAAAGTCATATGATATGTTTGAATTTGTACCTACTCATAATCTAATAGAGAAATTCAGACAAGTTAAAGATGAGGATGAGATAAAGAAATTAAGACAAGCAGAGCATATTGGTGATTTAGCTTTTTCTCATATTATCCCATTTATGAAAGAGCATTATTTAAAGGATCTTACAGAAAATGATATTGCATTGGAGCTTGAACGTTTTATGAGAGAGCAAGGTGCATCAGCGACATCCTTTGCTTCTATTGTTGCAACTGGGATGAAATCATCACTTCCTCATGCTGAACCTGGAAATGACAGATTTCAAAAAGGTGATTTTGTTGTAATGGATTTTGGATGTATCTATGAAGGATACTGTTCAGATATGACGCGTACTGTTGTCATTGGAGAACCCACAAAGAAGCATAAAGAAATTTATGATATTGTTTTAAAAGCGCAGCTTACAGCACTTCAGGTTATAAAACCAGGTATGCTTGGGCGCGAAGTTGATAAAGCAGCGCGGGATATTATATCAAATGCAGGCTTTGGAGAGTATTTCGGACATGGCTTAGGACATTCAACAGGTCTTGATATTCATGAAAATCCTAGGTTTTCTCCTTTAGATCAAACAATGATTCAAAAAGGGATGATTATGACTGTTGAGCCAGGTATTTATATTCCACAATTTGGTGGTGTTCGTATAGAAGACTTAGTCGTAGTTACAGAAGATGGGATAGAAAATCTTACTCATTCATCAAAAGAACTTATTGTAATTGCATAAAAAATCGTTGAAAAATTGAAAAATGTAGTTTACACTATATTAGATAAAGATAACTAGGAGGAAATGTAATGATTTCAGCAGGTGAATTTAGAAATGGCGTTACAATTGAATACGAAAATAACTTATTTCAAATTATTGAATTTCAACATGTAAAGCCAGGTAAAGGGGCAGCGTTTGTTCGTTGTAAATTAAAGAATATAAAAACAGGGAATGTATTAGAAAAGACTTTCCGTCCAAACGAAAAAATGCCAAAAGCTCACATAGAACGTAAGGACATGCAATACCTATATGCAGATGGTGAACTTTATCATTTCATGGATGTTAATACTTATGATCAGATAGCACTTAATGCTTCATCTATAGGAGAAAATCTTAAATTCGTTAAAGAAAATGAAATGGTTAAAGTACTTTCACATCAGGGTAATGTGTTTGATATAGAACCACCACTTAGTGTTGAACTTCAAATTACGGAAACAGAACCAGGGTTTAAGGGAGATACAGCTACAGGAGCTACTAAGGCTGCTATTGTAGAAACTGGAGCAAAAGTAATGGTACCACTCTTTATTGAACAAGGTGAAGTTATTCGTATCGATACCCGTACAGGAGAATATACAGGAAGAGCTTAATGTATAAAACATATAGCAGTGGATTAACTTTAATCTGCTGCTTTTTTAAATATTTTATTATGATCTAGGAGCGATTTGAGTGAATAATTTGCAAAAATATACTTATAAAAAGGAATATGCATGTATAAGAATGTGGCTTACACTAAACTTATTATTATACATTACTATTGAATGTATCAGTTCGCTTGATATATTAGAGCGGTTTAGTTATTTGGCAATGCATTTAGATATATTTTTAGTTAATTATATTCTTTTGCTTATTATCACTTGCCCATGCTTACTATTTCCTAAAATGCCATTTGTATTTAATCTTTTTGCAGTCGGCATTTTGACTATTACATGTGCAAGCAGAATTTTAATGATTATTAGAGGTCTGCCACTTACCTGGCCGGATTTTTTCATAGCAAAAGAAGGTTTATCAATAGCAAATAAGTATTTATCTCCAGAGATCCTTTTGCTTATTATTGTTCTTGCTTGTATGGGTCTCATATTGCTTAAAAAATCATACGCGTGCCGTATTGATATTCATCATCCCAGAAAGATAGTTTCATTTATTATTGTGATAACAAGTTTAAACATTGGTATTGTTTCAGAGGCACGGAAAATTGATAATACTATAACTCCAGAACAAAGTATGGATTATCATGAGGAAGGAATGGTGTACTCATTTGTTTCCTCCTACGAAACAAGTAATGATATCGTTCCGGAAGATTACAATGAAGATAATCTAAAACAATTAAGAGCGGAGTTAAATAGTGTATCTGTACCAGTTCTTACCAATAAAAATCCTAACATTATCTTTTTACAAGTTGAATCCTTTATCGATCCACTAACTTTAAAAGGAATAACCTATAGCCAGGACCCCATTCCGAATATGAGAAAATATATGACAGGGGACTGGAGCGGTTATATGGAAGCGCCGGGGATTAATACAGCTAGGACTGAATTTGAAATACTGACAGGGATAAGAATTGCAGATTTATTTAAATATGAAGTACCTTATACTAGTGAAGCATTAGACGGAAGGCCAATTGAGTCTATTGCTCAGCTGCTAAGAAAGGATAAGGGATACCATACAACTGCTATTCATAATAATGAAGCAAGTTTTTATGACAGAAACAGGATTTATTCACCTCTAGGCTTTAATCATTTTATTTCACTTGAATCCATGGAAGGCGTCGAGTATACAAAAAATTGGCCGAAAGACAAAGTGTTACTAAATTATATAGAAAAAACCATACAAGATACACCAAATAGAGATTTTATTTTTACTGTGACTGTTGGAACACACTCAAGTTATGATTACGACTATGAGGCAAATGAAAGTGGTATTATTATAAGCGGAGATGCGGAAGAAAACGTATTAAATCAAACACAAGATTATATTGACAGGTTTTGGGAAACAGATCAATTTATAGGAGATCTGATAGACTATGTCAATAACCTGGAAGAACCGACTATTCTTGTGGCCTATGGAGATCACATTCCAGCTTTAGATCTTATTACCTTTGATAAAACGTATATTAAAAATCAAACCCCCTATTTTGTTGTAAGCAACTATATCCTTAGGGGAAAGGCAGATGCTGTTATACCTGCATACAGACTTTATACACAAATACTTAATGCAGTTGGCATACAAGGTGGAATCATCTCATCTGTCCATAATGCGTTTAAAGAAGAGGAAGAGTATTTCAGTAACCTCGATTTAGTAGGGTATGATATGTTAATAGGAAGCAAGTATATAACAGAAGGTAAGGACATTTATCAAAATACGGAGCTTCAAATAAAAATACCCTAAAGTTTAAAATAATGCATAAAGCAAAGATTATTCAATGCTTTATGCATTATTTTGTATAGAATAAATAAATCTAAATATGAATTGCTAACTTAAGGGAATCACAATATAATAGAAGTAGATAAATTATATTTTCAGTCATTCTATTACTGAGGGGAGGACAAGGTTTAATAGAGCAGATAATAGGATACTATTAATAATGCCTGATAATTTAAGGGGGGAAAGCATGTATAAAAAAAGTTTGAAACATCAATTTGTTACTATTCTTCTAATCATTTCGTTCATTATGTCACCAATAGTGACATATGCAGCAAGTGAAGCTAGTAATAGCAGTCAAACAAAAGAGCAAAGAATGCTAGATTTTATAGATAAAGTAGCAGTGGAAGCAGGCACAAAGATTGAAAATAAGACGAACACTAAAATTGCAGTGAATACCAATGAGCCAGGGGGGAAAAATAAATATGTAACTATTTTTCTAACTCAAGGAAATAGAAACTTACTTGTTAATAATAGTTATCGAACGACAGAAGAACATGTTATTGACTGGTTACAAGAACCTTTTAAAACAGATTATAAAAATCATGGACAGATAAAACCTGTGCTTGAGGCTTATGGTTTTGTAAGACATGGAAATGATTTTTTTTATACAGTATCTGAGTCAGCAGTACCAGACATATTAAAGGAAATTGATCTTATAGCTACTCCTCATACGGCAGAAAATTATATAGAGCTTGACTGGAATGCACCAAGTAAATCTACTTTTTATAATTATACAGTGTTTCGAAAAGATCAAACATCTAATGAATTCCAATCTGTAGGTTCAATTGATATTGATGATTATAAAAAAGCAGGGAAAAAAGTAAAAGTTTTAAATATTTATCCTACCAATGGAGTACCTATAGTTAATTGTGGTCATAAGAATGAAAATGGAAGTAATATATCCATGTATAAGTCTGCAAATTTAAAATGCTGGATGGAACACCCACAAACTGGGGCTCCAGAAGGCTATGGACAAGGAGTTATTAGTGTAGATTCTGTAACTACAGATCAATTTAATAATAGGCCAGATATTATAGATGATTATGATGTAGCCTATATGGGACACTGGGATTCTAATGCAAACGAGGGGCTAACCAATAATGGACTTCAAGAAATATTACATTTTATTGATGAAGGAAAAGGATTTTTAGTGGGGCATGATACTACAGCAGCAGATATTTTAGATAAAAATAATAAGTTCAGCTTAGGAGGCTCTCTTAAACTTAGAGAGAGGTTTAATATCCAAACAGGGTATTCTTCTTCAAATGAGCCAGAAAGACTGGTTAAAGAAGAGAAGATTGATTTTAACAAAAACTTTAACTGGGGAGGCTCTCAAATAGAAATTGCTAAGACGGGAGCTTTGATGAATTATCCTTGGGTAATAAAAAATCCATTAACAGTTCCCTATACTCACACAGCAGCACAAGTTGCTTATGGAGATGTGTGGTTTACTTTTAAAAATGGAGGTTGGTTTAATGGACGCAATAAGCCTCCAACAGATAAGGATCTAAGTGGAGGGGCAATAAACTTTTACTTAACAACGTGGAATAATACAGGCATTATACAAACAGGACATAGTAATGGAGAAGCCAAACCAGACGAACAAAAAATACTTGCGAATGTTTTGTTTAACCTTGCTCAAAAAACAACAGAAACACGTCTTGATGATAGACGAGGCCAAGATACTACCCCTCCTACTCGCCCAGAAATTGGAAGTGCGCAGATAGATCCTAATAGGAAGCTAAAGATTAATATTAGTAAAGCAGCACAAGATGTGGGAACAGAATACACTTACAAAGTGAAAGCAGTAGATATAAGTAATTCATCGATAGTCATTGAAAGCGCTCCTACTACAGCTACTATTCAAGTAGGATTAAAAGGATATATAGCTCTTGCAAGTAATGATGCAAACTTAACGAGCAACGATATTAAAATAATGAAAGCCGATCAAGCTGGAATTATTAGTGTAGATGCACAAGCAAGTGCAACTTATATAGAATCAACTTCATCAGCAAATTTAGATTTTAATTTACCTATATTTATATATGTTTCAGCTGTTGACAATGTAAATAATGTTTCAGAGCCATTTAAATATCAGTATAATCCTAATGAATTAAGTTTAATGATGACTCAGCATGATGATAACAATGGAGTAAAGTGGGTAGAACTTTCATGGAATAAGCCAGAGTGGTTAAAAGAGTATACTCTTTATAGGGAAAATAGTTCACTTTATAAAGAAGGCAATGATAATGAAGATATTATAGGGAAATATATAGATAAAAACGAGAGTGTAATACCCAATGAGCCAAAAGTTATAAAGGCTTCTTACGATAATGGCAAGATAGTTGCAGAATTTTTACCAGCTAAAGATGCGGAAACGACTTATACTTATAAAATAGCAGCAAGAAATCTACAGACGACTTATGAGTCTGAGACAGTACAAGGAATAGTTGCCTCGGGAATAAAGGGGTACAAAATAACTGTAGATAATAATAAGGACACTAAGCCAAGTGGAGATATTCTAACAGATATCGAAGAGGTAGAGAATAAATTGCAATGGGTATCCAATGATTTAGGCCCTCATTTTAGTACGCAAAATGCATATATGCACATTTCAGCTGTAGATAATGGGAATAACGAGTCACTTCCTGTACATATACGCATTGCCGTAAGCTATCCAGAGGTTAAATTAACAGTAACTGACTCAGCAAATAAACCCATCTTATCACCTTATAGTGTAGATACTTTTGGACCTGACTATAAAGAAAATATACTAAATCCTTCAGCTCTTGTGGTTAAAGAGGATCAAATAGCGCTTTTTATACAAGCTAAACAGCTTGAAAGCCAAAAGTATCAGTTTATTAAAGCAGAGAGTAAGCCAAATTTTCCAGTAACAAGTGATAGTAAGTGGATTGATTTGAAAACATTCGAGTATAGCTATAAGACTGTAGCAGAAGATTGGAGTGAAATTCAAACAACAACTACCGGTAACCTAGGAATATCCTCTTACGAAGAAATTAGGATGAATGCAAAATTAGGCATGCCTGATGAGGCTGGCAGTTACTATTTAGTAGTTAAAGTACAACCTAAAGAAGTTCAGCCGCCTAGGAATATACTCTATGGACCATTTACAGTAGGCCAATCTATTTTGCCGAATGTATACAAAAAGACTCCCAATAATTTTACACTTCCTGAAGGATATAGTCATATAGACTACGATGCAAGTTTTGATACGGATTTTAAAGAGGTAAAAATTACATTAGATATGGATGAGTTAATTAGTACAAAAGCACCAGGTACAAGTCAGCCTCTAGTAGTGTATAACTTGAAACAGGCTGTTCTTACTATTAATAGTAACGTTGGGGGTTCACGTCTTATTAATTTAAAAAATAGCAGCGGAAGCTATAGTGATACGGATTATCAAGTAACAGTTAGTGATGCAGACAGCGATGGTGCAAATGATAAAATTGTGATTAGTTTTAAAGAGGAAATTTTTGCTGGAAGCGAATATAGTATATCGGTTCTCATGTCTACTAAATTTGAAAAAGGGGTAAAATACGGACCCGAGACAACAGCAGGTACTTATTTGAATATGATAAAAACAATTAATGAAGATACTCCTAAAAAAGTAACAGCTATTGTAGAAGGTAAACCTAAAGTTCAGGAGGCTACAGCAGAAGCATCAGCAGAATATAGAGAGGAGCCAGTAACGGTAAGTGGAAGCAAGATAGTGATGTATATGCCAATGTCTAAAATAAACTAGTCGTAATCTAAAAGGAATCCCCTCATAAAAAAGTCTATAAGTTCAGCAAGATGAACTTATAGACTTTTTTATATGTCAAGTTCTACCCTGTACAAAAGATGCATATATTTAATTATCAATAGCTAGTACAAAGGAGGACTATGATGAATAAAAACGGTATTATTTCTATTATGCCAGATATCATTAAGAAGATGATGGTTCATTTGGATGAGAAATCCTATGATGCCTTACAGGAAATAAGATTAAGAGCAAGACAACCTCTTATTTTGCTAATAAAAGATGAGGAATATGGATTAAGTAAAGAGGGAATATGTCTCGTTCAAAACAGTTACATGGTAAGTGAGGATGATGTTTTATGTATTTTAAAATATATAAGCGGCTTTTCGCTGTATGCATTAGAAGATGAAATGAGACAAGGCTATATTACGATAGAAGGCGGCCATAGAGTAGGGATTGTCGGCAAAGCTGTTATAGAGAATAATGTCATTAAAACTTTAAAATATATAAGTGCTGTTAATATAAGAGTTGCTCATCAAGTTTTAAACTGCAGCAAGGGCATCATGCCCTATATTTTAAGCAGAAATAAAGTTTATCATACACTTATTGTATCACCGCCTAAATGTGGTAAGACGACACTTTTAAGGGATATTATCAGGAATTTAAGTAATGGCTTTAGCGGCTATGGGCCATACACAGTAGGGGTTGTAGACGAAAGATCAGAAATTGCAGGGTGCTATAGGGGCATTCCTCAAAATGATATAGGGATGAGAACAGATGTACTAGACGCCTGTCCAAAGGTTGAAGGGATGAGAATGCTTTTAAGATCGATGTCGCCTCATGTTATAGCAGTAGATGAAATAGGTAAAAAAGAAGACATATTAGCTTTGCAGGAGGTATTAAGTGCTGGAATCACCATTATCAGTACGGTACACGGCAAAGATATAGATGATTGCAGAAGAAAGCCTATACTTAAGGATTTAATTGAAAACAGTTTGTTTGAACGCATTATTATACTTTCGAATAAATATGGTCCATGTACAATAGAGGCTATTTTAGATGGGTGCAATCACCTCAATACTCTAAGATAAGGGGGGACATGCCATGAAGCTATTGGGGATTATTGTTGCATTTATAAGCTGTAGTATGTGTGGATTTATTATTGACTGGAATGAAAGCAAACGTATTAAAGAATTGGAAAAATTTATTTATGCTTTTGAAATCCTAAAAGCAGAAATTGATTATAGATTGACCCCTTTACACGAAGCTGCAATCTATGCAAGTAAGGTTACGATAGAAGGCGTTAAAAGGGTGTTCGAAGCATTTGCAAGTGAATTAGAGAATAAAACAACAACAGATCTTAATAAGATGTGGGAGATTTCATTAAATACTAATAAAGGTTATTTTCATTTAAACAAAGAAGATTATACATTGCTTTATGAATTTAGCAATACATGTGGGTATTTAGATAAAAATATGCAGAAAAAAAACATAGACATGCTCGTAAGAAAACTCCAGGAGGAGCTTACACAGTCTAAACATAAACATCAAAAGAATGCAAAGTTAACTAAGTATTTAGGGGTACTTGTTGGTGCGTGCATCAGTATATTTTTGATTTAGGAGGATAAAAAAATGATAGATATAGAAATCATATTTAAACTAGCGGGGCTTGGACTTGGCATAACCATTATCAATACTGTACTTAAGAAAACAGGAGCAGATGAGTGGATTTTTCCTATTACAATTGTAGGGGTTGTGATGGCTCTTGTTACAGTTATAGACTATATTTTAAAACTCTTCGAAGTGGTCCAAACGATGTTTACATTTTAGGAGGGATTGGCTTTGGAAATACTGCGATTAGTTAGCTTTGGAATTATTGCTGTTATTTTGATTATTACAATAGGTAAGTACAGCGATCAAACAGCTGTATTTGCCATGATTTTAAGAATAGCTACTGTTGTTATATTTATGATTTTTATTCTGCAGTATTTAGGTAATGTACTTGGACTTGTGCAGGAGTTAGCCCACAAGGTTCAGATGGATAACACTTATTTAAATATTATCTTAAAGATTATAGGTATTGCGTATATAGCAGAATTTGGTTATCAGCTTTGTAAAGATGCAGGCGAAGAAGCTATTGGGTCAAAAATCCAATTTGCAGGGAAGGTAATGATTTTTGCCATATCTTCCCCAGTTATTCTTGCTCTTGTAGCATTAATTACTGAGCTACTATAAGGTGATGAGGTGCAAAATGAGACTAAAGAAGATAAGATATTTCCTAATGATTATATGGATATGTCTCATAAGTTATGGGACCCCTGTTTATGGACAAGACATCAGTGATAATGAAACAAAAGAGCAGCAAATAATAGATTCGCAGGTAGACTTTTTTAACTGGGAAGAGATTAATGAGTTAGAAGACAGCTTAAGATCTTCAATGCCTAGTCTCCATTCATTTGATTTAAAAGAGGAAGTTGTAAGCCTCATTAAAGGTGAAAAACGCTTCACACTTGCTTACATACTAAGTATGACAGCAGCCATGCTTTTTGAAGAAATTGGGGTATTTATAAAGCTGGGAGTACGTTTTATTCTCATTGTACTGCTCTGTAACTTACTTCAGACTTTGAGCACTTCCTTTCAAACTAAAAATATCACTAAAATTTCTTTTTTAGTTTGTTATATCGTTGTGCTTTACAGTGTCATCCAATCTTTTTTTATGATGCTTCAGTTAGCTCAGGAAGCAATAGATAAAATGTCAGAAATTATGTTTGCCTGTGTACCTAGTCTGCTTGCTTTTATGACTTCTACAGGATATGTATCTTCTTCAGCTGCTTTAGCGCCTGTTATTGTATCAGCTCTAAATTTAAGTACCTATGCTATTAAAAATCTTATATTTCCTTGTATTATTTCAGTTATTGTACTTGATATTATCAGCACAATAAGTGATGAATTCAAAATTGATAAACTGGTACAGCTGTTTTACCGTGCCATGAAGTGGATCCTTAGAGGCGTTTTAATTGCTAGTGTAGGGGTGTTAGGTTTTTATAAGATGACGCTTCCCTATGTAGATATGACTGTTAAAAAAGCTGCTGTCAATATTTCATCAGCATTTCTTCCAGTTATTGGAGATGCTGTCAGTGGTGCCGTAGACTTCATTATTAATTGTTCTTTCCTTGTTAAAAATGCTTTTTCGGTAGGGGTCATTATATGGATCATTGCCATTGTAAGTTTACCACTCATCAAAATATTATCATATGTTATTGTTTACTATGTGGCAGCTGCAGCTATTGAACCTATAGGAGACAAAAAGATGGCCAATATTGGCACTAAGCTTGCTAAAGGCTGTGAGTTTATTATGAGCTGTGTAGGGATTGTAGCCATATTATGTGTTGTAGTCTTGCTTATCTGCATTAGTGTAGGCGGGAACATGATGTAGGGGGATAAATATGAAAGAATATATGCAGACATTTATATGGATCATGCTGTTTGTTATTGTTGTAGAAATGATTTTTCCGGATTCAGAGTATAAGAAATATTTAAAGTTAGTATTAGGGTGCATCATTATCTATACACTTATCAGACCAGCTGTCAGTTTTATTCCAGTGCAGGGAAAGACATACGATACTTATGTGACGGAGTATCAAAATAAACTTGCACAGGGCATAGGGTATCAGGAAGCTGAAACAAAGTATGAAGATCAGATACAAAAACAGCAAGCACTTTTAAAAGACACTTATAGAGAAGGCATTAAACAAATACTTGAAAAAGAAATGAATATTAGCGTCAAACAAGTAAACATTGAATGGGTGAATAAAGAGATGCATACAGAAATAGAAAAGATCTATTTGGTTATAGGAGATGAAGAAGGTAACGGACAGGAAAAAATAAGTGTTCCAAGAATCAGGATAGGTGAAAAGAGCAGCAGTGTAGATGGAGATGAAGAAAAATTAAAAATTAAAATAAAAACTTGTCTTAAAAACTTCTATAATGTGGACGGCCGTAATATATATATTACAGTACAGAAGAATTAAAGGGGGGGAGATAATGCTTGATAAATTTTTAAAAGATGCAAAAGATACTAAGAAGCAAAAATATCTAGGCTTAGCAATAGGCATAGCAATATTGGGCATAGCAATTACTTTTATACCTACAAAGAAAACACCAAATACTAACATGGCTCAAAATGCTCCAATATCAAATGTTTCAAAAGACGCTTTAAGCTATGAAGAGGCACTGGAAAAAAGGTTAACAAATATTTTACAAAAAATGGAGGGGGTTGGTCAGGTTAATGTTATGCTTACCACCTTTTCTAATGAAGAAAAGGTATTAGCAGAAGAAAAAACTGAGGATCGCGAGCATCAAGAGGAAAAAGATGAAGCAGGAGGCGTCAGAATAACAGAAAAAGAAGGTAAGCAGAATAAGATTGTTCTTCAGAGTGGGAATACTCCTTTTATCATTAAGGAAAATAAGCCTAGAATTGAAGGAGTTCTTGTATTAGCTGAGGGAGCTGATAATAGCATGGTAAAAACTGAAATTATTGAATCAGTATCTAGTCTATTAAATGTTCCAGTACATAAAGTATCAGTATTTAAAAAGCAAAAATAAGGGGGATATATCATGTTTACATTTAAAAGAAATCAAATTATTATTACGGTACTTGTTTTTATGATAGCGATAGCAGCTTATTTAAATACCACAGACAACGGAGCAGACGTAAAGCCTAATTTAGTACAAGAAACTGATATAAGCAGCGAAGGTATTGCAGAAGAAAAAGACTTTTTTGAAGGCTATGATGAAATTCAGGACTTACCACCTGATATAGACACAGAATTATCAGAAGCTTTAAGTGCAGATAATGAAGAATTGGCACAAGGAGCAGAAGATATTAATGCAGCTGAGGTAAACGCACAGCAGCCACAATCATTTGAAGCCATTATTACGAAAAAAGATGCTGTTATTGCAAATAATGATAAACTTGATAAAGATAGTACAGTCGCAGTAGATAAAAACATGGATGTAAGTTATTTTGTTGAAGAAAAAATGCTGAGAGAACAAAGCAGAGCACTTCAAGTTGAAGAACTCACTCAGTATGTTGCTAATGAAAATTTAGATAAAGAAGCTAAATCAAAAGCAGCAGCCAATTTACTTGCTATTCAGGAACGTATTGAAAAAGAAAGCAGTGCTGAGGCACTTCTTAGAGCAAAGGGCTTTAAAGAAGTTTATGTAAGAATAGATGATAATAGTGTAGATGTTGTTATCAATAAAGATAACTTAACAGAATCTGATATTGCACAAATTGAAGAAATCGTTAATAGAAAAACTGGCTACAGTGTAGGGAAAATTAAAATAACTCCTTTAAAGGGAATAGTTAAGGATGAAGCAAATGAGTAATAATAGGGACTGACTTTTAAAGTCAGTCCTTTTTTTAAAAGAATAAATTTGCAACACCTCTCGTTTTTGTATATAATAAGAACATAAGAAAGATAGTGTGTGGGAGGTATGACGTGTGGATGAACAAAAAAATGTAGGTGCAGAAGCATCTTATGAGATGGATCAAGTTCAAATTGCAGATGATGTTATTGCAGTTATAGCAGAGATTGCAACTTTAGAAGTAGAGGGCATGGTAAGTACTGTGCAGGTTAAAAATGATTTTGTTCAAGCCATTAGCCGTAAAAAAGGGCCTAAAGGTGTGAAGGTAGATGTTGGCGATGGTGAAGTGCTCATTGATATAACAGCAATAGTAAAATATGGAGTTAAAATTCCAAAAGTATGTTTAGAAGTTCAAGAAAAGGTAAAGAATTCAGTTGAAACCATGACAGGCTTACATGTAGCTTCTGTTAATATACATGTAGCAGGTGTGTTTTTTGATAAAGGAAAAGAAGCTTAATAAACTTCATGTAACGTATGAAATAAGCTAACCCTACTGATAATAAGTATAGGGTTAGCTTACTTACTAAGGAGGAAAAAATGACTAGACGTAATGCAAGAGAGCTCATTATGCAGCTGCTTTATGAGTATACTTTTCATAATGAAGAGGATACAGAACGTTTGCTGAATGAGAAAATAAACGAGATTAAAGCCAAAGATGATGGTTCAAATAAAGCAGTTATTAAATTTATTGAAGATGAATACTTTGGTGTTTTAGCCCATTTAGATGAGATTGACGAACTCATTAAAAAAAGTGCAGTTAATTGGTCACCAAGCAGAATTGCAAAAGTTGATTTTGGCATACTAAGACTGGCTACTTATGAACTTAAGTGGTGTACGGATATTCCAAATAAAGTAGTGGTTAACGAAGCACTTGAAATTGCAAAGGCCTATAGTACAGACAAATCGGCAAAATTCATTAATGGTATCTTAGGGAATGTAATTAAACTTATTGAGGATTAATAATGAAAAGAAAAATAGTCTCTGTATGGGAAGTTAATAACTATGTGAATAGATTAATTGAAGAAGACTATATGTTAGGAGATATATGGTTATCAGGAGAAGTATCAAATTGTAAATATCATCATTCAGGACATATTTATTTTACAATAAAAGATGAACGTGCAAGTATAAATAGCGTGATGTTTGCAAGAGATGCTTCAAAACTTGGCTTTAAGCTTATAGAGGGCATTAAGATTTATGCTAGAGTCAGGATTACGATTTATGAAAAAACAGGTGCTTATCAGGCTTATGTTCATGATATTGAAAAGCAAGGTAAGGGACTTTTATATGAAAAATTTGAAGAACTTAAAGAAAGATTATCTAAGGAAGGCTTGTTTGAAACAGCGTATAAAAAAGATATTCCCTATTTTCCTCAAAGAGTAGGCATTATTACATCTATTACTGGAGCGGCAATTAAAGATATCACACAGGTAGCTAAACGAAGAAATTCAAGTATACCCATCTATATCTATCCTACGCATGTTCAAGGGGAGTTTGCTGCTCCAGAAATTGTATCAGCCATTCATCAGGCTAATAAGGATGGTGTTGTAGATGTCATTATATTAGGCCGCGGCGGAGGCTCAATTGAAGATTTATGGGCATTTAATGAGGAAGTTGTGGCAAGAGCAATATTTGAATCAAGCATTCCTATTGTATCAGCAGTAGGACATGAAATTGATTTTACGATATCTGATTTTGTGAGTGACAAGCGTGCTGCTACGCCATCAGCTGCGGCTGAAATCGTGTTTCCTTCAACTGATGAGATTAAGGAAGCGGTTAAACGCTATAGAAATGCTATAAAATATATGACGCAACAGAAGATAAAGTACTCTAAAGAAAAGTTAGATCATATTACAAGCCGGCCGGTATTTAGAGCAAAAGATAAATTTTATAAAGATAAAATGCAGGAAGTAGATGTGCTTATGCAGGCACTTAATAGTGAGTATAAGAGCATACTAACAAATGCTTTCAATCGGTATGAGCGCACTATCGGGCAATTAGAAAAGCTGTCTCCCTTAGGGACTTTAAAAAGAGGTTATAGTTTTATAACCAATAAGCAGAATAAAATCATTACATCAATTAGTGATGTAAGTGCAGAAGAGATGCTCTCTATCACCGTAACAGATGGTGTATTTAAAGCACAAGTTTATAAAGAGGAGTAAAATGATGGCTAAAAAAACTCAAAAAAATTTTGAAGGAGCTCTTTTAGAATTAGAAAATATTGTGGCACATTTAGAACAAGGAGATGTCTCCCTTGAAGAGAGTATTAAAAGTTATAAGGCAGGAATGGATTTAGCCACCTATTGTTTAGAAATACTAAAAAAAGCAGAACAAGAAATCTATATTTATGAGGAAGAAAGTTATAAAAAAGCAGACGGGGAGGATTGGGAGTGAAAAAAAACATAAGTGATTATAAGGCTTTAGTAAATGAGTATTTACAAGAAGCACTCCCAATAGAGCCTGGCTGTTTTAAAACATTATACAAAGCAATGAATTATAGTTTAGAAGCAGGCGGTAAGAGAATCAGGCCTATTCTTATGCAGCTCTCATACGAAGCTGTCGGAGGCAAGGGGGATATTTCAAGGTACTTATGTGCTATCGAAATGATTCATACGTATTCACTGATTCATGATGATCTCCCTGCAATGGATAATGATGACCTTAGAAGAGGAATTCCGACTAATCATATTGTTTTTGGAGAAGCTGCAGCTATTTTGGCAGGAGACGGACTTCTTAACCTAGCATTTGAGTATATGCTTGAAGATGCCCTAAAGCATGGAGGGACTGAAAGAGTAAGAGCTGCATACATACTGAGTCAGGCAAGCGGTATTAAGGGGATGATTGCAGGTCAAATTTTAGACATTGAAAGTGAAAACAAAGTCATTAATCTTCAGACATTAGATACCATACATCTTCATAAAACAGGGGCACTGATTGCAGCAGCTACAAAGATGGGGGCTGTTTTAGGACTCGGAACTCCTGAAGAAATAGAGATATTAGAAGAATATGGAAAAGATATTGGGAAGGTATTTCAGATTATTGATGATATATTAGATAAGGTGTCTACAGATAAAGAACTAGGGAAGCCTACAGGCAGTGATGTAAAGAATCACAAAAATACTTATCTTAGCTTTTATAGTGTGGAGGAATGTTATTGCATAGCAGACAAACTTACTAAAAGAGCACTTCTTTCATTAGATAATCTAAAAGGAGATACAACGCTGCTCGCACAAATAGCTGAGGAGCTTATTAAAAGAAGAAACTAAGGGGGATAATATGGATTATATCAAACAAATATCCAATAATAACATATTATGGGCAGCAATAGTCAGCTGGTTTGTTGCACAATCATTAAAAGTGCTGATTACACTCATTTACTCACATAAGCTGGATCTGAAGAAGTTCTTTGCTTCAGGGGGAATGCCAAGTTCACATAGTTCTTTTGTTGTGACGCTTACGGTTAGTATTGGACAGCTTTATGGCTATGATCATGTTCTATTTGCTATAGCTGCTGTATTTAGCTTTATTGTCATGTATGATGCAGCTAATGTAAGGCTGGAAGCAGGTAAACAAGCTGCTCTTATTAATCAAATTATAGAAGTACTCGAAGACCCTAATCTTAATCCAGAAGAGAGACTTAAAGAAATTTTAGGGCACACACCTCTTCAAGTTTTAGCTGGAGGAATTCTTGGTATTCTCGTTGCACTTGCTTTCTTTGGGGCTTAATGTGGTTGAAAAAGAGTATCTTAGCTGATATAATGTTTTAAAAGCGGCTTATGACGTGCTTTTCAAAAAATAAGATGCGGTATTCTAGTCAAGATATTATGTTTTGAAGACGGGCCTAAAAATCCGTTTTAGGGCATATCGATGAAGTTCCTGGTGTTGGCTTGTAACGCCCCGTTATGGGCTTATACTGGGGGTTAAGGTTTAAGGGCGATCCATAAGGGCATATGGGCGTTGACCCTTTTACCGTGGAGACCTATGATTGTGCTTGTTCCTATGGGAACAAAGTATGACTTAGGATTAAACCTACCATGCGGTATATGCTGTGGGTAGTGTAGCCTGCCTTGCGTGAAGATGGGGGGACATCAATTTACTTGCATGCTATTTGGCCAAATAACATACAAGATTGTTGGTAGAAACCTGGTTCGCAAAAGAGGATAGGAATATAATATATTGCTTGAGGAAAACTCCTAGACCGTTTGAACTAAGATAGAGTGTGGATTACAGTGTGGCTTAAGGCGATCTGGCGTAGATGCTGGCAACACATCTAAGGAACATTTAAAGGGAAACCGCTGCTTTGGTGACAAAGGAGTATGTGCTTGGGAAAACCTGCTAGACCATATACCACAAAATTTACACATTTTATTGTCTTAAGTTTTGAAAAGCGGGTGATAAGCCGCTGACTAAAGGAGTATGGAACGTGCCTAAGATTAAGAAAGTAAAATGTAAATTTAAAAAAATAAAGGTTAAAAGGCAATCTTTAAAGACATTCGCACTTATCATCATGCTTACCTTTGTTGTTGCAATGTTTTTCAGTTATATTTGTGAGGTCTTATTAAGTGACATGCCTCTTCTTATTGCCTTTTTTATGCTGGCAGCAATTATCTTAATAGGTATAGTTTGTGATGGCATAGGTAATGCAGTTGTGTCTGCAGATGAAGTTACTTTTCATTCTATGGCAGCACAAAAGGTAAAAGGTGCTAAAGAAAGTATTATGCTTATTAGAAATGCTCCTGTAGTAGCTAATCTATTCAATGATGTTATTGGAGATATTGCAGGGATTATATCAGGGAGTACAGCGGCAGCTATTGTACTTGCGGCGCAGCAGGGCTTTGGCAGTGAATCAATAGTCCTATCTGTTGCAATGAGTGGTTTTGTTGCTGCGCTTACAGTTGGCGGGAAGGCTCTTGGGAAAGGCTTTGCTATTGAAAGGTCACGCTACATTGTTTATTATGTAGGAGTTTTTATCTATTACTTTAAAGTCGTATTACGCAAAAATAAAAACTAAGATGACAATCCCTTAAGATTGTCATTTTTTTAAGTAGAATAGAACTTAGTAGAAAGAGGAACTTATATGCTAGATGTTTTAAAGGCGGTTCATTGCCCCCAAGATATCAAAAAACTCAATTCTTATGAATTAAAGCAATTAGCCAAAGATATAAGGACATTTTTAGTCCAGTCTTTATCTCAAACAGGAGGACATTTGGCGTCTAATTTAGGCGTTGTAGAGCTCACTATTGCCCTCCACTATGTCTTTAATGCACCAGAAGATAAAATGATTTGGGACGTAGGACATCAAGCTTATGTGCATAAGCTCTTAACCGGAAGAAGAAAAGACTTCAAGAAGTTGAGAAAGTTAGATGGGATGAGCGGTTTTCCAAAGAAAAAAGAAAGTCCCTATGATGTTTTTGAAACAGGACATAGTTCAACCTCTATTTCGGCAGCACTAGGGATGGCAGCTGCTAGAGATTTAAAGGGTGACAATCATAAGGTTATTGCTGTAATAGGGGATGGCGCACTGACAGGCGGAATGGCTTTTGAGGCACTTAACAACGCTGGAAGAGGACATACTAACATTATTGTTATTTTAAATGATAACGAGATGTCTATTTCTAAAAATGTAGGCGGGTTATGTAAATATTTAAATAAGCTGCGTTCAAGCAAAGATTATTTAAGAGTTAAAGAAGATGTAGAAGGCGTTCTTGAGCAAGTGCCTGTTATAGGCAGGCACGCGGTAAGTGCTATTAAAAGGACGAAAGGAAGCCTGAAAAGCTTACTGATACAAAATACTTTGTTTGAGCAGATTGGGGTAACCTATTTAGGACCTGTAGATGGACATTGTTATGACGAACTCATTGATATTCTTGAAAATGCAAAGAGTATGAAACGTCCGGTCCTCATTCATGTAAAAACAAAAAAGGGAAAAGGATATGCTTTGGCAGAAAAAAATCCTAGTGTTTTTCATGGCATTGCTCCTTTTGACATTGAGACAGGAAAACTTAAAAATCCAAGTGCTGCAACTACTTTTTCTGATGCCTTTGGAACAGCATTATGTAAGCTGGCACAAAAGAAGGAAAATATAGTAGCTGTTTCAGCAGCTATGCCGGATGGAACAGGGCTTTTGGAATTTGCAAAAACTTATCCGAAGAGATTCTTTGATGTGGGCATTGCTGAGCAGCATGCTGTGACCTTTGCAGCAGGTATGGCTACAGAAGGCTATAGACCGGTAGTTGCAATTTATTCTTCTTTTTTACAAAGGGCTTACGATCAGATTCTTCATGATGTATGTCTTCAAAATTTACCGGTTATTTTTGCTATTGACAGAGCGGGTCTAGTAGGTGAAGATGGAGCGACGCATCAAGGACTGTATGATATAGCCTACCTTAGCAGCATGCCAAATATGACAATCCTATCACCTAAAATGACGGAAGAAGTTGAAGAGGCATTAAAGTATGCATTAACATTAGATGGACCTGTTGCTATTAGATATCCTAAAGGATATACGAACATTAGCAAAGTGTACTTTAACAGCTATGAAAATATTGGTTTTAAAACCCTAAAAGAAGGTAATGATATAGCTATTATAGGAATAGGCCGCATGGTAGAAATGGCACTAGAGGTAAGCTGTAAACTTAGTGAACAGGGTATAAGTGCTGAGGTTATAGAGGCACCGGGAGTCTATCCATTTGATGATGCGAAGCTGCAAAGTATAGCAGATAGACATAATACCATCTTTACTGTTGAGGATGGTGTTATTGCAGGTGGTTTTGGAGAGAAAATATTTTCTTATCTTATTAACCATCAGCATGCGCCCAGGGGACATGTGTTTGGTTACAAAACAGGAATTATTGAGCATGGTGACATTAAGAGTCTTATGATAAGAGAAGGACTTGAACCAGAGGCTATTTGCAATAAAATATTGACAATGCTCCAAAAGGAGAAGAGATAAATGGAAGGCAAAGAAAGACTAGATATACTTATTACAGAGAGAAATTTAGCTGAATCAAGAGAAAGAGCCAAAGCCTATATCATGGCAGGGGTAGTTTTTGTTGATGGGCAAAAGGAAGATAAGCCAGGACTTAAGGTAAAACGAAGCAGTCAAATTGAAGTGAGAGAAAAAATGAAATATGTCAGCCGAGGCGGCTATAAGTTAGAAAAGGCCATGGCTGAATTTGCTATAGAGCTGGATCAAAAGGTATGTATGGATGTGGGAGCCTCCACAGGAGGATTTACTGACTGCATGCTCCAAAATGGGGCTGCAAAGGTTTATGCAATAGATGTAGGCTATGGACAGCTGGCATGGAAATTAAGGCAGGACGAGCGAGTTGTTTGTATGGAAAAGACAAATATCAGGTATGTGACTCCAGAAGAAATTGGATGTAAGATAAATTTTAGCTCGATTGATGTCTCCTTCATTTCTTTATCTAAAGTGCTTCTTCCTATTTATCATATATTAGATGAACAAGGAGTTATTGTTGCACTCATTAAACCACAGTTTGAAGCAGGCAGAGAGCAAGTGGAGAAACATGGGGTTGTTAAAAATCCAAGTGTTCATAAACAAGTTATAAAAGGTGTATGGGATTATGCAAGCAGCATTGGCCTTAGTGTGCAGGGTCTTGACTTTTCACCTATTAAAGGACCGGAGGGTAATATAGAATATCTTATCTATTTGAAGAAAAACGCTCCAGATACGTTAGAAGATAGAGACAGTATGATTGACAAAGTGGTACAAGAATCACATAACTCTTTATAAATGGAGGGATAACATGAAGCATGTTGGCATTATTCCGAGCTTGTTAAAAGATACTGACTTAGAGATTACTAAAATTATTGCTCAGTGGTTAGCAAATGCGAACTTCAGCGTGTATGCGGCTCATCATATTGCAGATCAGGTCGATAGGATTCCTTTTAGTGTAGATGAAGAAGAAATCTATAAATTATGTGATATTGTTATTGCTGTTGGCGGAGACGGAACTATTTTAAGTGTTGCAGAAAAAGCATACTTACTTAATGTACCTATTGTAGGAGTCAACTTAGGAAGATTAGGATTTTTAGCTGATATAGAGCCAACTGACATAGCTTATTCACTCAATAAATTGCTTGAAGATGATTATCATATTGAAGAGCGTATGATGCTAAAGGCTAAAATAATAGATCCTAATGGACAGGAACATGTTTTTCATGCTTTAAATGATGTTAATATAACTAGGGGAAGTTTTCACCGTATTGCTGAATTCGAGATTCTTGTTAATGAAGAATTTTGCGATGTCTATCCAGCAGATGGTATCATTGCATCGACGCCAACAGGTTCAACCGCCTATAATTTATCGGCAGGAGGACCTATTGTAGTACCTCATGCAAAAACATATGTTGTTACACCTATTTGCCCGCATACTATTTATTCAAGATCTATTATTGTATCAGATGAAGATACGATTCAAATAAAAATATGCAATGATGGACATATCAATATGGAATTAAGTATTGATGGGAAAATGAAGATGTATCTGACGCCTAATCATTTTATACAAATACAAAAGTCACCCTATGTTACAAGACTCGTTAAGTTGTCAGAACTAAAATTTTTTGAAATTCTAAGGAAAAAAATAGTAGAAAGGCGAAGATAAAATGGGAATGAAGGAACAAAGACAATCTACCATATTAAGCTTAATTCAAAAAAATGAGATTGAAACACAGGAGGATTTAGCGGCAGCTTTAGAAAATCAAGGGTTTAGTGTAACACAAGCAACGGTATCAAGGGATATTAGAGAACTCAAACTGACTAAAGTGGCTAGTAAATTAGGCGGACAGAAATATGTTGCCTTAGCTAATTATGAACAGCAAGTTTCTGAAAAAGTAATCAGGGTTTTTAAGGATGCTTTTGTAGGAATGGATGTGGCTGGCAACATTATTGTTATTCGTACTTTAACTGGAATGGGCAATGCTGTTGCTTCTGCAATAGATGCATTTAATCTGGAAGAAATTGTGGGAACACTTGCAGGAGATGATACCATTTTTTGTGCCATAAGAACAACAGACCATATCAAGGTAGTGATGAATCAGTTTAAAGACATACTCAGTTCATAAGCTAAGGAGTGAAATATTTATGCTAACCCATCTTAAAGCAAGCAATATAGCACTTATTGAGAAGGTGGAACTTGTTCTAGGTTCTCATCTTAATATCTTTAGCGGGGAAACAGGAGCAGGAAAATCTATGCTGATTGATTCCATTCAATTCGCAAT
Organism: Clostridia bacterium; assembly: GCA_029239755.1. Taxonomy (GTDB): domain Bacteria; phylum Bacillota; class Clostridia; order Lachnospirales; family Cellulosilyticaceae; genus FMMP01. Next base: position 103,705 of record JARBUI010000005.1, on the reverse strand, counting down.
AGGTAATAGAACTTCTAAACAGATAATCAGGAAAGGTGAAGACTGTGCCATAGTAGAACTTATTTTCATTGATAAAATAGGGATGGGGCTGAAGTATTTAAGAGATAATCAAATTCCCTGTGAAGGAGACTCAATTGTTATTGAAAGACTTCTTTATCAATCAGGCAGAACCCTATATAAAATTAACCATACAATAGCTACAAGGCAAATGGTAAAAGAATTATCAGCTTTCTTAATAGATGTACATGGGCAGCATGAACCCCAGTCACTTCTGGATGTATCTAAACATATCAAAATGTTAGACAGCTTTGGAGAAGAACCTTTTAGCCTAAAAAAAGCTTCCTATAAAAAGCTTTACGAGAGATGGCAGGAAGCGAAAAGTAATTTACAGAAAATTGGTGATAACGACAGGAAAAGACTGCAGTTAAAAGACATGCTGACCTTTCAGATTAATGAAATTGCTAGTGCAAAGCTAAAGTTAGGTGAAGAGCAAACACTGAAGGAACATTATCAGATTCTTTCACATGCTGAAAAGATTATGCTGCACTATCAAAAGGCATATGATGCTTTAGATGGAGAAAACGAACTAAGCTGTTCTGCCTTGCTGGGAAAGGCTGTTCATGCAGTGCAGGAAATAAGCAGTATTAGTGCTGAGATTAATAGTCTTTACGAACAGCTTCTTGGAATAGAAGCTACCTTGCAAGATGTAACCTATCAGATTAGATCTTATACAGATACAATTGACTATTCGCCAGATGCATTACAAGAAGTGCAAAATAGGCTTGATATTATTTACAGGTTAAAGCAGAAGTATGGTAATTCTGTAGAAGATATACTGGCATATAAAGATGAATGTGAAAAAGAGTTAAGAGAACTGGTAGATGGAGAATATAACAAAGAAAAACTTCTCAGTGAAATAGCAGAAATTGAAAGTAAGCTTAATAGTCTTGCAGAAGAAATTTCAAAGGATAGGAAAACAATTGCAGAAAAAATAGAAAAAGAAATAGATGCTCATCTGCATGATCTTCAAATGCCTTATGCAAAGTTTGAGGTAGCAATTAATGACTTAGACACTTTTAATAGTTCAGGTAAAAATGATGTAGAGTTTCTGATACGTACAAACCTGGGAGATGATATGCACCCACTTTCTAAAATTGCATCTGGTGGTGAAATATCCCGTGTGATGTTAGCTATTAAAGCAGTTTTGGTTCTTGGAGATACTATTGATACGGTTATTTTTGATGAGATTGATACAGGAATAAGCGGCATAGCAGCTCAGAAAGTAGCAGAAAAGTTAGCGGTTATATCCGGTGACAGACAGGTTCTGTGCATTACTCATCTGCCTCAAATAGCAGCAATGGGAGATGAACATTATTTGATTGAAAAAGAAGCTGTTAACGGGAAAACAATGACACATTTAAAACAGCTGAATGATTCTAAAATACAAGAAGAACTTTGCAGGCTTATGGGAGGATTCGTAACGCCTAATGCAATGCAAAGTGCAAAAGAAATAAAAGAATTAGCAGATCATTATAAAAGTGAAATTAACGGGCGGATAAGCTGAATATAAAAAGTTTAATCAAAAGCGATAGAGCGAAACTCTATCGCTTTTTTGACTATTTACTAACTTCCTTGGTCGATATTTAGTGAAACCATAAAAATAGTTTGCTTAATTGTATAAATGTCTTTTAAAAAGGATATTTTAAAAATATGACAGCAAAAAGACATAGGATGTGAAGTGAGATGAGACATAGAAAAAAGCGAATCATTTTTATTGGTTTTATAGTAGTATTTATATGTATGATTGTATGTAGTCCGATTATTATTTCTTATTACTATTTACCTGAAGAGGTTAAACTTATAGCAGGAAAAGAGCATATTTTGAATTTCGATATTCCACTAAAGGCGAGTGTACTAAAAGATAAAGCCATTACAGTAAAAGGTGAACATAACAATATCATAAGTACAGGCTCTATTAGTTTAAATAAGCCTCTCTATGTCAGTATGGATGAAGCAGGCAGAACGGATGTTACCGTATCCCTGTTAGGTTTTATACCTTTAAAAACCGTATCAGTTGAAGCTATTCCTGACAGAGAGGTTATTCCATGCGGAAAAATTGTAGGGATCAAGATTGATACAAAAGGTATACTTGTTTTAGGGGTAGGGCAGTTTGAAATAGAAGGGAAGGTTGTAGCGCCTTGTAAAGGGCTCATTGAGCCTGGAGATATGATTTTGAAATGCAATGATACTGAACTCAAAACAAAAGAAGATTTAAGAGATATCGTTGAAACCTCCAAAACACAAGGGCTTAAACTAACTGTTTTAAGAAATAAAGAAATAAAACAAGTAACAATCTATCCTAAATATTCTATGTTTGATAACGAATATAAAATTGGACTTTGGATTAGAGACAGTACCCAAGGAATTGGAACGCTTACTTATATAGATCCCAAGACCGGTTCTTTTGGTGCTTTGGGGCACGGCATTACTGATACAGATACCAAAAAGCTTATGCCTATTAGAGATGGGAATATTATTACAACTACCATAACACATATTAAAAAAGGTAAAAAGGGCATTCCTGGAGAAATAAGCGGTATTATCGATTATAGTGATAAAAATATAATCGGAGATGTTAGAGATAATACATCTATTGGTATATATGGAGAACTTGATCAGAGTATTACAGAAGATATCAATTATCATAAAGTGCCTATAGCTTTTCAAGATGAAGTCCATGAAGGAAAAGCATCTATTTTAGTTGACCTAACGAATGATAAAGTGCAGGAATATGAGGTTTATATACAGAAAGTATCAAAGTACAGCAATGAGCCGGCAAAAGGCATGGTTATAAAAATAGTAGATGAAAGGCTTTTAAAGCTTACAAATGGTATTATTCAGGGGATGAGCGGAAGTCCTATTCTTCAGGATGGAAAATTGATAGGGGCAGTTACGCATGTTTTTATTCAAGATCCAACAAGGGGATATGGAATATTTATCGAAAATATGATTAATAATGAAAAAAGATAGTGGGAATTGTAAAAATAAAATAAAAATTACAGAAAATGGTATTGATATTTTTGGAAATCTTATGTATAATTGAGTTAGATTTTTCCAAAAAATTATACGATTCTTAGGGGGGATATTTTTTGTTTGAGCAAAAAATGAAAATATTGATAGCAGATGACAACAAAGATTTTTCAGATATTCTAATGGAATTCATAGATAGACAAGAAGACATGCAGGTGGTAGATGTTGCAGCGAATGGTGAGGAAGCATGTACACTTATTAAGCAAACAGAGCCTGATATTGTTATATTAGATGTTATTATGCCTTATTTGGATGGTATTGGGGTGCTCGAGAGAGTCGGAAGTATGGATCTCACAAAAAGGCCATTATTTGTGATGCTTTCAGCAGTTGGACAAGATAAGATTACAGAAAGAGCTCTTGCATTAGGAGCAGAATACTATATCGTAAAACCTTTTGATATGGATACACTTATCAACAGAATTAGACAGCTCAGATCTATGTCTATGAGTTCAAAAATAGGAAATATGTCTATGTCTAACAGCAATAACCTAACAAGCTCCAGACCTCTTTTACCAAAGTCAAAAGGAATGCCAACTCAACATAGTTTAGAGACAGAAGTAACAAGTGTTATACATGAAATTGGAGTACCAGCACATATTAAAGGCTATCAATATCTAAGAGATGCTATTATTATGGTTATTAACGATATGGATGTACTTAATTCTATAACAAAACAACTTTATCCTAATATCGCAAAACAATACAATACGACACCAAGCCGTGTAGAACGAGCTATTCGTCATGCCATTGAAGTTGCATGGAGCCGCGGTAAAATGGATACCATTGATAAGTTATTTGGTTATACTGTAAATAACGGAAAAGGAAAGCCTACTAACTCTGAATTTATTGCGCTTATCGCAGATAGATTACGCCTTGAAATGCAGGTAGGCTAATATTTGGGAACCTTGCAATAAGAAACTATAAATCCTCCTAGTTTATTGGGTAACAAAATCCTAATAAACTAGGAGGATTTTTAATGGTTATTTTCTGCAGCTCACTTGTGATATGTTCTTCGGCTAAGAGATGTATTTATTAAGTCTATTCATCTTTTATTTAAGTATTGCGGCTAAAAGATAGTGCTTATGGTTATACTGATAATAAAGGAGTGAATAGCTATGATGTATCATACAATTTGTAATGGTGACTGCAGTACCTGTGAATATCAAATAGATACGAATTCAGATTGGGTATGGAGTTGTATGCTAGAACTGCCTATAATCACAGAGAATTAATGATAATTAATAAGGACTTCAAATGGTTAGCTGAAAACCTGACCATTTGAAGTCTCTTTGTTTTTTCTATTTAAAAACCATATCTATACTATATTTATCCATTTCACTTATGTAGTTATCTTTACATGAACAGCGTTGCGGATGATAACAAAATTCTCCTTCTATTGTATGAATAATATCAAGTCTTAGCTTGTTATACTGTTCTTTGGTGCTGGAAAGTTTATCTGATAGATAAGAGATAAGTAAAAGCGAAATTGCAGCAACAGTTAATACAGTAAGATCAAGGACACTAGGAGTAAGAAATATATTTTTTTGATGTGTAAAAAAATGATAGATATAATCAAAATAGACAAAACGACTTTTATAGCAGTATATACAGCTAAAAAAAGCGGCCGTATATAATAAGATTAGTAATTCTTCCTGAGCAGTTAGAGATTTCTTCAAACTAATAATCTTGTTAGTTTTTTTTTGCAGGGCTAAACTTAAATGACTATTTAAAGACATAACATCTCCTCCTATATGCTTGTTCAATAAAAGTATATGCTTGTTTAAAATAATTATGCCGTTTCTTATCGATCGGTGCTCTAAGCTAGTAATATTGTTTAGTTTCTGTGGTAATAATGAGACTATAATATTAAAAAGCATATGAGAGGAGAGGGGAATTTGAATGAGATAGTCATTGTTTTATTACGGACAGCGCTTTCGTTTACAATTGTTTTGTTCTTTTTTAGGATTATGGGCAAAAAAGAATTAGGTGAACTGACACTATGTGATGCCATTGTGTCGCTCATGATCGCGGAGCTAGCTGTAATTGCTATTGAGGACATTAAACTATCTATGATAAGAGGATTAGCGCCTGTTTTTATGCTTATTTTTTTACAAGAGATGGTAACAATAATAGGTTTGAAGAGCCGAAAATTTCGGGAATTAGTAGAAGGCCGTCCGGTAATGATTATTGAAGAAGGAAAGATTAATCAGGAGAATTTAAAGAAAAACCGCTATAATCTTGATGATGTTTTGTTCCAATTAAGGGAAAACGGTATTTCTGATATCAGAGAGGTTGAATATGCTATTCTTGAAAGAAAGGGAAACTTATCAATCTTCACGAAAGATGAGAACCCAGAACATTTTACTTTGCCACTCATTCAAGATGGTGATATTCAAGAAACTAATTTAAAGATTATTAAGAAAACAGAAGCATGGTTATTACAAGAATTACAAAAAAACGGCTATGATAAGACAAAGGACATTTTTTACTGCAGTTATATGAATGGTGAGTTTTTTATTGATAAAAAACAGTCATCAAAGTAAGTCATGATGTCTATTTAAATGAGTAAAGACTTCTGATGATTGATCACTTATAAAGCTAATCATTAGAAGTCCTTTTGTTCTTATCTATTTAAGGCAGAACGTCTCCTCTTATAGGCTTTTTTAATACCATGATAACTTAACATATAGAACTAAGATTTTACTGCTTTAGTACTTTGAATAGCCTTATCGTTTGAAGCTATAAAGATAATATATTTTATTAATACATAGACAACCATAATAACTGACCAAATCTCAAGTAGATTTACAAAATAACCTATGAAGGATAGGCTGACTCCAGTCTTTGTAAGGTAAGCATGAGTCCCCTTCATTGCGATAGCAGTGATAACAAATGGAAAGGTAAAAGCTGAATAGCTTGGGTAAAATTTTAATTTAAGCAATCTAGGCATATTAAGCATGACAAAGACAAACATAAATAATGAGAGGGCAGCTAAAAAACCTATCATGAGGATACTTTTATTTTGAAAAGAATTGAGGTAGCCTGCCAGACAAAGGCTTGCAGGAGCAGTATAGATTGCGAGCGTAGGCATTGCTGGCTCTGGAATCTCTTTTACTATGAAGGTTCTATAGAGAACAATAGGGAGCAGAATGATGTAGGCAATAAAGCCAAACCAAAAAATATATTGACCAAGTTCTGCGAGGTTGAATACAGGTGCAGTCACGCTAGCACATACAATGCCAACATAGACAATAAAGTAGCTTGGATAGACCTTTCTTAGATTGAAATTTTTAATATATTTCAGTGAAAAAAGTACGATTAATAGACTGTGAAGAGCTAAACCTAACAGCCATAAACAGTATGAGGTCAGGAAGGCATAGGGCTTAATATAAGTTGATAATATGATAAGGCCCATAGAAAAGGTAGGCATGACACTAGCAATAATAGGATTTTCAAAACCTTCCTTTATAGCTTTTGGCATGATCATTATTTTTGCAAGTAATAGCAGCATGACAGCAGAGGCCATAACACCAAATATATTTCTATAAACACTTCCATAAGAAAGCAAAAGATTTCCGGATGCTGCCAAAGCCAACATTAATCCAGCTAAAGGCAGAGGTATTTTTTTAAGCATAGATAATTCATTCTCCTTCTCGAGTTTATAAATAGCCTAATTAGGCTTGTGTGGCTTCGATTTGCTTCAAAACTTCAGGATCCGCTAATAGCTGTTCAGCTATCCATGCAGCTACCTCGCCTGTAATCTTGACACAGTGCGTTTTTCTTTCAGGGCTGGCAAAGTCATAACCTTTTACAAGAACTCTGCAGCATGTGCTTTTGTATACCGCTTTGATATGATCATGAAGTGCTGCTGAAATAGGAAACATTTTTTCATTCATTGGCTCACCATGCTTTCTGCCATAAACCATACCTAGTGCCATAGAACCTCCGCTTACTGCACCGCACAAGCATCCGGATTTTCCGAGACCAATTGGAAAAGCAGATGCAAGCTTAACCACATCTTCCTCAAAGGGCCAGCCTAGTAGTTCGTTAATCGTATGTACAACAGCTTCTGAGCAAAAGAACTCTCCGCGCTCAAAATATCCTTCTGATTGTCTGCGAACGGTTTCAATTAGTTCAATCTTTTTCACTTTATTCCCTCCAAATAATAATATAAAAATCTATATAAGTATACTAGACAATATCCTATAATACAAATAGAAAAGTAACTAGGAAATAGAAGATTTTCTATAAAATACAGAGTGCAGTGCAGCAGATAATCAAACCAAATGAATAATAGCAGAATTTTCTTTACAAACTAGGTTTACAATGATAGACTCAGATATGAAATCTACTATTGTAGACCTAGGGAGGGAATATGGAACAATTAAAGCTTTGTGAAAGTGAATACCGTTTTGCTGTTATAGTCTGGGAAAATGAACCTGTTGGATCTGGAATCCTTGTGACACTTTGTGACAAATATTTAGGCTGGAAAAAATCCACCACTTACACAGTGCTTAAAAGGCTTTGTGATCGGGGCATTTTTAAGAACGAAAATGCTGTTATTACGGCACTTATAAAACAGGACGAAGTGCAAAAGTTTGAAAGTGAGCAGTTCGTCAGCCGAACGTTTGGTGGTTCTTTACCTCAGTTTATTACAGCCTTTATGAGTGATAAAAAATTAAGCAGACAAGAAGCTGCTGAGCTTAAAAAACTTATTGACAGTTATAAGGAGGAGTAGTCATGGAACATATATTTCTTACAGTTTTAAATATGAGTGCTACTTCGAGCTATGTCATTTTATTTGTGATTGTTGTAAGGATGTTTTTAAAAAAGACTTCTAAAATTTTTTCTTATGGTTTGTGGAGCGTTGTTTTATTTCGTTTAATCTGCCCATTTTCATTTTCTTCCTCTATAAGTTTTTTAGGACTTTATAAAGCACATACTATGGCATACGTTCCTGTTAATAGTGCTGATAGCGTGCAGCAGCTAAATGTAGGAACAAATGGTTTAGATAATTGGGTGACTAGTTCACAGGGAGCAGCAGTCTCTGGGGGCAGTATCAGTGAGGTGCAAAGTATTCTAGCAGTGCTTTTAATTATATGGCTGACTGGAGCCGCTTGCCTTGTCCTATACAGCTTGCTATCTTATAGAAGCCTAATAAAAAAAGTTAGTATCGTCAAACACATTTCTAATAACATCTTTGAATGTGCGGAGATAAAATCACCTTTTGTAATGGGCATTATAAAACCTAAAATTTATATTCCGCTAGGGCTTGCTGAAAATGAACGTCATTATGTCTTAATGCATGAACAGATTCATATTAAGCGGCTAGACTATCTTCTTAAGCCCCTTGCATTTTTTACGCTGTGCATTCACTGGTTTAATCCTTTTGTTTGGGCAGCATTCAGGCTAATGACTCATGATATGGAAATGTCCTGCGATGAGCAGGTATTAAGAAAATTAGGTAAAAGTATCAAAAAGGACTATAGCCATTCACTTTTAGCTTTTGCTGTCAGCGGCCAAGTAATAGGCGCAAGTCCGCTTGCTTTTGGAGAAAGCAGCATAAAAGGCAGGATTAAAAATATCCTAAGCTATAAGAAGCCGTCATTTTGGGGAATAATAGCTGCTGCTTTTCTGGTAATTGCAGCTGCAATGGGATTACTATCTAATCCCATAGAAAAAGAGCAGGACTTATCATTTTTAAATATTGAAAATGCTGCTTCAGCAGCCATACAGAGCGGTCAGCTGATGATAAGAGTACCAGGGGCAGGAGCAACCCTTACGTCAGGCAGCCAGTTTGGTGAGATAATTGGCAGTGCGGCAGATAACTGGCGTGAAACTCGGGTTTCTTCAGCTTCAAAACTTTTACCGTCACTCACAATTTATATTAATCTAGCGACAAATTATAAAGTGCATTTCTATGAGTCAGAGCCAGAGCTTGCCGCGATTGTATATGATGAAAAAAGCCGCTGGTATAAAATTCCGCAAGATACGTATAAAAAAGCATATATGATGTATGCATTAAGCAGTTATATGGTTCCAGATGAAGTGATGAAGGCAATTGCGGACGGTAAAAAAACAACGCTGCAAAGCGTCAATGATACGCCAAATCAAGGAGATTACCAAGCTTTTAAAATAGGAAATGAGATTTTTTATTTTTATAAAAAAGGCCTTAAGTATTATGTAGAACAGCCTTATCAGTCCATTTGTGTAATCTCAGAACAGGTATATAAAGAAGCTATAGGATTTGTTGAAATTTTTAAACCTGATAATACTGAAACTACTTCGGAGATTGGGAACCTTGTTGAAGATAATCTAAGAGTGATCATGTCATCTCCGCTATCCTCTTCAAGTCCAAACAGCTATATTAACGCAAACTCAAATGCCTATGAAAATATAATGAAATATGGCGGGGAAGAGGCACTCGCCTATATGCTTTCGGAATTCCGAGTTGGAAAAGTTAAAAATGATTTACGCGGGCAGATTATGATGCGTCTTTGTATAGAACTTTTAGGTCAAAGAAATAATGTTAGGGAATCTGATCTGCTGCCAAATGAATGGTTCGGTAAGCTAAACATAAGAGAGGCTGCTGAACTTCCGGATTTTAGCTATAGTGGAATTGATCCTGTTAAAAAGCTTGTTTATTTAACAGAAATAGAAAAGAATATGGGGTCTGTCGGGCAGTTTACAATTGCTGCACCCCATATTTTTGGAAGTTATGAAGAAGACAATAAGCTTAAGGTTTTTGCAACTACATTTATTAAACATTATACCTTGTATGATAAAACGCTTTCAGAGGAAGGCGGAAGTGTTGTCCCTGCTGCAATAACCTATGCTAAAGATGCAAAGGGGAATTATGTGCTTGAAGAGTATAAAGAAGCAAGAGATGGTTCGGAATTTGCAAAGTCTATCAGCGAATTTTGCATACTGCCAGTATCTCGTAAAAAGATTAGTCATCTGGCTGATGAAATACTTAAACACTATAGTGATTATAATGACATCACTCATTTAGAACGAGAAAATTTGATAGAGCATTTAGGGAAGAATAATCAATATGGTATCGTACTTCATGATAAAAACATAAACTAGAGGTGGACAGCAATATGATAAAAAAATTAAATCAATATACAGAAGAAATCAATCAGGTCATGAAGATTTGGAAGGACTCAACTATTAAGGCCCACGCATTTATTCCAGAGGAGTATTGGTTAAGAAGTTATAATAGGGTTAAAGAAAAATATATACCAATGGCTGATACTTATGTTTATGCAGAAGAAAACGAAATAAAAGGATTTATCAGCATACTGGATCAAGAATACATAGGTGCATTATTTGTTGATATAAGTAGTCAAGGACAGGGGATTGGGAGAAGATTAATAGAGCATGCAAAAGAAGCATACGGCAGTTTAAGCTTGGCGGTTTATAAGAAAAATGAAAAGGCAGTCAGCTTTTATGAGTTGGTTGGATTTCAGATAAAATGCGAGCAGCTAAATGAAGAAACAAATGAGCCAGAATATATTATGATGTATGAGAAGAAATAAGTAAAGCTGCTGTGATTAGGTCACAGCAGCTTTTGCTTATTCATTATCTTCGATAAGGGATCTTTCGTCCAGAGGAGTATACTCTTTACGTTTTGCAACGCTTTTATAGGCAGGACGTATAATCTTGCCTTTATTCACAAGTTCTTCAATACGATGAGCACTCCAGCCTGTTATACGTGCAATAGCAAATATAGGGGTATAGAGTTCCAATGGTAAATCAAGCATACTGTAAACAAAACCTGAATAAAAGTCTACGTTAGCACTTACGCCTTTATACATCTTTCTGACATCCCCAATAACTTTTGGTGCTAATTCTTCAACTTTAGTATAGAAATTATATTCCGCTTCTATGCCTTTTTCTCTTGCAAGCTGAGCAGCATATTGTTTGAGAATAATAGCTCTTGGATCTGATACAGAGTAAACAGCGTGTCCAATACCATAAATAAGGCCTGCTTTATCAAAGGCTTCTTTGTTTAGAAGCTTCATAAGATAATTCTCAATTTCTTCATCATTTGTCCAGTCTTTGACAACTTGTTTCATCTCTTTAAACATGTGAACTACTTTAACATTGGCACCTCCATGTTTAGGTCCTTTTAGAGAACCAAGAGCTGCTGCCATAACAGAATAAGTATCTGTACCTGAGGAAGTTACTAGGTGAGTTGTAAAAGAAGAGTTATTGCCGCCGCCGTGTTCAGCATGCAGTATAAGTGCAAGATCAAGTAATGTAGCTTCTAGTTTAGTGTATTTTTTATCAGGTCTAAGCATATAGAGAATGTTTTCGGCAGTAGTTAAATTTGGTTTTGGAGAATGAATATAGAGACTATTATTGCCATGATAATGGGCATAAGCTTGATAACCATATACAGCAATGGTTGGGAAAGATGCAATAAGGCTAATACATTGTCTTAGTACATTTGGAATAGAAGTATCATCAGCGTGGTCATCAAAGCTATATAAGGCAAGAACACTTCTAGCTAATACATTCATAATGTCTTTGCTTGGCGCTTTGAAAATCATGTCATTTGCAAAGTTATCAGGGAGTTTTCTATAATGGCCCAATAATTCTTCAAACTCTGCTAGCTCTTCTCTTGTTGGCAGTTTTCCAAAGAGTAAAAGATATGTTGTTTCCTCAAAACCAAATCTTTCATCTTTTAAGTATCCACTCGTAATATCTGCGACGTCAATTCCCCTATAGCTTAGTCTGCCAGGAACAGGAATAATTTCGTTCTCATCAATAACGTAAGAATGTACTTCACCTATTTCTGTTAAGCCAACAAGTACGCCCCGGCCATCTAAATCACGTAAACCTCTCTTAACTTCGTATTTAGTAAATAGCTCTGGGTCAACATAGCTGCTCGTTTCACATAAAACAGCCAAGTTCTTTAATAATTCTGACTCATGTCCATTAGATTTGTTAATATTCAGTTTAATCACCCTCCTTTTTTTATTATATCCATGCTTTAACAAGTTAGTATAATAAATTTACCATGAATTGGGATATAAATCAACATGCGGAATTCTGAAAAATAGATTTTGTTTAGAAATCTATATCATTAATTTTTTAACTTGTCCCTCAGTTGGTGTCACATAAACAGTCTTAAAGTGAGTGTAAATAACCATACCAGGTTTGGCACCCGGAACCTTTTTAACATTCTTTTTAATAGTATAATCTATAGCAACATTACTAGATAATTTTCCGCTGCTGTAATAGGCAGCTAAAGAGGCAGCTTCAATAAGCGTCTCGTCGTCAATTTCTGTATTATGATCAAGTTTAACAATCACATGCGAGCCAGGACCATCTTTTATATGAAGCCATAAATCACTGCTTTTAGCAAATTTCATCGTCAGCTCATCGTTTTGATAATTATTCTTACCTACATAGATATCGTATCCTGATGAAGCTTTAAAATGTAAGAAAGGAAGACTTTTTTTCACAGGACGTTTTTTAGAAAGCCCCTTGCGTTTTTTAAGGTATCCCATCTCTAAAAGCTCTGCTCTAAGTTCAGCAATATCTTCTTTAGTTTCTAATAAATCAAGAGAAAGTAATACAGATTGAAGGTATTTAATATCTTCTTCAACTTGAAGGAGCTGCTCAGCTGCTGCAATTTCAGTACGTTTTGCTTTGCTGTATAACTTAAAATAGTGCTGTGCATTTTGAATAGCACTTAGCTTATCGTCTAAAGGGATAACTATTTCATTATAAGGTTCCTGATAATAATTCATGGTTGTAAATTCCTTTGACATGGATGGAACCTGATGAGAATAGGCTGTTAGAAGTTCACCATAGATTTTATATAGATCTTTGTTTGCGCAGTCTTCAAGAGCTTTTTCCTGAATATGTTTCTTTCTGACAGCCCGATCAACAAAGGTATGAATAAGCTTTTTGATGTCTGATGTTTTTTGTGCCACATTAAAACGATTGCTCTTTTCGAAATTATAGGTTTCTACTAGCTCGCTTACAGAAGAAAAAGTTTTTTTGGTGTATAAATCATACAGCTCAAGCCCCATACTATAAAAATCTATTGGAAGTTCATCGCTATTTAAATAGAGTTGAGGAGAAAAAGTATTTTTCTTTACAAGAGACAGAGTCCCCTCAAAAGCATCATAGAGCTCTGACAAGATAGCTTCAGAGCTGTTAGTTCCAATATTTTCTCCATCTACCTTAGCTTTTAAGCAGATTTCATTTGCGATAACTGGGCTTAGTCCACTGTAGGATAAATAGATACATTTATAAAGCGGCAGATTCTTTGACCCTATATGAGTTATAAATGTTTCTTTGTCCGTGGTAAGGGGGTTTAGCTTATCCTGATTTGGTGGGAAAAAATAAGTTCTATTAGGAAGCACTTCGCGTACGCTGCTTTTGTCAGCAGTGATATGTTTAATACTATCTAATATCGTGTTATCTTGCTTAATAAGCATAATATTACTGTGGCGTCCCATGATTTCGATGATAAGATATTTGATTTCCTTATCCCCTAATTCATTAGTAGCTTCTATATGGATCTTAACAATTCTTTCAAAATCTGGCTGTTCAATTTTTAATATTCTGCCTCCGCTAAGATGTTTTCTTAACATCATACAAAACATTGGAGGTTCAAGCGATGGGTTTTTTGCAAGAAGAGAAAGGTGCAGCCTTGGATAGTTACTGTTAGCTGTTAAGAGTAGTTTATAAGAGGTTCCATTATTCCTAACTGAAAGAAGGATATCTTCTTTTTCAATCTGATAGATCTTATCAATGCGCCCATTTACAAGAAGCGTATCAAGTTCATAGATAATATTTGCAAGTACAATTCCGTCTAAAGCCATAATCAGTATACCTCCTTAAGATATATGGCAAAGTATAGCATAATTTTTTTGAAAATAAAAGTAATCTATGCTATAATATAAGACAATCAATTTTTGTAAATTTAGAAAGAGTAAGTTATAGAGGAAGTAGGTAAAAATATGATTTGTAGTATGACAGGATATGGCAGATATGAAATCGAAGAAAATGAGCGGAAAGTTACGGTAGAAATTAGCTCTATTAATCATCGTTATCTGGATCTTAATATCAGAATGCCTAGAACACTTGCCCATTTAGAGGATACTGTTCGTACAACTATAAAACAAAAAGTAGCAAGAGGTAAGCTGGACGTAAATATCTATTGCTACAGTACTGCAGAAGAAGACGTAGAAATTATTGTAAATGATAATCTGTGTAAAGGGTATATAGATGGATTTAGAAAAATAGGGGAAACATTTAAAATAGAGGATGATATCAAGTTATCTCATTTAATAGGTATCAATGATATTGTAATGATTCAAAAGAAAGACGGGGGCAGTGATGAAGTGGCAGAAACACTCGTTAAAGCGCTTGAATTTGCTTTGAATGAACTCGTTAACATGCGGCTTAAAGAAGGAGCAGCACTTAAAAAGGATATTCAAGATAAAATTAAGACCCTTAACCAGCTTTTAGAAGGAATCAGCAAGAGAAGTTATCTAGTTGTTGATGAATACAAAAAGAAGCTGGAAGCAAGAATTACGGTTCTTACTGAAAATATATCTGTTGATCCTAATCGCCTTGCTGCAGAAGTAGCTTTTTTTGCAGATAAATGTGCCATTGATGAAGAATTAACGAGATTAAGAAGTCATATTCTGCAGCTTGACAGAATACTGGAAGAAGATAGTATTGTAGGAAGAAAGCTTGATTTTTTAATGCAGGAGATGAACAGGGAAGCAAATACAATTGGTTCTAAAGCAAATGATTATGAAATTACTAGATATGTAGTTGATCTTAAGACAGAAATTGAAAAAGTAAGAGAGCAAATTCAAAATATTGAATAGGAGCTGCCATGAGTAATTTTATAAATATAGGTTATGGAAATATTGTTTCTACAGATAGAATAGTCGCTATTGTTGCAGCAGAATCGGCGCCTATTAAAAGACTTATTGCTGAGGCAAGAGAGAATTCTAGTCTAATTGATGCCACTCAAGGCAGAAAAACAAGAGGGGTTATTATTACAGACAGCAATCAAGTTATTTTATCTGCACTGCAGCCAGATACAATGGCAAGCAGGCTTATTGTAGCTAAAGAATAATAACAAAAGCACTTAAGGAGATAGTTATGTTTAAAGAGGGATTAAAAATTGTTTTATCCGGACCATCAGGTTCAGGGAAAGGGACTATCGTCAGAAAGCTTATTATGCATGAGGAGTTTAAGCTTTCAGTTTCCGCTACAACCCGTGCGCCAAGAGAAGGGGAAATAGACGGGGTACACTATTTCTTTAAAACAAAAAATGAATTTCGCAGTATGATAGAGCAAAATGAGCTTTTAGAGTATGCTGTTTTTTGTGATAATTACTATGGCACACCTAAATCTTTTATTGAAGAGTATGTGAAAAATGGGAAAGATGTTATATTAGAAATAGAGGTGCAAGGGGCGAAGCAAATTAAAGCTATTTATCCGGATGCGCTCTTTATTTTCGTGATGCCGCCCTCACTTTCTGAACTTGAAAACAGACTTGTTGGCAGAAATACAGAGACAGAAGAAGTGATAAGGAAAAGGTTAGAAAGGGCAAAAGAAGAACTTTCTTTATATAAAGAGTATGATTATGTAGTGATTAATGATACTATAGAAGAGGCAGCAAAGGCTATAGAACTCATCGTATATGCTGAGAAACTTAGAAGTCATAGATTTAAAGAAACTATCGAAACGATGTTAAATAATAAAGGAGGATTTTAAATGTTACAGCCATCTTATACACAACTTATGAAAAAATTAAATGACGAGGGAACTTCAAAGCTTACAAGCAGGTATTCTATCGTTATTGCAACGGCAAGAAGAGCAAGACAAATTATTGATATTGTTAATGAACAGGCTGCAGTCAATAAGGAAGCAGATAAAACTGGAGAAAAAATAATTAATCCAGCTAAACTTAAACAGGCTAATGAACTTAACGAGCAGCTTAAAACAAAAAAACCTACTTCAATAGCAGTGGAAGAAATTTTTAACGGCAAAATTTTAATGAGTGAATACCATTCAGAAGATAAATAATTAATCCTTTTACTGATTAAAACATAAAGGCATAAAGGTTATCCTTTATGTCTTTATGACTAAATAAATGAATTAACGCCTATAAGAGCAGGTTTAAAATAAAGAACAGGGGAGCATTATGCAGCAGTATGCACAAATCATTATTAACTTCGCAACTACAGCAGAAATAGATAGGATCTTTACCTACAGGATAGATGATGCTTTAAGGGAAAAGGTTCAAGTAGGCCATCGTGTGAAGGTACCATTTGGCGCATATAACAAGCTTCAGATCGGATATGTTATCGCTATTATGAATAGAGTAGAACAAACCCAGTATGAAATAAAATCAATAGAAGCTGTTGTTGATGAAGAACCTTTATTAATAGCTGCTCAACTGGATATAGCACGATTCCTTGTAAGCTACTATGGGACAAGCTTTGCAGCAAGTATTAACGTTATGACACCACCAGGACTTACTGACAGGCCTTTTGAAAAGCATCTAGATGTTGTAGAATATATTGTACTTGCGGAAGACCCAGACAAGGTACGGGCATATCTCTTAGAGCATGCTCATAAGAAAACGTTTGCAAAACAAAAACATTTAATAGAGTACTTATTATCTCGCAAACAGATTGCGCTAAAAGAAGTTGAAACATCTAAAGAAATGAGTATGTCATCTGTTAAAACTCTTTTGCAAAATGGATTTATTACCAAGTTCAAACAAGAAAAGAGAACCGAAAAGGACGATATCGCACGAGATGCATTTAAATCTCTAAACCCCGAGCAGCTTAGTGCAAACAATAAAATAGTAAATGCACTTCATGCTAATAAGTATAAAACCATTTTGCTTCAAGGTATAACAGGCAGCGGCAAAACAGAAGTCTTCCTGTATGCTATTAAAGAGGTAATAGAATCGGGTGGTTCAGCAATTGTGCTTGTTCCTGAGATTGCTCTTACGAAGCAGACGCTTGAGAGATTTCAGGAAAGGTTTGGTAATCATGTTGCTCTCTCACATAGCCGCATGACACCTAAAGAAAGGCAAAATCTCTATATCAAAGCTCAAAAAGGTGAGATATCTATTATTATTGGTCCAAGAAGTGCTGTTTTTATGCCATTTAAAAATCTAAAACTCATTGTTATAGATGAAGAACATGAGCCAAGTTATAAGTCAGAGAGCATGCCTAAATATCATGCGGTTGATGTAGCTCAAATGAGAATGCTAAGTGAAAAAGGTGTTGTACTTTTGGCTTCTGCAACCCCTAGCATAGAAACCTATTATAAGAGTCAAACAGGGGAATATGATAAAGTTGTTTTAAACCATAGGACAGGAGCAGCAGTTCTTCCTGAAGTAACTACTGTAGATATGCGGCAGGAATTAAGTCAAGGGAACAATAATGTTGTGAGCCGCACATTATATGAAGCCATTCGTGATACACTAAAGCAAAATAAGCAAGTGATGATTCTTATTAATCGCAGGGGACATTCGACATTTATTAACTGCAGAAGCTGTGGGCACGTTATAAAATGCAGCCATTGTGATGTATCTATGACCTATCACTTATCAAGTAAGTCACTGGAATGCCACTACTGTGGGAAAAAGCAGGAGATTCCAGATAAATGTCCGTCTTGTGATTCCAAATATATTCGTTTTTTCGGAAGTGGTACAGAAAAGGTAGAAGAATATTTAGATCAGCATTTTCATGAATACGGTATTGGCAGGATGGATTTAGACACTACAACCGGGAAAAATGGGCATAGTAAAATCTTAACTGCTTTTGGAAACAAGGAAATTAATTTGCTTATTGGTACACAAATGATTGCTAAAGGTCATGACTTTAAGGATGTTGCTCTTGTAGGGATTATTTCTGCTGATATGTCTCTTTATATGCAAGACTTCAGAAGTAATGAAAGAACCTTTCAGCTTCTTACTCAGGCTATGGGAAGAGCAGGGAGAGCAGATACCAAAGGACAGGTTATTATACAAACCTATAATCCAGATCATATTGTACTTGAAAGAATAAAAAATAATCAGCAGCAGCTGTTTTATGAACAAGAAATTAAAAATAGACAGCTGATGGGTTACCCTCCTTTTACGCATCTTTTTACAGTCCTTATTACTGGAAAGGATGAAAAAGAAGTGATTAACACAGCCCATACACTGACGCAGTATTACCGCCATTACAGTCAAAAAGGCAAAGCAGTATTCAGAGTCATTGGACCGAGCACGGCAGTTATAGGCAAGCTTGTTGATGAATACAGGTGGCGAATCATTATATTATCAGAAGACAGAGATAAATTACTCATATATGGAAGGTATTGTCTTGAAAAATTTAATGCTGTCAGAGCTGCTGACAGTATAAAAATACAATGGGATATTAATCCCTTAAATATGATGTGAATATGGAGGATATCATGGGAATAAGAACAATTAGAACAGAAAAAGAAGAGCTCCTGCGAAAGGTGTCAAAACCAGTTAAAAAGTTTGATGAAAGCTTATGGACGCTTCTTGAAGATATGGCAGATACAATGTATATGGCAGATGGATTAGGTCTTGCTGCGCCGCAAATAGGTATACTTAGAAGAATATTTACAATTGATGTAGGAGAGGGCTTAATCGAGTTTGTTAATCCTGAAATTTTACAAGTAGACGGAGAACAATTTGGAGAAGAAGGCTGCCTTAGTGTGCCTAAAAAATACGGGAACGTAAGAAGACCTCATTATGTGAAAATGAGAGCTCAAGATAGAAATGGGAACTTTTTTGAAGCTGAAGGAGAAGAACTTATGGCTAGAGCCATGCTTCACGAATACGATCATCTTGAGGGAAAATTATTTATAGATCTAGTAGAAGGCGATTTAATAGATGCTGCAGATAAATAAAAATAGGAGGGGACTATGAATATTGTATTTATGGGAACACCAGAGTTTGCTGTTCCAACACTAGAAATGCTCATTAGTGAAAAACATCATGTTTGTGCTGTTGTGACACAACCAGATAAACCAAAAGGCAGAGGCAATAAGGAAATGATGCCGCCTGTTAAAGAAATAGCTTTAAAACATAATATTCCTGTCCTTCAACCTATAAAAATAAAAGGTGATGAAAGTTTTTATAACCACATACAATCTTTAAATCCAGATATTATAGTAGTAGTAGCATTTGGTCAAATACTTCCGCAAAATGTGCTGGATATTCCTAAGTATGGATGCATCAATATTCATGGATCACTTCTTCCTAAATATAGGGGAGCAGCACCTATTCAATGGTCTATTATTAATGGAGACGAAATGACAGGTGTAACCATTATGTATATGGATAAGGGTATGGATACAGGGGATATGTTAGTTAAGGCAGAAATACCAATAACCAAAGAGGATACCTATGCAAGTCTTCATGATAAGATGAAAATCATAGGAGCTGACACCTTGAAAAATGCACTCCCAATGATTGCAGCCGGAGGCAGCGAAAGAATAAAACAAGATGACAGTGAGAGCACTTATGCACCAATGATCAGTAAAACTTTGGGAGAAGTAGACTGGACTAAGGGGAGTGGTGCGATAGATACTTTGGTACGAGGCTTAAACCCATGGCCGACTGGATATACCTATTATAAGGGAGAAACCATGAAGATATGGCAGGCAAAACCAATAGAATTTGCCGCAGGGGCTAAACCGGGGACAATCATTCATGTAGACAAACAAGGGATCTACGTACAAACAGGCAGCGGAAGCTTATTGATAGAAGAGATACAAATGCCAAACAAAAAGCGTATGCCGGTATCAGAATACATTAAAGGGAACACAATTGATAAAGGTACTATGCTTGGAATATGACGATTAAGGAGTGAAGAACATGGGTTATGGCTACTATGATGGAACCTATTTAATCATGGCAATTATTATTATGGTTATTCCTTTGTATGCCAGCATGAAGGTTCAAAATACTTTTAATAAGTATTCAAAAGTGAGGACACTATCTGGATACAGCGGAGAAGAAGCTGCAAGGCGTATTTTAATGATGAACAATATTAATATCCCTATTCAGCCAATCAGGGGGTCAATGACAGACTTTTATGATCCTGTCAAAAAGGAGCTTGCTTTATCACAGACAGTATATGGGGCTTACTCTATTGCAGCATTAGGTGTAGCAGCGCATGAAGTAGGCCATGCTATTCAAGATGCGAAGGGTTATGCTTTTTTAAGATTCAGACATGCCATGTATCCTGCTACAAACTTTGCCAGCAGACTTTCCATGCCGCTTATCTTTTTAGGGGTTATTGTGGGGATAGGGCCATTTTTGCAGCTGGGTATTCTACTCTTTGCGCTGACAACATTATTTGCACTTGTTACACTTCCGGTTGAATTTGACGCTTCAAAAAGAGCTTTAGTGAGCCTGGAAACAAGTGGCATTTTAGGTCCTCAGGAGTTAGATGGTGCAAGAAAGGTGCTTAATGCTGCGGCTCTTACTTATGTAGCAGCTGCTATGGTATCTATTTTATCTTTACTAAGACTTCTGCTGATCAGCGGCAGAAGAGATGACTAAAAGACGCTTATTTGGCGTCTTTTATGCTTGTACAGAATAAATACTTCAATCAATAACTATCCAGTGATTAGGAAGGATAACAAATGAACAATAAAAATGCAAGAGAACAAATCGTAGATTTACTTACAACCATTGAAAAGGATCAAAGTTATGCACAGCTTCTCTTAAAAGAGGCTTTAAAAGACATAGATATTAAGGATAAATCATTTATCACTGAGGTAGTGTATGGTACTTTAAAATATAGGTTAAAATTAGATTATATTATTAATCAATTTTCCAAAACACCTGTTCAAAAAATGAAACCTCTTATTAGAAATGTAATGAGGATGAGTGTTTATCAAATGTTCCATTTAGACAAAGTCCCTACGTCTGCAGTTATTAATGAAGCAGTTATAATAGTTAAAAAACGAAAATTTGGCAATCTGTCAGGGTTTGTTAATGGGGTTCTAAGACAGATTGATAGAAATAGAGATCACATTCATTATCCTGATAAAGCTAAGCATCTAGTAACCTATTTGAGTATAGAGTACTCTATGCCAGAATGGATTATAAGTGACTGGCTTTTAAATTATGGGGCTGATACAACAGAGAAAATATGTGCAGCGCTTAATGAGAGAGCGAGGGTATGTATCAGGGTCAATACGTTATGTGCTGCAATCGATGAAGTGAAATCGACTTTGCAGGATGAGGGAATAGTCTGTGAACCAGGGATGCTATTAGAAGAAGCCATGTATATTAGAAATGTAGACAATCTGCAGAAGCTTACTTCATTTAAAGAAGGAAAATGGACTGTTCAAGATGAAAGTGCTATGTTAGTTGCACATCTTATGAATCCAGTGCCAGGGGATAAAGTGCTTGATATGTGCAGTGCACCAGGAGGCAAATCAATCCATATAGCAGAACTAATGCTAAATAAGGGCCAGATCATAAGTGCAGACGTACATGAGCATAAGTTAGAGTTAATTAGAAAGAATGCAGCGCGTATGGGGGTAGAAATCATTACCCCGATGCTTCAAGACGGAACTGCATTTAACTCAGATTTTGCACATGCTTTTGATAAGATACTTTTAGATGCACCGTGTTCTGGACTTGGCATTATGAAACGTAAGCCAGATATACGGTATAATAAAAATATGGATGACATAAAAGAAATAGTTCATTTGCAAAAAAAGTTAGCACAGCATGCGGTTAGTTATCTAAAGGAAGACGGTACTTTAGTTTATAGCACGTGTACTCTTTCAAAGAAGGAAAATGAAGAGATGGCACGCTACATTACAGAGGAATTAGGCTTAGAGTTATCTGATATAGCAGACAAACTGCCTAAAAAGCTGCATCCTTATATACAAGATAAAGGAATGATTCAGATTTTTCCGTTCATAGCAGACACAGATGGGTTTTTTATAGCATGTTTTAAGAAAAAGAGGATATAAAGTATGGATGATATCATAAGTAAAGACTTAATAGAGTTACAGGAGATTATGAAAGGATATGGAGAGAGTAAGTTTAGAGCCAAACAGCTTTTTGAATGGTTTCATAAAAAAATGGTATGGAATTATGAAGACATGACAAATATTTCCCGTGAGCTCCGGGAGAAATTAGAAAGAGATTATCCTATTCCATCTATTAAGATAGTAAAAAAATATACTTCAAAAATAGACGGTACCATAAAATACTTGTTTGAACTCAAAGATTCACATATAATAGAAGGTGTTTTGATGAGATACAAACATGGCAATTCCGTATGTATTTCGTCGCAGGTAGGATGTAAAATGGGATGTAAGTTTTGTGCATCTACACTTGGAGGACTTATTAGAAATCTTTCGCCGGGTGAAATGTTAGCACAAGTTTATTTGATGCAGCAAGATATAAAAGAAAGAGTGTCAAACATAGTTATGATGGGCAGCGGAGAACCACTGGAAAGACTTGAACTTACCACGAGATTTATTCAGCTCATCAACAGTGAACTAGGTCAAAACATTGGGCAAAGACATATTACACTTTCAACATGCGGCATCGTTCCGGCTATTTATAAACTTGCAGATGAAATGCCTCAAGTTACTTTGGCTATTTCACTTCATGCGCCTACAGACGAAAAAAGAAAAAGTATTATGCCTATAGCAAATAAATATTCTATAGCTGAAATCATACAGGCTTGCAGATACTACATTCAAAAAACAAACAGAAGAATTACTTTTGAATATGCGCTTATCGAAGGGGAAAATGATACCCGTGAGGATGCTGATTATTTAGGAGAGCTGTTAAAAGGACTTTTATGTCATGTCAATCTTATACCTGTTAATAAAGTAGAAGAGCGTCATTATACAAGCAGTCACTCTTCAAGCATCGAGAAATTTATAAATAGATTAAGTGCATATGGCGTGCAAACTACTCTTCGGAGAAAGCTAGGAGCAGATATTGATGCAGCTTGTGGCCAACTGCGAAATAGGTATATCAAAGAGCGAGGTGAGTAGCGTGATAGCTATTGGCAAAGTAGATATTGGAAAGAAGAGAAAGAAAAATGAAGATGCCATCTTTGTTTCAGATAAGGGACTAGGTATTTTACCGAATCTGTATATCGTCGCTGATGGCATGGGGGGGCATAATGCTGGCGGGACAGCAAGCAAGTTAGCTATTGAATCTTTTTGCAGCTATATTGATCATCATGAGGACATCACTATTAAAACAAGAGAAGATGTGATGACATTTCTTAAAATGGGTATTTTGCATGCAAATCATATGATCTATGAGAAAGCTATGAGTGATGAGCTCTATAAAGGCATGGGAACAACTTTCACTGTGGCAACAATTATAGATGACATTCTTTACCTGGCACATGTAGGAGATACCCGCTTATATCTAGTTAATCGTGATACTATTTTTCAAGCAACCACAGATCATTCCTTGGTTCAGGAGATGCTTACAAAAGGTTATATTTCTGAAAATGAAATCAAAGAGCATCCACAAAGACATGTTATTACAAGGGCTGTAGGTACATATGAAAAAGTGAAGGTTGACACTTTAATGTATGATATGAGTCAAGTTGAATACATTATTTTATGTTCAGATGGGTTAACAACTATGGTTACAGATTCAGTTATACACAACATTGTCTATCATTATGAGGAAGATATAGAAAAAATAGTAGATTCATTAATGTATGAGGCTAACCAGCAAGGCGGATTAGATAATATAGCAGTTGTTATTGCAAAGAAATACGAGGTGAGTAAATGATGTTAACACCAGGAACTATACTAGGGGATCGCTATGAGATTATTGAAAAGATAGGCGCAGGCGGCATGTCTATAGTTTATAAGGCAAGATGTAATAGATTGCAAAGATTTGTAGCTATTAAGGTGCTTCGTGAAGAGTTTGTATCAGATGAAGAATTTGTGGCTAAATTTAGAAAAGAAGCTTTAGCAGCAGCAAGTCTTTCACATCCAAATATTGTAGGCATTTATGATGTAGGCAGTGATCATGACCTTCACTATATTGTTATGGAGTATGTAGAAGGGAAAACACTTAAGGATGTGATAGCTGAGGATGGCCCATTTGACTCTAAAATGGTCTTAGAATTTGGCGTACAAATAGTATCTGCATTAAGACACGCTCATAGAAAGAAAATCATTCATAGGGATATTAAGCCTCAGAATATTTTAGTAACCCACGATAATGTCTTAAAGGTTACGGATTTTGGTATTGCTAAAGCAGTTGATTCGTCCACTGTAGTTGCGACAGGAAATGCAATTGGCTCAGTACATTATTTTTCACCTGAACAGGCAAAAGGTAAATATGTTAATGAAACAAGTGATTTATATTCCTGTGGGATTGTTTTGTTTGAACTTGCTACTAAGAAGCTTCCTTTTGAAGCTGATTCACATATTTCTATTGCGCTTAAGCATATTAATGAAGATTTGCCAATGCCAACTCAGTTTAATCCAGCTGTAATGCCTAATCTGGAAAAGCTTATTTTAAAAGCAACTCATAAAAGTCAAGTTTCCAGATATCAAAATGCTGATGAAATGTTAAAGGATATGAAAGGCATTCTTGCAGATCCAAATTATGTTGTTGAAAGTAATGAAGTTTCAGATCAGACCATATTGCTGACAGATCTTGAAACTGAATATATAAGAAATAATGGTAACAGAGCTGGGCAAAGACATACGTCTAATAAGCCAAATGCCTATACTGAAATGCCGTCTTTGGATGAAGAGGATGAAAGTGATGAAGAGGTCTCTACGCTTTATAAAGTACTTGTAAGTGTAGGCGGGGTTTTAGCGACTTTGGTTATCATTATTATACTATCAGCTGCACTTTTCTTATGGCTTCCAGGCATGGGAAAATCAAAAGAAGTACTAGTGCCTAATCTTACAGGTAAAACCGTAGAACAAGCTGAAAATCTTTTGAAATCCTATAAACTTAAGATAAGCATAATAGGCGAAGAACCTTCAGACTTAGCCCCTGTAGGAACTATCTTTAAACAAAATCCTGAAGAAAATGATATTGTAAAGCCTGGTACAGTTGTTGAGGTTACACTTGCTACTGCCAAGATAGTAGAAGAAACTGAACTAAGGGTACCTGATCTTATTGGGCTTGACAGAAGCAGTGCTGAAAAGCTTCTGATGGATCAAGGACTGTTATATGTAGTAGAAGGTGCTTACGATGATACCATGGAAATTGGTAAAGTTATGGATCAAGTACCGAGTGCAGGACAAAGTATAGATGAGACGACTAAGATTACGATAGTTGTAAGTAAAGGACCACAGGTTGTACTTGTTAATGTGCCTAATTTATCTAATATGACACTGCAAGACGCAGAAATTAGCTTGCGTAATGCCAAATTAAGGCTTGGAGCTAAGAAAGAAGAAGAAAGTGATACGGTTGCAGCAGGGCTTATTATAAGTCAAAGTGTGAGCCCAAACAAACAAATTGAAGAAGACAGTGCCATTGATGTTGTCATAAGTACTGGCAAAAAGATAGAAGAAGAAGAGCCAAGCGATGAAACGCCTGAAACGCCTGAAGTGCCAGGCGATTCAGAACTCATTACAAAGACATTTACTTTAAGAAATGTGCCTTCAGATATTGAAGTAAAAGATGTTTATCATGTTATGATAAAGCTTACAACAGAAGATGGCTCAAGGGTAGTTTTTGATCAGCAAGTTCAAAAAGATCTATTTCCACTGGATATTCCTATTAAAGGAAAAGGCAAAGGAACTTTAGATACTTACTTTGACGGTAAAACAATACCATCTTATCAAGATCAAATTGATTTCAATGAGGTGTAATCATATGGTACAAGGTACTATTATAAAAGGTATTGCAGGATTTTACTATGTAGAAGCAAATCAAACCATATATGAATGCAAAGCTAGAGGTATATTTAGAAAAGATAACATTATCCCCTTAATTGGGGATAATGTGCTTATTACACTGATGCCAGAGGAAAACTCGAATGATAAATATCAAGCTGCGGTCATAGAAGAGATACTTGATAGAAAAAACAGTTTAATCAGGCCTCCAGTTTCAAATGTTGATCAAGCTATTGTAGTGTTTTCTGTAACTTATCCGGAACTTCATCTAGATCTTCTTGATAGATTTCTTATTATGATTGAAAAAGAAAATATAATACCTTATATCGTACTAAATAAGATTGATGCTGGTAACGAACAAAATTACAGATATGTTATTGATAGATATACAAAGATTGGTTATGATGTCATATGTTTATCAGCAAAAAAAGAAATTAATATAGAAAAATTAAAAGAAAAATTAAAAGATAAAACCACTGTTTTTGCAGGGCCTTCAGGAGTTGGGAAATCAACTCTATTAAATACGATTGAAAAAGGTCTTGGGTTAGAAACAGGGGCTGTAAGTGATAAGATTAAAAGAGGAAAGCACACTACAAGACATGTAGAACTTATCCCTCTTAGTATGGGCGGATTTGTTTTAGATACGCCTGGGTTTACATCTCTTCAATTAGAAGGTGTCGAAAAGGATGATCTTAAATATTACTTTAAAGAGTTTAAAGAGTTTGAAGGACAGTGTAAATTTAATGGCTGTTCACATACTCATGAACCTGGCTGCGCCGTTAAAAAGGCTTTAGGTGAGGGGTTAATATTTGAAGAAAGATATGCTAACTATATAGCTTACTATAATCAATTACAAGATGTAAGGAGATGGTAAAATGGTTAATCTAGCTCCGTCAATATTATCAGCAGACTTTGCCAATTTGGAGAAAGATATTAAGTGTGTTCAAAAGGGAGGTGCAGAGTATATTCATGTGGATGTGATGGACGGTAACTTCGTTCCTAACATTACCTTAGGTGCACCTATTGCAAAAGCATTAAGAAAACATATTACAGGGGTTATGGATGTGCATCTCATGATAGAACATCCTGAAGAGTTTTTAGAGGACTTTAAAGACGCCGGAGCAGATATTATAACAGTGCATTTAGAAGCAACAAGGCACATTCATAGGCTCATTCAGCAAATCCATGCATTAGGTATGAAGGCAGGAGTATCTATTAAC
The DNA here is from genome assembly GCA_029239755.1 of Clostridia bacterium. GTDB lineage: Bacteria > Bacillota > Clostridia > Lachnospirales > Cellulosilyticaceae > FMMP01. Next base: position 76,499 of record JARBUI010000005.1, on the reverse strand, counting down.
CCTGGAACGCCTGTAAGCAGCTTAATACCTATTATTTCAGACGTTGAGCTGGTTCTTATTATGTCAGTTAACCCTGGCTTTGGCGGGCAGAAGTTTATTCCCTATTCTCTTCAAAAGCTAAGAGAAGTGAAAAAATTAGCAGAAGAGTATAATAAGCATTTACTCATACAGGTCGATGGCGGTGTGAATTTTGATAATGTGCAGGAAATAATAGAGGCGGGAGCTAATCTGATTGTAGCTGGTTCGTCTGTTTTCGATGGGAAAGATGCCGAAGGAAACACCAGACTCTTTTTAGAATTATTTAAAAAATATGAGGCGTAGAAGATGAAGTGTTTAATATTTACCAATGGTGATTATGGCAATTATTCATTTTGCGATCATATCGAACAGTATGATTTTATTATTTGTGCAGATAACGGCATGAAGCATGCAAGACACTTAGGGGTCAGTCCCGACCTTATAGTAGGGGATTTTGACAGCACCCCTTTGGGAGATTTACAATATTTTAAGGATAAAAATGTCCCTATTGAAGCATTATCACCCATAAAGGATGAGACAGATACAGAAATTGCACTTGACAGAGCTATAGAGAGAGGCGCAAAGCAAGTAGATTTATACGGAGGCCTTGGTACGAGGATGGACCACTCTTTAGCTAATGTTCATCTGCTTTATAAAGCACTGAGGAAAGGCGTCAGAGCTAGCCTCATGAATCCTTATAATACTGTGACTCTTATTGATAAATCTGCTACGATATACGGGCGAAAAGGGGATATAGTTAGTTTGCTGCCGTTTAGTGCGGAGGTATCGGGTATTCATACGACTAATTTAGGGTATCCGCTTAAAGAGGGTACGCTTTTGGCTGGCAAACCTTTAGGGGTTAGTAATTATATGCTTAAGCAAACAGCATCAATTTCTATAAAACAGGGGTTATTATTAGTGATACAATCGAGAGATTAAGAAAAAATGAGCCAAAAGTGCTCTTTTTTTTGTGGGGGGAATACAATAATAATAGAATAACCAGTTAGAGGAAGCAGGCGGTATAATGAAACGAAGAATAACCGGCCTTTGTTGTTTTTGTATAGGTCTTGGTATGATACTAGTCATTATTGTACCAGCACTAGGATGGATTTTTACGACAGCATTTATATTAATCTGCATTGGATGTGGCATGTTTAAATGCTGAAAAAAAGGTTTATAAAAAATTAACAGCGAACATCTTAAGGGATGTCCGCTTTTTTAATAAAAAAATGTTTGATTATAGATTGACTTATTAGGCACGAGCAACTAGGTTAGAACGTAAACAACGTGTACATACGTTCATAGTTTTAACAGCTCCATTTTGAGCTACTCTAACTTTTCTAACGTTTGCTTTCCACATTTTATTAGATCTTCTATGAGAGTGGCTAACTTTAATACCAAAATGTACGTCTTTAGAACAAATATCACATTTTGCCACTTTGAACACCTCCTTGATTTTAATCCCTGACATAACAAGCTATATTGTAGCAGATAATAGTCAATATTACAAGTATTGATTAGGTTTTATTTTTTATCAGATTTATTAAAATTATTTAGAGGTATTACTACTTTTTTATAATAGAACTATATGATATAATGATGTGAAGTTAATCATATTATAAGTGCTATAGAATATAGTCAGGAGATAAGTATAGATTAGGAGGACTGTTATATGCCAAATAAATTTTCTAATGAGTATGGAAGCATTATGATTGAAGAAGAAGTCATTGCACAAATAAGCGGCATGATAGCCATGGAATGCTATGGGATAGTAGGGATGGCAGCACGTAACGTAAAAGATGGAATTGTGCAGCTTCTAAAAGGTGAAAGTTTAACAAGAGGAATAGCTGTACGCTTAAATGATAATAAAGCCAGTATCGATTTTCATATTATAGTGGAGTATGGGACTAAGATATCTGCAGTGGCAGACAATTTGATGAGTACAGTAAAATATAAGGTAAAAGACATGCTTGGAATTGAAGTTGAGCATATTAAGATTTTTATTGAAGGCGTAAGAGTAGATAAGGAATAACACTTGTTTTAAGAACGAGAGGTTTGAGGAGGCATATAAAGGTGAAATTGAAAAGAATAGATGCTAAGCAGCTGCAGGCAATGTTCATAGCAGGAGCTCAGCTACTAGATGAAAAAAAACAAATGGTAAATGAACTTAATGTATTTCCGGTTCCAGATGGTGATACGGGTACTAATATGTCACTTACTATGTTAGCAGCTGCCAAAGAAGTAGGGATGATAGAAGCTGTTAGTGCTATGGAAGTTACAAAAGCAGCTGCTGTAGGTTCTTTAAGAGGTGCCAGGGGTAATTCAGGTGTTATTCTATCACAGCTTATAAGAGGCTTCTCAAGGGGTATTGAAGATAATCAGGAAGTAGATACTATTGCGCTAGCTAATGCTTTTCAAAAGGGCGTAGATACAGCCTATAAGGCAGTAATGAAGCCTAAAGAAGGTACCATATTAACGGTAGCAAGAGAAATAGCACTTAAAGCGTTAGAAATTAGTCTTGAGACTTCTGATATAGAAATATTTATAAAAGAGGTTTTAGCGCATGGCTATGATGTGCTCAGTAAAACCCCAGATATGCTGCCAGTACTTAAAGAAGCAGGGGTTGTAGATGCAGGCGGACAAGGCTTATTATGTATTCTTGAGGGAGCAGCTAAGGTTATTATAGAAAATCTTGAAGTAGAAATAAAAAAACCGGAAATAAGTACCTCAGCAGCTGCATTTAGTGCGCTTAAGAATTTTAATACAGAGGACATAACCTTTGGCTATTGCACTGAATTTATAGTAGAACGGTTAAAAACATCAAACTATAATGAAGAATCCGTAAAAGTTTACTTAGAGAGTATAGGAGACAGTATTGTTGTTGTATCTGATGAAGATTATATCAAAGTACATGTCCATACAGATAACCCAGGACTTGCGCTTCAAAAAGGACTGGAATTTGGAGCCCTTAATAACATAAAGATAGAAAATATGCGAGAGCAGCATTCTTCTATCTTCAATGAACAGGATACACCACAAAATGAAGATAAGGGTCCAGAGAAAGAAATTGCTTTTGTTTCTATAGCAGCAGGAAGCGGTATTGCAGAAATCATGAAGAGCCTTGGGGTAGATGCTGTTATTGAAGGCGGTCAAACAATGAATCCAAGTACAGAAGATATTCTAAGTGCGATTAAGAAATGTCACGCCAAAAATGTTATTGTACTTCCCAATAATAAAAATATTATTCTTGCTGCAGAGCAAGCAGCGGCTCTAGAAGAAAAGGCAAATGTTTATGTGGTACCAACAAAAACAATGCCTCAGGGCATATCCGCTATGATTGCTCAGGATGGTTCATCCAGCGATGTAAGCGAAATTATTGATAATATGAATGAAGCAATTACACTTGTTCAGACTGCACAAATAACAATTGCAGTTAGAGATACGGTAATCGAAGGTGAAAACATCATAGAGGGTGAATATTTGGGCATCCTAGAAGGCAAAATAGTAGTACACAATGAAGATCTTAAAGAAACGTTTACACTTCTCATTAAACAAATGAAAGAAGATGCAGAAGTGATAACTGTTTATTATGGTGAAGATATAACAAATGAAACGGCTAAAGAGTTCAAGGCAGTGGCTGAAGGTGTCTATGAAGATGCAGATGTTGAACTTTACAATGGCAATCAGCCTGTATATTATTTCATGATATCAGCAGAGTAGACTACAAATAGAAATAGAATAGACCATAAAGGGTGCCGATTTTATCGGCACTTTAGTTTTAATATCATAAGACTAAAGGTTAGAAATGAGGCAAGAAATATGAGTTTAAATCAGTCAATAGTGACCGTGAAGGGTGTAGGCACGCAAGTAGCTGCAAAACTCAATAAGTTAGGCATTTTTACGTTAAAGGATATGATTGAACACTATCCGAGAGAATATGAAGACAGAAGGAAAATAGTTCTTATTAAGGACAGTGTAATGGAAGAGCACAATAATATTTTGGCAGCTGTTGTTACAGTGCCTACTGTCTCTAAAAAAGCAGGGAAGATTATCGTTTCTTTTAGAGTGAAGGATGAAACAGGCAGTATTTTTGTGACTTTTTATGGACAAGCTTATATGAAAAACAATTTTTCTATTGGGGAGAGGTATCTTTTTTATGGTAAGATTAAGCGCAAATATAATACTATAGAAATGGAATCCCCTGAATACCAAAGAATAACAGACAGTGAACCTATCGAGAAGGTTGCTAAAATTACGCCTATTTATCCTTCTACAAGTAAATTGTCTCAAAAGGTTATAAGAGGACTTATTGAAAAGAGTTTAGACCTATGTATGCCGTTTGTTAAGGATTATCTGCCATCCTCAATTAGAGAGGATTATCATTTAGTTTCAAAAGAATACGCAGTTAGAAATATACATTTCCCCAATAATTCTGAAGCTTTTTTTGAAGCTAGAAAGAGACTTGTCTTTGAGGAATTATTTATGCTGCAGCTTTCTTTATATAGACTTAAAGCAGATTTTGCCCGAAAAATTGCTGGCATCCCTCACCAGGTTCCAGATGATCTCAAGTTTTTTTTAGAGCATCTGCCTTTTGCTCTCACTGATGCGCAAAAAAGAGTTTTAAAAGAAATCATTGCAGACATGAAAAGTAAAATGGCCATGAATAGATTAGTGCAGGGAGATGTTGGTTCAGGTAAAACGGTAGTAGCGGCCATTGCTCTATTTATAGCCGTTAGAAATGGTTATCAAGGGGCACTTATGGCACCTACAGAAGTACTAGCTATGCAGCACTATGAGTTTTTGAGTAAACTGATGGGACCATTTGGTATTGAAGTTGCACTTCTTACTGGTTCAACTACAAAAAAGCAAAAAGCAGAGCTAATAAAGGCAGCTCTTTTGCAAAAACTTCATATTGTAGTAGGTACTCATGCACTTATTGAAGAAAATGTTGAGCTCCCAAATCTTGGACTTGTCATTACAGATGAGCAGCACCGGTTCGGAGTAAGACAAAGACTTAGGCTGTCAGAAAAGGGTGCAGCGGCAGATGTAATGGTTATGACCGCAACACCTATTCCAAGAACATTGGCACTTATTTTATATGGAGATATGGATATTTCTATTATTGATGAGCTTCCTCCAGGCAGACAGCCTATTCAGACAAATGCAGTTGATTCTGCGTATCATACGCGTATTTATAGATTTATTGAAAAAGAAGTGCAGGAAGGCAGACAATGTTACATTATTTGCCCGATGGTAGAAGAAGGCGAAACAAATAATGATCTCATAAGTGTGGTAGAGCACAGTGAGTACCTTAAAACAGAAGTTTTTAAAGGCATTTCTGTTGAACCTTTACACGGGAAAATGAAGCCAAAAGAAAAAAATGAGATTATGCAAAAGTTTAGTAAGGGCGAAATAAATATTTTAGTCTCTACTACAGTAGTAGAGGTGGGTGTTAATGTACCGAACGCTACAGTTATGCTTATTGAGAATGCAGAGCGGTTTGGTCTTGCACAGCTTCATCAGCTTAGAGGGAGAGTTGGAAGAGGAACATATAAGTCTTATTGTATACTTGTAAGTGACTCAAAAAATAAAGTAACACAAAAAAGGCTAAAGATTATGGAAGAAAGTCAAGATGGATTTGTTATTGCAGAGACGGATCTTAAGTTAAGAGGTCCGGGTGAGTTTTTTGGAACCAAGCAGCACGGTCTTCCAGAAATGAAAATTGCTAATTTATATCAAGATGCAAAAGCCTTAAAAGAAGTACAGCAATGTGTAAAAAATATACTTAGTATTGATCCCGAGTTCAAAACTTTTGAAAACAAACAATTACAAGAGGCTATGAAAGAATGGGGCGTTAAGGAAGAACTTTATAATGCGCTTTAAGTAGAGTAAGGAGGTAAAGATTTGAGAGTAATAAGCGGAAAATGCCGTGGAACGCAGCTTGTTTCAGCAGAAGGAATGACTACAAGACCTACTATAGACAGAATTAAAGAAACTTTATTTAATATCATTGCTTTTGATATCCCAGAGTGTATGTTTTTAGATTTATTCAGCGGGAGCGGAGCTATTGGTATTGAGAGCTTAAGCAGAGGAGCACAAAAGGCTATATTTGTTGAGAAAGATAAAAGTGCACTGGCATGTATTAATAAAAATCTAGAAAAGACAAAACTCAAAGAGCATGCAGTGATCTATCATTGTGATGTACTCATTGCATTAGATCAGTTAAAGAATAAAAACCAAAAGTTTAATATCATATTTTTAGATCCGCCGTATGCTATGCCTAATGTTGAAGAGGTGCTTAAAAAAATTGTCGATAATGATCTTATAAGTGAGAATGGCTATATTATTTTAGAAAGAAGTACAAATACTATTGTATCTTTACCACAAAATTTGGTATTATGGAAAGAAAAGACATATACAACAACTACGCTTAGTTTTCTAAGAAAGGAAAAAGATGGTGAAAATAGGAATTTATCCGGGGAGTTTTGACCCAGTTACCAATGGACATATGGATATTATAGAAAGGTCATCTAAACTGGTAGATAAGCTTATAGTATCTGTACTCATTAACCCTAAAAAGAATGCAGGATTATTTTCAGTTGATGAGAGAATGGATATGCTTAGAGAATCGACTAGTCACCTTTCTAATATTGAAATCGACAGTTTCTCAGGCCTTTTAGTAGATTATGCAAAGTATAAAGAAGCCAGTATCATTGTTAGAGGCCTTAGGGCTGTTATGGATTTAGATCATGAAATGCAAATGGCACAAATTAATAAAAACCTTTCGGCAGATGTTGAAACAGTTTTTCTTGTAACCCGTGCAAAATATTCTTTTTTAAGTTCAAGTGCGGTAAAAGAATTGGCTCTGTTTCATGGGGACTTTGATGATCTAGTACCTCAGTATGTGAGAGATAAATTAAAAAGTAAATTTCAGTAAGGAGGATAAAAGGTGGAAAATAGTAGGTGCGGTGAAATAGCTATTTTATTAGATCAGTTAGAGGATGTCATTGAAGAGGGGAAACCAAGCTTTTTATCAAATAAGATTTCAGTTGACAGAGAACAAGTAATAGATGTTATCAGAGATATCAGGCTCAAGCTGCCTACAGAGGTTCAGCAGTCTATTTGGATTGTTGAAGAACGCAACAAAATACTTGCAGAAGCTCAAAAAGAAGCTCATATTATTATTGAAGAGGCTCACGAAAAGCTTCAAAGTCTTATTGAGCAGCACGAAATAACAGAATATGCGACTGAAAGAGCAGAACTTATTATTGAAACGGCAAGGCAGGATGCAAGACAGATTCATATGGGATCTGTTGAGTACGCAGAAGAAATTTTTAAAGATGTAGAGCTTAGATTAAAGACTTCATTAGAAACGATACATAAGGAAGTTCAGCAATTTGAGAATTATATTACAGATGTCCTTAGAGAAATATATGATAACAGACAGGAACTTAAAGGTATAACGAATCAAATGAATGGAACAAGAGGTTAAAATAACACTTTAAGAGTGTTATTTTTTTTATCTTTTATACACATAATAATAGTATGAGTGCAGCTAAATCTATATAGAGATATAGATTCATAAGTTATATAATCATTTTTCTAATAGGCATCTGAGAGTCTGGAAAGTAGACAAAAAAAAGATTAAAGAATATAATTAACTTGGAGTATAGAAACTTATATGTAAAATTTAAAATATGAATGATATAAATCATTTAGGAGGGGAATATGTGTTTAAATCAGTACCAGCATATACTTTGAAAGAAGAGAACTATATTGAGGAAATAAACAGTAAAGTAAATATTTATATACATGAAAAGACTAAGGCCAGAATCTTATTTATTGAAAATGATGATGTACACAAGAGCTTTTGTATAGGATTCAGAACACCGCCACGAGATAGTACAGGAGTTCCCCATATTATAGAGCATTCTGTTCTTTGTGGATCAAGGAAATATCCTCTTAAAGACCCATTTGTTGAACTTGCTAAAGGTTCACTTAATACGTATCTTAACGCAATGACTTATCCAGACAAAACCTTGTATCCTATTTCGAGTCAAAATGATAAGGATTTTAACAACCTTATGGACGTATATTTAGATGCAGTATTTTTTCCTAAAATATATGATACTAAAGAGATACTCATGCAGGAAGGCTGGCGTTATCATATAGAAGATGAGAGTGCACCTATTGAATATAAAGGTGTTGTATACAATGAAATGAAGGGAGCTTTTTCATCTCAGGAAGAAATTGGTTTCAGGCTTATTAAAGAATCACTCTTTCCTGATACGATTTATTCCAACGAATCTGGAGGAGCACCGCAGTATATTCCAGATTTAAGCTATGAAGATTTTTTAGATTTCCACAAAACCTATTACCACCCTTCAAACAGCTATTTATGTCTATATGGGAAAATTGATATCAAAGAAACCTTAGAGTATATTGATAACGAATATCTTTCACATTTTGATTATAAAGATATTGACAGCAGTATTAAATATCAGGAGCCAATCGGCAGCAGTATTACAAGAAAAAGCTATTATTCAGTAGCAGAAGAGAAGAGTAATGGTCTTTTTCTGTCATGTAATTTTGTAATCGGGGAAGTAACTGACAGACAATTGATGCTTGCTATGGCTATATTAGAATACGTTCTGCTGGATACCCCAGGGGCTCCGCTGAAGAAAGCGCTTATTTCTGAGGGGATAGGAGAAGATGTCTATGGGATGTTCCAAACACATCTTAGGCAGCCAGTATTTAGTATAGTAGCTAAAAATGTTTCAGAGGATAAAAGAGAGAGATTTTACGAATTGGTAACTGAGACACTTCGCAAGATAGTAAAGGAAGGTATTCCCCATAACCTTTTAAACGGAGCACTCCAAGTTAAAGAATTTGAACTCAGGGAAGGAGATTCAAGCGGTTATTCAAAGGGACTATTTTATGGTTTAGCTGCGATGAAGAGCTGGATTTATGATACATCTCCTTTTGTTTATTTAAAATATGAGGAAAATATGAAATTTTTACGGGATCAGCTGGGTACAAGTTACTTTGAAAATCTTATCCAAAAGTATATTTTAGATAGTGTTCATTGTACAAAAGTTGAGCTCTATCCTAAAAAGGGGCTAGAGAACGAACTTGATGAACAGGTGCGACTAAAACTGGAAAAGATAAAAGGCAGTTTAACACAAGAGGAATTAAAGAAAAAAGTAGAAGATACCCACAAGTTTAACAGCTTTCAGCAAAAGACAGATTCAGAAGAAGCCATTCACAGTATTCCACTTCTTAAAAGAGAGGATTTAAGAAGAAAAATCACTTATCCTCGTTATACGGTTTCTAGTAAGAATAATACCACTTATATTGTAACACCAGTTTTTACAAATAAAATTGTTTATTTAACTTGGTATATTAAGCTAGATGGCATTGAAGATAAGTATATGCCTTATTTAGGAATGATTGTTGGGATGCTAGGCAAGCTTAATACTAAAAATTATAAATATGAAGAGCTGTCAGCCTATATAGATGAAAATATAGGGGGCATGGAATATCATATACAGGCACTTAATGATAATAGAACAGCTAATCAGTATTTGCCAGTTTTTCAGTTTAAGTCAAAGGCATTAGTAGAAAAAGTAAAGCAGCAGACAGATATTTTAAATGAAATCTTGCAGAATACGCTTATTCAGGATAAAAATAGAATCATAGAAATTATTAGAGAAATGAAAGCTATGATGGAAATGTCTATCAGCAGTGAGGGACATAGAATTGCTTATGGAAGACTGCTTTCTAATCTGTCAAATGCAGAGCACTTTGAAGAAAAGACAAAAGGTATTACTTTTTATCATTTTGTTTGTGACATAGAAAAAAATTGGGACGAAAAGAATGAAGAAACGCTATTACTCCTTAATGAAGCCTATCAGTATCTTGCAAATAAAAATAGGATAGTTGTAGGGCTTACAACGGATAAAGAGCAAGTGGACCATGTCATAGAAGTGGTTCAGGATAGTATTGATCAGCTTCCTAACATGCAAGTAGATAAGCTTGAAACAAAATTTGATGTGACTGAGCTTAAAGAGGCACTAGTTTATCCAACGCAGGTGAATTATGTTGCGATGGGATATAATTTTAAAACTTTAGGATTTAAGTATCATGGCAGTATGATGATGCTGAAATCTATTTTATCTATGGATTATTTATGGAGTAAAGTAAGAGTACAAAACGGTGCTTATGGATGTTTCTGTGACTTTAGAAAAAGCGGCAACATGTTTTTAGTTTCTTATAGAGATCCATATCTTAAGGAGACATTGGACGTTTATAAGCAAATACCGGAGTACCTTAGAAATATTGCATTAACAGACAGAGAAATTCTCCAATATTTAATTGGAACCATCAGTCATTTGGATTTCCCTTATACCCCGCTGACAGAAGGGAAAACAGCGCAGGTTTATTATCTTATGGGGGTGACTGAAGAAGAACTGCAGCAAACAAGAGATGAACTATTTGAAACAACTAATGAAACGATAAGGGCCTTTGCGCCTCTATTAGAAGAGTGTGTTAATAAAGAAATGTATTGTGTATTTTCTAATCAGCAGAATGTAGAAAAGGTTAAAGACTTATTTAGAGATATAACAATCGTTTGATTTTGAAAAGAGGCTGATTAAACTGCCTCTTTTCTTATGAATTTTCTAAAATAGTATACGCCTAGGTTTTTATTTGTTATAATAAATGCGTACAGTAATTAGAGACAGAAAGGAAAAGATTATGGACTTTTTATATAAAAATCGAAGAATGATTGTTGTTGTTTTAGCCTTAGTTATGATTGGACTCGGCGTATTTCAAATGCTTACCGGAATCCAGATTGATAGCAGTATTATGAAAGGGATAGAATATATTGTCATGTTTGGAGCTTTATATCTTTTGCTTATTCTTCCAAAAAGATATACTATTCAAAAGCAGTCATCGCCTTCTGAAGAAGAGCCTGTTACTATAGAAACATCTCTTCATGAAACTGATACATTAAATAATAACATGCAAGTAAAAGATGAAGAGAAGTAATCGTTAACTTTGGAGGTATTATGTTATTTGATAAAAGATTAATCACATGTAAATCAAAGCAAGATAATGAAGTCTATACACACATCGTGGAGTATCATAAAGCTGCTTCTAAAATAGAAAATGTACACTATCAGATTGTTAAAAAGGTTATGGAAGAAAGAGCTGTTATTGTTGATATTGATACAACACTTTTTGCACCCAATTTAAGATTAAATCCTACAGAGTATGTTGAGAAGCTAAAACAAAAATTAGCAGACTATGGGATAGAGCATAAAATCAGCAGGTCTAAAAAAGAAGTTCTAGATGCAGGAATAGGCAAAATATTTAGTATGAAAGCTTCTAAAGTAGATGTAGCCTATCGGATAGGTATGTATTTTACTAATGAGCAGTTTAGTTTCGATCACTACAAAGAACTATTAGGTGCGGTTGGTTATAGGATCTGTATTTTAAAGGAGGATTCAAATAAAGAAGATTTACTTGAACTCTTTTATTCGGGGATGATAGATGACTTAGATTTTGCAGACTCGTTCTATGCACACTTTTATTGTCACGAACAGTTAACGCAGCTTCAAGTTATGACAAGATATATAGATGAAGAGAAAATGAAAAGGCTTTTAGCAGATATCGTCTAGGGTAGCAGATAATGAATAGAGAACGAGTAAGTTATGAGGTGAAGTAATGGATTTTTCGGGAAAAGTTGTTATTATTACTGGGAGTGGGCAAGGCATAGGGAATTGTATTGCTGCTGAGTACGCCAAAAAAAAAGCAAGAGTTATCATTGCTGAAATTGATGAAGAAGCTGGCCTAGAAACGAAAGCATATATACAAAGTATAGGGGGAGACGCCTTATTCATCCAGACAGATGTTGGAAATGAAGATTCTGTCAAACATATGGTAAATAGCGTAGTTGAAAGATATGGCAAAATAGATATTCTTATCAATAATGCAGCTATTTCAACCCAGAGTGAGCATGATACTCTTTTTACAAGAAGCATTGAAGAATTTGAACATGTGATGCGCGTTAATGTAACAGGGGCCTACATGTGCGCTAAATACTGTGCCTATCATATGCTTGAAGGCAGCAGCATTATTAATATTGTATCTACTAGGGCATTTATGAGTGAACCTCATACTGAACCTTATTCAGCTTCCAAAGGGGCTCTTGTGGCACTTACTCATTCTTTGGCAAATAGCCTTGCACATAAGGTAAGAGTTAATGCGATCAGTCCAGGCTGGATAGATGTTTCGCAGTGGAAAAAGAAAAAGGACCGCAAATTTACAACACTTACTGAAAAAGACCATTCACAGCATCTGACAGGCAGAGTTGGGGTGCCGGAAGATATAGCACACGCTGTTCTTTATTTGACAAGTGAAGAAGCAGCTTTTATAACTGGAGCAAACTTGGTTATAGATGGTGGTATGACAGTAAAAATGATTTATTCAGAATAGGTGATAAGATGATAAAACAAGAAAAAGATTATATTGCTAGGCGTAAGAAGAAGTTTTTAAGCATGTCTCTTGTATGGGCAGGCGTTGTTTTGGTTATATTTATAGCAGGGTTAATGTTAACTAAGTCTCGGAATAATTATTTTACACTAATGGCAGCAATCTTTGTTTTGCCATTAGCACAAAATATTACACGATTTATATCCTTTAATAGGTTTAAAGATCCTGATCCTGAATTTGCCTCAGTACTTGAACAAATGAAAGGAAGCTATCAAATCTTTCATAGTGCTATTATTCCAGATACAATGGGAACTATATTATTTGAACACCTTATTGTAACATCCAAAAGTATTTACTTTTTAAGCTATAATAAAAACAGTATAGATACAAATAGCGGCTGGATTCAAAATAGATTGTCAGCTAAGGGTATTCCTCTTAAACAAATTCATTTTATACATATAGCCAGCATCAATAACATCAAGAATACTGCGTTAAAAATAGAAAAGGATGCCTGTTATACAAGTGAAATACTTGATCAAAATACCAAAGTTATTGAAACAATGTTGATGTAGTCAGGTGGCCCTATGAGACAAATAATCATATCCGATATTGAAGCTAATCAAAGATTAGATAAATTTTTAATGAAGTATTTTAAAAAATGTCCTAAAAGCTTCATTTATCGTGCAATTCGAACTAAGAAGGTAAAATATAATTCTAAAAAACCTCAAGGTAATGAAATCTTACAGAAAAATGATGTCATTAATGTATTTTTTACTGAGGAACAGTTTAGTGAATTTGAAGTTCAAAAAGAGATACAAAAGGTGGATATTACTTTTAAGCCTGTTTACGAAGATCATAACATTCTTATTGTTAACAAACCAATGGGACTTTTAACACAAAAAGATACTAAGACCGGACATAGCTTAGCAGACGAGGTACTTAGTTATCTATTAGAGAATAAAAGTTATGACCCGGAAGTGTCAAAAGGATTTACGCCAGCTCCGTGCAACAGGTTAGATAGAAATACAGCAGGCATTGTGCTGATTGGTAAAAACCTTATCTCTACGCAGACTCTAAGTGAAATGCTCAAAACAAAACAAATATCTAAATACTACATGAGTATTGTTCTTGGGATGATTACAGCGCCTATTATATTAAAAGGGTATCATCTTAAACAAGAAGGGAAAAATGAAGTTGTTATAACGAATCATTATTCAGAAGGAGCTAAACCAGTAGAAACAAGGATTCTGCCCTTAAAAACAAATGGACGGTACACTTTAGTTGAAGTTCAGCTGGTGACGGGCAAGACGCATCAGATTCGTGCACACTTAAGTCAGATAGGACATCCTATTATAGGAGATCCTAAGTATGGCGATCCACTGGAAAACAAGTATTTTAAAGAAAAGTATCATTTGAAATATCAAATCTTATGTGCATATAAAATAAAGTTTGAGCTGTGTTCAGGTCCCTTTGCTTATTTGCAAAATAGGGTTTTTACTGTACCAGCACCCCAGAGTTATTCAGAAATATGCCGGGGAGAATCACTTTTATAGGTTATAACTATTTCTTAATAAAAATAGTTATAACCTATTTTTATTAAGAAATAGGAAAGTTCTCTTATCAGCCAGAACAAGCAGCAGGGGTAAGCGGAATGTTATAGGTATTCGCTAGAGTATAAGCTAAGTCTAAATCATTATGGTGAATACATAGATTAAATGCTTTTTCATAATTACTCTGTTCAACCAGCAGTCTGATGGCATCGGTTTTAGCTTGTCCCAGATAATAGTAAAGGAGCGCTTTCTTTTTATCATAGGGTTCAGTAAACTTTGCGGCAACTAAGTAATTTTTATTTTGTGCTTCTGTATTTCCTATTAAAAGTGACATTTGACGGATAAGTATACTTTCTTTAAGTTTTTTAGCGCACTCGAGAGCGGAGTAATAATCCCCAAGCTTAATAAACAGTTTAAAGGCATCATCATAATGTTTAGTGAAGTATAAAACAGCAGCAAATTCCTCAAGCTGCTTAAGACCTTCACTTCGTTTAGAGAGATCTTCACAGTTTTTAAAGCACTCAATAGCACTGGATAATTGATAAATTTTAAGGTAGCACTCTCCGGCTTCATAAAAAAAATGCTCGTTTTTATAAAGTCTTGCTGCATAGAGAGGTTTAAAATAAGAATAAAAATAAGCAGCTTTTTTAACATTATTTATTTTTTCGCATATGGCCGCCCCGATTTTATAATATTTTTTTTGATCGGCGATCTCAATTGCCTTTGAATATAACCCTAGTTTTTGGTAAACTAGGATAAGATGCCTGTAAGAATGGGTGATGTTAAAGCACTCAGCAGCCTTTAAATAGTTTTTAAGTTCCATATAGAGAATACCGGCTAAAAAGTAGAGTTTGTTTTTTTCGAGTATGGATGCTTTCTTATCAAGAGGCAATAAAAAGAATCTGAACTTATTTTTCATACATTTCATAAAAAAAGTTAAATAATACAATAGAATACCCCCTATAGTTAGAAAATTGGTACTTAATTTAATTTTAACCAATATTTTACAAAAAATCAAGAAAAGAGGTAAAAATAATGGGATATTGGAATACACGGGGTCTAAGAGGCAGTGAATTAGAAGAGATGATTAATGTCACTAATGAGTTATATAGACAAAAAAGGTTAGCAGTAGTACAAAAAGTACCTACGCCTATTAAACCTATTACAATCGATAAAGAGAAAAGAACGATTACACTTGCCTATTTTGAGCAGAAAAGTACAGTTGACTATGTAGGCGTTGCTCAAGGCGTTGCAATATGCTTCGATGCGAAGGAAACGACTAAAAACTTCTTGCCGATTAATAATATACATAAACACCAAATAGACTTTATGAAAGATTTTAAGAGGCAAGGAGGGGAAGCATTTTTAGTTGTTCATTTTAAAAAGTATGAAGAATACTTCTTTATAGATATTAATACCCTGGATACCTATTATGAAGAGGCCATACAGGGAGGGAAAAAATCTATCGCCTATGCACTCTTTGAAAAAGATTATCTTATTCCTGTCGAAGGCGGTATGTACATTAATTATTTAAAAACACTGGAAAAGTATTTAAATGAATCTTAATATGTATATAAGTAAAGCAAAATGACAATAATTTCTATGGGTGATTATGATGAAAAAAGTTATCTCTATAGGAATTATTTTTTTAATGCTCTCAGTTTTTATGGCTAGCTCTGCAGGCTGTTCTCAAAGAATAGAACCAAATAATGAGCCTGTCATCTTAACAGAGGCAAGTAAAAAAGACTGCAATATAGAATTATATATTAAACAAGATATTAAACTAGGTAAATATGAACCGCCGAAAGGCGTTTATTTAGGGGCATATGTTGACAGAAACAGTGATATTCACGCAGACATTACTGCATTTGAAGAGATTGTTGGCCAGCCCCAGACGTTTAAAGTATTTCAATATACTATGGGAAAAGGACTTTCCTCACAAGATATTTTAAAGTGTATAGCACAAAGAAAAGTACCTTATATAAAAATACTTTTAGGTAATGACCGGGATTTGACGCCTCTATATCGTATGATTTCTGACCTCAATTCCTCTTACAGTGTACCTATTTTTATAGAATTATTTCCGCTTACTCAAAACTTATCTCAGCCGCTAGCTTATAAAGAGATTTATCAAAGGGCGTATGAGATTATAGAGAAATATCTAGAACATGCGGTTATTGTATGGAGTGTTGATGACAGCCGGCTTTATGATATGCCCCTTTATTATCCAGGAGATCATCTTGCTGACTGGGTTGGTATTAATCTGTATATCCCACAGTATAAAGATAATGTTAAATATTCATTTAGCAACTTAGAAGGGATAGACTTTTGGTACAAAAGTTTTCAGAAGTCTAAGCCTATGATGATTTCATCCCTTGCCATTTCTCATTTTTCAAGAGTAGATCATACTTATTCTTTAAAAGATGCAGAATATAAACTCAATCTATTTTACCAAGAGATGCTTTCTATCTATCCAAGAATAAAAGGAATACTTTATATCGATGTGGACATGGGAGAAGTTGTTAAGAATGGTAAAGAAGATTATCGCATTACGAGTCAAAAAGAACTAGCAGACTACATGAAGCATATCTTTAAAAGAGAAGATTTTTTAGATGAACTGCAGGAAAGTGATCAAAATGAAGCACCAATCTATATGAAATACGATATTACAGCTGCTCAATTTGGGGAAGAGCTTTATCTTTCAAAAAAATATATGAATGCACTTTTTAGAAAGGTACCTCTCTCTAAAGTGACTATGCTGGAAGATTTAAATGGTGAAAAGTACTATAAACTTGATGATGTTAAACAATATATCGATATTTACTATAAAAGTGAAAAGCAGTAGGAGATTCCTGCTGCTTTTTATTTTAAACCCAATCATCATCTGTATAAATGTCAGTTAAACGAATGCCTAATTGATCGCACATATCTTCTTCATCCTCATAGAAATCAAGTAATGTGGCATAGTATGGATTTAAGTGCATCTCTCCTTCACCTTCTTTCGTTCATATAGTGTTATTTTGCACTTTAATAAAGTAAATATGCAAATAGTTGTTAACCTAGCAAAAAATTATCATGTATTCATAAGACTCACCATATATTTTTAAAGAGAGAGTTATCCTTCGAAAAGGAGTGAAAAATACATGATAGATTTTTCTAAACTAATATTGGAAGACAGAAAGGAAAGGAAAGCAGCTGGCTTCAAGGGAACTTTCCTTGAATATTTAAATATTCTAGAAGAAGATCACACCATTTATCAGCTGGCTCATGAACGTATGTACCGTTTGCTGGTTAAATCCGGAGTTGAGATGATTAGAACTGAAGAAGATGCAAGGCTCATGAGAATATATGGCCGAGATATTATTAAAAAGTACAACTTTTTTAAACATGATTTTTATGGTATAGACTATACACTTATGAAGATTATAAGATACTTCTACTCAGCAGCTATGCAAGGGGAAGAAGCAAGGCAAGTACTTTATTTAGTAGGACCAGTGGGCGCTGGGAAGTCATCACTTATTGATGCCATCAAGCGGCTTCTTGAGGATAGTGAGCCAATTTATGCCCTAGAGGGATGTCCCATGAGAGAAGAACCGCTGCATCTTATTCCAAAACATCTTAGAAAATCTTTGGAAGAAGCATTAGATATTAGAATAGAAGGGGACTTATGTCCAGTCTGCAAGTATAGACTTATAAATGAATTTCATGGAGAATATGAAAAATTCCCTGTTGTTCAGACTGATTTCTCAATAAGGTCAAGAAAAGGCATAGGCGTTGTACCACCTGTAGACCCAAATAATCAGGACACTTCTGTTTTAATAGGATCTATAGATATATCTAAGATGGATCTTTATCCAGAAGATGATCCGCGCGTCCTTTCACTTAATGGTGCTTTTAATGCAGGGAACAGAGGCCTGGTAGAATTCATTGAAGTCTTTAAAAATGATGTAGAATACTTACATACTATGATTACTGCAACACAAGAAAAGAGTATTCCATCTCCAGGGAAAAATGCAATGATTTATTTTGACGGAGTTATTTTAGCACATTCAAATGAAGCAGAATGGAATAAATTCAAATCCGATCACACGAATGAAGCTATTCTTGATCGTATTGTTAAAGTTGAAGTACCATACTGCTTAGAATTAAATGAAGAAATAAAAATTTATAAAAAAATGCTTAAGCATTCTAACTTCAAATCTCATATGGCACCCCATACCATTGAAATAGCTTCAATGTTTGCCATTTTATCAAGACTCACGCCATCTACAAAAGTTGATCCGCTTACAAAGCTTAAAATTTATAATGGTGAAGAGATAATAGAAAAAGGGACTACAAAACGTATAGATATTTTAGAGCTTAAAGAAGAAGCAGATAGAGAAGGAATGACTGGCTTATCGACCAGGTTTATCTCTAAGGCAATAGATACAGCCCTTTCAGAATCAGAATGTGATTGCATTAATCCTATAGGTCTTATGGATGTACTTGCAAGAGAAGTCAAAGAAATGACAGTCTCTGATGAGGGGAAAAAGAAATACCTGGCGTTTTTACAAGATACTATCAAAAAAGAATATCACAAGATGTTAGAACATGAAGTTACCAAGGCTTTTATTCATGGATACAAAGAACAAGCTGAAGATTTATTTAACAATTATCTGGACCATGCTGAAGCCTATGCTAATAAAACCAAAATGAAAGATGCGAGTACAGGTGAAGAATTAAGTCCAGATGAAGAATTTATGCGTTCTATAGAAGAACAATTAGGGATCACGCAGGCGGGAGCTAAAGGATTCAGGCAGGATGTAACTGCCTATATGTTCTCAGTTATAAGAAATGGGGGCAAGGTGGATTATACATGTTATGAGCCCCTTAAAGAAGCTATTGAGAAAAAGCTTACATCTTCGGTAAGAGAACTTTCAAGAATTATTACACAAAGTAAAGTGCGTAATAGAGAACAAAGTGTAAAATACGATGCAATGGTTGATGAGATGAAAAATAATGGGTACTGTGATCACTGCTGCAATGTTATCTTAAAATATGCTGCCAACAATTTATGGAAAGACTAGGCTCTCGATATGGGAACAGTATTTAAGGAATTTCAACCCAATAGCAGAGATCGCAGTGTTGAGGACAGAAGAAGACATAGAGAATTAGTAGAAAAAAGTATTAAAGATAATATTGGCAGTATTATCTCAGAGGAAAGTATCATTGGAAAAAGTAAGAACAAAAAGATAAAAATTCCTATAAAAGGGCTGAAAGAATATTACTTCAAATATGGCAAGAATCAAAAAACAGTTGTAGCAGGCAACGGTGAAGAAGAGAAAGGGAAAAAAATATCAAAAGGTGATTACGCAAAAGAAAATGGAGATGAGGGAGCAGGTAATGATGAAGGGGAAGATATTTACGAAACGGAAATTACGATAGAAGATGCGATACAATTTTTATTTGAAGATCTTAATTTACCCTACCTGCAGCATAAAAAATTTAATGAAATCCAAACTCAGTATGGTTCTAAAAGATCAGGGGTGAGAGATAAAGGGGCAAGATGTAAATTATCTAAAAAACATACTGTTATAGAGAAGATTAAAAGAGAAAAAAAACAGCGTAGCAGTTGTGAAATAGAAGCGGATCAGGGAGAAATCGAAAGACGTCCTTTTCATCTGGATGATCTAAAGTATTTTTATAAAAAACCAAAGCTTAAAAGAGATTCCAATGCTGTTGTACTGTGCATTATGGACACATCAGGATCAATGGGGCAGACTAAAAAATATTTAGCAAGAAGTTTTTACTTCTTGCTCTATCAATTTTTGATTATAAAGTATATTAATGTAGAGATTGTCTTTATTGCGCATACGACTGTTGCTAAGGAAGTAAACGAAAATGACTTTTTCCACAGAGGCGAAAGCGGAGGAACTTATATTAGCAGTGGGTATCAAAAAGCTTTAGATATTATTGAAGAACGATATCATCCAGATAACTGGAATATTTATGCATTTCATTGCAGTGATGGAGATAATTGGGGAGAGGATAATGATAAAGCAGTTGAGCTTGCAAATAAGCTCTGTAGTGTATGCAATTTATTTGGTTACGGCGAAATAAAAACAAGTACGTATACAAGCACGATTATGAACAGGTACTGTGAGGATGTGACAGAACCTAACTTTACTACCGTGAAAATCTTAAAAAAAGAAGATGTATGGAAAGCATTTGTTGATATGCTGAAGGTAGAGAAATTGACTGCAGGGGGTGACAATGAGGGATGAACTATACCTTAAAAGATCTAGAATCCTTTAATGAAAAGATAGAGGAGGAAGCAAAGAAGCTAGGACTTAGCTATTATCCTCAAGAGTTCGAGATTATAAGCTTCGAAGATATGCTATGCTATGAAGCCTATGTAGGGATGCCGTCCCATTACCCCCACTGGAGTTTTGGTAAGAGTTATGAGAAATTAAAGACCACATACAAATATAATTTAGCGGGGCTTCCCTATGAAATGGTCATTAATTCAAATCCATGTATTGCCTATCTTATGAAAGATAATACCCTGCTGCTTCAAATCCTGACCATAGCTCATGTCTACGGACATAATGATTTTTTTAAGAATAACAGGCTTTTTAAAGAATATACAAATGCGAACTTAACCATTGAGCGGTTCAAAAACCATGCAGCCAGAATAAGAACCTATATTGGTGATCCAAGTATCGGGTATGAAGAAGTAGAAAAAATATTAGATGCCGCACATTCTATCAAATTCCACTGCGGCGCATTCAATAAGGTAAATTATGAATGGAATGGCAGCAAAAAAATTGATTATCCTTATGAAAATGTACTTGATTTTCTCATTCAATATGGACGCATGGATGAATGGCAAAAAGATATTGTAAGTATTGTTATGGAAGAAAGCAGATACTTTTTACCGCAAATAGAAACTAAGATTATGAATGAAGGCTGGGCAACATTTTGGCATTATACTATTCTAAATGCTCTAGGTCTTAGTCAGGATATGCAGATGGAATTTTATAAGGTTCACCATAATGTCATTTGTCAAAGACCTGGCAGTTTAAATCCCTATTATTTAGGGTTTAAAATATGGCAGGCATTGTATGAAAAATATGAAGGAGATTTTAAAAAGCTGGCATGTATACGAAGCACAGAAAGAGATGCATCCTTTATCAGGAGCTATTTGACTTATGATTTATGTTTCGAGAGTAAATTATGTGAATTTGAAGAAGAAGAAAGATACTATGTTGTTTCTGAAGTAGCAAATGATTCGGGGTGGAAAAAAATCCGCAGTACATTAGCAGAGAGTGTAGGGATTGGAAGTATTCCAGTTATACAAGTTCAGGATGTACTTAAAAGTGAAAATGCGCTGGTTCTTTCCCATTTATACGATGAACGAGAACTCAATCTTTCTTATGCTACAGAAACACTAAAGTATATTCAAACCCTATGGGGTGGCAAGGTTATCCTAAAGACAACCTTATCTCAAGTACCAAGACAGATTGTATGTAATGAAAACAAAAAAGTATGTATAGAAAATGATAAATAAAATTAAACGACTGAGCGTAGCCCAGTCGTTTAATTTTATTTGAATTTAAATGCACTTATGGTATCATTGAGATTTTCAGAAGAATGAGACAGTACTTTAGAAACTTGTTCCACCTGAGAAGTTTGAGTCAGTATGGACTGAACGAGTTCTAAGGCAGTTTCACTTCGATTTGCACTTTTTAGCGTATTTTTATCAAGTGTAGCAGCAGTTTCCTGAATGTTTAAAGAAATTTCATTGATTTCATCAGACTGAATTTTGATTAGGTCTGAAATAGACTGAACATTTTCAGTTACACTTGAAATATCTTCTTGGATTTTATTAAAAGTAGCAATTGAAGCTTTTACAATAGAACTTTCTTCATCTACTTTAGTACCGATACTTTCAACATTTTGTATTGTATTTTGAGTTTCATTTTGAACAGATGAAATAAGTTTAGAGATAGATTCAGTAGCCTCGCTAGATTCTACAGCAAGCTTAGAAATTTCACTCGCTACTACTGCAAAACCTTTTCCAGCTTCTCCAGCACGGGCAGACTCTATTGAAGCATTAAGAGCAAGCAGCTTAGTTTGCTTACTGATAGAACTGATTAAGCTTGTTACTTGACTAATTTCTTCAGAGTATTTCTGAAGAACAATAATACTTTGAAGTGTATTATTCATCATGTCTTCAAGTTCACTCACAGTAGCAAGGACTTTTTTTGATGACTCAGTATTTGCAAGAGCATGTTCGTTTGTATTTTGTGTCTTATGACTTACGTCACTAATAAGCTGCTTAACATCCTTTATGGAGTTAGAGATAAGCATGAACTTTTCATCTGCTGTTTGGAATATCTTATTTTGTTTTTCAAAGTTTTTTATCAGATAGGATACAGAGGTTTCGATAACTTTTGTATTCTCTTTTACACTTTCAGTCATAGCTGAGAGACCTTTAGCAGAAGTTTTAGCTTCTTTTGAAGCACTTCCGATTCTTTTAATTAAACTCATTTGATTATTGATAAACTTATTAAACCATCTGGAAAGTTCCCCAATTTCGTCCTTGGAAGACTTGTTCACCCTGATGGTAAGATCTCCCTCACCTTCAGCTATCTGCTGCAGTATAGTAATAGTTTTATTTAAAGGAGCAGTGACTAACTTCTTAATCATATAAGAGGTAGCGAGCGTCATGAGTATCCAAATAATACTCAATCTGGTGAGCGCAAAAGAATCACTTAAATAGGACAGTAGATAGTTGCCGAAAATAAGTACACCACTTGTTAGGCCGCTTATAACAGGAATTTTTAAACTTAAACTCGAGAAGTTGTAAATTTCAGCGATATCACCTTCACACATCATACCCCAGACTTCCTCGGAGTGGGGAGGATTAATAATAATTCCTTTCCCGCCTACAGGAATATGTCTGTAGTCTGGATAACCAGGCCAACAATCTAAGTTTTCACCATTTTTTATTGTATTATTAACACCTACGTGAAGCGACCCTGTGGCAGGGTCAGTAAATACTATTTCGAATTCTGTATGTTTTTTAATTTGAATAACGCCCCAGCGCTTGGTTTTAACTCCTTGCTTTAAGTTTTCACCCATTGTAAAAGTATCATCTTCAAAGCGGCTTCTTGAAATGGCTGTTCCAGGAGCAATGCCTCTGTTGGATTTTACCATAAACAAATAGTTATCTCCTGAATCTTTGTAGACGTGCGTATCTTCATCCTGAATAATATCACTCATCACATCATTAGGAATCCTTCCGCAAAGGATGGAGGTTCTGCCTGTGTTTTCATTTTTAAAAGGCAGCGAAAACATTAGAGTAACTTCGTCAGAGAAGTTTGAATTGAATTTTCCAATTTCTAGGGTGCAGGCATCTGTATAGGGGCCGTACATAAGAGGTTTATGATCTATGCCGGAGATATAATTTGGCAGGTTATTCATATATGTACCAATATTTTTTTTGTAAGTGGAAGAATAGACCTTACCTTCTTGATTAATGAGAAAAAGCTCTGAGAAGTCTTTAAACTGCTCAGCTTTAGCTGCTAGAATGGCAGTAATCTCATCATAATTAAGTTCATTCTGATTAAAATAAGCTAAAACAGTATCGCGAGTAAGCTCAAGGGCTACCCAGGTATCTTTAAACCAATTGTCGAGTGCTTTCTTTCTGCCTTTAGAAATCCCTTCAAAAACTTGCTCAGAATGGGATTTTAAAGACCTGTTAAGCAGGTATTTAAGTTTCAAAATAGTACCTCCTAGTCATTATATATACTGAAATTTTAGATAAATCGATAGTTGTAAAAAAATGATGATTTATTAAGATTATTGCATATTTATGAGAAAAACACAATATTAATGAAGGGATTTATTTGGACGAAGTCATTTAAATGTGTTATAGTAAGGAGAGTTAAAGAACAATGAGTCAGACGGAGGACGCAGTATGGATTTTAAGTTATGCCCAATTGCAAGCGGAAGCAGCGGTAACTGTACTTTTCTGCAGGCCGGAAGCAAGATGTTTTTAATAGATATAGGAATCAGCGGGAAAAAGACTGTGCTTGGCCTAGAGGCACTTGGTATAGATCCTAAGGCTATACAAGGCATTTTTATTACACATGAGCATGTTGATCATATCAAAGGAGTAGGTATATTCAGCAGGAAATATGATACGCCTATTTATGCTACACAAAAAGTATGGGATCAAATGTTAAGTGAAAATATGATAGGAGCTGTAAAGGATCATAATATAAGGCCTATTGTTAAAGAAGCGTATCTTCAGATAGATGAGCTTAGTATATTTCCTTACACAATCTATCATGATGCAGTAGACCCGGTAGGCTATAACTTTGAATATAAAAATAAAAAGATAACGATAGCCACTGACATAGGAGTGATTGATGAACGTATCAAAAATAATCTTAGAGGTTCCAACGGCATCTTGTTAGAATTTAATCATGACATTCATATGCTTGAGGCTGGAACTTATCCATATTATCTTAAAAAACGTATTTTAAGTGATGTAGGACATCTTAACAATGAAGCAGCTGCTGAAGCACTATGTGATATCTACCATAACGAGATGCAATGGGCAATACTAGGACATTTAAGCAAAGACAACAATGTGCCGGACCTTGCATACCTCACAGCCAAAATGGCACTAGAAGAAAAAAATATTATTGTAGACAGAGATATTAGAGTAAGTGTAGCAAAAAGAGACAGTGTTTCAGAGGTGCATTTTATTTAAAAAAATTGTGTATAAAAATTATTTAGCTGTTAATACTATCCTTGTAATTGAGTTATTCAAATTACTAAATGAATGCTTGAAAGGAGGGTTAAGACAATGGCTAATAATTCAAATAACAATTCAAACAATAGAGCTAACAACAATACTAGTAATAAAACTAACAACAATACTAATAACAAAACTTCTAATAACATGGAAATAGGAAGCGATTTAACTAGTAGAAATAATAACAAAAATAATTCAAAAGAATGCAGATAATTAATAAGAAAAAGGTGATACAAGTACAGGGTGCTTATATCACCTTTTTTGCATTTTAGCATTTTATATTGTAAATCCAAGGGGCACTCTTTATAATGGATAAGGAGTAAAACGTTAAAAAATACATATTTATTGGAGGGTCTATGAACGATAATAGGCAAAAAGGAATTTTTTTACTAGTGGGGACTGCTGTTTTATGGAGCCTTGGAGGCGTTCTTATAAAGGGAGTTACATGGAATGGCACTGCGGTAGCAGGGATTAGGAGTATAATCGCAGCATGTGTGATTTTATGTTTTATGGGAAAACCAAACTTTAAATTTACCTGGCCTCGCATTGGAGCTATTGTATCTTATGCTGCAACTGTTCTGTTATTTGTTATTGCTACTAAAAAAACAACTGCAGCTAATGCCATCCTGCTGCAATATACAGCTCCTATTTATACAGCAATACTAGGGACATGGCTTTTAAAAGAGCGGGTTTATAAGAAAGACATCACTTGTATTTTTATTATTTTTGCAGGAATGATATTATTTTTTATAGATAGTCTTAAAGCAGGGAATATACTTGGAGATTTGTTTGCACTTTTATCAGGGGTTTCATTTGGTTTCATGAGTGTTTTTATGCGAATAGAAAAAGATAACGCGCCTATGCAAAGTGTTTTCTGGGGGAACATACTGGCCTTTATCATAACCATTCCTTTTATGGGAGGAATAGTTATTACAGTACCTAGTATAATAGGAATTTTGTTATTAGGCGTCTTTCAATTGGGACTTTCTTATGTTCTTTATAGTAAGGCGATCAAACATGTCAGTGCACTGGAAGCGGTGCTTATCCCTATTATTGAACCTATATTAAATCCAATATGGGTTATGCTGCTTCAAAAAGAAGTACCGAGTCTTTATGCTGTTATAGGCGGAATGATTGTTATAATCGGAGTGACTGTAAGAGGGATGTATACTAAAGAAGCAGCCTTAATTGCAGATGAAACGACTAGAGGATAAAAAAGATCATTGAGGGCATTCTATATAAAAACAGATATAGGATGCTTTTATTATGGAAAAAAATATAATAAGTGAGCACATTTTTTTATTTCCCTTTACATGGAAGTATAGCAGTGAAAAAAATAGTTATCTTTTTTTGCAGCATGTACAAATTCAAAACAGAGAATTTGAGAGATTAAAAAATTGGGATATAAATGATGTGGCGATCGAAGAAGATAAAGATTATAATGAGTTTGTCTATTTTTACAAACCTGTACGTGCGGCGCTTTATACATTTCCAAAATCAGCACTTATTGTACGTAATTATAGCTATAAAGCTATAGGAGAAAACAACTATTTTATTATTGGAGTTGAAGGAAAGGAATATTTACTTAGTATATGTGATATTCATCTTAAGATTTATAAAACAGGAATAGGAGTCCTCTCACTTAATATCTGCAATACATCATATCAGAATACTGAGGACATACGAAATATTAATAGCTTTAGCAAGTGTATTTATCCTCCGCTTCTTCCTATTGAGAAAGCTAAAGAAGAACTTTTTCCTGACTATATCAAAATGAGAATTAATGAAGATCAAAAGATAGAGGAGTACTTTGAAAAAGATTACCGTACTGAGCCTATTACAATAACGTCTCTTGTAATGAATATCTTAGGAGAACCCTTTATATGCAAAGAAAGTAAATTGAAATCGGGAAGTATCTTTATTGAGCCCATACTAGGCAACCAAATGTTTTGCCTTTGTCTTTTTAAAAATACTGAGATTGTTAAAGGTATTCATAGTGGCAGCATAGATTATAATTTTGTAGAAAAATTTATGATGATTAATAAAAAGGTGCTTTTTCATGAAGAAGACCCTATGGGAAGCCATGCAGGTTCGATTTATTATCTTAAAAGTGAAAGCAATATTTATGGTATAAGCCGTTTTTCACTGATTTGTATCTCCAATCAGATGCTAAAAAGTAAGCTTTTTGATCAGCTTGTATCACTTGTTATTATGCAGAGGGCAACGCTTCTAAGTTTATCTACAGAAATCGCCAGAGTCTCTACACTGCCCAAATATGATTTGGTTCCAGCTATAGAAAGTATTTATGAGATTTATATTCAGTTTATTAATCAGCTTTATTTCAAAGAAGTAACTGAGGATATACAAGGATCACATATTTATGATAAGCTCTCTAAACAGCTTAAGATAGAAGAAGAATTAAAGCAGCTTAATTTTGAAATCGATGAAGTCCATGAGTATGCCACACTTATTGAACAGTCTCAGTCAAAGTTTAAAGTGCAAATCTTAACCATCATAGGAGCTGCACTTGTTATACCAACCTTTGCAACAGGATTTTTCGGGATGAACATTTTTAAAGAAGAAATTGTAAGATGGTGGCTGGATAAAAACGTCGGATTGTGGATGAATGGTTATGTATTCTTGCCGATACTTAGCATGATTGCTCTATGTACGTGGAACAGAAGAAGAACCAGAGCGAATATTATTAAAAACATGATGCTTTTAGCACTTATATTTACAAGCATTATGATTATTATAACTTTCGGATGCGGCTTATAACATACAGACTATGAAAAAACTATAAATCAGCAGTTTGATTTTCACAGAAAAAGAGTATGTTTTTGCAGTACCGTATAAAAGAGAATGCAGGCCCTGGGCCTGCATTCTCTTTTATACAAATAAATCAAGGAATTTAAAATTAACCGTATCTACAAGACCCCTGTTAGTAAGACGAAGTTCAGGGAGCACAGCAAGTGAAAGAAGTGCCATAGTCATAAAAGGAGATACCATATTACATCCAAGTTCTTTCCATGCCTCATCAATATGAGCCACTCTAGCTGCTACTATTTCTATAGGATCTTCAGACATGAGTCCAGCAATCGGCAGAGGATTCAGTGCAAGTACTTTATTATTTTTAACAACTATCATGCCTCCGCCTGCTTCAGCAAGGGCATTCGCAGCCAGCGCCATATCTTCATCATTTGTTCCTACAACCAAGAGGTTGTGGGCATCATGAGCTACTGTTGAAGCTACAGCACCTTCTTTAATTGAAAAACCAGTTACGAATCCTTTTCCCATACTGCCAGTTGATTTGTGTCTTTCAATAACAACTGCTTTAACAATATCTTTTTCTAAATCATTCATTACACAGCCATTGATAACTTTAAGTTCATGAGCATCATGATGTGTTCCTACTTTGGCATCACTTACAGCCATAACATGTACGTTTATGGTATCTTGAGCGTAGAAGTCAGGGGCGGTAACCTCAAAATCTTTACTTGTCAAGATTTTACCTATATGCATAGTGTGTTTAGCAAAATCTGGATAACTAGTTTTGGGGATATCTGCGGTCATTCGGCCGCCGCTTGCAACCACTTCTCCATTAATAAGTACCTTTTCAACCTTAACTTTAGAAAGATCGCTAAGAAGAACAATATCAGCCCACTTGCCAGGTGAAACACTGCCAAGGTCACGGGTAAGATTAAAGCATTCTGCAACATTGATAGTAGCCATTTGAATAGCTGTAATGGGGTTAACGCCTTCTTCAATGGCACGTTTAATAATATGATTCATATGACCTAGATGAAGAAGTGTATCAGGATGCGCATCATCACTTACCAAGTTTGCAAAACGGGTGTCAATATGATGCTCTGTAATGGCTTTAACGGTTTCTTTAACATCATGCCATGCTGAGCCCTCGCGGATCTGAACATACATACCCAGTCTCATCTTAGCAAGAGCTTCCTCGCATGTTACAGTCTCATGACAGCAGCGGGCGCCTGCAGCGATATAAGCATTAAGCGGGGATCCTAGTTCTGGCATGGGATAATGTCCCGTTATCGTTTTATCTGCTGCTAATGTAGCTTTTAGGGCTTTATGAACCTCCTCATTTGCACCCAGCACCCCAGGGAGGTTCATCATTTCACCAAGGCCAATAATAGTATCCCATTTCATAGCTGTTTCAATCGTTTTGGCATCAAGAACCGCACCGGTATCTTCAAACCCGGGGGTGGCAGGTACGCAGCTCGGCATCGTCGTATAGACATTAAGAGGAATATTCATACCATCTTCAATCATAAGTTTAACCCCCTCAAGGCCAAGGACATTTGCAATTT
This sequence comes from Clostridia bacterium, assembly GCA_029239755.1. Classification (GTDB taxonomy): domain Bacteria; phylum Bacillota; class Clostridia; order Lachnospirales; family Cellulosilyticaceae; genus FMMP01. The sequence continues at coordinate 47,292 of JARBUI010000005.1, read as the reverse complement.
CATGGGGATCCATGAAAATGGCAGTTGTGCCATTTGGAATAACTGCTTTGGCATATTCTTTGACAGTCAACATACTGCTTTCTACATGAATATGGCCATCCATAAATCCTGGGGCAATATAAAGTCCTTTGGCATCAATAACCGTGGTCGATTCACCTATGGTATGGGATGCGTCTCCTACAAGAGCAATACGTCCATGGGTTATCGCAATATCTATATCTGAAAGTATTTCTGCTGTATTAACATTAATTAAGCGTCCGTTTCTTATGACAAGGTCAGCACTTTTTTGTCCTTGGCTTACTAAAACGAGTTCTTTAGTAACATCAGCAAGTGCATATCTTTTTTCCATCCCTAAGCCTCCTAAAAGTTATTTCAACTATCATAACACCAGCATATGCCTTTTGCAAGCTTAATAGAAGTTTACAAAATTTCTCTATATGTAAAAATAAGATGCATTTAGGAGGTTGAGGGAGCAATATCATACAAGAAAAACGCTAATATATATGGTAAGATTAAAAAAGAATAACCGGATAAGGAGAAGGGCTGCATGATAAATGAAATACGAACCATATATCTAGATCCAGAATTAAATATAGAGGCTTACCATTTTAAAGGAATTATGCAGAAGTTTCCTATGCATTTTCATGAGCATTATACCATTGGTTTTATAGAAAGTGGTAAGAGATACCTTGTGTATAAAGACAAAGACTATTACGTTGATTCGGGGGATTTAATCGTTTTTAATCCGGGAGACAGCCATGCTTGTGAACAAATAGATGGCAAAACTTTAGATTTTCGCTGCATACATATCAAGCCAGAAGTAATGAAAACTGCTGTTTTTGAAATAACTGGCAAAGATGATCAGCCATACTTTATGAGGCCTGTACATTATAACAGCGAACTTTCATCTTGCTTAAGGGATTTGCATCATATGATAGCCGAAGAAGAGAAAGACTTCAAAAAGGAAGAACTTTATTTATTTCTCATTGAAGAGTTAATACGAGATTATTCAGGCTTGAATCCTTTAAATAGTAATCAAGAATTAACGCATGAGATAAAGACAGTATGTGACTATTTAGAGTCACACTACATATCAAATATAACGCTTGATGAGCTAAGTGGACTCGCAGGGCTAAGCAAATACCATTTATTAAGAACTTTTACAAGGCAAAAGGGCATATCTCCTTACAGATATCTTGAAACAATCCGTGTCAACCGTGCAAAAGAGCTTTTAGAACAGGGGATTAGACCGATTGATGCAGCATTTCAAACAGGTTTTAGTGATCAAAGTCATTTTAATCACTTTTTTAAAAGGCTAATTGGACTTACCCCTAATCAATATAGAAAGATTTTGTTTGAAGATATCAAGAAACAGAATTTACTTTAAGGAGGTCATTTGTATGAAAGAACATCGCTTAGCAGCTGCCCATGGCTCAGCAATTATTACCATTTTTATATGGGGAACAACCTTTATAGCAACTAAAATACTGCTTAAGGATTTCACACCGATTGAAATTCTGTTTTTCAGATTTGTGATTGGGTATGCCACGTTGTTTGTCATAAGTCCCAAGGTATTAAAACCTAAATGCTGGAGAGAGGAAATTCATTTTGCTATGGCCGGTTTGTGCGGAGTAACACTTTACTTTTTGCTTGAAAACATTGCTCTTACCTATACCTTCGCATCAAACGTAGGCATTATCATTTCAATTGCACCGATCTTTACGGCACTCTTAGCCCATCTTTTGTTAGATGGAGAAAAACTGGAACAACGTTTCTTTTTTGGATTTATAGCCGCGATTATGGGGATTAGTCTTGTAGCACTAAATGGAAGTTATGTCTTAAGGCTAAGTCCGATGGGAGATCTATTAGCTATTCTTGCAGCACTTGCATGGGCATTTTATTCTATACTGATGAAAAAAGTAAGCAGTTTTAAGTACAGTACGATTCAAGGCACTAGAAAAGTCTTTTTATATGGGCTTATCTTCATGATACCTGCGTTATTCATTTTTGATTTTCGTCTGAATTTGGTAAGGCTGACATCTGCAGGAAACTTATTTAATATTCTTTATCTAGGCCTTGGCGCATCGGCCTTATGTTTTGCAACCTGGAACTGGTCTGTGAGTCTCTTAGGAGCAGTAAAAACCAGTGTCTATATCTATTTAGTTCCGGTTGTTACTATTGTTACCTCAGCACTTGTACTGGATGAAAAAATCACATGGATGGCGCTCCTTGGGGCGGTACTTACTTTAGCAGGTCTTTATATTTCCCAGTACACAATAAGTGTTAAAGCAAAAGAGGAAATGACATTATAAAATGAAAACCCGTTATTGAGGCCTATTATAAGGGCCAATAACGGGTTTTCATTTTATAAAAATCCTAATGTCTAAAGAGCTTTCATTTGCTTAATGAGGTTTCTGAATTCACTTAGAGCCGCTTCGATAGGAGCGGGTGAACTCATGTCCACACCAGCTATTTTAAGTAAGTCAATAGGGTCTTTTGAAGAACCTCCGCTTAAAAACTTAAGATAATCATCTACAGCACTCTGTCCTTCTGTCAGGATGCGTGTTGAGAGTGCGATAGCTGCTGAGTAGCCTGTGGCATATTGATAAACATAAAAAGGAGAATAAAAGTGGGGAATACGTGCCCATTCGTTTTCAATAAGCTGGTCAACACATAGGTCATTCCCATGATATTTTTTAACCAGACTATAATATTTGCTGCAAAGGAGTTCTGATGTTAGAGTTTCCCCATTTTGATTAGTGAGATGAACATCCTTTTCGAATTCAGCAAACATCGTCTGTCTATAGAGAGTGCTTCTGAATTGTTCCATAAAATAATTAATGAGGTAATGCCTATAATCTTTATCCGCAACTGTTTTAAGCAGATATTGCATAAGGAGTGCTTCGTTAACGGTTGAAGCTACTTCGGCTACAAAAATAGAATACCCTGAATAAATAAAAGGCTGCGTTTTTTCAGAAAGATAGCTATGAAGAGCATGACCCATTTCATGAGCGAGCGTAAACATATTACTTACATTATCAATGTAGTTCATAAGCACATAGGGATGGGGGATGCCATATGTTCCCCAGGAATAGGCTCCGCTGCGCTTGCCTTCATTTTCATATTTATCAATCCATCTGTTACTAAAGCCTTCTTTAATCATTTCCACATAATCTTTGCCAAGCGGTTCCAGTGCTTTAAGAATGGTTTCACAAGCTTCATCATATGAGATACGCTTATCAAAATTCTTGGCAAGCGGGACAAACAAATCATACATATGCAGTTCCTGAAGACCGAGTAAAGAGCGTCTTAAAGAGATATACTCATGCATGATATCCATATGTTTGTTAACAGTTTCGATCAAGTTATTATAAACAGATACAGGAATGTTGTTATCAGAAAGAGCATAGTGAAGCGGGGTTTCAAACTTTCTGACACTTGAAAATAGTCCATACTGTTTAATATTTGCCGCAAAAGTTGTTGCAAGCGTATTGCGATAACTGCTATAGGTTTCATACATACCAGTAAATGCAGCTTTTCTGACGCTTATATCTTTATTTTCCAAGTATTTAATATAGGTGCCATGGGTGAGTCTGACAGCTTCACCTTTTTCATCATTTATAATCGGAAACTTCATATCCACATTATTAAATACACTGAATACATTTTGAGAGGCATTTGCTATTTCAGTCACTCTTGCAAGTAAGTTCTCAGTTTTACTATCTAAAATATGATCTTTTTGTCTTAATATTTCCTTGAGGTAACGTTCATACAACTTGAGTTCTGGCGTTTGATCCAATAACCCTTCAAGGGTTTCTAAGGTGAGGGAAGACAGTTCTGAATTTGCAAAGGATAGACTTGCAGATATCTCTGTCGACAGGACTTCCGTTTTACTTGTGAGGTCTTGATAGTAAGCATTGCCGCCATCTTGATGAAGGCGCATATGTGCATACACATAAAGTTTATTGCTAAGCTCTGAAATTTCATCTTGTTTAGATAAAAATTCAAATAAAGTCATTCCATTTGAAGTCAGATTGCCCTCATAGGCTGCAAAGGCTCCTATAAGGCCTTTAACCTTACTGAATTGTTCTTCGAATACTTGATCAGTTGAAAAAATATCTTCGAGCTTCCAAGTATCTTCTACTTTGACTTCAGCTCTTTTAGGTAATGAAGCAGGCATTTTATCAGCTCCTTTAGTAATTAATTCTTTTATAGTATACTACGTTTATCTTAAAAATAATAAATGATCATAAAAATAATATAATATATAAATAACGATTAAAATATTACATCTCTGTAAAAAGATACAGCTGATTAAATGTTTTCTAGATGCAATTAAATTGTAAGAAATATGAAGGTGTTTTCGTATATACATATGAGGGTATAATGGAGGAGAGTGAATAGATGGAGGAGCAAATCATTGATTTATTGCAGAAAAAGCAGGCTAAAGGCATTGACTTATTAATGGATAGGTACAGCAATTTAATTTATGGGGTTATTTACAGCATGGGGCATCATCAAATGAAACATGAGGACATTGAAGAGTGCTATAATGACGTTATTTTTAACATTTGGAGTAAGATAGATCAGTATGATTCGAAAAGAGGAACGTTTAGAAACTGGATGATTTCTATTATAAAATTCAAAACAATTGATTATATAAGAAAGTGTAAAAAACTACCTAGGGATACTGTTGAAGAGAATGACAGTGTTTTAGGTCAGTCTTTGGAGGACGCTGTAATATGTAAAGAAAACCACTCAGCACTTAAAAAGGCTATTCAAAAATTAAATAAAGTAGATGAAAAGATTTTCACATGGAGATATTTAGATGAACTATCTGTTGAAGAAATAAGTACCAGGCTGAATATGACCCCACAAGCTGTTTATACACGTATTTCTAGAAGCAAAGGGAAACTAAGAAAATGGATAGGGGGGATTTATAATGAATGAGATAAGTAATGAGTATGAGATCTTTAGTGATGATACAGTTGAAGAATTTGAGCAGCTAGGAGCAGCCTATAAGAAAAATGAGAAGAATAGTAAAGCTAAGACAAAACAATATATCATAAAAAGAAACTTGAAAAAGATGAAAGAAACCGCTCAAGGTGAACTACAGGAAGAAGAATATATTGAAGCCGAGTGCGAAGGCAGTCTAACAGCATTAAATTATCTAGGGAACATGACAAGTGCAGACTATGCATTTATGATGCTTGCTGCCTATAACGACTTTCCAGTTAAATATCATGTCTATTTAACAACTAAAAAAGTAATCATTTATGAAATAGGATCTCTAAAACACATTGGAAGGCAGTATGTATTTGAGTATACTGATATTTCTCATTTTAAGTTCAAAAAATATAAGGACTATATTAAACTGTTCTTTAAAGTAGAAAAAGATAAGTATAATCAATTTAGAACAGCTGGCAATTGGCTGCTTTATCCTTTTGTCAATAGAAGAATTGGTATCAACATCTTTAATGATGACCGTGAACTTATATTAAAATTTATCCAAAGAAAGCTTGGTAGTATTTAAAATTTACTTGGAGTAGGCTATAATAAGATTTATGAGATAAGTTTTTATAACCAAAATATTTGTAAAAGGGTATACAAATGAGAGGGGATCACGCTATGCGCATTTATATTAGTGCAGATATTGAAGGGACAACGGGGATTTCATCATGGCAGGAGACACATAAAGGTAGTGGAGACTATGGAAGATATAGAGAACAAATGACAAAAGAAGTGGCAGCTGCATGTCAGGGGGCGCTTGATGGCGGGGCAGATTATATTATTGTTAAAGATGCTCACGAGGATGGCAAAAACCTCATTCATTCCATGCTGCCTAAGGGAGTCAAAATCATATCAGGCTGGAGTAATCATCCTTACAATATGGTAGAAGGCTTGGATGAGAGTTTTGACGGCGTCATGTTCATAGGCTATCACAGCGGCGGAAGCTCAAATGGCACACCTCTTGCCCATACTTTATCCATTGACAGTATAAGAAGTATATCTATTAATGGAAAAAAGGCTGATGAGTTTTTGATTTATACCTATGCTGCACATATGATAGGCGTTCCAGTTATCGCCGTATCGGGAGATGGGGAGCTTATAAGACACGTGAGAGCATTTGATCCAATGATTAAAACGGTTGCTGTACAGGAGGGATTTGGAGGAGCTGTTGTAAGTATTCATCCAGATTTAGCGGTATCCCGTATTCAAAAAGTAGCAAAGCGTGCAGTAGAAAATATTGCAAGTTTTAAAACGCTGCCACTAGATTCCTATGAACTCAAAGTAGAGTTTAAAAAACATCAAGATGCCTATAAATACTCTTTTTATCCTAAAGCTGAGCAAGTTGGAGAGTATACAATTAAATATACTTCGCAGAATTATATGGATATTTTAACACTTTTGATGTTTATCTGACAAAAGAGCGTACGGCTGATAGTATTCTAAAGCTATATAAAATAGAGACTTTCCTTAGGGTGAGTCTTTTTTGTTTTTAGTTCATATTTTTTAGTACACTTAGGCATCCTATGCTATAGACTGCGTAGAGATCACGTGTTTAAAAGAGTAACACGAGCTTAAAAGAATAATCTATAAAGTTACTTTACAAAGTTACTTTACATCACTCATACCCAGCATATACAATAGTATTTACAAGAAGACATGCAGTATATTTGATAAAGTACAGGAGGCAATCAATGATTACTCTGATATTAATTAGACATGCAACAACAGAAGCGAATGAGCATCAAACGTTCTCAGGCTTTAAAGAAACACAGATAAGTGCAGCTGGCAAAAAACAAATTGATGCACTTACAAAAAGGCTCTGTCACTATAAAATCCATGCTATTTATGCAAGTCCATCCAATAGGACTTGGCAAACGGTAAAAGATATAGCTGATAAGAAAAGATTACCTATCCAAACAGCAGATGAACTAAGGGAAATCCACTTCGGAAATTTTGAGGGCATTAGTTTTCAAACAATTCAAGAAGAATATCCGGATGAAATTATAAAAATGATAGACTTAGGGGATAACTATGTTTATCCTGGCGGGGAAAGCTTAGTACAGTCATATAAAAGAACAGCAGTGAAGATTGATGACATTAAACGAATACATAATGAACAGGTTATACTTATATGTGCACATGCAGGGACCATTCGTAATGTTTTATCTCACTTAATAAGTAAAAGCCCAAGTCTTCACTGGCATTTTAAAATAGATAATGCATCTCTCACTATTGTGACTATAGAAAATGATTTTGCAGTTATTGAGAGGCTTAATGATACATGTTTTATACAAGATATGGTATAATGTTGGATGGCAGTTTTGAACTTGAAACTTAAATATAGAAAGAGATGGTAATCATGAATAAAAGACCAAGAAGATTAAGATATAATGCACATATAAGAGGTTTAGTGAGAGAGACAGACCTACAAGTGTCTGATCTTATTTATCCTCTGTTTATTATAGAAGGGACTAATATTAAGGAGGAAATTAGTTCATTAAAAGGGGTTTATAGATTTTCACTGGATAGACTTGAAGAAGAGATTCATGAAATTACAGCACTTGGGATCCAATATGTTTTGCTTTTTGGTATTCCAGAGCACAAAGATAATAAAGGCAGTGAAGCGTATAATGATGAGGGGATAGTACAGAAGGCGATTAGAAAAATTAAGAGCATAACGGATTCACTGTATGTGATTACTGATGTATGCATGTGTGAATATACTTCTCACGGACACTGCGGCATATTAGACGAAAATGGTTATGTACACAATGAAAAATCCTTATATTATCTAGGTCAGGTGGCTGTAAGCCATGCAAAGGCCGGCGCAGATATGGTCGCACCATCTGATATGATGGATGGCAGAGTGGGTTACATGCGTAAGGAATTAGATGAATGTGGGTATACACATGTTCCTATTATGAGTTATAGTGCAAAATATGCTTCCAGCTACTATGGTCCTTTTAGAGAAGCTGCTGGGTCGACGCCAGCCTTTGGAGACAGAAAAACTTATCAAATGGATTATGCCAACAGTAATGAGGCACTAAGAGAAGTAAGCTTAGATATCGAAGAGGGTGCTGATATTGTAATGGTAAAACCAGCTCTTGCTTACCTCGATATTATCAGAAGGGTAAAAGATACTTTTAATGTGCCTATTGCTGCTTATAATGTAAGCGGAGAATATGCAATGCTTAAGCTTGCAGTGGAAGCTGGACTTTTAGATGAGCAGGCTGTTATGGAGACTATTTTATCCATCAAACGTGCTGGTGCAGACATCATCATTACGTATTTTGCTAAAGATATTGCAAAAAAACTAAAAGGAATGAGATAAATTCATGTACTACCCTATGATGCTTAACATAGCTGAAATGAAGATAACAATAGTAGGCGGCGGCAAGGTTGCTTATAGAAAATCAGAACATTTCTTAAGTTTTAATGGAGATGTAACAGCCATCAGCCCAGATTTTATAGATGATTTTGAAAAAATAAAGGTTGGTATGCATTTTATAGAGGACACTTATAAAGAGGAATATTTACACGGAAGTTATATAGTCGTTGCAGCAACAGATAACAAAGAGCTTAATAGAGAAATTGGACTTTATTGTAAGCAGCACTCAATGCTTTGTAACGTCGTATCCAGCCAGGAATTATCCAGCTTTATAGTGCCTAGCTGTATGAGAAGGGGCGACCTCATAATCAGTGTTTCAACAGCGGGTAACAGTCCTGCACTCGCTCATAAAATAAAAAAAGAACTAGAAGACAGATATGATATAAGCTATGAAGCCTATGTAAGTTTATTAGGAGAAATAAGACAGCATATTTTAAAACAAAGTTTATGTGAGGCCGATAAAGCAGATCTCTTAAGAAGCCTTGTGGATATGGATAGAGCAGAACTTAAAGAATATGGAGAGCATTTACTAAAACAATAAAAAGGAGAAAGAAGATGGGTTTTTTTAAAGTTACAGTAGGGGTTATGGGTTCATCAAAATCAGCTAGAGCGATAGCTGAGGTGCAAAATTTAAAGTTGCGCAATTTAAAAACATTGGTTATTAAACCAGAACTAGATACAAGAGACGGCGGATACATATGCAGCAGACTGATTAAAGATAAAGTGAAGGCCGATATTCTGCTTAAGCCGGAAGAGTGTTTAAATATTAATGATATTATTTTTAATAATTATGATTACATAGTAGTAGATGAATTTCATATGCTTAGTGAACAGCAAATTAATGAACTATATAAATTAAGTGCTATATGTACAGCCAATGTTAGTATGTATGGGCTTAGAATGTCTTGGAAAGGAACCCCTTTCCCAAGTGCAGCACTCGCACTTGCTTATGCAGATGAAATAGAAATTATCCGTATGGTGGACAAAGATCAAAATACGCTTAATCACCACATTAAATATACTAATGGCGTGCCAAGCCAGCTCTTAAGCGATGAAAATTCTATTGTAGTTGGAGATTTAGATAAAACCAGCTATACTACAGTTTCTAAGCTTGACTTTTACAAAATTTATAAAATGCTTGGCCAAGTAGAGGAATAATAAATGCAAAAAAAATTTGATGGATACTTACTTGTGACAGATATGGACGGTACACTGCTAAGCGATAAAGGAAAAATATCAAGAGCTAATAAAGAGGCAATTGCCTATTTTATGAATGAGGGAGGGCGTTTTACCATAGCAACAGGCAGAATGACGCCTTCAGCTAAAAATGTTGTCTATCCTCTTCACATTAATTTTCCTGCGATTCTTTATAATGGATGTAAGATTTATGACTATGAAAAGAATCAAACGCTGTATCAGTCTTTTTTGGAGGATGAAAGAAAAAAGATTGTTGAAGTACTAAAGAAAGAACAGCCCTATTTAGGCATAGAACTTTATATTGACGAAAATGTATATATCTATAAGTCTTGTAAGTATTCTTATCGGTTTTCAAGACAAGGTTATGATGTCATACGTGAGATCAAACCTGAAGTATGGGAAAGAAACTGGACAAAGGTTCTTTTAATCGGTGAAGAAGAAGAAATCGATTACCTAGAGGGCATTTTCCATGAGACTTATGACAAAGGACTTGTGATACGAAGCGGAGCAAGATATCTGGAAATAGTTCCGCAGTATAGTACCAAAGGAGCTGCCCTTAATTACCTGACTAATCTCTACGATATTGATCATTCTAAAGTCATAGCTGTAGGAGACAATATGAATGATATTGACCTTTTAGAGAATGCTGCTTACGGTTTTTGTGTAGCAAACGGTGCCAAGAGGCTGCTTGATCGGGCTAGGCACTTTGCGCCTAGTAATAATGAGAATGCTATTGCGTATGTTATAAAGTGGATAGAAGAAAAGAATTTCAGTACCATGTAAAGTAAAATAAGCCTGTTCAAGTGATTGCGGTCACCTTGACGGGCTTTTTTTGTTGGTATAAATTATGAACTAAGTAAAATACAGGATTAGGCTAATAAAGAGATGAATATAGGGTCATCATAAACATATTGGAGGAAATGTATATGACAGTAAAAAAGAAACGTAAAAAAGGCTTATTAATAGGAATCAGTATAGGAGTAATTGTGATTTTCCTTTTAGCCTTTCCTAGGCTGCTAGGAGGTAATCGTGAGAGCGGATATACTGAGGAAACTGTAAAGATTGGAGATATCATAACCAATTATAGTTTCAGCGGTGTGGTAGAAAGTAAAAACAGAGAGAGCATCATAAGTGAAAAGGGGGTACAGATTGATGAAATAGAATTAGCAGAAGGAGATCTTGTCAAAAAGGATGATGTTCTTTTTAAAACAACCCAAGGGGATAAGCTAAAAGCTTCGATTGACGGAGAGATTTCAAAAATATATGTAGATGAGAATGCTCAGGTTATGCCAGGAGCTGCACTTGCAGATATTGTTGACTACGAAAATCTGCAGATAACAGTTAAGGTGGATGAGTATGATTTATCTGCTATTGCCGTGAATAAGGAAGTGATGGTTGCTATTGGAGCAGTTAATAAGGAAATAAAAGGGAAGATCTCTAGTGTGTCTAAAGAAGCTGTTCATGTGAATGGTGTATCATTTTTTACAGCTGCCATAGATCTGGAGAAAGATGAGGCTATAAAAGTCGGCATGAGTGCAGAGATAAAAATAATTAATCAAAGTGTTAAAGGGGTTACAGTTGTTTCTATGAAAGCTCTGCAGTTTGATGAAAATAATCAGCCTTATGTCTTTATAAAGGGAGAAAAAAGTGTTCCGTCTGCGGTATATGTACAGACAGGTGTCAATGACGGCAAGACCGCAGAGATAAAAGAGGGACTCAAAGCCGGAGATATTATCATGATCCCTAAGACGACAAAGACTAATAATAGGTTTAGACCAGGACAGGGGATGGCTGGAAGATCCGCTGGAGGTGAAAATGAGTGAGCAGACAGATTTTAAACATGCAAAACATTGTTAAAACCTACTTAATGGGGGAGGAAATTCAGACAGTACTTCAAGATGTTGAGTTAAGTATTGACCAAGGGGAATTTGTTTCTATATTAGGGCCATCAGGGTCTGGTAAATCAACCCTTATGAATATCATTGGCTGTTTGGATGTACCAACCAGCGGGAAGTATATCTTATCTGGGCACGAAGTAGAGGGACTTGATGAGGAAGAACTGGCTTATATCAGAAATAAAGAAATTGGATTTATATTTCAGCAGTTTCAGCTCCTGCCGCGTCTATCTGCTCTTGATAATGTGGAGCTGCCCCTTATTTATGCAGGGCTTCCCGAAAAAGAGAGGAAAATACGGGCAGCGAATATGCTTACTAGAGTTGGCCTTAGTGATAAGATGAAAAATCGGCCAAATCAGCTCTCAGGAGGACAGCAGCAACGTGTTGCCATTGCAAGAGCAATGGTTACAGAACCAACAATACTCCTTGCGGATGAGCCAACAGGAGCCCTTGATCAAACGACAGGGCAGCAGATCATGGAGCTTTTTCGTGAGCTGCATGAAGAAGGCAGAACAATCATTATGATTACTCATGATCTAAATATTGCGAAGAGAGCCGGCAGGATTATACGTATATTAGACGGAAGACTGATTGAGGACGTGGCATATGTTTAAAGAAAGTATAAAAATGTCGTGGCAGAATATTATTCATAATAAAGTAAGATCACTTCTTACTATTTTAGGGATTGTCATAGGCGTGTCATCTATCATTGCACTCATTACAATAGTACAGGGAGCTACTGACAGCGTTACAAGCCAGGTTGCATCTATTGGAGCTGATAAAATAACAATACAAACAAGGGGCACACCTCTTAAACAAGGACTTTTAAATAGTGATATTAATAAAATTGCAGAAGTGGAGAATGTTTTAGGTGTATCGCCTACGATAACAGGTAAGACAGCTGTAGTTCACAATAAAATAGTTAAAGAAGATGTTGCTGTTCAGGGAAAGAATGAAGTATACTTTTTAAAATCAGATGATCTTATACAAACTGGCAGAGGGATAAATATTTTAGATATCAAAAATAAAAATAAAGTTTGTTTAATTGGCCAGAACATCGTAGAGGAATTGTTTTGGAGTGAAAATCCGCTGGAGAAGGATTTAATGATTGGAGGAGTTACCTATACTGTAATCGGTACCCTGCAAGGTTCAAAGGGTTTTGCAATAAGTTTAAATGATGACTCGGTTATCATTCCTTATACAACGGCTATGAGCTTTTTAGGGACAAAATATATATCAAGTGTAGATGTATATATGTCAAATAGTGAGTATTCAGATACGATAACAACAGATATTCAGAGTGTGCTTAGCGAAGCGTTTAATTACAATGAAGAAGGATATTCTATTACTAATATGCAGGATATTTTAGACACAATCAGTCAAATGACTCATACACTAAGTCTGATGCTTGCAGGCATAGCTTCTATATCTCTTGTAGTTGGAGGGATTGGTATTATGAATATGATGTTAGTATCTGTGACAGAACGTACAGCTGAGATAGGCCTTAGAAAAGCACTGGGAGCAAAGCCTAGGCGAATACAGCAGCAATTTTTAATTGAAGCCATATTTCTATCATGTTTTGGCGGCGTTATTGGTCTTTTGCTTGGTATCGTTATTGCCTTCTTGGTATGTATGATGATAGAAACAGCTTTTATACTATCTATGGCTACAGTTGCGCTGGCTCTTGGATTTTCGGCTTCAATCGGTATTGTGTTTGGCCTGGCTCCTGCGAGGAAAGCTTCAAAGCTAAGTCCAATAGATGCATTAAGAAGTATATAGAGGTCATTAGTAAAAATCTAATGACCTCATTTGGCTTTATGAAAAATAGAGGGGATAGCCTATTTATAAATAGAAGATTATTAATGGTTACATATCATCAGGCATGTTTAAAAGATGTAAGTAATGATTAGCTTCTCTAAGAACGTGATCAGCAAGCAGCGGAAGAATAATAGCTTTAATTTTACAGCCAAGCAGTCCCTCTGTAGCCTGCGCTTTAAAGTCTCTAAGGGCAGTAACTGATCTTATTGTACGTTCAGTAAGTGCTGATAAACCACTTGATAACATATTTAAATCCTCTGTTTGTTTCTCAAGTGTCTCAAATTCTTCCGCAAATTCATCTGCAATATCAAATAATTGTTTCTCAGATGGATCTAATAAGCCTCTAATAAATAAGGAGTGCTCGGACATAATGTGATTCCAGAAATTTTCTTCACTCATAAGATCTTGTTTCATATGGATTTCTATACGGCCCTGCAATTTGCTTAACAGGTCCAGGTAGTGCTTCGTTTCTTCAAGTACATGTTCTAAAAGAGAGGGATAGGTATTGACAAAAAGCTTGCAGGACAAGACATCTTCTAAAAGCTGTGATTTCACCTTGATAACGGCAGTAACTGTTTTAATGATGCGGTCATTAAGTTTATAGACATGGTCTTCTAGTAAAGCATGATGATGCTTAGAATCTTTTTCAGACATCAAAGATATTTCCATTTTAGTAATACTCATATCAATAGGGATGCCAGTTGCAAATTGAGTTATTTTTTCTGCATCTAAGGTATATTTTGTTACAAACTCATTAGCGTTTGGCATTTTAAAATCCATCGCACTTTCTGCCAGCATAATAGTGTGCTTCAGTAGCCGTTCGAATTCATTTTTAAAGAATTCTGCCTCTCCCATTAGCTTTTTATTTTTCATAAATAAGGCTGCTTCTAAAAATATAAAATGTTCTTTAATGATTCTAAGGAAAAACAAATTAAGGTGCAGAGAGTGATGAATAAATTGTTGTTTGGTCAGCATAGTGTACTCCTAGATTATAAACAATATCAGTATTAATATATTCACTAAGGCTTAAAGGGTGAAAAATATATGGATATTTATGGAAATGGAATATAGTAAACTTGTCCTAAAAATATGCGTCGAATATGTTGACACTGCCAGTCAGCTGTGATATGATATAACACAGAAAATTGAATATAAATATTACCTTTAAGCTTGGTCCAGAGAGGCCAAAAAGGAGATTATCATGAGACAAATAAACACTCAAACAACCAGTATAATGGATTTGGTAAGATATAATAAACACGTAAAATTAAATATAAAAACAGCGGATACATGCTTTGTTTCTAATGGCATAGGTGTCTTAGCTTATGTTTTCCAAAAATTAGTATCTCTCGCAAGTTATAAGGTAATAAAAAGATGATAAATCTTTTTATTACCTTTTATTTTGCCAAAAAATAAGTTTATAAAGGATGGTGCTATGATGCTTCATAAAAAAGACTTACTAGGTATAAGAGATTTAGGAGTTTCAGAAATCATGTCGATAATAGAACTCGCAAAGGACATGAAACCAATCGTTTTAGGGTCTAGGAGTAAATTAGATGTATTAAAAGATAAAAGCATTGTTACCCTATTTTATGAGAATAGTACAAGAACAAGAGTAGCCTTTACTATGGCTGGGATGTATCTTGGAGCGAACGTGGTGGACCTTGGCATTGCTTCAAGCAGTGTACAAAAAGGTGAAACACTCGCAGATACAGGTATTACACTTGATAAAATGGGTATAGAGTATATGATTATAAGGCATAGTATGAGCGGGGCAGCACACCTCTTAGCTAAAAATGTAAAAGCATCCGTTATGAATGCAGGGGATGGAGCTAACGAACATCCAACACAGGCACTTTTAGATCTTTATACGATCTACGAAAAGAAAGGCAGCTTCAAAGGACTTAATGTAACAATCGTAGGAGATATAGCTCACAGCAGGGTTGCAAGATCTGATATTTTTGGTCTTGTCAAGCTAGGGGCACATGTCACGCTGGCAGGTCCAGGTACCCTAACTGCAAAAAGTATGGAGGCTCTTGGATGTGAGGTAACAACGGATATAAAATCTGCTGTTAGAAATGCTGATGTTGTGATGGCGCTTCGTATTCAGCTGGAGAGGCAAAAAGGCGGACTTTTTCCGAACCTTAGAGAATATAGTCAGCTTTATGGCCTGGATGAAGAAACGTTTTCTTATGCAAAAGAGGATGCCATCTTGATGCATCCAGCCCCTGTTAACAGAGGGGTAGAACTAATGCCGGAGCTCATTGACAGCGGCGTTTCGGTGATAGACGAACAAGTCACAAATGGTGTAGCAGTAAGAATGGCTATTTTAACACTGCTAAGTGAAGGGAGAGCAAAATCATGAAAATGTGTATTAAAGATGGGTTACTGATTAATCCTAAAACACAAACAGAAGAGGTTACTGATATTTGGATTGAAGATGGTAAAATTATAGAGATAGGTGAAGATAACAATCAAACAGCAGATCAGACAATTGATGCCAGCGGCAAGTGGGTTGTTCCCGGCCTCATTGATCTCCATGTTCATTTTAGAGAACCAGGCTTTGAACATAAAGAGGATATTAAAAGTGGATGTGAGGCAGCTGCAAGGGGTGGTTTTACGACCGTATGCTGCATGCCCAATACAAATCCTGTTATAGACAATGAATGTGTAGTAGAATATATACATGCGATGGCAGCAAAGGCAAATGGTGTTAATGTTCTTCCTGTAGGAGCCATTACTAAAGGGCAGGAAGGAGAGAGCCTTGCTAACATTGGTAAGATGAGAGAACACGGCATCTGCGCAGTTAGTGAAGACGGCAAGACTGTTATGGACGCAGGTCTTATGAAAAAGGCTATGCAATATGTTAAACCGTTTGATATCCCCATCTTCTCCCATACTGAAGACCATACCCTTGCAGGGGGTTCCATGAATGCAGGAGAAAATGCACAGCTTTTTGGCATCAAAGGAATAGGAAGAGAAGCAGAAGAAGTGATTGTTGCAAGAGATATTATCTTAGCAAAATATACAGGAGCAAAACTTCATCTTTCACATATGAGTACTAAAGGCAGTATAGATCTTATCCGCATGGCAAAACTTCAGGGAGTAAATATAACCGCTGAAACTGCACCTCATTACTTTACACTGGATGACAGTATACTCGGAGATTACGATACTAACAAAAAGATGAATCCTCCGCTTAGAACAAAAGAAGATGTAGAAGCCATGAAGGAAGCACTTAAAGAAGGGGTTATAGATGTAATTGCAACCGATCATGCGCCCCATCACTATGATGAAAAAAATGTAGAGTTTGATAAAGCTCCTTTTGGCATTGTAGGACTTGAGACGAGTTTTGCACTTAGTTATACGCACCTTGTTAAAACAGGTATTTTATCACCCATGGAGCTTATAGACAAAATGAGTACTAAGCCTGCTAAAATACTCGGGATTGACAAAGGGAGTATTGAGGTCGGCAAAACAGCAGATATTACCATCATAGATACCGAGGCAGCTTATAACATTGATCCTGCAAAATTTGTAAGTAAAGGTAAAAATACACCTTTTACTGGAATGGCTGTGTCAGGTGAAGTGAGCTATACCATCGTAAAGGGAAAAATTGTTTATCAAAAACAGTAGAATATGCATAGAATAATTATTAAATATATTGCATAAAAATTCAAAAGTAGATACAATAAGAGTAGAGTAAGCAGAATAAAGGAGAAAAGTGATGATAGATAGATTAATAACTAAAATTAAGCAGACACAAAATCCAACAGTTGTAGGGCTTGACCCAACCTATGCTATGATTCCTTCTTTTATTAAAGAAGAGATGCTTGAGGCATATGGTAAGTCACCTAAAGCAGTAGCTGAAATGTTCTTAAAGTTTAATAAAGCCATCTTAGATGAAGTAAGTGGACTTATACCTGCTGTGAAGCCGCAAGTAGCCATGTATGAACAATATGGATTAGAGGGCCTTAGAGCGTATATAGAAACCATTGCTTATGCAAGAGCAAAAGGACTTGTTGTCATAGGAGATGTTAAAAGAGGTGATATTGCTTCAACAGCAGCAGCTTATGCAGGGCATATTGCAGGAGTTGATATAGAAGATGTTCATATAGATCTTTGGCAGGAAGATGCAGTGACCCTCAATCCTTATATGGGGTTTGACGGGATATCCCCTTTCATTGAAGCATGCAACAAGTATGATAGAGGACTTTTTATCCTAGTAAAGACAAGTAATCCAAGCGGCACCGAGCTTCAGGATCTATTAACTGACGGAATGCCGGTTTATGATAAAGCAGCAGATTTGGTAAGTAAGTGGGGAGAACTCGCCATGGGAGAACTCGGTTATAGCAAAATAGGAGCCGTAGTAGGGGCTACATACAAAGAACAGGGCATAGAACTCAGAAAGAGAATGCCACATACGTTCTTCTTAGTACCTGGATACGGCGCTCAAGGCGGCAAAGCCGAGGATCTTAAAGAATACTTTGATAAAGATGGAACAGGCATTATTGTTAACTCTTCAAGAGGTATTATCGCAGCTTACCAGAGTAATAAAGAAATATCAGAAAAAGAATTTGCACAAGCTTCTAGAGAAGCAGTACTAGCTATGAGAGATGATTTACAAGGAGTGATGAGCTGATGAAAGCACAACTTATATTAGAAAATGGCATGGTTTTTGAGGGCAAGGCTTTTGGGTATTTAAAAGAAACAATAGGAGAGGTTGTCTTTAATACAGGGATGACAGGCTATCAGGAAATACTGACTGACCCGTCTTACTACGGTCAAATGGTTGTTATGACTTATCCGCTTGTTGGTAACTATGGGATTAACCTTGAAGATATGGAAAGTTATAAAGCACACGTAAGAGCTTTTATTGTAAGAGAGAGAAGTGATTACCCAAATAACTTCAGATGTGAGCTTACTTTAGACGGGTACCTTAAGTCTCAGAAGATCATCGGTCTTGAAGGGATTGATACAAGAGCACTTACAAAAGTCATTAGAGAACATGGTACGATGAGAGCGATTATAGCCGTAAGAGAGCTTACACCAAGTCAAATTAAACTTAAAATAGATGCTTTTAACAATCAAATGGCTGTATCAGAAGTAACGACTAAAGAAAAGTATGAAATTAAGGGCAAGAAAATTCACGTAGCAGTTATTGACTGCGGGATTAAACAAAACATTCTGCGCTCCCTTGAAGCAAGAGGTTGTAAGCTGACAGTATTTCCGGCATCGGCTACAGCCGAAGAAATCCTTAGCGTAAATCCAGACGGCGTATTCCTATCCAATGGACCTGCAGACCCTAAGGACGTTCCAGAGGTGGTAGAAGCGGTTAAGCAAATCGTAGGTAAAAAGCCAATTACAGCAATATGTTTAGGGCATCAGCTCTTATCTCTTGCGCTAGGCGGAGACACAATGAAACTCAAGTTTGGCCATCATGGCTGTAATCACCCGGTTAAAGACTTCATCACAAACCGTGTTTATATTACTTCACAAAATCATAACTATGTGGTTGAAACCATTCCAGCCGGAGCAAGGATTACACACACGAACCTTAATGACCAAACAGTAGAGGGAATGTACTTTGAAGACCTTAACATCTACAGCGTACAATTCCATCCGGAAGCAGCTCCAGGACCAACAGACACAGCGCACATTTTTGACGAGTTCATTAAAGTAATGCAGGGAGGTAAATTATAATGCCAAGAGACATGAGCATAAAAAAAGTACTGGTAATAGGATCAGGCCCCATTGTTATTGGGCAGGCAGCAGAGTTTGACTATTCTGGAACTCAGGCTTGTCAAGCCATTAAAGAGGAAGGCATAGAAGTTGTTTTAGTAAACAGCAACCCCGCTACAATCATGACAGACAAAGAAGTAGCGGATAAAATATATATTGAACCCCTTACAATAGACTTCATCGAGAAAGTTATTGCAAAAGAAAAACCAGACAGTCTCTTAGCCGGCGTAGGCGGACAAACGGGTCTGAACCTTGCGGTTGAGCTTCATGATAAAGGTATTTTAGAAAAATATAATGTAAGAGTTATAGGAACACAAATATCAGCGATTAAAGAGGGCGAAGACAGAGAAGACTTCAGAGCTCTGATGGATAGAATTAATCAGCCTGTTATTGAGAGTAAGACTGTAGAGACAGTAGAAGATGCTGTAGCGTTTGCAAGAAAGATTGGTTATCCAGTTGTTGTAAGACCAGCTTATACCTTAGGAGGAACAGGAGGTGGTATTACTGAGACAGAAGAAGAACTTAGAGAAATTGCCGCAAGCGGTCTTCACCTATCCCGTGTACACCAAGTCCTTATTGAGAAGTGTATTAAAGGCTGGAAAGAAGTAGAATACGAGGTGATGCGAGACAGTTATGGCACAGCTATTACGGTATGTAATATGGAAAACATTGATCCAGTAGGAATTCACACAGGAGACAGTATTGTCGTAGCCCCTTCTCAAACCCTTTCAGATAAAGAATATCAAATGCTTAGAAGAGCTTCTTTAGACATTATCTCAGCCTGTGATATCAGAGGAGGCTGTAATGTTCAGCTAGCTCTCAATCCAGACAGCTTTGAGTATGCAGTTATTGAAATCAATCCTCGTGTAAGCCGCTCATCGGCTCTTGCTTCAAAAGCAACGGGTTATCCGATCGCCAGAGTGTCAGCAAAAATTGCACTAGGTTATGGGCTTGATGAAATTCCTAATACTGTAACAGGCAAGACCTATGCCTGCTTTGAACCAACTCTTGATTATGTCGTTTGTAAAATACCAAAATGGCCATTTGACAAATTCTATACCGCTAAACGTACGCTAGGAACAAAGATGATGGCAACAGGTGAAATTATGGCCATCGGCAACAGCTTCGAAAGCGCATTTCTAAAAGGCCTCAGGTCTCTTGAAATCGGTCAGTTTAGCTTTAAGCACAAAAAGCTGCAGGAGTGTTCACTGGATGAGCTAAAAGAGAAAGTTGTTATAGCAGATGATGAAAGAATCTTTGCCTTAGCAGAAATGCTTCGCAGACACTATAGAGAAGAGCAAGTTTGCAAAATAACAGGCATGGATATCTTCTTTGTTAAAAAATTCAAATGGATCGTAGAGCAGGAAGAGCTTCTTTCAGAAATGGCTTATGATGAGCTTACCCCTCATTACCTTCGCAAACTTAAAAGACGTGGGTTTTCAGATAAAGCTATTGCTGAACTTATCGGCGTAGTAGAAGATGATATAAGAGACCTCCGCTTTAAATGGGACATTGTGCCTGTTTACAAAATGGTTGATACCTGTGGAGGAGAGTTCGAAGCTGAGTCTCCATACTACTACTCAACCTACGATAAGACAGATGAAGTTGAAGTATCAGACAAACAAAAGATTATGGTTATTGGCTCAGGGCCTATCCGAATTGGTCAAGGAATTGAGTTTGACTACTGCTCAGTACATGCGATCATGGCTCTTAGAGCACGCGGCATCGAGACAATCATTGTTAATAATAACCCAGAAACTGTAAGTACAGACTTTAATATCTCAGATAAACTTTACTTTGAGCCATTAACAGATGAAGATTTCTACCATATCTACCTTAAAGAAAAACCAATGGGTGTTATCTTACAGTTTGGCGGGCAGACAGCCATTAAGCTTGCTAAATTCTGTGATAAAATGGATATCCCAGTACTTGGCACACATCCAAAACAAGTGGACGCAGCAGAAGATAGAGAAAAATTTGATGAAGTTCTCGAAAAGCTTCAAATCAAAAGGCCAAAAGGCAAGGCAATCTGGTCTATGGAAGAAGGCTTGCAGGTTGCTGAAGATCTTGGATACCCAGTGCTTGTAAGACCATCCTATGTCCTTGGCGGCCAAGGGATGGAAATCACTTACGAAGAAGAACAGCTTAGAAGATATCTTGTGAATGCCTTTGAAAGAGACCCGGAAAATCCAGTCTTAATAGACAGATACCTAATGGGCCGTGAAATAGAAGTTGATGCCCTTTGTGACGGTGAAGAAATCCTGATACCAGGTATTATGGAGCATTTAGAAAGAGCAGGGATTCACTCAGGAGACAGTACAAGTATTTATCCAAGTGTTAATATACCAGAGCATATCAAAGAAAAAATTGTGACCTGTACAAGAATGATTGCAAAAGAGTTAAAGGTATTAGGGATGATTAACATCCAGTACATTGAATACAAAAATGACCTATATATTATAGAAGTAAACCCACGTTCGAGCCGAACAGTACCGTACATTTCAAAGGTAACCCGCGTACCAATTATCGACCTTGCCGTGAGAGCAATGCTTGGCGAAAAGATAGGTGACATGGGCTATGGAACAGGACTTTATCCAGAACCACAAAATTTCTATGCGGTTAAAGTACCAGTCTTCTCAACCGAAAAGCTTCCAAGAGTAGAAGTAAGCCTTGGACCGGAGATGAAATCAACAGGAGAAGTTCTAGGGGTAGGGGTTACAGTGGAAGAAGCACTTTACAAAGGTTTTATAGCAGCAGGTAAGAGCCTTCCAAGACAAGGCGGAACCATCTTCGCAACGATACAAAAGTATGACCAGGATGAGTTTGCAGGGCTTGCTAAACGTTTTGCGGCTCTTGGATATAACTTTGTTGCAACAGAAGGGACAGCTAAGAAATTACAAGCCAGCGGCATCGATGCTAAAGTAGTGAAGAAGTTATCAGAAGGCAGCGATGAAATCATTAATGTGATAAGAAGTGGAGAAGTTAATATTGTAGTCAACACCCCTACAAAAGGTAATGACTCCAACCGTGACGGCTTCAAAATAAGAAGAGCTGCGATTGAAGCTTCACTGCAGATTCTTACTTCACTCGATACACTCCGTGCAATGGCAGATATAGTAGAGAAACAAATTAGAACAGAAGAAACGAATATCTATGATATGGGAGCAGGTGCAGATGAGTAAAAAAGTTGCAGAGGGCAAAATAGTACAGCATACAGAAATTGCAGCAGATGTTTACCGTATGGTCATCGAAAATAAAGAAGTTGCTGCCTCTGCAAGTTGCGGACAGTTTGTGAACCTCTATCCAAGAGCAAAGCATACACTCCTACCAAGACCTATCAGTATTTGTGAAATAGGGGAAGAAACCATTACCCTTGTATACGGTGTAGTAGGTGAAGGGACTAAGGAGTTTGCAAGTTATAAAGTGGGTGAAACCATTAGAATAAGTACAGCAGTAGGAACTGGCTTTAAGCCTCAAAATACCAAATGTGCTGTTCTAGTAGGCGGGGGAATAGGTGTTCCTCCCCTTGTGGAACTAGCGAAGCAGTTAACGTGTGAGAAAGTCGCTGTGATTGGATTTAGAGACGAGCCTTTCTTAAAGGAAGAGTTAGAAAAGGCTGGAGCTAAAGTTTACATCGCTACAGACAGCGGCAAGGCAGGCTTTAAGGGAAATGTTATTGAGCTTATTAAAGAAGAAGGCATAGAAGGAGATTACTTTTATAGCTGCGGGCCTAAAGTGATGTTAAAGGCGTTAGCTGATTATTGCATGGCAAAAAATGTACCGGTGCAGGTTTCACTGGAAGAACGTATGGGATGCGGTTATGGCGCATGCGTAGGCTGTGTATGTAAAGTAAAAGAAAGTACTGAGTCAGGCTATGAGCATAAAAAAGTATGTAAGGATGGACCAGTATTCCTTGGAAGTGAGGTGATTTGGAATGATTGATCTTAGTGTTAACCTTGCAGGAGTGATCCTCAGTAACCCAATCACTACAGCTTCAGGGACTTTTTCAGGTCATGACAGCGGTGAGTTTTATAACCTTAACGAACTAGGGGCTATGATTACAAAAGGCGTAGCCAATATCCCATGGGAAGGCAATAATACCCCTCGTATAGCAGAGACCTATGGAGGCATGCTTAATTCAGTGGGCCTTCAAAATCCAGGAATAGATTATTTTATTAAGCATGAACTGCCTTACCTTAAAGCGTTTGATACCAAAGTGATTGTCAATGTGGCAGGCCGCAGCATAGAAGATTACTGCGAGGTTGCTGAAAAGCTTAGTGAGACGGATGTAGATATGCTGGAGATTAATATCTCGTGTCCTAATGTGAAAAAAGGCGGCATAGGTTTTGGAACTCATAGTGAGATGGCAGCTAAGGTGACGAAGGAAGTAAGGAAGGTATCAAAGAAACCTATTATTATTAAACTCACACCAAACGTTACAGATATCACAGAGATTGCAAAAGCTGTAGAAGCAGAAGGGGCAGATGCAGTGTCTCTTATAAATACGCTGCTTGGGATGAAAATAGATGTGCATAAAAGAAGACCAGTACTCGCCAATAAGATGGGCGGATTTTCTGGCCCTGCGATTAAGCCAGTGGCTGTAAGGATGGTTTATCAGGTAAGAAGAGCCATTAACTTACCTATAATAGGCCTTGGGGGCATTATGACAGGGGAAGACGTTGTTGAATTTATCATGGCAGGAGCAGATGCGGTTTCTGTAGGAACAGCAGCTTTTGCAAATCCAACAGCACCAGTAGACATTAAAAATGAGCTTATAGCCTACATGGAAAGATATAACTTCAAAACACTTCAAGAAATCAGAGAAGCATTTATAGATTAAAACTACTGCAGCGGCAGGCTTACATGCCTGCCTTAACTAATGATTAGGAGGCTCACAAATGAGTTATAAAAAACAGTTTATCGAATTTATGGTTAGATCAGGGGTTCTTACTTTTGGAGATTTCACAACTAAAAGCGGTCGTAAGACGCCTTACTTTGTTAATACAGGCAATTATAAAACAGGTTTTCAAGCGGCGAAATTAGGTGAGTTTTATGCAAGTTGTATCGAAGAAAATATTAAAGAAGATATCAATGCGTTATTTGGGCCAGCTTATAAGGGGATTCCGCTGTCAGTAGCTACTGCTATTGCACTATCTAATAAATTTGATAAGGATTTAAACTACTGCTTTAATAGAAAAGAAGCCAAAGACCACGGTGAAGGCGGTTCAATGGTTGGCTACAAATTAAAGGATGGGGACAAAGTCCTTATTATTGAAGATGTTATTACAGCA
Organism: Clostridia bacterium; assembly: GCA_029239755.1. Classification (GTDB taxonomy): domain Bacteria; phylum Bacillota; class Clostridia; order Lachnospirales; family Cellulosilyticaceae; genus FMMP01. Next base: position 22,951 of record JARBUI010000005.1, on the reverse strand, counting down.
GGGACAGCGATTAGAGAGTGTTTTCCTATATTAAAAGAAGCTGCGAATGTAGAAATAGCAGGACTTATTATTTCTGTGGACCGTATGGAAAGAGGTCAGCAAAATAAAACGGCTATTCAAGAGATATATGATGAATTTGGAATCAAGACTTATCCAATTGTCACTGTACGTGAGATTATTGATAATTTGCATAATGTACCAGTGGATGGCAAAGTTGTGATAGATGATGCTATGAGAGCTAGGATGGAAGCTTATCTTGAAGAGTATTGCGTGAAATAAAGTAGGATAGAGAATATCAAAAGGATGCGTCTGACCTGTTTATGAGGGTTGGGCGCTTTTTGATTTTTAAAATAATTGATGTTGGTCATTTAAGATAGTTGGTCTGAGTTCCGCAGGGCGCTGTGAGAAGAGGTTTCATCTTCCGCCCTTGGGCTTCCAAGTTAGCAGAAACCTCTCCTCACATCCCCTTGCTTTTTACTTAAACAATTAGTGCATTAAATGATAAGAGCAAGTGATAATAAATCGTATAAGATATTTATTTTGTTAAAATGCGCATATTTAATTTATGCATGCTATATTTCCTGAAACACCACACGTTGAGACTGTAGTTAAGTTGAGTAGATAAAACCTAATGATACCAAGGCTTAGAGCACATATGCGCTTTAAGCTTTGATGTGTTTTTAGGCATATGCAAGGTAAATATATGTTCCCTAACAAGTAGGGGGGCAATTTGGCAAAAGTCGGTAGTTTTGCGTAAAAGCATAGAGAATTGCCAAAAGGTTTGAATAATACTGTATAATATATTAACAAGTACATACAATCTCTGATAGAAAAAGAGTGAATACAATGGATGTAGAAGCGTGTATATGTGTAATGAGTAAAGTAATGAACTTAGATTTTGAGCAAAGAAAGCCTGTTTTTGAAAAATATAAAAGTATCCTAAAAGAAAAAATCTTACATAACTCAAATAATGTTGATGCAGTATGCTTATTAGCAATGATCTTATGTGAATTAAGGTATGATATCGACGCATCACTTTACTATTTGCAACTATGCACTAAAACACTCTGGTCAAATCGAAAAGGCTCAAATGAAATTCAATCAACTGTGTAAATGTAATGGAAAGCTTACAAAAGGAATAGTAAAGAAAATACTTACCAATTCACCTGTAGGACACGCACAAAAAACATTTAAGAAAATGTATAAAGAAAGGAACTCATCAAACTCAGTATTCAAGAGGAGTATACATTACAAACGTAATAAACAATGATTTTGAAGTGGTTATTTTTCTAATAAAGTGATATCTTCCCCTTGTTTTTTTCTAAGTATAATATTCTCTCGTCCCCAGGAACACATTACATCAATAATTTCATTGGCTGTTTTGCCATATTCTGTAACGTAGTATTCAACCTTGGGAGGCATTTGATGATAATTTATTCTTCCTACAATCCCATCTCTTTCTAATTCGCGAAGCTGCTGTATGAGTACCTTTTGAGAGATATCCGGAATAAGGCGCTCTAATTCACTGGTTCTTTTGGTACCAGACATAAGTAGACATACAATTAAAGCTTTCCATTTGCCGCCAAGGATTTCGAGAGTTGCTTCAATTCCTAAATTATATTGCTTCAAAATACCACCTCCAACTTAATTATACTATATCGGCTTAATCAATAGTAATACACACTTTCAAGTAAGTATTTACTGACTTTATTGTGTGTATTTACAGTAGATATTTTTTAGCAGATAATACTTATAAAGTTAATTTCAAATGCTCTAATTGGTTCGGCAGGTTTTAAGTAAAGCTGAATACTATAAAAAATAGAAAGGATTAGTGATTTTAATGAAGACTCTCGTCATTTTAGCTCACCCTGACATTAATCATTCAAATGTAAACAAAAGGTGGAAAGAGGAATTAGAGAAGTACCCAAACGATATTATAATTCATGAGCTTTATGAGGAATATCCCGATTGGAATATTGATATTGCAAAAGAGCAGCAATTGTTAGAAAGTAATGATTTTGTTATTTTGCAGTTTCCTGTATATTGGTACAGTTATCCACCCTTATTGAAAAAATGGCTGGATGATGTTTTTACTCACGGATGGGCATATGGTTCAAACGGAAATAAGCTAAAAGGAAAAAAAATTGGAATGGCAATGTCAATTGGGGATAAGGAAGAAAATTACTCACATACAGGCTCTGTTGGATTTTCTGCAGATGAAATTATAACACCATTTAAAGCCACTGCAGCTCATATAGGTGCTATTGCACTGCCATACTTTTCTGTTTTTAGAGCTTCTTTTCAAATCAGTAGCGAAGAGGTTGAACAAAGTGCAAATGATTTTATTAAATATATCTCTAAATATAAATAAAACCAAATGAAACAATACCAGGACAGTGGGGCAAGCGTTTCCTATAGAGGAATGTGACATATAGTTATTGTACTCATTGATATATTTGCTGATGGATTTCCTCAGCTCACGTGGATTGTCGAACTCATTTATATAAGTCAGATCGTATTTCAGCGTCCTGAAATACGATCTATACGGATATTATCAAGAGCCTGGTCTTTGCTAGCACATGAAAGCTTTTACTTCGTATTTGTGAAGCAGGCGCAGATAATCGGGATTTGTAAATAAAAGATATCGAACAAATAGGAAAAATAGGCAAATTATTTGATTAATTATTTCATTGAATTCTTTCCAATAGTTTCTGAAATAAATTGAAGCCTTCACTCCAATCATCTATATTGGAATCACTGTTTATATGACCCTTTCTGCCAACAGATATTGTTTCGAGGCCCCACTGTTCACCTTTCTCTATACAAAACAGAGGTGAGGAGTATTGATCATTTTCACTGTAAACCAGCATTCCAGGCAATTCCAGGTTAGCTTCTGGTAAATACTCAAAGGAATCTAAAAAATCTGGAAACTGTTGGTTTTTAGGATCTGGTGGAGCCACTAAGAAGACTGCCTTCAAGTACTTTCGGATCTTAGGCATGGCTTTTACAGTAAGCAAGCAGCCGAGGCTATGGGTAATCAATACCACATCACAGCTATTTTCTCTTGAAAGATTTTCTATCAAACTTTTTTCCCATTCTTTATACACAGGATAATCCCATTCTTCTTGGGATACTCTTCTAAATCCATATTTCTTCTCCCAAATTGTCTGCCAATGCTCTGGCCCGGAGTTATTAAGGCCAGGAACTATTTTTATATTCATTATTGCCACCTCAAGTCTATCTAGCTTTTTCAAAAAAATTTCATTTTAAAATCAATACTAACATACATGTGAGACAGTGTAAAGTGGGTGTCTTTACTCAGTATATGTGTTTATAGAATTCATAGTCTTTGAGTTGCATTATCTGCAAATAACTTTAAAGATACACTGAAGTCACTATTAAATCCATATTCTGATTTAGTAAACTTACAAACATCCACAGCGAGTATAAAATGCACACATAGAATTAAGTTTTTTATTATAATAAAACCTAAAAAAAGCCCAGCTACATTTTATATAGCGGGCTTTAATAGACTCATAGACGATTATTTGTAGTTTTTAAATTAATAATTCTTATCTGCATAACCAACCCATCCACCTTCGAGGACAAGGGTTTTATCAAATTCACCTACTTTGAAATCAATCTCTTCTGAAGTGTCTTCAGAACTTACGATGATTTTATCATTTTCAATATCAATTGCAATGGATGTGCTTTTACCAGCATAGGTATTAAATAAATGCTCAATTTTTTCTTTTGATAGTTCAATAGCCATCATCCCGCAATTATACATGTTTTGTCTAAATATCCTAGCGAAGTTTTCAGCAATGACAACATTGATTCCATTTACTTCTAAAGCCCATGGCGCATGTTCTCTTGATGAACCGCAGCCAAAGTTTTCTCTTGTCACAATAACAACTTTATCTTTAATGTCTTCTTTATTGTTAAAACTTGGTAGCGATAAGTCTTCTAATAAATAGGGGGTTAATGCTTCTTTTGTAATTTCAGTTAAATATTTTGCTGGAATAATTTCATCCGTGTTAATATCACTTCTATCTAAAAACAATACTTTTCCACTAAAATTCTTCATTTTATACCTCCTATATCTAAGCTTTATAGTGATTTGAGTTAACAATTTTACCTTCAATAGCTGTAGCTGCAGCAGTTGCTGGACTCATCAAATGAACCATGCCGCCTTTGCCCATTCTACCATTAAAGTTACGGTTTGTTGTAGATGCACAAACTTCTCCATTAGCTAGTACGCCATTACTCATTCCAAGGCAAGCACCGCATGTTGGATTGGTTACACAGAAGCCAGCATCTTGAAAAATTTCGATAATCCCTTCTTTTAGAGCTTGTGAATAGATAGCAGGTGTTGCAGGACTAACGATACCGCGTACATCATCACTGATTTTATTTCCTTTTAATACATGAGCGGCTTCTCTTAAATCTTCTATACGGCCATTTGTACAACTTCCAATATATATTTGATCAACTTTCGTTCCTGTCATTTCCTTAACAGTTTTTACTTGATCTGGCTTAGAACCAAAGGTTACCATTGGTTCTAAGTCTGTAACATCATATTCATAAACTTTTTCGTATACAGCATCATCGTCAGACTTCCATTTTGAATACTCTTCTAGGGCTTCTTGTTTTGAACTAAAATCGTCTTTGATAAAGTCCCATAAGTATTCAACTGTCGTCATATCTGGATAACATACTCCACTGGTACCACCAGCTTCTATAGCCATATTACATAACGTCATACGAGATTCCATGGACATAGCATCAACTACTGGTCCTGTAAATTCTATAACCATGTTAGTAGCACCGTTTACTGTTAATTCCTTAATAATAAACAGAATGACATCTTTTGCGTATACGCCAGGTTTCATTGCACCATTTAAAACCACTTTTATCGTTTTAGGGAAGTGGAAAGCACAGACGCCTTTTAAAATACCTACTTCAAGGTCAGTCGTACCAACACCCGCTGCAAAAGCACCAAAAGCACCATGTGTACATGTGTGGGAATCCCCCATAATGACAGTAAATCCAGGTCTCACAAACCCTTTTTCTGGGAATATAGCATGGCAAACACCGTTTTTACCAATATCAAAAAAGTCTTTAATGTTATGACGTTTTGCCCAGTCTCTTAAAATTTTACCTTGTTCAGCCGTTTTTGAATCTTTAGCAGGTGTTACATGGTCGATAACTGCTTTTATTTTTGTTGGATCAAAAACTCGGTCCATACCCCGCGCCATTAAATCGGTAATAGCTATGGGAGTCGTAATCTCATGACAAAAAACTCTGTCTAATTTTAAAACATGTGTATCAGGAAATGGCATGTCTACCCTATGTGCATCAAATATTTTTTCTGCTAATGTTTTACCCATTTTATACTCCTCACCTTCCATATATTATTATCAACTACTATCATTATACATGATTCTATAGATTTCACATCTTTAAATTTTAGTTATTCATGATTATATGTGATGTGAATTCATTCTGAGAAACAAATAATAAATCTTAAATATTATTATACAATGGTGTATAATATAACTCAAATATCTAATATTTATATTTATCATAATTGGAGGTTATACTATGGCCATTGATATGGAACTCTATAGAGTATTTTATACCGTAGCCAACACTAAAAGTATTTCAAAAGCAGCAGAGAAATTATTTATTAGTCAACCCGCTATTAGTAAGTCAATAAAAAAATTAGAAGATACTCTGAATATTTCTCTATTTATACGGAACTCAAGAGGTGTGAGACTCACTAGCGAAGGAGAAATCTTATATGGTCATGTCAAAACTGCTATGGAAGAATTATCTACCGGTTTAAATGTGATAGAAAAGATGAAACATAATAAATACGGTTTAGTTAAGATGAGTGTCAGTACCATTCTTTGTAAGCATATTCTACTACCTCACCTTAAAACTTACATCAATTCAAATCCACATATAAAAATTCAAGTTCTTAATCGTTCAACTTATGAAACCCTAAAACTTGTGGATCAAGGTGTCATTGATTTTGGTCTTGTCAGTCTGCCATTTAATATTGAAAACTATCATTTTATTAAATTGATTGAGATTCATGACATCTTTGTTGCTTGTCGTTCCTATATAGATTCTTTTGAGCTTAATCATTCAGATATTTTTTCTTCAGGCCATTCGATTATGTTGTTAGAAGAAGATAATATTACGAGGAAATATATTGATCAATACATGGTACTCAATAATATTACCATTAAACCTGAGATAGAGACTGGTAATATGGATATACTTGTTGAATTTGCAAAACTTGGACTTGGAATCACTGTCCTCATTAAAGAATTTATCGAAAAAGAGTTGTCTGCAGGTGATTTGATTGAATTACCGATTAATCCTTCCATACCTGTTAGATCAGCTGGTATTGTCTACCGTAAGGATATTCCTCTTTCAATCGCCGCAAATGCTTTTACCCAGCATCTAATCAGCAGTTTTAAAAATAAGCTGTGATAGATATAGGACAAAGATGTATACTAAATCAAAATGATACAGGTGAAGCATGTCCCAAATATTTAATAGGGTTAGGATATGCTTTTATGATATTATAAAGAGAAGGATATATATGTTTTAGAAATCTTGAAGCGTTATTAATATTATAGCAATAGGCAATGCAATTGATGTTTGAAGAGAGATAATTGAATGAGAGTTTCGAAGCAAAGAATTGAATATAATATTTGAAGGAAATCATAAAGATGATAGTGGGTGGAAATAAAAGAAATTACAATCTTAATATATAATTTGCAAAGGTGATGATATGAATATACAGGTTTTTGGCACAAATAAGTGCTTTGATACAAAAAAGGCTATGCGTTATTTCAAGGAACGAAACATTAAGTACCAGTTTATTGATATGAAAGAAAAGGGCATGAGCAAAGGCGAATACACCAGTGTGAAGCAAGCAGTTGGTGGCCTAAGTAGCATGCTTGATGAAAATATCAAGGATAAAGAAGCATTGTTACTCATAAAGTACATTGCTGACAAGGATAAGGACGAGAAGGTACTGGAAAATCAGAAGGTATTAAGAACGCCAATTGTTAGAAATGGAAAGCAGGCCACAGTTGGATATGTGCCAGACGTGTGGAAGGAATGGAAGTAGAGAGGAAGAAAAAATAGTTAGATAGGGAGGCAGACTATGTTAGAAGTAGGAATGAAGGCACCGGCTTTTGAATTGCCAGATCAGAATGGAACAGTGCATACATTAGAAGAACATAAAGGAAAGAAAGTCATTTTGTATTTCTATCCAAAGGATAATACTCCAGGTTGCACAAAGCAGGCATGCGGCTTTAGAGAATTGTATCCTCAGTTTATTGAAAAGGATGCTATAGTGATTGGTGTCAGTAAGGACAGCGTAACATCACATAAGAAATTTGAGGAAAAATATAACTTGCCATTTACACTGCTTTCTGATACAGAGCTTTCTTGTATTCAGGCATATGATGTGTGGCAAGAAAAGAATATGTATGGTAAAAAAACTATGGGAGTAGTTCGTACCACCTATTTGATTGACGAAAAGGGTGTAATCATAAAAGCATTTGGTAAAGTGAAGGCCGAAAGTAATCCAGTACAGATACTTTCAGAGATTTAGGATGATGACATGAAGATTATTATTTCACCGGCAAAGAAGATGAATAGAGATACCGATTCCTTGCCAGTAACGGGAATGCCAATTTATCTTAAAGAGACAAAAGCTCTGATGGAGAAAATAAAGCAATTATCATATGAAGAAGTAAAGGCATTATGGAATTGTAACGATAAATTGGCAGAGTTGAATTTTAATAGATTTCAGAATATGAATTTAGAAAGATGTCTGACGCCTGCGGTGTTGACTTATGAAGGATTGCAATACCAGCATATGTCACCTGGTGTTTTTACTACGGAGGCATTTACTTACATTTCAGAGAACTTACGTATTTTATCTGGTTTTTATGGTGTTCTTGCACCATTTGATGGGGTAATACCCTATCGATTGGAGATGCAGGCAAAGTTTTCTGTGAATGGGAGTAAGGATTTATATGATTTCTGGGGAGATAAACTATACCAAGCAGTAAAAGGTGACGATCACGTCATTATTAATCTTGCATCAAAAGAATATTCTCGGTCAATAGAGAAATATCTTACACCAAGGGATAGATTTATTACTATTGAGTTCGGTGAATATGTAAATGGTAGGGTGAAGCAAAAGGGTACTTTTGCAAAGATGGCCAGAGGTGAAATGGTCAGGTTCATGGCAGAAAATAATATTACTGATATCCAGGATATTAAGAGGTTCAATGAACTTGGACTTTCATACTATGAAGGATTATCCGATGAGAAAAAATTTGTATTTGTGGTTTAGTTCAAATTTGAGCTAAATTTAAGAGGTAAAGTGATAATAAGATAAGAAGATTCAGCTCATGCATTGTTTTCTATTTATCTTTTTCATATCCTAAAAAGTAGGTATGCAGCTCTGGTTATAAAGGAAAGGAGTATCCCATATGAACCTTGAAAAATCCATCTTAATAGCAACAACTGCTCATCAAGGCTAGGTTGATAAAGCAGGAGCACCTTATATTCTGCATCCGCTTTGTGTCATGTTCGGCTGTAAAACGGAAGATGAACAGATATTTAATCCTGATGTGCGAATATATAAGATGAATAATAATGTTAAATGTATGCTGAAAGGAGTTTCGAAATGAAAAAAAAGCGACTTTATATTAATAGATATAATTTTTATGCTTTTAATTGTTCACTACTCATATGGGCTATCGTTTTCCTAGCACTTATTATTATACCAATACTAAGCATAGATCTACGCTCGGCAGCGAGTGTTGGTATAATAGGGGCGGCTGACGGCCCAACAGCGATTTATGTTACAGCTAAAATTATTTCTTTGCCACTTTGGGTTGCGTTAATTGGAATGATAGCTTTATGGGTTATGCTATTTATCAACTATGCAAAAGATAAAGATAAAATTAAAGATGTGTCCATGAAAAGAATAGTAGTATGTGCCTTCTTATCTGTTGCACTTATAGTTGTTACAGGGAATTGGTTTCTAGGTTTATGGGCATTATCTCTAGGTATTATTATGCTAGTTTTATGGAACAGTAAAAAATTTGAAGTGTGGGATAAGGAGGAAGTAAAATGATTTTAACAACCACACCAACTATTGAAGGAAAACAAATTATTGAGTACAAGGGGATTGTCTTTGGAGGACGTTCAGGATCTTATGAAGAGAAAAAACATAAGGGCTTAGAAGCAAATTGATGCTTTTAAGCTTGTTTTTTTGAAATGAATATATTGCTTCAATCAAGGTTGCAGAAAGAGCTGGGTTTGTAAATTTAAACTTTCAGTGGGAAAAGGGGAGCTATATCCTTCTATAAGAAAAGATAGGAGTAATTAATAAAAGAGACAATTGTTAATTGAAAAGTATTGAACTATAGTATAGTATTTAGGTGGGAGCTAAAGTGCTCGTTAAAATAAAGTTACTCGTAAGGAATCTAGTATATGATTAAAAAAATAATGGCAGAGAAAAAAAAGTTAAATAGAATGTTTTATTATTTAAAAGAGATATCCATTAGAAATAAAATAGTTGTTTATATGAGTTTATTTATGGTGCTTGCCTTTAGCATACTTACTGGCTATTCGTACAGGAAAAGTTATGAAAACATTGTTCAGAATACTTACAATACACTTTTAAATGTTACTAAGCAAAATTCTAGAAATCTTAATGATATATTTAATATTATTGATAATACAGCAATAGGATTCGCTTCAACGGAAATAATGAGTAAGTGGTTAAATGATAGTAGCTATTTAAATGTAGATGCTCCAGATTTTTTTATAAAGAAAGATAAACTTTCTACTCAGATAAGAACTTCTTTGCTTTTCAACAATGCTTGGGAACTGAAATTGATCACTACGGTTTCTATATTTATCGATGGTACTTACATTGACAGCATTTATATACAGCCCGTACCTATAGAAAACATCAAAAAGCAAGTCATACGAGCTAATGAGTACATAGAAAAAAATAGATTATATGAAGAGGGTAGACTGCCTACTCTTTATGACGGAACTATTTATCATGCAAAAAAGTTATTAAATCCTCAAAATCCAAAGAAGACAGTTACTTTTTTAGTAGGGACCAAGCAAAGCTTAATAGCAAAAAAATATGAAGAACTCGTTTATTCAGGAGAAATAGCTGGATATGTTATTAATAAGCAAGGAACAATCCTTTCAAGCAGCAATCAAGCAGTTATTGGCCAAAAAGTAGATAGTGAAATGATAAAAGCTATCGATTATAAACGTATCAGACAGATAAAAATAAAAGATAAACAATATGTAGCAGCCTATCAGCCTATTAGAGACAATGGACTTATATTTGTTGTTGTTGTGCCCAAATCTTCAATTGTTCATCAAACTATTGAAAGTATGAAATCTTATATGGCAATGTACCTATTAATAGTCGCCTCTTTAATAGCAGGAGGGTTAATGGTTGCCATTAGGTCAACGGCTTTTTTAAAGGACTTGGCCATTTGTATTAGTAGTATAAGACAAAAAAATTATGATAGTGAAATGCCTAAATATAATGATAAGGGATTAGATAACTTAAGCAATACTTTTAATAGTATGACAAGAGAGATCAAATATTTAATTAAAGATACCTATGAAAAGCAATTGCTTTTAAAAGATATGCAGATTAAGTTTTTGCAGCATCAAATGAATCCCCATTTTTTGTTTAATGTGCTTTTAACCATACAAATGAAAGCCAAATTCAGTCAGGATGAAAGTATTTATAAGATGGTTAATTCGCTTACAGCATTACTAAGAGCAGGCATTTATACAGAAAAAGATTCTAAGGTAACCCTTAAACAAGAACTGGAGTATGTTGAATTTTATCTTTATCTTCAAAAGGTAAGGTTTGAAGATAGAATGGATTATACGATTCAAATAGAAGATAAGGGGCTTTTGAACTGTTACATTCCTAAACTCTGTATCGAACCCATAACAGAAAATGCTGTGATTTATGGCATTGAAAATAAAGTGGATTGTGGACATATTACAATAAAGATTTATCAGGAAAAAGAAGACCTATGGATTGAAGTCATTGATAATGGGACTGGTTTTGATACAGAAAAATTATTGCAAGAAGTATCAGAAAGCAGAGAAGCAGAGACTCCAAAACACAGCAGAATAGGTATTAACAATACAAATGAGAGAATTAAGCTTATTTATGGTATGAAGTATGGTTTAGAAATTAACAGTATCATTGGAGAAGGAACGGTTGTAAAAATTCATTTACCTATAGACAAGGAGAGAGTACCCTATGTATAGCGTAATGATTGTTGATGATGAGAGGTATATAAGAAATGGCATAGTAAGTCTTATTGATTGGACAGCCTTAGGTTGTGAGGTTGTACAGGAATGTGCTAACGGACTGGAAGCTGCCGAATATATAGGGCAGCAGGGAGCAGATATTGTTATTTGCGATATTAAAATGCCCGGAATGGATGGACTTACTTTTGCGGAATATGTTAAACAACATGAAATAAAAACTAAAGTCATTATTCTAACAGCTTATTCAGAATTTCATTATGCTCAAACGGCTATTAGACATGGTGTTACGGATTTTATTATCAAAACTGAGTTTCTAGAAGAATTACCAAAGTCAGTTGAAAAGGTTATCGAAGTGATTGAATCAGAAAAGCAAATCAAAGAGAGTATAGGACAGCTTAAAGAAACAATTCAGGATAGTTTAGAGAATATAAAAGAAAAATTTATTTTGCAGAGAATTCAAGGGATTGCTGCTCCAAAACAAGAACTCCAATCAAAACTATTAGAATGCGGACTCGAAGATGAAAAGTATTGTTTAATAACGATGGAAATAATAGATGATGTAGCGTTGTTTCAGGATAAAGACTATCATACCACTGGCGTATTTAATATCATAAAAAACTTTGTAAGAATGGTCTTTAAGGAGTATCGCTATAGGATTATCCCTGTTGAAACCAATTCCATTGTAACATTGCTTTATTTAAGAGAGAAAAGCGGTTCAGCCGAAGATTTAATTGTACTATGCCATGAAATCCTTTTAGTTGTAGAAGAGTTTATGCGTTTTCATATTAAAATTGGAATAAGTAATGAACATGATAAAATGCAGGAGCTTTACGAAAGTTATAAAGAGTCTCTGGCAGCACTGGCAAAGCTTTTAGGGAATAATAACAGTGTGGGAGTATATACCCCCGCACAAAATCATAAAGCTGAAGGAAATATTTTGGACATACATAAGTATATTAATGACGCTAAGGAGTATGTCAGACAAGGAAATGGAGAAGAGGCTAAAGGGCAGCTTCGAGATATGATGCAGGATATTTCAAATAGTAACCTCTATTTTGAGCAGGCTAAAACCTATGTTTTGCTGATGTGTTCTTCGTGGTTCCTTATCATTGCAAATTACGATATTTCAAATAATGACTATCATTTTAGAGAAAATAGTTTTTATGGGCAGATTAATCAAAGTAAATCCTTAGAAAGTTTGCTGAAAGCAGCTGAAAATACGTTAGACTATGTTATGACTTTGTGCCAAGAAAAAGAACAGCAAAAGAATGTATTAGTAAGAAACGTTGATAGATATATCAGAGAAAATTACAGTAAGAATATTAGCTTAAATACGATAGCATCTCATCTGCATGTGAGCAGCAGTTATTTAAGCAGGTTATATAAGAAAGAAACAGGGGAAAGTGTCATAGAGTCCTTGAATAAATATAGAATCGAAGTCGCAAAAAATCTGTTAAAGGAACCTGACATCAAGGTATTTGAAGTTGGTGTGGCTATTGGAATTGAAGATCCAGCCTATTTTACGCATGTTTTTACTAAGTTTGCAGGGTTAAGCCCAAGAGAATTTAAATTAAAGCATTCGTAAGCGAAGAGCTTGAGGTTAATAATGAACAGCTATAAAAATAGGATAGAAGATAGGAAAATGCTTATCTATATCCTATTTTTATTATAAACTGTTGAAATGGATGCTGGGTAAGATTTTACAACTAAAGCAAAAATAATACAAGTAAATTTGATAAAATGGAAAGCATCAGACAATCCGCCTTAAAATTAAAAACAATTATACAATTAATGGAATATATTATGCATTCAATGAGAGGAGATAAAACTCTATAATTTATTTATAAACAAAATTTACAGGGGGAATTAAAGTGAAAAAAATAGTAGGGAAACTTATTGCAGCAAGTTTAATTGCTTCAACAGCAATGTTTACAGTAGCAGGATGCGGAAAAGGTGCAGAGCCAAAAACAGAAGGGGCTTCAGCAGAGACGGCAGCGACAGATACTGCTAAACATACTGAAGCTGATACAGCATCTGGAGAAAAAGTGAAGATTTATTATCCTACATACAGAGTAGGGGCACATGCTTCAGCTGCTGCTGAAAAAGAAATACTGGATGAATTCAACAAACAATTCGGAGATAAAATTGAGCTCGTTGTTGAAGAACTGCCAAGCGATCAAGCTTACGTAGAGAAAATGAAGGTCTTAGCAGCATCAAATGATTTACCAGATATTGTAGAAGGTAAAAATGGCATTATTGATTTAGCCATTCAAAATGGGCAGGCAGCAGATTTGCTTTCTTATGTTGAAAAAGATAGTGCCTATAAGGCAGAAATCGGTGAAGATGCTATAAAAGCAAGTATGAGAGATGGAAAGCTTTATAATATTCCATATGCCAGCCAATTAATTGGATACTTCTATAATAAAGATTTGTTTGCAAACGCAGGTATCCAGCCAGCAAAAACTTGGGATGAATTTATGAGTAATTGTGAGAAGCTTAAAGCAAAAGGTATAGTGCCGCTGGCATTAATGACCGGAGAAAATGCATGGACTACTAATCTTATACTTGCTTCTATCATAGGCACAGATGGTGAAGAAGGCAATAAGTTTATGAACACTAAGAATTCTGACTCTTATGAAAATAGTTCAGTGATTAAAGGGCTTACAATGATACAGAAAATGTTAAAAGAATACACAACTTCAGATGCAATTGGTGCCATTTATGCAAACGCAGCTAATAACTTTTTACAGGAAAATACAGCTATAATTGCCAATGGGCCATGGATGACTCCAGATTTTTCAGATCCTGAGAAATCAAAACCAGGATTAGATAAAAAAGTCGGTGTAGCACTTTTCCCAGAAGATGGAATTGTTTCGCAATTTGAAGTAGGTTTTATGGTTTGTACTAAAGATCAAGCTAAAATGGATGCCGCTTTAACTTTCCTTAAGTTTAGAACAGGAGCTTATGCACAAAAAGTAATGCTTGAAAAGGGAGGGGCGCTGCCGCTTACAGCTAATATTGAAATGAGTGAAGAGTATAAGTCTGAAAACCCACTTATTGGTGATTTGATTAAACTTGGAGGAGCTGCAAAATATAAATATTCAAATCTCGATAATACAGCATTCTCAAGTGTTATAGATACCTTTGCAGTCAACTACCCAGAACTTGCTTTAGGAAGCCTGACACCAGAAGATATGGCTAAAAAGATGACAGAAGCAGCAGCTAAAAATAAATAAGAATAGAAGTAAATGAAATATAATCCTCATCACACGGAGATGAGGATTATATTGTAAGTTCTTCTAAATGGAGGTATGAAAGTATGAGTCATAATAAAAAATGGATAGTCTTATTTCTATTGCCAGCCATTATCCTTTTTTCATTTGTTTATGCAATCTCTTTAATTGTGTTAATAGGAACGTCTTTTACAGATTGGAGCATTGGCTCAAGCATCCATTTTGTAGGTATAAAAAATTATATTGATTTGCTGCGTACGCCTGATTTTATTAAAAGTATTCTCAATACACTTATTTGGATCGTTTTGCAGTCTACAATACATATTGGAATAGGGGTTATCTTTGCACTTATTTTAGCACGAAAAAAATGGTATTTCAAAATGGCAAGAACAGCTTTTATGATTCCTAATATTATTTCAAGTGCAGCGCTTGGGATGCTTTTCTTGTGTGTTTTTAATCCTCAATTTGGAGCGGTTAATAATTTGATTAGGTTATTTGGTGTTAAAAACTTTTCCCATAACTGGTTTATGGATCCTAGAACCTCATTTATTACGGTTACTCTGACCTGGCTGCCTTTTGCAGCGGTTGTAGCAATTCTGATTTTAGCTGAGATGGCTTCAGTAGATGAGGGTATTTATGAAGCAGCAAAAGTTGATGGAGCTTCTGAATTCCAAACTAATATCTATGTCACCTTGCCAATGATGAAAAATATTATTGGAACAGCGACCGTGCTGGCTGCAACGAGTATGCTGCAAAAATTAGATATCATTATGATAACAACATCGGGCGGCCCAGGTAACAGGACACTTAACATGCCAATGTTTATCTATAAGACTGCACTTAGTCAAAACAATTTTAGTCTTGCTAACACAGCAGGTGTTTATCTTATAGCTCTTGGACTTATTTCTGTTGTCCTTATTAATAAAATTTATGGCATGGGAAAAAGCGATGTATAGCTTGTAAAGGAGGCACTAAAAATGAAGTATTTAAAGTATATGAATCAACTACTCATTTTCATTTTCTTAACGCTGATTATTGGAATATCTATAGGTCCTTTTTTATGGGTATTTTTCTCATCGTTTAAAGGAAACAGTGAAATATTATCTTCTGTAAGCGGATTCCCTAATGGACTTAAGCTTAAAAATTATATAACAGCCTTTCAGATGGCACCGCTTGCGAGATTTTATATCAACAGTATTATTGTAGCTATTGGAGGAACGCTGCTGAATTTAGTGCTCCTTAGTATGGCTGCTTATGCTATGGCACGCTTTGATTTTAAAGGGAAAAACTCATTAAAACTTCTCCTTTCTATGGCACTTCTGGTGCCAGGAGCAGCACTGCTTCAGCCGCTTTATATTACAGTCAAAACAACTGGTCTTTATGATAGCCTGTTTGGACTTGTTATTGTCTATGCGGGCTTTGGCCTGCCGACAACTTTATACATCATGATGAGTTATTTTCTAACGCTTCCAAAAGAACTAGAGGAATCCGCTTATCTGGATGGAGCAAGTTTTGTAAACACTTTTGTAAAAATTATACTGCCTGTTGCAAAACCTGCCTTCAGCACCGCAGGAGTGCTTCAATTCTTGTTGTGCTGGAATGAATTCCAGTTTGCACTTACACTGACAACAGGAAACAATAACAGAACACTGCCTCTGGCATTGTATTATTTTAAAAGTTCTTTTGCCAGTGATTATGGGGCTATGTTTGCTGCTACAGTATTAGTAACTATTCCAAGTATTATTGTATATATTGCACTGCAGGAGCATGTTGTATCAGGACTTGCAGCTGGTTCAGTCAAAGGTTAAGGAGTAAGAAGATGGAAGAGAAAAACAGATTAAAAGCAGTTCTTTTCGATTTGGACGGAGTGATTGTTGATACAGCGAGGTATCATTATAAAGCATGGAAATGGCTGGCGGACAGAGAAAATATTTATTTTGATGAAATCATTAATGAAAGATTAAAAGGAGTCAGCAGAATGGCTTCTTTAGAAATATTGTTGGAGAAAGGCGATAAGCTATACACGCAGCAAGAAAAAGAGATTATGTGTACGCTTAAAAATAATTACTATTTAGAAATGATTGAAACACTGACGCCAGAAGATGTATTAGAAGGGGTTGTGGACTTCTTAAAAGAACTAAAAAGTAATGGCATTCAAACAGCAGTTTGCTCGGCTAGTAAAAGTGCAAAATATATTATAGACAGACTTGAGCTTAATGCCTATTTTGACTGGATTGTTGATGGAAATGATGTGAAAAGGCCAAAGCCAGATCCGGAAGTATTCGAAATCGGCTACACCAAATTAGGCTGCAGGAGTCAGGAAAGCATAGTCGTTGAAGATGCTTTTGCAGGGATAGAAGCTGCAAAGGTTTTAGGGATCAAAACGGTTGGGATAGGTGATATAAAAAATCTGTCTAATGCTGATTTATTATTTAAGAATATAAAAGAGACGAGTTTACAGAATATTATAGAGAAGCTGGATTTTTTTCAGGAGGTGAATGCATGAAAAAAGATAAAGATAGGGAATGGCTTATTACTGAAGATTGCTTTGACATGACGAAGAATAAATATTATGAAGGAGCTTTTTGCCAAGGCAATGGTTATTTTTCTATAAGAGCAAGTTTTGAAGAAGGATTAGATGATGCCCCCCAGGGAGAGTATTATAACAGGGCTTTTAAAAGCGTAACAACAGAAATGCCGTTAAGTCCCAAATCGAAATGGGGAACTTATGTACCACTTATTATGGGAAGTCACCCTAATCTTAATGAAGTTATTATTAATCTGCCCTATTTTATGGCTTTTAAAATAAGCTTTAACGAAGAAAGTTTAGATATGGAAGCCTGTCATATAGAAGACTTTAAACAAACACTTTGTTTGAAAGACGGAACCCTGACAAGAACTTTTAAATGGCATACAAAAGATGGAAGTCTATTAAGATTAAATTACTTTAGGTTTCCAAGTATGTGTGAGAAACATCTTTTTGTAGAAGAAATAGAGGCAGAAGTTATAAGCGGTAAAGGAGCCCTTTATATACAGTCAGGAATAGACGGGCGTGTAACGACTAATGGATACAGCCATTTCACACAGATGGAGGCTTATGAAATCAATGATTATATTGCTTTGAAATGCAAAACTGATCAGGAAGAGGAGGTTCTCGAAGTATCTGAAACCATCTCTCCAAACTGTAGTTTTGAAATATCAAAAGATGAAAAAAGTATTTATCACACCTCAGAACTTTTGGTATCAGAAGGAAATACATATACTTTTCAAAAAAGAGTGCTCATTCTTACATCAAGAGATTTAGAACTTGGAAGTATTGAAGAGAGAGCCAAGGGTTTAGTTAAGCTTTTTAGCAAGAATAGTAAAGCTATCTATGAAGATCACAGAAAAGAGTGGGGAAAAAAGTGGGATTTAAGCGATGTCGTCATAGAAGGAGACAAAGAAGCTCAGCTGGCTGTAAGATTTTCGATTTATCATTTGATGCGAAGCAATATGGAAGATGATCCGAGAGCAGCTATTTGCGCAAAAGGTTTTGCAGGAGAAGCCTATTATGGAAGGTATTTTTGGGATACAGAAATATTTATTCTCCCATTCTTTATTTATACGAATCCCAGGGCAGCTAAAAACTTATTAATGTATAGGTATTTAACTCTGGATGGGGCAAGAGAGAATGCTGCAAAATATCACTCAAAAGGAGCAAGATATCCTTGGCACTCCGCTTTAAGAGGTGATGAACAGTGTTCTTTGTGGGAATATGCTGATAACGAAGTTCATATTACCGCAGACATTGCCTATGCTATTTGGCACTATTATAGAGCAACAGACGATTTTGATTTCTTGAAAAATTATGGGGCAGAAATTCTAGTAGAAACAGCCAGGTTTTGGACAGACAGAGTGGATTCAGACGGGAGAGGCGGTTTTAATCTCCTTAATGTAATGGGCCCGGATGAATATTCTGCTATGACAAGAAACAATAGTTTTACAAACCGTATGGTCATTTTTAACCTTAGAAAAGCTATTGAAGTCTTAAAAATGATTAAAGAAAAGGATGAAAACAGCTATCAAAAACTTAAGGATAAATTGAAGCTTGAGGATCATGAGTTAGCTCTTTTTGCTCAGATAGCAGATAAATTGCCTGTTATAATTGATCAGAAAACAGGTATTATTCAGCAGAGTGAAGACTTTGAAAATTATGCAGCTATTGACGTGCAGAGCATCTGGAAAGATAAATCTAGGCCTTTTGGATTTTTTATTACGCAGGAAAAACTGTATCGGTCAAAATGCTTAAAACAAGCAGACGCTTTGGCACTGGCAATGTTATTTAAAAATGAATTTACAAAAGAACAGATAGAAAATACGTATGATTACTACGAACCACTAACCACCCATGATTCGTCATTATCACCTGTTAATCATGCTATTGTTGCAGCGTGGCTTGATAAACGAGAACACGTGGATAAGTTTATAAAGTATGCAATGGAACTAGATTTTAATCCCGAGATAAAAGGGGCAGCAGAAGGCATTCATATAGCTAATTGCGGCTGTCTATGGCAATTTATCATGACGGCAGCAGCAGGCATACAAACAGCTTCAATGGAAGAGAAGCCTATATCAAGACATAGTTATCTGCCAAGCGGATGGGATAAAGTAAGCTTTAAAATCATTTGGAAAGATCAACACTATCATATTACAGTTATAAAAGACAAGGTTGAAGTTAATTTATGTTAAATTTTTTGATCTATTGAATCATTTCATGCTCTAATAAAACGTGAATGTCTTAAGATAAGCAGGCAATTACTTAGATATTACTCTAAGTGATTGCCTGCTATTTCTATTTTTACTATCAAATTGCTTAATTTCTTTGACTTACTCCTGGAGTTTTTAAGACAGGAGATTGGCTTTATAAATTTCAGGTCAGTTTCACTAAATTTACGGCTCTCGGTGCTGTTTAGGGTAAGTAGAGGAATAAGGTCTTCTTTATCATAAGAGGATTGTATAAACGAGAAGATCGCAGATTGCGCCACTTTATTAATGAGATATATAGCCCAAATTCCCTTGAAAAATATGCTTGACATCGATAGAACTCTAAGTGCTACCATTTATATAAAGCATGTGATATGAATATATAAGTATACTATAAGATGATAAGGGGAATTTATTATGACAGAAAATATTAAACGTAATTGGACCGCAAAGGATATTCCTTCTCAAAAGGATCGCTCAGTTGTTATTACTGGAACCGGTGGAATTGGCTATGAAACAGCATTGGAGATGGCCCTAGCAGGAGCTGAAGTTATAATGGCGGGTCGAAATAGAGATAAAGGAGAAGAAGCGATAAGCAAATTTAATAAAATGAATCCTGCTGGGAAAATACGTTTTGAAAAGCTTGATCTAGCGGATCTTACATCTATAGAAGCATTTGGCGAACGAATAAGGGCGGAGCGCAAAAGCTTGGATATTCTTGTAAACAATGCAGCAGTAATGACTCCGCCTCATCGGAAGGTTACAAAAGATGGATTTGAACTGCAAATGGGTACAAATTATCTTGGACATTTTGCATTAACAGCACATTTACTCCCTCTTCTGCGAAGAGGAAATAAGCCACGGGTGATTACTTTGAGTAGTATAGCTCATCTCTCAGGAATTATAAACTTTGACGACTTTCAATCAGAACACAATTACAAACCAATGGTAACCTATTCTCAGTCAAAACTTGCGTGCCTCATGTTTGCACTTGAACTACAACGACGAAGTGAGGCAGCTGGATGGGGTATTAGCAGCATGGCCGCACATCCGGGAATCTCTAGGACGGAACTAATCCCTAATGGGGCCGGAAAGAATAGCCCAGCAGGAATCGCTCGGCGTTTATTGGGACCGATTTTATTTCAGCCAGCAGCTCATGGGGCGTGGTCCGTGCTTTATGCCGGCACAGCGGAAGATGCAACAGGCGGTACTTATTATGGGCCTTCCAGAATGAATGAAACGAGAGGGTATCCTACAATAGCTAAAATTGCACCACAAGCGAAGGATGTTGAGGCTGCTTCAAGGCTTTGGGAAGTATCTGAAAAGCTGACAAACGTAAAGTTTATTTAATGTTTTTCTGCCGTAAAGGTTGAATGACGGGAGTACTTATTTGTTTGAACACAGAAGTTAGTTCGAGGGCTGTTATTGGTGTTCCCATCAAGAGCCATTTTCTTAGTACAAGGTACATTCCACCTGCAAAAAAGCAATTAATATATTCAATAAGTGAGTGATTCAAAACATCACTATTCATTCGTTTCAATAGTTTCTCAAAACGAAACATTATTTGAAAATCAAGGTTTGCTCGAAATAGATTCTGTAAAAATTGATGATATTTTGTAAAAATCATACTTAAAATCTGAAATACTTCATCAAAGTCCAATTGTGATAAATTGTGGCTATAAAACTCATTTAGAATATCATCCAAATGTTCTAGCAATACATCTTCCTTATATTTGTAATTACTATAAAAGGTTTGTCTTGAGACTCCCGCCTTTCTGCATAACTCAGCAATACTTATTTCATCAAATGTTTTATCCTTTAAAAGTAGTAAAAATGCTTGCTGCAATAATGCTTTAGAGTGAATTATCCTAGCATCTTCTTTCATATCATTCCTCATTTCCCAATAATATAACTTTACAAAACCTTGCTATTTGTCCATTAGTCCAGTTCGAGTATTGATACAGAATCGATTGTTTCATATAATGACTTTAACTTACAACTGTCCAGTATTTTTATTATACTTGACTGTTAGAGTTGAATCAATCTATTAACTACAAGCAATCTCAATTTATACATGAAGTAAAGTTAGGAGGAAAAACATGAGAAAATCAGAAGAATGGATAACTACCCATATTCCCAAACAACAAGGTCGTTCAGTTATCATTACAGGTACAGGAGGATTAGGATACGAGACCGCTTTGGTTTTGGTCCGCCAAGGAGCAGAGGTTATTTTGGCAGGCCGTAATGAAAAAAAAGGAGCTGAATCAATAAATAATATCCGTAAAATAGTTCCTTCAGCTAATATCAGTTTCGAAAGTATCGATCTCGCGGATCTTGCGTCTATAGAAGCGTTCGGTAATCGTATAAAAAACCAACGTCAAAGCCTCGACTTACTGATCAATAACGCAGGTGTGATGACGCCACCAGAGCGAAAAGTCACTAAGGACGGATTTGAATTGCAATTTGGAACAAATTACCTGGGACATTTTGCATTAACTGCTCATCTCATGCCGCTTTTAAGAAAAGGGAATAAACCACGAGTGGTCACTGTAAGTAGTATAGCAAACAGAGAAAGGAAAGCTAAAATTAACTTTGATGACTTGCAGTCAGTACGTAATTACCATTCAATGACGGCTTATGATCAATCAAAACTTGCAGACTTAATGTTTGCTTTAGAACTTCAGCGTCGTAGTGATGCAGCGGGCAGGGGTATCATGAGCATCGCATCCCATCCGGGAATTTCAAGTACGGATTTGATGTCTAATGGTCCAGGTGAAAACAGTTTTTTAGCAACGATGTTAAATATCTTTACATTTATGAGGCAATCGGCTGAGGATGGAGCTTTACCCTCCCTGTACGCAGCAACCTCACCATATGCAGAGGGCGGAGGGTATTACGGACCGGGTGGGTTTTATGAAATTAAAGGTTTACCAGGGCCAGCCAAGATAACGACTAAAGCGCAAGATGTAAATGTGGCAAAACACTTGTGGGAAATTTCAAAACAGTTAACGCATGTAGATTTTGACAAGATAGCATCAATATGTGAAAAATAAAAATGTGGAGGAAGCATTATGCCGAACGGTTCAATTGGATTAAATGATAATAGGATTACAACGAAAAAAAACAGAGAATTTAGCTTTTTAAGATGGTCGATCATTGCAGTTTTGTTTATACTGTATACTTCAATGCTATTTATCACCAACAGAGACATTGTATGGCAAGTAGGTGCTCTTTGCATAAGCCTTTTGGCATTCATGCATGGGTTTAAACGTTATGGGTTCAGAAACATGGCTATATTTTTTGTTATTACATGGATAGTCAGTAATTCCTTTGAGGCTTTAAGTGTTTACATGGGATTTCCCTTTGGGAATTATCACTATACGATGCCAGGGCCTCGTATAATGGAAGTTCCATTGATAATAATGCCAGCCTACTTTGGAATGGGTTATATGGCATGGACTATATCTAACATACTAAACGGGCAAAATGGTAAAAGGCTTAAGGGAGTTCGTGTATTTATAGTACCAGTTATTGCATCTTTTATTATGGTAATGTGGGATGTGGTTATGGACCCTGTTGCAGCAACAATAAATAAAGTATGGATA
>JARBUI010000038.1 GCA_029239755.1 Clostridia bacterium | reverse complement strand
TTAAGCTCTAGCTCATTCTTTTCCAGTGCCTTGTACAAATTGTTGGTAAGAGTCATTTTTTTCAGCACGTCTTCTTTCATTCCCGAAGAACAAACAGCATACTGATTCTTGCCATTGTTTTTTGCCCAATACATCGCTAAGTCTGCATTTTTTATGAGTGCATTTGCTTCTTCTCCATCTACTGGAAATACCGCAATACCGCCGCTCGCTGTAATAAAAAACTCTTGCCCATTAACAAAAGTTGTTTGTTCAAAAACACCCATAATCCTCCTCGCAACTTCTTCAATATCTTTTAGATGTGAGACCTGTGGAATCATGATAAGATACTCATCTCCACCAAACCTGGCAGCAGTATCGTACTCCCTAATACAACTTGACAGCCTGTCCGACACTTGCTTTAATAAATGATCTCCCCACTCATGTCCCAGCGTATCATTAACTGCTTTAAATCCATCTAAATCGATAAACATCACACCTACTAGCTTTTCGCTTCTCCTAGCTAAGTGGATAGCTTGTTCCAGCCGATTATTAAAAAGACTTCTATTAGGCAGTCCCGTCAAACGATCATAATAAGCTAGATGATTGATGTTTTTTTCCACTTCTACTTTTGCTATCGCATCTGCCAAGATATTTGCTAGGACTTTAAGTAACTCATGATCCTCTATCCGCCATACTTTTTGTGCTTTAACTTGATCAAAGCCAATGAATCCAATGACTTTCTCTTTATTTAATATGGGAATATAAAGAAGTGATTCGATTTGCCTAGACAACATCATTTCTTTTTCCGGTGTCGCCTCCTCCGGTAATGCATTCACTGTGGGAATAAAAACAATCTCATTTCTTAATATTTTACTCTTCGCCCAAGCATACTGATCAACTTGAAGTTCTTCCAAGTTTTCTATAACAGGCTTAATCCCATCTCTAATCCATTCATGTGTAAAGCAGATCATTTGCATATCCTCATTAAATAGTCCTAAGTAACTTCGATCAGCCTGAGTATACTGCGCACTTGTCTCCAGCAAAGCTTTGATTTTATCATCTAGGTTAGCACTTGTTGCCGTCACAAAATCTGTAGAAATAGTTGAAATCATTTTCTGAAACCGCATTTGTTTTTCGTTCTCGTTCAATCTTAAAATATATATTTTATTGATATAACTTGTTAGAATAATAGCTATGCCATAAAATGCGGTTCTAAGCACATGATCAACTGACCCAACCTGAAGCATTAACGTAGGACTTATAACCCATGATACTATTCCGGCCCATAAGCTTATACCCGCAATAATCCATGACATTGTTCTGTTATTGAATATAATTGTTACCATCATAAGGAACAAAGGCACTGGCCACAGTATGTTCCTTATAGACTGATTATAATTTGAAAATAAAACAAGTGGTATGAGGATTGCCATCAGAATCATGAGTACATTTTCTTGAACCTTTGATGATTTAGAAACAGAAGGTATAACGAAAATCACTGCTCCGCTGACTACCATCACAGTACTTAAAAAGAAGCCGGATCCCCATCTTACTAAGTAAAAAAAGCAAATGAGTAAATTTAACATACTCCCGATTAAAAACACTATTGCAATATACTTAAATAAACTCGCTCGTGTATCATCATTTAGAATAACGCCTTCTACTATAGATCTCTTATCTCCTTTAGGCTGCATAAGCCCATGCCTATGGATGAAATAAAAAATGGTAGTAATAGGAATCAAAATAATAATAGGTGCTAATGAAGGCATTTTAAATTCCAAATAACGCTTAGCCAGCTCATCGGTTAAAGGTCTTAATACTAATGAAATACTAAGAGATAGCATCAAGTATTTTGCATACTTTTTCTTAATCAGGCTTTTGGTCTTTTGATGCCACCTTATGAGAAGAATAAATGCCATAAGCGAAAATAATAAATAATAGGAATTAAAGTATATATCAACTATATTGTTCATAGGTATCATCACCCAGCCAGCTGCAGTATGTACTAAGTTATACTGACTCTTTGCCAGTTTGTCATTAAGACCAAACATGACAATATTTATAGCCGCTGGCAAATAAATTGCAGCATAGACCCATTTTGTTTTTAAGGCACGCTTTGCCCCCGTTAAAACAAGAGTGAAATGCACAATAAGACTGTATACTACTCCCCAGCCAAGGGAAGAGATACGTCGCCACATTAATGCCTCTTCATAGCTGCTGACTGAATTTCCAACAGCAAAAGCAAATGCCCATATTGAAATTGAAAGACAAAGAAATAGAAAGACACGGTTAAGATGTTCTTTCATATTGAGGGCTATAGCATAAGTGCCAAGTAAAAAATAGATGATAAACCCCAAGTAAAATATGAATGAAATGAATGTTTGCAACGTCATTTAGCCCTCCTTTGAAACGAAATGAACCTTTCAATCCTACTATCAGTCCCCAGTCACTATCTTTGCTTTAATGATATACTCAAAACCTCCAAAATTCAACATTATCTGCTATTTAAACTTAAATATTTACATATCCTAGAGATACCCTGA
>JARBUI010000030.1 GCA_029239755.1 Clostridia bacterium | reverse complement strand
AACTATATTGAGTGGGACGGCAGCAGCGTTAATGTGTATCTCTATAAAAATATTGGGGACTTTGAAAGTTCAAAGCGTAATTCTTAGCAGGGTAGCAAAATCACTTATGAGAAATGGCAAACCTATTATCATCGCTCTGTCAAGCAATGATGGACTTGGTCTTAATTTAAAAAATATAGGAGCGCTCATAACAAATCAAAATATTTATTTTGTTCCATTTGGTCAAGATGATAAGCTTAAAAAACCATATTCTCTTGTTGCTGACCTATCAAGAGTTCCAGATACCCTTTCAATGGCACTGGAGCATGACCAAATACAACCAATCATAATTGAATATAGACCATAAAGTGAGCTGAATAATTGAAAAGCAGCAATTGAAACAGCGCATAAAGCATTTGAAATATCTTGCTTTATGCGCTGTTTTTAAATTACTATTCGTCACTTTTTCCCGTATGACCAAATCCCCCTTCACCCCTCTTAGTGTTGGTCAGCGTATCTGTTAATATAAAATTAACTTGTTCAACACGCTGTACTACCATTTGAGCAATACGGTCTCCTCTTTGTATCTCAAAAGGGATTCTGCCCCAATTAATAAGTATTACTTTTATTTCTCCTCTATAATCTGCATCTATTGTCCCTATACCATTAACTAGGCCGATACCATGTTTTGCTGCAAGGCCGCTTCTTCCCCTAATTTGTGCTTCAAACCCTATTGGCAGCTCAATAGCTATACCTGTTGAAATAAGTTTATATTCTCCTGGTCCTAGTATAGTGGTTTCTTTTACATGGGCATACAAATCTACTCCTGATGCTCCGCTTGTCATATATTTAGGAATCTCGAGATCCTCTGCCCCTTCTATCTTTTTAATAAAAAGGTTTACTTTTTTATTCATATTATATAACTCCTTACCATTAAATTGCTTTCCTGTTTCTTGTCGCTATAGGAATGTCTCCTCTTAGATTATACATATATTAATCAATCATTTCAAATGTCTATGACACGTTATAGCAGGCTATATATAGCTTACTTAAAAGGATTTATTAATAGATTAGTTGAATTATCTTGAAAAAGTAGGTATAATTTCTATAAAACAGTATTTAAGGAGATTATTATGTTTAAAAGAGGTTCTATAATACGGTTTGTACTTAGCACGATTCTAAGTTTAGCCTTACTTATAACATGTATAGTAGGAAGCATGAAGGCATTTTCTTACTTTTTTAATTATACTTCTAACATTGTCACTGCCGATGCTGCAAGAGAAAAAAATCCTAATATCAAAGAGATATCTATAGAAATTTCTGATACAACAACTATAAAAGACCTGTCTACATATCTTTATGAAAAAGGGTTTATCTCCAATCCTTTTTATTTTAGGATTGAAAGTAAGCTTAGCAAACTAGATACTCAGCTTAAACCTGGAAAGTATTCTATTAGCAGCAATATGTCTAGCACTGAAATTCTAAAGCTTTTTACTTCTAATATGACTGCTGAGGAAGAAACAATTAAATTTACTATTCCTGAAGGCTATACGATTGTACAGATAGCAGATAAACTTGAAAGTATGGATATTGTATCTAAAGAAGATTTTCTAAGTGCAGTTAACAATAGATCTTATGAATATGACTTTTTAAAAGCTGTACCTAATAATGTAAAATATGCCCTTGAAGGCTACTTGTTTCCAGATACCTATATTGTTAGAAAAGGTGCAAGTCCTGAAGAAATTATTATAAAAATGCTCAATCGTTTTGAAGAAGTTATTTCTCAGTATAGTAACTATCTGGATACTTCAGACTACAATTTAAATCAAATACTGACTATTGCTTCTATTATTGAACAAGAAGCAAAGTTAAGTGAAGAACGCCCGATTATTTCTGGAGTCGTGTATAATAGACTTAATGAAGATATGAAATTACAGATGTGTTCGACAATTCAGTACGTGTTGGAAAAAAGAAAGACTGCTCTTTCGTATTCTGATTTAGAAGTAAACTCTCCTTATAATACTTACAAAAATTCAGGCTTGCCTATAGGGCCGATCTGTTGCCCTGGTGAGGAATCTATTAGTGCAGCGCTTATGCCGGAAGAAAATGATTATTTCTTTTTTGTAGTAAAGGATGAAGAAGAAGGCTCTCATTCATTTAGTACTACTGCAAAAGAACATGAACTTAATAAATCTAGATATCAGCAAAATATTGATAAAAACTTTTATGAATAAGTCGTCCTCACGGACGATTTATTTATTTGTACTTGAATAAACCTGCAAATTCATTTATATTGTCATAAGAGAATAAATTATGAAAGGATCTTTTTATGAGCGAAATTACCTATAGCTATATTGTTGAATATATAAGAGCACTTCATACCCCTCCAGCATCCGATGTTTTATTAGAAATTGAACAAAAAATTGCGAATGAAACCGAACACTGGCCTATCATTAAACCGGAGGTCGCTGATTTTATGAAAGTAATCTTATCTCTTATAAAACCTAGTAACATATTAGAAATCGGTACGGCAGTAGGATACTCCTCATTATTAATGAGTGAATTTTTAAATGAAAATGGGCATATTACTACAATTGAACGGTTTCCGTATATGCTTAATATAGCTAAAACAAATATAAAAAAGGCTAATCGTGAGAATACTATTACAGTATTAGAAGGTGACGCATCAGATATACTTCCAAGTTTAAATAGCAATACCTATGATCTTATTTTTATGGACTGTGCTAAAGGACAATATATTCACTTTTTGCCAGAATGCATTAGACTTCTTAAACCTAACGGACTTTTAATTACAGATAATGTACTTCATAAAGGTACTGTAGCTCGTTCCAGATATTTAATTGACAGAAGACAGCGGACAACTCATTCAAGACTTCGAGAATTCTTATGGACTATCACCCATTCAAGTGAATTAAACTCAAGTGTATTACCTATTGGAGACGGCGTCGCATTAAGCTTTAAAATAGGAGGAAATAACAATGAATAATCAGGTAGAATTACTTGCCCCAGCGGGGAGCTTAGAAACATTAAGAATTGCAGTTTTGTATGGAGCTGATGCTGTTTATATTGGCGGTGGTCATTATGGCCTCAGGGCTAAGGCTAAAAATTTTACACTTTCTGAAATGGAGGAAGGGATAAAGTTTGCTCATGAACACGGGGTAAAGGTCTATGTAACTGCTAACATTTTTGCACATGATGATGACTTTGAAGGGATGAAAGACTATTTCCTATCTCTTGAACGTATGGGAGCAGATGCAATCATTGTGGCTGATTTAGGTGTCTTCAGCGTGGTACGGGAAGTCGTTCCTAATATGGAAATTCACATTTCAACCCAAGCTAATAATACTAATTATCACAGTGCACTCTTTTTATATAAGCAAGGTGCAAAGCGTATTGTTGTCGCAAGGGAACTTTCTTTCCCAGAAATTAAAACCATGAGAGATCATCTTCCTGAAGATGTAACACTTGAAGCTTTTGTGCATGGTGCAATGTGCATGTCCTATTCTGGCAGGTGCCTCCTAAGTAATTATATGTCTCATAGAGATGCGAACCGCGGCGAATGTGCTCAGCCATGCAGATGGAAATATCACGTTGTTGAAGAAACAAGACCTGGTGAATATATGCCTATTGAGGAAACTGAACGAGGCACTTATATCTATAACTCTAGGGACCTATGTATGATAGAATATATTCCTGAACTCATAAGCGCCGGCATATATAGCTTTAAGATAGAAGGAAGAATGAAAACACCTCTTTATGTCGCAACAGTTGTAAAAGCTTATAGAGAAGCTATCGATACTTATTTATCTGATCCTAATCAATTTGAGTCCAAAAAAACCTACTTCCTTAACGAAGTAGGCAAAGCAAGCCATCGTGAATTTACAACAGGTTTTTATCATCATAAACCTACTGCCGATGATCAAACGTATTCTCATAACTCTTATGTAAGAAATTATGATTTTTCTGGTATGGTTATTGACTATGACAAGACAAGTCAAATCGTTACTATTGAGCAAAGACGCAAGTTTTCAACTGGCGACACGGTTGAAATATTACCTCCTAAAGGAGATCCAATTAGTTGTTATGTGGAAACTCTTTGGGATAATGAGGGAAACGTTATTGAATCTGCTCCTCATCCTAAGCAAATTGTTAAGTTTAAAGCAGGCACTGATATTCCAGTCCCATCTATTCTTCGAAAGCAAGATAATTAACTCTTAATGTACCTCAGGATAATAGAAAAAGTTCTCAAATAAATTTATTTATACAATTTAAAAATTCCAAGGAAAACTTAATAAGTCTTCCTTGGAATTTTTTAGTGTATTAAACAAAATTATTTTTGTTCCATGAATTTTGCAAGGTCAGTTTTAGCATCTCCGCTAATTAACTGAAGGTTAAAATTATCTTGAAGTACCTTAAGTACCCCTGGAGTAATAAACTTAGGTGCACTTGGACCTACATGGATGTTTTTAACCCCTAAGCTGAATAATCCAAGAAGTATCGCTACAGCTTTCTGCTCAAACCAAGATAAAATGATACTTAATGGCAGGTCATTTACTGTACATTCAAAAGCCTCTGCAAGTGCCAAAGCTATTTTAACTGCTGAACCTGAGTTATTACATTGTCCAAGGTCAATGTATCTTGGAATATCTGTTCCTGGCACTGTTCCATAATCAACATCATTAAATCTAAACTTCCCACATGATGTAGTTAAAAGTACCGCTTCCTTTGGAAGTGACAATGCTAAATCTCTATAGTAATCTCTTCCCTTTGTAGGAGCATCACACCCAGCTATAACGAAAAATCTTTTTATTTTTCCAGCTTTAACCGCTTCAATTATTTCTGGAGCTATATTTAATACAGTATTGTGATGAAAACCTGTCATAACTGTTTTGTCTGATTCTATATTTACAGCTTTTAAAGATAGTGCTTTTTCAATAATTGGGCCGAAATCATCATTAACAATCTTTGGTACATCTTGAAGGCCTGCAGTTCCATAAGTCCAGAATCTATCTCCATAAGTTCCATTAGTTATTGGCATTAAGCAGTTTGTTGTTCCTAATATTGCTCCTGGGAACTCTTCGAAAAGCTTTCTTTGATCATACCAAGCTTTACCTACATTACCTTTGAGATGTGAGTATTTTTTAAGTTCTGGATAGCCGTGGGCTGGAAGCATTTCTGAATGTGTATATATGTTAATGCCTTTCCCTTCAGTTTGCTTTAATAATTCTTCTAGAGCATAAAGATTGTGGCCTGTTACAAGTATGCTGTGTCCTTCTATTTTATCCTGTGATATTTTAACTGGTGTTGGAACACCTAACTTCGAAGTATGTGCCCTGTCAAGTGCATCCATTATTTTAACTGTTGCTTCTCCTACTTTTAATGTCATAGCTATATTATCTTCAAGACTAAAGTTAGAGTTTGTAAGTGTTGTATAAAGAGCTTCATGAGTTAAATGATTAACTTCTTCATCAAAAACGCCAAGCTCCCTAGCATGTGTTGCATATGCAGCAACTCCTTTAAGTCCTAATATCATAGTATCCTGTAAACTCGCTATATCAGGGTTCTTTCCACAGACACCAAACTTTGTACATCCTTTTACTGGAGTTTGCTCACATTGATAGCAAAACATTGGGTTGGGTTCAGTTTTAATTTCTGCTTTAACTTCTGCTCTAATTTCTTCTCTGATCTTGTCATTACTTTTAAATAATCCAAACATTATTGATATCTCCTCTTTAATAATATATTTTATACGATAAGAATTCTTGTCCCAATTCATATTTCAACTAATTTCTATTGATGCTATATCCATATGAGAAATTAGTTTTTGAGTATAACTACTCGTTCATTCCTTGCCTATATTACTAAAAAGAGAGGATTAATTCAGTAACTACTGTTACGGAATATATTTTTTATTAAATCAGCATTAGTTTATTTACTTCTATATAGTAAAAGATATATTAAATGCAAAAAATGAGCCGTTATATGACACACGGCTCATCTATTACTGTCCTAAAAATACTAATAATTTTATTCTATTTATTTTTTCCGTTACCGTGAGAACTGCCTTGTGAGCTGCTTTGGGATTGCCCTTGGCTATTTTCAGTCTTTGATTTCTCTGTTTTGACTTCAACAGTATTTTTATGAGAAGCAACTACCTTTGCCTCAGACTGAGTATCTTGATCTAATAAGTTATTCTTAGTCTTCACTACTTTATTGGCTTTGATTTCAGACATAACTTCTTTCACTAGTTTTTGTGACCACTCTTCATAGTTGATTTCTTCTCCAATAACAGCTGCCAATTTTTCAAGTAAATGCATTTTTCCTGGAGTAATACCTAACGCCTTTGCCATAGTAAATCGCTTGGTAATAAACTCAGGTCGGTTACTTATTTCCGTTTCCACTTCTTGCTGGACAACTTCCTTCAGGGATTCTGTAATAGCTGCAGCTAATGCTTCATCACTTGATGTAACAGCTACTGAATATATAGCTTCTTCACCATAAGTAGCTACTATTGCTTGAATTGATTCACTTAAGGTTTTTCCGTCTTTAAGTAATGTTGCAATAAGTTCTTCATTTGCTCCTTCAATAAGTACAACTGCTCCATTTTCATTTAATGCAAACTTATATTCGTCTCCAATTGATAATGTAACAACAGCAGGAAATGTTTCTTCAGCTGTTGTTTCTTCCGTCAGAACTTCTTCAGTAACAACAACGTCAATAGTTGACGCTTCAGTTAGTGATTCTTGTGCATACAAAATACCACTAAAAGTAAATACCGAAGTTCCAACAAGTGCCAAGCTTAATAGTTTTTTCAATACATTTTTCATCATACAACCTCCTCAGATTGTTTTTTGTAACCTATAAAAGGATACAAAAAAAGCGCTATTTTATTTCATCCTAAACGCGCTAGAAGAGATGCTATTCACTTCTCTTCGGCAACTGGCTACCAACTCAATAGAGTAAAGGCCCTCTAGCTTTGCGTCCCATTCTTTCAAATGGTTTGCCTTTTCGGATGTAAAACTATTCTACCACATGTACTAACAAAATACCAGATTTTTCATGTAGGATATTATCTTAATTGCATAATACAAAAATAGTTAAGCCTATAAATAATCTTACTACCCATAGGCTCTACCGTACTAAGGGAAATTATCCAACCATTTTCAGGCTGCTTATTTATATACTCCTCTATAATTCTCAGGTAATAATTCTGCTATTTTCTTCATTATATATTTTGTGGCAAAATCTTCATATTCTTTTTTATCCTGCTCTTTTGCTCTCTTGGGAAATTCAAATTGTTTTCCAATATTGATATGAACATCTGCATAATGAAAGGTTTCCGCACTCATATTTTCTTCTTTACTTAGAGGCAGCAGTTTTTCTGTCCCACATAATCCAATAGGTACAATAGGAGCTGCTGTCATTCTTGCTATAAGAAGGATTCCTTTCTTTGCTTCTATTAAACTGCCAACTCTACTTCTAGTTCCTTCTGGGAAAATCACTACACTTTCCCCTTGATTAATATACTTAATAATTTTCTTAAGGCCCTCTTTATCAGCAGTATTAGGTTTTATATTTGTAGTCTTTATTACATTAACACCTATACTTGTAACAGCGTTATTTGACAGTTTTACACCTGCTACAAAAGTTGGATTAATCTCTTTTAATGCCTTGTCTAAAACTAATCCATCAGAATTGCTTAAATGATTACATATAAAAATAGTTGGTGTTTTTATTCCTTTTAAGTTTTCACTTCCTTCTATGGTTATATTGGCATATTTTTTTAGGTATTTATCAACAACCTTTTTTGATATATATGTGACAAGTTTATCCGGTAAAATATTTATAATTTTTGCCGTTGTAGTGGATATCATTTACTTACTCCTCCTGAATGTTTCTATACTTGAAATTAAATATTGTAAAATAAACTGCTACTACTGATAATTTTGACCCCTTTGTTAAATTTCCTTTTAAAACATCTCCAAACATCTTATCTTAGGCGAAGGAATGTGCTTTGTTTTACTTTTTCCAATTTTGAATCTCAATGAAATTACCTTCTGGATCAGTTGTATAAACTGCAGTTAATATTCCAATCTCTCTATAATCTTTCTTTATAACTTCTCCTAATTGACTTCCACCAAATGCTAATATCATTTTTAAAGTTTCTTCTACTGAATCTACATGAAAAGCTATATGTCCAAACCCCTTTCGATTAATATGATTTATATCTGTATCAGCAAATTCTGGATAATACTCAAAAATCTCTAATGTTGGACCATTATCAAATCCCGGTAAGCTTAAGTGCATTCCCCGTATTTTTACATCAGGAATTCCAGTTAAACTATCTATCCAATTTCCTGATAAATTTCTTTCAGGAGGGACTGGTTTGCACTTAAATACATTTATGTAAAAGTCAGCTAGTTTCTTCCAATCTTTTGCAATTAGATTAGTATGAACATATTTAATATTATTTTCCATAATACTTCACTCACTTTCTATTTTCCTTGTATTTTCCTATTGCAAAAAACATATTTCTTTTGCATATTTAAAATTAAGCCGTAGTAGTTTTCTTTTTTAAGAATAAATAAGGACAATCAAACCGTTTTTCATAGGCATCATTTTTTTTAAGCTGTTGATCCCAGAAAAAGTTTACTAGCCCAAGCTTGGCAAGTACCTTAAAGAAAATTTCCATACCTCTTCCTAATCGAATTGGTCTGGCCAATTGGCAAATACTTTTTGCGTTGAAACTTCCTTCATACACTAAGTCAGTAATAGCTTTTACCATTGGTTCAATCATTTTTTCTTGAGCTTTAACAGGCCTCATCTGCAAACCTTCCACCCCTCCCTTAATGGCTGTACCAATATAAGTTCTTCCCAGTCTAATGGCTAGTTGTTCAAAATATGCCTCAAGATAGTAAGATTGACTACTTTCTGGAAAGCCAGATTGTACAAAAAAGCTTATACTTCCCCTGGAGACTTGAAGTTGCTCGATAAACCCCATGACATGGGAAGGCATTGCATGGACATACAATGGCATGAAGAACATGACATGATCCTCTATTTTAAAAGCATCTGCCCACTCCTCCCATTTATCTCTTTTCTTCAAATCACGAATCTCAACCCTATCACCAAGGGCTTCAAGGACTTTTTTCAGAATAAGTGCGGAATTACTGCCACTCCTTCTAGGTGAACCATTGTAAATAACTAGTTTTTTCATTGGTTCAACTGAATTAAAGGCCACAGACTGCCTTTTAGCCTTCCTAGGTTCCAGTAAGCGTAATTGAAGACTGCTATCTTTTACAATGCGGTAGGCCTTAGATTGAAAATGATAGGCAGTACGATACAAATAATCCTCAATAACATGTTCTTCTTGAGATGTTAATCCTTCAGAATCAAAGTAAAATGCAATATCAGGATAACTCTTATATCTAGCAACATGATGGCATTCTCCATCTACAATTTTTATATATGGATGGTAGTGTGGAATTGTCCTATCAAAAAAAGCTTTAGCTTTATGGCTAATAAATCCTTGTGCCGTATCCATTAGTAAAATGATAGCATCACTGTTTACATAGTCCGAATAGGATTCAGCCATTTGATCTTTCATTATACATCTACCAGGAGTCTTGAGCCAACAGTTCCAACATCCAATGCATGGAGTGATTGATTTATTATCCAATCTAACTACTTTTAAAGGTTCGTCATAAAGATTTTGGATGGCCTTATATACTTCATCATCTTGCTTCTCTCTTAAATCAAATATAGTTTTCAATCTTATCTCTCCTTCAATCCCTTTATATAATTTTAAAAACCTCTGGGTTGTAGTATTCAATCTTAAGTAAGATCTTTATGCAGATAGAGTGTTATGTGAAGTTTTCCTCACCTACAGACTTTATAGGTTTTTTAAGTCCATAAATTCACTTAACCAACAATTCATGCATATCGTAACTAATTAGACTAAATTTTATATCTGCATAGCTTTTGCTAACGCAAGTAGTTTGTTTATCGTTCGCCAATTTCGTACTGTTCCTTGTACATCTAACTTTTGAAGATTATTAGCCAACTTTGAATTGCGAATGCTTTGTCCAAATAAAAGAAATACCTCTCGTCCTACTACTTGATACTCTTCACTTTCACTTTTATAAGGGGTTAAGCAATCAATTTTTGCTTTATCAGGTGTATGAGTTATCAGTGAAACATACAGACTTTCTTTTTTTGACGACGATTCTGCTTCTGATCTCTCTTCTTCAGAGAAAGGGCAATTTTGGATTATCTGTTCTAACTCTAAAGATGTTCTCAGAATAACCGTAACTGGAAATCCCCAAATTGCTTTGATTTCATGTTCGATTTTCCTTCGTAGAGCATCTTCCGCTTCATTTGATTTAAATAGTACATTACCACTTTGAATATATGTTTTTACATCACACAACCCAATGGCTTCAAATGCTTTTTTCAGATCAGCCATTTTAATAATATTTTTTCCACCTACATTAATCCCTCGTAACAGTGCTATATAAATAGACATAATTAAACTCTCCTTATTATGATATCCTTATTATCATTTGGAATGTAAGATAGCGACCCCGTACTCAAGACGTTCCTCAGCCTTAGATAGCTCTTATCTTGGGCTGGGGAATATGTTATGTACTATTCTTGCTTTAGTGTGCTTTTAAGAAAATATATGATAGTTATTAAAGAAAAAATGAACTCCATAGCAAAGCCAATAACTAACCATATTTGTAAACTTGACGGCCATGGCCAGATGATTTGAATTATAACTCTTGATAACCATACAAGAACAAAGAACACATAAAATATCTTTAATTCTTTCAAATCAGCAAACAATTGCTTTTGTAGTATCATTAACAACAAGCTGATTCCAGTTAATAAAAAGGAAAAGCACAGGCAAGATTAAAAAATATCATTACAATTTTCTTCATTTCACTACCTCCCAAATTTATGATTTATTCAGTTATTTACACGATTTATAGGTCCCCTCTTACAAAACATCCATTTCAAGACTTAAACGGTATACCCTACTATTCAAGATTGTTAGCTGATAAATCATGTTTACTACTTTTCTGATTCGATACTTCCACCTTCTGTCCTATCAGTTCACCCAAAATGAAAATGACTTACCAATTTCCTTGCAATGTTGTGAATTGTATATTTATGGATCAATCGTATATTATATTTTTTCCTTCATCACTTAACTTTTTTAAAGATGAAAGCATATGATGTATTTCTTCATCGGAATGTCTTTCCCATGAACCTAATTCAGCTATTATTTTCAAAGGAGATTTAGACCTATAAGAACGTGTTGGATTCCCAGGAAATCTTTTGTCAGTTAAGTTCGGGTCATTTTCAAATTCACCTAATGGTTCTACAATATAAATTCTTTCTTTTGATTTAGGTGTCGCTAATTCAGCACCCCATTTAGCGGCATTTAATGTTGCAGTAAAATATATATAGTTAGATTTTTTATCTTGGTAATTTGACAAGTGTTGTGGTTCTAATAAATCTCCAATTTTTAGTTCTGCTTTAGTACCATGAAAAAAAGGACCATTATCTAAAACATCTTTTTTGTCATTCATGCTGA
>JARBUI010000029.1 GCA_029239755.1 Clostridia bacterium | reverse complement strand
CAAACTGGATGCCTCCTGTAATCTACAGGAAGACATCCAGCATTAGTGCCTAACTATTTAATTAGATAATGATGTGTCCAGAAAACTGGGTACATATCACACAAGAAGAGGTGATTTTTAATTATTTTTTAGAATATGCTTATTTTGCCACACATATTCTAGGCCAGAAATAAGCGTTAATAAAAGTGCTAAATACGCTAACGTCATTGCAATAACATTCATAAAAAATAAGCGAATAGGTATTAAATAAACCATTATCATGATCATTTGTACAACCGTTTTAACTTTTCCAAGATAATTCGCAGCTATAACTTTATTTTCTGAAGCAGCAACGAGACGAATGCCTGACACTATAAATTCTCTAAGTAAGATGAATACAACAATCCATGCAGGTAATATACCTGCTGGAAGTAACTCGCCTTTATCAATGATCGCTATCATTGCTACTGTAACTAACATCTTATCTGCCAGCGGATCCATAAACTTTCCTAAGTTAGTGACTAAGTTCAGCTTCCTAGCTAAATAACCATCTAGGAAATCAGTTAAGCTTGCTACAATAAATATTGCAAGCGCTAACCAAAGCGCAGCTTCAAAAGGTAATAGCGGCAGCCAAATGATTGCCATAAAAATGAAAACCAAAATAACTCTGAGAACAGTTAGCTTATTTGCTATATTCATTCTACTATCTCTCCAATCAAATCATAGTCATTGGCATCAATGATACGTACATTTACATAATCTCCGGATATAAGCTGTCCCTCATAGTCAATAAAGACCTGCCCATCAATGTCAGGTGCATCCTGATAGCTTCGTCCAATATAAACATTTTCGTCCGTAAGTTTACCTTCGATAATAACTTCCATCGTTTTCCCAACTTTTTGTCGTGTAAGTTTTTCGGATATGCCGTGCTGAAGCGTCATAAGCACTTCTTTTCTCTTTTGTTTAATGTCTTCATCTACTTGATCATCAAACTCGGCAGCAGGTGTATCTTCTTCTTGCGAATAGGTAAATACACCTAGCCTATCAAACTGAATCTCATTAACAAAATCGCAAAGTATATTAAAGTCTTCTTCAGTTTCACCAGGGAAACCTACAATAAGCGTAGTCCTAATAGCAATCTGCGGTATTTCCCTGCGGAGCTTAGTAAGAACTTCTTTTAGATACTCAGTTGTACTTTTTCTTGCCATACGCTTAAGGACATGATTAGATGCATGCTGAATAGGCATATCAAGATATTTACATACTTTTGGATTGGTTTTAATTTCTTCTATGAGTTCGTCAGTAATTCCTTCTGGGTAGCAGTATAACACTCTTATCCATTCTATCCCTGAAATAGATGACAGTTCTCTAATAAGCTTAGCCAAAGAAGTATCTTGAAGGTCAGAGCCATATCTAGTTGTGTCTTGTGCTACTAGTATAATTTCTGATACCCCGTCTTTAGCTAACCTTTCGACTTCACGTTTAATAGAATCCATTTGACGGCTTCTATATTTGCCTCTAAGTTTAGGGATGATACAGTAGGTACAGTGATTATCACAGCCCTCTGCTATCTTTACATAAGCAAAATAGCCCGCTGTTGTAAGGATTCTAGGCATTTCTTCAATAATTTCCCTATCAAGAATATCAAAGTGCTGAGTTTTTATCCCCTTTTCATTCAGGACTTTATCAACAACTTCAACAATTTTATCATAAGAAGTCGTACCGACAAGAGCGTCTACTTCTGGAATTTCATCCAATATTTCTTGTTTATAACGCTGTGCCATACATCCCGTTACAATAAGTGCCTTGCAATTGCCATTTTCTTTATATTTAGCAACTTCTAAGATGTTCTCAATACTTTCCTTTTTTGCATCCTCAATAAAGCAGCAGGTATTGACAACTAAGACATCTGCTAAAGACTCATCACCAGTCAGTGTATAGCCTCCTTGATGGAGTATGCCTAACATATTTTCACTATCTACTAAATTTTTATCACAGCCTAGTGATACAAATGCTACTAAATGATTCAATTTGATGTTCCTCCCTGAGTTGCTGCAGCTAATACGCAGTTGTTCATTAACATTGCTATTGTCATAGGCCCTACCCCACCAGGTACAGGCGTTATATGACTTGCTATATTTGTGCAAGATTCAAAATCCACATCTCCACATAGTTTGCCATTTTCATCTCTATTTATGCCTACATCTATAACGACAACATTTGATTTTAACATAGAACCTTTTACAAATTTAGGAATACCTACTGCTGCTACAACAATGTCAGCTTGCTTAAGCACACTTTCCAAATCTCTAGTTCTTGAATGACATATAGTAACGGTAGCATGCTCACGTAGTAACAACAAGCTGACAGGTTTTCCAACAATATTGCTTCTGCCTACTACAACGCAGTGTTTCCCCTGCATTTCAATATTACTTCTTTTAAGTAATTCAATCACACCTGCTGGAGTACAAGAAACCAGCCCATTAAGGCCAATACTTAAAGCGCCTACATTTTGAGGATGGAAACCATCTACATCCTTATTTGGGGCTATTTTAAGAATTACTTTTTGCTCATCCATATGCTTAGGCAGCGGAAGTTGTACCAAAATACCATGAACATGGGTATCTTCATTTAAAGTTTCTACTAAATCCAAAACTTCTTTTTCGCTGGTTTCTGCAGGTAATTCATAAGAGAAAGATTTCATACCTATATACTCGCATGCTTTTTTCTTATTACTTACATAAACCTTTGATGCAGGATTTTCACCTACTAAAATAACAGCAAGTCCTGGTGTAATCCCTTGACTTTTTAAATTCTCAACTCTAGTTCTTAATTCTTCTTTTATCTCCGAAGCGATTGATTTACCATCTATTATTTGTGTATTCATTTATTTATCCCCTTCTTTGTATTAAAATAAGCCGCTTACAATACCATTTTTGTCTATATCTATAAGTTCTGCAGCAGGCTTTTTAGGAAGCCCAGGCATCGTCATCACACTGCCAGTAATAGCAACGATAAAGCCAGCCCCTGCGGATATTCTTATTTCTCTTATAGTTGTAGTAAAACCTTCTGGCCTTCCAAGTGCTTTAGGATTATCTGATAAAGAATATTGATTTTTTGCCATGCATACAGGGAGATGTGAAAGACCAAGCAGATTAATTTTTTCAATTTCTTTCTTAGCTTTTGCTTCAATAACAACTTCTTTTGCCCCATATATTTCTTTGGCAATGGTTCTTATTTTTTCTTCTATAGATAGCTCATCTTTATATAAAAACTTAAATTCAGATGGTTTATTCTCAAGAACATCTACTAATTTATGAGCAAGGTCAATGCCGCCTTCCCCGCCGTTCTCCCATACACTTGCAGCTGCAAAATCACATCCTCTTGATGTACAGGCTTCTTTTATAAAAGCTATTTCACGTTCAGTATCTGTAACAAAAGCATTGAGGGTTACTACAACAGGCACGCCATATTTCTGAAGATTTTCAATATGTTTTTCAAGATTAGGAAGTCCTGCTTTAAGTGCATCAATATTTTCTTTATTTAAATCTTCTTTATTTATTCCCCCATTGTATTTAAGGGCACGTATCGTTGTCACGAGCACAACCGCATCTGGTGCGAGGCCAGCTTTTCTGCACTTAATATCTAAGAATTTCTCTGCTCCTAAATCAGCACCAAAACCTGCTTCCGTTACTACGATGTCTCCGAGTTTTAATGCAAGTTTAGTTGCTATGACGCTATTGCAGCCATGTGCAATATTAGCAAAAGGCCCTCCATGCATGATAACTGGGGTATTTTCCAGCGTTTGAACAATATTAGGTTTAATGGCATCCTTTAAAAGAGTTGTCATTGCCCCGTGTGCATTTAGGTCTCTTGCAGTTACAGGCTCCCCGCTATAGGTGTAGCCAATGATGATGTTGCTTATTTTTTCTTTTAAATCTACTATATCGTTAGCCAGACATAAAATAGCCATAATTTCTGATGCTACAGTAATCATGAATCCGTCTTGTCTTGGCATACCATTAATTGGACCTCCTAGTCCAACTATAATATCTCTTAAAGCTCTGTCGTTAAGATCCACACATCTTTTCCATGTTACTGTTCTAGGATCAATACGCATTATATTACCGTGATGAATATGGTTATCAATCATAGAAGCCAGCAAGTTATTGGCAGCTCCAATAGCATGTATATCTCCTGTAAAATGAAGATTAATGTCTTCCATTGGAACAACTTGAGCATAACCTCCGCCAGCTGCACCACCTTTTAGGCCCATACAAGGACCAAGTGATGGTTCACGCAGGGCTATAAGTGCATTTTTACCAATCTTACACAATGCTTGTCCAAGACCAACAGTGATGGTTGTCTTACCTTCGCCGGCAGGGGTTGGGTTTGTTGCAGTAACTAATACAAGCTTTCCATTTTTTTTCCCCTCTAGCTTTTCAAATAATTCGTATGAGAGCTTTGCTTTATATTTACCATACTGTTCTATCATGTTCTCATCAATACCAGCCAAAGCTGCAACCTCAGTAATAGGCTTAAGTTTTGCTTCTTGAGCAATTTGAATATCAGTTTTCATCAGAGTTTCTCCTTAGTATATATTTTTATAAAATTTTTCTTGGTTTACTGCCTTCATCAGGTCCTACAATACCTTTATTTTCGAGAGTGTCCATTAATCTGGCTGCTCTGTTAAATCCAATTCTAAAATATCTCTGCAGCATTGAAATAGAAAGCTTTTCTTTTCCTACAGAAAAGGCAATTGCTTTTTCTACCAGTTCATCTTCTTCATCTCCATTATCCGGCTGAACAATAGAAGTTTCAAGGGTTTGCATAACAGACTCTTCATACCTAACATCTTCAGTTTTAATACTTTTTACAATGCTTTCAACCTCTTTATCAGAAATAAAAGCCCCTTGGATACGTATTGGCTTAGATTCACCGATAGGTGAAAAGAGCATATCTCCTTTACCAAGTAACTTTTCAGCACCATTCATATCTAATATCGTTCTGGAGTCAATGCCAGACGATACAGCAAAAGCTAATCTCGATGGAATATTTGCTTTAATAACACCTGTAATGACATCTACAGACGGCCTTTGAGTTGCAATAACAAGGTGTATCCCTGCAGCTCTGGCCATTTGGGCTAGTCTGCAAATGGCATCTTCAACTTCTTTAGCTGCCGTCATCATCAGGTCAGCAAGTTCATCAATGATAATAACAATTTGAGGCAATTTAAGTGACTCATCGACTATTTTATCATTATAACCTTTCATATCACGTACATTGTTTTCTGCAAATTGGTTGTATCTTTTAGTCATTTCATTAACAGCCCACCAAAGTGCTCCGGCAGCCTTTTTAGGATCAGTAACAACTGGAATTAAGAGATGAGGGATACCATTATAAACGTTAAGCTCAACAACCTTTGGATCAATCATAATGAGTTTAACTTCATTAGGTTTTGCTTTGTATAGTATACTCGCTATAAGAGTATTAATACAAACACTTTTTCCTGACCCCGTAGCCCCTGCTATAAGTACATGAGGCATTTTAGCAATATCAGCAATAATTGGCTTACCCGCAATATCCTTACCAAGTGCAAATGCAAGTTTTGAAGGAAATGCTAAAAATCTATCTGTATCAATAACGTCTCTTAAATAAACCATTTCACTTGCATCATTTGCAATTTCTATTCCAACAGCTGCTTTGCCAGGTATCGGTGCTTCTATTCTTATATTAGGAGCAGCAAGGTTAAGTGCAATATCATCTGCTAAGTTAACTATTTTACTTACTTTTACCCCTTGTTTAGGCTGCAGTTCATAACGGGTTACAGAAGGACCTCTATGTATTTGAAGAACTTTGGCTTCGACACCAAAACTTTCAAGTGTTTCTTCAAGTTTTTTTGCATTGCTTAAGGATCTTCTTGAAGCATCCTTATTATGTATTATTTGCCCTTTACTCATTAATTCTATACTTGGAAAAGAATATTCTTTCGTAGGTTCCACAGGTGAGTGAGATGCATAAATTGCTTCAACATCCTCTTCCTCTACGACAATAGGACTTATATACTGAGGTGAGGCTTTGGGGACAGGACTAACTTCTGACTGAACTGCATGTGGTGTTTCATGCGTTTCAGTATAATTGACCGAATTATAAACTTGTATATCATCTAAATCAACTGGTACGCTCTCCAGCGGTATTTCTATACTTTCAGTCTTCAAAGTGTCTTGTGCTTTTATTTTTCTTACAGGTCTTTCTTTAACTTTCCTGTTAGCCTTCTTTAATTTAATCGTTTGAATTATTTTTTCGCTTAGCCATGAAAAAATAGGGAACTTAGTTGTGATGATTACCCAGATCCCTAACAAAATAGTAACAATGACATATGTTCCATAGATGCCAATGAGTTTTAATAGTAAATACGCTATAGCAGCTCCTACGAAACCACCATTAAACCATGCAGCTTCTTTAATATAGTATGTGCCAAGCAGAACTGTAGAAGTATCCCCGCCAAATGATATTACATGAAATAGAGTCATTAGAATTAAAATAAGTGGAATCATAGTTCCTATAGTCTTCATTATCTTCTGCAGGTTTCCTTGAATGTAAAAAAGTCCAATTAATCCTGCTGTTAAAGGAATGATATACCCTCCAATACCAAATAGTCCTACAAAAGAACTACGTATTAATTCCCCTGCTAATCCAGAGTTATCGATAAATATACCAATAAGAACTAACAAACTTATTCCTATAATGGTTAGACCTACTATCTCTTTAGATATAGGTGCAGGCAGCGCACTATCTGCTGACTTTTTTTTACGAATATTTCTCCTTTTTTTTGTTTCTTTATTCATTTGTAAGTAACCCCTTTATATGTCCATGTCATATGAAATTATCAAAAATATAATAGATGTGTGCCATTGCATACATCTATTATTATATCATTTTATAATTTGTTTGATAAGATGATTTTCAAGTAATTTACCAGGCTTTAGATCGCTGCGCAAATAATCTTTAGGATTTGTAGAGTAGATTCTTTCTAAAATATAGCCTCCATATGTTTTACATGCTAACACAGAGTACCCATCATAATCAAGTTCTACATATTCTACTGGGTCTTCAAGCCCATAAATAGGAGCTACTGAATAGTACATTATGCATTATCTCCTTCATCTAATGAAATAAGCTCATGCAACTTTTTCATTGCATCATTTAATCCTCCTACTTCATCGATAATTTTTTCTTCAACAGCTTCTTTCCCTACTAATATTGTTCCTACATCTCTAGCTAACTTACCCACATCTAACATGAGTTCTCTAAAGCGCGATTCAGAGATATGAGAGTTTTTAGACACAAATGCCACGATTCTTTCCTGCATTTGATCAAAAAACTCAAAAGTTTGCTGAACCCCTATAATAGTACCATTCATTCTAACTGGATGAATAGTCATTGTAGCAGTGGGCGTAATAAAAGAATAATCAGTTGAA
Organism: Clostridia bacterium; assembly: GCA_029239755.1. Taxonomy (GTDB): domain Bacteria; phylum Bacillota; class Clostridia; order Lachnospirales; family Cellulosilyticaceae; genus FMMP01. The sequence continues at coordinate 4,685 of JARBUI010000029.1, read as the reverse complement.
ACTGCAATAGGCACACCAATCGAATGAGCACCTCCCAGTACTAAGGAAACAACAGGCTTATTAATCGATGCAATAAGCTCAGCAATTGCAAGTCCAGCTTCTACATCCCCACCTACAGTATTGAGTATTACGAGTATACCTTTTACTTTAGGGTCGTCACAAAGTCCAACTATCTGTGGAATAAGATGCTCATATTTAGTTGTTTTGTTTTGAGGCGGCAGGCTGACATGACCCTCAATTTGCCCTATAATAGTTAAACAGTGAATCGGACTTTCTGAGTCACTGGCAGGGGAAGGCAGCTGACCAAGCTCTTTTATGCTTTCAATCACTTCTTCCGAAGTGCTTTCTTCTTTAGAATCTTTTTCATCATCAGATGCTTTTTCATCTTTGGTATCTTCATTGATATCTTCTTTATTATTTAAATGATTCTTTTTATCTGGATTATCTTTTTTATTTAAAGTTTCTTTTGGATTAGGCATATTTATTTCCTTTCGCATACTATTTAATATTAGTATGCAAAAAAATAGACATCTTCATACCTTGTTTAATGATTTATAACGAAAATTCATCATGAAGAGCATTTATAGCATCTGATAAAGATTCTTTTTTTATAAGACAAGCTATTGTAGTGAGAGAATCAGATGTCTGAAGCATTTCAATATGAGATTTTGAAAAAGCTTTTAGGATTCTAGCCATAACCCCTGGAACGCCTGTCATTCGCTCTCCAATAACTGTTACTTTAGAACATCCATCAGTCAGCGTATACTTATAATCATTTTTCTGCAGCAGTGTTTCTAACTTCAGCTTATGACTTTCATCAATTGTAAATACTTTGTACTGCGGAAAGATATTAATAAGATCTATGCTTATATTTTCTTTGGCAACTTGATCCAGTAGATTTTTATCACTGATTACAGTATCCTGCACTGTAAATTGAACCCTATCATTTCTGTGAGCAATGCTTGTAATAAGATGTTCTATTTCCTTGCTGGCTGCATCTTTTGTAGTCTGAACAATAGTTGTACCTTCTTCATCTGAAAAAGTGTTTTTTATAACCAGAGGAATATTTGAACGCATAGCATATTCTACAGCTCTTGGATGAATAACCTTAGCTCCGCTGTCAGCCATTTGAAATACCTCGTTATAGCTAAGAGACGGAATAATTCTTGCTTTATCGCACACTCTTGGGTCTGCAGTCATAATGCCATCTACATCTGTATAAATATCTATTCGATCTGCCTTTAGTCCCATTGCAAGTATGGAAGCTGATGTATCACTTCCGCCTCGCCCTAGAGTTGTAATCTCTCCTTCAACTGTAACTCCCTGAAAACCTGCAACAACCGGAATAATATTTTGTTCAAGACATGATTCTATTACATCTGTCTTTGTATAAAGTAAATCTGCATTTCTATGACGACCATCGGTTATAATTCCTGCCTGACCTCCTGTCAAAGCTTTTGCTTTATATCCCCTATTGCACAGCTGGGTAGCAATGACTACTGCTGAAATGATTTCGCCGCATGACAGAAGCAAATCATATTCCCGATCAGCAATAATTCCTGCAGAAGTGTTAACAAAATCAATTAATGTATCAGTAGCATAGGGAGATCCTTGCCTTCCGATAGCAGATACAACAACTATCGGAAATTCATCTTGATTTTTCGCTGCTATAATTTTATTAACAACTCTTTCTCTGCTTTCATGTGTCGCAACAGAAGTTCCGCCAAATTTTTGAACAACTTTATTCATGAGCTCATGTCCTTTCAAAATTCACATTTCTTATTATATATATTATTTTTTTCTATTAAGTAGACTATGTCTACTTATTTATGTAAGTCTCCAAAGCTTTAGCTAATTGATCAGGACAAGAAGTTCCTCTCCCCCTGCAATCAATACCTTTAAGTTTAGCTATTGCTTCATAAATATCAATCCCTTTAATGAGTGAAGAAATCCCTAGCGCATTCCCCGGACAACCTCTTATAAACACTACATCTTTAATAATGCCATTTTCTACTTCAAAATGAATCTCAGGTGAACATACTCCTGATGTTATATATTTTTCCATCACATCTACTCCTACTTTATGATTATTATTTAATGACCATAATGAGTATTATACCATAATCTCGTTAAATGAATAGAGAGTTATTCAATGCTGACATTGATTTACTCAATGATGACATTGATTTACTCAATGATGACATTGATTTACTCAATGTCTGTACATATTGATCATCTTTTAGTAGAATATATAATTACATGAGCATTTCATATTTAACTAAGTATTTATGTTTTTAAAATAGTGAAAAGGATGGTACCTAATGAGTATAACTTTTAATCATACAATTATTCATGTATTAGATTTATCTTTACAAATGCCTGTTTTATCTTCAGATCTATTGGTTCTGAATGATGAAACAGAATCGTTTATTACAAAGCACTTAGTAAAAACTTTTGAGAACCACGATAGCTGTGAGGCTTGCTTTAAAGATAATTCCGATTTTCTCACACAAATCTCTGATCCAATCACAAAGGAAAGCTTTTATGCTCTTTCTTGTCAGATGGCACAAAAATACTATCATTACATGTCTGAATATCAGAATATCCCTGATGGGGATTTATTAATTACGCATTTTTTTTCTGATGACCAACCATTTTTGGGAATTCTTAAACTAAATTACAATGAGGCCTTTACCCATTTTCTTGAAACAGCTGAAGACAAACTCATGACTAAAATTATAAAACATAAAAGTATTTTCCCTTCAAGCAGCAAACAAATAGATGAGGCTATTATTATAAGCTTAAGTACTTTTAAAATTGTTCTATTAGACCATTCAAAAGGCAGGTACTTATCTCATCTTTTTGACTGTGATACTGCGTTATCTGTAAAAGAAACTATTAAAGTGGTTGAAAAGGTTGCAGCAGAAATTATAGAAGAGCATTACGATAACCCAGCATACGCATTATCAGAGCTGAAAAATAATATATCTGAAAGTCTTGCTAAAACACAAACTATCCCTGTTCAGGATATAATAGAACAGACTTTTGGAGAGGATGTACAAGTTTATGAAAGCTGTATTCATAAAATAGAGGAATTAGGACTTAAAGAAACAACCATTGAAGTATCTGATTCAAAATTGACAAATAAGTTTACATCCCATCGTCTAAAAACAGATACAGGTATAGAACTTAAGCTGCCTACCCCTTTGTTTAAAAACCCTGAGTACATAGAATTTATTAATAACCCTGATGGGACGCTCTCAATTATGCTTAAAAACATTTCTCAAATCACTAATAAATAAATACAAGCACAATCATTTAAGAAGTCTCATACTCTATACTACAGACATTTAAAGTAGGCTGGAGGAATGAAACATGATTAATATTTCAGTTGGTATAATCGGCGGAGATTTAAGATTCGTCAGGTTATGCGAGCTTCTTATTGAAAAAGGAATAGATGTTTCTATTTATGGGATTAATCATCCAGATATTCCAAAAGAGGTTAAGGTATGCTCCTCTCTTGATGAAATAAAAAATTGCCCTTATATTATCGGTCCTATCCCCTTCTCAAAGGATAATAAGTGTATTTTTACACCTATGAGTAATATATATATATCCATTGAGCAGTTTTTTTTAGTGGCCGCTAATAGTTATGTATTAGGTAGTGTTTTAAACCCAACATTAAGAGATTTATTTAATAAGCATAACATTAGATGGAAAGATATTATGGATATGGATGAGGTTGCTATACTTAATGCAATCCCTACTGCTGAGGGAGCTATCCAATATGCAATGCAAAATAGCGAAATTACTCTGCATGATAGTAAATGTCTTGTGTTAGGATTTGGGCGTTGCGGCAAAATATTAGCGCATAAGCTGCAGGGATTAGGTGCTAAGGTTTCGGTTGAAGCAAGATCTACCATAGACCTTTCTTATATTAGCACATATGGATATACTCCTATTCCACTTAATGAGTTAAATAAACATCTTGGAAAATTTGATTTTATTTTCAATACCATTCCAGTTGTTATCCTCACTAAGCAAGCAATCGATTTATTTAAATCAGATGTAGTTTATATAGAACTAGCTTCTGTGCCTGGCGGCATAGATATTCCATACTGTCAGCAAAAAGGTATACTCCATGTACCAGCACCTAGCCTTCCCGGCATTGTTGCCCCTAAAAGCGCTGCTAATATTCTATACCAATGCCTCTTATTGATTTTACGTAATCAGGGGGCGAATTTATGAAGGATCTTAAAGGAATTAACTTAGGAGTTGCACTTTGTGGCTCTTTTTGTACTTTTTCCAAAGCCATTAAATTAATTGAAGAGTTAGTAGCTCTAGATATTAATGTATTTCCCATCATGTCTCAGGTGGCCTATACAACCACTACACGCTTTGGAAAATCTTCAGATATTATTGAACAAATTGAAGGAATAACAGGCAGACCCATTATACACACTCTTGTAGATGCCGAGCCTTTAGGCCCCAAAAACCTAATAGATGCTCTTTTGATTGCACCATGTACAGGAAATACATTAGCAAAACTAACGTATGCCATTACAGATTCGCCTGTTTTACTTGCTGCAAATGCATAGGTGCTATGGATTACGGTTTATATTTCTTTTATGGTTATTGGCATGATTATTTGTTGAGTAAACATATTTTCTTGTATGTTCGTAATA
>JARBUI010000022.1 GCA_029239755.1 Clostridia bacterium | reverse complement strand
TATATACTACTAAACATATCAAATTACTAGAAAATAAAATTGAATAATAAATGAACAACTCTTATAAAGAGAGGCAGAGGGACTGGCCCGATGAAGCCCGGCAACCAGAATAATGTACGCGCATTATTCAAGGTGCTAAATCCTGCAAACCATGCATTTGGTTTGAGAGATAAGAAAGTAATTGACGGATTAGTTTACCTAAACTGCTTTCTTAACAAAGAAAGCAGTTTTTTTATTTTGAAATAGGAAAGTTAGTCTTGCTAGCAAAGTTAACTATAAACAATAGGAGGCATTTATCAATGAGTAAAAAATATTGGAATGAAGCGATTGAAACCATCTCAAGAGAAGAATTAGAGATTTACCAACTAGAAAAATTAAAAGAGCAAATCACACTTGCATATGAAAATTCGCCTTATTATAAAAAAAGCTTTGATGAAAGAGGGGTTAAGCCGGAAGATATTAAAAGTCTTGCAGATATACAGAAGTTTCCTATTTTAACAAAACAGATTGTACGTGAAAGACAGGATGCACTTCCTATACTCGGAGATTTAGTGACTGTCCCTGAAGAAAAAGTAGTCTTTATTTCATCATCAAGCGGATCTACAGGGGTACCTACAGCAAGCCCTTTTAGCAAAAGAGACTTTGATGAATTTCAAGATGTTCAAAGCAGATTGTTTTGGGAAGCAGGGATGAGACCAAGCGACAGATATGTTCACGCACTTAACTTCTCACTTTTTGTAGGAGGGCCTGATGTAATCGGAGCACAGAACTTAGGAGCACTCTGCATATGGGCAGGGACGCTTCCAACAGACAGACTCTTATTTATCCTTCAGCAGTATCAGCCGACAGCTATATGGACTACTCCTTCCTACGCATGGTATTTAGGAGAAACTGCAAAGCAAAAGGGCATAGATGTAGCGAAAGACTTAGCTATCAAGACTATTATCGTAGCAGGAGAACCAGGCGGATCAATACCAGCAACAAGAAAAGCTATAGAAGAACTTTGGGATGCAGAGGTTTATGATTTTTATGGTATATCAGATATTTTTGGTGCTTGCGCAGGAGCTTGTGAATATCATGCGGGATTACATATAGCAGAAGATCATATGCTGGTAGAAGTAGTAGATGAAAAAACAGGTTTGCCTGTTAAAGAAGGGGAAAGAGGCGAGATGCTTCTGACTACCCTCAGAAAAGAGGCGAGGCCAATGATTCGTTTTAAAACAGGTGATATTGTAACTTATACTAACGAGAGGTGTGAATGTGGAAGAACACATAAGCGTATTGAGATTATCGGTCGGACAGATGATATGTTCATAAGCGGAGGGGTCAATGTATTCCCAAGTGATATTGAACATGTTACACGAAAAATAGATGCCCTGACTGGGGAGTATCGCGTAACAATTATTAAAGATAACCACATGACTAAATTTAACGTAGAAGTAGAAAAAAGAGCAGATGCTATCACAAGTAATGAAGACCTTAAAGCACTTGTAACCCATGAAATTAAAGTGCAGCTTGGAGTAAAGCCAAAGGACGTTATTATTTTAGAAGACGGAGAGCTTCCGAGAGCAACACACAAAGCCAAAAGACTTATTGATCTTAGAGAAGGAGGAGAAGCTTAATGCCACAGCTTAGTCACAGACTTGATTGGTTTAAAGAATCAACTATTAGAAAAATGACGCGTATTGCAAATCAGTACAACGCAATTAACCTTTCACAAGGATTTCCAGATTTCGATCCCCCGAAACAAATAATAGAGGAGCTTCAAAGAGCAGCTATAGAAGGACCTCATCAATATGAAATTACATGGGGGGCAAAGGGGTTTAGGGATGCTTTAGCCGAAAAGCAGGAACGTTATATGGGAATTAAGATAAACCCAGAAGAAAATGTCGTCGTTACTTGCGGGAGTACAGAGGCCATGATGACAGCCATGATGTCTGTATGTGAAGTAGGAGACAAGGTTGCAATCTTTTCGCCTTTTTATGAAAACTATGTAGCGGATACTGTTCTATGTGGAGCAGACCCTATTTATATACCCCTTAATCCCCCGGAATTTAGTTTTGATTTAAATAGGCTTGAAGATGCTTTTAAAGAAGGAGCTAAAGCACTTGTGCTTTGCAATCCTTCTAACCCCATAGGAAAGGTATTTACAAGAGAAGAACTTCTTAGTATAGCAAAACTTGTACAAAAATATGATGTATTTGTTATAACAGATGAAGTTTATGAACATATCGTTTATGAGCCAAATGAACATATCTATTTTGCTGCGCTTCCAGACATGTTTGAAAGGACTGTTTCATGCAGTTCACTTTCAAAGACTTACTCCATAACAGGCTGGAGACTTGGTTATGTTATTGCACCTAAAGAAGTGATTGATAACTGTAAAAAGGTCCATGACTTCCTAACCGTAGGAGCAGCAGCGCCGTTGCAGCGAGCAGCAACAGTAGGGCTTAAGTTTGATGACAGTTATTATAAAGACCTAACACGTATTTATACTGAGAAGAGAGAACTTTTCTTAAATGGATTAGATACTATTGGTCTTAAGTATTATAAGCCAGAAGGGGCTTACTATGTCATGGTTAATATTGAAGAATTTGGTATAGCTTCTGATACAGAATTTGCGGAAAGGCTGATAAAAGAAGTAGGGGTTGCAGCTGTTCCTGGATCAAGCTTTTTCAAAGAAGATGTAAATACTTATATTAGATTCCATTATGCAAAGAAGAAAGATACCTTAGAAGCTGCGTTAGAGAAATTACAAAATATACGTAAATTCTTCTGATCAAAGATAGAAGCATATTTAATATTAAAATAAGGAGGCATGAATGATGCTGGAAATTACATTTTTGGGCAGAGGAGGGCAGGGTGCATTTACCTCATCAAGAATTTTAGGAGCTGCAGCCAGTCTACATGAAAAAAAACATAGTTTAAGTTTCCCAAGCTTTGGACCAGAACGAAGAGGCGCACCGGTATTTGCCTATACTAAGATCAGTGATGAACCCATTAGAGACAGAAGCCAAAGCAGTAAAAGTGATTATATTGTTATATTAGATGAAAGCTTATATACAGATGCACTGCTTCTTAAGCTTAAAGAAGGCGGTAAAGTTATTATTAATAGTGCACAGGATGCAAAGTATGAAGATGATAAAATCATTACTTTTGAAGCCTCTCACGTAGCAACTGAATTTTTAGGAGCACCTATTACAAATACAGCCATGCTGGCAGTACTTGTCTGTTATACAAATATAGTTTCTATAGAAAGCTTAATAAGCGCTATAAATGAAGACCTGTCCCACAGAGTTGCTGTTAAGAACCAGAAGCTTGTGCAGTATATTGCAGCAAAGATAGGAGGGGAGGCTCATGTCTAGACGTAAAGTAGATAAAACCTTTAAAATTTCTTCAATTAAGGATCTACCATGTGGTACATACGGCAAGGCAATGCAGCTTACTGAGACTATGGAAGGGTGGAGAAATGAAGCCCCAATTATTGATGAAAAAACGTGCAGTCTCTGTAATTGGTGTTATCTAGTCTGCCCGGAGGGCGTTATTTACCAGGAAGATAAAAAAATGAAAATTGACTATAGATTTTGTAAAGGCTGCGGCATTTGTGCTAAAGAATGCAGGAAGAAATGTATCATCATGGAGAGGGAGGAAAAATAACATGGAACCAACTAAAAAGTTTGTATCAGGAGATGAAGCGGTTGCTATTGGTGTAAAACTAGCAAAACCTCATGTTATTGCTGCTTATCCTATTACCCCTCAGACAATTGTTGTTGAGAGACTTGCAGAGATGGTAGAATCGGGAGAACTTGAGTCAGAATACATGTATGTTGAGTCAGAGCATTCGGCACTTGCAGCTGTTATGGGAGCTAGCGTTTTAGGGGCTAGAACCTTTACGGCAACTTCATCACAAGGACTTTTATATATGGCTGAAGTATTACATTATGCAAGCGGCGGAAGAGTACCGCTGGTTATGATGAACGCCAATAGATCAGTAGCTCTTCCCTGGAGCATATTTGGAGATCAGAGAGATTCTTTATCCTTACTTGACAGTGGCTGGATACAAGTTTACGTAGAAGATGCGCAGGAGAGTTTGGATATGATGCTTCAAGCCTACGCTATTGCAGAGCATCCAGACGTTTTAACACCCGTTATGGTTAACTTAGATGGCTTTATTTTAACTCACACCTATGAGTGTATAGAAATTCCAACATCCGAGCAAGTAGAGACATTTTTACCAAAGTTTGAATTTGCTAATAAGATGGATATTAATGAACCTAAAAATCTCTTCTTCTCTTCTTCGCCAGAACACAACATAGGGTTCAAGTATCAGCAGCACAAAGCTATAGAAAATGCTAAGAGTGTTATAGAAGAGATTGATAAAAAATACGAAGCTGTCACAACCAGAGGATATGGCGGCCTTGTAGATGCTTATAAGTGTGACGATGCAGACTATATTATTATTACACTTGGAAGTATCACAGGACTTGTCAGAGATGTGGTTGAAGAGCTTAGATCCGAGGGTCAGAAAGTTGGTGTTCTAAAGGTGCGTTATATGAGGCCTTTTCCAGATGAGGAAATAAGAGCCTATACGAAGGCTGCTAAGGTTATAGGCGTATTAGAGAAAGATATTTCATTTGGATATCAAGGAACTGTATTTACAAACGTATCAGCAGCTTTAAGAGAGTGTGATGTGCAGCTCATCAATTATGTAGCAGGCCTTGGAGGCAAGAATATTGCGAGAGAAGAGATCGTTCACATTTATAAAGAGCTTAATGATACGGAGAATAAGAGTAAGGTCAGTGCTGTAAAATCACAAGCAGTGAGATTTGTAGGAGTGGAGGTGCCAAAGGATGAAGACTAAACTAGAACAAGAAGAATATTTCTATGGTCATAAAGGCTGTGCGGGCTGCGGCGGAAGTATTGCTGTAAGACTTGCGCTGAAAGTGCTAGGGAAAAATACCTTAGTTGTATTACCAGCAGGCTGTATGTCCGCGGTTGGCTTTGTCTATCCGCAGCTTTGCTTTGGTGTTAATGCTCTCATCTCACCTTTTGCTAGTACAGGAGCTATGCTTTCGGGACTTTATGTAGGAGCAAAGGCACTTGGACTTAAGGATGTGAATGTAGTAGGCTTTGCCGGAGACGGCGGTACAGCAGACATTGGACTTCAGGCTTTATCAGGAGCAATTGATAGAGGGGACAAGATCATTTATATATGCTATGACAATGAGGCCTATATGAATACTGGTGTTCAGAAAAGTTCACTTACTCCTTATGGCGCGAAAACCACAACGACACCAGCTGGGGACCGCATCCACGGCGGTACTTATGGCCGCGGCAGTACCAGTGTGAAAAAGGATATGTTTGATATTGTCACAGCTCACAATATTGCTTATGCTGCAACTGCAAGCATAGGAAATATTCCTGACTACATAAGAAAAGTAGAAAAGGCAAGTAAGATGCAAGGTACATCTTACATTCATGTGGCAGCACCTTGCCCAACAGGCTGGGGAGTTGAAAGCAGTGACACTGTAGCCATTGCTAAAGAAGCAATAGACTGCGGTCTTTGGTATCTAGCTGAGTATGAAGACGGAGAGTATACACTTAATAGAGATGTAAAAGAGTTTACTAGTGTGAAAGAATACCTTAAAAAACAAAACCGTTTTAAACACTTAACGGACGAAGATATTGTGGCCATTGGCTGTCAGAGAGACAAAAAGTGGAAGTCATTAAGGAAGAAAGCACAGTAAGGAAAGGAGTGGGCCATGTGATTACACTGCAAAATGTAAATGTAACCTTTAAACATAAAACAAGTGAATTAGCAGCCGTAAAAGATGTTTCGCTGCATATTGCAAAAGGAGAAATCTTTGGTATTGTAGGGGGAAGCGGAGCTGGGAAAAGTACACTTGTACGTACATTAAATGGTCTCCAAAAGCCTACAAGCGGAGAAGTTATTATTGATGGCGAGGATATTACAAAACTAAAGTCTAGCGGTATTAGAGAGGTAAGAAAAAAAATAGGAATGATTTTTCAGCACTTTAATCTTATTTCAAGAAAGACCGTTGGAAAAAACATTGAGTTTGCCCTCAAGGTTCAAAACTATCCTAAGGACAAAAGGGATGAACGTGTTAAGGCGCTTTTGGCACTTGTAGGCTTGGAAGATAAAAAAGATGTTTATCCAGCCAGCCTTAGCGGAGGTCAAAAACAGCGTGTAGGAATTGCAAGAGCACTTGCTGCAAATCCAAAGATTTTACTGTGTGATGAGGCCACATCTGCACTGGATGTGCATACAACTGAGGAAATTGTGGATATTTTGAAGGATATTAATCGCAAGCTGGGGATAACAATTGTCTTTATTACTCATCAGTTAGAAGTTGCGAAAGAACTTTTTCATAAGGTTGCAGTCATGAGCGACGGTAAAATCATAGAAATTAATGAAGCCTATGAGATCTTTGCAAATCCTAAGGATGCTGTTACTAAAAATCTTGTTAAAAGCAATGTAACGATACCTAGCCAAATTATAAAAGATACAAAAGGTAAAATTTTGACACTTACTTATAAAGGAGAAAAGAGTATAGAGCCTGTTATTGCCTACACTAACAAAAAGTATAATGTGGTTCTTAATATTTTGCATGGCAAGATAGAATATATTCAGTATAAACCTATTGGTACTTTAGTAGTTAGTATAGAAGGAAGTGAAGAACAAGTTAGCGAGGCACTTTTGTATTTAAAAGCAAATGTTGAAGAAATCGAAGTATTAGAAGATAAGGAGCGTGAAGCCGTATGAATACATCTGAACTAATAGAAGCATTGTGGGTAGCAAGCAGAGAAACGCTGCAGATGGTTGGTATTGCAATTGTATTCGCTATTATTGCAGGACTTATCTTGGGACTTATTTTATACATTACTTCAACGCCTCTTTTATACAAAAACAAGATAATAAATGTTATTGCAGGCTTTTTTGTCAATGTTATCAGATCTATACCCTTTGTTATTTTATTAGTACTTCTAGTGCCTGTTACCAGCATGCTTGTTGGAACAACAATAGGACCTAAAGCAGCAGCAGTTCCGCTTACAGTGGCGTCCATAGCCTTTTTAGCAAGACTGATTGAAGGAGCTTTTGCGGAGGTAGATAAAGGTGTAATAGAAGCATCTTTAGCAATGGGAGCAGGAGTTAAAGATATTATTTGCGATGTACTTCTGGTAGAAGCCCTTCCAGGTATTATAAGAGCTATTACAGTAACCCTTATTAGTATTATTGGATTTTCAGCTATGGCAGGGACTGTTGGCGGAGGAGGCATAGGAGATTTAGCTATTCGATTTGGCTACTATAGATATCAAACGGATGTTATGTTTATAACAGTTATTTTATTAGTTGTTGTCGTTCAGCTTATACAGATTTCTGGCGAAAAACTAGCTAATGTCCTTACTAAAAAGTAAAAACCTATATCTTATCTCTCCTAAAACGAGCGAATATTAAATACAAAAAATAAAATTTAAGGAGTGAAGAAAATGAAAAAGAAATTATCATTAGTATTAAGTGCAGTAGTATTAGGTGCAAGTATCTTAACAGGTTGTGGGGCTCAAAAGACTGAGACTACTGAAAAGGAACCAGCAGTTACGGAATCAGCTAAAGAGGAAGCACCAGCAGCAGACACAGAAGCATCTGCGGGATCAAGCGATAAGAAAACCATTATCTTTGGAGCAGCCCCAGGGCCTTATGGGGATATGGCAAAATACGCAATTAAACCTAGCTTAGAAGCAAAAGGCTATACAGTTGAAATCAAAGAATTCAGCGATTATGTACAGCCTAACCTAGCACTTGCAAATGGGGAAATAGATGTTAACATCTTTCAACATAGAGTTTATCTTGAAAACTTTGCAAAAGAACATAATTTAGAGATTACACATGTTATCAATATCCCTACAGCAGCACTTGCTTTTTATTCAAAAAACATTAAGAGTCTTGAGGAATTAAAAGAAGGCAGTACTTTAACGATTCCAAATGATGTAACTAATTTAACTCGCGCACTCAAACAAGCACAGAAAGCAGGACTATTAAAGATAGATGAAAATGCTGATAAAGCTACTTTCTCAGAAAAAAATGTTACAGAGAACCCTCTTAACCTTAAGATTACACCAGTAGAAGCAGCTCAGCTTCCAAGAACGCTTGAAAGTTCTGATTTAGCCGCTATACCAGGAAATTATGCAATTGCAGCAGGTATTGATCTTAGAACAGCTCTTTACACAGAACAGCTTACAGAAGAATACAAAAATCTCATTGCTGTTAAAAACTCAGATCTTGATGCACAATTTGTAAAAGATATTAAAGAAGTAGTAGAGTCAGAGGCATTTAAAAATGTAATAGAAAGTGAAGAATACTTATTCAGCGGTTTCCAAAAACCAGATTGGTACAAAACTAAATGGGGTAAATAAAGTTTTAAACTTCTAGCTAAACAAAGGGACGGTTCTTTAAAATGCATGGTATATACCATGCATTTTAAAGAACCGTCCCTTTTACATTTTATCAGTAGTCCTAAAGTAATGTATGAGAATCAAATAAAGCTGGATACTAAATAGAGAAAGAAATAATTGGCTCAATAATTAAGTATATTGGAGTGAAGAAGATGGTTAGAAAGGTATCTGTTTTATCTATGCTTATATGTACACTACTTACATTTGCAGGATGCAGTAATGAGTCTAAGTCTATATATGAACTATCTGCAGGAGATGTTATGCATAAAGCGATTAAAGTACAAGTGTTAAGCTTTAGCACTGAATTAGGTAATGGAAGTAAGGAAGTCACATCAGTCAATTTTAAGCTTAATATTACTAATATAGGAGCGGAGAGTATCAACTTAAAAAAGGATATTCAGATAACAGCTGTTCAGGGGGTTAAAGAAGCCTTATTAACTAAGAATACTATTATTGAGAGTAAAACACTTAAGCCTAAGAAATTAGGTACATACGAAGTAGGATTCAGCTTTCAAGGAAAGGGAAATGTACAAATTAATGTTGAAATAGAGGGAGAAAGCGCAGATTTTATGTTCACAACAATTCACCCAGCGACAATAGTTGAGTAGAGTTTTAAACGCTATGGGAAAATATGTAACATATTACAAAAATATCAGAAAAATTGAAAATAATGTTTGAATAAATTGAAAATAAGTAATAGAATGAATGGGGGAAAAATAGAAAAAATTTATTCTTGGGGGAAGTATGAATAGGTATAAGGAGTTAGTATTATTAACGATTATTAGTTTGTTTTTAGTATTTGCATATAACAAATATAGTGCATCTGAATATATTATCTCTAAAAATGTTTTTATAGTAAAATCGCAGTCTGTAAATAATTTTTACTTACAGGATCAAATAGCAGGTATAGCTAGTACTATTAAAAAAGAGATGAGAGAGATTAAGTATTATATACAGAACATTGGCTGGAATAGTAAAATCATTTATGATTTTAGCAAAACTAGGTTAGGAGCTAAGATGTTAAGTGGTAAGAGTGAGAGAAGTATTAATATAGAAGTTAAACATGAGGCAGTTCAAGGAAAAGCAATAAATAAAACCCGAGTAATAATCTTTTTACTACATATTATTGTATTTCTCATTTTTGTCATAATAGCATTTATAGTAAATAAATTAAAGAAGCAAAAAACAGAAGATCTTTTAAGAGCATCTAAGGAGAGGTATAAAAATTTACTAATGGGAATACCTAATACTGTTATTTTGATAGAAGACGGAGTATTAAAATTTATAAATCAGGTTGGTATTAATTTTTTAGGTGCATCTAGTAAAGAAGAAATAACTTATAATAAGTTAAAGGAATTATTTCTAGGAAACATTGATTTTGATCTTATAGAGACATCTTCTAGGTGTATTGAAACACGTATCAGAACACTGGTTAATGAAATTAAAGATGTAGAACTTACAATAGTTACTGATAATAAAGATACTGGTAATGAAAGCATTATTATACTTATTCAGGATATCTCACATAAAAAAATCTTATATGCAAGCAGAGAAAGAGAGAGAATTAGAAATGAATTATTTGCAAATCTATCTCATGAGTTTAAGACGCCTATTAACCTTATGCTAAGCAGTTCAACACTTTTAGAACAGGCTCAAAATAAGGAGGAAGATATAAGAAGAATACTTCCAAAATCGGTTAAAGTCCTTAAGCAAAATTCCTACAGGCTTATTAGGCTGGTTAATAACATTATAGATTCTATTATGATAGACAGCGGTAATTTAAAACTTAACTTGTATAATTGTAATATAGTAGAATTAACAGAAGACATTACATTATCTACGGTTAAATATGCGAAATATAGTAATATAGAAGTCTTATTTGATACAGAAGTTGAAGAATTAGAAATAGCACTTGATCAAGATCAGTATGAAAGGATTATCCTTAACCTATTATCTAATGCTATTAAATATAACAAAAGAGGCGGCAGTATAATCGTGAATATCAATAAGAAACAAAATGATGTAGTTATCTCGGTAAAAGATACAGGGATTGGCATAAGTTCTGAGATGCTGCCATATATTTTCGAAAGGTTTATGCAAGCCGATAAATCATTTATTAGAAATGTAGAGGGAAGCGGCATGGGACTTACATTGGTAAAGGCACTTGTAGGCCTTCATAATGGAAGAATCGAAGTTATTAGCAAACAAGGAATAGGAACTGAGTTTATTCTCTATTTTCCTATTTATACTATAGATAATAAAATAGGAAGAGAGAATAAGAGGGTATTGTTAAAATACAAAGATCGCAATACAAAAATAGAGTTATCAGATATTTATGTTAATAGATAGTTTTATTTTAAGAAAAATTGTATAGGGTTATAATAGGAATGGGTATATAATAGATAGAAAGAAAATGTGGGAGTTTTAAGAGAAAGAGGATTTAAACATGTCAGCACATTACAATGAAAAGATACCTAAGAATGTACTAGAAATTATAAATGCAATTGAAAATGCAGGATATGAGGCTTATGTTGTAGGGGGCTGCGTACGAGACATGCTCATGCAAAGAACTCCAAATGACTGGGATATTACAACTTCTGCAGAGCCTGAAAGTATAAAAAAAATATTTAACAGAACTTATGATACAGGGCTGCAGCATGGGACAGTTACGGTGGTTTTAAATAAAGAGCATTATGAAGTAACTACATACCGCATTGAAGGAGAGTATAAAGATTTTAGAAGACCCCAAAGTGTTAGTTTTGTAGATGATATTACATTAGACTTATCCAGAAGAGATTTTACAATGAATGCCATAGCTTATCATCCTAATAGAGGGTTCATTGATCCTTATAGCGGCAGAGAAGATATAAAGAATAAATGTATTCGTTCGGTACGAGATGCCGAAGAGCGTTTTAGAGAAGATGCCCTAAGGATACTTAGAGCTATTAGATTTTCAGCTCAATTAGGGTTTGTAATTGAGGAAAATACATTAATAGGGATAGAAAATTGTAAAGATTTATTAGATCATATTAGTAAAGAACGGATCAGAGATGAATTTATTAAAATATGTCTCTCTCCTAATGCAGCGTATATTCATAAACTTTATGATTTAGGTCTTCTTGACTATATTGTTCCAGAATTTATAAGAGCCTATCACATGCCCCAAAATCATCCGCATCATATTTATAATGTAGCCTATCATACCATTGCTGCTATGGAAAACACACCACAAGACAGACTCTTAAGGTTAACATTATTTTTACATGATATAGGAAAAGTTGATACACGTACTACAGATAAAAAAGGAATAGATCACTTTTATGATCATGCAGAGGTGTCTGTGAAAGTAGCTCAAAAGGTACTCAAGACTCTTAGGCTGGATAATCATACCATACGTGATGTATGCCTTCTTATTCAGTATCACGATTATCATCTTAAAAGTCATGTTTCTAAGGTAAGTATAAAGAAAGTATTAAGTCACATTGGACCAGATTTATTTGATCAATTAATGCTTGTACAGCTAGCAGATGTCAAAGCGCAAAATCCAGTAAAATTAAAGCCTAAGTTAGAAATGATTGAGCAGCAGAAGATAATAAAAGAAGAGATTATTAAAAAAGGAGAATGCTACAATAAAGCTATGTTAGCCATAACGGGGCAGGATTTGGTTGAATGCGGTATTCCAAAGGGGCCTTTCATAGGGGAACTTCTTGAAGCAGCTCTTCAATATGTCATTGAAAAACCATCCATGAATGAAAAGCAAGTTCTGATTGAGTATTGTAAAAAGAGATATGAGAAAAAATGTAAATAGGTCATCTATGAATTGAGACTATCTTATTAGGGGCGCTAGGCAGAGTAAGGATATCCTTACTCACCTTGCTAGCCATATGATACTTTAAGTTAAGGATAAAAGAGAGAAGCACGATAATCTGTATACCTATTCTAAGAAACGTTTATATGCAATTTCTTTCCCAGTTGTTGTTTTGAAATTTTCATCTATACATTTTTTGATTTTTTGATAATCCTTTTGTTTGTCCATAACTGTTAGATTTTCTAATAAGTCTGATTCCCATTGAATTTGAAAATCAAGACCATCAATCATAGAAGGAGTGTGGTGATGGCCAATTACATAGCATATTCTTTCTATATCCTTTGGATTTAGACCTTCTTTTTCTAATATGGCTTTGGCTACTAAAGGGCCTTCTTTTTCTTGATAAACACCTTCTATTGAACCATATTTACGCTTAGCCTCTACTGCTCCAATATCGTGAAGTATAGCAATTAATGATATTAATGCTCTTTCACTGTCACCTATATGTTCACCTTCCACTATATCCTCGGCATTTTTCAGGA
Source organism: Clostridia bacterium (assembly GCA_029239755.1). Taxonomy (GTDB): domain Bacteria; phylum Bacillota; class Clostridia; order Lachnospirales; family Cellulosilyticaceae; genus FMMP01. Next base: position 42,368 of record JARBUI010000022.1, on the reverse strand, counting down.
CTTTAAGCGTATGTTCTATTCCAAAAGGAAGTTCCTTAAAAACTTCTTTCATTTGTTGTATGATATGTTCTTTGTACATGGTTTATTTCCTCACTTATTGATCTCATCCAATCTTTTAAATAACTTATTATAAGTATTTGATTTTACGGTATCCTCAACTTTGCAGCCTGACTGATAGTAAATAATGTCACCGCTGCCTTCATTTATAGCGCCTATTCTTTCTAAAGTATTTTTTAGATTTTTTACTGTCCCCAAGTTGCCATCAATGATGTGAGTGTATGAAGGAAGTAGCTCTTTAAACATATCCCTATAAAAAGAGAAATGAGTACATCCTAAAACAATGGTTTCATAGTTATTTAAGTCATATTTAAGTAACTGTTCCTCAAGATAGGGTAATACTGTTTGAGGGCTAAACTCAAGTTTCTCTGCGAATTGCACGAGACCTGCAAGCGGTAATAAGTCAACGATATGCTCGCTTTCTAATTTTGCAATAAGGTTCTGCAATTTCTCTTCCTTTAAAGTTAATGCTGTCGCAGTGACTAAAACACGCCTGTTAAGATTAATAGTTTTTTCAACAGCAGGTTTTACAGCAGGTTCCATGCCTATAATTGGAATATCATATTTATTCCTTAAATCTTCAATAGCTACGCTTGTAGCAGTATTACAGGCGATAACGATGGCTTTAACTTGCTGCTCAATTAAAAACTCTACAGCATTAAAGACATACTTTTTTACTTCCTCTTTCGGTTTAGGGCCATAGGGCACATTTAGTGTATCTGCATAATATATATAATCTTCACGGGGCAGCATTTTTAGAGCATCGTAAAGAACAGTTGTACCTCCAACACCAGAATCAAAAAAACCTATTCGCATTGCTTGTCCTCCCAAAGGTAAAATCTATTTCAACGCATCACGCGTTTAAGTTTATTATACTACAATAGAATAGCGTATTGTTTAGTATAATGCTATCATTATATACCTTTTTACATTATTAGCCAAAAGGTGATTTGTTTTAAAGAAGAAAAGACATCACTGAGGATTGTTATTTAAACATGCCATCAATAAGCCAACTTGTTCCTCCTTGGGTTTTTCAAATACTTTTTCTATCTTTAATATACTCTCCATTAATTCAGGTGATACTTCTAGACTTTTGACCTTTTCCAGCCATTGTGGTGCCTCGTCTAATCTATTAGTAAGTACATATAAAATTGCTAATTGATAGTATATCAGCGATTCATTATTTTTAGTTCTTACACCATATTTCAAAGCATTGTGATAGTCTAAAATGGCACGCTCTAAGTCATTCTCTACAGTCTTAACATAGCCAGATATCATATAATAGTATCCTTTGAAAGGCTTGCTTAACCATTCAACCCTATACGTTTCATCTAGTAATACTTTAGCCCTTTTAATATCGTTTTTTTTCATTGCAGTAAATGCTGGGCTAATGCTGCCATATCGGATTAATCCATACAAAAAGAGCATCACGGATACTAGTAATGCACACGCAAGAAATATTTGTTGAATGGAGAAAAGAAAAAGAGCCTCAATGCAGATTATAATAATTAATGCCAATCGTACTTTTCGTGTAAACATTTCACTTTCCCTTCATGATAAATTTACTAATCTTTAGTCTTTCAGCTACATAACTTCATATTCAAAGTTAGTATGCACTAAGAAGATTATGAGCATGCTTTATCTGCTATTACATCATACCTTATTTCCCCTATATTGAAATGCAGCAGTCTAAGCATCAATTTAAAATACATCTATATGTGCTAATGTTTACCCTAAGTATTTCTAAGATTAGCGAGGAGGGGGAGGGATAACTTTGGGCGCGACTCGGGTTTGGCTGTGGGAGGCGTGGAGCGCACAAAGTTATTCCTCTCCCTTCTTGCGGAACTAACATAGATTACTAAATATGCAAAAAAGGGGATTGCAGTACTCGAAATACTTCCCGAATACTACAATCCCCTATATACATTATTATAAGCTAAATTTATTCACCCGTACCGCTCTCATACATATGCTCATCAATGATAACCCCTTTATCAATAGAAACAATCCTATCTGCAACCTTTTTAGCAAACTCCATATCATGGGTTATAATAAGCATAGACATCCCTTTTACGCTAAGGCTCTTAATAACCTTTGCCACCTCATCCGTTAACGCCGGGTCAAGAGCAGATGTAGGCTCATCAAAACACATAAGCTTTGGCTCTAATGCTAAGGCTCTCCCAATAGCAACCCTTTGTTTTTGCCCGCCTGATAGTTCAAAAGGATAACTATTTTCTTTATCTGTTAAGCCTAAGAAACGAAGAATTTCTCTAGCTTCGACTAAAGCTTCATCACGGTTTTTTCCAAATACTCTTATAGGAGCTTCGATAATATTGTCTATAACAGACATATGCGGAAAAAGATTAAAACCTTGAAAAACCATCCCTATAGTTCTTCTAATTTCCTTAAGTTCACCTTTGCTGGCATAAACCCCATCACGAATTAAGTATTTACCATCTATAGCAATAGTTCCGGCATCACATTTCTCTAAGTAATTGATACTTCTAAGAAGGGTGGTTTTTCCGCCGCCAGAAGGACCTACTATAACTAAGATTTCACCTTTTTGGAGTTCTAAGTCAACTCCTTTTAATACTTCTACATTGCCAAAGCTTTTTTTAAGTCCTTGTATTCTTAGCATAAAGTTTCCTCCTTACTTATAGTAGTCATACTTCTTCTCAAAGCGAGTCATGATTTCAGACAAAACATAGGTGAGCGCAAGATATACAATAGCGATAATAACTAAAGGAAGTAAGGTTGCATCCCTGTTAGTGGCTATTTTTCCAATCTTCAGAAGCTCATCCAAACCTAAAATATAAACTAAAGCAGTATCTTTGATGAGTGTTACAACCTCATTACCGACTGGGGGCAGTACTCTTTTGAGAGCCTGAGGAAATATAATTCTAAAAAAGGTATCTCTAGGAGATAACCCTAGTACTCCTGCTCCTTCATATTGTCCTATATCAATAGAGCGAATGCCGGCCCTGAATATCTCTGCGAAATAAGCACCATAATTTAAAGTAAAAGCAAAAAGTGCAGCAGGAAGTCTATCTAGTGTAACACCAATTAAAGGCAGACCAAAGAAAATAAATACAATCTGCAGTAAAAGAGGAGTTCCTCTCATGATGAGTATATAGGCACCTGTAATCACATTTAATACTTTAAGCTTAGATAATCTCCCTAAGGCTATAATAACACCTAGCGGAATGGAAAGGATTAAAGTAAGCCCAAAGATTTGCAAGGTTACTAATAGACCATCCATTACTTGCGGCATAAGCATTTTGAAATACTCTAGAAACCCAATTATGCCATTCAATATAACTCCTCCTTTAATACTTATGTATATTAATTAGTGATATCTTCATTAAACCATTTTTCAGATATTTCTTTAAGTGTTCCGTCTGCTTTCATTTCGTCATAAGCTTTATTAAAAGCATCTACCATTTTCTGATCATCTTTTCTCATACCTACTCCGTATTCTTCATCACCGAAGTTTTCATCTAAAACAGCATATTTCTCAGCGCCTTTTAAAGTAATATAGTATCTAAGAAGGATTTCATCAGCCACAACTGCATCTAATCTGCCAGCTTCTAAATCCATTAAAGCTTGGTTGTTGTCTTCAAATGTAATAGCCTTTCCGCCATCAAAGCTTTGATAAAGATCAGTTTCTTTTTCCATCGCACTAACAGCACTTGATTCGCTTTGTGCCCCTACTTTTTTGCCTTTTAAATCAGCTTTTGTTTTAATAGCAGAATCAGCTAAAGTAACAATAACTTGTTTATTATTTAAATAAGGTTTCGAAAAACTTACTTGTTCTTTTCTTTCATCTGTAATAGTATAACCATTCCATATAAAATCAATATTACCAGATTTTAATTCAGATTCTTTCATATCCCAGTTAATAGGTTGAAAAGTAATTTCTTTTTCTAATTTCTCACCGAGGGCTTTAGCAAGGTCAACGTCAAATCCAACAATCTCTCCATTCTCATCTTTAAATCCCATTGGGGCAAAAGAATCATCTAATCCAACAATCCAAGTATCTTTATCAAGTGTACTTTTGCTGCTAGTATCTTGACCACCACAAGCAGTTAATCCAAGTGCAAGCAAGCTTGCTAGGGCTAATGTTAGAGCTTTCTTAATTAAAGTTTTCATTTATAATCCTCCAATACATAATTTTTATTCATACATACAATCTATGAATAGTTTAGTATGGTAAAGTGATAAAGTCAATACTTTTTTAATAATTACTTATGTTTTTTATTTACATAAGTAATCTCATTTTATATAGAAGCTTATTTGGTTGTCAGAGATTCACTAGAAAGCTTCTCTAGAGATTCAGGCTTAAGAAGCTGAGATAGATCGAAATAAGGAATAGTTGCAATACTGCTTGAATGATTAATAACAACATAACATAAGTTTTCTTCCTTTAAAGACTTTCCGATAACCGTAACTAGTGATTGTCCTGATTTTAAAGCTATTTTAACCTTTAAATCAGGGGTACTAAAGCCATAGGCATTAAGCAAGCTGCTGTCAGCTGTATCTGTGATAAAATCCTTGATGGTACAAGATTCAAGGAAGTCTACTAAATGATTTAAAGTTTTTTCATCTAAAGTTTCTGATTTAAATGAAACACTGTCAGCCAGCCTAGTAGGGGTAATTGTATGTAATACATTATTATAAGTAAGTTCTATGTTTTGAATATCTTTCTTATTAAAAGCTAAAAGATCTTTATCACGCCACATTGTAAGATCGCTATGTATATTTTCAAATGCTGATTTTTGCATAGTATAGATGGTATTTGACATTGGGGAATAGACATAATAATGGAGCGCATCAGCAAAGTTCCCCCGAATGAGCTCATAACTTTCATTATCTTTAGTATAAAGTTTAAGAGTAGGAGAAAGCTCATCTATTCCATAATCCCTAAGATTAACTGGATCAATATCTATTACTGTATCAAATGATGGTTCTTTAAAAGATAAAATAATATTATAGATAAACAGGTTATCAGCCTTTGAAGAAATAGGTTTAGACAGTTCCCAGTCCCGAGAAGATCTTAATGCCTGAACTTCATGACCATACTCACTAAAGATAACTTGATTAATATCAGCTGGAGATTCGGACCATAGTATAGGAGGCAGATTAGCTTGAGCAGCATAGGAATGAGCATCCTGCCGTTTCTGATAAAAAACAAGCCCTGATATAGATATAAAGAAGATTAAGATAGGGATAAACCACCCTTTGCGTTTCATATGTTCACCTCTGTAGTCTAAATAGTAATTTGCAACACTGAGTATTATATCATATATGACAAGATATGGAAGTGCAAATTATTGGTAGAATAAGAAAAAATAAAAGTAAAAATAGATATTTTTTTTCTCTCTATATCATATAAATAAGAAGACGAGAATTAACTTTATTAGCTATTAAAACGATTATTGCATGAAAAGGGGTGAAAAAGTGAGACCACTAAATAAAGACATATTGTCTCAATATGATGTAAGTATAAAAAAATATCAATATATACGCAGTGCCTATTATTTAGATACAAATAAGGGAAAGTTCTTATTAAGAAAAATTGATGGGCCCAAAGAACAAATATTATTTAATTATGAAGTAGATACACATTTAAAACATAATAACTTTAAAAATATAAATGCAATTTATACAACAAAAAAAAGAAGTCCCTTTGCTATTTGTGGTGAACAACTCTATATCATGCAAGGATACATAGAATGTGAAGAAACAGATTTTAAAAACTTTGAAGACCTTAAGAATACCGTTTACGTGCTTGCAGAATTTCATAAGGCATCTAAGGACGTTATAAGTAAGGTAAAAGATGTAGAACAAGTTAATATTAAAAATATGTATGATTATTATACTAAGAGAAATATTCAAAATACAAAGTTAAAAAAGAGTATAGTAGCCCTTAAGCAAAAATCAAAGTTTGAGATCATGTTCTTAGATAGCTGTGATGAATATACATTGCTGGAACAAATGGCGCTGGATGGAATTAGCAGAGAACTAGCCGAAAGACTTGTCTGTAAAGTCAAGTCAAATCATACTGTAGCACATAAAGACTATACATACCATGCAGTAAATAAAACAAATTTAGGACAATATATGATCAGCAATATTGATATGTGTAACTATGATATTCAAATGATAGACCTAGCACACATTTTAGGCAGAGTTATGCAGAAAAATGAATGGGATATTGATATACTTTATCAATTAATTAAGGCGTATGACAGTAAGAATACTTTAACCCAAGATGAATTTGAAGTATTAAAAGCAATGATGATTTATCCAGAAAAATACAATAGTATATGTGCCAAATATTTAGGTTCAAAACGAAGGTGGAACTATAATATGTTTGAACAAAAATGGCAAAATATGATTATATATATGGATAATCAAGTAGAAGCTGCAAAAATTATAAACTCTTGGTAAATAAGCTCCTAAGTATAGGGGCTTGTTTTATTGACTTTTTACACTAAGCGGTTAAAATGAATATAGTGGGGTAGAAGTTGTATCCAAAAGAGGAGTGATAAGGTGAGAAAAGACAATATGACCTTTGTTAAGAGTATGATTATTACTTCAGTTATTGGCTTTAGTGTACTTATGGTTACAATGTTTATAGGGATCAAATATTATGTTGATAAAAATAGTACAAGCAGTAACGTGCAGACCCAAACTCTAGTGGATAAAGAAGAGCAGCCTAAGGTAGAATATAGTTCTAATATGTTGGCTTTAGTCAGAAAAATAACTGAAGATAATCTTATAGCATTTGACATAGAAAAGGGACAAGTAATAGATAAAAATATAACTGTAGCAACAAAGGTAAGTGATGGCTATGGAGCAGCTATTCCACTCGCCTCAATACAGCCAGGAGATATAGTAGAGGTCACCTTTCAGCAGGATAAGCAAAAAATACTATGCATCAATAAAACATCCAGGAGCTGGATTAAGCCAGACATAAGCGGTATCGTTGTTGATCCTATAAATAGTAAGCTTACTATAGGTAAGAAGGTCTATAACTTTACAAGAGACGCAATGATATTTAAAGAAAACGGCCGGACAATAAGTCCTTCTTTTGTAGGAGAATATGACATTTTAGAGCTTCAAGGGGTGGAGGATACAGTTTGGAGTATAGAGGTATTAAAAAGTGCCGCTAGTATTGAACTTATTGATCTGCCAAAAACAGAAGGAATGCTTGAAATAGATAGAACAAGAATGATTCCGCTACATAAGATAACAGAGCCTATTAGTATTACTCCTGGTAAACACAAAATACTTATTGATATTGAAGGCTATGAGTCTATTGCAAGAGAAATAAATGTTATTCCAGAAGAACGTTATCAGATTTCTTTAAAAAGTGCAAAAGAAGCTTTTACGGAATTAAATCTTATAGTAGCAAATCAAGAAGCGGATTATACAGTAGAAATAGGAGATAATACATTTAAAAAAGGAGATAAAATTTCTGTTAAACAGGACAAGTATACTATAATAGTAAAATCTGAAGGGTATAAAGATTGGCAGCAAGAAGTAAAACTTAATGAAAAGGCATATGATTTAAACGTTATGCTGCAAAAAGAAGAGGACGAAACAACTTCTCCTGATCCAGACAGCACTAATGGAACGGTTACAAATGGCGGTACGAACAATACCAATAATAGCGTAGGTGCGACCTATACGATTAATATTTCATCTGAACCAGCTGGAGCATATGTCTATATTGGAGGAATCTATAGAGGACAGACCCCTTATAAAACAACGCTTCCTGTTGGAGATTATGCTGTTTTGCTTGAAAAAGATGGTTATGAGACTTATAATACTAACATTATTATAGATAACAGTGATAACCAAAACAGCTTTTTATATGTATTAACAAAACAGTAGTAACATAATCTAAGTAAAGTAATATTAAAATAGAGATTTTAAAAAGAGGGTGATTGTAATGGCAGGCTATACAAATAAATATGAAAGTTGGATTGAAAACGATTATTTTGACATCAGTACAAGAGACGAACTAAAGGGAATTAGAGAAAATGAGAAAGAAATAGAAGATCGATTTTATCAAGACTTAGAATTTGGCACAGCAGGGTTAAGAGGTGTTATTGGGGCAGGGACAAACCGTATGAATATTTACATTGTCAGAAAGGCAACTCAGGGGCTCGCTAATTATTTAGTAAAAGTGAGAAATATTAAAGATCCTAAAATGGCGATAGCCTACGATTCAAGAAATATGTCCTATGAATTTGCTAAGGAAGCAGGCCAAGTACTTGCAGCTAATGGGATCCATGTTTACATTTTTGAATCTTTAAGACCTGTACCAGAGTTATCTTATACTGTAAGAGAGCTTAAATGCCAGGGGGGCATTGTTATTACAGCTAGTCATAATCCACCTGAATATAACGGCTATAAAGTTTACGGTGAAGACGGTGCACAAATTATCTCACCATATGATAAGATGATTATAGAAGAAGTTAATAAGATAACTGACTTTAATGAAGTTAAGCATATATCACAAGAAGAAGCTGAAAAAGCTGGGCTTTTTACATGGATTGGAAAAGAAATTGACGATAAGTACATTGCAGAAGTTAAAAAACAAGCTATTAATTTAGATATTATCAAAAAGGAAGCAGATGACTTTAAGATTGTTTACACGCCTATTCATGGAACAGGAAACATACCAGTCAGGCGGATATTAAGTGAAGTGGGCTTTAAAAACGTATACGTAGTTGATGAGCAAGTAGAACCTAATGGACATTTCCCTACAGTAAAAAGTCCAAATCCAGAGGATACGAATGCATTTAAACTTGCTATAGACCTGGCTAAAAGCGTTGAGGCTGATATTGTAATGGGGACAGACCCAGATGCAGACAGAGTAGGGGTGCTCATCAGAAATGAAGAAGGCGAATACCTTGTTATGACAGGGAATATGATAGGTGCAATGCTTACAGATTATATTCTGTCTCAAAAGAAAAAACGTGGAGAGTTAGCACCAGATAGTGTCATTATTAAAACAATAGTTACAACAGAAATGGCAAGAGCTATTGCCAATAGTTATGGCGCAGAGCTTATAGAAGTTCTTACTGGATTTAAGTTTATTGGAGAGCAGATACGACTCTTTGAAGAAAATAATGATAAGACTTACGTTTTCGGTTTTGAAGAAAGTTATGGATGCCTTGCAGGAACTTATGCAAGAGATAAGGATGCAGTAGTAGCTTGTATGCTCGCAGCAGAAATGGCAGCTTATTACAAAAACAAAGGTATGACACTGTATGAAGCACTTATTTCACTTTATGAGAAATATGGCTATTATAAAGAAGGAGTTCTTTCTATTACGCTAAAAGGTATAGAGGGAATGGGTAAAATAACAACTATTATGGAGAATCTAAGAAATCTAGATTTGGATGCTATAGGTTCATATAATGTGCTTGCTAAAAGAGATTATCAGACAAGCAAGAGGACAAAAATGGATGTAAATCAAGAGGAAGATATTCTCCTTCCAAAGTCCAATGTTTTATATTATGAACTTAACAATAACTCATGGGTATGTATAAGACCATCAGGGACAGAACCTAAAATCAAATTTTACTTTGGAGTAAAAGGTAAGAGCATAGCTGATGCGGATGCTAAAGTGGCGGAATTAGAGGAAGCTATGAAAAAGGTCATAGAATCTTGGATGTAAATAGGGTTTAATGAATAGCGTATAAGGCTCAGAGTTCTGAGTCTTGTACGCTATTTCTAAAATTAGTAACAATTTTCATAAGCTAAGTATCTGCCTTAGGTTCGCAAGACGGGCAGGAGATATTTTTTGCCTCTCCGCCCCAACCCACAGCCAACCGGAGTCGAGTCAAAAAACATCTCCTGTCCGCCTCGCTAGTACTCTTAAATTAGATGGAAATAGATCTATATCTTATATTTCCGTAGTAGCAGGTCTCCGTGCCTGCCGGTTTAAATAATATAATCTTCTATACTGTCACTAGTAATTGTAAGATTCCAGTTTAGTAAGAGATAACTTTTAGCAATATAAGGAGGCCTTGAAATGGCAGATTATATACTTACGTATTCTAAAATTAAGTTTTATCCATTAGATCCAATAAAGTCAGATATTAGCATTATTGATATAGCTCACGCGTTGTCTATGATGACTAGAGCCAATGGACACTTTAAGCACTTTTATTCAGTTGCTCAGCACTCTGTTAATTGCTTTAAAGAAGCTAAAAATAGAGGTTATTCTGAGCGAGTTCAGCTAGGTGCTCTTTTACATGATGCAAGTGAAAGTTACATATCAGATTTAACAAGGCCAGTAAAAAAGAATTTAAAGGAGTATTTTGTAATTGAAGAGAAACTTCAACAAGCAATATATGAGTGGGCAGGAATAGGGGATTTATTTGATGAAGAGCAAAAGCAGATTAGAGATATTGATGATGCTCTGCTTCACTATGAATTTAAGGAGTTAATGGATATAAGCTTATTTGATGCGGCGCCGGTGTGTTCAGCGGGGCATGACGTTTCCCAAAAAGAGTTTGATAGTGTTAAGCAAGAATTTATTTCTATTTTTAATCAATTAACAGGAGAGGCCTTTGTGAACAAAGTTTAGGCATGTCAAAAGCAATTAGATAAATAAATGAGAATATGCATCTATATGTTATATATAGATACAAGGATAAGAACGGCTTTAGCTGTTCTTATTTTTTTATTTTTGGATCTTATTTTAAGGATTAGTTGATTAGCTGGGAGCGCCAAAAGATATACTACCCCCTACGACGAACCATGAAGTTTTCACTTTGCAGCTTATGATAACATAAAACTCAAAAAAATTAAGAATAGGACTAGCTTCCCCATAATAAACATAGTAATAAATACGCACAGGAGAGGTGTAAAACTATGTTCAGTGTAGGGGACTATGTAGTTAGGATATCCTATGGCAAAGATATATTATTTCGCATAACATATATTTCACCCAATCAAGTAGCTAGATTAAAGGGCATATCTTATAGGGTAGTAGCAGATGCCCCTATAAGAGACCTTGAACTAGCAGATGGAATGAGATTTACAAATCAAGAGACAAATATTATGAATACTGTCCAGAAAAATGTAGAGAGAATCATTAAGCAAAGAGAAGAGGGCAAAAAAGGGCAATTACCGAGGTTTCAAAAGACAGGAACAGTACTCCATATAGATGGGGATGCTTTTTATCTTAACCTTTGTCTTAAGTACTATAAAACATTGGATATACCTGCCATTGGCGAGCATATTATGGAGTCGGAACAGCCAAAAAAAATACGTTCTCTTATTGAAAAATATTCGCCGGATATATTAGTACTTACAGGGCATGATTCACTTAATAAGCACTATAAGGACTTATATGATGTAAATGAGTATAGAAATTCTATTCATTTTATAGAGTCAGTAAAAAAAGCGAGAGCTATTAAACCCAGCATGAATGATTTAGTCATATTTGCAGGAGCATGTCAGTCATACTTCGAAGGAATCCTTGCTGCAGGGGCTGACTTTGCAGCATCGCCAGGAAGGGTGCTTATCCATGCATTAGACCCAGTATTTATAGTAGAAAAGGTTGCACAGTCTCCATTCCATCAAGTGCTTTCTATTGAAGAAGCACTTGAAAATACGATTACCAAGTTTAATGGACTAGGAGGATATGAAATAATAGGTAAATGTAGAAGAGGAGGTCCTGTTGTAGAAGAGCAAAAAGGAACTAGCAAACCAGTTAAGTATAGCTACAAAGTAGAACCTGCAGAGGCGTTAGATGTCGAAAACATGACAGAGGAAGAACTAGAAAGAGAATTAAGAAAGCCTATTTTTACAGATACAGACAGGGAATTTGAAGAAAAAATGATGCAGTACATGGGTAATACAATTCCACTTTAAATTAATAAGGGCCCCTTACGGGCCTTATTAATGATGAAACAGCAAAAATAAAGAACAGAAGGAATATTATTAAAGAGTCTTGAATATATATTAAATTAGTAGTGGTTAGTCCAATTTTTAAAGGGAGTTATAATATTTAAGGATGTATACATAAACTTGTATATAATGCTATAGGAGGGGGAACCAAAATGTCAGTAGAACTGATAAGAAAGCCAATCACATTAGATGAGATGACAAAGAGAGAAAGTGTTCAAGCGATTAAAGAACGTGATATTATTGTACCAGATGGAAAACCTGACATGCAAAGAATACTTCAATTAGACGGGAAAATCAATATAGATCAACTAGATGTAACTCAAGATAGAATTATGTATAGAGGGAAAATAGATATATTAGTACTATATACAACAGAAAACAATCAAGGAATAGTCTATACTATGAAAGGAAGTATTCCGCTAGAGGACTTTATTATTCTAGATGGAGTAGATAAAGATCAAAGAGTTGACTTCGAATATAATATAGAGCATATGAGCTATAATATATTAAATGAAAGAAAGCTTAATGTAAAAGTTATTATGCAGATGGATGCATCAGCAACAAAAAGTAAACAAACTACTATTATCTGTGGTATAGAGACTGATAGTCCTATCCAAACAAAGGAAGAACAGATAGAGGTAATTACTTTAGGGGCAGAAAAGGAAGACAAAATGATGGTTAAAGAGGATTTAACTGTTATGCAGTCTAAGCCTAGCATAGGGGAAATATTAAAAACCTGTGTACAAATTCAAGAAGAGCAAGTTAAAAGGACAGATACAGATCTTATGTATAATGGTATGCTTGAAGTGTGTACTATGTATAAAGCTGCTGGAGCAGAACCTACAGTAGAAATTATAACTCATAGGATTCCTTTTGAAGGAAAAATAGAAATGCCAAAAGATGAAAAAGAGATTTATTGGGATTGTGTACTAAATGCTATGCCATCTTATATGCAAGTTTCTCCGGATTATGATGGAGAAGACAGAGTTATAGAGGCAGAATTTATTGTAGTTGCAAAGTATTATAAATTTAATAAAACAGTACAGTCTACTATAGCAGACTTATACTGCCCTGGTAAAAAAGTAAAGACTAAGGATAAGGTTCTGGAATACATGAATCTATATAATAGAGCTTATCTTTCTGTTCCTAAGAAAGAAGCTATTGTTATAGAGGACTTTGTACCAGAAAATAATGAGATATTTAATGTATCTATGAAGCCAACTATAGAAGAAAAGGTCATTTCAGATGACAAGCTGACAATTAAAGGCGTATTAGAAATAAAAACGATTTATATTTGCAAAGAAGTTGGTAATGCAGTAGATACAGCAGTTAACATTATACCATTTATTCAAGACATTGAAGTTAAAGGTATTCAAAATAAGGCAACCGTTGTTCCTAGAGTTTTGGTAAAGGATGTTAAGATATACTCCCAAAACAAAAAAGAAATAGTTGTAGAATATGTGCTGGATACTATGGCAGAAGTGTACACGAAAAATAACCTTAGTGTGCTGGAAGAGATAGATCTAGATGATATGACTAAAGAGGAGCTGGATAAATATCCAAGTATGACAGTTTATCAAGTGAAAAATGGAGATAGCCTTTGGGAACTTGCAAAGAAGTTTAATACATCAGTTCAAGATATAGAAGAGGTAAATGATATAGACATGCCAGATTCACTTCATGCAGGACAGAAGTTAATCATACTTAAAAAAATTAAGTTTTAATAAATGAAAAGAATTTAAACATTGAGAGTTCATTAGAACTCTTTTTTTTGTAGAATAAAAAGGCTTGGACTAATACAAATTATCTTTAAATGGATTTTGTATACATCAAATGCATTTTAATTGACTTTAGGATTTAGCTAAGTTTATAATAATATAAGCAAATAACATACTCAAGGGGGGTACTATGAACTCAATTATATTAAAAGCAAGAGGTAAAATTAACTTAACACTAGATGTAGTTGGGAAAAGGGAAAATGGCTATCACGACCTTCGTATGATTATGCAGACTATTAACTTATATGATACCTTATATATAAGGAAAACAAAGATGCCGGGCATTAGATTAAGAGCAAATTATTCATGGCTTCCAACAAATGAAAAGAATATAGCTTATAGAGCAGCACAGGTCTTCTTTGATGAAGCACAGCTTGATGCGGCCGTAGCTATAGAAATTACAAAAAGAATACCTGTAGCAGCTGGACTAGCAGGAGGAAGTGCAGATGCAGCGGCTACGCTTATAGGTTTAAACAAGTTATTTGATACTAAGTATTCAAGACAGAAACTTATGGAGATGGGCCTTAAGCTGGGGGCAGATGTGCCCTTCTGTATATTAAGGGGAACAGCGTTAGCAGAGGGGATAGGAGAAGAACTTACAATGCTTTCGGCTATGCCTCAAACATATGTTGTTTTAGTTAAACCACCTGTTAGTGTATCTACAGCTACTGTTTATAAGAGCCTTAATATAGGTGATATAAAGCTGCATCCAAATACAGAAGCTATGATAAAAGCAATAGAAGATAAAAACTTAAATAGTATTGCAGGTCATATGGTTAATGTTTTAGAAGGGGTTACGATTCCTATGCATCCGATTATTAAAGAACTTAAAGAAGAACTTATAAATCATGGAGCAATAGGATCAATGATGAGTGGAAGTGGATCAACAGTGTTCGGACTATTTGAAAGCAGAGAAAAAGCACATGCTGCTGCCGGATACTTTAAGATGGAAAGAAGCATACGAGATGTGTATCTAACGACTACTTATTGTAAAATACAAAAAGGGGCGCATAAAAATGATAGAAGATACTTATAGCATGAAAATAAATGAGTATTTACCACTTAGAGATATTGTTTTTCAAACACTGCGAAAGGCAATCCTAACCGGAGAACTAGAACCTGGGGAAAGACTTATGGAAATACAACTAGGAGAAAAGTTAGGGGTAAGCCGAACGCCTATAAGAGAGGCCATAAGGAAGTTAGAATTAGAAGGACTAGTTATTATGGTTCCAAGGAAAGGTGCACAAGTTGCGCAGTTTACTGAAAAGGATATACAAGATGTACTTGAAGTAAGAGCTGCACTCGAAGCCTTAGCAGCAAAGATTGCTTGTAAAAGAATGGACGATAGGGCTTTTCTGAAATTGCAATTAGCTATAACAGAATATGAATATGCAGCAAGAGAAAAAGATGTAGAGACAATGATTGAAAAAGATGTAGAGTTTCATGAGACAATCTTTAATGCTACACAAAATGATAAGCTTATTCAGCTATTCAATAATCTTAGGGAACAAGTGCACAGGTATCGTATAGCTTATCTTAAAAATGTAGGAGAAAGTGAACTTGTTCATACAGAGCACTTAGAACTTTTAGATGCACTTAAACAAAGAAATGAGGAGCTTGCAGAAGATATTGCTGCAAAGCATATTCAAACCCAGTGTGTTTCTATTATGCGTTTTATTAAAAATAAAGCAGTCATTACAGAGGAAGAATAATTTAAGAAGATAATTTCCTAAGCGAAGAGGGAGTTATCTTTTTTAGTTTCAATGATCAGCCATTTTGAGACAGTAATTATACATCCATATTATAGAATTGTTAGTCAATTGATGTTAAAATAAGTACGTTAAGAGATATCGGCATGCTTATTTAGGAAGGGGAAAAACATGAACTATAAAGAAGCTTATCAAATGTGGTTAGAGAGTACTGCAATTGATACTTTGACCAAGAATGAACTAATGGAACTAAGTTCCGAAAAAGAAATAGAAGATAGGTTTTATAAGAATCTTGAATTTGGGACAGGCGGGCTTAGAGGTAAGATTGCTGCTGGAACAAATAGGATGAATGTTTATACAGTTGCAAAAGCAACCCAAGGACTTGCAAGGTATTTAGCAGCTCATTCTGTAAGCCCAAGTATATGTATTGCGTATGATTCAAGAAACATGTCTGACGTATTTGCACAAACTGCAGCTAAAGTATTAGCAGCAACTGGAGTAAAAGTCTATTTATATGAAAGTCTAAGGCCAACACCGATGCTTTCTTTTGCTGTAAGACATATAGGCACATCAGCCGGGATAGTTATTACTGCTTCTCATAATCCAAAAGAATATAATGGGTATAAGGTATATGGCAGTGACGGCGGACAGATTACAGATCAGGCAGCTAAAGAAATTCTAGAACTTATAGATGAAACAGATATTTTTACAGATATCAGACTTATGGAACTTCGCGAGGCGGAGGGAAAAGGGCTCCTTGTTTACATAGGAGAAGAAGTGGATAAGGCCTACTACGAAAAAGCAGCCGGATTAGTTATTAGAAAAGACCTAGTAAAAGAAAAAGCTGGGGAGCTTAAAATCATCTATACGCCAATACATGGGAGCGGCAATATCCCCGTAAGAACAATGCTTGAAAAGCTAGGTTTTAGTGATGTACAAATAGTTAAAGAACAGGAAAAGCCAGATGGTAATTTTCCAACAGCGCCTTATCCAAACCCAGAAAATCCACAAGTATTTAATATTGCTATTGATATGGCAAAAGAACTAGGTCCAGATCTTATCTTTGGTACAGACCCAGACTGTGATAGAATAGGGGTTGTAGTAAAAGAAGATAGTGGGGAGTATAAGGTACTGTCAGGCAATCAAGTGGGCATTCTTCTTTCGGATTATATGCTGAATGCGAGAAAAGGAGAAGGTATTCTTGATGAAAAGGATATTATCATTAAAACCATTGTTACAACAGAGATGGCTAGAACGATAGCAAAAAGCTATGGGGTTCAGCTTATAGATGTTTTAACAGGCTTTAAATATATAGGAGAAAAAATAGAAGAGTTTGAAAGAACAGGTTCCCATCATTTTGTACTAGGATTTGAAGAAAGCTATGGCTATCTAGCAGGAGACTTTGTAAGAGATAAAGATGCTGTCATTGCCTCTGTACTTATCGCAGAAATGGCGCTTTACTATAAAACACAAGGTAAAAACTTATCACAAGCTTTAAATGACTTGTTTAACGAACACGGCTATTATAAAGAGCATCTTATCTCTATTGAGATGGAAGGCAAAGATGGGCAGGAAAAAATTAAAAGCATGATCACGGCGCTAAGAGATAATACACCGCTATGTGTAGGTGAGACTAAGATAAGGATTACAGAAGATTATCAGCTGTCTCAAAGATACAATAAAGATGAAAACAGTATAGAGCTTATTAATCTTCCGAAGTCAAACGTTATTAAATTTATATTAGAAGATGATAGTTGGTTTGTTGTAAGACCATCAGGAACAGAACCTAAGATTAAAATTTATGCATCAGTTGTAGGTGCTGCCATGGCAGATGCCGAGGAAAAAATGGAAGCTTTTATTAAAAATATTAATCTGTTGCTTAATATGTAGTAAGGTTGGAGGCTGATATGCTAAAACTAAATCCAGTATTTAAAGACTATATTTGGGGCGGAGATAAACTTAAGACCCTGTACCATAAAAAAAGTAATTTAGAGAGAGTAGCAGAGAGCTGGGAGCTCTCAACTCATAAGGATGGCGAGTGTACCATAGTAGAAGGCATTTTTGCAGGGCAAACACTAACTGAGTTTATTAAGGAAAAGGGGAAAACTGTATTAGGAGAAAAGTCCAGCAGTAATGATGAACTCCCTATCCTTATCAAGCTTATAGATGCCAGAGACAATCTATCTGTACAAGTTCATCCAGATGATGAGTATGCGCTTAAGAATGAAGGAGATTTTGGGAAAACAGAAATGTGGTATGTTCTTGAAGCAGAAGAAGGAGCTCAGCTTGTATATGGCTTTAAAGAAGATATCACAAAGGAAGAATTTAAAAAGTATATTGAGACCAATACTTTAACAAAAGTTCTTAATACGGTAGATGTAAAAAAAGGCGATGTCTTCTTCATAAGCCCAGGCACCATGCATGCTATAGGAAAAGGGATTATGATAGCAGAAATTCAGCAAAGTTCAAATGTAACTTACAGGGTCTATGACTACGGCAGAGTAGGCACAGATGGTAAACCGAGGGAGCTTCATGTAGAGAAAGCCATAGAAGTAACCACGTTCAAAAAAGCAGATAAAGCTAAAGCAGAATATACTTTAGAGAAATTTGAGGGCTGTTGCAGAGGGATTATTGCTTCGTGTAAATATTTCACAGTAGAATTAATAGACGTAGCAAATGAAACAGAGATGACAGCTGATCAAAGGTCTTTTCACTCTTTGCTTGTAGTAGACGGAGAAGTTAAAATTTATAGCGATAAAGACAGAATACATGCTAAAAAAGGTGACAGCATTTTTATTCCAGCTTCTTATGGGACCTATAGAGTGGAAGGTAAGGGGCAAGTAATATTATCAACTTTATAAACAGCTAGAAATAACTTATGCAAAAAGGATGTACTTGCTTAGATAACTGACGTACCCCCTGTCAAGTAGACAGGGGGTACATCAGTTAGTACATCCTTTTTGCAATTTTATTTATTCTTTTCTATCATTTCATTGAGAGAAATGTAAGGATTAGTATACTGATAATGATTCTTTGCCTTCATTTTCCTAAACTTTATGCTCTCTTTAGGACAATGATGCACACAAGCAAAACACATTTCACATTTATCCTTAAAAACAGGTATTTTCTGGCTAAGTTCAATATTTTTCATTGGGCATACTTTAGTACATAGTCCACAGCCATTACATTTCGAAGAATTAACCTTTAAGTCATTAAATCCTAAGTAGGATTTTCCAAATCTTATCATTATGCTGCTTAAAAGACTAATCCCTAATTTTTTCTTGGGAATAGAATCAGTTTGCTGTAAGTGTATAATATGTGCAGCAGCCTTAAGCTTTTCTTCTGCCTCTGCCAGCAGTGGCTTTACAGAATCATTGGAAATAGGGAAAATGATACTATTATCAGGCAGCGCAAGAGAAAAGGTATGAGATACCTTAATGTCTTTATCTGCCAATATTTTAGCGCAGTTTGATAAGCTATTTCCTCCCATACCCCCGTAATTTTCAAAAAGAAAAGTATAGGAAGAGTTTGGGATTTTGAGACGCTTAATAAAATGCTTTACAATATCAGGAGCATCAAGAAAATAAACAGGGAAAATGATACCTATAATCTCAGCAGTTGACTCAACTTCTTTTGATAAATCTAAAGTATTAATAGGGATAAGCTGTACATCAGTTAGTGACTCTGAAAGTTTTTTTGCAATATAGTATGAATTTCCTGTACCGGAAAAAAAGTAGAACTCAGTTTTCATAGTAATCCCCCTTATAGTTTATGCTCTGATTATAGGGGTACCTTTAGGCACCGTCAAGATTTATTGTACTTTTCTAAAAATTAAGTATAGTAATCGGTTTAATGTTCTAATAATAAAGGGTATACTATTTTTAACATGCTTATCATAGTAGGAGGCCTGTATGAAAAGAAAAGAGTTTATCATTGCTATACCATTTTTTATGTTAACATTATCAGTGCAAGCACTAGTATCGGAGCCAAAAGTCACAGAACTCATACAAAAAGATGAAATAAGTACACCCTACACCCGGAAACAAACAAGTCACATAAGTGAAGAAAAAATAGGAGCAGCTAATATTATTAAAGCAGGCGTGCCACATGGCAGTAATAAGAGCTTGGTGATCCAAAAAGCTCTTAAAGAAGCAGGACTTACAGATAAAAAGGTAACTGTAAAAGAGCTGCAAGACGATCCTAATACGATTATCTTAATTTACGGGGAGCAGGATATTACAAATATTAGAGCACACTCCGTTGATGCCGATAGTATGGGGAAATGTGAGTGGGATTTTGAAGCTTATCATAAAACATATGGTATGGATACTTATGAGCTCTTAGCAGATAAACTTGAAGCTCAGAAAGTTCTTGCGATACTGTGCATAGAGCCAGAGGGAATTCCACTTAATTATTTGACATGGGAAACCATGCCGCATGAACAGGAACTATGGGTTATACAATACAACGGGAAGTAAAATAGATTAAAGGAGATACGTAAGATGATTGAAGTTAAAGAACTGTCAAAGTCTTTTGTAAGGGTTGTCAAAGATGATCAGGCTGGAAAGAAAAGAAAAAGACTTAAGACTAAAAAAGAAGAATTTCTGGCGGTTGATGATGTGAGCTTTGATGTACAAAAAGGAGAGATCTATGGCATATTAGGACCAAATGGAGCTGGAAAGACAACACTTCTTAGAATGCTTGGGGGCATTTTATCGCCAACATCAGGATCGATTAAAATTGCAGGATATGACTATGCAGAAGATAGAAATAGTGCCAAAAAGAAGATCGGCTATTTATCAGGGAATACTAAGCTCTATGGAAGAATTTCTCCACGGGAATTGTTTTCTATGTTTGGCACGTTATATGAAATGACCAGGGAGGAAATAGGCAGCATGACTGAAGATATTATAAAGATAATGGATATGGAAAGCTTTGTAGATAATCGTATAGAAAATCTATCTACCGGGCAAACGCAGCGTACTTCTATTGCACGCTGCCTGATTCATTCCCCGGAAATATACATATTTGATGAACCTACTTTAGGACTTGATGTGCTTAGCAGTCATGCTATTATTGAATTTATGAAAAGTGAAAGAGAAAAGGGTAAAGTAGTTCTTTATTCAACTCATTATATGGAGGAAGCAGAGAGCCTGTGTGATAAGATTCTTATGATTCACCAAGGGAAAATCATCGCCCAAGGAACTCCAAAGGACCTTAAAGAAAGATCTGAGACAGATAATCTTAGGGATGTTTTTATTAAGTTGGTTAAGGCAAGGGGGGAACTAGCATGAGAAAAAACATTATAGCAGCTATTTTTAAGAAGGAAATGACAGACATCTTAAGAGATAAAAAAACACTCTTTATGATGATCATTCTTCCTATTATCATGTATCCTGTGCTGATTCTTCTTTTTAGTCAGATTATGATGATGTCAATGAGCTGTATGGAGCAAAAAGAGTTAATGATAGCCTTTAGTACAAAGCCAGATCATATTCTTTTAGATAAACTAGAAAATGAGAAAAAAGATGTTGGCAGATTAAAGATTATAGAGGTTAACGATTACAAGAAGGCACTGGAAAATAGAGAAATTGCAGCCTATGTAAAAGTAATAAATAGTAATTCAGCAGTTCAATATAAAATTTACATTAATTCTTCAGTAGATGATTCAAGTACAGCTGTCAATAGGCTGGAGAGGGCACTAGAAGAATATAGAAGAGAGCTTGTAGAGAAGAATGTTAAGGCTGCCGGATTAAATATAAAAGAAGTTTTAGAGCCTATTACATATGAGACCATCAATATTGCAAAGGATGAGGAAATGGCAGGCTATTTATTAGGCCAAATTCTTCCCTTTATTTTAATTATAGGGGTACTTTTAGGAGCAATCTATCCTGCGATTGATGTAATGGCAGGTGAAAAAGAAAGAGGAACTTTGGAAACACTGCTCACAATGCCTATTTCAAATCTGGAACTCATTATGGGTAAATACTTAGCAGTTTCAGTAAGTGCTGTTGTAACCGCACTATTAAACATATTATCAATTATTCTTACCCTAATATTTGTAGTACTAGGTACAGCGGTTTCGGATGAATTAGGAATGGTAAAGATTAATGCAGCTGAACTTATTTTCCCCTTACTTATTACACTGATTTGTATTTGTATGTTTGCGATGGTAGTAGCAGCTATTAGTATGTGCGTGTGCTCACTTGCAAAGAACTTTAAAGAAGCACAGAATTATATTACACCTATTATGTTTGGTGTCATGATACCATCCTATGCTTCTATGATTCCTAATGTAGAACTTAATGGCTTTACGGCAGTACTTCCCGTTGTTAATATTTCACTGCTTATTAAGAGTGTATTAACTTTTAGATATGATATGGTAGCTATTGCAGTAGTATTAGTTACCAATATGGCTTTTGTGCTGCTTTCTGTTTTATTGCTTTCTAAGATGTTCAATTCGGAGGAAATTTTATTTGGAAATGGTAAAAGTTTCTCGTTTTTAGAAAAACGTTCTAATATTAAAAGCGGCACACTACCTTCTGTAAGTGATGGTGTTATTTTATATGCTTTTGGTTTATTGCTTCTTATCTACGTCGGAGGAGTACTTCAAGTAAGCCTTAAACTATTAGGTATAGCTCTAACTCAGTTAGTTATTATCTGTCTGCCGCTGGTATTTGCTTATTATATTAAAACAGACTTCAAAAAGGTATTTTCATTAAAGCTCCCAGCGCTGCACCATGTTTTAGGAGGGATTAGTTTGTGGGCCGGAGGAGCTGTTTTCTCCCTCCTCATAGGACAGTTTATACTTTACTTGTTCCCTCAGAATATTAAGGTTGTGGAGGCTCTTTCAGAAGCACTATTTAGTGAAAGCAACTTGTTTTTAAGCCTCATTGTAGTAGCCGTGCTCCCAGCCATTTGCGAAGAAGTATTTTATAGAGGATTTCTTGTTACAGCGTTTAAAGGGAAGGAATCAAATAAAAGGGCAATCATTTTAAGCAGCATACTGTTTGGACTTATGCATATAGATTTTATCAGAGTTATACCAACAGCCATATTAGGGCTGACACTCGCCTATGCAGTATGCAAAACGGGTTCAATCATAATACCTATGATGATGCACTTTTTAAATAATGGATTTACTGTGATTACTTCCTATTATCCAAGAAGTCCTTTGGGAAAAATCTATAGCCTTATTGAAATGGATTTTAGTCACTTAGATTTAATCAAGCTGTTTATTCTTATTAGCACGAGTATTTTACTTGTATTTGCAGGTATGCTAGTACTTAAGCAAAAAAAAGAAGTATTTTATTAAGTAATAGTTTCTATATATTCCCTTTAGAAATAGGGAACGCCAACTTAGCTGCATCCGTCTAACTTTTCGAAGCAGCTAAGAAGGGAGAAGTTATTCTATGATAAAATTAATGAGGATGATTATATTAGGAATGTGTTTGATAATATTAACTTCAAATACAGTTTTAGCTAGTAGTGGGGAGCAGCAAATGAAGTTATACAGTACAGCCTTAACTTCTGAGGCGGAGGAGTTTATGGCTGTAGAAAATAAACAAGTGCCTAAGGCTAATTCTTCATTTAGAACATATGTTGTATGTATAGTGATGGTTCTGACTATAAGTGTCATTACAAAGAGCAGAACTAAGATCAGTGAGATAAAGAGAGAGTAGAAGACCATATTGACAAGAAATTTTTATTGTGTTAAATTATGGTTGATCTCTAAAAGGGAGTAGCTATGATTAAATCATAAGTAAAATCAACATACTGGAGAAATCCTGGTTTTATTTACTTTAAGAGGATCTTAAAGAAGCGAGACTTTTAGATTAGCAAGCCATCAAAAGTGGCTTGTTAATCTATTTGTCTCGCTTTTAATTTTTAGAAAGAGGAGGAGCAATGTATATAAGAAATGATTATTGGAAGAATGACTATTAAAATCTTATTCAAATATTAAATGACAAGGAGAAGACAATGATTCAAGAATTATTAAAAGCATTTTTTCTTATCTTTATAGCTGAAATGGGGGACAAGACTCAAATACTCGCAATGGCATTTGCAACAAGATTCCCCGTAAAAAAGGTACTGTTAGGCATCTTTCTGGGGTCGTTTTTGAACCATGGGTTAGCCGTAATGCTAGGCAGCTATATTTCGAATTTTATTCCAATTAGCACAATCCAAATCATTGCGGGCTTTGCATTTGTTGGGTTTTCTCTTTGGACACTTAAATCAGACGATGATGAGGATGAAGATGAAAAGCAGAAATCTAAATTTGGTCCTGTTGTAACAGTAGCTTTGGCTTTTTTTATAGGTGAATTAGGAGATAAGACTCAATTAACTGCAATAACTCTGGCAACAGATGCTGCTTACCCGCTGGTCATATTAGGTGGAACTGTTTTAGGGATGATCGTTACGGGTGGAATAGGAATAGTAATAGGAAAAACATTGGGAGATAAGATTCCTGAATTCGCGATAAAAATAATAGCAGCAACTGTATTTATGTTCTTTGGAGTAACTAAGCTTTATCAAACTATTCCGAGTGAATATTTGAACTTACCAAATATAATTGTATTTGCCAGCATACTAATTATTGCTGTTTTTATCATAATAAAACCAATGATCATCAGAAGAAGGCAGGGTAAGGAATCAGCATTTAGAAAAAAATCCAGGGAATTGCATGATTATTACTATCGAGTTGAAGAAAACATAGAAAAAGTCTGTTTAGGAACAGAGCAGTGCAGAGAATGCGAAGGTAATAACTGTATAGTTGGACACACAAAAACACTCATTAAAAGCGGCATGGATGAGAGTGAGCACTTGCTGCATGAACCCTTTATACCTAAAGAAGAAACCTTAAATAAGCATTATGATAAGCAGCAAGTAGCAGAAAGCTTAGGCGCAACCCTTAAAGTAATCAAGGAAAATCCTACCGATATGGGTTATGATAATATCCATGCAATTAGAAAAAATCTCGAGACTATATTATTTGGCAAAAGTATTGAACAAATAAACGACTGGTCTCAATATGCAAAATCCTTATCAGATATAGATGCAGCTCTTGCAAAAAGTGTTTTAAATAAAATAAATGATTAAACTGTAGCAGCTGAGATGTATACAGCTAATGAATAGTTTATAATAAAACCCCTAGAGTACATAATTTGTCCCTGTCCCTGTCAAGTAGACAGGGACAGGGACAAATTATTGTGTACTCAGGGGTTTTATCAGAGTGTGCAGGGTAAGCAGAATAAGAAAACATAGGAATTCAAGGGAAATAGGTGGACCTGCTTGACAATATAAAATAGATGATATAAACTAAAAACATACCGAAGTCGGTATAATTTTGGAGGTGTCACTATGGCTAAGACTGCAAACAAATATTATTCTAAAAAATATGAACTTACTGAGATTGCCGAGAAGTTATTTATAGAAAAAGGTTATGAAGAAACAAGTATTGAGGATATTCTAAAAGCATCAGGTCTTTCGAAGGGTGGGTTTTATCATTATTTTAAATCGAAGGAAGAGGTCTTATCAGAGAGTATCAGTAACCTAATGGAGAATTCCTTAAAAGAGCTGGAATCTATCATTGACAATGATAGTATGAATGCTTTAGAAAAGCTAAAGCTTTTTATGGAGAAAAAATCAGAACTCCAAAATAATAAAAAGGAGTTTGCAAAGTATTTAAGCATGATTATGAAGTCGGACTTTACACTTTATAAATACTATATATCACTTGCGGAGAAGTATGTTAATCCCCTTGCCCGCATTATCGAGCAAGGAGTAAGGGAGAATATTTTTGATGTCAAGTTCCCTCGTGAAACGGCAGATATTATGCTAAGGGCAGTGACCTCTCTGCCGCAAAGTGCATTCTTTAGTGAGTATCTCCACAATGAAACCAGTCATAACAATTATTCAGCTTCTTTAAAGGACGTTATTGCAAGGATTTTGGGAGTGGACAGCACGGCAATATGGACACCGGATGGTGAATAAGCAAATAAATAAGACAAAAGTAATAATGGATTAAAAAATAGAAAAGAGGTGGCTTATATGATGGAGATGGTTAAAAGCTTCAAAGAATTGACTCCTCAGCTTCAGGCATTTGCAGGGGGAAAGGGGAGTATGCTGGCAAGGATGTTTCAGGATGGATATCCAGTACCAGAAGGATTTGTTATTCTCCCTGCTGCTTTTGAAGCTGGCAAGTTAAGCCGTGAAGCATGGAACGACATATGCTCGTATTTAAACATAATAAGAAAAGAACACGAAGGAACACGGTTTGCTGTAAGGTCTTCAGCACTTTCTGAAGACTCGGCTAAAGCATCCTTTGCAGGTGAGTTTGAAACAGTTCTTAATGTGAAAACGGATAAAGAGATACAGGAAGCTATTTATACGGTTTTCAGGTCAAGGGAATCAGAAAGAGTAAAGGCATATAGCCTAGTTCAGAGCATGGAACAGGAACACAAAATTGCAGTAGTCGTTCAGCTGATGGTGCATTCAGAGATTTCTGGAGTAATATTCACTACTGATCCCATTACAGGAAGTTATGAGAGCATGATAGGGAATTATGTTCATGGACTAGGAGAACAGCTCGTATCAGGAGAAGCCAACGCGCAAGAATTTAAACTCTTAAGGCCTAAAGGCAAATATGAAGGTCCCAATGAATTCGAAAAGTATGGAACAAAGCTTTTTAAATTGGCTGCAAGACTGGAAAAGTCATTAGGTATCCCACAGGATATTGAATGGGCCGTGGCAAACGGGCAGATCTATATGCTGCAGGCAAGACCAATTACCACGTTGGCAGCAGGAAACTTAGATACCTATGACATGAATTATTCTTTGAACGGGGATGAGCTTTGGATTAATACTAATGTGGCAGAGGCAATACCTGATGTTTATCCGCCTTTTTCCTGGAGTATAGCTAGGAGACTTGATGATGCAATGAATTTTATTCCTGGCTATTATGTGTTCTCAGGCAATATTTGCGGAAGACCGTACATGAATATCAGCAGGAGAGTATCTATGATAGCGAGTTTACTTGGCAAAGATGCCAATAGTGCACTTAAAGTACTCGGGGATTTATATGGGCAGATACCTGAGGAAATGAATATACCGATTCAGCCCTTTTCACGTTTGGAGGTAATCTCCATAATGTCTCCAATAATAATGCGTACAACAAAAAAGACATTGGAAGCCTCTAAAAATTTACCAGCGTTTATAGAGGGGACACCAAGCTGGTGTATAGAGATGAGGGAACGCATAAAAAGGACAAAGACAAGAGAAGAACTGCTGGATTTATGGAAGAAAGAGCTTGAGCCTTATTTCGAAGAAGCGTTAAATGCAGCAGCCATAGCGGCTATTAAGCTTACAAATGTAACGAAGTTAGACAATAAGCTTACAAAATTAGTGGGAAAAGAAGATGCTAACACACTTCTTTCTAACCTTAGGGGGAGTACTGGCCTCGAAAGTCTTGGGCCGGTTATGGGGATTTCAAAGGTCATTAAAGGAGAAATGAGCCGTGAACAATATTTAAAGAAATACGGACATAGAGGACCTCATGAATATGAATTGTCCATACCTGATCCTATGGAAGATGAAGACTGGCTGGAAAAACAGATACAAGAATCTAAAAAGTCAAAGATGGATGTAGAGGATCTTCTGCAAAAGCAGCATGCGAAATATGAAGCGGCCAGGAACAGATTTAAAGAACGTTTTCCTAACAAAGTAAAATGGCTGGAAAAACAAATAGAAAAGGCAGCTGAAGGGGCCAGGCTTAGAGAAGAAGGTCGTTCAGAATTTGTAAGGGTATTTAGACTGATTCGAGCTTTTGTCCTTCGAGCGGCAGAGTTTATAGGGATAAGTGAAGATGTGTTTTTCCTCTATATTGATGAGATAGAAGATATTCTTGCTGGCAGGGGCCGAGAGGTTATGCCTATTCCTATCAGAAAACAGAATTATGAAAAATATAAAGCTCTGCCGCCGCTGCCATCTATTATTCGAGGTCATTTCAATCCGTTTGAATGGGCTAAGAACCCTAATAGAAGGCTGGACTATTATGATGCGTCGATGCCCATGGTTAGTGCATCTGACGTTGGAACACTCAAGGGCTGCGCGGGAGCAGCCGGCAGGGTAGAAGGAGTTGTACGTATTCTAGCAAATCCAGAAGAAGGAGAAAAACTTCAGCCAGGTGAGATACTGGTTGCGGCGACTACTAATATAGGATGGACGCTCCTTTTCCCAAAAGCAGCAGCGATCATTACCGATATCGGAGCCCCTTTATCTCATGCTGCAATTGTAGCCAGAGAACTTGGTATTCCCGCTGTTGTAGGGTGCGGTAATTCTACCGCAAGCCTTAAAACAGGAGACCGTGTTCTAGTTGATGGTGGACAGGGAACCGTTCATATACTGGAATAATGACTATAAAAAAGAAAATTAAATAGACACAAAAGGGGACTGCCGCGCAACTAACTAAAAGATAGTTGTACAGCAGTCCCTTCAATGATTATTACAACATTTTCATGAACGATTCTATTAAATAGGTTTTCCCATAATACCATAAAAAAACAATGTGACAAGTTCCTTGAGAAGCTTTCTGCTTTCTGCAAGATCAAGAAATGTCTCTTGGCGCTTACCTTCTCTAAACATATTCATATAAAGTAAAATAGCTTCGTTGGAAATATCGTGCTGAATATAACCTTCTTCCCTGCCTTTGTCAATGAGTTTTAATAGTAAGGGAATAAAGTGGTTCTTAGTAAAGTCTTCAGTGATCTGTCTGATCACAGGATCTTCTGACCTTGTTGATTTTAGAAAATCAGAATTAAAGTCTGATAGTTCACTTGTTTTTTCAGTGATAAATCGTTCAATCTTTTCGGGAAAGGGGAGGCTGCTCTCAATAATTTCGGTATCTTCTCTTAGTCTTTTTTCTAAAAGCATTGAAATGACACTATGCAGCAAATCATCTTTGCTGCCAAAGTAGTTATAAATTGTAACCGGAGAGACCTTAGCTTTTTTTGCTATTTCAGCCATACTGACTTTCTGCACTCCATAAATTGAAAACAGGTCAAATGCTGCCTGCATAATATTTTCTTTTTTTCTTTCTGTACGTCGCTCAAAGCCATCCATTACAAATCACCTCATCATTAGAATACTATAATTTTTGAATAATATCAATAAAATTATTTCAAAACTATATTGCAATGGAGGTGAAACTCATGTATTATGAAATATATGAATGAAAATAATTCAAAACTATAAAAGAGGTGACTGCTATGAGTAGATATGTATTATTGTTTAATGAAATAGATAATATACATTTGCCAGAGGTGGGAGGTAAAGGTGCAAATTTAGGAGAATTATCAAAGGTTAATGGCCTTTATGTACCCGAGGGGTTTTGTGTCACCACAGAGGCTTATAAAAGAACATTAGAATTTAACAGTGAGATTGACTTGCTTCAAGAACAATTATCACACCTTAAAGCAGATGAAAGAGAAAAGATTAGTACAATAAGTAAAAGAATGCGTGAAGTTATCGAGTCTGCAGAGATCATCAAAGAAATAGAAGAGACTATCACTTCAAGTATAACCAAACTGGGTGAAGAGTATGCTTATGCAATACGCTCTAGTGCAACTGCCGAAGACTTGCCAACAGCCTCTTTTGCCGGACAGCAGGATACGTACTTAAACATAATAGGGAAAGAGGAAATTATTAAGCATGTAAGAAAATGCTGGGCCTCATTATTTACTGAACGTGCTGTGACGTATCGTATTCAAAACCATTTTGACCACCGTAAGGTCTACTTGTCAGTTGTTGTTCAGCGTATGATTTTTCCTGTATCTTCGGGAATTATATTTACTGCTGATCCGATTACCTCCAACAGAAAAGTAGTATCCATTGATGCCAGCTTTGGTCTAGGAGAGGCCTTAGTGTCAGGATTAGTAAGTGCTGATAACTATAAAGTACGTGATGGAAGAATTATTGACAAAAAGATATCTGAGAAAAAAGTGGCCATTTATGCACAAGAAAGAGGAGGTACTGAGGAAAGGGAAGTTAAGGATGAACAGCGTAACGCACAAACCCTGAGCGATGAACAGATTTTACAGCTTGCAGATATAGCCAGACGTATTGAGGCACATTTTGGAAGACCTCAAGATATTGAATGGTGCTTATTTGAAGGGAAGTTTTTCATAGTGCAAAGCCGTCCTATTACTACCTTATACCCGATACCAGAAAATGATGGCAAAAACCGTATCTATGCATCACTGGGACATCTTCAAATGATGACAGATGATATCAAGCCGCTGGGGATATCCTTTTGTCAGATGCTCTCATTTTGGTTTGGAGAAAATTTAAAGCCAGCAGGGGGAAGACTTTTTATTGATGGTACTTATGATCTGGCTTCACCTATAGGAAGAAAGATTTTACTTGCAAGCATGGGTAACGCAGATATCTTAATGAAAAATGCCTTGATGAATCTTATGGAGCGTAAAGATTTCATTAAAATTCTTGCTAAAGGAAAAGGGTCTATCAGTATGAGTTCAGGAGCTCTAGGTTGGATTAAACCAGCTATAAAGGTTTATCGAAGTAATGACATAAAGCTTATTGAGAAGGTTATCGCTCATAATGAGAAGCTCATAAAAGATATGGAACAACAGATCCAAAAGCTATCAGGGGAGAAACTTCTTGAATTTATATTAAATGATACTAAAGCATTAAAAACAACTCTGACAGGTCCTGGAAATATGAGTTTAATGGCAGTTGGTGGCTTTGTAAGCAATTGGATTAATAAGAAAATGGAAAAGTGGCTGGGTGAAAAAAGTGCTGTGGATACCCTTTCTAAATCAGTGGTGAATAACATCACTTCTGAAATGGGGCTTGCACTTGTAGATATAGCAGGTGTAGTACGACACTACCCTGCGGTTATTAACTATTTTGAGTATGCTGAGGATGAGACTTTTTTTGAATATTTGAGCCAGTTAGAGGGTGGTAATGAGGTAGGAAGAGTTATGAAGGCATATCTTGAAAAGTATGGTATGCGCTGCCCGGGAGAGATTGACATTACAAAGCCTCGCTGGAGTGAAAAACCAACGGCTCTCATCCCTATGATTTTGAGCAATATGAAAAACTCCGAGAAGGTTTCTGGTCATAATATATTTGAACAAGGTAAATCTGAAGCTAAAGAAAAGGAAAATCAGCTTTTAAGACAACTGGAGAAGCAGCCCGGCGGCAAGCAAAAGGCGAAAAAGGCTAAGCGGATGATTAGTCTTCTAAGAAATGTAATTGGCTTTAGAGAATATCCAAAGTATTCTTTTATTAAACGTTTTCAGATTTATAAGCTTGCACTTCTAAGAGAAGCAGATCTTCTTGTGCAAAAGGGTGTCATTAAGGAACGAGAAGATATTTTCTATTTATATTTTGAAGAGCTGCAGCAAGCTATTCGTACAAACCATTTGGATTACAGCCTTATTACCAAGAGAAAAGAGGCCTACGAAGTCTATAAAAAATTAACGCCTCCTCGGGTGATGACCTCAGAAGGAGAAATTATCTCCGGCACATACAATGCCGGCAATATGCCAAAAGATGCTTTATTAGGGGTTACGGTTTCAGCGGGTGTTATAGAAGGCAGAGCGCGAGTTGTAGTAAGGATGGAAGATGCTAAGCTTGAAGAAGGCGATATATTGGTGACTGCCTTTACAGATCCTAGCTGGACGCCATTATTTGTATCTGTTAAAGGACTGGTGACTGAAGTCGGCGGACTGATGACCCATGGTGCTGTTATTACTAGAGAATATGGCATACCTGGAGTAGTAGGTGTTGAAAATGCAACTAAGCTGATAAAAGATGGACAAAGAATTCGCGTTAATGGTACAGAAGGCTATGTAGAACTATTATAACTAAAAACCTTTATAGACTGGATATGAAAGCTTGAGATGAGGGGGCCTTATAGATATGACAAGAGAAAAAAGAGGCTTTAATCCTAATTTAATATTGTTTTTAATTGGGAGAATGATATCTGATACAGGAACTAGTATACAAATGATGATTATGCCGCTTTATATTTTAGATATCGGTGGTTCATCAGCTGCTATAGGATTTTTTTCTTTTGCAGCTTTAGTGCCGGCTCTTTTGGTATATCCCTTGGCGGGCGTACTTGGAGACCGGCTGAGTAGAAAGATGATTATGGTGGTAACAGATTTCCTTAGTGCAGGAGCAATACTAGGGCTGGCTCTTATATCTTATTCTGGAAGAATGAACTTTAATTGGCTGCTGCTTGGACAGATGATTATTTCTTTACTAAATGGATTGTTTGATCCTGCTACAAGAGGCATGCTGCCACAGATCGTAGCACAAAATGAACTGACCAAGGCGAATGCTAAAGTGGCATCCCTAAGAGGGATATCTGTATTATTGGGTCCGGTTATTGGGGCTTCACTTTATGCAAGGTTTGGTATTACAGTATTATTTTTGATAAATGGCCTCTCATTTCTATTATCTGGAGTG
This sequence comes from Clostridia bacterium, assembly GCA_029239755.1. Taxonomy (GTDB): domain Bacteria; phylum Bacillota; class Clostridia; order Lachnospirales; family Cellulosilyticaceae; genus FMMP01. The sequence continues at coordinate 10,393 of JARBUI010000022.1, read as the reverse complement.
AGTGAAATGCTGATTCACTATAAGCATGTGAAGCAAAAGTCTGTAGGAGGCATATCAGGAGTAGAAGCAGATTTATCTGAAGGTATTAAGTTTATCTTAAAGCATCCAATTATTCGCAGGTTATGCTGGTTTTTTCTCATCACATACGCCTTAATACAACCGGTATTTTCGATAGCATTACCTTTATTTTATAAAGAGTATTTAAGTTATTCGGATACGCAATATGGCTATCTGCAATCCCTAAGCATACTGGGCATGCTTCTAGGAAGTGCTCTTGTAGGTTTGGTTTTTGGGAAAGATAAGACAATGCTAAAGCCTCTTAAGGTGGGCTGCAGCTTGCTTAATGGAAGTATCTTAATGTTTGCAGTGCTCACGTTCCCAAATAGTGTAGCCGTTTTAGGAGATGATTCTATTTTGTATTTTATATTATTGGCTGCTGTATTTTTGTTATTTAGTGCAGCTCATATGTTTATTAATGTGCCAATGCAAGCCTTTATACAAAGGGAAACGCCTAATGAGTACATGTCTCGGGTATTTTCTGTAGTGGGAATGATTACAAGAGGAGGCATGCCGTTTGGTGCCTTAGTTTATGGCATAGTCCTTGAGAAGGTTATGATTCATTGGACTGTGCTAGCTGCAGCCTTATTAATCATAGTAATTTCTATTTTGTTTTTGAGAGCACTTCCAAGTAGCCAGGAGCATTAAGAGGACTGAGGAATGTTCTTGACAACATACTGACTTAAGTATATCTTTAAATGAATAAGAACTATTATATAGTATAAATAAAACGTATATCCCTTTTAGAGGCACTGTACAGGACAAGTAATTCAAGAAAGTGAAAAGGAAATTATGAAAATAAAATGGGCTGAAAAAGTACTTGCATTTTTTAGAGATTTTACACTAACTATCATCGTTATGATTGTGACCACTATTAGCGGAGCATTATTTAGATATATGGGATTTACAGAGTCTAATATTGTTATGATTTATATCCTCGGAGTAGTTGTAGCTGCAAGATATACTAATGCTTATCAGTGGGGGATCATGGCCTCGGTATTAGGTGTTGCGATGTTTAACTACTTTTTCACTGAACCGTATTTTACATTTAGTGCGCATAGCCGCGAGTATCCTATCACTTTTACAACAATGCTCACAGTTGCCCTTATAACTTCTGCACTTACTGCTAAGATAAAACAAGAAGCCAAAGATTCAAAAGAAAAAGAACGATATGCAGAACAACTTTATAAAGTAAATCAAAGGCTTCTTATGGCAAGAAACTTTGAGGAAATTAAAACTGTAATTGCAGTAAGCTTGGCAGATTTATTGGGTAAAAGTGTTGTTCTATATACTGTTAATATAGACAATAGGTTAGAAAGTCCTCTTGTCTATCAGGTGGGTGAACAACATGCTGTATCAAGATTTATAAATTCGGATGAGACTGTATGTGCTAACTATGCTGTAGAAACCCAAAAAAAGGTTATTTCAGAAAAAAGCAAGTTGTGTTATATTCCTATTATTGGTAAAGAAAAAGTGCTTGGTGTGGCAGCTATTGAATATTTGATTATTGAGGAAATGACAAAAGAATTAAAAAATTTAATGGATGCTACAGTTGTTCAAGCTGCATTAGTATTGGAACGGGAAGAAATTATGATAAAACAAAAAAATTCAGAGATTACTGTTCAAAGCGAACGCTTAAAAAATAATATGCTAAGGGCTATTTCACATGACATTCGAACGCCGTTAACCGGCATAGTGGGCTCAGCTTCTACACTTCTTAATCATCCAGGGCGAGTGAATGCTGCTAAGAAACATGCTTTATTAACAGGTATTTATGAGGATGCCATGTGGCTGATTCACTCTGTAGAAAATATACTTAACATTACTAGAATCGATGACGGAAGATTAACTATACACAAAACGATGGAGTTGGCAGAAGAAATTATTGAAAGTGTAATGATCCAAATTAATAAAAGAACATACGTGCAGACAATAAAAATAAATATTGAAGAGACTATGCTGTTTGTTCCCATGGATGCGAATCTTATAGTTCATGTACTTTATAATCTTGTAGACAATGCTCTTAAATATACCCCTGCGAACGCGACAATTATGATAAATGCTTTTAAGGAAGAGACTAATTGTGTATTTGAAGTAAGTGATAATGGGGTTGGCATTGCAGAAAAAGACTTACCATATATTTTTGATAAGTTTTATCGTGCAAGTTTAGGAAATATCGAGCAGAGAAGTGGAATGGGGCTTGGTCTTGCAATTTGTCAATCGATAATTGATGTACATGGTGGACAAATAAAGGCATATAACTCTCCAAATGGCGGAGCTGTATTTAGGTTTACATTGCCAATAGAAGAGGGGGAAGTATATGGAAAGTAAGTCGCTTATTCTTGTTGTTGAGGATGATAGGCCTATTAGAAATTTTATCTGTGTGTCGCTTGAAACAGAAGGCTATCACTATATCGAAACACACACAGGAAAATCAGCTATTTCTCTTATTGCATCACATAATCCAGATGTAGTTATTCTAGACTTAGGCCTGCCGGATATTGATGGATTAGAAGTAATTAAGAAAGTGCGGGATTGGTTTCGTGCAAAAATAATAGTTGTATCTGCCAGGGGACAGGAACGCGAAAAAGTAGAGGCTTTAGACGCAGGAGCAGATGATTTTTTAACAAAGCCATTCAGCATTGGTGAACTTATGGCCCGTATACGTGTGGCATTAAGACATGTCGAGTCAAGCAGAAGTACAGATGGCACAAGTGCCCAAGAATTCAAAGTAGGTGGATTAGAAATTGATTATGTGAAAAGAAGAGTATATGTAGATTGTCAAGAAGTTCATCTCACGCCAATAGAGTATAATATTCTAACTTTAATGTCTCAAAATGCTGGTAAGGTTCTTACACATAATTTTATTTTAAAGAAAATTTGGGGCAGCTTCTCAGAAAATGATACGAAATCTTTACGTGTGTTTATGGCTAGTATACGCAGAAAATTGGAGAAAGAACCCGCTCAACCAAGGTATATATTGACTGAAGTAGGAGTTGGATATAGATTAGCAGAAGAATAATAGTAAATAAATGAGGCACTCAGAAGTCAATATGACTTGCTGAGTGCTTTTGATTTGAAAGAACTATATACCCAATTTCCAAATTTTTATACTATCTTTATACAATCTTTATGTAAACACTAAAAATCTTAACACCATATTTATAAACAAAGGACTATATTTATAGATGCCACTAAAAATATTTTTGAAAAAAACTTATAAGAGGTGAGTTAAATGAGTGAAGATTTTATGAAATATATTTCATGCAGCATAAAAAGTATTGAACATAAAGATTTTGAGACAGCAAAGAATTATATTCAAAAATCAATATTACAAAGTATAGGAGCACCACAACCTTTTAATTTATTAGGGATATTAGAAGAATACAAGGGTAATTTATCACAGGCATGTAAGTATTATAGAGCCTCATATGCACTTGATCCAACTTACAGAGCAGCTTCAAATAACTTGGAGAGAGTAACTGGAACACAGTATATGAAAAAGAGAGAGCATGTTGATTTTGGTAATAGGATCGACGAGGATCAAGATGAATCAGAGTATTATGTGGAATATGACTTAAATCGCGTGGGACATATCAAAAGAGTAAAGAAAGGCATGTAAGTATCTTAGGAGGGATAGAAATGTTTGTAATCATAGTGGGCTGTGGCAGAATTGGACGTATGTTGGCACTTGAACTAGCTCAAGAAGGGCATAATGTTACAGTTATTGAAAAGGAAAAAGAGCGCTTAAAAGAACTCGGAGGAGGGTTTAACGGTATAGTTATTGAAGGGCTTGGTATAGATGAAGATATACTTATTAAAGCGGGCATAGAACAAGCAGATGCATTTTTAGCTGTATCTCAGGAAGACAACATTAATATGATGTGTGCGCAAATTGCAAAAAGAATATTTGGGGTTCCTAAAGTTATTGCACGCAACTATAAACCAGAGTTAAAAGGATTTTATGAAAAGTTAGGATTAGAAGTAATATGTACATCGAAAAGTACGGTCGATACTATTAAAAACAAAGTGCTTTATTCAGACTTTGAAATATTATCTGAGCTTACAGAAGATGAAATCATTTTTATTAGGATGAGAGCTAATGAACAATGGGATGGAGTAGAGGTCAATAAAGTTGAAGAAGATGAAGGCGTGAAAATTATTCAAGTCAAGCGCCACAATGCAGTTATATATGTAAAATATAATGAACGCATAAGAAAAGATGATATGTTAATTATAGGCATTCAAAAGGACAATATTGAACAATTTAACAGATGCTATAAAAGTGTAGTAGGAGCGTGAATAATATGAGAATAGTTATTGCAGGGGCTGGGAAGCTTGGATATCATCTTACCAAAATGCTAAGTGAGGAAAAACATATAGTGAGTACTATTGAAATAAATCAAAATCGCTGTGAAAAACTTGCACTAGAAGTTAATAGCCTCATTATATGTGGCAATGCAACAAAGCTAAAAGATTTAGAAGATGCAGAAATTGAATATGCAGATGTGCTGATAGCAGCAACAGGAAAAGATGAAGAAAATTTGCTTATTTGTCAAATGGCAAAATTGAATTTTAATATATCCAGAACAATTGCAAGAATTAACAATCCAAAAAACGAGAGAGTTTTTAGGGAACTAGGCATTGAATATACCGTAAGCAGTACAAAAATTATTGCCAGTCTTATTGAAGAAGAAACTCTAATCAAAGGATTAAGGACACTACTAACATTGGATAAGGGTGAAGTAAGTCTTATTGAGTATATTGTTGATGAAAACTCAATAGTAAGTGGTCATAAAATTAAAGATCTTGTTTTGCCAGCTGAGTGCAATATAGCGTATATTTTGAGGAAAGGGAAAGTTATCATACCAAGAGGAGATGTAAACTTAGAGACAGGAGACCATGTAATTTCAGTCGTTTCTCATTCGCACAAAAAGCAGCTTCAAAAGTTATTTGCTGAACGAGTAAATTTGATAAGTAAATTTAATGGAGGAGCAAATGAAAAAAAATCCGTATAGCTTAAGAAAAATAATAACTGGAACATCAATTGAAATTAGTTTTATTACTACTGTTATTATAGTCTTTTTTGCTATGATATGGCTACTTATGAGGTGAAATAAACATGCAGAATAGTAAAGATGATTTGAAGATTTTAGCGTATTACATGGGAAAAATAGTTATTGGAGTAGGATTATTACTCATTGTGCCTATTATAACAGGCATAGTAGTAAAGGAACTATCCGCTCTCGTAGATTTTATAATCAGTTTTTTATTATTTATGATAGTTGGATTAGTACTTGAAATGATGGGGCAAGGATTTAGGGGAACCTTTAGATGGATTCATGGGCTTGTAATATCGGCATTGTCATGGATTATTCTTATGTTTTTATCAGCTTTGCCTTACTGGTTGAGTGGGCATTTTTTATCTTATTTAGATGCAATGTTCGATGTGATGAGTGGCTTTACCACAACTGGGTTAGCACTTATTCAAAATTTAGATCATGTATCTATAACGCTTAATATGTGGAGACATGTACTTACCTTTGTAGGTGGACAGGGAATGGTTGTTTTAGCCCTTAGTTTTCTTATCACAAAAGGGACAGGAACTTTAGGTATGTATGTTGGAGAGGCTAAGGATGAAAAGTTATTACCAAATGTAACAGATACAGCAAAAGCAATATGGTTTATTTCATTGATTTATCTCATTATAGGAACCATCGTCTTAACCTTTGCGGGAATACAAATTGGATTAAGGCCATCTAAAAGTTTTTTGCACGGGTTGTGGGTTTTTATGGCAGCATGGAGTACAGGAGGGTTTGCACCACAATCTCAAAATATTCTTTATTATCATAGTACGCTCTATGAGACAATTACTATTATCTTTTTTGTGATTGGGTCATTTAACTTCGCACTTCATCATGCAATATGGAAAGGAAATAAAAAGGAAATATATAAAAATATTGAAATCATATCTTTTATTTCTACTTTGATTATTATAACAACAATAGCAGTAGAGTTATTTAAAAGTTATGGCCTTTATAATGACACCATTAGTATATTCCGAAGAGTATTTTATCAAATCATTTCTGCTCATACGACTACAGGTTTTATGACAATCTATGCGAGACAATTTCTTTATGATTGGGGAGGTATTGGAATAGTTGTTATAAGTATAGCTATGCTAATTGGTGGAAGTGCCAGTTCTACTGCTGGAGGTATTAAAGGAATACGTATAGGGTTTTTAATTAAGGCATTACTGCAAAACATGAAGAAAGCAGCATCACCTGAAAAAAGAGTCTATGTAGAAAAGTATCACTTTAATGGCAAAAATGTACTGTCAGACGATATTATCAAAAATGCGCTTCTTATTATTGTTCTTTACTTTATTACCTTTATAGTAGGGGTAATAGCCACACTTTTTTCAGGTTATAACTTAGAAGAATCGTTTTTTGAAGCAGCGTCTATAACAGGGAATGTAGGGCTTTCAATTGGTGTCACATCTACATCAATGCCTAGTGGATTAAAGGTAACCTATATTATTATGATGTGGCTAGCGAGGCTCGAATTTATTTCGGCATTTGCATTTATATGGACTATATTAAATGGAGTGAGAAAAACATGTGGAAAGTTATTTGGAAGGCAGCTATAGTCATTTTATTATTTTTAGGAATTACTTTACCTTGTTTAGCTCAAGAATATACTGTTGCTGCCCTTATTGAGGAATCAAAAAAATGGGATGGCCAAGCTATAACTTTAGAAGGAGAAGTAATAGGAGATATCATGTTTAGAAAAAATATGGCATGGTTTAATATCAGTGATGAGACAGGAGCTATAGGGGTCTGGATTGATACAAGTGAGGCAAAAAAAATTAATTTAACGGGAAATTATAGACATCATGGAGATAACGTGAAAATCAGCGGCATATTTCATAGGGCATTAAAAGAGCAGGGCGGAGAAATGGCCATAGCGGGAGAAAGTATAGAAATATATACTTCTGGAAAAGAAATAATACATCCGATTCAAACTATTAGACTTGCTATTTTAGGTATAATGACTATACTAACATTTATAATCTATTTAATTAAACTTAAAATATTTAATCATTAATATTTTATAAAACAGTCAGAGACCTTTGCAGAAATGAAATAAAAAAACTCAGAAAACTGTCCTTGTTAAGGGCAGTTTTTTGTATGATGAAAAATTTACCTATTGCTCTGGCTTGACAGGCAGTAGGTTAACTGATAAGCTAATATTATGACGACACAGTCGTCGGAATTCTGTTTTATAAACATTTGTTTATAGGAGGAGTCACTATGAAAATTACATTTTTAACGTTAGGTACTAGAGGAGATGTACAGCCTTACGTAGCACTTGCTAAAGAACTCATAAAAAATGGTCATGAGGCAGTAGTCTGTACAGGTGCTGCTTTTAAAAGCTTTATAGAAGAAAATGGTGTAGGGTTTCATGCCGCAACTGCAGATTTAATGGCTATTTTAGAGAGTGAAGAAGGAAAAAAGGTTTTTAACGGCGGGAGTTACCATATATTTAAAATGCTAAAGTTTGCAAAGGAAGTCATCTCACCAGCCTATAGAAAAAGTATGGATGATTTTTTAGATGCTTCACAAGGGACAGATCTTATCATCTATCACCCAAAAGCATTGGGCGCTGCAGATATTGCTGAGTACCTTAATATTCCTTGTATTTGTATGTCTCCAGTTCCAATTATGTATCCTATAACTGAATTTCCTAATTTTGCACTATCATCAGATAAAAATTTTGGGCCTTTCTTTAATAAGCTTACTTATAAAGTTATCTCTCTTAGCGAATCGTCTTATATGAAAGAGATTAATGATTTTAGAAATAAATCATTAAACCTGCCAAAGAGGAAAATGGGAGAACTCACGTTTAAAGTTAATCATAAAGATACGCCTATCATATATCCTATGAGTCCATTTCTTTTTAAAGAAGTTAAGAGCTGGAAGGACAGAGTCTTTCTTCCAGGGTTCTTCTTTTTAGATCTAGGTGAGACTAAACTAGATGAGGCATTAGAAAATTTCTTGGAAAATGGCAAGAAGCCAATTGTTGTGTCTTTTAGCAGTATGCCGCTTAAAGACCCAGCAGCCTTTAAAGAAAAACTTGTTAATGGCTTAAGGGAAACGAATAATAGAGCTGTTATTTTGACTGGAACAAGTGGTATGTCCTTTGAAGGAGAATCCAATATTTTTGCAGCAGAAAAGGTACCTCATAGGCTTATATTTAAAAGAGCTAAAGGCGTCATTCATCATGGTGGGGTCGGAACAATGTCTGAGGCACTTCTTAGCGGAGTTCCACAGCTAATCATGCCATTTACAGTAGATCAGCCATTCTGGGCTCATAGGCTGCACGAACAGGGATATGCTATAAGTCCGCTTAGGGAAAAAAGTCTTACAGTGCCTGATTTGGTTAAGGCACTTAAAGAAATGGAAAATGAAAGATATATAAAAAATGCTAAGGCTATTCAAGCTGTTATTGAAAGTGAAAACGGCCTGGAGAAAGCAGTAAAATATATAGAACAACTTAGGAGATGATGAGTTGCCAAAACAAACTTTTTTTAACCTTACAAAAGAAAAGCAAGAACAAATTATCAGCGTAGCTATCAATGAGTTTGCAGAATTTACGTTTAACGAAGTTAAAATTTCAGATATTATTAATAAAGCAAAAATACCAAGAAGCAGTTTTTATGATTACTTTGAGGATAAAAAGGACTTATATAAACATATCATTGGTATAGTTAGTGAAGAAAAAATGAGTTTTATGGCCCCTATTATAGAGAAGCAGCAAGATAACTTTTTTGAGAGACTAGAGGAGCTGTTTAAAGCCGGCGCGCAATTTGCATCCTTAAGACCTGAATACGAAAAGCTGGCAAACAAAATATATGAAAATCTAGACCTTATTAAGGATATCTTTGAAGCCCAAGACCTTGATGTTTCAAGTTTTTATGAAGTTATGCTGTTAAAAGGTATAAAGAGTGGGGAAATAAGAAGTGACATTGATATTAAATTTGTAGCGAAGGCAATATCTATTTTATCTGTCAATCTTATAGCTGCAGGCTTTAATGGAGGAGAAGAGACACTTAATACGTTTATAGAAAAAGAAGCTGATAAAATGATAAGTTTTATTAAGCATGGGATATCCAATTAGTATACTTTTGTATATCGCCTATACAAGAAGCAGTCTTATAATTACTATATAGCATAAGAAGAGATAAAAATATCTAATAGGATAAGAGGTGAAACTTATGATAGAAAGTATAGATTGGGAAAGTGCAATTAACACTCGAAGATCTACACGCAGCTATACAATGGAGTCAGTAGAGGAAGCTAAAATGAACTTGCTAAAAAACTTCGTTAGCAACATGCAGCTGCCTTATGACCATAAGGTAAAAGTTCAATTTTTTAAAGCCAATCCTGATAAAAAACTTTATAGTGTTTTTGCTGCACCCCCTGATAATGCTGCATTCATTGCTAACACTGATACAAAGTCTATATCCTCAGTTGGATTTGTAGGGGAGTTATTGATTTTGTATGCCACATCATTAGGACTTTCGACCTGCTGGTATGGCCATTATTTACTCTTAGAGCTGCAGCATAATATGCCGCAGCTAGGCGCAGAGGCTGAAAACCAAAATATAAAATGGGGTTATGGGAAGCAAGAAGCAGAAGGAGAGAGAGCAGTCTGCATTACACCTATTGGGTATTGGAAATCTGAAGGGGCTAGAATCTTTGACAGAATGCAGGAATCACTTATTAGTTATAAGCGTAAGCCTATTAGTGCACTTTTAGAAGCAGACTTAAAAGAAGAAATGCTGCCATCAGAAATTTTATATGCTATAGACCTTGCTAGAAAGGCTCCCTCAGCTGCTAACAGTCAACATTGGAGATTTAAGGTTTCCCATGACTTTAAAGTAGTTTCTATTGCAATGCCAGAGAACTATAAGCATATCAAATGGGAACATCCTAACGTAGATGTTGGCATTTGTGCCTGCCACTTTTGGCTGGGACTAGTGATAAAAAATGTTCAGAGCAAGGTTTATTTAACGGAAGATGAGGGACGTGCATTATGGCGGTTTGAGCTTTAGAATATCCTTAAGAACTTTTTTGATGTTATAAATTATAAATAATCGAAGAGCCTATGAAAGTATCGTGTGAAGGGGATACTTTCATAGGCTTTTTCAGATACTAGTAAAATTTTTGTTATGTAAAAACCTGCTAATAAAAGTCAATAGTCTATAAGCAAATTTTCCTTTTTATTTTTACCCATACTAACAAGCTGGCATAATTCCATTTTATACCAGCTG
>JARBUI010000037.1 GCA_029239755.1 Clostridia bacterium | reverse complement strand
TAATTGAAATGTACCCTATGTCAAGGACACTAAAAAAAGACTATGCTGAATTAAGAAGATGATTTCTGTATTGAACAGGAGTCATCTTTTTTAATCCCCATTGATATCTGAAATTATTGTAGTAAATCATATATTCTTTTATTTCTTCATTAAGTTCATCTAGAGTTTGACATGGTTTTATGTATGCTTCATCTTTAAAGTGTCCGAAGAAGGATTCTTGTGGTGCGTTATCCCAACAGTTGCCACGTCTTGACATAGATTGTCCTAGATTATATCTTTTGACTAGATTTTGGAATGTAGGACTTGTATAGTGAACTCCTTGATCTGAGTGAATAAATGCACCTTTATCAAGCTTAACTTGTCCATTATTTGCTAGTTTGTGTATTGTGTCGGTAGCTATATCTAGAGTTAATTTATCGGAGAGATTGTATGCTAGTATTTCATTAGTAGAGCTATCCTTAATTGTTGATAAATATGCTTTCTTACCATTACCATAAAATAAGTAAGTTATATCTGTAAGAAGCACCTTCCCAGGTATATTTTGTTTAAATTTTCTATTTAGCAAATTAGGCAAGACGGTGTGCTCTTTTGTAGCTTTCATCATTCTTCTATATGGGTTAGCCTTTCTGATGGGGCAAATAATGCTATATTTCTTCATTATCCTTCGGATACGTTTCAAGTTGTATATGATTCCAAACTGACCTTTTAATGTCATCTTTATCTGTCTAGCACCTTTATTACGCCTTTTGAAGTTAAATGCCTTTAAAATAATATCCCTCGCTGAGTCATCTTGACTATCACGTTTTTTTCTTGCTTCCCGTGACTTTAATGAGAAGTAATTATAGTATCCAGAGCGTGATACACCAACAATTTTACACAAATATCTAAGCATATTTTTCAATTTATGTTTTTTAACTACTGAGTTAATAAGATCAAATTTCTGTACAGCTGCTAGCTTTATTTCTTTTGTATCATCCTCCTTTCTAACATATCGAGCTTTTTTAGCAGTTCATTCTCAGCTTTAAGCAGGTTATTTTGTGCCTTGAGGCGTTCATATTTTTCTTCTATAGAAAGTTCCTTCTCTCTAGGTCTTCCAGAATTCTCTTTTCGTGTATCCTGCAGTCCAAGTATACCTTCTTCTCTGTAAGCAGTACGCCATCTCTTGCCTGATGACTTCACTCGTTCTATTCCTAAAATACCTATGTCAAAACCACATTCTTCGAATATTACTCTTGGAAATTTTCCTTTTTCATTCTCACTTATAAAAATTCGCTTAAATTCATCGGTATAAGTAATTCCTTTCCCACTAACGTGCTTAACATACTCGTTATTAGATAGTATTTCTATTTCCTCTTTTGTAAATATCTTATTGCTCATCTTATCTACTCCCATTTCCATTTGTTTTATTATACACAAAAATACCCTATAGAGTAGGCTTTTTTTAAGTGTCTACTCTATAGGGTACATTTTAAATAGCAATGAGGTGGTGTTTTATTATGTACGCTCTTTATATTTAATGTCAATATGGATACTTTTGCAGATGTGGAAATGCTGTATTATCCCTCCTATAAAAAAAGTTCAAAAAAGGTATTGATTATACACAAAAAATAAGTTATTATAGGAATATAAAAAAATATGGCATTTATTTTCAAGCGTGCAACCGATTAAATTTGGGCAATAGCTGAAAGGGATAATAATAATTTATCCTTTTCGGCTTTTTTATTTGTCTAGATTTATGTAAAACCTTTTTACTAATCATATATATATCGTATTTAAGGATGTAAAAAATCCTTAAAATAAATTTAAAAATGAAAGGGGAACTTTATTATGATGAAGTATCTACAAAGACTAGGAAAATCCTTAATGCTTCCAGTAGCCGCTTTACCCGTTGCAAGCATTCTAATGGGTATCGGTTATTGGATTGACCATGACGGATGGGGAGCAAATAGCATAGTAGCTGCCTTCCTTTTAAAAGCTGGCGGATCTCTAATCGACAACATGGGGATTTTATTTGCAATTGGTGTAGCTGTCGGAATGTCTGATGACAATGATGGTACTGCAGGTCTTGCAGGTCTTGTTTCATGGCTTATGATCACAACACTACTCGCTCCAGGTGCTGTAGCGATGTTTAAACACATTGATGTTAAAGACGTAGCACCAGCATTTAGCAAAACTCAAACACAATTTATTGGTATTACAGCAGGTTTGATCGGTGCTTATTGCTATAACAAATTTAAATCGACTAAATTACCTGATGCTTTAGGTTTCTTTAGTGGTAAGAGAAGTGTTGCCATAGTAACAGCAGCAATGTCAATTTTAGCAGCTCTTATATTATTCTTTATATGGCCTGTTGTTTATGGAGCATTAGTAGCTTTTGGTAAAGCAATTATATCAACAAATGCTATTGGTGCTGGTATTTATGCCTTCTTCAATAGACTGTTAATACCAACTGGTCTTCATCATGCGCTTAACTCTGTATTCTGGTTTGATGTAGCTCAAATTAATGATATCGGTAAGTTCTGGGGAACTAAGGCAGGCGGAGTGCTTGGACAAACAGGTATGTACATGACTGGGTTCTTCCCCGTAATGATGTTTGGCCTGCCAGGCGCTGCATTAGCTATGTATCATACAGCAAAAGACAAAAAGAAGAAAATAGTATATGGTTTATTATTAGCAGGAGCATTATCTTCTTTCTTTACTGGTGTTACAGAGCCTCTAGAATTTGCATTCATGTTCCTAGCTCCAGGACTATATGTAATTCATGCTGCTTTAACAGGAATTTCTGTAGCTGTATGTACATTATTACCAGTAAGAGCCGGCTTTAACTTTAGTGCAGGTTTTGTTGATTGGTTCTTAAGCTTCAAGGCTCCTATGGCACAAAATCCACTTATGCTTTTAGTCATAGGTTTAGTAGTTGGAGTTATTTACTATGTAGTATTCCGTTTTGCGATTACAGCATGGAACTTAAAGACACCTGGTAGAGAAGATGATACTGATGATGAAGTTAATGTAAAACTTTCGAACAACAATTATACAGAAGTAGCATCCATTATATTAAAGGGTGTTGGAGGAAAATCAAA
>JARBUI010000021.1 GCA_029239755.1 Clostridia bacterium | reverse complement strand
TTATTCTAAAAGAAACATATCCTTCATCTGTAAACTTAACTGCATTATTTATTAAATTAGTTAATATCTGCTTTAATCTTAATTCATCTCCAATAACTTTAAAATCAACATTGGGATCTAAGTAAAAACTTATCTCTAGACCCTTGGAGTTCCCAATTATTAAAAGGTTGTTATGAATATCATTTATAGCTTTTTTCAAATCAAAAACTTCATTATTTAATTCTAAGAAACCTGATTCAATTTTGGAAATATCTAATATATCATTAATCACCGCAAGAAGGGCCTCCATTGATTCTTTTAACATCTTAGTATAACGATTTTGTTTTTCATCTAGATTAGTTGATTGAAGAAGCTGTATCGTCCCAATGATACCATTCATAGGAGTTCTTATCTCATGACTCATATTTGCCAAAAATAGCGACTTTGCTTTACTGGCATTATTTGCCTCTTCTTTTAATAATTTTAGCTGCCTGTATTTTTCTTTTAGCTTTTGTTCTATTAATTTTCTATCCGTGATATCTTCGTTTGTCCCAACCATTCGTAACGGTTTACCTACATTATCCCATTCAATGACTCTTCCTTTTGTTCTCAGCCATTTATATTCATTATTTTTACATTTAATACGGTATTCTGTAATATATTGTCCTGATTCAAAACAATTACGATATCTGTTCGCCACCTCCTGCAAATCATCTGGGTGAATCAATTTTTTCCATTCCTCACAACAATCACTTATTTCCTCTTCACTATAACCAAGAATTCCTTTCCAGTTGTTATAATGAACTAATTCTTGACTGCATATATTCAAATCCCATAATCCAAATTCTCCGCCTTCAAGAGCCGACCTGCAGCTTTTTTCATACTCCCTCAACTTTTTAGCTAGCTCCTTCTTTTCTGAAATGTCTTTGTATATTGCTATAGATCCAATCAAAACATCGTCCGAATCATAAAGTGGAGCAATAGAAATAGATACATCAATACTGTTTCCATTTTTGTGTACTCTAATCGTCTCTAAATTCTCAATAACATCACCCTTATTAACCATCTTCATCTGTTTATGAAACTCACCTGCTTTTTCATCAGGGATTAACAGCTTAATACTTTTACCTACTATTTCCTCTCTGCTATATCCAAGTTTTGTTCCAGCGCCTTTGCTCCAAAGAAATATTTTAAAATCTTTTGTAAGACCTACAATAGCGTCATCGAAGATATCTAAAGATACGGAAAACATTGCTGCTTCTTTTGATATTTCTTCTATATTTGAGATATCTCTTATGATACTAATGACCATGTCTTTAGCTCTTTCATTGCTGTACATAGACCTTACTTCAACTGGAAACTTAGTACCATCTTTTTTATAATGATAGGTTGTAAATTCAATACCACTTTTTAATGCTTGATTTAATTGGTTTTTAATATATTCTCCTTTATCTTGGTTTCTAAGATCAAAAATACTTAAATTCAGCAATTCATCATATGTATATCCATAGGTCTCAACTGCTTTTTTATTCCCATACAAGATTCTTCCATCATTATTGACAGCCAAAATAATTTCCATAGAATTGTTAATAAAGTTTTCAGAAATTAAACTATTCACTTCATTGATTAATATCTTATCATGTTGATAAAGTGTACATACTAGAAGGTCATCTTTAAATTTACTGCACTGCATGACATATTGTCTTTTAAAGATATGTATAGTATCTATTGTTGTCTTATATCCCATATTAAATCTAAGAATACAACTTAAAAGCAAATCATGTAAGTATATGCTTATTTCATCTATTTCTCCCCTAAGTAAATCTTCCCTCTTAAATTCTTTTATAAAACAGTCATTTAAAAATTTAATTTTAAAATGATCTACTTGTTTTCCAGAATGATATAGCGGTTCAAACACACCAATCATGTTGTTTATATTATTGAAATATGATATTTCTTCTTTTGTTATATGAGCCATGAGCATCCCTCTTACCCTTTATTTATAAGCTTAAGAATTATATTATTCTGTATTCTTCCTTTTATTAATTGTATGAGTATTTAGTACTTTATGCATAGCATAAAATAAGATCTTACCAAACAGATACGTTTCCTTATTAGGCGCTTATCTATACTAAAACCATGAAATAAAATGGCCTATATCTAATCTCGCCAATGACTTTCTGATCAAGGAGCTCTTTAATCTTAATAAATTTCTCTAGACCTCTTCTGTAAAAAGCTGCATACACAGGGATCTTAAGTTCATCTAATAATTGTTTAATTTCAAGACACTCTTGATAATTCATAGCTACTGGTTTCTCTATATAGGGAATCTTGCCCGCCTCAAGGCACGCCACTGCATATTGCTTATGAGATATAGGCGGTGTTGCAATATAGACAATATCAATATCTTTATCATTCAAAAGCTCCTCGGCTGTGTGATATACTCTTTTAATACCATGTCTTTTCGTATAATCGACAGCTTTTTCATAAGTTCTATTATAAACGCCCATTAAGTTAGAATGATCTGCCTTATAAAGTCCTGGGCCACTTTTCACTTCAGTTACATCTCCGCACCCTATCATTCCCCAATTAACACTTTTCATAAGCACTCCTCATAACACTGTTCTTTTATTACTTCTTCTGCTATTTTATTTGTTTCAAAAAGATATTCATGCTTAATTTTACTCACATCAAATTTTAGAAGATGAAATGTAAGTTGTACAACAGGACCTATGCCAATTCCAAGAATCAGAGTTCCAATGCCAATCTTCCCACCTAAAACAACCCCCACAGTAAGAACAGTAAGTTCTATTATGCCTCTGATGAGCCCAACCTTTTTATCTGTTTTTTTAACTAGTCCTACCATAAGTCCGTCTCTTGGTCCTGTTCCATAGCCTGCTCCAATATAAAAATAACTTGCAAGAGCGATGATAAACATACTAATAACAATTGCTGCCGTTCCACTTATTAAGGTATGCATTGTGGGTATGAAATCAAGATACAGAAAAAGATCTATTACAAGTCCTATCCCAAATATATTAACGACTGTGCCAACTCCTATTTTTTCTTTTAGCCAATAATTTAAAACTAGAATTAATAACCCAACCCCTATGCCTGCTTGCCCAAGAGTTATACCTATTAAAGCAGCAAGTCCTTGGTGAAATGCATCCCAAGGAGCAACTCCTAGATTTGCTTTGATAGATAAAACAATCCCAAGACCATATAGTAAAATCCCTAAAAACAGCGTCAATAATCTTCTTAATTTCATGTCAGCCTCCTCCTTTTATTTGTTCTAGTATACCTATTATCGACTAGAACAGTCAACTAAACGCCATATAATTTCAAAGAACTCTACACCGACATTTAAAAAGATAAAAGAGAGAGTTATGAGCAGATATAGATAAAAATCACCTGGTGTAACTCTCCCTTTTATTAAATTAGTTCTTTATCTGCATTCACTAACTCTCTAAAATTTACTTAAATACTTTAATGCGATTTTCTAATGGCTGAAATTGTTTTTCACTTGGCTCTGCTATTGGTTTTCCAAATGGCATTTGAGCAATAAGCTTCCAGTTACTTGGTACGTTCCACTCTGTTTTTATATCAGTCTCAACAAGCTCGTTATAGTGCTGCAGAGAAACCCCAAATCCTTCAATTTCCAGTGCTGTCCAGATAACATATTGATGCATACCGCTTGACTGCTGAGACCAAATAGGGAAGTTATCCTTATAAAGAGCAAATTGTTTTTGAAGTGATTCAATGATACTCATATCTTCAAAGAATAAAACTGTACCATATCCATTACGGAAAGAATTAATTTTATCTTCCGAAGCACTAAATTGTTCCGCCGGAACTATCTTTCTTAAAGCTTCTTTTGTAATATCCCACAACTTATCATGTTGTTTTTCCAGCAATAAAATAACTCTTGCACTTTGGGAGTTAAAGGCTGATGGGGTATGTTTTACAGCATGTTCAATAACTTCTTTAATCCTCTCATCAGAAACTACTACGTCTTTACTAATTCCATAAAATGAACGCCTATCTGCTACTGCAGTATAAAAATCTTTTTTCATATCATTATCCCTCCAATTTTGTCTACGCATTATTTTCTTATTGTTAAAATGTCTTATCTTATTTATTCATTTCTAAAACTAAAATATGTGATGTTTCTTTTGATGTAATTAAAACATCTTCTTCTATAATTTCCATCGCATCTCTATCTGCTAATTCAATATTATTTATTTTGGATCTTCCTTCTATCTGAACCAAATAGACCTGTCTGCCTCTCTTTACCGGGAAATCTATTTGTCGGTTTTTTTCGAGCTCTATAGAATAAATGTTAATATCTTGATTAATCTTTATAGGTGCACTCGCCTTTTTGCCCGAGACCATATGAAGCCAATCATTCTTTCTTTCCTTCCACTCAAATCTATAATCACCATAGTTTGGACTATAACCTTGTTTATCAGGGAATATCCATATCTGTAAAAGTCTCAGTGTATTTTGACTAAAGTTATGTTCACTGTGATATACCCCTGTTCCTGCGCTCATATACTGAACGTGTCCTCGGCTTATAGTATTTTTATTCTTCATGCTGTCTTGATGAGTAAGCTCTCCATCAATTACATAAGATATAATCTCCATATCTCTATGAGGGTGCATATCAAATCCAGTACTAGGTTCAATCAAATCATCATTTATAACTCTTAAAACTCCAAAATTTATATTATCTGGGTTATAGTATTCCGCAAAAGAAAAGTGAAACTTGCTTTTTAACCATCCCATATTACTGCTTCCCATACTTTTGCTCTCTATCTTTCTTAACATTTTACATCCCTCCTTTTAACTTGAAGCATAAATTAAGATTACTTATATATCTTACATATATTTATTAGGTTTATTTTTTTAATCTAATTACATTTAGTAACTAACTTTAAATAAATTATTACACATTTATTATTATTAGTCAACATATACTTTTAAAATTTTAAAAATGCTTTGTAATTAACTCCCTATATAAATAAAAAAATAAAGAACCTCCTCACATCTGAGGAAATTCTTTATCCTATTTCTTAGCATCAATTCCACTTTTCTGCCCATTTCTGTACTTCATCCATAACCGCTTGCAGCTCAGTTCCTTTTTCTGTAAGCTCGTATTCAATACGTACTGGAGTTTCTGGATAAACCTTTCTAATAATGATCTCTTCCTTCTCAAGCTCCTTAAATCTTTCTGTAAGCATACGCGCACTCATATTAGGAATAGCGTCCGCTATATCAGAGAACCGTTTTTTCCCGCTAAGTAAGGTTCTTATAATTAAACCTGTCCATCTCTTCCCCAATAATTCAAAAGCACTTTCAAACTTTGGGCACATATGATATTTTTCCATATTACTCACCACCTATTATTATTCTATCACATAGACTAAATAAAAGTAAGTCACTTATTAAAGTATACTCATATAGCATCAATTTATTCTAAGAAAGCAGCTATTATAAGCAAGCCCTCCTTAATTATTGTTTCTTATACTTCTGTACATTTTTATCTTTAATTGTATAATAAACTTATAGGAATACCAATAACAATTAATTAAATGAGGTGGAAAAGATGAGTACAAAATATGTAGTTATTATTCAATGTGATATTGCTCATAGAAGATGCAGCGGCTTTGCTTGTACAAATGCTTTTTATAATAAAGATGAAGTCTTTAAAAGCTATGATGGAGATACTAAAAATATTTCTTTTACCTGTGGGGGCTGCTGCGGTAAGGGGATTGCTGCTAAATTAGAACATCTGTCAAAAAAATTGAAAACTAAAAGTAACATCAATAACGAGGAAGTTATCGTTCACTTATCCTCATGTATGACAACTGACAACCATCATTACGATAGATGCCCTCATGTTGACTATATTAAATCTATTATCCTGAAAAAGGGCTATAAAAATATTATAGAAGGCTCTTACATAAGTAAAGGCTCAGAGAAGAAGAGAAATGAAGGAATCTATAACAGTTACACATAGATCTGCATCCTGAAGTAACTGTTTTAAGGAAATATTCTATAAGATATAATTAAATCAATAAATTTATACAATCATAAGGGAGAAAAAAATGATTAATAACCAAAAGAAAAGTGGCTTCATAACCTCTTTTAGAAAAATACTTGTATCAAGTTTTAGACTAGACACAGACAAAGCCTCTAACGATGAAATCCATGATACTATCCAAAGCGCCTCCCATATCCAAGGTCCTAATATGATCATTTTGATATTGGCTATTTTTATAGCCTCTATAGGTCTTAATATGAATTCAACCGCTATCATCATAGGTGCTATGCTCATTTCCCCTCTTATGGGCTGTATTATGGCTATAGGCTATGGACTGGCTACCAATGACTTAAAATTTGTCAGGAAAGCTTTTTTAGGCCTTGCCTTTCAAGTGTTAGTCTGTATCATTACATCTACCATCTACTTCAAACTCACACCTATCTCTACAGCTCGGTCTGAGATTCTATCGCGTACTACCCCTACTATTTGGGACGTATTAATTGCTACATTTGGCGGTATAGCAGGTATTATAGGGGTGACCCGCAAAGAAAAAAGCAATATTATCCCTGGAGTTGCTATAGCTACAGCCCTTATGCCTCCTTTGTGTACAGCAGGGTATGGTATTGCTATGGGGTCCCATAAATACTTTTTTGGAGCTTTTTATTTATTTTTTATTAATAGTTTTTTTATCTGTGTTTCTACTTTTATTTTAATCCGTATGATGAGGCTCCCTAAAAAGGCCTATATTGATAAACATGCTCAGCTAAGGGTAAAGTTTTCTATTTATCTTATTGGTATTGTAACTATTCTGCCTAGCATTTATCTTGGATATGGTATTGTAAAGGACAGTCTTACTGAAAGTAATGTAAATAGCTTTATAAATAAAGAATTTATTTTTGCCAACACCCGTTTACTTAACAAATACATAGATTATCCCAAAAAGACTCTTGAGGTAGTTGTTTTTGGCAGCAAACTTAGCGAGGAAACAATAGATTTTCTTAACACCAAACTTAGTCAGTATAATCTTGAAGACTTAACCCTTAAAGTTACTCAAACTGAGACGCCTGATTCATTAGGTCAAGAAGATGTTAAGCGTCTTATTGACCAGGAACTCTATGAAAGCAATCAAGTTGCTTTAGGTGACAGAGATAAAAAAATAGAGCTTTTAGAAAATGAGCTCCTGAAATATAAGTTATCTGATTTTGATGTTAAGGCACTTTATCATGAAATTAAGACCCTTTACCCTGGTATTACGGATTTATCTATCGGCAAAAATAAATCTTATAATCCATTTGATGAAAAGATTCATGAAGTGACTATTGCTACTATTAATGTGTATAAAGAACTCCCTTCAGAAGATGTTGATAAAATTACGAAGTGGCTTGAGGCCAGAATTAACCAACCTGATATTTACGTCTATACCAATTTTACAGTCCCTCTTGCCCCGCCAGAACCTATTGAAGAAATCATTCAGTCCGAAGAGCCTGCATCTGAATCACTTCAAGCTGAAATCATTCATTAGCTTAATTTTTTCTAAGTAATAGATCCATTTATACTTTTTTAATAAATGGGTCTATTACTTATTTGTATCTGCTCATGAATTAAATCTATACCCCGTTCCCCATAACGTTTCTATAAACTCCGGATTTGCCGAGTCCTTTTCTATCTTTTTTCTTATCTTTTGAATATGGACAGGGACAGTAGCTGTATCTCCGTAATATTCACTGCCCCAAATTGAGTCAAATAACTGTTCTTTAGTAAAGACAATATTAGGATTTGAAGCTAAAAAGATTAAAAGCTCATATTCCTTTGTAGTCATCGATACTTCTTTGCCATTTACAAAAACCTTATGCGCAGAAGTATTGATTTCCATTCCTCTGTGCACTATGATCTCATTAGTCACATTATTCCCTTTTAGCCTCTCATATCTTCTGATATGAGAATTAACTCTTGCTACAAGTTCAGCTGGACTAAAAGGCTTCGTGAGATAATCATCAGCCCCATACTCCAGCCCTCTTATCTTATCTATATCTTCACTCTTTGCAGAAACAACTATCACTGGGATCTCTAGTTTTTTTCTAATCTCTTTTATGATTTCATAACCATTCTTACCTGGAAGCATGAGGTCTACCACGATAATGTCATAGACACCCGAAACAGCCTTTTGCATACCTTCAGTCCCATCTTGAACAATATCTGCTTTATAACCATTTAGCTTCAGATAATCTCTTTCTAGCTCTGCTATATTCATATCATCTTCTATAATCAAAACATTTTTCATAAGCATTCTCCTTTCCGGATAATATTACTTAATAATTGGAAGCATCACTGTAAAACAGCTCCCCTCATCTTCTACACTTGAAACACTGATCTGCCCCCCGTGAGCCTCTATAAGTTCCTTGGCTATGGCAAGCCCAAGACCTGTACTCATCAAGTCCTTTGTACGCTCCGTATCTATTCGGTAAAACCTTTCAAATATATGTGGCAGCTTATCTTTTGAAATTCCCGGACCATTATCTTTTATCTTAATGGCTGCAAAACCGTCTATATCTGATACTTCTGCCTCTATGGCAAGCCCCTTAGAAGTCCCGTGCTTTTCTGCATTTCCAATAATATTTCTAAATACTTGATGAAGTCTTTTTCTGTCTATATTAAAACTATAATCGGCTCGTAAGTTATCAACATAATCAAATTTTATATTTTTTTCCTCTAGTTCAAGCTTGAATTCCTCCATAAGATCCATCATAAAAGCTTGTACATTAACG
The DNA here is from genome assembly GCA_029239755.1 of Clostridia bacterium. Lineage (GTDB taxonomy): Bacteria > Bacillota > Clostridia > Lachnospirales > Cellulosilyticaceae > FMMP01. Next base: position 50,480 of record JARBUI010000021.1, on the reverse strand, counting down.
CTTACAAATTCAAACTCCAGTTTTTGCATATCCAGCTTTGAAAAAAAGAAAAGATCGTCAATGAGTTTATTAATATATGCAGCGTTATTGTGTATGATTTTTAAATATCTGCTAAGATCCTCAGTGGCTGAGATGCTTCCTTCAGTAATAGCTTCTATATACCCTTGAATAGACGTAATGGGTGTTTTAAGATCATGTGATATGTTGGCAATAAGTGCTTTTCTATTTTCTTCGTATTCCGCTTTGATTCTTTCACTTTCTTGAAGCTTTCTAGCCATCTCATTAAAAGAATCTATAAGCAGGCTAATTTGATTGTAGGTTTCGCTCTCAACTTTTACATTATAGTTTCCTGCTGCAATTTCTTCTATTCCTGCCTTCAGCTTGCCTATCGGAGATAATATCCTTTTTTCTAATTTACGAAGGAAGAAAAATTCAAAAAATCCTCCCGTAGTAAATAAAACGGCAAAAAATATGCTTACTTCCCTTATCCCTGCATATTTAAATACCAAGTACCATATAAGAAGGTTAAATACGAGAATAATCGGCGGTGATATTCTCGCATGTCTATGCATTCTATGGAGCTCAATCTTGCTTTTATGGAATTCTCTCAAACATTTTTCAAACTCCCTTTGATCTGTACACTTCTCTTTCTTTTGACTTCCATATTCTTTGTGCAGTCTATGAAATTCCTTGTGGCAATTATACGATTCTTTATGGCAATTGCGCAGCTTCTTCTTCAGCTCCTCAAACTTTCTCATCACAGCCACATCCGTTCTAATTAATCATTATTAGTAAATCCTGTTACCCATTATATCATTTTCCTATTTGTATTTCTATTAAAGTACAAATAAGAAATGGGTATACACCTTAACACATGTATACCCAAATAATTTAATCCTACAGCATTCTTTAAATAAGCATCTAACCTATTTCTACCATTCCAAACTTAGATCTGCTGTTAATTTCATTTCTTTCTTTTCGTCTTTCTCATCCTTCTGCTCACCGCTGATATCTATTGTTATCTTCTCAACTTCACTGTGTTTATTGATAAATACATTAAGCATGAAATCTATATTCTCCATGGCATGAAACTCCTTCATGCACATGTGGTGTCCATTAGTACCCTCTAAGTGTTTGTGGTGCTCACACCCTTCTTTCATCTTATCGCAAATACCGCTTTTAATATCTTCTGGAATATCAGCTGATACTAAGACAAGTACTACCGATCCATCTTCCTTTTCATTAATCTTTATACTGCTTAATATGCCTAATACAGCTGATAGCCTGCCCAATCCTTCTTTTAGCCCGCCTCTATGTGCTCCATTATGATGGCAATCATGCATGTGCTTCATAAAGTTATGATGTCCACAACATCCTTCCCCTTGAAAATCAATGCTGTTCTCCATCTTCATTTTTTTACCGTCATAGTCAACTTCTATACTTGTTGTTCCTTTTATTTGCCCGTCTTGCATATTTTTTTCAAATGTATTATTAATACTAAGTATCCTGTTTTGATCTTTTAACCCTTCTGCTTTTATTACACCCTTGACAGAGTCCTTTTCCTTCATTTTTCTTACTACATCGTAAATGATTCTTATTTTATTCATTAAAATGACCTCCTTGTTTATTTGATAAAGTAAGTATACAAGGAGGTCTTAAACTCGAAATAAAGCATTCTTAAAAATTTTATAAAAAACTATAAAAAAACAATAAAGGAGCTCTTAGCTCCTTTATTAGATAGAGATTTTTTTCCCTTCTTTACGCCACTCAGCGAATTCAGCTACAGCTGTAAAAAGTGCATCTGTCGATGAATTAAGCGCAGTTTCACAAGAGTCTTGAATAACACCAACAACAAAACCTACACCTACCACCTGCATCGCCACATCATTTGGAATTCCAAACAAACTGCACGCAAGCGGGATGAGTAATAGTGACCCTCCAGCTACTCCTGAAGCGCCGCAAGCACTTACTGTTGATACTAGACTAAGAAGGAGGGCCATACCTATATCTACTTGAATGCCCAGTGTATGAACTGCTGCAAGTGTTAATACTGAAATGGTAATAGCTGCTCCAGCCATATTAACAGTTGCACCCAGTGGAATGGAAACTGAATAAGTATCCTTATTTAGACCCAGGTCTTCACATAATCTCATATTAACAGGTATGTTTGCAGCAGAGCTGCGAGTAAAGAATGCAGTGATACCACTGTCTTTCAAACACTTGAACACAAGTGGGTATGGGTTCTTACGTATACCTATGAAAGTTATAATCGGATTTACTACAAGAGCGACAAAGACCATGCATCCAACTAATACAAGAAGCAAGTACCCATAACTAACGAGGGACTCTATACCCCCTGTAGCAATCGCATCAAATACAAGTCCCGCGATACCAAGGGGAGCAAAATTAATAACCCACCTTACTATTGTAGATAGTGCATCTGAAACATTACTTATCATTGTTTTAGTAGTATCCGCAGTATTTTTTAGTGCAAGTCCCCCAAGTATTGCCCAGGACAGTATTCCAATGTAGTTGGCATTATAAAGTGCTTTAACTGGGTTATCAACAACATTGAGCAGCAGTGCTTTGAGAACCTCAACTACACCTCCAGGGGGTGTCATATTTTCAGCACCTGCTCCAAGTACTAATCTTACCGGAAACATGAAACTTGCGGCAACGGCAACAACTGCAGCTAAAAAGGTTCCCAAAAGATAAAGAACAATAACTGATTTCATATTAGTTTTTTGCCCGCTCCTATGCTCAGAGATAGCAGACATTACTAAGAAAAATACAAGTATTGGGGCAACAGCCTTTAGCGCTCCAACAAATAGTGAACCCAAAATCGTGATAGGTCTTGCCACATCCGGAATGGTTACAGCCAAGATAATACCAACGATCAAGCCTAGAATAATACGTTTAACCAAACTTAATTGATTCCATTTATTAATCATACCTCTCATTCTTATCTCTCCTTATCATGTAATAGGAATGTCATTTCACACAAAGTTTAGATGGCGAGATAATAGTATCATATGTATTAATTTTTTTATAGGCATGCTAAAAAATATTATGGTATTTTCTTTTAACCAATACTTTCCACAGCAAAATAATTGATATGCCTTCGCAAAGCTGTCCATATCGTCCATTGCACTGATCGTGTCACACACGCATTAGTACTAGGAAGACAGTCAATTGATTTAACTTTATAATCAAGATATAATGATAGGATTAATACGAACTAAGGAGCAGTGATATATGTCTAAGAAATACCTATCCATTATAAAAAACATTTTTCTTATTATAGCAGGAAATACTATTTATGCCTTGGCAGTTACCATGTTTATTCTTCCCAATGGGTTAATTACAGGCGGGACTACTGGACTTGCACTGCTTCTTTATCACCAGATAGGCCTTCCTATTACACTATTTGTTTCTGTTTTTAATATTGCTATGTTTGTTTTGGGAGCGTTTTTTCTTGGCAGGGCTTTTATCCTTACCACCCTTATTAGTACGTTTTACTACCCATTTATCCTTGGTGTTTTTCAGCAGCTTCCCTTCTTACAGGACATGACTTCTGATCATCTGCTTTCTGCAATCTATGCAGGTATTATGATTGGCTTTAGCATTGGTATCGTCATCAAAGCCGGTGCATCCACGGGCGGCATGGATATCCCTCCCCTTATACTAAATAAAAAGTTTGGCCTCTCAGTTTCTGCAGTAATGTATGGGTTTGACTTTACTATTCTCCTGTCGCAGATGCTGTTTGCAAATAAAGAGCAGGTACTCTATGGTATTTTATTAGTACTTATCTATACAGTTGTACTGGATAAAGTCTTGCTCCTCGGCCAATCCCGTACACAGGTAAAAATTATTAGTGAAAAACATCAGGAAATTAATGAGATGATTATTAATCAGCTGGACCGTGGATCTACGCTCATTCACGCTGAGACAGGTTATTGTCACAATCAAAGTCTAGTCGTCCTCACTGTCGTTTCAAACCGTGAGCTTTCTAAGCTAAATGATCTTGTACTTTCCATAGATCCCAAAGCGTTTATGATTATTAATAGGATTAATGAAGTAAAAGGACACGGCTTTACTATGGATAAATTCTATAAATAATTGGAAATGCTGACTCCGTTATCCTTGCTGACAATTTCAATGACAACTAACTCCGGAGGATTAAAAACTCTTGGGCGAAGAAAATGATATGAAATACCCCTACTCACAATGTGAATCATTTTTTCATATTGGTACATGCCTCCTGCATATTTTGGAAATAATCCTTGGTTAGGTGCAAGAAGACCATTAAGCAAAAAAGGAATTCTTACTTGACCCCCATGGGCATGCCCAGAGAGGACTAGGTCAAAACAAGTATTTTTATACGTCTTAATGCGTTCAGGCCTATGGGATAATAGGATTTTATAAGCTGAGTCTTGTTTCAAGCCTCCAAAAGCTTCATACATTTTCTTTTCCCAATCAAAGTTTAAATCTTTATACTTTGTAATAGAAGGGTCTTCTACTCCCCCAATAACAAAGCGGATTCCTCTCACTCTAAACTCTTCATACTGATGTTCAAGGACCTTTACATGATACTTTTTAAATAGTCGTTTAATACCATCTATGTTACCGGAGCGCAGCTCATGGTTTCCGGTAACATAATAAATAGGTGCCAAGCCCACTATCCCCTTCAAAAACAACTCTGTCCCCTTAATAGGCTCCTTGTCATCTGCAATATCCCCTGCCAAAGCAATCATATCTGGTTTTTCATTTACTATTAAGTCTACTAACTTATTTTGGCTTTCTCCGAAAATATGGCTATGCAGATCCGAGAGCAAAAGAATTTTCAAGTGCTGCCCCTTTGCTAATTTATTGGTGGCTATCTTATAACTCCTCACAACTGGGGGACGATAAAAATCAACAATACATAGCATAGTAAAAAATACACACGCTGCTGCAAATGTTATGCCTAAGGGAATTATATAGGATAAGGATGTATGCATAACCTGATATCTCCTTTTTTTATTAAGTATAACTATTGTTTTTTAAATCCAATCATATAGAAGAACTCTTATATGGAAAAAATATACTCGCTTCTTAGCTTTCTATATGTTTCTTGTCTAAGTGCTTAAGTTCCATCATAATAAATAACCCTGTTATAAGAGATGAAATTAAGTCAGCTGCCGGCCCCGCAATTAAGGCTCCGTCCAAGCCAAAAAATTTAGGCAGAATAAGTAATGCAGGGATTAAAACGAGCACCTGTCTTGATAAACTTAAAAAGGCAGCCTGCATCGGCTTGCCCACCGATTGAAAATAATTAGCTGAAACAATTTGGAATCCTATAATCGGCAGAAAAGCCATAAAGATCCTTAACGCGCGCGTTCCAAAAGTAATGAGATTGGCATCCTCACGGTTAAAAAGCATCACTATCTCCTTTGGAAATACCTGTATTACCACAAAGCCTATAAGAACAATACTTGTAGCACTGAATATGGCTAGTTTTAACGCTTCTTTTACTCTATCATATTTTTGAGCTCCATAATTATAACCAATAATAGGTTGTACCCCTTGGTTAATGCCAAATATAGGCATTAGAAAGAGTACTGCAACACTATTTACAATTCCCATACCTGATATTGCCGTATCTCCGCCATAGGTAACAAGTGTTACATTCATAATGATAGTTAACAGACTGGCTGCCAGCTGCATAGCAAAAGGAGCTGCTCCTATTGCTAATGTACTTTTTACAGCATTAAAATTCAGCTTTAAATTCCGCAGATGAACTTTTAGCGTACTTTTACCTCCAAAAAAGTAATAAAGTACCCATACAGCTGATACCATTTGAGAAAAAATTGTAGCTAAAGCAGCTCCGCGGATTCCCCACCCTAAAACAAAAATAAATAAAGGATCTAGGATTGTGTTTAGTAATGCTCCTATCAGCATCGTAACCATGGCAATTTTCGGCTGTCCGTCTGCACGGATAAAGTTATTCATTCCAAATCCAACGGACTGGAATACAGAACCCCATAATATGACTTGTATATAGTCTTTTGCATAAGGTAATACTGCCTGGCTCGCTCCAAGGACTTTTAAAATGGGTTCAATAAAAATGAGCCCTGCTGCAGTTAGAATGAGAGATATGCCAATAAGGAGACTCATGGCATTCCCCATGATAAGTTCTGCTTCTTCTTTTTTATTCTCCCCTAATCGAATGGAGATTAATGAATTAGCCCCGATTCCAATAAGCATTCCACATGCCATTATCAAGATCATTAGTGGAAAGGTGATGGTGATTCCAGCGATTCCCAGGGATCCGATCCCTCTCCCAATGAATATACGATCTACTATATTATATAAAGCATTTACAAGCATGCCTATTATAGCAGGTATAGAAAACTTTAATAACAGCTTTGATACCTTCTCTTCGCCTAGTTGATTTGTTTGATTGAGGTTCATTTAACTACTCCTTTTGTAATAATTCTTTAAAGTCTATGCTGCGTACCTTACTTGACATATGCTCAAGTGTTGTAATGATTAATTCTTCAGTTTCTGCACTTAAGTCTTCTGTAAGCAGCTTTGTCCAGCTAGCAAGTGCTGTACGAATTTGAGACTCGCATTCCTTTGCCTTATGAGTACAATAAACCTTTTTTATTCTTTTATCATTACTATCTGTTTCTCTTCTTACATACCCTTTATCTTCAAGAGATTTAATCGCTCTGGCAGTAGCCGCTTTGTCAATTAAAATCCTCGCAGAAAGCTCATCTTGAGATATACCCTCTTCAATTAATAATGTAATTAAGAATACATATTCGGAAGAGCTAATATCAATATCTTTTAAAGCGATATTCAGATAAATCTGCGATTGCCTGTGAAGGATAGAGATTAATCTTCCTATACTTTTATTTCCTGTCTTATGCATCTTTTCCTCCCGCTTATGAATGGTTACAAAAAAATTGTTGACACAACAACTACATCTTACAATGTTTTAGTTGTCATGTCAACAATATATCCTCATTAAAATCTTTTCATTTATCTCCACTATATCTTCTCTATGCTATCATCACTAACTACATGACGTTTCTTGGATTGCCCACCAACCACTTTTTGCCGTTATCAAATGCTGTGCATCACTCCACATATTTTTTCTTATTATCATAATTAAAATACTTTCTTACTACAAATAGAATAGCAACTGATACTACTGCCAAAACAAGCTCATTTCCTGTATAGTGAGCTATAACAATCTTTCTTGCTGCAGCAAAAATTAATACATCAATAGCACTCCCCAGGCTATGTTTGCATAACATTTTAACAAATTCTACTCCTATAATAAGCTTTAAGACATCTGCCAAAAAGATCTCATAGTTAAAGTATTGATATAAAATATTATTATGTATAACTTGCATTAAACTATAGCTAATTCCTAAAACTAATAAGACCGATAAAATAATTTCTACATAGCTTGCAACTAATGAGATTTTACTTCTTAATAAAAGCTTCATATCATCCCCCTATTGTAAAATAAAAAAGAATAGCTTTAAGGACTATTGTAATTCGAAACATTATGTTGTTTCTCTTTGCATCAAAGAAGCTTCAAAAACCATGTGTCTTAAGCTAGGCTTGTTTTCTGGCTCCGTCTCAATACTTTCAACAATCATTTTCGTGACCTGTTCACCCATTTCACGTGCTGGCATCTCCATAGATGTCATAGCAGTCTCAAGCATGCCACCAATAGAATGTCCGGTAAGACTAATAACTTTTACTTTCTTGGGTATTGCTATCTGCCTCTCCTTTAAAGCACGAATAACACCAATTCCCTGCATATCTACTGCCACAATAACAGCATCCAAATCTGGGTCTTCCTTTAATAACTGCTCAGTTCCTTCATATCCATCTTTAAAATAATTCCCTTTTGGTAAAGAAGATTCTGCGATATGTTCCTGCAGTCCACATTGTTTCATAGCCTTATGGTAACCTTTATATCTCTCTTTATACGGTATAATATCCATAGAACCATTAATGAGCCCTATATGGCGGCAGCCTCTCTTCACAAGATATTTTACTGCTTCGTATCCACTAGCATAATAATCCGCCACTACACTCCCGATTGTATTATCTTGTTTTCTTACCATCTGCATAACAGAAATACCATTGCTCATAATATCTCTTAATAGTCTAGTATTCTGCCCTGTAGAAGCAATAATAATCCCATCTACAAGCCCATTGCGCAACCGATTCAGACATTCTTCCTCCGAATCCGGATTATCCTTTGTAGTACAGATCATAATCCCATATCCAAGCTTACGTGCTTCAATTTCAATGCCTTGTACAATTTCTCCAAAAATAGAAAGATTAATACTTGGAACCACTACACCCAGAGTGTGCCGTTTTCCCTTCCTCAAACCTTTCGCTATTAAATTCGGTTTATAACTGAGCTGTTCTACCGCAGTATATATCTTTTTCTTCGTTTCTGGGTGAACGTAAGAGGTATTATTCAATGCTCTGGAAACAGTACTCACATCCACACATGCCAGCTTTGCAACATCTCTTAAAGTAGCCATTCTTACAATCTCCTCATTTTATGCAATCGTTTGTTATTTTACCTCAGTTATAGCATATTTCTATCCAGATTTCAAACTTTTGATTTTTCAAAAATCCCATCATTGCTTATTACAACGAATGTATCTCTAAAAAATTAAAACCCTCCAAATATAGATTCTATAAACTTTGGTACTGTATTAACCAGGGCCGAAGCAGTCATTCTAAGGCAGAATATATAACTAATTGTCATGCAAATCTGAAGAACTCTCGGCTGATTCAAGCCTTTATTCACATCCTTTTTCCAAATCATCATAGTGATGAACAGCCCTGCCACTGGAGTTGCTATTGCAGTTGCCACATTAGCCAAGTAAATCAGCTGTACCGGCGAACCACCATAATTGAAGCAGATAATAGCAGCAATTATAATGATAACCATAGAACCCCAACGGATATTCTTAGACTCTAGTGCCGTTTCTTTATCAAATCCAGCACACAGCAGCACTACCCCTCTTTGTGTATTTCCTAATAAGGAAGAAAACCCAGCGCCTAAAAGGGCAATTCCCATGATATACTTTGCTGCATTCCCCATCATAGGTACCAGCATATCAGCCAGCTGCGACGGTGATTTAATCGTAGTCCTCGTAGGATAGAGTACGATCGCACCTACGAGTACAATGGCTCCGCTGATTAGGATGACACCGACTACGTGTGCAATGGCATCTGCTTTCATAACGCCATTAAACAAATCTTCTTTCTTCCATTTTTTCTCTGTCCCCAAGTAGGTACCATAGATCCCTGTTGTTAGTGAAGCATTCGTGCTGATAAACGCCAATGCCGTTGAAAAACTTCCTGCCGGAAATACCCAGTGTGTCAGTCCACTTCTCATTTCTCTCCAGACAGGACCTCCCGTTCCAATTAGCGTTGCATAGAAAGCACAAATCATTCCCAAGATACATAATGCAATTCCTCTTTCCACTTTTAAATAAACACCTTTGGAAAAATAGCAGTAAATCATGACACAAATCATAATCAAAGCACCTAGCTTCCAATTCATTCCAAACACAAGATTCATACCGGCACCTGTTCCAGTTATATTGCCCATTGTAAAGAACATACAGGCAAGGAAAGTTGCGATTCCCACAAATCTAGCTGCTACTTTACCAAAGTAATGCTGAATTGCGTGAATGGCCGGCATCCCTGTAAGAAGGGAAATGCGATACGTCGTCAGCATAAAAGTGATTCCCATAAAAGCAATTGGTATCAGCAGCCAGATCAGGTCATAACCATATTGGGCCCCCAGCATAGATGCCGTTGTAATGGCTCCAGGTCCAATAACCACTCCTGTCAAGACAATTCCTGGTCCGATTCTTTTTAATAAATCATTAAACGTCAGGGGGGCTCCTTTATTTTGATCAAAGGCTTCATTCGAAATCACATTTGTATCTTTAACCATTTTCATATCCCTCTCATTAAAGCAATCTAATCCTGTCTTTTTCTTCTTGATTTATTATTAATTTCTAAAGTTAGCATAATATTATAATATCATTACTTCCTTTTTTTTTAAATTATTTTTTAATGCCCCGTGCCGTATCTTCATCCAACAATACAGAACCGTGTATCTATTAGCAGTCCAACTAAAATCTACTTAATAACTTTGAATTTTTCCAGTTAAAAGTATTATATTTTAAACCTAGATACAGTTTCTGCTAACCTTTCAGAGCCTTGTTCTGTTAGCTGCATCAAATTTTTTACATTAGACACATTTTTCATAACCTCTGCTGCCCTTTCGGCTATATTTTGTGAGCCCTGAGCTTCTTCATTATTTGCTATTGTAACTTCATTGATTACTCTAACCATACTTTGCATAGCTGTAAATAGCTCCTCTGAAGCTGAACTAAATTCTTTTATCAAATTACGAAAAGCCTCTGAATCCAGATAATATTGTTCACCTATATCAACCATAGTCTTATAATCTGTTATTACAGTTGTATCAATAAAGTTTAATGCTTTTACTGAATTATACGTAAGATTTTTAACTGAATCCACCACAAGTGTTGTGACCTTTTGAATTTCATTTATTGTATTTTGGGAATCTGCTGCCAGCTTTCTTACTTCATCTGCTACAACTGCAAAGCCTTTTCCCAATTCCCCTGCTCTTGCTGCTTCGATTGCTGCATTTAGTGCAAGAAGGTTGGTTTGTGAAGCAATTTGAAGTATAGAATCTGCAAGTACAGTAATTTTATCTACACCTTTTGACTGCTCAATAGCTATCCTCATTTCAGAGTCTATATTTTCTCTTATATTATAAGCTGTTTGCTGCGATACCAATACTCTTTCCTTTAGAGCTTGTGCACGTTTACTGATTTCTTCTACCAGTACAGAATTTTTTTGAGCTTTTTCTGTTATAGAACTAATTGTATTTTCTATTTTCCTAGAAGTAGCGTTCATTTCCTGGGTAGAAGCAGCTGTCTCTTCCATTCCAGCAGACATTTCTTCTGTTGTTGCAGACACATCTTCAACCTGCTGAGATAAACTGATCAAGTTCAGTGATGAAAATTCAATATTTTCTTTTACATTATTAGCTTCAGCTTTAACATTTTGTATGAGAGCTTTAATTGATTTACTCATTGTGTCCATAGATTCTGCAAGTATCCCAATTTCATCCTTTCTTTTTATAATGTTTTCAGGTACTTCATGTGTGAAATCAGCATTGGCTAAAGCTTTAAAGTGATTAGCTGTTTGCTTTAAAGGTTTTGACAGCAAACTGGCCATAAGGATTGATGCTATAAAAACTAATATTACTACTATCCCTATGATAAATAATGACACCTTCATTGTATTTTGCAAATTCCCATATACTTCATTTGCGGGAACTGTTACAACTACTTTCCAGCCCGTATCTTTTACCGTGGTATAAGACATAATATTATCTATCCCATTATCATCAGTATATGGGGTAAATCCATTCTCATTCACAAGTACCTCTTGGTCAAATTTCTTTACTGCATCTTCATTTTTTAGATATTCTTTATAACTCTTTCCGTATCTATCTGAATCAGGATGAAACACAATATCTCCAGTCTTGGTCAATATAAATACGTAGCCGCTGTTTCCAACTTTAGTTTTACCTATGAAATTTTCTATGTTTCCTACTGTGATTGCACTCATAATGACACCATGAAACTCATTGCTGTCATTAAGAATAGGTACTGCTACTGTAATAATTTTATTACCAGAGAGTTTACCGATAATGACATCACTTACTGCAGCCTTTTTTGTTTCTTTTGCTTTTATAAAATAATTACGGTCTGCAAAATTTCCGGTTTTGCCACTATCATTTATTGAATTTCCGTTGCTATCAGTAACTGTAGAGGTCTCAATATCTGAATCAAATTCATTGATATATTTTATGGTTGATATTATTTCATTTGGGATTGCAGTTTTAAATTCTGGATGGGCTTTTATACTTTCTGAAAGTTGAGAAATCTTACAATCTATCCATGTATTGATTGTAGCTACACTGTTATTGGCCACTGCAATCTCCTCGGATCTTATGTTGTCAGTAATCATTGTACTTAAATTAGTAAGCTGATATAAAGATAGAACTAAAATCGGTATGAACGCAATGATCAATAACATAAAAATCAACTTAAACTTAAGCGAATTAAAAATTTTCATCCCAAACACTCCTTTAGTTTAACTATGATGAAAATATAAAAAGATGATCTTTTAGCTCTTACTTTTAGTTAGGACGTTAACACAACATTACAAAATCTACTAATCATTTTTTTCCATCAGTTCAATAACTATTCCACTTGGCAAACAAAACCATTGTTCACCCTGTAAAGCTTCAGTGCAACCATTTAAATAAGCTCTCTCCAATGTCTGTCTTACATCACTTGTTTCTATTCCCAAATGATTACATACTCCTACATCTTCTATCATCTTTGTAACTTCATTTAGCTGAATTCCTTCATTGAACCATACTTTTCTTATCGGTTTTTCTCCTGCAGACTTTTTTATGGACATGCCTAATACTTTATGAAAAAAGTGAACATGCCACTCAAACTCCTCCACAGATAATGCTACATGATTAAGCTGTATATTCATTCTCTACCTCCGCATCTTTATTCTCTTTCCTGCCTTCATCTCATTTCTTTTTCATGATAAACTTTGAACGCTATGTTGTTTCTCTTTCTACCAAAGAAGCTTCAAACACCAGATGCCTTAAGCAGGGCTTGTTCTCCGGTTCTGCTTCAATACTTTCAACCAGCATCTTCGCAACTTGCCCACCCATTTCCCATGCCGGCATCTCCATAGAAGTCATGGCAGTCTCAAGCATGCCTCCAATAGAATTTCCCGTAAGACTAATAACTTTTACGTTCTCGGGTATTGCTATCTTTTTCTCCTTTAAAGCACGAATAGCACCAATTCCCTGCATATCTACCGCCACAATAATAGCATCCAAATCAGGAGTCTCCTTTAGCAGTTGCAGTGTTCCATCATATCCGTCTTTAAAATAATTTCCCTTAGGCAGCGAAGATTCTGCCACACGCTCTTCCAGTTCATACTCTTTCATTGCCTTATGATAGCCTTTGTACCTCTCTTTATACGGTATGATATCCATAGGACCATTGATGAGCCCTATATGACTGCATCCTCTCTTTACAAGATACTTTACTGCTTCATATCCACAGGCATAATAATCTGCCACCACACTCCCGATTGTCTTATCCTGTTTTCTTACCAGCTGCATAACAGAAGTTCCACTGTTTATAATATCCCTTAAGAGCGCAGCATTTTTCCCTGTAGAAGCAATAATAATCCCATCTACCAACCCATTGCACAGTCCATTCAGACATTCTTCCTCCGAATCTTTATTATCCTTTGTGTTGCAAATCATCACCCCGTATCCCAGTTTACGCGCCTCAATTTCAATGCCTTGTACAATTTCTCCAAAAATACAAAGATTAATACTTGGAACCACTACCCCTAGGGTGTGCCGTTTCCCTTCTCTAATCCCTTTCGCTATTAAATTCGGCTTATAATCAAGCTGTTCTACTGCGGCATATATCTTTTTCTTCGTCTCTGGATGAACATACGAGATATTATTCAATGTTCTTGAAACAGTACTGACATCCACACATGCCAACTTTGCAACATCCTTTAAAGTAGTCATCCTTATACCCTCCTCATTTTATGCAATCGTTCATTCTTCTGTCTCAGTTTTTATGCCATGCATGGTGAGCTATAAATAGACCCCCAAACGGTGTCTGCCCATTCAGAGGTCTATAAATACTTATTAGCACTAAATAGCTGCTTTACTCTTTTATTTTTAACTAGCCTTCTCTATGCTTTTCTTAGCTACAATGCCCACTATAATTGCAATCACAATGGCACTCACGCCAATCATATCAGTAACCGTTCCTGGAATAATCATCATTAATGCCGCAATAGATAATAGTATACGCTGGATCATATTAATTTTTACAAACAAACATCCTTCTAATGCTGCAACTAAACAAAATACTCCTATAATAGCAGTCCCACAAGCTATAGTCGTATTAACAAATGACCCTGTATCATGTAAAAGTAAGTCCGGAAAGCTAATAAATATAAACGGTACAATATAAGCAACAATACCAAATCTAAAGGCTGTAAAGCCCGTCTTATTCGGATCAGCCTTTGCAATTGCGGCAGCTGTATAAGCTGTTAATGCAACCGGTGGAGTAATAGCTCCTAAACATGAGAATATGAATATAAACATATGTGCCGCAAGCACCGTAGCACCCATTTCAGCAAGTGGTGGAGCTAGGACTGATGCTAAAATAATATATACTGCCGTCGGCGGCATACCACATCCTAAAATAATTGCTATAATAGCTACTAAAACTGAACCTAAGTAAAGATTTCCACCTGCCATATTGATAAGCTGATAAGAAAGCTTTGCGCCTAGTCCTGTCATAGAAAGAACCCCCACTATCAATCCTGCACACGCACAAGTGGCAACAATTGCAACGCCTGCTGCAGACCCATCTTCTAGTGCTGCTGCTATCTTTTTAATTGTAGGGCGATTATCTTTTTGAGTAAAGGCAATAATTAATATAGAAACGATACAATAAACAGCTGCCTTAGTTGCACTAAACCCTATTGATATTAATCCAATTAATATTGAAATAGGAACTGCATTTAACAAATTGATCCCAAGTACATTTTGAATAGGAGGCAATTGCTCTTTTGTCAAGCCTTTGATGCCAGTTTTTACAGCAATGCTATCTACTGACAGCATAATTGAAAGATAGTATAAAAGAGCTGGGATAATGGCTGCCTTAGCGATAGTTGAATAAGGAAGCCCTACGTATTCAGCCATGATAAATGCTCCTGCCCCCATAATTGGTGGTGTAAACATTCCGCCACTTGAAGCTACTGCTTCTACAGCAGCCGCCTCATAATCTTTGTATCCCGTTTTCTTCATAAGCGGAATAGTAAAAGAACCGGTCGTAACAACATTAGCTGCTGAACTCCCTGAGATCATACCCATCAAACCACTCGCAACAATTGCAGTTTTTGCAGGACCGCCTCTATATTTACCTGTAATAATATATGCAAAATCAACAAACCACTGCCCAACCCCAAATGCTTCCAAAAAAGATCCAAATATAATAAAAACCATAATAAAAGTCGCTGCAATACCTACTGGTGTCCCAAAAATACCTTCTGTCGAAACATACATAAAGGTAACGATTCTATCCCATGCTTGCCCGCGATGCACTAGAAATCCTGGCATATAAGGCCCTGCAAGAGCATAAATAACGAAAATAGTTGAAATAATACTGAGGATTTTACCTGTTGTTCGCTGTGCTGCAATGAGCACTAAAATAATCATGATAGAACCCATAATAATATCCATCCGTGGTGCAGAACCGGTTTTTAATATTCTATCATCCCACACAGCCATGATATATACCCCACCTGCAATTAAACTTAGCGCTAAAATGAAGTCAATAACTTTAGTCCAAGCATAGGTATTTCCTTTAATCGTTAATGGTTTCATAATAAATACTGTTGGAACCAACAATGTGAGTAACAATGACCGCTGAATAATAATAGAGTTCGAACCAAATACTGCAAAATACAGGAAGATACACGCACATACAATATAAGCTATTTTAGTGTAGTATTGAGGAATCTTCTCTAATTTTGATTGATTCATTACTTAATTGCCCCCACTTCTTTATAATACTTAAGTGCACCAGGATGAATATCAATAGGACAACCTTCTGCTGCTCCTTCAAGTGTTAAATCTTTTGCTGCTGCATTAGATCCCTTAATTTTATCTAGATTTTCAAAAAATGCTTTTGTGATATCATAAACAAGTTCATCTGAAAGTTTTGAACTGCACACCACCATATTAGGCACATAAATTGTACGAATATCAGACTCTGTTTTATATACATCCGCTGGAATAGTTAGATCTTTGTAATAAGGGTACTTTTCTACCATTTTTTGAACTATTTCGTCCTTAACAGAAAGGATAAGCATATCTTTTGCTCTAGTAGCTGCCAGTTCTTGAATAGCTGAAGCAGGTGCAGCTGACTGAACAACAACTGCATCTACAGTGCCATCAGTTAAAGCTGACATACCGTCTGAGTAAGACACATAACTTGGCTTAATATCATCTTTTGTAAATCCATATTCGCCAAAGACTTCATTAGCCATAGTGATCGCTGCCCCACCAGCTGGTCCAAGAACTACAGTTTTACCTTTTAAATCTTCAATAGCCTTTATTCCTGTTGATTTTAAGGTTACAACATGAAAAGTTCCTTTTGACAACCCTGTCATAATTCCTTGCACAGAAGCTAGCTTACTGTCATAAGGTGCTTTACCATTTATTGCAGCATAGGCTAGTGATGCCTGCGTAATTCCCATTTCAACAGTTCCTGCCTCAATAAGTGAATTGTTTTCTGTCGCCCCGCCAGTTACTTGTGCAGTTGTATCAATACCCAACTTCTCTGTAACGATTTGTGCCATAGTAATACCAATTGGATAATAAGCTCCACCTGTACCAGCCGTACCAATAGTTAAAAATTTAGGCTTCTCTACTGTTTTATTTTCTTCACTTACTGTACTTCCCTCACTTACTTTATTAACCTTGCTCGTTTGATTCCCCCCACAAGCTGTTAATACAGAAGAAGCTAATATTAATACTAAAAGCATATACAATGTTTTCTTCATAAAATTACCCCTTTCTCATGATTAATCATTTTACAATACCATGGAAAAAAGATGCCCTCTACCCTACTCTATATGTAGATAAGCAAACGGCATCTTGTTAAATTCATTATTACAGTGTTACTTTAGTACAACCACTCTTTATAAGTCCTTCTTTAATCCAGTCTTTTTCTTCTTGATCTAAAGGAAGAACAGGACGACGCATTAAAGCATTATCAAAGATACCGCGTTGTACGAGTGCTTCTTTCATACGAGCATGTGCTTCACCACTTGGTTGTCCACCGCCGTAGATAGCTTGAGAGATTGGATATAATTTTTCTGCATATTCACGACATTTTGCATAGTCTTGAGCTTTTACAGCTTTCCATGCTTCTGTGATTATTTCTGGAACGCAGCCAGCAAAACCGATAAGTGCTCCGTCCATTCCTGGGTACCAAGAAGTCATTAATGTTTCATCATGACAAGTGATTAAAGAAATGTCCGGGCATTCTCTGCGAAGAACACGAACATCATGCTCATAAAGAGCTGTTACACGAGTTCCCATCTTGATACATTTTACGTGATCGATTTCTTTACACATTTTAACTAAAGTATCTACTGGGTAGAAAGCTTTTGAAGTAGCTGGATATAAGTGGATGATTATATCAATATCAGCTCCTTCTGCAACGTCTTTTACATATTCGAATGGAGCTTTTGGATTCATACCAAAACGTAGCCACATATGAGGAGGCATTAACAGGATTCCGTCAGCACCAGCTTCTTTTGCTTCAATAGCCATCTCAATAGATTCTTGTGTGTTTTCACAGTTGATACCAGAAATAATAGTTAACTCATCACCAACTTCATCCGCAACGATTTCTACTACTCTTTTACGTTCTGCTCTAGTAAGTCCTGTGATCTCACCTGTGTGTCCATTACATACAAGTCCGCCAATTTCATCAAATGTTGCTAACCATTTCACATATTTTCTTAATAATGGTTCATTAATACTGTAGTCCTCAAACATTGGAATTGAAATTGCAGGGAAAATAGTTTTGAAGTTTTTTACTTTTGCCATGATCTTAATCTCCTTTATTTTATCATAAATTATTAACAGCTAAACTCAACTAATATGATTTACATCAGCACTGCGCACACACTGTGCAAATCTCACAAACTATTGCTTTATGCAATCATTTGCATCTGTAATGTATTTATATCACATTAATTTTTAATCATCAATATAAATAAAGCTTCCTGCAATTTTTTGCATATATCCGTTATTTTACACATATATTGTGCAATTTTTTTCTTACAAAAGCTCTACCATCAACTACTAAACGACAGGAAGATTTATGGCTAATAACTCTCATCAAATTACTCTTTCAGAAGCACTCAATTGCTGTCAAGATTTGTATTAATCACCTCAAAATCAACATTTAACAATTACCTATTATTTAATATAGTTATAGATTAAAAAAGACAAAGGGGCTGTCGCATTAGCTTAGTGCGACAGCCCCTGTAAAAGCAATCTTTTATTCTTCATTTTCCCACTGCATACATCTTCTAACTGCCTTTTTCCAGCCATTATAATAATACGTGCGCTTTTCCTCATCTAAGTTTGGCATAAATTCCTTTTCAATCCGCCACTCTTGTAAAATTTCATTCTTATCCTTCCAATAGCCTACTGCAAGTCCTGCAAGATAAGCTGCTCCTAAAGCTGTTGTTTCTACAACAGTAGGCCTTACTACCTTAGCACCAATTATATCTGCCTGAAACTGCATTAAGAAATTATTTTTGCTCGCTCCCCCATCTACTTTAATGCTGCAAAGTTCATGTCCTACATCTTCTACCATGGCATCAAT
Organism: Clostridia bacterium; assembly: GCA_029239755.1. GTDB lineage: Bacteria > Bacillota > Clostridia > Lachnospirales > Cellulosilyticaceae > FMMP01. The sequence continues at coordinate 31,866 of JARBUI010000021.1, read as the reverse complement.
GACATCTCTGCTTTGGTAACCAATGGCCTCTAGCGAAGCTCTTATAATATGGTTCCTGCTGGTTCCTCTTGTAATACCTAAAATGCCCCCCCTTGCATACATATCCCAGTACGGTGCTCCTAACCCCACAAAAGCTGGTACCACATAAACCCCACCGCTGTCTTTAACTTTACTTGCAAAATAGTCTGTATCTGCAGAATCATTAACGAACCTCAGTTCATCTCTTACCCACTGTACAACTGCTCCTCCAACAAATACCGATCCTTCTAGGGCATAATTAATTTTTCCGTCAATACCTATGGCAATAGTAGTTAGAAGACCATTTTTACTTTCGACCATTTCTCCCCCAGTATTCATCAGTACAAAACAGCCCGTTCCATAGGTATTTTTTACATCCCCTTTATTAAAACAGCCTTGACCAAAAAGCGCTGCCTGTTGGTCTCCAGCTATCCCACCTATAGGTACTCTAACGCCGCCTTTTGCTCCTAAATTTGCATGCCCATATACCTCAGACGAATTTTTCACCTCTGGAAGCATTTCTTTAGGTATATCAAGTGCCGCAAGAATCTTTTCGTCCCATTTTAAGTCTTTGATGTTATAGAGCATTGTTCTTGAAGCGTTCGTATAGTCTGTTACATGAACTTTTCCGCCCGTAAGCTTCCATACCAGCCATGTATCTACTGTTCCGAATAGCAGCTTACCTTCTCTGGCACGTTCTCTGGCTCCTTCTACATGATCTAAAATCCATTTAATTTTAGTAGCAGAGAAGTATGCATCCAGAACCAGGCCTGTTGTTTCTTTTATGTACTTTTCCCAACCACTCGCTTTTAGTTCATCACAAATCTCTGCCGTTCTTCTGCACTGCCATACAATAGCATTATAGACGGGAATCCCTGTCTCTTTATCCCAAACAATAGTCGTCTCTCTTTGATTAGTAATACCAATAGCCGCTATATTTTCTTGGGTTAGATTAGTTTTTGCCATCACTTCTTGAAGGACTCCATACTGAGAAGCCCATATTTCCATAGGGTCATGTTCTACCCAGCCCTCTTTCGGATAAAGCTGAGTAAACTCTTTTTGGCTAACCCCCACTATCTTTTGCTCTTTATCGAATATAATAGCTCTCGAACTTGTTGTCCCTTGATCCAAGGCTACAATATACTTCTCCAAAAAATCACCCTCTCTCAACCTACACTCATGGCAATAAAACACTACATGACATACTCATAACAGAAGACTTTTGCACTCGTTAATTTTAAATAAGGCAAGTTTATATGTCGTAATGTGCATTCTCTAATTTTGTAAATAAACCTCTAAAATTTGAACCTTTTCTATAAAATACAGGTGGCTTCCCAATTGGAGCCGTAACCGTTACCTCTCCCCCTTCGTACGCACTCCCATCCCACAAATAAACCCACTCATCTTGGGGCAAATAAAGCGTTCTTGTTATTTCTCCTTTATTATATACCGGTGCAACTAAGAGATCTCTTCCTAGTAGGTACTCATATTGCAAGTTATATGTCTCTTTTTCTGCTTCATAGTGCAGAAAAAGAGGTCTCATAACCGGTGTTCCCTTTTTACAATTTTCTTCTATGACAGCTTTTAAATAGTCATAAAGTGACGTATGGATACGTGTACACCAAGCAAAGTGTTTGATTGTTTCTTCATCAGAATCAAACTGCCAGTTATCATCAGGCCTATTGCCTTCATGGGTTCTCATAACAGGTGTAAAGGCACAAAATTCTGCCCATCTCATAAAAAGTTCCTTAGTACGCTTCATATCAAATAAAGTTGTATAGCCACCTATATCACTTGTATGAAGACCATGTCCTGACATCCCTGCTGATAAAGCAGCTGTCATAACAGATGCAAGCCCGTCATCCAAACTCCAGTCTACATTTTGATCTCCTGCCCACATGAGTGTTGAGTATTTTTGTGATCCCGCCGCGCCTGCACGCATATAATAAATCTTTTTACCTAAGTCTCCATTTTCTTCAAGGGCCTCATAATTAATCTGAGCCCAAAGTGCAGGCCATTTGTTATGCATCACCATAGCATCTTCTCCGCTGAAAAGTTTACAATCCGTTGGCAAGTACTCCCCAAAGTCTGCCATCCAGCCTTCTAATCCAAAATCAAGCATATACGTCTTTATTACAGATTTATACCATGTGCAGGCTGCTGGATTTGTAAAGTCAACAATACCACAATAAAATTCCCCGAAGTCTACTAAATAATCTTCATCATCTTGATTTTTTACTAAGTAGCCGTTCTTTTGTGCTTCTTCAAATAGGTCTCCTTCTATGGCTACATAAGGGTTAATATACCCCATGAAACGGACACCCTTTGCTTTCCATTCTCTCATTTTGGCCTCTAGATTGGGATAAAGCTTCTCATTCCACTTCCAATTCCACATCAGCCTTTTGCCAAAAGAAGTCATGCGGATACCTTCCCAGTCCTGTGCCCAAATACCTGTTATATCACTACCTTGCTCCAGCATCTTGTTTAATTTCTTTTCACAAATATCGGTGCCGCCTTGAATGCCAAGCCATGCGCCTTTATAAGTCCAGTCAGGCAGCATAGGCTGTTTGCCTAAAAGATCTGTTAGTTTATCTAATAGCTCGATATAATTATCTCCTGTTTCCAAAACCATGCGAAAGCTATCTGACCACAAATGCATTTCATGATATAGTTCATGTCTAAAATCAAGAGCCATATAACAAAACTCATCTATATGGCAATAATACTTTCTTGAAGATACAAAAGTGGCTTGCGGAAAGAACGTCCAATAATAATCCCCACCGGCTTTATCATGTATATCTGCTAAAAAAGTGGTATGAGTAGACTTGTTTCTGCCGACCCCCTGTTCGGAGGTGAAAATTGGGAAGTACTTGCCTCGCAAGTTAAAATATGTAAACTGTTCTCCACCGCCATAAACACATTCATCTTTATCAGCAGAAAGCCTGAGCCATATGCGATTACATCTCTTACCTTCTGCCTTTCCACTTAGAACAATCCGTCCCTTTTCTTCTGTGATCAGAAGTGTAAAAGCTACGGCTTCTTCCACCCCTTCATAAAATTCAACCCTATAGTCCTTTTGGTCTTCTATAACCTTAAACCTTCTAAGCGGCATACGTTCTATAATTTCATCTTTTATATCAAAGTTTCCACGATACATCTCAATTTTTTCTTCACCATAGCCTAAGTAAATACAAGGTTCTGTTAGGGTATGTTTTAAAATCAACTGGTTATCTCTTCTTAGCTCAAAGTTATCTTGGTTAAATATCAACTCCATAGTGCCATCTCCTCAAACTTTTAGTAATTGACTCTTATGTTTTCGCCTTCTATCCCTGCATAAGCGCCTTTTTCTTTTGCAGGGATGCTATCTCTATGAGCTATAAGCCATTTGTTCTTCATAAATAATAAGCGGTCTTCCTGCGTATAAGAACCTTTTTCAAAATCTATAGGCTCATTGGTCCCTTTTGTCAGAATAACAAGACATTTAAATCCTTCATCTGAGAGCTTGCAAGGAGCAAAATGCATGGTTGTTGCAAATATCTCAACAGCTACTCCTTTAGGTACATAAAAGCCCTTCACAGCCCTTGTATTTAGCTTGCCATCTTTAATATCTGTAACTTGTGATAACAATAGGACAATATCTGTCGCACCCACATTAATCTCACTGCACTTATGATATTCCTGAGCATTCATAAAGGAGTTGTTGCCATTGCAATACCCAATTTCTATATCCATTCCTCCATACAGGGTCTCCTGAACCACTTTTGCTAAAGACATTTCTTCCATTTCTCTATCAGAAGCTACATAGATATTCCCCTGCTCCGGAATATGAGTTTTTTCCTCCAGGTAGGTAACAAAGGAAGTAAAGTTAATCCCTTCTATGACTTTTCCATACTTTAAAAATTCTTCGTCAAAAACACTATATATTTCAATATGAGTATTATTTTCTTTGATCTTATCCATACAGTACCCTCTATTCAATGATTTCAAATCCCATCATCTTTGCGTATAATCTAAATTTCTCACTGTGATCCCCATAAATCATGGCTACATGATGTGCCACACCTGTTGACGTTACAATGTCTAGTACTTCTTTTACAGGCTTATTAAATCTCACTTTAGCATAAGTCCCTGTAAGTTGTTTTTCCATGCTTAAAGCTTCACCTGTTTGAAGGAATAATCTCGTTTTCCCTCTTGCCGTATCTATTCTAACAATGGTTACAGTTCCTTCTTTAAGAACGAAGCCTGCTGTAACCCCTTTTCCTCCTGCAAAGTAGGTATCTAAAGAACGATTGGATTTTTGATCCCATAACGAATAAGCTGCAACCCCGCAGTGCCACATAAGCGCATAATCTTCTTCAAAGTTTACTTGTGATAAATCTGCTAAGAAAGGAGGTTCATCCGCAACAGCTTTACATGCAAGTATAGAAAGGGTTCCTTCAACATCGCCTTCACATCCTAAGATATAATCTTTAGCTCCTAATAAACTCATAGCTGCACAAGGTGATACGCCATATGTGCTTGCAAACTCTGGCCAACATCTGATAGCCAGCGCATCTAGTTTATTTTTATTCATAAATTGTTCCATTGCATCAGCTAAGTAAGCTACTTTTTCGGCTTGTGTTTCATTAATTCCCGAACAGTCAAAACACTCATGAACACATTTTTTTGTCTCTTCACATTCAGGCTCTTTAACGCCATCTTTGTATAAGTCTGCTAGTTCATAATGATCAATTAGAATGCCGGTATTCGCAAAAGTTGATAAATCAGACACTGATAAATTAAAGAAGCCATCTGCCCTGTAACCTGCTATTCCTACATGAGCATTATTTAAAATACTCTTTATACGCACCGCTTCAATCCAGTCTTTATAAATATCATCTGATACCCAGCATACAAATTGATCATTTCCTGCTTTATACAGGTTAGATGCATTTAAGTTAATGCCACATACAGAGTTTAGTCTAATTTTCCCTCCATCATAAGGCAGTTCTTTAAACGCCCATAACAAAATAGGTTTTCTGACATACTTATCTATCGTTAATGCCAAATGTCCCAAATGGAAAGTACCACTGATGATCATAATGCCATCTAAGTCTTTTGAAGCTAAATATTTTCCTGCTTCGATACTTTCATCAACTTCAATGACTAAGTCTTCTACTATCTCCCATGTTACCTCTTGTATTTTTCTAAGCTCTATCTTTTTACGGTCATAGATTTCCTTAGCTGCCTCATAGTCAAAGGTCTTCCTAGCTAAGCATACTACACCTATTTTTATATTTTTTTTCATATCTGCAACTCCTCCATTTCATTTTTACACCCATTACATACCATAAGCTGTTTGCATGTGATACTGCCCACAAAATACTAGTATTATCTATGATCAGCGACTTTCTTACTTTGCTCCTTTATAATACCCAGCGCACTAAGTAAGATAATACCTGTTCCTGCTAAATGCGTCATTGTAGGGATATCTTTAAACCAAATAATTCCTAAAGCAAGGGTAAAGACTGGTACCAAGAGTAAAATAACTTTTACAATCCATACGGGTAATTCTCTGAAGCCTCTATAATATAGTTTATAAATACAAAATTGTCCTACTCCGCCCACAAGCAAGGCTATTATCATTGTCTTATTGCCCAGCAGCCCCATGCTTTTGGCAGTCTGCCCCGTAATGAGCGTTGCACCTATAAAGAACAGCATTGTAACAAAATTGTTGTAATAAGCAATGACATCGTTACTTACATTGCAGCGCGTATCCTTTTGTACACTCTTAATAATAAAGGCATTAATACTTACAAATAAGGCACTGAGCAAAAAGAAGACATCTGTTAGCTTAAACTGCAGATCAAAAGGATTAATGTTTAAGATCATAGCTACTCCAACTAACATTGTAAAGGTAAATACCCAATCCTTCTTCGTAAGTTTTTCTTTATAAATAAGCCAAGATATGAGATTGACAATAAGTACATCCATCTTTACTAAAATAGTCCCTGTTGCTGCTGAAGAGTATTGAAATCCAATGAAAGCTGTTACATCCAGTAAAAACCCCATGACACCAATTAAAATCAGCTTATGTACAACTGCATTAACTTTGAAAAGTTCTTTAAAGCTTTTTTTATAAATCATGTTAACAGTTAGGCCCACAAAAACTAAAAACCGTATACATACCCCTGTAGCAAAAGGGCTAAGAAGCGTATTGGCTTCATGTACTCCCATATAATATACAGCCCATATTAAAGCTAGTAATATAACATTAAAATACTTCTTCATAATATTTCTCCTTGTCCATACTCATTACCAATATTCAAGGAGTACGAACTTCTCATTTTTTGCCTATTATGTTAAGCTTTTTATATTGCCCTACTGCCCCCAATACTACTGTGAGCGTGAACGCAGCAGGCTTCTCTTTATACACTTTTATTATTATCCTTTGACTGCTCCGCTTGTTAAACCAGATATTATTTGTTCCTGGAATAACATATAACAGATAACACTAGGTATGATACTGACAATAATAGCTGCATACATAGATACGAAGTCTGTTGAGAATTGATTGGTGAAATACCTTATTCCTAGCTGAATCGTTCTTACCTTTGTAGAAGATGTAAGCAGCATAGAATAAACAAATTCATTCCAGCATGTTAAAAATTGAAATGTAGCTGCTGTTACAAGCCCGGTCTTTGATAACGGCAAAATAATCATAAAAAATCTTTTAAAAAACCCACATCCATCTATAATAGCAGCTTCCTCAACTTCCCTGGGTATCCCATTCATAAACCCTCTTACAATAAAGGTAGATACAGGTATACCAATAGCTGTATAGACGATAATCAGACCAATATGTTTATCATAAAGCCCCAGTTTATTGACAATTGTAAAATAAGGTACCATCAGTGCATTAAGCGGAACCAATATGCCTGCTGAAAACATTACAAAAATAATTTCTTTTCCCTTAAAGGTGAATCTCGCAATACAATAAGAAATCATGCCTGCTAACATAATATTAATACATGTTGCCGCAATACTAATAAAAACTGAGTTAGCAAATAAAATCCCTAGATTGGATGCTTTGAGAGCATTAAGATAATTTCCAAACTGCCATACAGCTGGCAGCCCAAAGGGCTCACTCATTAGCTCTGCATTAGTTTTAAAGGAAGAAATAAGCAGCCACAATATAGGAAATATAGCATATATAGCAAAGAACATAAGAACAATCCATTTAAGTACATTTAATATTACAGATAAATGTTTATTTGTTTCCACTGAAGTCTTTTTTTCGTTCGGTAATTTAATATCAATTGCTGCCATCTTTTTCCCTCCTATGACTCGTATTGTTTACTTGCAAATAATTTTCTTACACCTACAATAACTATTGTCCCTACGATGATAAGCATTACGCCTGTTGCATTTGCATAGCCATAATTGTTATTTTGCATTTCTTTATAAAGGTAAAGGACCATAACAGATGTTTTATTTGCAGGTCCACCGTTTGTTAAGAGGTAAACTTGTTCGAACTGACGAAGTCCGAAAACCATGGCAAGCGTTATACACGTTATAATAGAATTTCTGACAAGCGGCAGCGTAACGTATAAATCCTGCTGTATTTTATTCGCCCCATCAATGCTTGCTGCTTCGTAATATTCTTCAGAAATAGATGTGATTTCAGCGAGAATGATAACCATATAGTACCCTATATAGAATACCCAATAAATAAGAAGCGCCGGGAAAGCTGTTTGCGTTGTTCCTAGCCAATTTTTTTGTAAATGTTCAAGCCCTACTACCCCTAAGAGTGCATTGATAAGGCCATATTCGCTGTTATACATAGTAGACCATAGTGTAGCAAGCGCTATACCTGAAATAACCTGAGGCATAAAATAAACTGTTCGAAACACCTTCCATCCTCTTGGTTTTTTTGAAAGAATAAGTGCAACAAGCAGCGCTAAAGGCACCTGTATGAGGCCTGCGGTTAGTGCCCAAATAACATTGTTAACAACAGATCTTCTAAAAATAGGATCTTTAAAAAGTGCTAAGTAGTTTTGAAATGCTACGAAAGCTGCATCACTTATTCCATCCCACTTAAAAAAACTAGTTACAAAAACATAACTGACCGGATAAATAAAGAATAAAGCAAATAAGGCAAGCGGTGGTATTAAAAATAGGGTTATACCTAATTTATCACCTTTAGTTGTCTTCACAATAATGTCCCCCTTCTGTTTATGTAGTATATTTTTAAAAAAATCCGACACTCTATTGATGTCGGATTTTTTATTAGACAAAATAATAGTTCTAGTCATTTTTAAGTTATAAAATTCTGAATAGTTATTTTGATTCTGCTGCTTTTAGAAGTTCTACAAACTCTTCTGGTGTAGATTCCCCTAGTGCAAGACTTGAAAGTGCCTGAGGAAACTCTGTTACAACTTTCTGTGGCATAGCTGCTTGGAAGTGATTTGCAACATAAGGGGCTGCATTACTTTGTTCTATCATTGCTTTTTGGATTCTTTCTGTATCATCACTTACACCTGTCTTAACGTAGAAAAGCGCACCTGATTCTTTAGATAATTGCGCTACATGAGCAGGGTCCGTTAAATATTTTATGAATTTAACCACTGCTTCTTCTTTAGCTTTGTCCTCTTGTTTCGCTGCTACAAGGTAGGCCTGAACTGTTCCGATATAACCGCCTGCTTGCCCTTTTCCGCCTTCAAAATAAGGAGCTGGAGCAATTTGTACATTGTCATAAAGGCCTTCAACACCATCTTTTTTAAATCTGCCAATGAACCATGGTCCATTCATAAATACTGCTGCTTTTTCATTTAAGAAATGTCCAGCTGGAACTGCAGCTCCTGCTCCTACTGCATCAGAGGATGTGTAATCAAACATTTTCTGCATTACTTTTGCAGCCTCTACAAAAGCTGGATCATCAAGCCCTCTGCTATAAACATCTGGTCCGCCGATAGATGTTACAATCTGAGAATACCAGAGCATAGATGTCCAAGCGTTTTCACCTGTCATTTGTGTAGCTGGTATGAGATCAGCTGCCTTTAACTTATCAAACATCTCAAACATTTCTGTATAAGTTTTAGGGAATTCATCGTAGCCTACTTGTTTTAGAAGTTTCGCATTATACATTACTGGTAATACAGCCATCTCATAAGGTATCGCTAGGTGCTGCCCTTCATAAACCCCTTCTTTATCTAATGTTCCTTCTAAAAATGTCCCTTTCCAAGCATCATCTAAATAAGGGGTAAAGTCCATAAGCTTACCTGATTTATAGAAAATTTCTGTGTTTCCTGCATTATCTGTCGTAAAAATATCTGGTGCATTTCCCGCTATAACATTAGTTTTCGTCTTCTCTCTATACGCTTGATAGTCTGGCATTTCTTCTACTACAACCTTAATACTTCCCTTGTTTTCTTCATTGAATGAAGTAATAAGCTGGCTTATCACGTTAGCTTTCGAGTCCGTCCCTACCCAGATTGTAGGGAAATTAATCGTAATCTCTTTTTTAGCTTCTTCTTTTTTTGCTTCTTCCTTCTTTGGAGCAGCCGCCTCAGAAACAGCCTCATTTTCTGTCTTTGGTGCACACCCGCCTAAAACTGTTGAAACCAAAACCCCTGATGCTGCTAATACACTTAGTGATTTTTTCAAACTAACTTTCATTTTCATTCTTTACCCCTCCCAAAACTATTTTTTGTTTAATTACTTAAAAGGATTAATTAATTGTTTAAAACAATACCGGCACCCATATAATCCAATGCCGGTATATGTTTTCCTTGCCTTTATAATGATTTTGTCTATAATAATAATAATATATAATATTTGTTTAGTCAATATTTTCAAATAAAATATTTATTTTTTTTTACTTTTTAGAATTTTTATGTATTTCCATTAATTAATTAATCGTCTTAATTTATTGTTTAGATGTTTGATCCCATGCTTTTTTAAATATACCTAGTCCATGATTAGTAAAAGGATGTTCAAAGCTATCCAAATAAACCTGCAGCCCGCAAGTTACTATGTCTGCCCCCGCTTTAGCTGCCTGTACAATCTGATTGCCATTTCTAAGAGCAGCTACTATAATTTCTGTTTTATAATCATACGTTCTATAAATATCTACAATATCTTTAATATACTGCTCACAATTTTCACCACTGTTTTCTTTCCAGCCCACAAACGGAGATACAAACAAAGAGCCATTTTTTGCAACCGGCAATGCTTGAGAGGGAGAAAAGACCAAAGTTACATTTGTTCTCACCCCCATCTCCTCTAATTTTCTGGCAGCAGTTAGTCCTTGCAAGTTACAAGGAATCTTAATAACAAAGTATGGCGCTATTTTAGCTATCTTAAGTGCTTCTTCTACCATATCATGTTCATGATCTAGATGCGGATTTATCTCTACAGAGATAGGAAAATCCTCCCAATCTTTAAATCCTTTCTCATTTGCCCAATTCGCTATTTCCTGAATAACTACTAAGAAAGGCTTACCGCTTGCCTCAATGTGTTTTGGATTTGTTGTTATGCCATCAATTTTAAAAGTATCATAAGCAAATTTAATCTCTTCTATTTTAGCACTGTCTAAAAAGTATTTCATTTTACACCTCCATATATTTTTCAGGCAAGTACACTTGAATAGTAAAGTTTCCGCTCTTACCTGCCTATTTATTTTTATACTATATTTGCACTAAAAAAATCTTTAGTCGCTAAAGCGATACTTCCAATGTAATCTTCTTTTTTTGTCAGAGAACTTTTTTCAAATATCATTTGATGAGACGCTCCCATAAACTGATTAAATTTTTCAACAAACTTCTCTCTAAGTACGCTATTCTCAAATAAATAGCCACACAAAATAATTTTTTCCGGCAAAACATTTTTTGTTGCATTATAAGTTACATAAGCTAAGCTTTCTATAAGATAACTTGAATACTCAGCAATAGACTTATCTTCCGAGAGCAAACAAGCAATGGTATTCTCTCTCGTTACCTCTTCATCATATTGCTGCAAGAGATCATGAAGGTAAGGGGTCGTTTTTGAATCAATAAGTTCTGTCAAACTTTGTCTGATGCGTTTTGTTGACACAACGGTTTCTAAGCAGCCTTTTTGACCGCATCTGCACAGTGTTCCATCTTTTTCCAAAATATTATGACCTATCTCCGCAGCCAGCCAATCATGAGATTTATAGATATTCCCGTTTAAAACAGATACAGATCCTACTCCCGGCCCCCATTTTAGAAACAAAGCACTGGAGACTTCATTCATATTACCATATAGTTTTTCTGCAATTGCAAAAGCACAAACATTACTCTCTACATATACAGGCAACTGTATTTCATTTTCAAGTATTTGTTTAATATCTACAGGGCCCTCCCATATATCAAGAGCTTTCAGACTAATGCCTGCCTCGTGATTGACAGCTCCTAGTATACTCACTCCTATAGCTAGAATCTCATCTTTAAATATATTGTTTTCCCACATGAATTTTATGACTCTTACACTCACGTTTTTTAAAAACTCATTCGCTGCTATAGTTGTATCTGTATCAAGCTTTTGCTTACTAATCACCTGACCACTTAAATCTCCTATAGTTAATGTTGTTTGTTTTACAGAAATATCAATGCCAATGACATACTTAAAACGATAATTGATCTCCATGAGCACCTTCTTGCGTCCTACTTGAAAATCTCCCGTACGCTCACCCGTATACTTAATAATTTGACGCTCCAGCATTTCATTGCATATCAAGGACACTGCCCCTTGCGTTAAGCCAAGTTCATCTGCAATGTCTTTCCTTGACATCTTCCCCGCTTTATGCAAAAGCTCCAGAATAGCCTTGCGATTAGCAATTTTCACATCACCCATGTTTACCCCGTGTTTCTTGTTATTGCTCACCTTTTTGACCTCCATACCGAATGTCTTTTCTCTTATTGTATCAAAAAGAGTATTCATCCTGCAAATAATACTAAAAAATATCTTTTCCTAACTATTTACTTGCCCAAACCCAGGTACATGGCTTTAATATCGCTTTTGGACATAGCAACAGGATTGTTAAGCATGTTAGGATGCATACTTTCTTCTACAAGTTTATCCAGTGCTTCTAAATTAATTCCCGCCTCTTCTAAAGTAGTTATCATCCCCATATCTCGCTTCATATCAAGCACCTTATCCGCCATACTATAAGCATCTTTGAATCCGCATTTCTCAGCAAGTGCATGAACCCTTCCTCCTTCTGACTCTGCATTAATACGTATAAATGCATCCAGAGTAAACGCACAAGCTTCACCATGAGGAATGTGATACATATTAGTCAGAGGAAACGAACAGGCATGGGATCCTGTTGTTTTAGGCTGCCAAAAAGCCATCCCTGCTATAACAGACGCTTCACACAATCTTGTCCTCGCCTCTAAATCATCCGTTTTTCTATAAAGTTCCGGCAAATATTTAAATACTAAATCAGCTGCATAAATAGCCAGTGCATCACAAGCAGGCTGGTGATTTTTGCTCCAGTACCCTTCTATTGCATGAGAGAGTACATCAAGGCCAGTACATGCAGTTACATAAGGCGGAACCGTAAGTGTAACTGTAGGATCTATTATTGCAATCTTAGGAAAAAACATCGGCGAAGCCAAGGGTGCTTTATAACTTTTCTCTTCATCTGTTAGTACAGCTATACCCGTTGCTTCACTCCCCGTCCCTGCCGTAGTAGGGATCGCAATAATCGGAAGCCCTGCGTCCGGTAGCTTTTCCCCCATACTATGAAAGGCTCTTGTATCACGATCCGTCAAAGCTACTACTGCAGCTGCCTTTGCACAGTCTAAAGAAGACCCTCCCCCTAGTGCAACCACAAATTCATAGCCTTGTTCTCTGATGATCTGTGCGCATTCATCTACTTGCTTAACGCTGGGGTTAGGTGTGATGTGATCAAAACACGCCTTTATACGTCCCCCTGACTCATTTATAATTTTAGCAGCCAGCCCATTTTGCATAAACAAAGGATCACTTACCAAAAGACCATTTCTATAGTCTTTGTCCCTAAGTATCTCTGCTATCTGTCCTATCTTATCAACTCCAAATATTATTTCTACAGGTTGTTTGTATAACCAATCCATATCTCGCGCCTCCCTTCTTCACTTATGCCTTATATATACTATCCTCAATCTCTTTTACCTTTTGCTTAGCCTTTTCCAAGAATTCTTGCCTCCAAGGTTCAAGTCCTTCTGTGAAAGCTGTATCAAGAAATGCATCCACCATCTCAAAGGCCATCATATCACTAACAATCCAGCCTCCCATAGTTAAAACATTGGCATCGTTAATAGCACGGCACTTTTTAGCAGCATATACACTCTCCACAACCGCTGCATAGACACCTTCATATTTATTGGCAACCATTGCCATCCCCATTCCCGTTCCACAAATCAAGATCCCTTTTTCATAGCTGCCACTTTGTATTTTCTTTGCTCCAATAGGCGCTACTTCAAAAAAAGGCTTAGGCTCATCAATATTTCTCGTTCCTATATCTTCTATTTCATACCCTTTTTCCTGTAAATACCCTTTAATAGCTTCCTTTAATATAAAACCTGATTTATCCGAACCGATGAATAACTTCATTACTTTCCCCCTCTTTCTTTCGCTTCATTACTTCTTGCACTGCCTCTATAATATTATGTGATTTAAGCCCAAATCTTTTTGAAAGATAATCCATCATCCCCACTTCACCAAATGTATCTTGAATGCCTACCATCTCTACCGGCACCGCATAGCATTTACCTAACACTTCACACACAGCAGAGCCAAGCCCGCCTATTACATTATGATTCTCAGCTGTAACTGCTGCTTTTGTTTTTTGCACTGACTGCACAATCGCATGTGTATCAATAGGCTTAATCGTATGTAAATTAATAATTTCAGCATCAATACCTTGCTTTATAAGTTCATCAGCAGCTTCCATTGCTTCTCGCACCATAATACCCGATGCAAAAATAGACACATCTTTTCCTTCTCTTAAGATATGCGCTTTTGTAAGCTCAAAAGGATCAGTTTCTTTAAAAACAGGATGTGCCACGAGCCGAAACAATCTCATATAGACAGGCCCTTTGTAACTCATAATTTGCGGCAAGGCTTTTCGCAGCTGAACCGCATCTACTGGTTCAAATATCATCAAATCCGGTATACTTCTGAGTACGCCTATATCTTCTACACTCATGTGCGTTCCCCCATTTAACTGAGCCGAAATACCTGGATCTAATCCAACAATTTTCACATTACTTTTGGCATAAGAAATTGAAATGGCTATTTGATCGCAAATTCGTCTTGTTGCAAAGGGTGTAAAGGTATTAATAATAGGGGTAAACCCATAAGCCGCAAGCCCAGCTGCCATGGATGCCATATTTTGCTCAGCTACTCCTACATTTAACACTCTATCTTTAAATCGTTTACTTAGTTCCGTAAGGCCGCATGCTTTTGCTAAATCCGCATTTATTACACAAATATCTTCATCCTGCTCCATCATTTTCGCCAGCTCTTCTGCAAATACCTGCCTCATTTCCATAGTCTGAATCATACTCATACCTCCCCTACCAAAGCCTTTTGTTTTTCCCTATCTACCATTTCTCTTGTAATAGGCATATTATGGTTTGCAACGCCTGCTTTTTCTGCACACTTAAGTCCTTTTCCCTTTATTGTATTTAGGATAATCATACTCGGTTTTCCCTGTAGGACTTTAGCAGCCTCAATCGCGCAGGATATCTCCTCCATATTATGTCCATCTTCTACATTGATGACATGCCACCCAAAAGCCTCCCACTTTTTATCCAAGGGAGATAAACTTACTATTTCATCAGTCGTTCCATCTATTTGCATTTTATTATAATCCGTAAAGGCGATTATATTATCTAGCTTATGGGAGCCTGCATACATGGCCGCTTCCCATATTTGTCCTTCTTGAGATTCTCCATCTCCTATAATAGTATAGATTGTCACTTGATCTTGTTTTATTTTAGAGCCTGCAGCCATCCCCACTGCGCAAGAAAACCCTTGCCCTAAAGACCCTGTAGTCATATCTATCCCGGTCGTTTTAAGCATATCACAGTGACTAGGCAGTATTGTTCCCGGCTTATTAAGTTTACTAAGCAAACTCTTGTCAAAAAAACCTTTATGCGCCAGCGCAGCATATAAAGCAGGTCCAGCATGCCCTTTTGATAGGACTAACCTGTCTCTCAATTTCATCTTTGGTTCATTTGCGTCAACTTTCATAAAACGATAGTATAATACCGTAAGAACTTCTACAATGGACAGACAGCCTCCCACATGCCCAACGCCTGCTTCAGCCAGCTCATCAATAGTTAAGTTTCTTATTTCACCTGCTTTTTGAATTAAATCATTTATTTCTCCTAGTTTCACTTCCTCCTACCCCTTTCTCATTTATTATCGAAACTCCCCTACCTCTATAAACAACTTCTCTTATTAAGGCAAGTTTGATTTTGCTGTTTAAAAACAACGCCACCAAGTAAAATATTTACTTTAAATGAATTATATATATCTTTAAACTAATTATATATACCTTTAAATTAATTGTCAATTATTATTTAATATACAAATATAACGTGCATTATTTCATATATAATCGAGGTTTAATCTATTTTATAATATTTATAATATCTTTTAATTAATTGTTGATTTTTTATTTTATATCATTTATATTATAAATAGTTAGAACATTAAATTTAAAAGGAGGCTTCTATTATGAATACATATAAAGGGAAATTACATGAAACAGTATCCAAGTTTCCTAATTTAGAAGTTTGGAATGATTCATGCTCTTATTCTGAATTATGCTATGCCATTGACCGCGGCGCCGTAAGTGCTACCACTAATCCAGTTATAGTCAGCAGTGTGCTCAAAAAAGAATTTAAAGATTGGGTTTTTAAGATAAAAGAACTTATTTCTGAGAATCCCGATGCCACAGAAGACGATATTGCATGGCTCCTTATTGACCAAATGGGGCTTCTAGGTGCTAAGACATTAGAACCAATATGGCAAAAGAGCGGCGGCAAACAAGGCAAAATATCAATGCAAACCAATGCAAAATATTACCGTAATGCTTCTAAAATGATAGATCAAACCTGTCACTTTAACAGCCTTGCACCAAACATTCAAGTGAAGATCCCCGCAAGCTTCGCAGGAGTTAAAGCTATTGAAGAAGTCACTTACCTGGGTATTAGTATTAACGCAACTGTTTCTTTTACTGTTTCACAAGCTTTAGCTGTAGCCGAAGCTGTAGAACGTGGTTTAGAAAGGCGCAAAGCTGAGGGTAAAAGTGTAGAAGGAATTACCCCTGTTTGTACGTTAATGATTGGCCGTGTTGACGACTGGTTAAAAACTATTACAGATGAACAAAATATACTAGTCGATGGCGGCGTAATCGACTGGGCAGGTGTAGCTGTGTTTAAAAAGGCTTATGCATTATACCAAGAAAAAGCCTACACTACCCGTCTTCTTACCGCTGCTTACCGTAATCATTATCATTGGTCACAGCTCATAGGCCCTAACGTATGTATGACTATTCCTTATAATTGGCAGGTAAAACTTAATAACTGCAGCGTTCCTGTTAAAGAGACTCTTCACTTGCCAGTAGACGCCAATATTCTAGAACAACTTAATACCATTCCAGACTTCAAGGATTTCTATGAGCCTTCTGCTCTTACACCAGAGCAGTTTGATACTTTTGGATCTTTCAAAGTAACTCTTAACCAATTTCTGAAAGGTTACGACGAACTTATCAGCCAAATCAGATGTGTGATGGTTGATTAATTCTTCCAAATTGCCTTACTTATAAATAGATTTAAGAGTACAATCATAGTATAAAAAATCTAAGTAAATTCATATACATATTGATTGGGTTTATTTGATTACTACTACAAAACATTTTAGGAGGATGATTTTATGTCAGTTAAAACAAATATCGTTGGTTGGGAAACAATTACTAACTTTGTAATTGATGCATTTAAAGGGTATGGTATTCCGGAAGAAGATGCAAAAATATGTGCAGATGTTTTACTCGAGTCTGATAAAAGAGGTATTGAATCACATGGGGTTAATAGATTTAAACCAATCTACTTAGACAGAATTAAAGCAGGTATTCAAAATCCTATAACGAACTTCGAAGTGATCAAAGAGACAGCAACAACAGCTGTTGTAGACGGCCATGATGGAATGGGGCAGGTAATAGGCTATAAGGCGATGTCAATGGCTATAGAAAAAGCTAAGAAATTCGGCATGGGTATGGTTGTTGCACGCAACTCTACACATTACGGAATTGCTGGTTACTATACTACAATGGCATCAAAATCCGGCTGTATTGGTATAACTGGTACAAATGCAAGACCTTCTATTGCTCCTACCTTTGGTGTTGAAAATATGCTCGGTACAAATCCTCTTACCTTTGGCATGCCAACTGACGAAGAGTTTCCTTTTGTTCTTGACTGTGCGACCTCTATTACCCAAAGAGGACGTATCGAATATTATGCACGTGTAAATAAAGATACTCCAGCAGGTATGGTTGTTGGCCGTGACGGCAGTGCACAAACAGATTCCGTTCAGATTTTAAATGACTTAAATACCGGAAATGCTGCACTTGCTCCTCTTGGCGGCATTGGTGAAGAACTTGCAGGCTATAAAGGTTATGGTTATGCAACCGTTGTAGAAATTCTTTCGGCTGCTCTTCAACAAGGTAATTTCCTACGTGCTTTATCAGGTATCGGTGAAAATGGCGAGAAGGTTCCTTTCCATCTTGGACACTTCTTTATTGCTATTGACACCGAAGCCTTCATGGGGCTTGAAGCCTTCAAGAAAACCTGCGGTGATATCCTTCGTGACCTTAGAGGTTCTGTTAAAGCCCCTGGTGAAGATCGCATCTTTACAGCAGGCGAAAAAGAATACCTTGTATGGCAGGAAAGAAAAGACAGCGGTGTTCCTATCAACGATGCCGTTCAAAAAGAACTTATTGCCATCCGCAACGATCTAGGCTTAACAAAATACCAATTCCCATTTGAGTAAAAAGGAGTATACCATGAATATAAGAGAAGAATCTTTAAAAAAACATTACGAGTGGCAAGGTAAGATAGAGGTTGTCTCAAGGGCACCTATTAATACAAGGGAAGATCTTTCCTTAGCTTACACACCAGGCGTTGCAGAACCTTGCCTTGCTATTCAGAGGGATTATAATAAGTCTTTTGAACTTACACGCCGCGGCAACCTCGTTGCTGTTATTACTGACGGTACTGCTGTTTTAGGCCTTGGGGACATTGGCCCCGAAGCAGGCATGCCCGTTATGGAAGGGAAGGCTGCCTTATTTAAAGAATTTGCCGGAGTAGATGCTTTTCCTATTTGTATTCGCTCAAAAGATGTAGATGAGCTTGTCCAAACAATTTATCTTATTTCTGGCAGCTTTGGCGGAATCAATCTTGAAGATATTTCAGCCCCTCGTTGTTTTGAAGTAGAACGCCGTTTAAAGGAGATATGTGATATCCCTGTATTCCACGATGATCAGCACGGTACAGCTATTGTTGTTGCCGCTGCATTCATAAATGCTTTGAAAGTGGTTAAAAAAGATATTGGAACAGTAAAAGCTGTCATCAATGGGGCAGGTTCTGCAGGTATTGCTATTTCTAAACATCTTTTAAACCTAGGACTTAAAAACCTCATCATGGTTGATAAATTTGGCATCATATGCGAAGGCATGGAAGAACTCAACTCTGAGCAAGCACTTATGGCACAAGTTACAAATAAAGATCACCTCCGCGGCAGTCTTTCTGATGCAATGGCTGGAGCTGATGTATTCTTCGGTGTATCTGCGCCTCATATCGTCACTCAGGATATGGTAAGATCCATGAATTCAGATCCCATCATCTTTGCAATGGCTAATCCTACTCCAGAAATTATGCCTGACGATGCAAAAGCTGCTGGCGCTAAAGTTGTTGGAACAGGACGTTCCGATTTCCCTAACCAAATTAATAATGTGCTTGCATTTCCAGGTATCTTCCGCGGGGCTCTTGACTGCCGCGCCTCTGTTATCAATGAAGAAATGAAGGTATCAACTTCATATGCTATTGCAAATCTTGTTTCAGACGAGGAGCTAAATGAAGACTACATCCTCCCTAATGCACTTGATAAGCGTATTGGAAAAGTCGTTGCAGAGGCTGTGATTAAATCTGCACACGAAACAGGTGTAGCAAGAATATAATTCAAAACGCTTACCTATAAGCCCTTTTAAAATGCACCAAAAAAAGCCATGAGTAGTTTCATGGCTTTTTAACGTATATAGCAAACGATTAATAAATGACATCATCTTGTAGCGGCAAGCCAAAAGGCTTGCCATATTTTTATCTTTTCTTATAACCTTTTTAATAATGTATTGTCATAAAAGTATTGAAGCTCAATCCCACACTCGCCTAATTCTCTTGAATTAACCGCCTGTTTCTTATAGTCTGCATGATAATCGGAACCACCAGAGATAATAGGAACTTTGTCAGTATATCTTTCTCTAATTTCTTTTTCTATTTCAGCCTTAGTCATTCTTCCTCTATAGCTCGTTTTATCATACGAATAGCAAGCTTCAATCCCGTCCAAAGAAGCTTTTATTAATAACTCAATATATTGATCTCTAGTAAGTTTCTTGCCCTTATAACTTACATCTTCATCTATCAGATAAGGATGTGCTAAAATTGCAATCCCTCCGGTCTCATGAATCTTCTTTATCGCTTCAACAGGGTCTGGCTTTTTCCGCTTAACTTTTAAGCTCTGGTCACTTTGAATAAGCTCTTTCCCCTCTTTCCACGATTTCACATATCCCTTCATCACCATCATTTCAAAAAGCTGCTTCTTTTGAATGAGCTCTGGATGATCTTCAATATTGTTTATTTTAAGAATCTCTTCCCAGTTAATATTTATACCCTTTTTATTAAGCACTTCTATAAGTTCCCTGCAGCTTTCTGTCTTACCTTGCTGAATCTCTGTTTGGAGAAGCTGAAAATAGGCATCTTCCCAGTTACATCCTAATCCAATGATATGGACATCTTCATTATCAGTGTCACAAGAAATCTCGATCCCTCTTATAAGCTTAAGTCCTTTATCCTTTGCATAGTCAACAATATTTATCTTTTTGTTATTTTCTATTATGCTCTCAACCGGTATCACTTCATGATCTGTAACAGCAATAATTTTCATGCCTGCATTTACAGCTCTGCCCACTAATTCTTTAGGCGTATCATGCCCATCTGAACAAGTAGTATGTGTATGCAAATCACATAAATATTTTGGTACATACCCCATAGGGATTCCCTCCTCTATATCATCTCTTATAAACTTAATATCCTTTAGCATCATTGTACTAAACTCTTCAAAGATCTTTCCAGCACTTTTAAACCAGTAGTTTTATTTAAATAAACATGCTATACTTTTGCTGAGAATAACTCCGTTTCTTTTTTGAAAATTTGACTTAATTAATCCTATAGATGAGGTATAATTCACATGAACGTGCGAGAAGAAAAAGATAAAATAGGCAGTATAGCAATTGATGAACACGCATTATACGGCATCCAGACTGTACGTGCTGCCAATAACTTTAGTATCAGTAATAATTATGTAAGACTAGAGCTGATTTATGCCATGATTACTATTAAAAAAGCTGCTGCAATAGCTCATAAAAAACTTAAGCTCCTGGGCGACGAAATGGCTGACTCTATTATAAAAGCCTGTGATATGGCTCTTAACGGAGAGGCCGATCATGCTTTTATCACCAATGCACTTCAAGGCGGAGCCGGAACTTCAACCAATATGAATGTCAATGAAGTGATTGCTAATTTGGCACTTAAACTTTCTGGACATACTTTTGGGGATTATCACACTATTCATCCTTTAGACCACGTTAATAAAGGCCAGTCAACTAATGATGTGTATCCAACTGCACTTCGCATTGCTGCCATTAAGCTGATACGCTCCTTAAGCGAGGAATGCAGTAGGCTTCAGGAAACCCTGCAAAAAAAAGAAATTGAATATGCAGCTATTTTAAAATTAGGACGTACTGAACTCATGGATGCCCTGCCCATTACACTAGGACAGGAATTTGGTTCTTATGCCCAAGCTATCGCCAGGGATCGTTGGCGTATTTATAAGGTAGAAGAACGCCTGAGACAGGTTAACCTCGGAGGAACTGCTGTAGGAACCGGCAGCAATACAAACCGTAAGTTTACCTATAAGATTATTGATATCCTGCAGGAACTGACAGATATAGGACTCTCCAGAGCTGAATATCCTATGGATCTTACCCAAAATAATGATGTATTTGTTGAAGTTTCGGGTCTTCTAAAAGCCCTTGCAGTTAACTTAATGAAAATATCAACTGATCTGAGGCTCATGAATTCCGGACCATTTGGAGGTTTGGGGGAAATCACACTCGAGGAGCTGCAGGCCGGCAGTACTATTATGCCTGGAAAGGTAAATCCCATTATTCCTGAAATGGTTACTCAGGTTGCTATTAAAGTTATGGCTAACGATAATGCCATTACCCTCTGTGCTGCCAGTGGAAACTTTGAACTTAATGCTTTTATGCCGCTGATTGCAGATAGTCTGTTAGAAAGCCTAAGTCTCTTAACACAGACCCTTTCGATCTTTAGAACAAAATGTATAGATACCTTAAAACCAAATATTGAGACTTGCAAGGCACATCTTGACCGTTCTCTTGTTCTAGCTACCTCTTTGGCTCCTTATATTGGTTATGAAAATGCCGCATTCCTCATCAAAGAATGCGGCAGCGAACCCCAAAAAATCCGTGAGCTAGTTCTTCAAAAGCAGCTCTTGGACGAAGATACATTAGACAAGCTCCTAAATTACCGCCATGAGATGACTTATCTTGACTAAGGTGTCTATACTTTGTTTTTTATTTTAGCTTCTTAATTATTCTTCTAATAAGTCAGCAATATAAGGGAAAGGTTCAACACTTCGCTTTAAAATCCCTTGCATATAAGCTATTAATATACCATAGTTGGTGATAGGGATTTGCTGATCCTTAGCACATTGGATTCTATACTTCATTTCTCTTTCATTTAGCATACAGCTGCCACAATGAACGATAAGTTTATATGGAGATAAGTCATCTGGAAATTCTGTCCCACTGCTGAATTCAAATTGAATTTGTTTGCCTGTATGCTGTGTAATCCAACGAGGAAGTTTTACAGTGCCGATATCATCACACTGTCTGTGGTGAGTACACCCTTCTGATATTAAAACCGTATCCCCATCCTGGAGGTTCTCCAGCGCCGCCGCTCCTTTTACAGCTTCCTCCAGATTGCCTTTATATCTGGCAAAAAGGATAGAAAAAGAAGTAAGCATAATATTCTTCGGTGTGTCTGCTGATACTTTTGCAAAAACTTGGCTGTCAGTAATCACCATCTTTGGCTTTTTCCCTAAGTTTGCAAGCGTTTCTCTAAGTTCATACTCCTTTACAACAATTGCTGTGGCGTCAGCTTCTAATATGTCACGGATAGTCTGCTGCTGAGGCAGTATAAGCCTCCCTTTAGGAGCAGCCTTATCAATTGGAACAACTAGCACAACAAAGTCCGATGGCTCCAGTAAATCTGCAACAATTCTAAACTTAGATTCCTGGATCTGAACCAGCTTACCTATCATCTCTTTTAATTCATTAATATTCTTATTGGTGTAGGTACTTACGCCTATCACCTTACATTGTCCACACTGCTGCTCTTGTAATACTAATGACTCATCGTCCACAAGGTCTATTTTGTTTACAACAACGACATAAGGAATGTTCTTCTGTTTAAACTTCTCTATGAGAGCCATATCCTCTTTCGTCATACCGATAGTCCCATCAATAACTAATATAGCCGTATCTGTTTTATTTAAAACCTGATAACTTTTTTGAATCCTAAGCCTGCCAAGCTCTCCTTCATCATCAAGTCCAGGCGTATCAATAAGCATAACTGGGCCTAAAGGAAGCAATTCCATTGCTTTATAAACAGGATCAGTTGTCGTTCCTTTAACTTCTGAAACTATAGCTAAGTTTTGCCCTGTAATAGCATTGATAATACTGGATTTTCCCGCATTTCGTTTTCCAAATATCCCAATATGAAGACGGTCTGCGGAAGGTGTATTATTTAATCCCATTGTAAGCCACCTCCATTGTTGTTAGAATCTGAAATCTCTTTTTCCGTTTTCGATTTCTATTAAGTTTTTATATACGATTTCTTTGACCTTTTCTTTTGGAACATTAGGCACTTCTCTTACGATGAGTTTCTCTCCGATTTCTTTTGTCGACTCTGAAGCATAATCCATTAAATATTCTTTTAATGTCATTAGGGCATTAGGATCACAACAGTTTTGTATCTGTCCGCTCTTAAGAAGACTCATAAAACGATCTCCTGTTCTTCCTTCTCTATAACAAGCCGTACAAAAACTCGGGATGTAGCCGCCTTCCATAAGCCATGCTACGACCTCATCAAGTGTTCTTGTATCTGCTACATCAAACTGTTCTGATTTTTCATCTTCTGGTTCTGGTGTATCATATCCTCCTACACTCGTTTTCGATCCTCCGCTTATCTGTGAAACTCCAAGTTTGAGCACTCTCTCACGGCAAGCCTGGCTTTCACGGGTCGAAACAATCATACCGGTATAAGGAACTGCAATGCGTATACAGGCAACAATCTTTGCAAAAGTATCGTCGTCAATTCCGTTATCAAATGTATCCGGATCAATATCATCAGCTTGACGAATACGCGGTACGCTTATCGTATGAGGCCCCACACCAAAAGCAGCTTCCAAATGCTCTGCATGCATTAGAATTCCTGCAAATTCGTAGCGATAACCTTCAAGCCCAAACAAAACGCCTAAACCTACATCATCAATGCCGCCCTCCATAGCTCTATCCATAGCTTCTGTGTGGTACGCATAATTATGTTTTGGTCCAGTAGGGTGAAGTTTTTCGTAGCTTTCTTTATTGTAGGTTTCTTGAAATAAAATATAAGTTCCAATTTCTGCATCTCTTAACTTCTGATAATTTTCTACAGTGGTTGCAGCGATATTTACATTTACACGTCGAATAGCTCCATTTTTATGTTTAATGCTGTATATTGTCTTAATGCTTTCCAAAACATATTCAATAGGATTATTAATAGGGTCTTCACCTGTTTCCAGCGCCAGACGTTTATGCCCCATATCCTGCAAGGCAATAACTTCTCTTTTAATTTCTTCTTGAGTTAGTTTTTTGCGGGCGATATGCTTGTTTTCATGATGATAAGGACAATAAACACATCCATTAACACAGTAGTTAGATAAATAAAGAGGAGCAAATAAAACAATACGATTGCCATAGAAGTCTTTTTTAATCTGCTGTGCGAGCTCATAGATTTCCTGATTCTTCTCATCATTATCACATGCGAGCAAAACGGATGCTTCCCTGTGACTAAGTCCTTGTCTAAGTTTAGCCTTTTCTATAATCTGATCTATTAATTCTAAATTATGTTTATTTTCTTCTGCATAAGAAAGCGTATCTAATATCTCTTCATGACTGATAAACTCTTCTGCTTTTGATGATTTAACATTATACATAATGTTCTCCTTTTCATAATCAGGTCAGGTATGATTTCTTATAAAATGCATCCTTCCCTGTCTGTTTTATTTTAGCTATAAAGTTTTCAAACTTCCTCCAGACCTACAGGAGGTACTTTAGAATAAATGGTTTTTGTGTTGATACCAGGAAGCATACCAAGCTTTCCTGATAATGCACTAATAACGTCTGCTGGCGCATCAATAACTACACTTATAACGGATATATTTCGCTTCTTGTAAGGCACACCCATTCGGCCAATAATATATTCGCTATATTGATGCAGCAAGGCATTTAGTTTCTCTGTGGATTCAAGCTTTTCTACCACAATACCAATTAATGCAACTCTTGTATCCATTTCTTCTTCCCTTCTTCTTAAATGTATTATAGTACAAAAAAACTGCGCCCAAAAAGGCGCAGAAATAGAGTCTGTTTTCTGTTTATGTGCCTTCCCCCTCAGATATTTCTTTGGGTGTCAGTTAATTCGCATAGATTCGCTGTAAGAAAGACCTCTATCTCAACAGCTTATCTTATTGATAATAATTATAGTATAGAATAATTAGAATTACAATGTATAAATCATTCCTACTGATCCCATAGACATCACTTAGCTACGCGTAATCACAATCGCTCTATATTGTTCTACCCAATCTATTTTTATGCCCAGCATTGTTTCTAAGTATTTTATTTCTCCTAAAAGAGTGGCTCCAGTAAATTTCGTTTTACTACTTTTAGGCGGAATGGTGGCTGTATGGGCATTTAATGTTATTTCAGTAGCTTTAAGTTTTGCATCCCATTTAAGCTGCGCCCCTACTGCCTGAGCAAGGGTACGAACAGGTAAGTAAACATCTTTTCCAACCACTTGCGCTCCGGCATTTGACGAAGAAACTTTATTTCCTTCAAACCATATCTGAATAGTTTGCGCAGGAGGAGCATAAGGAGTTATCTCCAGCCATTTTGCATGGGAAACAGATGATTTAACTACTTTTTCTTTTTCTGTCACAAACTCTTTGAGTCCGGCTTTCCACTTTTCCGAAACATAAAGTTTATTGTTTTTGTAAAGCAAACTCACTGGTGCTTCTAAGTCGTTATCCATATTAAGAAGCGTAACGCCTTCACCACTGCTCTTAATCTTTCTAACAGCATTGTTCATCATATCTGCTACAAGTATATCTCCTGAATCTAATACTATTAAGGATTTCGGGAAGTTAAACTGCGCATTTTTCCCATCTGTATACCCACCAATTCTATATGTGTTATCCTCTAAGCTTTCTCTAGAAGTCCCACTTACAGTTGTTACCTTACCACCTGCTATTTTACGAATAACATGGTTCCCGCCATCAGCAACGTAGATGACTCCTTGTTTAGTAATGACTATATCCGTAGGTTCGTTAAATAAAGCATTACCCATAGCGCCGTCTGCATAGCCGTTGCTGCCAGGTTTTCCTACCAGTGTAGATACTTTCCCGTCCGTACTGATTTTTCGTATAACATGATTTAAAGTATCTGCAACATAAAGATTATCCTGACTGTCTATAGCTATCCCAGATGGCAGGTTAAACTTACTTTTCGCAGCATATCCATCTTGATAGTCTGGCATACCGTTACCTGCAAGTGTCGTTACTTTGCCTCCTGCTATTTTACGGATAGCATGATTCTCACTGTCTGTAATAAATAGTTCTCCTTTTGAGTTCATTGTTATATCCAAAGGCTGGTTAAAACCAGCTTCTAAAACATCACCATCTTTATAATTACCAGTTGCAGAACTTACTCCGGCAACTATGTCCACATTTTCATTCTGCATTTTTAAGATTCTATTACTATAGGTATCAGCTATATAAATGCCCCCATCTTTAGCATCTGATAACCCATAAGGTATATAGATGCCTACATCCTTTGCAAAGAGCAGGTTGCTAAATACTAGTAGACTTATCATGAAGCTTATTTTTTTTGCATTGCATTTCATCATTTATCCTCCTTTTCTAATTTTCATATGGCCCACTATTCCCATTTGAGTAAATAACTCTATTTTTTACATTCTTTAATGGATTACTATCTTCAGCTTTCCAATTAAGTAAGTTATTTGAGTCTAATGCTACACTGGCAGAAACCAAAGGAGCGAGAGCCCTAAATTGTCCGCTTGATAATTTATCTTGAATATCAGTAAGCATAAGGCTAATCCTTTGCTCTGATGCAAGATTCACTTCATCTATACCCTCTATGTCTTCGAGACTAGCCGTAAGCCCTAGATTGTCTAGATAAGAAGGTAAGTTAACTGGCGAGCTTCCGTCTGGCCTTAAAGTTAAATCTATGCCCAATTGCTTTGGTTGATTACTAATATTGGTAATCTTTAAACAGTAAGTTGCTTTAAGATCAGCAGCAGTAAGAGCTGCTATGACAGCAGCGGAAAATTCAGCTGGACTTTGTGAAAGTTCTATGCTGAGTGGAGTGCCCGCTCCATCTATGGTAAAAGTAAACTCCTCAAAATCCCTAAGTCCAAAGCCTATAGCATTATCCTGTGTTACAGTAATTGTGCTGGCAGTTGTGATACCATTATCTCGTACTATTATGCAAGGAGTCGTACGATTTTTCGGCAATTCTATTAATATCATATCTTCTATTTTAAAACTATGATTTGTATACATCGCGCTGTTCTCAGTAATAGATGGTATTACACTAGAAATGCCGTCTGATGAATACGTTTCCATTGAATCAGTCAACTTTCTCCAATGCTTATTTCCAGCAGCCGTTTGTCCGATATACTCATTCAGTTGTAGTGTTATATGCTTGCTCAAGTCTAAAAATTCATTTGGTAATATGAGAGATGTACCAGGAGCAATAGTATGATAATTATCTTTTCTAAGATGAACCTCCCTGGAGTCGTTTTGCAAATTAATAGTAATACTATCAGGGGTTGTAGAAGACGACTCTATTGCTAAATTAACTAAAAAGTTTGATAGTTTCTCGGGTCCTTTGTAATCTTGAGCGATATACTCTGAAAACATAAGATTCGTATAGGTAAGGGGTGCTGATAAATTAATCGGTGGTATTACTGGTGGTATTACTGGTGGTGTTACAATAGTCCCTGGCCCTGAAGAACTGCTTCCTCCTCCTGAAATGTTTGAGCTTGGAGGGCTACTTGGAGCCTGAGAATATAAAATTTGGGGATGTGTATTAGGATTACTAGGTGCAGGTGGTGGGGGCGGCTGCAGAGCTTGTGGATTGGCCTCTATATAATCAGAAATCTGTTGAGATAGCCCAGATGGCAGGCTATCCAAATAATCCCTATATGCTGCTATTGAAAAAGGATCCAGTCTCGGAATATCAAGGGGTGCAAGGGCTCCTATTCCTCCAGAAAGTGTTGCAAACTGTTGACCCGCTGCTAGAGGAGTAGGTGGCTGCGGATTACCTATAAGCTGTACGTTTGTTTGCCCCGCAACTACTGAAAATAAAGATTGGTCCTCTCTCTGTTCAGTACTGAATATGGTTCCTTTAACACCCATAATGGCAGTGGGTGTTTTTTGATTATAGCTGGCGTTGCCCTTTAGCTTATCATCTATCTTTGTAACTGTTATGCCTTTTATTTGATTAATAGTTGTTGTTTCAGTGCCCTTAGTTCCTTTTAAATCCTTAATATTAATTGTTGTATTTGGAGCTACTTTGATTGTCTTATCACTATCTAGCTTAACAGTTGCAACTCCGTCAGCGCCTGTAATCAGAGTATCTCCTTCGGCTAAATTCATACCTTTAATAGCTTTTAATTTCTTTTCTCCTCCACCTTTTTTAATATACACTGTCCCTTCTGCTATTTGTATAGTCGCCGCTCTCTTAGAAGCTGCATATACAAAGGTTGTATTAAAGAATAATATAAATACTAAAAGCAGGCTCAGTCGTTTAAATATCCTACGCACCATTACTTAATCCCTCCACTTCATAAATTTTAATTTCCTCTTCTTTTCCCTTAACCTTTATACTTCCGAGTGTGTTTACTGTCACCTTATCTCTTATAAGCTCATAGGTAGCATCGCTTATTAAAATCTGTCCTGGTTTTGCATTGCTTTCCAATCTTGCTGCTGTATTGACCGTATCCCCTATAGCTGTATAATCCATTCTAAAATGGCAGCCAATATTTCCTACAACGGCGTAGCCTGTATTAATACCAATACCAAACTTTACAGCTCTTTTATATTTTTCTTCCAGCTTCTTTTCTAGGACTCGGGAGCCTTGTTTCATTGCTAAAGCAGTTTTTACCGCATGGAAGGCATGGTTCTCCTGATCTAAAGGAGCATTAAAAATGGCCATAGCTGCATCACCTATAAATTTGTCTAAAGTACCTCCTTCGCCAACAATAGCAGATGCGCATAAATTTAAATACTCGTTTAAAATTTCTACAACTTGTTCAGGTGTAGCTTTCTCTGACATTGGCGTAAACCCTCTGATATCCACAAAGAGCGCTGTAATAAGTTTTCTTGTCCCTCCTAGTTTCAGTCCTTCTTCTCCTCCGCGCAGAATTTTTTCAACAACTTGTGGGGCTACATATCTTCCAAAAACATCTGTTACTCTTTTTCTTTCAAGATATTCTTCTATGTATCTCATAACTAACATACTTAAATAAAGTATCATAGTACCGAGTATGATGTATATCAAAGATAATATGATCCCTCTTGAATACATCCACCTACTTATAAGTAAAAATCCTCCATTTAAAAGTAATAAAATGATCGCACCTTTTAACGGCGAATTTCTTTTAAATAAAAATGCTGCGGATAAGCTTATGCCAATAATAGCTAGTAAATCTATAGCAGGTTCTTTTCTTTTATTTGTACCATTGATTAGATTTTGTATAACATTAGCCCATATCTCTACTCCATAGGTCGCTTGATTTTTAGAAACAGGCGTATGATAAGCATCCATCATACCTTCAGTAGCTGGACCGATAAGAACAATAGCATTTTCAAAATATTCTACGGGAAAGTCATCTGCTAAAACTTCTGCAAATGAAATAGTACTAAATGTTCCTGGTCCCCCTGCATAGTCAAAATATGAGCTTTTCTTTATATCCTCGTACTTCCTAAAATTCTCAGCTTTACTCGGTATGCCCTGAGCTTTAACATATTGTTTATAAATCTCTATTCCAAAGCTGTTTATAATGCCTTTTTCACTGCTTATTTGATTAATCGTTTTTCTTACTACCCCATCAGAATCCGGAATGGTATTGATATGTGCATGGATACATACGTTTGCTAAATCATTAAAAGGTCTATTGATTTCTTCTGCATAAACTCCATCAAAAGTTTGGAAGACTAACTTGCCAAAGGACGGAACGACTACATTCCCTGCACTTCCTACAGCCTGAACGAGTGCCTGGTCAGACTCCGGATCTGATGTGTCTGTAAAGAGAACATCTATACCTATAACAGAAGCCTTGCCTTCAGTCATTTTATTAATTACTTTTGCATAAACATCTCTAGGCCAATCTGAAAGCCTGCCTAGCTGCTGTACAGTGGCTTCATCAATCCCTACTATAATAATGTCCGCAGCAATGGACCTGTCTATCTCAAATAAAAATTCTGATGATTGATAAACGTAGTCCTGAAGTCTATTATCCATTCCTCCCAACAGGTTAAATCCATAAAATGTTAGAATAATTAACAAAGCTATTGATGTCAAGTAAAAAAGCCTTTTATTCTTAGCATACTGCTGAAATTTGCGAATCATCTGCTTGCTCCTTTTATAGTAATAAATAAAGTTGATGCCATCCTATCACCCAAAACGTATAAAACAGACCTTTTAAATACAGCCATCTATCTTCAAGACGCACTGCCTTTCTATGTAAAACAAAATAGATTAATATAGTAGTTAACACATAACCTATAGAAAGATAAGGCCTAAAATGCATAATTCCTAATAGGCAAGCATTAAATAAACCATCCAGTTCCCGTTCTTTAGAATCAAAAAAGGAATGGTCTTCATAGCTTAAAATACCAAAACTAAAATACAGCTGTTTAATAACGATAGTAGCAACGTATGTACATATAATAAACAATATAGTGAGTTTAAAATAGTAGATCGTCTGTAATGTAATAATTGGGCTAGCAGCACTAATATGTTTAGATAAATAGATGATTATACTTAGATGCATGGCTTGATCTATAAAAAAGTATGTAGTAGGAATTCTTATATGTTTAAGCTTTAATTTCATAAGATCCACAAAAAAGTGTAAAACTAGAATAGCTGCTGTTAAGGTTAACCCTTTTAATCCAAATGAAGCTAGAATAATAAAATGAATAATTCCCGTTACAGCAATATGTACTGATACCCCTTGAATATTTCTAGATTTTAATACTGCTATCTTATTGGTCTGAAATACAAAATCTCCTAGAAAATGAGCAAATATCGCACTGATAACTAATGTATTATTAAGCATTTAATATTTGATTCTCCTTCATTAATTTGATAAATACTTCAGCTAATTGTGGATCAAACTGTGTTCCCTTTCCTTTTTTAATTTCTTCCAGTACAGTCTCACAGCTAAGCCCCTTGCGATAAGGTCTATTCGTTGTCATAGCATCATAAGTATCTGCAATAGCAAGAATGCGTGCGACTAAAGGAATCTCCTCACCTTTTAAACCTTCTAAATAACCTTTGCCATCGTAGCGTTCATGATGATATTTTGCGCCATCTCTAATCTTTGAATCTAAAGCACTGATTTGTTTTAATATGTTATCTCCTATAACAGGGTGTGTTTTCATCACTTCAAATTCTTCATCATCTAAAGGGCCCTGCTTATTTAGAACAGCATCTCTAATTCGCTTGAACTAAGACCAATATATCTGCCTATCATAAGTGCATTCTCGGATACTCTTTGACAATGCCCCTGAGTATAAATATCTTTAGCATCTATAGCACTTGCCATACTTTCATAGCATTCCATAGTTTATTAACTCAACTAGCTTCCAAGGTATAGTCATATCGTAGCATAAAATCACATTAAAGTGCATAAGATTTTAAATATTAAATATTAAATATTAAATATAATCATCTTATAATTTGTAAAAAAATAGAGCTATAAGATATTTAAATCTTATAGCTCTATTTAACTTTTGCCCCATAATATAAAAACTCCGCATAGTTTGCGGAGATTGTTTTTTATGTAATTTGGCAGCCACCTACTCTCCCGGCTCGTCTCCAAGCAAGTACCATCGGCCGACTAGGTCTTAACCTGCGTGTTCGGTATGGGA
>JARBUI010000004.1 GCA_029239755.1 Clostridia bacterium | reverse complement strand
CCTGTAGAATACAGGCTCAGTCTCTTAGCTGTATAAAATAATTGCGTAGCAGTTAAAAACTACTACGCAATAAAGTCTAACTTATTGGGGTCACATCAAAAATAATCTTGGAGTAATTGTCTCATATTTATTAAGGTTTGAATATCTACTGGATTATTATGCGCTTACCCTCAATCAGATTGCTCCTACATCCTTTTCTCTCTAATCTTTCTTTAACCATTCCTTTACAAATACTATCATAATGCCTAACATGCCTCCAAGTATTACACCAATTGCAACATTCAGTGAATTTCTTGGGCTTGTCTTTTGACTTGGTGCCACAGGTGGTGATGGTAAATAAACATTCGTTTTAACTACACCAATTATACTTGATTCAAGTTTTCCAACTTTTCCTGCTTCATAGTACTTTGTAATTGCTTGTTTCTCTTTACTAATCTCTTCTAAATACTCATTATACATTCTTATAGAGTCTTCTATAGTAATTATAGACTGTCTGTTCAATATAATATCATTTTCTACCTTGGTGTAATTAGGATTTATTATGTTTTCTAGAACTACATAATTACTAGTATTAGTCATCTCCCCTTGAATCGCCCGCATAGCTTCTTTTTGATTGATAGTCTGAGGTATAGTCGCTAACAACTCTTCATTCTTCTTTAAAAACTCTTGATTGCTTTTTAATAAGGCTTGTGACTTTTTCAACTCAATGCTAAAGCTATTATAATAATAGCTTATAGCTGTTTGCTTCGTCATAATATCTAGAAATTCTATGTAGTTATCGTATAGCGTTTGAGCTAATTTTAAAGATTCTTGGGCACTACTTGCAGATATAGTTATAGTAAAACTATTTTGTTCAGTATCTGCTTTAGTATTCACTTGATCTATAGATATTCTTTTTCTTAAGCTGTCTACAGACACCTCACTAGCGTTATACTCCATATTTGCAATAGTATTAGTTAGTACATCATTACTTGTAATCAAGTTTATATATTGTTCATTTGTCGTAATTGGCAACGTATACTCACCATATCTTGTATTATAAATTTCCGGCATGTTAATTACAATATTTAACTTTGTATCATAAACAGGTGATAGTATAAATATACTAGATAGACCTGCTAAGATAGCAGCTACAAGTGTACTACTTATTATTATAAATTTTTGTTTCCATAAAATTAGAACAAGTTCTTTTAAATTAATTTCATCTTCATAATGTTGTATATTTAACTGACTTTCGTTCATCTTTTCCCCCTTAATTATTAGTTCTATATTCTTTATATAATCTTAGCACATGGGTTTAAGGCTTTCAAGTATTAGTGACTCTATAACACGACAAACGCATGAACGTCATTCATTAAGAAATATATTTTTCATTTAAGCTTCCAGTATTTTCCTAATATAGTTAATAGGGCCCATGCCTGTCCAAAACCTTTTTCTACAATACAAACTTATACTTAAAACTTAAAACTAATCCATTATTCATACTTAAATTTGACCCACTTGTAAAGGTTATATATCCTTTATATGGCACTAAAAAGTAAGTGTCACATAGTTTCTTTCAAACTTTATTTGATTTTCATCATTTGAAGTCGTAATAACTTGGCTTTTAAGAGCTAAAAGCTGTTACGACCATACATACTCTTTTTATTACCTTCAATTTGTTTATACTGCCTTCAGCTAAACCATTATTATACTTTTCTGTAATGGCATTTTTTACAGCATATATATCATTTCTCAGCCCCGATATGTATGAATCTATTTCAGTTATTCCCGGACTTTTTGCCTTGTATATCCACTCATCAAGTCGACCATATTCCTTTGAAAATATAACTTCATGAAACTACCTAAGAAGATTATAGGTTATTCCGATAGTCGGATATTTTTTGAGAACTGCTTCATACTGCTCCCCTATATTACCTTAACTTCATCAAGCTTATGATATATTAGTTGTATCATCTATTTACGTACAATATATTCCTTTTTGCTTTCTTTCTTTTGTATCCCAGTATTTTTCTGATATTCACATTTTTTTGCATAAAAACTCTGAGTACATCTACAGTTCCTGTATAACCTTTTTGACGAATTATTTTTGTTATCTTTTTATATGTCATGTCCTGAGAACGCAGTAAAACGACCTCTGCTTCATATTTTTGTAATTTTCCTGGTATGCGGTTATCATAATGACTATTTACAAGTGAATAACTTCCAAAAATATAGTTTATAACAGTTTGATAAGTATGACCTGTTTTTCTACATATCACTTCTATTAAATCGCTATTTTGAAACATTATTTTAACTTCATCAATCTTAGCTTTCTTTTTTGACATTTCATCCTGGTGCTGCCTTTCTCTTGAAAAAGATAACGCTTCAGATATCTCTTCTTCAGAAATTTTTAGATATTTTTCCACTATAGAAATAGCTGAATGTAGTAGTAGAGCAATTTCTGACTGAGTATAACCTTGGTTATATTTCTGACGTGCAAACAGAATTCTTTCACGTCGATTTCTGGTATTATAGAGTGCTTCCATCTCTGGAGATAGGATAGTAGAATTTGCCGGTATTTCAAACCTAAATAGATATAGCCTATACATATATTTTCCAACGGCTTCTGATAGACTCCTTAACAGGTGAAGCCGATCTGTGACCTGAACTACATTAGGGTGGGACAACTTTACCGCTGCACCCTACGTATTTGAATCGTCCCTTGGTACAACTTCATAGATTATGTCTTTAACCATTCCAATACCCTATCCTTATCACGTGAATTAAGAATATCAATCACTCGGTGACTGTCAATATCAATCATGATCGTACCATAAGTATACCTCATCTTAAAACAAAATCACCCACACAAATTCTTTTACTTTATCTTTATCCACAATCTGTGGCATTTTTTTAAGCAGGATACAGATTGTACTTTTTCCCACATCTGCAGTGCTTTCTGATAATAATCCAGCTGTCATCAAAGACTTATACTAGTTGAACTATCAAGTATCTTTTGAATCAGTCTTTCAGATTTCCTGGCTTTATATTCCAAGAAAGCAAAACGTTTAGCAAATGCTTTATGAAAACAATTTGGGTTATCACAAAACATTTTTCTTGTCTTCAAAAATATAATTACTTTTTTATCCATAATAGGAATATCCTGAACTTTTCGCTGATATAAAGAATGTACTCTTCTGGATATTCCATTACATTAAGGACAAACAACCTCGTTTCTACTGGAACCCATCATTATTACTATAATATTAGCCTTTATTTTATAATCCAAACCTTTTAATTCAGGATCAAGAGAACTTAAAAGTTTCCATAATTATTACCGTTGTTTTTATAAGAGATATAGGTATAATAATACTTTCTTAATATAAATTCAACTAATATTGGAAAGAACCTATTTGACGCTTATCTTAATACCTTTAATGATGAAGCAAAAGGCTATATAATCTTCCACTCCATGTTTAGTTCTACATCAAACTTCTCCAAAACTCTTTCTTTTGCTATTCTTACTAACTCTATTATATCTTCATATTCAGCACCACCTATGTTGACAATAAACCCTGGGTGTTTTTCAGAAAAGCAGCACCCATTTATTGCATAGCCTCTAAGGCCAACTTTGTCTAAGAGTTCCCATACCACATGTTCTTTTAAGTCTTTTTCTGGCCTTACGAAAACACTTCCGGCACTTGGATAATTTCTAGGTTGTTTCATGTAACGCTTTTCTTTTTCTTGCATCGTAATACGCAATGACTCTACATAGTCGCCTTGCTCTGATTGAAGTACTGCCGAAAGTACAATCGAAGGATTTTCTGACCAATAGGATTTTCTCTTTCCAAAGTTCTCTTCTTCGACTTCTCTTGAAATAATTTCATTCTTAGTTAAATCATAGTACGTTATAGATTTAATAAACTTTCCAATTGTATTTCTGTATGTGCCGGCATTCATAATGATTCCGCCACCTACCGTCCCTGGAATATCTTCCAAAAACTCTAAGCCCTTAATATTATTTTCAATAGCAAACCAAACGAGATCAGACATTTTTGCTCCCCCTTGAACACTAATTGTCTTCTCATCAATTAATTCTATATTATCCATAAGCTTCAGGCTTACAAACAAATATTCATCTGAGTAGTCTTTTTTGGAAAATATTACATTAGAACCTTTTCCAATTAAAATTATTTTTTTCTTCCCTTCATATGTCTGAATCAATTTTGCAAGGCCATTATTATTATGAGGAAACGCCATTAATGAAGCCTTAGATTCAAGCTTAAATGAATTGTAAGTTTTGAGGGACAGATCATTTAATATTGTTACGTCCATTTAACCATCCTTTCATACAGTATTTTATTCGACTTCTTCCCAGCTTACTTTAGCACCTAGACTCTGAAGTTTACCAATGAAGTTCTCGTAACCACGTTCAATTTGTTCTGCGTTACTAATTAATGTTTTTCCTTTAGCAACCAATCCAGCTATTAAGAGTGCTGCCCCTGCTCTTAAGTCATCTGCATAAACTTCCGTTCCTACCAATGAATTCCCACCGTAAATAATTAATTGATTGTTTACTACATCAGTTGATACTCCCATTTTACTTAACTGCTCTGCGTAACCGAAACGATCTGGGAATCTTAAGTCAACAATTTTTGACATACCCTTAGCAACAGAAGCGTAAACAGCAAGTATTGGTTGCATATCAGAATTAATGCCTGGATAAGGTCCGGTGCTTATTTCAAGTGGATAGCAATTACTTTCTTTTGTAATTATAGAGCTAGGTCCATGATAAACTTTCAGTCCACTTGATTCTAAGAAAATCATAGGAACCTCTAAATGCTCATAAGGGAATCCTTCAATTTCTACTTCTCCATCAGTGACAGCTGCTGCCACTAAATATGTTAAAGCTTCCATGTTGTCTGGCATAACATTATGAGTTGTTCCGTGTAATGTTTCCACTCCCTCAACCACAATACTTTCATTTCCACGAACTGTAATCTTTGCCCCCATCTTATTAAGAACTGTAACAAGTTCGATTACTTCCGGTCTTACATGTGGATTCCAAATCGTTGTTTTACCTTTTGCTAAACTCGAGCTAAGTATAGCATTTTCAGTTGCGCCTGTTGAACGCATTGGCAAATGAATATCAGTGCCTACTAATCTTCCATCTGATTCCGCACACAAATAATCCCCTTCAACCCAAACTTTTGCTCCAAGTTTTTCTAAAACCACCTGGTGAAGATCGTACTTGCGTTCGCCAATTTTACATCCTCCAGGGAGTGGTACCTTAGAAACACCTTCCCTCGCGAGTATCGCCCCCCACATTAATAGAGTATTACGAATGGACCTTCCTTCCCAGATTAGCTCATTTGTATTTATTGTGCCACTGACTTTCAATCTGTCTCCGTTGATTTCTACAGATTTCCCTAGTACTTTGAGCATCTCGTTGTGGATGGTTACATCTGATAATCCATTTGGAAAATTCGTTAGGTATACTTCTTCATCAGTTAATAATGAAGCAGTTTGTAACTTTAATGCACTATTTTTTGCACCACTTAGCTTAACCTTTCCGTTAATTGAACCTTGAGTAACTGATAAAACTTTTTTCTTGTTTGTCATTTTCTTACTCCTTAAATTTATTTCTATGGCTTAACCTAAATAATTGTAGAATTCTATAAATTTCCTTTTTTGATAATAGAATCAATTGTATAGCATTAATATTGTATTCTTTGATAAAATATCTTGTAAATAATATTCCGCTTACAGAATAAGATATAACAGATGAAAAAGCCGCGCCTATTATTCCGTATTTAGGTATTGTTGCTAAGTTTAACAACACATTAAATATAACTGCTATTAATAAAATGTTGAATGAAATTCTTTGTTTTTTGTTGGCGTTAAATAGGGAAATAATCATTTTATAAAATATCATAGGTATCAAACCTAAAAACATAATAACGGCAACTGAATATGAGGGTAAATATGCTGATCCATACATAATATTTATAATATTTTTACCCCAATAAGCAATTGCAAGAATAATAGCTATGCTGACATATAAATTTATCTTAATACAAAGTATAATAATGTCAATAGGATCTTCCTTTGCAGTCCTTGAAAATAATACTTCTTTAAATGCATCAGGTATCATCCAAGCTTGTGTAGCAAGACCAACTCCGATAGTATAAAAACCAATTTGCTCAAAGTCAACAAAATATTTTAATATTAGTATATCTACTTTATAATTCAAAGTTATTAAAAGTGATGTTATCATTGGATAAAATCCAAATTTCAATACATTATTCAAATCTTCAAAATTAAAACTTCTTCTTAAAATATCGATTTTATATTTCTTAACTATTACTACTACTGTTAATAGTTCTTGCCCCATCAACAATACAAAAACATATATCAGACTACTTGTAGTACATATAGATAAAAGAATCAGAAATATCGAATAAATTATCTGATTAGCTGTTATTATTAAATTTCTAAGCTTAAAATCTTCAACTAAACATATAAATATCAGTTGTTTTGTTAGAACCATTAAAGGCGTAAGTAACGCGATTATAATTACATTTCTGTCTCTAAAAAAAATAATAATTATTACCGAAATAAACATATATGCAAAATATTGATAAAACGAAATTCCGAAATATCTATTTTTTATATCTACACCACTATTTTTTCTATTATATGGGTATGAATGATATATCCCTAAATTAAGGACAAGTGATAGGATATTAATTAAGTTTAAGACATACGCATATTCACCTTTTAGACTAGGCCCTAAGTATCTGTTAATTATAATGCTGGTTACAAGCCCAAGTATTACTAAAATGCCCTTTGTTATAAGTGATAGAACGAACTCATTTTGGACTATTTTTTTCATATTTTCACTCTCGATACTATATTATTTTTAAACACTTGAATGTTTTTGTTTTGTTTTCGCAAGTCTCCTAGTATCTCTTATCATTTCTTCAATTCCTAGTTCAGCTTTCCATCCAAGCTCCTGTTCCTCTTTACTTGCCATCAGTGAATCAAGTTGCAATATATTCTGGATGTCTTCCGACGATTTCATAAGGAATATCCCTATCGTTCACTTTCATAAACGCATTTACAAGCTCAAGTGCTAAAGTGCCTTGCCCTGTCCCCAGGTTATAGATGTCTTCTCCTGATTCTAACTTCTCAATAGACTTACTGAAAAACCATCATTTGAAATAGCTGTACTGTCAATATTCTCTCACTCATGGTCTTGGTCTCCCTATAAGGATTAGTTGTCTTCTTAAGTTCTATATCTTCTTTGAGTGGTGATTGCTGATCACCGTATACCGTTGCTGATGAGCTAAAGACAAACTTCCCAACTCCGTAATTCACACACATCTTGCTAAGTACCATCCTACTTACTAAATTATTAGAGTAGTATTCTGATGGCTTTGCTACAGACTCTCCTCCCGACTTGAAATCAGTAAAATGAATCACCCCATCGATTTTATGATTAACAAAGATTTCTTCTAAATTTTCTTCATCCGTTACATTAATCTGATAAAAAATTGGTTTGATACCTGTTATTTTATGTAGCTTATCCTTGACTTCAATCTTTGAGTTGATAAGATTATCAGCGTTGATTACTTCATGTTTGTTTTTTATAATTTTTGCGACGGTATGGCTGCCGATGAACCCTAGACCTCCGGTTGCTAGCATATTCGCTTACCATAGTCACCTCAGTTTCAGTGCTAAATGATGAGATGAACTATACTACAGAGTACATCTTATTATAGTAATTAGTATAATCACCAGAAATGATATTCCCAATCCATTCAGCATTCTCAAGATACCATTGGATTGTCTCTTTCATTCCTTGCTCAAATGTATATACAGGTTCCCAGCCAAGTTCTTTAGTAATCTTGGTGTTATCAATAGCATATCTTCTATCATGGCCTGGACGGTCTTTTACATACTTAATCAACTCTTCTGATTTTCCAAGAGTATTGATGATTAGTTTAACAATCTCAATATTGGCTTTTTCATTGTTCCCGCCAATATTATAAACTTCTCCGTTTCTGCCTTTGTGAAGAACTGTGTCAATTGCTGAACAGTGATCAGAAACATGAAGCCAGTCTCTAACTTGCATACCATCACCGTATACTGGAAGGTCTTTTTCTTTGAGGCAGTTGTTGATCATTAGTGGAATAAGCTTTTCAGGGAATTGATATGGCCCATAGTTATTACTACATCTTGTAATGTTAACAGGCATATCAAAGGTCTCATTATAAGCTCTAACAATCATATCAGCACTCGCTTTTGATGCTGAATATGGGCTGTTTGGCATAAGGGGCATTGTTTCTGTGAACATACCAGTTTCACCCAGAGCCCCATACACTTCATCAGTGGAAACTTGAAGGAATTTTACTCCTGACTTATATTCCTTACAATATTTATCATCCGGATTCACTTTCCAGAATTTCTTGGCTGTATCAAGTAGTACCTGAGTTCCAATAATATTTGTTGTTAAGAAGACTTCTGGTTCTTCGATACTTCTGTCTACATGAGATTCTGCAGCAAAGTTTACAACTGAAGTGATATTATTGTTCTTAAAAATTTCTTCAATTTTTTCTCTATCTCTAATATCGACTTTAATGAACTCATAACTCTGATTTCCATCAATATCTTTAAGATTCTCTAGATTTCCTGCGTATGTAAGCACGTCTAAATTAATGATCTTATAATCTGGATATTTTTGAAGCATTAGTTTAATAAAATTGCTTCCTATAAAACCCGCTCCTCCTGTAACTAAAATTGTTTTCATTGCTTTAATCCTCCTGACTATTTATCTCTTTGATAAATCTTGATAATGCATCTTCCCAATGCGGCAATCTCTCAATGTAAGCCTTGTCAGTATTCTTCTTAGATAACCTAGAATTCATTGGCCTCTTTGCTTTAGTAGGATACTCTTTAGAAGAGATCGGACATACTATCATGTTAATTCCACATTTTCGGAAGATTAATTTTGCAAATTCATACCAGCTGCAGTAACCTTCATTCACACCATGGTATGTTCCATAATTATTAGTTTGAACTAAACTAGCAATAAATTCTGCTAGGTCTTTAGTGTATGTAGGCGAACCAATTTGATCACTGACCACGCTAATTTCATTTCTTGTTTCTGCCAGTTTGAGCATTGTTTTTACAAAGTTATTACTGTTTGAACCATACACCCACGAGGTTCTCACAATGAAATGTCTGTCAATTAAATCCCTAAGAATCTTTTCACCTTGATCCTTTGTATAACCATAATAATTAATTGGTGCAGTCTCTTTATCTTCGTTATAAGGTTCTTCTCCTGATCCATCAAATACATAATCTGTACTTATATAAACTACTTTTGCATTTATACCTTTAGCAGCCCTAGCAATATTTTTAGTTCCATTGACGTTAACTGAATAGCACAAGTCTTTTTCTTCTTCAGCTTTATCAACTGCAGTATAAGCAGCGCAGTGAATAATTACATCTGGCTTTTCCTTTGTGATGAAGGTTTTGACTTGTTCTTCATTCGTTAGATTAAATTCTTCTCTTGTGGGAGAAATAACGTCAAGATTAATTTCTTTTAATTTTAAAACTACATCGTGACCAAGTTGACCATTTACTCCTGTTACCAAAAATTTTATACTGAAATCTGTATCACTATCCTTAAGTAATGGAGCTTTCAGGTCTTTCTCAGAAAGAATTGGATTTTCAATTCCCCACATTATTCCAATTTCAGAATCATCAAACCTAATGCTTCTATCACATTCAGGAGCATAGTATTCATCAACTTTGTATTGAACTTCTGCATTATCAGTTAAAGTTAGAAACCCATGTGCAAAACCTTTAGGGATCAATAGCTGCTTCTTATTATCTTCAGATAATTCAACAGCTACCCATTTCTTATATGTAGATGAGCCTTTTCTTAGATCAACTGCCACATCTAGGATTTTCCCTTTTGTGCACCTCACTAATTTTGTCTGCGCCTTGGGATTCATTTGAAAATGCAAGCCTCTCAATGTGCCTTTTTGAGCTGACATAGAATGGTTGTCCTGTACAAAGTCAACATCTATACCTAATTCTTCAAATTTAACTTTTGAATATGTTTCAGTAAACCACCCACGATGATCCCCAAAGACTCTTGGCTCAATTATCAAAACATCTTCAATTTCTGTTCTTATAAAATTCATCGAGTGACCTCACTTAATATCTTATTTTTCCTTCCACAACCTTCTTTAAATGTTCTCCATAAGGAGATTTTCCATACCTCTTAGCTGATGCTATAAGGGTTTGCTTATCAATCCAATTGTTATAATAAGCTATCTCCTCTAAAGCAGCAATTTTTATACTCTGCCTCTTTTCAATCATTTGAACAAACTCAGCTGCTTCAACTAGACTATCCATCGTACCGGTATCAAGCCATGCATAACCTCTTCCGAGTAATTTCACATTCAGAGTACCATC
The DNA here is from genome assembly GCA_029239755.1 of Clostridia bacterium. Taxonomy (GTDB): domain Bacteria; phylum Bacillota; class Clostridia; order Lachnospirales; family Cellulosilyticaceae; genus FMMP01. Next base: position 231,732 of record JARBUI010000004.1, on the reverse strand, counting down.
TTCAAGATACATTCTATTTAAATCAGTTATTTCAAGTTCCCCTCTTGCTGATGGCTTTACTTTCTTAGCAAAATCAACAACTCGATTGTCATAAAAATAAAGCCCAGTTATACAATAATTGGATTTTGGATGTTTTGGTTTTTCTTCTACTGAAATTACCTTTCCATCTTCATCGAACTCGACTATTCCAAATCTCTCTGGGTCATGAACATAATATCCAAAGATTGTTGCTATCCCTTTTTGAGCATTCTCTTTTGCCTCTTTTAGAATTGGAGTAAATCCATTGCCATAATAAATGTTATCTCCTAAAATCATAGCAACATTATCCTTTCCGATAAACTTTTCACCAATGATAAAGGCCTGTGCTAGTCCATCTGGTGATGGTTGTTCGGCATAAGACAAATTAATTCCGAAGTCACTTCCATCACCTAAAAGTCGTTTAAAATTCGGTAAATCATGTGGAGTTGAAATGATCAAAATATCTTTAATCCCTGCTAACATATGAATAGAAAGGGGATAATATATCATAGGTTTGTCGTAAACCGGCAATAACTGCTTTGAAGTAACCATTGTTAATGGATATAGTCGAGTTCCAGAACCTCCTGCTAAAATAATTCCTTTCATTAATCTCTCTCCTTGAAATAAGACTTCAAATTATTCATTAAGTATTTAGTTAACAATACATCTCTATATATCTCTGTTGTTTTCATTTTTATTTCTTCTAAAAATCATATCTTGAATTGCGATTTTAATATACCTTAATCCTATATAAAATAGATGCGCTTTGTGAAATCTTTTAACTGTATACTCCACATCATTTCGTGAATTTACTAAATAAAATATAGGCAAAAAACTTTCTGATAAATATTTTGAGTGATACTTTTTTCTAATTTCTTCAAAAACTTTATAAAATGATTTATAATCAAGTTGATTTTTTCTAATATTTCTAATCAAGTCTAGTAGTTGTTCTTTTGAATGTTGCTTTAATATATTTCTTCCGCTAAAATTATGAAAATATAGGTGTTCAACATTCTCAATATTACAAATAGCGAAGTCACTTTCATCACCAATAACTATACCAATTCGATTATACATCATAGGTTCTATTACACTACGTCCCTTTCCCATAATTACATGTGCATCATGGTAAATTGTCCTAGTATCATCTACATGACCTAGTACTTCAACTATATTCCTCCCAAAATTATTATTAGTTTTTTTTACTACTTGTTTTACATTTTCAATTTCCGAGCCGGTTCCTACAATTTTTAGGACAATATTTTCTCCTTGATTGGAAATCCATTCAGCAATTTCGATAGCATTTAAAATAGATTTTACTTTTTCGGAATCCAGTCTTGATATAACAATCATATTGATAGTTTCCCCAAAATTATTATAATGCTTAATCCAACCTGGATCCTCTTTTACATCAATTCTATTTGAAATGACACTAATATTCTCTTCTCCATGTCCAACTCCTATTAGGTCACTTTTATTTTCTTCACTGAAACATATGAATTTATGGTCATATAAATTCTTAATTAAGTTTATCTTGTTATTTAGATTCCCACCTGCTATTATTGGCAAATACTTTATTCTAATCAAATTTGAAATTCTCGATATATAAAAAGTATCTCTTGCAGAAGCAGAACATACCATGGTGACACCATTATTCTTGCAGAAATTATATAATTGAAAAGCTAATTTAATACTTTTAAAGACTTGTTTATTGTTTACGTACGGAAAATTATAAGTTTCTATTCCCGCATCATTATAACTATCTATAAGTGATTTGTGCTTAAATTCCCCTGCAGCTATAACTTTATATCCTAATCTATTCAATATTTTTCCATATTCTAACAATGAGTTTGGAGCGCCTCCCGAGTACGCCTCAAGCTTTATTAAAATTTTCTCCATTAATTCACCTCTTTTGGTACTACGTTTATGGGTTTCATAGAATACCTATTTATTATCAGTATACTCAATATTATTGTCATAACTCCAATATCTCCAGATAAACCATTTAAAAACATAAATGCAATTCCTAATGTAATGATTGGAAGCAACGATATTAATTTAATCTTTTTTACTCCAAAAACATTTCTTAAATTAAGAAATATCCTGCTATACATAAGATAAATAATTATAGTACCTATGAGCCCCTTCCCTGTAATTGCCTCGATGTAAATATTATGCTGGACTGCCTGACCAATATTAGGTACATAAAGAGTATATCTTCCTGTACCTATTAAAAAATACTTAATTGAAGTAAAATGATTTCTTAAATAGTAATCCCAAATAAGTAATCTACCACTCCCACCTTTTGACTCTTCTAAGAAGAACCTAGATAGATTAGAACTTATAAGGCTTCTTAACAAATCAAAAGATGCAATAATTGCGACTGTTAATACAGAAAAAATAATTATCTTATAACGAACTCTGATCACTCCTCTTTTACTTAATAAACATGCTATCATAAACATATTTGGAATCATTGATACAATAAAGCCACGTGAATAGCTCAATAGACCAAAGACGAATAATATCATTATTAAAAATAAGTCATTCAACTTGAACTTTATCAATTTCATTTTCAACAATAAAATTGATATTGATAAGGCAATTACAAGCGCAAAAAAATTAGGATCTCCTTCAACTGCCTCTAATCTATTATAAAACTTCATATCAAAAATATATTGGTATATTAATCCACAAAGTGCAGTTGTTAATGTCCCCATAACAAATGATTCAGAAAGCCTATCAATCAAATCTTTAACTTTATCTTTATTCAGTGAAATAATCGAGATAAGCATTAACATATCGATTACTACTCTTATATCTTGAGTGATCATTCCAAAATTGTATTCTTCAAGTGAATAAGAAATCAAATTAACTACTATATATAAAATCATCAAAATCAATAGCGTGGTGGGTAATTTCGTCTTTTTTGTAAATATTATTTTGAGAAATAAGATGATTAAAAACATCGAAAGTATTGCAAATCCATTTTCGCTAAATTTAAGCATTGCCATATTAGGCAACAAAAAGTAATATAAAGAGATACTTTTATTATAATTAGAGAATATTCCAGTTCCTAAAATAAGTATCATTGAAATTAATGCGAATGGCACACTAGAATTAACCCAAAATAATAAATGCATCATAGAAGCTATAAAACCTATAGTATATATTTTTTTATTTGATATGTTCTCTATCTTATTACCCCTGATATATGAATTTATATACATCTCCTATTGTCCTTTCGCAAACTTCATTTTATTTCACAAATTCTCCTTATACCATTTTATCGCAGCTTCAATTCCTCTTTCAAAACTCCAACTTGGATCATAATCAATCATTTCCTTAGCCTTGCTAATATCAGCATGACTATGTTTAATATCACCTTTTCTATCAGGACTGAATATTGGTTCAATGTCCTTACCAAGAGCTTTACATAACGAATTGTAGACATCAATCAAGTATTCTCTTCCACCATATGCGATATTGAAAGCTTCTCCTGCAACTTCAGATGGAGCTTTACATGCTTTTAAATTGGCTTCTATTACATTCTCAATATATGTGAAATCTCTACTTTGCTTCCCATCCCCATTAATCGTCGGTTGCTCATCATTTAAAAGCTGATTGATGAACTTTGGAATTACTGCCGCATAAACTCCATTTTGATCTTGTCTCTTACCAAACACATTAAAATATCTTAATCCGTAAGTATCCAGGCCATAGACCTTTGTATAAAGCTTTCCATATTCCTCATTTACCATTTTGGTGAGAGCATAAGGTGACAAAAGGTTGCCTTCTCTTCCCTCTTTTTTAGGAAGGTTCGGTTCATCGCCATATACTGAAGAACTGGATGCATAGACAAATTTCTTCACACCATTTTGTCTAGCAGCCTCCATCATATTGAGTGTGCCTCTAATATTGATTTCTTCATATAATAAGGGCATCTCAATGCTTCTTGGCACACTTCCCCAAGCTGCTTGGTTTAGTACATAATCAACTCCTTCACAAGCTCTCGTACAAGTATCAAGATCTCTAATATCACCTTTGATAAAAGTATAGTTAGGCCTATCAATAAATAAATTAACATTTGCTTGTTTCCCGTTTGAAAGATTATCTAGACATCTTACTTTATATCCTTTATCTAATAAAACCTCGCACAAGTTGGAGCCTATAAATCCTGCTCCACCCGTTACGAGAAAAACACTATCTTTTTCAAATATTATATTTTCATACCCCATGATATGCACACCCTTCCTTTACAGTCTCCAATATCTATATCCTACCGCTTCATACTCTTTTCTATCTAGGATTCCTTTAATATCAAGTAATACTCTGTTCTCGATAGGACTTTCTTTGAACATTTTATTGAAGTCTTCCTGAGATAATTTCAAGAATTGATCGTGACCAACAGCAATAACAACAGCATCCATGCCTTTAATATCTTCTACTGCATCAAACACAATTCCATATTCGTGTTTAGCCTCTTCAGCATCAGCTTCTGGATCTGCAATCATAGGATTAATTCCATACTCTTTAAGTTCATTTACGATATCAATAACTCTGGTATTTCTAGTGTCTGGACAGTTCTCTTTGAATGTAAATCCTAAGATTGTCACCTTAGCACCTTTTACTGGCACATCAGCTTTAATAAGATTTTTAATTAAATTCTCAACCACATATTTGCCCATATCATCATTGATTCTTCTACCAGAAAGTATGATTTGTGAATGATACCCTAACTGTTCAGCTTTGTATGTTAAGTAGTAAGGGTCTACACCAATACAGTGACCACCAACAAGTCCCGGAAAGAACTTCAAGAAGTTCCATTTAGTTCCTGCAGCTTTAAGAACAGCTTTGGTATCAATCCCCATCTTATTAAAAATAATAGAAAGCTCATTCATAAATGCAATATTGATATCTCTTTGAGAGTTTTCAATAACCTTAGCAGCTTCAGCCACCTTGATTGATTTCGCTCTATGTACTCCAGCATCAACTACAAGTTCATAAACCTTCGCAATTATATCAAGAGACTCTTCATCCATACCAGAAACGACTTTCACAATAGTTTCAAGTCTATGTACTTTGTCACCCGGATTAATTCTTTCAGGTGAGTAGCCTACTTTAAAATCTTCACCACATTTCATTCCTGATTCTTTCTCAAGAATTGGAATACAGATTTCTTCTGTGACACCTGGGTAAACTGTAGACTCGAATACAACAATTGATCCTTTTGTAAGATTTCTACCTACAATTTTACTTGCTGATTCAACAGGTCGTAAATCAGGTGTATGGTCAGCATTTACTGGAGTAGGAACCGCAACTATATGAAACTTAGCTTCCTTTAGTTTTGACTCATCGGCAGTAAATTCTACTGTTGTTTCTTTTATTACATCATTTCCAACCTCTTTAGTTGGATCGATTCCCTTTTTATATAGTTCAACTTTTTCTTTGCTAATATCAAATCCTAGGACATCAGCTTTCTTGGCAAATGCTATAGCTATAGGCATCCCAACATAACCAAGACCTACAAGTGAAATTTTTTCTTCTCTGTCCTTAATTTTTTCATATAAGTTCATTTTAAAACTCCTTTTCAAATGTTCTAATTGATCATTAAATAATATTTTAATTGTATAAACTAAGTACTTTATTAAGAGCATTCTCTGAATCATAACCACCATTTATAACAGCTTCATATTTATTATCTCTTTCAGAATCCCTTGAATATTTAACTATTTTTTCTGCCCATTCTATTGGTGAAACATCAATTGGCATTTTAATTATTCTATCCGTCAATAAAACTTCGTCACTTATTCTATCTGAGACAATACAAGTTAATCCTGATGCTTGAGCTTCCACTAATGTCAACGGTAATCCTTCATATAATGAAGGAAAAACAAAGATATCCATAGCATTAAGAATTCTATTAACATCTCCCCGCTTTCCTAAAAAGTATACATATTTTTTAAGTCCTAGTTCGTGAACTTGTTTTTCAATATTTGATCTTAGTGGTCCATCTCCAATTAATAACAAAGACACATCCGGTTTAATATTTCTCAATTCATTTAATATTTGAATAATATACTTATGATTCTTAACGTCTATAAATCTTCCTATGTGACCTACAACTGTTTTATTATTAAGTTCAAATTCATCACGATATCTATTTCGATCACTTTTATTAAATCTAAAATTTTGGACTTCTATGCCATTATTAATAATTTCATATTCATCAAAATCTACTACCTTATTACCAAACATCCATTTTGCAACTTCGACCGAACAAGCAACATTTTTGGTAGAATAATATTTTAGAAATAATTGATTTGCTTTGTGTATGATACGATGTAATGAATTTCCACTAATATTCGTACTATGACCATGAACAATCAAGTTCCCTATCTTATGCTTCTTAGCATATATTAAAGGTTCAATATAAGATAGACAATTAGTATGTAGGTGTACCGCATTATAATAACTATGAGTCGAGAAAAAAAGATCTAACTCTTTTCTATTTTTAATAATTCCCTTTCTTCGTCCTTCAACTACATAAATCTTTCCTCCAAGTTTCTCTATCTCGTCACTATAGTCAAACTCATCATAAGATTGAACTAAAAAGTCAAATTGAATCTTGCTCCTATCAATCTTTCTATATATGTTCATGATGAACGTCTCAGCGCCACCAAAGTCCATTGATGTTGTTACATGCAATACTCGTATCATTTAATCAACCCTTTACCCCATTCTATTCTGTTGCCTCTGCCAATTCTTTTAACTTATAGTAAAAATTATTTCTTTTTGAATCGAGAATCTCTTTCCTAAATTCTTTTGCCTTATTAATATTAACTTCACTCATTTCCTCTAATTCTGACGGATTATTTATCAACTGTCCGATTTTAATGCTGAACCCTTCAACATCATCCGGATGAAATAAATATCTTTCATCTAATAATTCAGGTACTCCGCCGACATATGTTGACAAACAAGGCAATCCGAGTGCCATTGCTTCAATAATTGCTCTAGGAAGACCTTCTGCCTTGGTTGGAAAAAGAAAAATATCTGCCTTTAACATTACCTCTCGCAAATCATTTATTGAAGAGAATAACCCCACGAAATTCACAATATCTTTAATCCCTAAGGTGGTAGCCATATCTTCATAATAACTGCGCATATCACCATCGCCAATACATTCCAAGGAAACATTGTATCCTTTCTTCTTGAGCGAATAAACTGTTTTAAGAAGTGTTACATGCCCCTTATTATCATTATTGATACTACTTGCAAGGTGCACAATCTTCAAACTTTTTATGAATTTGGGATAGATACGCTTCTCAGAAAAAAAATCACCTTTCAAATCAATAGATGAATAATATGTGTCAAAATGTTTTTCATTAGGACCATTTTTTATTGAATATGATGGATATTTTCTTTGAAGTGTTTTTTCTGTTACATAGGAAACCCCATTAGCTTTTAGTGTTTCATTTTTAAGTTTTTTCGTATAATATTTTTGAGCAAAAAAATTCACACTATAAGCATCATAAGGATCTGCAATAATTTCAAATAAGTATGGTTTATTTGTCTTCTTAAACTCCTTTAACACCATAAATGCAGGTATTGAAGGTAACCTAAAAATTGCACAAGCCTCGTCGCTAATTACTTTCTTTATTTCTGATTTAAATCTAAAATAGTTTCTTAGGTATTCCTTAGCGCCTCTTACAAAAGGCAAATCAATTATTTCCACCCCTGGCCCATCAACTCTAATATGATTGTCTAAATCAACATAATCAATATTTAGAACTCTCGAAACTACTTTGACTCTATCAAAAGCAGACAAATACCGTTTCCAGAAATCATATCCATGTATAGCTGTTCTACACCAATAGGTACCGTCTTTTTGTTTGGTAATATGTGAATCTGAAACAACTAAAATATCCATACTTAGCGCTCCTCTAGCTTAATCCAAGATAATTTGTCTTCATCCCATCTTTTTATTACTTTTATTGGAACCCCCGCTGCAATACAGTTATCAGGTATCTCTTTATTAACCACAGAATTGGCACCAATTATACAACCATTACCTATTCTAACGCCTGGAAGAATACAAACATTTTCACCAATCCATACGTTATTTCCAATTGATACTGGCCTTGTAATCAATTGCCTTCCGTTAGGGGGTATTTCTGGTGAAGATTGTTTATCTCCAACATAGTCTCCATGATTTGTGTCACTAATGAAAATTTTTGAAGCCATTAAACAATTATCTCCAATAACAACCTCTTCATGCGCAACAATATGCACGTTGTCTCCCATCTCACAATGTTTTCCAATGATTAAAGTCTTTGTGCTTTCTCCTGGCAAATCAAACCTACAAGAATGCCCTGTTGTGAGCCCTTCGCCATATGAAATACTAGATTTTCCTCGCATATAAACAGGTCTTCTTATTAGCCTTGCATTCTTATAAAACAATTTTGTACAAAATAGAGCAAATACATTTGATATGAATTCCGATGTAGAATATTTATTCCCCATGTCATCACACTCCTAAGACTTCTATAATCCAACTCTCTAATGAGTACTTATTGTAGATTTCCTCTTGAATCACTTGATAGGGGTTATCTAAAAAATCTTCCGGTATTTTAATCGCATTCCTATCAATTACAGCAATATTTTCTGGATTATAAAAGTCATACTTTTTTATGCTTTGATTTGTAGTTATTAATTTTTTGTGCATACCGATCATTTCAATTGTCCGCATAGTTAGTCCAGTTTGTTTTGGATGCTGCACATCAAGTACAACTTTTGTTTTGTCAATTACTTCTGCAATTTCAAAACTATGAATTTTGGCAAATTGGAAATCTTCCTTCTTTGCACCACTAAACTCTCTCTTAGTCAATTTGTAAAAATAATACATAAATTTGCTCTGCAAATAACAATAAAAGTAGAATTTATATTGATTTTTTTTAGCTACATTTTTTATCGCCTTGATCACTTTATATCTATCTGAATGTATGGTTCCAATGAAGCTAACATCAAATTTATAATCTCCCTGTTTAATAAAATTTCTTTTGTAGTCATCAATAAAAAATAAAGGTCTAAAAATCATCTTTGAGCCTCTGCTTGTATCTTCCATATCAAATGATAATACTCGATCAAAGTAATCTAATTTTTCATTAATTCCTTTTATGTTATTTAAAGAATCATATAAGTATAAGCAGAAAGTTGCCTTACTAAATAGACTCTTTAATCTTTTAATTATTTCAATAGGCATCATCTCGCACTTTATTATGAAGACATAATCATAATCGAAATTTGCTATTTCCTCGATAATTTTATTATAATAATCGGTTGTCTTTTTATGGAAAATTTGCGGATTAATTTTCAATAGTGCTTTTTCGTACGAACTTTTTATTGATCTTTCATCAAAAAAGTCAACCATTGCTCCAAGCTCAGTCATTTTATCAACTATTTTTCCCTCATAACCAAAAAATGCAGGAGCAAAAAATAAAATTCTTCTACCATTAAGTTTCATCACTTATAGAGTCCTTTTTTCTTCATTTCTTCTATTGAGGCTTCATAATTATCACTTTCAATGTTTTGCTGCTCAACCCAATCCACAAACTTTGATATCCCATCTATAAATCTAACTTTTGGCTCATATCCCAGTAAAGTTTTAATTTTTGTTAAGTCTCCAAGATTGTGTCTTATATCTCCTAATCTATATTTACCAGAGACTTTTATATTAACATTTGATTCATACTTACCTTTTAATATATTTGCTACAGTCAACACATCTATTTTTTCACCAGATCCTACGTTGAAAGATTCGAAATTTGCTTTGTCACTTTCAATCCCTAGTACTATCGCATCAGTAACGTCATCAATATAAACAAAATCCCTTGTTTCCAATCCGTCTTCAAAAATATTAATATCATTTCCATTTTTAATACGAGTTGAAAATATTGAAAGAATACCTGTATAAGGATTTTTTAGTGACTGCCCAGGGCCATAAACATTTTGAAACCTAAAAGCTACTACAGGAAGATTAATCGACTTTCCAACGATCATGCATAATTCCTCTTGTGATTGCTTTGTATGCCCATAAACAGAAGTAGGGTGCAATTTTGAGTCTTCATCAGTTGGTAACATTGCTACATTTTTATTGCATATTGGACACTTAACTTCAAAGTCTCCTTGACTCATATCCTTATCTTTTCTAGATACAGGATATATAATGCCATGCTCATTACATTGAAATTTACCTTCTCCGTATACAGCTCTAGAGGCTGCAACAACTACTTTTTTTACTTGGTTTTTCTCATTTGTAATTATTTCCATCAATTTAGCTGTACCAGCAATATTTATGTCAACATACTTATTGATTTCGTACATCGACTGTCCTGTACCAGTTTCTGCAGCCAAGTGTACGACTATATCAACCCCTTCTAATGCTCTTTTCCAATCTTCAAAATTGGTCGCATCCCCTACAATTAATTCGCATTTATTCTTAATTAAATTATAAGTATAAGACTCTTCAGGATTTTCTCCATGAATTTGTTTACTTAAATTATCTAGTAATACAACTTCATAGTCTTTATCCAATAATTTTAATGCCAAATTACTACCAATAAATCCGGCTCCACCTGTTATTAATACTTTCATTTTTAATCCCTACTTCCTATTTATTCTCAGTTTGCTTTATCGTTTCAGAAAATGGTACTAGATTAATTTTACTTGAAATACTCATGTCATACATCAAGTCACCAAACACCTTATTTACGGCATTTACATTTATCAACCTTAACAAGGGATTAAATACCTTAGTCATTACAATTTTCTTACCATGAGCCTCAGCTATTAACCTGACCATATCACTAGTATTTATATATTCTGCATTTTGTGGAAAGAACAATCCTCCACTTCTGTTATCAATCAGTTGCTTTACAAACTCTGATAAGTTATCTATGTAAATCATGCTGCGCTTATTATCTACCTCTGGAAAAATTGGTGTCTTAAGAGCTAACCTTGCTAGTTTTGGATAGTTCCCTCTGCAGCCTTTCCCGTAGACCATAGGTGGTCTAAGAGTATCAATAATAAACGAATCATCCTGTAACTTATTAATTAGTTCTTCTGCTTCAATCTTTGACCTTCCATAAGCTGAATTAGGTTGAAGTGGAGTATCTCTCTTAACAACTCCATTCTCTATTCCATAAACGCTCATTGAACTCAGAAAAATAAAATGTTCTACTCCATCTTTTTTTGCTTTCTGAGCAGTTTCATAAGCCAAATCTCTATTCACTTTATAGTAAAGGGCCTGGTTCTTACTTGTTTCTTTGATATGAGCTATCCCAGCCACATGAAATACAACATCATACTGTGAAAAATCCTTCGCTCTCCATGATCCATCTTTAATATCAAGCGTATCTACTTTATATTTATCTGGTTCTCTCATGAGCCAATTCTCTAGAGATGTACCTATGTAACTGTTTTTACCAGTGATTAATATATTCTTCATTTTGTCACCTCAATCTAATAGGCTGCTATTTGATATGCTACTGATATCATGGCGCCTTAGATTTTTAATTCTTCTGTTTTATTTACTTCATCTGATGGCTGAGTCGCCTTCGCCTTAACACCAGTCCCACCTTCAACAACACCATCACTTCTTAAAACACTGACGATGGTCCCAAAAAAACATCTGATATCCATCATGAACCCAATCTTCTCAGCGTACTCTCCATCTAACCTTGCCTTTACATCAATCTCAATCTCATCCCTACCATTAATCTGTGCCCATCCAGTAAGGCCAACCGGAACATTATTCGCACCATACTTGTCTCTTTCTTCAATAAGATCATACTGATTCCAGAGGGCTGGTCTTGGACCGATGATGCTCATCTCACCTTTAAAGATATTGATGATCTGTGGCAACTCGTCTAGAGATGTTCTGCGTAAGAACTTACCTACCTTAGTAATCCACTGATCTGGATTTTCTAAAAGATGTGTAGGCGTGTCCTTTGGCGTATCAATTCTCATTGTTCTGAATTTCAATATATTAAAGTGACTCTTATGAATCCCAACTCTCTTCTGTTTAAAGAGAACCGGCCCCTTGGAGTCAAGCTTGATGGCTATAATAAATACTAAAAAAACAGGAGATAATATGATAAGTCCTAAAGATGAAAGTATGATATCTATTAATCTTTTGATTTTCAAGTAACCCATAATTTAAGTTCCTCCTACCTCGGTTATGTATAGTATGGCTCAAATTGCACCTTGTTTTTGTTATTATGTTAATTATGATTGGATGCTTATACCCGAATGTTTCTGTAACACTCACGCTGTTTCTCAAGTTCCTGAACCCATTATATTACTTGCTAAATCCTTGTTTATCCTTTCAGCATACTCGCCTCGTCCTTTCCATCCAATCACAAGAAAGGAACTTCTTCTTTTTGATCTGAATCTATCTTGTTATGAATACTGCAACTAACTCTATAATTCACAAAGGAAATTATCCCTTATTAGGACAAACTTCAATATTATTCTCCTCTACAAACCTCACAAACACAATATCCGTATGTGCTATCCCTTCTGTTTCTAATTAAACCATATATACCTTTTCTAACTTATCAAAGTTATTAGATATTAGAATATATACTCTCCTCTGCTTTCTTGATTACGTCTAATCCAGAAGGGATGGATATAATAGCTAATATCCCTAAAATAGTCACTACTCTTATAGCTTCTATAAAAGTAAAGCCCTTTTGATAATATATGGCCACCGTTTTCTTAAGGATAACTTTAGCTAATATGACCTCCTATATCCTTTCAAGCAGCCACACAACTTCTTCCACTCCCCCAAGCTTCTCACAAGCCTTTTCACTGAGCACAACAACTACCTTCTTACCTAAATACTCTCTTTCAACCTTCGCTTCCCAACCAGTTTCACTATCTTTGCTTTCTATACACCTCACACCTTTTATATCATGAACCGCTAACTTCACAACCTCGCTTAGTTCATCACCTTCAAGTACAACATAAACTCCATCATATTCAGATACTAACTTCATAAGCTGCTCACGTATTTTTTCTTTCATTTCATTAATATAATTGTAATGGTACTTAATATACCTGCTTGTCTTATGTATTTTCTCTGCCATACCTTCAGGTGTAAGCATATATACTGCCCTATTCATAGGAATTTGACTCATTTTGATAAGCCCTTCCTTTATCATTTTATTAATAAGCAAATTAACACTTCCTAAAGAAACTTGTGCTTTGCAAGATAGTTCTCTCTGTGTAATATTGGGATCTTGTTCAATGGCATGAAGTATAATATATTCCTTATCCATAGTATGCCTCACTCTCTTGTTCAACATTTGAACAATTTTAGTATATACCTTTGTACTACAGCATGTCAATTTTTTTCATATAATACTTTAAATCTCACGAACACCATACTACAAAAATTCTAGTATTCATATATTTATACAGCTTATTACAAAAAAAGGCAACCTTATACCTTCTTAATGTCCCTTATTTAAAAATACTTTCATCTAATTTTTGGATATGTTTTAAAAACAGCATACTAATCTTTACTATTCTCTGGCGCTACACAAGTATCAAAGAACTTTTACAATTAGTTGCAGCTATATTAATAGACAGCATTAGCTGCTTAAGCTTCGGAGTAATGACAGGGCATTTCCCCCCTCGCTCAATCTATATTATTTATCTCCTCATCATCTTACTCTTCATGTTTGGATCACTTATACACACCCATATTTTATATCGCCTATTTAAAAATGATGAATTGTGCCTAAGTATGCTTTTAACAGAGAAGCAGATACTAAAAAAACGTATTATGATTGATTGTAGGAGCTAGTAAAACTTGTTCTACCCTTATTAAAGAATTTCAAGAACAATGTAAAAGTCTAACTGATGTGATACTTGATGTAGATGCTAATATACATAAACACCATACTAGTATTTATGGTCAAAATGAGGAGGTTATAACCACTGCATTAATATGACCCGGTTATAACCTCCTCATTTTTGTTAAATAACTTGATTATATTTTCTCTTTTTCTTGCTTTTCTATTAAATAATTTATACTAATTCCTACTCCTAATAAAACCCAAGCTATAAAAGCTATTGCTACTACTGAGTCATTAAATATTCCTGCCGCTAAATATCCCGTTACACCTAATACTGTAGCTATGCCCAACCTTTCCTTAGACGTATAGTATTTTTTCCAACTATATAAGCGGAAGCTTTGTACTATATACCCTAACATTAAAGCTAAAAATGCCCCAAGTGCTATACCACTATTATTAATACCTATTTGTAAGTACATATTATGCGGTTTATCAACTACAATACTAGTTGATCCTAAGGCATAAAATTTTGCGAGATAATCATTTTGTGGGAAATACAATGAAAAAGTATCCGGACCTTTACCGGTAATTAAGCTTGATAAAAATATAGGTATACTCCTACTCCATATATAGCCTCTTCCCGAACCTTCTCTTTCTTTGCCTCTAAATCCAATGGCTGGCGCTTCTATTATGTTTATTCCCTGTTGAGTATAGCTATCTATAGGATAAACGCCTTGTATAGAATCTATTTTTAAATATGCAAGACTTCCGCCTGCAATGAGTGTTACCCCTCCAACTTTTTTATTTTCATTATCTGTAAAAATCTTAATGAATTTAATTTTACTAAATCTCTCATCTTTTGTTATATAATATTTTTCTCTTTCCTTATATTGCACTTTTTGTCCTTTCTCATCTTGGAAACTCAGTGATCCTTCTCGCATAGCAACAGTAAGTGTGTCTTCTTGGGTTTTAATAATTATTTTCTTGTCGCCACTTACTATTTCTCTTACAAATAATGAATCTTTATAATCTTGTACTTCATCTGTTGAAGCAATAACAGTCACTATATCTGTTACTAGCTTTTTCCCTTGCTTTGCAAGTTTTCCTTCACTAGTATGATTTGCTCCAATTAAGGCAGCTACTCCTACTAAAACAACAGACACAGTAATGACCCATTTCTGTAAGGCTAGTCTTCCTAGAAGAATTGCCCCACTTATTACTGCAACCGCACATCCTATCATGCCTGCTCTAGAACCACTAGCTACTAAAAGAAAAATACTGCAAAAAGCTAGTATCATGAATATAATTTGCTTTTTCCAGTCTTTAAACAGAAGCGCTAGTGTCATAAAAATAGGAGAGACAAGTGCAACAAAACTTCCCATATAGTTAGGATTCGAAAAAGTCCCATATGCTGCCTTAGATGCCATTCTACTCTGTAGAGCCTCCTTGAGGTGAGCATATTTATCTGGCACAATTAAACTAAGTCCAACTTCAGTATTAAGCATAAGGTCTTTACCTATCCACTGTGATATTCCTATAATAGTTAAAATAACTGTTATAATTCCTAAAGGTATAATTATATACTTATAATGGTTTACTTGATTAAAACAATAGAGGGTATAAAACATAATAAAGATATAACATAAGATAATGACCATCCCCTCTGCCCTATCCGGAATCCCCCATATGGCTACATCCTTATACTCAGAGAAAATGGTAGATACCACCGTGAATAATAGAAATATCCCTGCACAAATAGAATAAAATAATATGTACCTATCTTTTTTCAACTTAGCTTTATCGAACAAGAAAAAAAGCATTACAGCCATAACTACACAAATAAGCATAATTGTTACAGCCTTTCCTTGAGTAAAAAAATCTACAATCTTTGGCTTTTTAAACATTTTTTGTACAACTTCACTAGGAACTATAACCCGCATTCTTACAATAAGTGGTACTAGCATCAGCATTAATGCAATAGGTATAAAGAGGATATTATTAATAGTTGTGCTAACTCTTTCTATTTTCTTTTCTTTATCTTCTTTGGGCATTATTTTTCAACTCCGCATTCTATTTTATGATTCTATTTTAACATAGTTTAGTCAACAGTGCCAAGGAAATATTATTCTCTATACCAATAGTAGTCTAATAGCACTTATCCTCACAGATTAAAATGTTTTTTGTAGAATTTGAATATTATCAAATATCTAAAGAAATAAAAAGCAGTTAGGATATTTTTATTATCCTAACTACCTATAAACTTCTATACTTGGGCTACCCCAACAATTGATAAAGAACCATTATTAAAAGCGACCTAATAATTTAGGCCGCTTTTAATAATTAATATTTAATTATTTGTTTGTGAATGTAGCTGTTTGAGTTGCTGCATCCCATGTAGCTTCTACGCCAAGAAGAGCGCCGATTTCTGCTACTGGTACATATGTTCTACCATCTTTAAGAACTGGTGCTGCTACCATTGCTTTTGCAGGTACACCATTTAATTTAGCTACTTTGTCGCCAAGTGTTAATGAAACTGTTTTAGTTCCAGCAATAACTGTAGCTGTTCCGTTTGCAAAGTAGATATCTGAAGCAGCTACTCCAAGAGCATTTGCTACATATCTTACTGGTACCATTGTACGACCATTGTCAAGGTAAACTGCTCCATCCATTTCAGCTTCTACGCCATTTACAACATATTTAGCTGAACCAATTACAAAGCTAGCTGTTCCTTTTTTAAGACCATTACTTGAAATATCTTCTGTATTTGCAGTTGCAACTATAACGAAGTCTTTTACTTCTACTGGTTTAACCATTTTAGCATGAGAAGCCAGAGTGTCTCCTATTGTTATGTCAGTTTTATCTGCTTCAATTATGCTTCCATATCCAAGTGTATTAGTATTAAGCCCTTCTAATGTCCAATCTGTTGTAAGAGCTCTACCACCTAATTCAAACTTGTAATTTCCTTGTGGTACAGTACGGTCACTATAGAATTTTAAGTTTTCAATAGTAATTGTTGAAGCTGTATCTGATGATCTTTTTACTTTAATTGCTAATGTTCCATCTGTTACTTTAGTTGCTTCAAGATCAAGCACTAAATCTCCTGATGTTACTTTGATTTTATCATTTTTAGCAAAATCTTCATCCTTTAAGTTTAATCCTATTTCATCTTCTAAGTTAATTAAAATGTATTCACCTTGTTCAAAAATGCTCTTATCAGTTTCTTCTAAAACAATTTTTCCGCCTACTTGTTCTTTAAGACCAACTTTAATTGTCATTGGTTCCATTGTTACTTTAACAGGTTGTTTAGCATTAATAGCTACTGCAGAAGCATCATAACCAAGTGCACGACCACTTGCTGTTACTTTTACATCACCTGAAGCTGTAAGTGGTACGAAAGTTTTAAGATCTTTTACAACGATTTTATATGGAGCTGTTGAACCTGCAAACCCTGCTGCTGGTACATTCACTGTGAATCCAGTTACAAAATCATCGTTATCTTTAATAAGACTTATGTTTGCAGCTGTAATTGTAAGCTCTGTATCTGAATTAGTCATAGCAGCTACGATATCATCTATTAATCCTTTTTCTTGAGAAGCTGCTGCTGATGGTGCTGTTGCTGATGGATTTGCAACTGGATAAAGGAATGCTCCATCAAATTCAACGTCGAAATCTCTGTTAGTTACAAATGTATTTGCAACTGTTTCTTCAATTGTAAATGTGATATCTTTGCTTTGACCAGCTACTACATCTACAACTTTTTCATCTTTCATTTTAAGAGTTACACCATAATCTTTAACTTCAGCTACTTTAACTGTTGTAGTAGTTACATCAGTTCCAGATACTTTAACGTTTAAATCACCAGTTGAAGGTTTCTTTTCTGTAGTTTTCAATGTAAGTAGTACAGTTATTCTACCATTACCATTGCTAACGCCATAACCTACATTAGGATCAACTTCAAGAACAGTACCGTTATCAACGATATTAACACTTGCATGTGCATCTGTTCTATTTGTTGTAATATAAGCTCTCTCAAAATTTACTATTGCTGATTGAATTGTATAATCAGTATGTCTAAGAGTATATTTAATTAGATTTCCTGAAGTTAAAACATTTCTGAAAGGCTCATCAATTATAATCTTTGCAACTTGAACAGGCTCTCCATAAATTGTTTTAGCATCTTCTACTGTAACAGCCCCTTTATTTTCACTTGTTTTAGCAAAAATAATAGGATCTGTAGAAGAAATCACAGAACCTCCTCCTACAATTTCTACAGTAGCGTCTCCACCTTTTAATGTTACATTTAAAGGAATTGTAAAGTTATTTTTCCCTGTAGCTCCTAAAGGTGCAACTGTAACTCTCATTTCTTTTGCTGCTGTTCTTGTAGCAGATACACTGATTGCTGCAGTGCCATCAATATTAATTCCAGTTGTAACTGGGTTTGGAAATGGTCCAGCAAACTCAGCATTGTCAAGCACTACAAAGAAATCTACTGTAGTTGTTGCTACATCTTTCATTTCAATTCTAAGACTGTTGTTAGCTGGTTGATCTTTCACTCCAAGCTGAATTCCTGACACAACTTTAGTGTCTGTTTGTGCCATTGTCATTATCGGCATAGCTGTTAAAGTCATAGCTGCCGCTAATAACATAGCGATTTTTTGACGTATTTTCATACTTCACGTCCCCCTTTTAATTTTTTAAAATTTTTAAAGATTTTTCTTTATCAACTTAGATTATATAGATTCCAATTTTCAAAGTCAACCAAATATTGGTTTTGTAACTCTTTTGTAATATTTGATCTTACTATCTATACTTAAGTTGTGGTTCAATTAAAAATTTAAATCTAACCATAAACCTAAATTGATTTAATTACTACGAGTATATAACTTAGAATACACTAAATCAAGTGAATATTCATTTTGTATTGACTTTGTATCCTATTTGTAACATAAGACAGATTGCTATTTATGAGAACGCAAAAGAGAGGCTCGAAAGCCTCTCTTCATTATTAAAACACTATCTTATTTATTTTCAAACGTTGCTACTTTTGTTTCTCCATTCCAGCTAGCGTTCACTCCAAGAAGTGATCCGATTTCTGAAACTGGAACATAAGTTCTGCCTTCTTTGATAACCGGTGCTGTTTCCATTACTCTAGCTGCTACACCATTTAATTTAGCAACTTTGTTACCAACTTCTAATGAAATAGTTTTGTTTCCAGCAATTACTGTAACTGTTCCATTTGCGAAGTAGATATCTTTTGCACTTACACCAAGTGCATTTGCAACGTATCTTACTGGTACCATTGTACGGCCATTAGAGATGAATGGTGTTCCGTCCATCGCTTGTGCTACACCATTCATAGTGTAATCTTTAGCTCCGATCGCAAACGTTGCAATACCTTTTTTAAGACCATTTGCAGCAAGGTCTTCTGTATTTGGTGTTCCCATTACAATAAAGTCTTTTACTTTGATTGTATTTTTGTCATTATCAGCTACACCTTTATCCATAAACAAATCAGCTGTCTTAACAAGTGCTTCACCTTTTACTTTAATATCATAAGTACCTTCTGGTACAGTACGATCTGTTGATACTACTAAGTCAGAAATCTCGATAGTTGAAGCTGTGTTTGATGCACGTTTTACAGCAACGATTAATTTATTGTTTTCAACTTTCCATTCTCCAAGTACCAGATCTCCTTCTGTTACTTTTACAACCGGTTTAGTTGTTGAGAATTTAAGACCGCTTTCTGTTGGCAGTTCAATTTCTAAATCTTTTGTCGCTAACATATCACTAGCAGTTTCTTTAATAGTAATTTTGCCACCTTTTTGATCTTTAAGTCCTACTTTAAGTGTCAATGCCTCTGTAGTTACTTGCACTGGCGACTTAACTGTAAGAGCTGTTGTTGAAACTTCTTCTACTAAAGCACGCCCTTCAGCTGAAATTGTAACATCTCCACTTGTTGTTAATGGTACGAATACTTCTACGTCTTCAAATGTAATTTCATCTGTCTTGCTTGCAGTCATACCTGCAGGTGTAAATTTAAATCCTGTGATATAATCATCATCATTCTTCACAGCAGTAATGCCCATTGCGCTTATAGCAGCTGCATCAAGTACCGTATCATTAAGTTTAACTGTTAAGCTAGGTAAGCTTGATTGATTTGAAGTTGCCAAATAAGCTTTATCTAGTTTAACTTCTATTTGTCTGCTTGGTGTAATACTGTCGCTTACAATTTCATTAATAGAGAAAGTAATTTTTTCTTTTTTTCCAGCTACTACTTCTACTACTTTTTTATCTTCCATTTCAATTGTATTGCCATAGTTCTTTACTTCTGCAACTTTAACTGTAGTTTTAGTTACTTTCTTACCGCTTACTTCAATATCAACTGAACCACTGCTTGGGTCTTTAGCGTTTACTTGAATATCATCAAACTTAATTCTACCTGCTACAGTTAAGTCATTTCTTTTTGGAAGTAACACGTTTAATACTTGTTTATCATCATCTCCGTTTGAGTCTTTTGCATACTCTACTGTAACAGCATTCGCTGGAATATCTGAAAATCCTCTACTTAATTCTAGAGTAATTGCCTCAGTTGTAAACTCGAAATCTGTATTTTTAAGTGTTAATGTAATTGTTCTATCTTCATCTGCATCACCTGATGTTAAAGTTCCTTTTAAAGATTCTTCTACAGTAATTGCTGCTACTTCTCCATTTTCATAGATAGCTACAGCGTCTCCAGCAGTAACTTGTGCTTTAGCTTCGCTTGTTCTAGCAAATACAACTGGATCCATTTTAGAAATAACTGACCCTGCACCGTCAACTGCTATTGTTGCATCCCCGCCTGTTAACTTTGCACTAACTGGAATAATAAACTCATCTTTCCCAGGATTTACTATAGTGTTTCCATCTCCATCTACGAGTTTAGCTTTTACTAGTACTTGTAATTCTTTTTTACTATTTACTTTGTATTGAATATCTAATTTAGCATTAGGAATTGATCCAGTGCTATTAACAGCAGCAGTCCATTCTGAGTTTTCTAAATTCACAAAGAACATCGCACCTGTAGTATCTACAGCGTCTTTCATTTCGATTTTTAATCCACTTGTTACTGTTAAGTTCTTTTCTTGTACGATAATCCCGTGTGTAAGGTTATTGTTTGATTGAGCCATTGTTACAACTGGTATTGAAGTTGCAATAATTGATGCTGCAAGTACAGCTGCTAATTTTTGTCTTAATTTCATTATGTATGTCCTCCTTAAGAATAATTAAATAAGTTTAATTTTCGCGAGAGATTGTGTCATAAGTATGCAGATTATGTTCAGTTAATAATTATGTAATATTTTGTAATATATATGTAATCCGCCACTTATATCTTTCGCTGTATCAACATGTGGCATGCTTGATAGGCTTATTATAGCTTGTCTATTCTAGGATTGCAATAGCCATTTACTGGAATTAATCTGTTGGTAAACTTTCTATTTGTTCCGTAAATTTACCACCAAAGGGAATATTTAGCCTCAAAACCTTGTCGTTTCAAGGTTTATTTTTTTATACTTATGTCAACTTTTCCTTTTAATAGTTAATAATTTTAACAAATTCGTAATAATTAATTTAAAATATTATTTCTTAGACATTATGCACAAATAATTCTAATTTGATTGAATTATTTAATATATTTGTATATACTTGATTTATGCCATATTATTCCAGGAGGAAGGATGAGAAAAAAATTATATCTGCTAGTTATTCTTTGTATTTTGAGTGTTACCCAAGCGAGTTCTCTGTTTGCTGCTCCGCTTGACGGGAGTTACACCCTTTTCACGAAGAGTCTTGGTTATACAGGCGCTAAATACGAGCCCGAGGTTGGTACTTATTTAGGAGCTTATGTGCTTCAGGATAAGTTTATAGAGAGAAGCATGGCAGCCTTTAACGAAGTCACTGGTAAGCAGCATGCAAGTTTTTTTAAATATGTAGGGTATGGAAAACCCTTTCCTAAAGTTTGGGTAGAGCAGGTTAAAAGTGTTGGAGCTGTTCCTCATATTGCCTTTGAGCCCAATAACGGCCTTGAGGAAGTAACAGACAGCGATTATTTAAGACAGTTCGCACGGGATGCAAAAGAAGCAGGCGTTCCTATATTTTTACGCTACGCTTCTGAAATGAACGGAACTTGGACTGAGTATTCGGGGAAGTCTAATCTCTATAAAGAAAAATGGAAGCTTGTACATAGTGTTATGAAGGCTGAAGCGCCTAATGTGATGATGGTATGGACTGTATTTACTTTTCCCGAGGAAACCATTACTGCTTTTTATCCAGGGGATGCTTATGTGGATTGGGTGGGCGTTAATATTTACAATGTTATTTATCATAATAATAATTTAAACAGCAAATGCATGGATGAAGACCCGCTTAAGCTGCTTGACTATGTTTATAATACTTATAGTTATAAGAAGCCTATTCAGATTTCCGAGTTCGGGGTGTCCCATTATACAAATACAGATGATAAATACTACGTTCAGTTTGCCGAGGAGAAAATAAAAAGACTTTATGCTAGTCTGCCTAGTAGATACCCTAGGGTAAAATCTATTTTTTACTTTGATGTAAACAATGTAACAGACGGCGCTCCTGGAAGGCAAATTAATGACTATAGCGTAACAGATGACGAAAATGTATTAAAGACTTATAAGACGGTTGTTGCTTCACCCCACTATTTAAGCCAGGTGCCGTTAGAATGGGCTCCAAAGACTTGGGATGAGCTTTTATCTTTTAACAGCAATTATAAGTTCCTCAATAATATGCTTTATGTGAACGTGGATTTCGTTAAAAACTATATGGGAATACAGACTAAAGTAAAGGGTAATAATCAGATTACTTTTATTAAAGGGGATAAGACGATTACAGTCTCTTCTCAAAGATTTGCCATACCAAAAGGATTTTATAACCATTCCCGCAGCATTACTGGGGTTCCGCTTAAGAAGATTTGTAATGCTTTAGGGTATACAGTTTCTATCGATGGAAAAAAAGGGCATATTTATGTGATGCCTAAGAAATAAAGCTAACTTGTCAGCTTCAGAGGCGTTTAAACCTTGATAGGAACATGCTATGATAGAAATACAATCTTATGGTTGTGATGTAGCAAGGGAGTGACGAAATGGAAAATGAGATTTTAAGCATACTAAAAGATATGCAAGGGCAGATGAACAGCATGGCATCTAAGATGGATATTATAGAGTCTAAGGTAGACGAACACACCCTCATACTACGGGCTCTAGAGCATTCTGCTGAAGTGAACATAAGAGAACATGATAAAATGTCTCATGACATCGCCATTATTATGGGAGATTTGCAGGGTCTTAAAAAAGATTTGGCTCAAGTAGAATTAGTAACAGCAAACAACTAGGCAGATATTGTCAGACTAAACGCAGTTAAATAAAAAGCACATATCATTTGTTAACCTAGCAAATGATATGTGCTTTTTTTGTATAGATTCACCCTTAGTTCATGAGCATTTTTTCGTTATAGTCTTTTTGGAGGTCGTATCTTAAGTAATCAATGAGCTGCCCTAAGAAAGCGGCTCCTTCTGCTTTCGTTACGTATTTCTTCGGAAACACATATCCATTACTTGGGGTAATGATACCTAGTTTGCTGGCTGCATAAATGGCAGCCTTTGCACTTTGTGAGATCTGCTTATCATCTACAAAAGGTGTAACGACGTTTCCTGTGCCTATTCCTAGCCTTTCAAGTCCTAATACTCTCATATTTAAGACATACATCTCTTCTCTTGTCAGTTGTCTGCTGCCATTAAGAGTCCCTCCCCCAATAAGTCCAGCGTCGTACGCAGCTTTTACATAAGGATAATAGGTATCTCCCTCTTTTACATCGTTAAAGGGGGACGTTTCTCCAATATTGGCGTTTGCCGCTGTTCCAAAGGCTGTATTGGTCTTCTTTGGCGCGGGTGGAAGTGGGATGCGGAGCGCCCGTACAAGCATAGCAATGTATTCTTGTCTTCGCACCACTTGATTAGGTGAAAAAGCCGCGGGGGTATCTGTATAGATTTTCAGGCTGTACATTTTTTTGATATCACTCTCTGCTGGGTGTCCTTTGATCCTTGGCAGACTCGGGATGGAGAGCTGTTCTATAACTGGTGCATTTGTTACATTTAGAGTGCCTATCAGTTCGTCATCATAAAGCTCTGGACTTCCAACTATGATGTTGTAGTTAAGAGCTCCTTCGCTTCTTATGAGTTCTTTGTAGTTGCCTGCAAAGCTGATGGCATCTGGCTCATTGGCACCATATTGTATATCTTTATGTACGGTGAGAGTTGGAGTTTCCTCTACGTAGTACTGCGTGTCTCCTAAATCAATCATAATATTTCTTCTTTGAGTTTCTGTTTTAGCAAAAGCCTGTTCGTATCCATAGATAGGCCCGTCTACTGAAATGGTTATAGGTTCATTAGTTCCCTCCCCCGCTAGCGGCGTATAAACAGCATCGTATTGAATATCCCCTCTATAGTAGCTTACCCCTGGCGCATAGTCTTCTAGGATACTCTTGGTATAGGAAGACTGCTTGGAGTCAAGCTGGTAAGTTTCGCCTCCCGAAACCACTACTTCAGTCCACTTTAACATTTTGGACGTCTTTGTGGTCTGTTTTCTTTCTGCTTCGTAGATATATTGTGTTTCAAAGGACATGTTTCTTGTCATTTTGGCTGTGCCGTCTGCATTTTGCGCCTTTATAATATAGTTCTCGGTATATTTTCCTTGGCCTTTTTCTTTGTCAATGCCTTTACCAGGTCTAATCTCTATGGTGCCTTCTACCGTCTCTGGTTTTCCGGATAAGTAGATATTTTCTTTGTAAGGCAGGGTGTATTTTGAAGTCGTGCTTGACTTTTTAGTCTGGGAAAGCGCAGTAATAGTGGGCAGCTTGATCCCTGTACTCACCCCGCCGAAATATCCCATTTCCCCCTCTAATGCGCTAAGGGAGCTGACACTTAGTATAAAACTTATCCCTATAAGAAGTATTTTTTTCATTTTGAGCCTCCTATCCTTCTACCACGATGATGTAACCTTCTGCGGTGCCGTTTGCGTCTTTTAAGTTGTTTTCCAGCATGGCTTTAATTTTATCACCCTTTTCCAGCTTACTTGCTGGTATCACCTTGCCGTTTTTGATAATAACTGTGTTTGGGGTAATGGTAACGGAAGCCCCTAAATTTTTTCTGCTGTACTCTAACCATTTCTTTTGACTGGTGTGGTAATAGTATACATCCTTTACTTTAATACTCTCTCCGTCAGCTTGGTAGACTTCTCCCTTTAGTGATTCTCTTGCGTAAGGCATGTCTACGATCATATAGGCTTTCTCGCCTATAGCTATGATAGTGTAAACCTCGCCTACCTGTGAATTCTCGCCATGATCTAGGAAGTCTTCTATCCCTCCAGCAACAAAGCCTTCTGATGTATAGAATTTAGTCTGATAATCTATTGCAAAAGTACGAGGTGTTGGATGGAAATACCATGCGTTGCCGTCAAGTCTTGAGAAACTCTCAACTTCAAACTCTTCACGGTCACTTATTTTCTTAATACGCCCTCTGAAGACTTCTATAGAACCGGTTGTTATATCAGACGTAATGTTTGCTATGGCCAGTTTGTTTTCTCCTGTTACAACAGCCTGCATAGCATCACCTACCATAATGCTGTGGGCTTCTATAAGTCTCTTATCTCTTACAATAATGGCATCCTTGGCAACATAGACCGTTTCTCCTGAAAGCAGCTTGACAACCCCTGGAGATACGTAAGTTACTGTTGTTATTGGCAGGGTTCTTTGCATCTTGCTTTGAAAGTTAAGTTTAATGGCATTTTCTTTGCCCATATTGGTTTCTGCTGCTACATAAACATAGCCTGATGCATTTCTTAGATTTCTGGTAACGTAGTCAAGAGAAACAGGATTACCTGCTAAGTAAGACTCTATTTTCTTAGGATTTAAGCTGATTGGCAGAATGTTTGTATAGGTACTCCAGCCGCTTTTGATGAACTTTTGCATGTTTTTAAGGTTAAGCATATTTTTATAGAGATTGATAGCTGCTACTTGTCCTCTATAAACATTAGATATGTATCTTGTATCATGGTCGATCACTATTTCCTGCAGTTCTTCTTCTACGATGCCTTCACCTAATATTTTTTGGGCGATTAATATTTTGATGTAATCCCCTGGCTTAATCGCACTTAGGGTATAGGATACTCCCCCTTTAGTTACAGGGATGCTAAGTGGAATAGTGTAGGCATGCATCCTGCCAGTTTCGTCCTCCAAGAGCAGGCTTGCCATGTCCCCGGAGTTAAAAGTAAAAGAATTCACTTTGCCGTAGCGCATAATATAGTCGTTATAAGCGCTGATATAGGTTACCCTGTCATCCTTATCAAACTTAATATAGATGGAGTCTCCAGCCTTGATGGAGTCAATGGTTGTATCTCTAGGGTCAAAGTTAAAGTTCGGGAAAAGCTCATCGAGGTAACCGAGCCTGTCATCCCCCTCATAATACGGCTGCTTTTCTACTGTAATTTCTTCTCTGTAATAGTTTTTTGTCTCTTCTCTGCCTGAACTTGTTTTATAGACAATGTATCCTAAACTAGGGTTATTTTCTATGACAATACCCTGGTCTTCTCCATAATTATCTCTTAGGATGTCACTGTATTCCTCTTCATCAAGATAAGATGATGTCACAGCAAAAGCAGAAATACTCATACTTAATGATAAACAGATGATGCCTACGGTTTTAAATAGTCTCTTCACTTATCTGTTACCCCCTTTATATTTTATCCTTATTCTTTTTATCGACTTACTCTATAGATTTATTTAGGGTTTTTTGGGACTTTTTGGAACTTAATTTTTGGGGACGGTTCTCCAATTTCGCTGTTTTGCCTCGGCAAAGCGCGATGATTGGAGAACCGTCCCCAAAAATTAAACTAAAAGGTTCTGGTAATTGTTTTGAGATATTCTTTAAATTCGTCTCTTAGGTCGTCTCGTTTGAGTGCGAATTCTACTGTTGCCTGTAGGAAGCCCATCTTGTTGCCTACATCATAGCGTTTGCCTATAAAGTCATAAGCATACATAGGTTCTTCTTTTGCAAGTTTATTAAGTGCGTCTGTAAGCTGTATCTCGCCCCCTGCTCCTATTTCTTGTTTTTCAAGATACTTAAAAACAGCTGGCGTGATAATGTATCTTCCTAGGACAGCTACATTAGAAGGGGCTGCATCAATAGGAGGCTTTTCGACCATGTCATTAACTTTGTAGACTTTATTTTCAACCTGCACGCCGTCTACAATACCATATTTATTCACATCTTTGCGGTCTACTGTCTGAACACCTAGGACAGATGCATTGTATTTTTCATATACTTCTATCATTTGTTTAAGAGCTGGTTTTTCTGAGTCAATGACATCATCTCCCAGGAGAACTGCAAAAGGCTCGTCTCCTATAAAGGTTTTTGCAGTCAAAACAGCATGGCCTAATCCTTTTGGCTCTTTTTGTCTTATGTAGTATATGTTAGCTATTTGGGATACGGATCTGGCTATTTCTAGAAGCTCCTTGTTTTGCTTTTTCTCAAGCTCCATTTCTAGTTCTACCGATTTATCGAAATGATCTTCAATAGCTTTTTTGGTTCGGCCGGTAACGATGATAATATCTTGTATGCCTGAGGCAACTGCCTCTTCTACTATATATTGAATGGTTGGTTTGTCGACTATAGGTAACATTTCTTTTGGCTGTGCTTTGGTCGCTGGTAAAAATCTCGTCCCTAGGCCTGCTGCTGGTATAATTGCTTTTTTAATCGTGCTCATACTTTGCCCCCTATTTATCTCTTTTAATTTGCAATAATCATATATATATTATCACTTATTGTCTTTCCTTGCATTAAAATCTTGTAATCAATACATATTTTTACGCCTTTTTCGAGGATATATACCTCACATTTTTTGGTTATAATCTCTATTTCCATTTCACCATAAGGGGTGTAATAAATAGTTTTATGAGGGTTTTGGGTATCAAATTCTAAGTTAGCTTTTAGACCTCCCTGGCGTATAACTGAGATCACATTGTCTTTAGTTTTAATAATCGTCCTAACACCCATCTCCTCATCCTTGTAAGTGATGTAGACACTGTCGTTTTTAAAGGCTAGTTGTCCTTCAAATTCTGTTTCATTGGTGTCATCGTGGGTTTCATAGGTTTGCTTATCATATACTTTTATGTGTACATCTTTCATAGTGTCCTCCTTGAACCAAATAGATAATTTTCGATTCCGATTGTTAATTATCCATTTCCTCATGCTTTATTCTTTATTCTTCGTAGAGACAAGTCAAAGGGCTTATCTTATCACTTAGGTTTACTGCCTTAAGAGAAGATGGCAGTCTCGGATGCCTGCCGCTACGGGTGGTCTGCTGCTTTGCGAGGCTTGTTGCTACGGTGATTTGTTCTGCAATGGTTCAAATAATAAAAATCAACCATTTTAAGTAAAATGGTTGTTAAAATCAAACTGATCTGCGTTTTAATATATTAATATCTACTTCATGTCTGCCTGTCATATCTTTTAATACTTCTATGCTTTCTTTTACTTCTTTAACATCTTTAGAGATGGTTTTGACTGCCGTTTCAATCACATCGGTCTTTTCTTTTGTCAGCGCATTTGTATCTTTAAATGCTGCTTCGCTTTGCTCTTTGTGAGAAGTTTGTACTTCTGCAATGATATCTATCTTTTTTTCAATTGTTTCTAGAATAATCGAATGTTTTTGCATTTGTGTTTCGAGCTTGGTTTGCCCTTCTAATAGTTTCATTAGTATATCTTTTATTTCATAGTCCAATGTGATCACCTCGTTACCTAGAGTTTTAACTTTATTATAGTCTTTATTATTTTAGCCCGCAAGTACTGTTAATATTCTTCTATTGGAACGGTAGCGATGTGTTCAATGGGCTTATGAAGGAATATTTGAGCCATTTCTTTAAATCTTTCTTCTGAATCACTGACATAAAACTTATATTCAGGTTTTTCGTCATCTGAGGTCATATTATTTTTAACTAATATGTCTTCCATACGTTTTGCGGCTTCTTCTGCTGGGTTAATGAGTTCAACCTGATCCCCTACTACTTTTTTAATTGTATGAGTCAGCATAGGGTAGTGTGTGCAACCTAAGATAAGCGAATCTATGTTTTTTTCCAGGAGCGGCTTAAGATACTCTGCCACCACCTCAAAAGCTACATTGTGGTTGGCCCACCCATCTTCTACTAGAGGAACAAAGAGCGGGCAAGCCTTGCCGTATACTTCTAATGCTTCATTTTGTTCAATTAACAGCTCTGGATATTTATGACTAGCTATTGTTGCCTGCGTTCCTACAACACCTATTTTACCTGAGCGAGTTGTACGCAGGGCCATATGTACTCCTGGCCCTACTACTTCTACCATAGGTATATCAGGAAACATTTCTCTTAGTTCTTCTATACTGTTTGAGCTGACGGTATTACATGCAATAATAATAGCTTTAACATCCTGCGAGAGAAGAAATCTTATGATTTGAGCCGAGAACCTTGTAACTGTCTGCTTTGATTTGCTGCCATAAGGCACTCTTGCAGTGTCTCCAAAATATACAATGGATTCTCCTGCAAGATTGTTCATCACTTCTTTAACTACAGTAAGTCCGCCAACTCCGGAATCAAATATTCCTATTGGTCTAGAGTCCATACTTTTTCTCCTTATAGGGAAGCAAGTTCTATGAGTTTTGAGATCAGTTCTTTAATGCCGAGTCCCGCTGCATCAAACAGCATTGGATACATGCTGATGGATGTAAAGCCCGGGAGTGTGTTGATTTCATTAAAAATAATGCTTCCGTCCTCTTTAACAAAAAAGTCAACTCTCGATAAGCCTTTTCCTTCTACTGCATCAAACACATCTCTTGCATAACCTCTGATTTTCTCTTTGGTCTCCTGAGGTAAGTCTGCATCTACTACCGTCTTGGAGTCTGCATTATTATATTTAGCATCAAAGTCATAGAATTCTGCGGCTGCTAGGATTTCTCCAACGCCTGAAACTAGTAAGCCCTCGTTGCCAAGCACCGCTGTTTCTACTTCTCTGCCAACAATCGTTTCTTCTACTAAAATTTTAGCATCATGTTTAGCCGCTTCATAAAGTCCTGCTATAAGCTCTTCTTTATTTTTAGCCTTTGATATCCCTACTGAGGAACCTGCATTAGCGGGTTTAATAAAATACGGGTATGGAAAGGCCTGTTCTATTTTTTTGACAGCCGCACCCATGTCTTTTAGTTCCTTTTCTTTGATGATTACAAACTTAGCCTGCGGCACGCTTTTGGTATCTACTACTATCTTTGTAAAAGCTTTATCCATAGATACAGCTGATGCTAAAACACCGCATCCAACAAAAGGTATTTGAGCAAGTTTGCATAGTCCTTGAATCGTGCCATCCTCTCCATTTTTACCATGTAAAACCGGAAATACGATGTCAATATTCACCCTGATAGGTTCTTGTCCTTGTTCTTTAATAACCCATATACCCTTATGGGTCGCATCTGGACTTAATATAGCAGGGATACTGCTTGTTTCCCAATCATTTTTTGTAAAGTCAAGATCGTTCCCTGTATATAATAACCATCTGCCTGCTTTAGTAATACCTACAGGATGTATTTCATATTTCGTTTTATCAATATTGTTTATAATTGTCGTTGCTGATTTAAGCGATACTTCATGCTCTGATGAACATCCGCCAAATAACAATAATATACTTTGTTTCATTGTGATCCTCCCATTTACCGAATCTACGTTTATATTGTATTCACTATGTAACTACACGCTTACTATATTTTATTACTTTATTTAATAATATTCAACTAAAAAAAGGAAGTGTTTGAGAAACTTCCCCTTTTATACTTGTATTTAACTTGGTTGCCTTTTTATTTCTTTTTTGGTATTTTTTTGTAATTAGGTTTATTTAAATAAGAATTGACTGTATCCACTATCTTAAATCTAATTTGATAAGGTCTGTTATTTTTGTTAACAATAAGATTGTACTGCTCTTCATTAAGCTGTTTTTTGAGCTGCTCTTTTCCCTCTAAGGGCACGACACCACCGGCAGCATCCATATAGCATAGGGGTGGGAACATGACGCACCACCAATTTTCTCCCTTGCCTTCTCCTATAATGATTCTACAGGCCTCATATTCTCCGGCTGGAAGCACGACATCTCCATACTCTTTCATCGGAAACTCAGCGTAGTCAAGTGCTGTATAGATTTCATACTCTTTGTCCCATTTCTTTACAACTCCTTCTGCTACATTCTTTATATGCGTTAAGTTCTGTTTAATAAGCTCTCTCGTTTGATCGATGCTTGTAGATTCTTTAAGCATCGGTTCCATATAGGCGATAACTTCGTCTCTTACTTGCTGCTTAAGGAGCTGATCTTCTGTGGTGTCACTATTGGCAACAACATGAAATCTTATGACTTTATCAGAAAGAGCATTTGTAACCGAATTCGCATATGTACCTATAGTGACTTTACAAATAGTGAGCAAACATACTACAATAAATAAAATATAGAGAATCATTCTATACTGTTGTATTTCAAATAAAAACTTCTTAATCGTACTTTTCATAAATATTGCCCCCAATATATTTTGATGTTTAGACTAATTATTGACACTTATTCATCTTTTATTCAGTCGTTAAAAACTTTTTGGGGACGCTTCTTTAATCTTCAGGTTTTGAAAGCTAAATGTGTTGGGGACGGTTCTCCAATTTTGAGGTTTATAAATTTATATGTAGTGTGGTGAATAGCATGCGTATATGCGAAAATACTGTCTTTGTCTCGGTTAGAGATTTGATTGAATTTATTTTAAAACGTGGCAGCTTAGACTCTTCATCTATGATGAGTGCTTCAAGGGCAGTCTTAGGAACTAAAGCTCATAAAAAAGTCCAAAAGTCCATGGGAGATAACTATACCAGCGAAGTTATCCTGCAGCACGCCTGCAGCTATGATGATGTGAGTTTTGTTATAGAAGGCCGTGCAGATGGTATCATAGAAAATATAGACCTTATTATCATCGATGAGATAAAATCCACTACAACTTCCCTCGATGTAATAGAAGAAGATTACAATCCCCTGCATTTAGCTCAGGTTAAATGCTATGCTTTTATGTATGCTTTTGATAAAAAACTAGGTACTATTGGCGCCCAGCTCACCTACTATAACTTAGATACAAAAGAAACCAAGCGTTTTTTAAAGCTATATGATTATGAAGAGTTAGAGACCTTTTTTAATGATATGGTGGCAAAGTATGCTGCTTGGATTCGGTTTTATATCAACTGGTGTTCCCTGCGGGACGCTTCTTTAAAATCGCTGGTGTTCCCTTTTGATACATACCGTGCGGGACAAAGGGAACTGGCTGTTCATGTATATAAAAGCATAGTGAATAAAACTAAGCTGTTCGTCAATGCCCCGACAGGCATAGGCAAAACTATTTCTACATTATTCCCTTCACTTAAAGCAATGGGTGAGGGACAGGCCTCCAAAATATTTTATATAACTGCTAAAACCATCACTAGGACTGTCGCCGAAAATGCTATGAATAACATCCATCTTGGCGGTACACGGATTAAATGTATTACACTTACAGCCAAGGATAAAATATGTTTTTGTGAAACAACCAATTGTACCCCTTCTCATTGCCAGCATGCCGAAGGTCATTTTGACAGGGTAAATGCTGCTATTTGGGATGCTCTAAATAACAGCGACTTATTCACACGAGATGTTATTGAAAGCTTTGCTAAAAAACATCGTGTCTGCCCATTTGAATTTGCTCTTGACCTCGCACTATGGGTAGATGTTATTATCTGTGATTATAATTATATCTTTGATCCAACAGTTGCTCTCAAAAGGTTTTTGGATGCTCGGGATTATATTCTTTTAGTAGATGAAGCTCATAACTTAGTAGATAGAGCAAGAGATATGTTCTCAGCCAGTCTTTCCAAGAGAAAAGTTTTAGCTGCAAAAAAAGATCTTCCCAAGTCTTACTCTGCTGTTAAAACATCCCTTACAAAGATCAATTCCTATTTATTAGATATTAAGAAAGATTACTTCGAAAACGACATAGCTTTTATTAAAAAGGATATGCCAAAAGACATTTATCCTCTGCTGCGTACGTTTATCAACTTATGTGACAAGCAGTTTCAAAAAACTTCTAAGTCCGCTATAGATAATGACTTACTTGACTTATACTTTGAAATCTATGGTTTTCTTAAGCTTTTTGAATTTTATGATGAAAAATATATAACCTATGCAAATAACGAAAGCGGCGATGTTGTGCTTAAGTTATTCTGTATTGATCCTTCTTATCTGCTAGGTGAGATCATGACAAAATTCAAGAGTGTCATCCTTTTTTCTGCAACACTGCTGCCTATAGATTACTATAAGTACTTGCTTTGTGGCATGAATGACACGGCTATAAGATTAGATTCTCCTTTTGATAAATCTAAAGCCCTAAGGCTTATCGCATCAGATGTATCCACAAGGTACCAAGACAGAGCCAATAGTTATTCACATATTTGTCAGTATATTAAACAGGTTGTTGATAACCATCTAGGAAATTATTTTGTTTTTTTCCCTTCTTATAAGTATCTAATGGATGTTTATACACGTTTTGTAGAAATGTACGGCACCCCTTATGCCTTCCATATTCAATCTTCGAATATGGATGAATCTGAGCGAGAGTCCTTTTTATCACAATTCGAAGAAAATCCTAGAGATACACACATTGGTTTTTGTGTACTAGGAGGGATATTTTCAGAAGGAATCGACCTTAAATATGATAGATTAATTGGTGTTATCATTATTGGTGTTGGCCTTCCCCAGTTATGCTTAGAGCGTTCACTAATTGAAAATTACTTTAACGAGCTTGGTAAAGATGGGTATCACTACGCCTATACTTACCCCGGTATAAATAAAGTTTTTCAAGCTGCCGGAAGACTCATTCGCACAGAGCAAGATGCAGGCATTATTCTTCTTATAGACGACAGGTTCAATAATGCTTTATACAAAAACCTATTTCCTGCCGAGTGGACTCCCTACTATCCAGTTACGATAGATTCAATATCTCATTTTTGGGGACGTTTCTCCAATCTTCTTGTTTGAGAATACCTTAAATGATTAAAAGGCAGCGTACAGGCTGATACCTGTTGCGCTGCCTTCTCAAATTTCATCTCTTCTTATAACACCTTCACTATATGTAAGCATCACAAAAAGACCTTTATTGTATCTTTTTTGATAAAGGTCTTATGCAATTTCTCTTAATAAGCAATTGACTTCTTCTTCAATGCTTATATTTTCAATCATTAAGTTAATAACACGTTTTATACTTTCTCCAATAGCCGGGGGTTTTACATGAAATATCTTAGCTAGTTCTTTGTAAGCCATCTTGCCACTAAGGGCCATGACATATATAGAAATATCTCTTTGATTACCATAAATTCTATTATTACGCTTTATTATATTAAGCCTATGGACATTAAAATGTTCAGTTAATGTCTGTATGATTTGATCTCTATCAATCTCCCTTACACTATCTCTCTTTCTGATACCTACAAATCCTAATTCAATCGTTGTTGCTGCCTCTTCCTCTACTTCCTGATCCAGCAAATAAGCTGTATATAGGCTTATACTTTCTTTATAGTCACTCGAAAAATACGCTAATATACGTTTATTATCTACTATATTGTAAGGATCTTGGCAGCCTAAATAAACACTTGAGCTACTCCACTTATAGTCTGCCGATGCACCAACCATATTAGCTTTAACTGGATTCAAGTGGATATACTTAGAAACTTCAATGAAATAGGAGTCTCTCTTCACCATAATACTATTAAACCTATCTTGAAATAGGTGTCCGCACCTGCCATATTTCTTATTAAAGTAAATCACATAGCTTAAATTAAGTCCTTGTATGACCTTAGAAATATCTTGGCCATTGTCATATATAAGTAAGTGAATGTGATTTGTCATAAGGCAGTACGCGTAGATTTCTACCTTATATCTTTCTTTATATCTTTTCAGCCTTCTTAAATACTGAATTTTATCCTGTTCATCTAGAAAAATATCCTGTTTATTATTTCCTCTAACCATGATGTGATAAATACTATGTTCACATTTTTCTCTGGCTCTTCTCGGCATATAAATTCATCCTTTTTATTTTAGAGAATAGCCAAAAAAATCTATTTATAATACAACATAGCTTTATATTTTTTGTTTTTATATAGGATTTTATTCGGTCATAAACCTCCATTTTGGAGAAACGTCCCCACGGCTCTCTCCGCCAACTTTGGAGAAACGTCCCCAACTACCAACTATTCGAGAATGCCTGTGTTCTGAATATTTACAGTACTATCTACATGTATAAGAAAATCTTTGTATGCGCCTTTGTTCCACTCTGATTTATAAATTTCCCATTGTTTAGGTTCTTTTCGGTACATTTCTAGGCCTATACCTAAAAAGTCTATCCCTAGAGACTTGGATTTATCAACCGCCACACTAGCTTGTCTATTTATTTCTTCTTCAAGTAATTTAGTTATTTCTTTTATGCTTTCCCCATTAAAAATATTCTTATTCTCTGAAGACAGGTATTCCGTTATGTCCCCTTTTATAGTCAGATCAATAGTGCTCTCATATTTTCCGTTGTTCTCTTTAAAGTGTATTTTGCTTTGCTGCTCTTTTATCATATAAGTTAAATGCTGATCCTTATAGTCAATAATGATAGGAACTCCTTTTATCTTTCCTTCTACAAAAAGTTCTCCTCTGACTTCATTTTTATCAAGCCATGCTACAAATTCATAATCTTTAATAAGCGCAGCACCGCTTATCTCAATGATGCCTTCCTCATTACTACTTATAATCGGCATAGTTGATACACCTGTGTCTTCCAACTCTTTTGTAAAGTTACCTAACAGCTGCCCTTTAGCATAGCTTACAGGTCTTTCTTTATTATTAAAATATTTCATGACATACATTCCCATAATAGGGTTCTGAGGATTATCTGCTTGCGTCAGCTCACCTGCTGATCCTTTTGTGGCAAGCACTGTTATACTCCTTCCAACACGCATATCTCTTAGAAGGGAGTCTAATGCCGTTTGAAATAATTCCTTATCTTTTAAAACTTCCTCCCCTAAAATAAGGGCCTTGGCATGGCTAAAAGTAATTGTATTTTGAGTTTTTGTTTCCACTTCATCTATACTTGTGGCTATTGAAGGGCTTTGGGTTGTTATAGTAGTTTTTACATTTTCCGCCAAGCTGTCTGCTCCTGATAACTTTCCTATATCAGGTATCCCATATGTGATCTTATAAACTGGTCTTTCATTAATAGGTTTGCTTAAATCAGGCATTGGCGCTTTATCTATTGCGAGTTCAAGAATAACGTGTCTCTCATTAAGTTCTACACTGTCCCAGCAACCAGTTAATATGAATGGAAGTATTAAAAACAGGAGTCCTTTAAACTTACCCATTTATATTCCCCACCTTTCTTATCTTAGCTATAAGAATGAATACTATTGGAATAGGAACTAAAAACCATATCCCAAAACTGTACTGGAAACTCATATAATATTTATAAGCATCTATTAAACTTTCAGGAAATATAGATACAAAATAAATGATCGGTATAACAGGAAGAATAAATATATTTTCTCTTCTTACTTTAAGTGCTCTGCTGACCATAAGCGATGAAAAATATATTCCTGAACTTATATACATATAAATACTAAAGACCCAGCTTGTCATCATAAGAATCTCTTGATTTTCTATTAAAGATCCAGGAAACTGTACACTTTGCATAAGCGTGAGCACTGGCCATATTTGTCTTTTCGATTCATTTGCTCCTATTCCTACGTAGGTTAAAATAACGACTATCGTTTCTATCACAGCAATAGCTAGAAGTGCTATGAGTACAGCTTGTCTTGTTTTTTCTTGTTTTTTCATGAGACCTGCTAAAATAAGCATGAACTCAATGGGCATAAAAGAAAGACTTATGACAAATGCTCCTTTACCTATACTCATTAAATCAGTTTCAAATAAAGGCAGCAGCTGCTTATAATCTGCTTTTACAACAATAAGTGCAAACACTATAACAAGCGGTAAAAATATAAAATATAAAAGAATCTCTCCCATACGTGCTGTAGCTTCTATTCCTGATTTAACTAGGTATGCCGTTGTCAGAAGCATCGTTAAAATGATAACTTCTATTGGTGTTTTAGGAAGCATAACCTGTGAAACCATTTCTCCGAACATTCTAATCTCAAGCCCTGTTGTAATGATTATTTTAACAACAAACAAAGCAAGAACCAGATAGGCAATAGGTTTTGCAACTATCTTAGGCAAAAATTCTACAATGGTATCTCCTTTAAATCTATTGGTAAGCGTTGTTATACAGAATAAATATATAAATCCGAAAGCCAGTGCCGCAATAGGCAGCATGTAGCCATTTCTTCCTGCATGATTGGCTGCAATCCTTGGAAGTAATAGGATGCTTGTATTAAACATCTGGAGAATAAGTAATATTTCTACTTGCCTTACTGATATTTTTCCATTATGCGAAAACATTACTTATCCCTCCTATTTGAAGTATAATTGCCTTTCATTTTTTCAGCTCCAGGTTCCATATCTTCGTTAGCTCTGCTCTCTTTTAGTCTAAGGCGTGTACGCTGATTTTCTCTTGCAAAAATGGGGCGTGTTACCTGCATAAATGTAGGAAATCTTAATATTGTATCTTTTAAATCCCTGAACCGGTTCCTGTCTGATGCGTTATAAGGTGCAAGATAAGGTACTTTAAAGCTCTCTAATGAAGAAAGATGTGCAAGTACAAAAAGCATCGCAAGAAGGAAACCATATAACCCAAAGAAAGCTGCTGATAAAATAAAGAAAAATCTGACGAGCCTAAAAGCAGAAGTTAAACTATAGTCTGGAATTGCAAAAGTGGAAATAGCTGTAAATGCAACTATTATAATGATCATAGGACTTATAATCCTTGCCTCAACCGCAGCTTGTCCTATAACAATACCTCCAACAAGGCCAATAACATGTCCTATAGCTCCAGGAATACGTATACCCGCTTCTCTAAAAAGCTCAAAGGTAAGCTCCATAATAAGTATCTCCAGCACCGTAGGAAACGTTATGCCCTCCCTGGATGCCGCTATAGAGATGGCAAAGGGCGTAGGAAGCATCCCTGGCTGAAAATTAAGAGTTGCTATATAAAGCCCCGGCAGCGCAAAGGACAAAAAGGATACTAGATACCTTAATATCCTTGTAAAACTCATGATTTGCCACCTTTGATAGTAATCTTCTGAGGCTTGATAAAATGCATTAAGCGTTGTAGGGACGATAAGAACAAAAGGTGAATTATCTACTACTATTGCAATTTTACCCTCTAATAGACTTGAGGCTACTTTATCCGGCCTTTCTGTTGCCTGTGTCTGCGGAAAAGGACTCTTCCAGCTGTCTTCAATAAGCTGCTCGATATAGCCGCTGTCAAAAATAGCATCTATTTCATATTTATTGAGCCTTCTCATTACATCTTCTACGAGTTCAGGCTTTGCGATATCCTCCATATACATCACTGCAACGTCTGTTCTGCTGCGTGTTCCAAAGCTTACCATCTTAGTTTTAAGCTTGGTATCGCGAATGCGTCTTCTAATAAGAACTGAGTTAAATCTAACAATTTCTGTGAAACCGTCCCTCGATCCTCTGACTACGTTTTCTGAAGACGGTTCTCCAACACCTCTGTTAGGCCATCCCCTAGTTGCAATGACAAGTCCTTTTTTAGAATTATCAACAAATAAGCCAGTGTCCCCGGATAATATTGCTTTAATCATATCATCCATCGTTTCTACTTCTTTTATATCAAAAGTAGCAGAAAAATGATCCATAATAATTTGAGTAGGTGTTTTACTATTCTCAAATATATCTCCATTTAAATTTTTATAATCTATAACTCTGCTGAGGAAAAAGTTTTCTAGAATTTCTCGATTAACCATTCCATCGAAGTAGGCCCCATATACCCTAAATGGAACTTCTTTCCCTATATCAACTTCTCGTTTAACAAGATCCATACAATCTTTAAAAAGGATTTCTACATTTTTTATATTCGTATCTAAACTCGTTGACAGCTCCATATTAATCTTATTTTCTTTGTCATGATATATGCCCTCAACACTTATTTTGTTTTTATCCTGCTGTTTTGTCATACATCTTCTCCTTCATCTGCTTTTTTATAAAAGCGTGATTACAAATCCTATCAAAGCTACAGCTATATAAAGATAGCCAATAACTTTAGTATAGGTGCCTTCTCGTTCCATACGGTCTATATGTGTTAAGTCTCTGCTTTGAACGAAGGTCATATACAAACCTATTGCCAGCATAACCACAACTATATAAATAGAGAACATATTCCTTATCGTTGTCATTTCTATACCTCTTTCCAACATATGAAAACTACATACCTATAACAATTATTTGTAATTAACTAAAAAATATACCTAGGGACGGTTCTCCAATTACCTTGTTATGCATTTTTGCAAACATGATAATTGGAGAACCGTCCCTAGGTTAAAAAGACGTTTTTAAAATATTTCTAAAATATTTTTAATATTTTTTACAAATACTGGATATTTTGTTTGTTATATGTTAAAAATATATAAAGGTATAAATTTTGATTACAAATTAAATTAAGAAGGGATGTTTTATGCGAAAGATAAGAAAAAATATAGTTCTTTTAACAATTATCTTTTCATTAGTTTCCACAACCTCACTCACTAGCTTATCTAGCACTATCTATTTATCACCTGAAATAAATGCTATCGTTTCAAAGTGGTTAATTCGGAGTGTTATTAAAGGATACCCTGACGGTAATTTAAAATTAACTGAACCTATGACCCGAGCAGAATTCGCAGCAGTAATATGTCGACTATTCGGTTTTAGTGACATAAAGAATTCTGTAGCGTTTTCAGATGTTCCTGATATGAAATGGTATTCTTCTCTCATTCAAAAAGTTGTATCTAAAAAGGTTATGCCTTTCGATTCCTTTAAGTCCACCTACTTGTTTCATCCCGCTTCGTTTATTACCTATCAAGAGGCTGTAGACAGCATATTAAAAGCTTACAAGCTAAACTCACTAGATGATTTAAAACTTAATATTCCTAGTACTGATACCCCGTTAACCAGACTCGACTGCATTGTATTAGTTGATAGAATAACAAAAGAATTTATTAATAATGCTTGTTCATATACTGCTGATGTCGATGGAAATCTCATTATTAATACATCAAATGTCACATTGAAAGATATGACTATAGACGGGAATCTTTATTTAACTGAAGGGATAGGAACTGGATGTATAACGCTTGATAATGTCCTTGTTAAAGGTGTTGTACATGTAAATGGTTGTGGCGAAAACTCTCTGATTATTAAAAATAAATCTTCTATTAATTCTATGATAGTTGAAAACCAAATAAGCACTGTACGTGTAAGTGCAGATTCTGATGACACTGTTAAAAAACTGATTTTATTGACGCCGACTATTTTAGATGGGCCACTCTCTGTATCTGATCCTGAATCTAGACAATATGCCATTTACCCTTTCCAGGACATTCCTATAACTGATTCAAACAGCTCAGGATCAAGTAGCTCATCAAGCAAAGACACTGTTCCCCCAAATATTAATCCTCCTATTATTGAACTGCCCCCTGTAGATGAACCTGATACTGATCCGCCTAATCCCGAACTTCCTCCTGTACAAGAACCTGATAATAACCAACCCGATACCGAAACTCCTCCTATTGAAGAACCCCATAATGAACCACCTCCTACACAAGAACCTAATCCTAATCCACCTACTACAACTGACTCAACTATTCATCTTATTACTAACATTTGTATAGACTTTAATGACTATCCAAGCCTCAATGTAACTTGGAATAAAGTTACTTCGGCATCATCTTATACCTTTAGCATTGCAAACTCACTAGATCTAAGTCCTATTTCTACATTGCAAACAACTGACTCCAGCATTTTATTTGACCCCTCATACTGCTTAGTTATTCCAGATAATGAATATACTATTTCTATAACAGCTGCTTCAGATAATGACTTTTGTACTACTACAGCAAATTTAAGGATTCCTGACTTTTCATTGCATGAAGAAAGCAATGGCACCTTATGCGTGGAAGCATCCGAAAATCTATCCACGGAAGTAGTAATAAAAAACTTTAATCTTTGTTTACTGCGAGAACGTATTGATCCTGACG
Source organism: Clostridia bacterium (assembly GCA_029239755.1). Taxonomy (GTDB): domain Bacteria; phylum Bacillota; class Clostridia; order Lachnospirales; family Cellulosilyticaceae; genus FMMP01. The sequence goes on along the minus strand of JARBUI010000004.1, from coordinate 190,531 downwards.
GCTCTAAAAACTACATCTCTGAAAATATCTTTGACGTCGAATACGGCAAAACCTTATATCCCCTTCCTATCACGCCTATAAATGACACTGCATATTGTTTAAAAATATCAAACACTTCTATCCCAGCAAATGACGAACTAATAATAGACTCCTATACAGCAAGCTATTTCAAGAATGTTAGTTATTCCGAATTAAATTCTCCCTCATGCACTGTTGGTACGGGTGAAAATAATCCTATTTCACTAACTACCGTAAGACATCTTCGTAACTTAAGTGAATTTGTTAATTCAAGGAACCCAACTGAAGGCAAATTTTTTAAGTTGTTAAATGACCTTGATTTCACCGGCTCTATACCAAATAGCACCTCTCAAGAAGCAAGCAACTTTGTTCCTATAGGCGTACTTGTGGATGACCCAACTCTGGTAAATAATAGAGACTCTACTAATAATATACCCTTTAAAGGAGATTTCGACGGAGGTAATCATCATATTTCTAACTTGATTCTTAATGCATCCCCTTACAATAATGCTTCTTTTCATTCCTACAATTATCTAGGGCTCTTTTCACTTACCAGAGGGAGTATAAAAAATATTATTCTTGATGCGAACTGTAGAATAGGAGATACTCCCCCTAATAGGATAACAGCAGGTATTGTTGCTTTTGCAGACTATAGCCGTTCACCTAAAATCATTTCAGGGTGCTACAATTATGCTGATATCACTGGTTCTGGCTATACCGCAGGTATTGTGGGCCATATTTATACAGGCAAAAAGGTTTCCAGCAGCCTGAAAAATTGCTGTAATTATGGATCAATCACCTCTAGCTATGCATCTGCTGGGATAGCTGGCGTAACAAATGTATCTGTAACAAGTTCCCTTGACATAATAAACTGCCATAATTACGGGCCAGTTACAAGCAAAGCTTTTGCCGGTGGTATTATATCTGAGTCTCTCGGATCAGGAACTAGCATTATAAAATATTGTTATAATTTTAACAACATTACATCACAAGTCAAAACTCTTACTGACTATGCTATAAGCTGTGGAGGTATATTAGGTTCAGGAAGCAATAAAATAGATATAAGTAATTGTTTAAATGGCGGAGACATTATAAGCTATTATGACATCAATTCTTCCAGATCCGTTTCTATTTATGTAGGAGGTATTATTGGTCAACTCACTTATATCGGAGGCATTAGCAGTATTTTATCTAATAATTATAATTATGGAGATATATCCGCTCATGCTTTAACTTCTGTGAAAGGCAGCCGGCATCTGGGTCCAATACTAGCAAGTCTCGATAACTATTCCACTATAACTAATTGCTACACAATTTCATACGTGAATCCTGTACCTGATAATCTTTCTAATACACAAAGAAATATATTTGCTGTGTTCTATACCGAGTTTATTGACAAAGTTAAGAATGCACTGCCTGATATTGCAAGTTATGCAGAACCCTTTATTCTCCAACATATAGGTAACGCCGCTGCATAAAACCTTTAGGGACGCTTCTCCAATCTTCCTGTCTATAGTGCGAACTGATATCTGTGGGTACCTTCTCTAAGGGTTCTTCTTAGTGCTATATCCTGACCTAAACCCTGTACAGTATAGCCAATAATCGTCCACATAAAAACCGGATGAGATTTTCTCTAAATCTCATCCGGTTTTAACATCATCTTTGGAGAACCGTCCCCAACTTCCATCCATTTTAATACCATCTTTGGAGAACCGTCCCCAACTTCCATCCATTTTAATACCATCTTTGGAGAACCGTCCCCAACTCCCATCCATTTTTAACACCATCTTTGGAGAACCGTCCCCAACTTATTTGTCCCCAACTTATTTTACTCAAGCCTTTTATAAAGAGCAGTAAGATGATAAATCTTTTCGCTAAGTTTGTTATCTAGGACTTCTTTTTTCATACGCCATTTCCAGTTGATCCCTAGGGTAGAGGGTCTATTCATACGGGCTTCATTACCGAGTCCTAAGAAGTCCTGCATAGGGGCTATAGCAATGTTTGCTGTACTGCTCCACGCTCCTCTTATAATCCCCCAGTGATAACCTTCTTTTATATCCAGCCTAAGATATTCTTTAGCGAATTCTACCTCTTCTCTGTTGCCGGTTGTATCTATCCATCCCATAGTCGTGTCATTGTCATGGGTTCCAGTATAGACTATACAGTTTTTGTTATAGTTATGGGGTAAGTACGTACTTTCCTCATTTACACTAAATGCAAATTGAAGTATTTTCATACCAGGATAGCCTGTTTCGTTTCTAAAATCTATTACCTCTTGTGTAATATCCCCTAGATCTTCTGCAATAATAGCAATCTCTCCTAGTTCTGCTTTAATGGCATCAAATAACTTCATAGCTGGCCCTTTAGCCCATTTACCACGCTCTGCTGTTTCATCTCCAAAAGGTATCTCCCAGTAAGCTTCAAAGCCTCTAAAGTGGTCTATTCTTACGGTATCATATAACTTAAGACTTTCTCTTATCCTGGTTATCCACCATTTGTAACCTGTTTTCTCTAAGTATTCCCAGTCATAAATAGGATTTCCCCAAAGCTGTCCTGACTCTGAAAAAGCATCTGGTGGGCATCCGGCTACGACCGTTGGATTTTTATGTTCATCCAGCTTAAAAAGCTCTCCGTTTGCCCAGGCATCTGAGCTGTCTGCAGAAACATAGATAGGTATATCCCCTATAATTTTTATCCCTAGATCATTAACATATGACTTTAAGGCATGCCACTGTTTAAAGAACAAATACTGTACAAAAGTCCAGTAACCAATTTCTTCTTTTAATTCTATTTGACAGGCATCTAATGCATCTTTATTTCTTAGTTTAATATCTTCATCCCATTCCTGCCAGCTTACAAGATTCATCTTATTTTTTATAGCCATATACATCGCATAATCTGTAAGCCAGAAAGCATTTTCTTTTTCGAAAACAGTAATTTTTTCCTTTAGCTTCTCTTTTCCATTATGATAGGCTATTTCTAAAACTTTAAGTCTATTTTCAAACAGCTTGCCATAGTCTACTTCTTCTTCATTTGTTCCAAAATCTATAGCCTCAAAGTCTGTTTTCTCAAGCAATCCTTCTTTTTCTAATAGGTCTAAATCTATGAAATACGGATTCCCAGCATAAGCTGAGAAAGCTTGATAGGGTGAGTCTCCATACCCTGTATGACCTAGTGGCAGTATTTGCCAATAGCTTTGCCCTGCTTCTTTTAGAAAATCTGCAAACTCATACGCCTGTTTTCCAAAGGTTCCTATCCCATACTTTTCTGGCAGTGAAGAAATGTGCATCAAAATGCCGCTTGCTCTACCCATGAAAGCACCTCTTTAATTAATCTTTTTTATGCTGTTTCCTTCAACTAATTCTATATCTAATAAAATATGTTTATGCTGCGTTTCTCCATTTAATAATTCAAAGAGCAAATCTACGCTCATCTTTGACATTTCATCCTTTGGCTGCTTAATTGTTGTAATAGTTGGTTCGTAGTATTTTGCTACATCCATGCCGTCAAATCCTACTATAGAAATATCATCTCTTATTTTTAGGCCTAGATTCACAACTGCTTTAGCTACGCCTATCGCCATCATATCTGATATGGCAAATATAGCAGTTACTTCCTTATTTTCTTTTAAAAAGCTCGTTGCCTTTTCGTATGCTTTAGTTACTTCATATTCCCCATAAATAATATAGTCTTCCCTAATTTCTATACCATTATCTTCAATAGCTCTTTTATAGCCTTCATACCTTATGAGCCCAACCCCTAAATCATCTCTATCACCTAACATGATCGCTATGTTTCTATGCCCATTTTCTATGAGGTACCTGGTAGCTTCATAAGCTGCTATATCATCAGCAATGCTTATTGTAGAAAAGCTATTCCAAGCTTTTTGTGTTTTTAAGTTAACGCATAACAGAACAATAGCTACATCAAGATCATCAAAGCTCTCTTCTTTGATATCTATAAAGTTGCCCCCTAAACAAATAACGCCCTGGAGCTTCTTTTCTTTAATAAATCCAACGAGAGTATCTAAGTCATTAGGATTATTATGATGCTGTAGAATCATGGTATACCCTGAAGCTTCTACACTCGTACTTATATTTTTTAATATTGCTGAAAAAAAAGGATTAAAAACTCCCTTTACTAAAATACCTATATTTTTTGTATTCGATTGTTTGAGTATTCTCGCACTGTTATTAGGTACATAGTTGTATTCCTTTATGATACTTAAGACCTTTTCCCTTGTTTCAGATTTTACATCTGGATGATTATTTATAACCCTAGATACAGTACTTACTCCCACTCCCGATAGTTTTGCAATGTCTGTAATAGTCACGGCCATCCCCCCTTTAGCAATTTTATCTTTACTAGGTATCGTTTCCAATTCTAACTTTATTATTATAATCTAAAAAGATGACTTTTTAAACTTTATTCTTCCTATATTACAAAACAAAGATGACTTCTGTATAGAAATCATCTCTATTATCTTCTATTTATTATATTTTAATTATACATAAACATCTATTATAATATAATGATTCTTTTAGTATAAAACAATTTCTATTTAATTGATCCCTGCATAACCCCTTTAATAATATGCTTTTGCATCGCCAGATAAAAAACAATAATAGGAAACATAGCGATGATTAAGCCTGCAAGTCCCAAATCCCATCTTTTGGAGAACTGCCCAAAGAAATAAAACATCTTAAGTGGTATTGTCTGCCACTCTGGCTTATTAATGACAAGTTGTGGAAGGAGAAAATCATTCCATATCCACATCGCATTTAATATCGAAACGGTTACTGTTATTGGCTTAAGAAGAGGAAATACAACTTTCCAAAACACTTCAAGCTTATTGCATCCATCTATAATGGCTGCCTCTTCAATTTCAGCTGGTACACTTTTTACAAACCCATGATAAAGCACAACTGAAAGTGGTGCTCCAAATCCCAGGTACATAAAAATAATGCCGCCTGGATTTAACAAATGTAGTTTACCCATGATCCTAACGAGAGGCAGCATAACTGCTTGGAAAGGAATAAGCATAGCTGCAGAAAGGGTTAAAAATATAATTGTACTTAACTTTGTTTTTGTTCTCACAAGCATCCAAGCTGCCATAGAAGCAAATACTATAAGAAGCAGGATAGACGTTACTGTTATAAGCAATGAATTTGTTGCGGATTTCAAGAAATTTAACTTGATAAAAGCTTCTACATAATTTTTAAAGGTGAAATACTTACCTGGAAGACCTATAACATCAAGCAAAAAACCCTTTTGAGTTTTTAGAGAATTAATAAGAGCAAGATAAAATGGCGCTAGAAAAACTGCTGCCGAAAAAATTCCTATAATGCCTAAAGCAACTTTATTTGTCTTTTTTTCTACCATTACATTTCTACCTCCCTCTTCTTACTAAAGTACATTTGTGTTAAAGCAACTGCTGCTAGTACAACCAAAAAGATAACTGCCTTAGACTGTGCAAGTCCAAACGTATTAAACTTAAAAGCAGTATTATAAATATTCATTGCCACCATCTGAGTTGAATTACCTGGTCCTCCGCCTGTAAGGGATAAGTTCTGGTCATATAGCTTAAATGAGTTGGACAAAGTTAAAAAGATACCTACTGTAAACGCTGGCGCTACAAGTGGAATTGTAATATCCTTAAGTACCTGCCAATTCGTTGCGCCATCAATGGCTGCTGCTTCTAACACGCTGTCAGGAATGTTTTGTATCCCTGATATATAAATAACCATCATATAACCTGCCATTTGCCATGTCATAAGAATAACTAAGCCCCAAAAGCCTGTTGCCTCAGTTGAGAGCCATCCTCTTAAAAATTCTATGCCAAGTTTTGCTCCTATTGCATCAAATCCTTTTGTAAATATAAACTGCCATATAAAACCTAATACTAATCCTCCTATGAGGTTAGGTATAAAGAATGCTCCTCTTAAAAAGTTGCTCCCCTTTAGTCCTGAAGTTACAAGAAGCGCTAGTAAAAAGCCTACCAAGTTGATACTAATAATAGAAACTACTGCAAATTTGGCAGTGAACCAAAAGGTTGTAAAAAATTCGATGTCTTTAAATACTTTTATGTAATTTTCAAACCCTACATATTCAATTTTACTAGCTATCCCATTCCAAGATGTAAATGAGTAAGCGATTCCCATTAGAGTAGGTATTACCAGTACAACTGTAAAAGCAAACAATATAGGACCCACAAATATCCAAAACCACATTTTTGCACCTTTTTGCATATGACCACCACCTTTATTTTAATAGAGTGCATAGAGAATTCTCTATGCACTTTTAAATACTACCTTTTATTTTTCTATTTTCTAGCTTCTGCCCATTTAGCTTGTGACTCAGATATTACCTTATCCCAAGTCATTTCTCCTGCTAAGTATTTTTGAATATTAACACCTAGTATATCCATACCCCAAGCTGTTGGATAACCCATGAATACCCAAGAAGTAGTTTTGCCTTCTGCCTGATATCTCATAATATCTCTTCCAAGAGCATCTTTTGCTGGATAGTTATCAAATCCTGTAAATGGAGGGATGAAGAAGAATTTATTTACAACGATATCTTTACCTTCATCTGAAGTATACAGCCAGTTTAAGAAATCTTTTGCAGCTTGTTTTTCAGCGTCTGCTTTGCCTTTATTTACTGCCCAGTACATTGGTACGCCAAGAGGTATTGAGTCGCCTCCTACCGGAAGGAATGCAAGGTTTTCTGCTACTGCTGGATCAACATTATTTACGTCCCCAAATACCCAGTTTCCTTGTTGAATAGCTGCTACTCTTTCAATTGCAAGTCCTTGACCTACTTGAGTTGCATAATCTACTGCATTAAGTTTTTGTGGAGATGCAGCATTTGGTGAATACTTCACCATAAGATCAAGATATGCTTTAAAATCAGCATTATTCTCAAATTTAATTTCTTTTGCATTGAATGCATCTACACCTGTTGGGAATTCTTTATTAATAAAGATATTTGATGAATGAAGTCCTGTAACCCATGTTTCTTTTGCAGGTAATTCTGCTACTGCTTCTAATAATGGGAACTTTTCTTTTAATTCACCTGATTTAATTTTTGCATCTATAGCTGCAAATGCTGCATCCATTGAAGCTATATCTTTAACTGTTGAAGGATCAACTCCTGCCGCTTCAAAGATAGCCTTATTGTATACAACGCCGTAGCCTTCTACTGCAAGAGGCATACCATATGGTTTACCATCTACAGTAACAGCTCCAAGAGTTCCTCCAGCAGTACCAACCCATGGCTGATCTCCTAAGTCTTCAAGCTTTTCCATCCAGTCTTTTACATCTTGAGGTCCCCCTACATTATAGATAGTTGGCTCTTGACCTGATTGGAATTTTGCTTTAAGGGCAGCGCCGTAATCGTCTCCGCCACCAACTGTTGTTAGATTAATTGTAACATTTGGATTCTTTGATGTATAGAGGTCAATTGCTTTTTGTAATTCTTCAGCAATTTCTACTTTGAATTGGAATATGTCTACAGTTACAGGCTCACTTGTTTTAGTTTCAGCTGTTTCTTCTTTTGCTTCTTCTGTTTTTTCGGTAGCAGCTGGCGCTGTTGTATCGCCTCCATCTGTTTTGCCGGCGCAGCCTGCCATGCTGAGTACCATTGAAGCTGCCAGTGTTGTTGTTACTAACCCTCTAATTGTTTTACTTAGTTTCATATTCATATAACCCCTCTCTATTGAATGTACACATTTAATAAACTTATCTATTAAATTTGGCTAGAGCACCTTCGTACCACCAAATTAATATTTAATAAACTACTCTCATTTCATTTTTAGTTAATATGTATAGCCTAGATTTGGTATCTTTACCGGTAACCTTATCGGTATCGTTTCCAATTTCATTCTAATACAATTTACCTAAAAAGTCAACTATAATTTCACTGCTTTAATGTTTTTTTTATTCATTATATATAAACCCATCTCAATCTCTATTTCTTTAATATAAAAAATATGTGTAACTTCCCAGGCTTATTACTACTTTATTCTACGACCAGCCTAAAGGCTGGCCTTTTTGGGGACGGTTCTCCAATATTCCTGGTGCAAACCCTCATTATTGGAGAACCGTCCCTCAGCTTTCAAACCCCATTATTGGAGAACCGTCCCCAAGCTTTCTAGGCTTTTATTTTTTGGATTCCCCATATCTCTTCTGCATACTGCATGATTGTTCTGTCACTTGAGAATACTCCTGAATTTGCAATATTCATGAGGCTCATTTTAGCCCACTGTTTTTGATCTTTATAGGCTTCAAACACCTTATCCTGTGCTTCTTTAAATGCCTTAAAGTCTGCAAGAAGGAAATAGGTATCTCCTTCTTTTAGAAGAGATTTGTATAAGTCTTCAAATTCACCAGTGTCCCCGTCATCAAATGTTCCGTCTATGAGACTATCTACTACTCGTTTTAAATCTTCATTTTCTTTATAATAGGTCTTAGCTTCATAGTCTTCACCTATCTTTTCGATGTCTTCTACACGCAGTCCAAATATGAAGTTGTTTTCTTCCTTACCTTCTTTTACGATTTCTACATTAGCTCCATCATATGTTCCAAAGGTAAGTGCACCATTAACCATAAATTTCATATTCCCTGTACCAGATGCCTCTTTTCCGGCTGTTGAAATTTGTTTGGATATTTCTGCTGCTGGGAATAACTTTTCACCATAAGATACTCTGTAGTTTTCTACAAAAATGACTTTTATTTTGTCTTCAATCGTCTTGTCATTGTTGATAAGCTTTGCAATTTGTCCTATATATTTAACAATGGCTTTCGCTCTTACATAGCCCGGGAAAGCTTTTGCACCAAAGATAAAGGTGACTTTTGGCATACTCATATTTGGGTTTTCTTTGAGCCTATAATATAAATCTAAGATATAAAAGGCATTAAGCAGCTGGCGTTTATACTCATGTAAACGTTTGATCTGGATATCAAATAATGAATTTGGATCAATCTCTGTGCCTTCTGTTTCTTTAATATAAGCTGCAAGCTGCTCTTTTTTAAGCTTTTTGATTTCTGTTAGTTTATTAAGTACAGCATCATCTTCTATAAATCTTTCAAGTTCCTTAAGCCTTGCAAGATCGTTTACCCAATCATCATTCCCTAGAAGTTCCGTAATATAAGCTGAGAGTTCTTTATTAGCTAGTCTAAGCCATCTTCTTGGAGTAATACCGTTTGTCTTGTTCTGAAATTTATTAGGGTAAAGTTCATACCAGTTATGCAGTTCAGTTTCTTTTAAGATATCCGTATGCAGCTGTGCTACCCCATTTACTGCGAAACCAATATAAATAGCAAGATTTGCCATACGTACTTGTCTGTTATGAATTATTTTAAATTCATTGATTTGGTCTTGTGTGTACTTTTTACTTTTTAAATCTTTAATAAACATTTTGTCTATCTCTTTGATAATCTCTAAAATTCTAGGGAAAAGTTTATCAATAAGTTTAACATCCCATTTTTCTAAAGCTTCTGCTAAAATAGTGTGATTGGTATAAGCAAAAACAGTCCTGCTTATCTTAACCGCTTCATCAAAGCTTACATTTTCCTCATCTGTTAAGATGCGTATAAACTCCGGTATTGCAAGTACTGGATGCGTATCATTTAACTGCACGGCATGCAAAGAACCAAAATCCTTAAAGTCCGTGCCATGAAGTACTTTATGTGCTCTTACCATATCCTTTAAACTAGCACTTACCATAAAATATTGCTGACGAAGTCTAAGCAGCTTTCCTTCTGTCTTTGAGTCATTTGGATAAAGAACTCTTGAAATATCTTCTGCTCTATTCTTAACCTTAACCGCTTTATCATATTCTTGCTTGTTGAAAAGGTCAAAGTCAAAGCTTACAAGTGATTCACACTGCCAAAGCCTAAGGGTATTAATATTTTTTGACGCATAGCTAATAATCGGCATATCGTAAGGTACTGCTTTTACACTGTAATCTTTAAAATCTACTAAAACAGCCTCGTCTTCACGTCTTATACTCCATGGATCGCCATATTTAAGCCATGTGTCTATCTCTTCTACTTGTGCTCCATCTACTATCTTTTGATTAAATAGTCCATTTGAATAGCGAATACCATACCCTTGGAGCGGCAGATTCATTGTAGCACCCGAATCCATAAAGCACGCCGCTAGACGCCCAAGTCCTCCATTACCAAGACCAGCATCTTCTTCAATTTCTTCTATTTTATTCAGATCTATATTTAACTCGTCAAGTAATTCTTTAACTTCATTATAAACTCCCATACTAATAAGATTGTTACCTAAAGCGCGACCCATAAGGTATTCTGCAGATAGATAATAAGCCTGTTTCGAAGTATGATAAAGCTTCTTTGTACAATTCCAATCATCTATTACTTCTTCTAGGAGAGCAAGAGACAGTGCATTAAAAACTTCGTACTCTTTGGCTTCACTTAGGCTCTTTCCGTATTTTACTTTACAGTAACTTTGAATATTATTTTTTAGTGTTTCTTTGTTTATCATGGTTATTAAGCCTCCCATATAGTTTAGTTAGTTCATAAATTTTAGGACTAACTTCACCGTATATTATTTCTTTTTTCATGCGCCACTTCCAGTTAATTCCTAAAGTAGAAGGTAAGTTCATACGGGCTTCATTACCGAGTCCTAAGAAATCCTGCATAGGCGCGATAGCAACATTACCAGTGCTACTCCATGCGCCTCTTATAAAGCCCCAGTGATAGCCTTCCTTTTCATCTAACTTAAGGTACTCTTTGGCAAAGGCTACATCCTTCTTAACACCTGTGGTATTCACCCACCCCATAATCGTATCATTATCATGGGTTCCAGTATAGACTATACAGTTTTTGTTATAATTATGTGGCAGATAATCACTTTCTTCTCTTGTATCAAATGCAAATTGAAGTATTTTCATACCAGGATAACCTGTTTCATTTCTAAAATCTATGACTTCCTGTGTAAGATACCCTAAGTCTTCAGCAATAATAGCTAATTCTCCCAGATCCTCTTTAATAGCATCAAACAGCTTCATAGCTGGTCCTTTGACCCATTTGCCTCTCTCTGCTGTTTCATCTCCAAAAGGAACCTCCCAATAAGCTTCAAACCCTCTAAAGTGGTCTATTCTTACGATGTCATATAATTTAAGACTTTCTCTTATCCTGGTTATCCACCATTTGTAACCTGTTTTCTCTAAGTACTCCCAGTCATAAATAGGATTTCCCCAAAGCTGTCCTGACTCCGAAAAAGCATCAGGCGGGCATCCTGCTACGACGGTTGGATTTTTATGTTCATCTAGTTTAAAAAGTTCTCCGTTTGCCCATGTATCTGCACTGTCTGCAGAAACATAGATAGGTATATCCCCTATAATCTTTATGCCAAGATCATTAACGTAGTCCTTTAAGGCATGCCATTGTTTAAAGAACAAATATTGTACAAAGATCCAGTAGCCAATTTCTTCTCTTAATTCTTCCTGACAGGCTGCGAGTGTCTCTTTATTTCTTAGCTTAATAGCTTCATCCCATTCCTGCCAACTTACAAGATTCATCTTATTTTTTATAGCCATGTACATCGCATAATCTGTAAGCCAGAAAGCATTTTCTTTTTCAAAAACAGCAACCTTTTCCTTGAGCTGCTCTTTTCCATTATGATAAGCTATTTCTAAAACTTTAAGTCTATTTTCAAATAGCTTGCCATAGTCTACTTCTTCTTCATTTGTTCCAAAATCTATAGCCTCAAAGTCTGTTTTCTTAAGCAATCCCTCTTTTTCTAATAGGTTTAAATCTATAAAATATGGATTTCCGGCATAAGCTGAGAAAGCTTGATAAGGTGAGTCTCCATACCCTGTATGCCCCAAAGGCAGTATTTGCCAATAGCTTTGCCCTGCTTCTTTTAGAAAATCTGCAAACTCATACGCCTGTTTCCCAAAGGTTCCTATTCCATACTCTTCTGGCAGTGAAGAAATGTGCATCAAAATGCCGCTTGCCCTACCCATCAAAGTCACCCTCTTTATTGTCTATTTATAATTGGTACCCTTTTCGGTACCGTTTCCATAATTAATTTTATTATTATTTTTGTAAAAAGTCAATACATATATTTAAAGTTAATACCGCAAAAAGTTTATTCAAAACTTTTATTTTGCATTAGTTTATATTTTTTTATATAATGGGAATTATAACTGTTATAGATGGAGGTAAAAAAAATGATTTATACTGTTACACTTAATCCTTCCTTAGACTATATTATGCACTTAGATTCTCTCAAAATAAATACGATGAATAGAAGTAATAAAGAAGAAGTTTATCCTGGCGGTAAAGGTATCAATGTTTCTATTGTCTTAAATAACTTGGCTGTTCCTAATAAAGCTCTCGGTTTTGTAGCTGGATTCACCGGAAGAGAAATAGAACGTTTAGTTCACCACTATGGTGTAGAAAGTGACTTTATTAGGCTCGATAGAGGGACTTCAAGAATTAATGTAAAACTCAGTGAAGAGTCTGAAACTGATATTAACGGCGTTGGGCCCCAAGTTACTCCTCAGGATTTACGTGAACTCTTTGAAAAGCTCGAACCCTTAAAAGATGGTGACTTTTTGGTCCTTTCCGGGAGCATCGCAAATGGTATTCCCGAAGATATCTATAAGAAGATTATGAAAAGTCTGGCCCACAAAAAAATTCATTTTATAGTTGATACAACTAAAGATCTCCTGCTAAATACACTTAAGTATAAGCCATTTCTTGTTAAGCCTAATCGCTTCGAGCTTGCTGAAACCTTTGGTGTTGAATTAGAAAATGAAAATGATATTATCACCTATGGTCATAAACTCCAAGAACTTGGAGCTCAAAATGTACTTATTTCATTAGGCGAGAATGGAGCTATTCTTTTAACTAGTCAAGGGGAGATTATCAATGCGCCTGTACTAAGGGGCAATGTTGTAAATTCTGTAGGGGCTGGTGACTCAATGATAGCAGGCTTTATTGCTGGCTATATCAAGACAAAAAACTTAACCAAAGCCCTAAGAATTGGTGCTGCTGCCGGAAGTGCAACTGCCTTTTCTCCTTGGCTTGCTACGAAAGATGATATTGATGAATTATTAATGCATATGTAATACAAAAAGATAGTAGTGGCAAGCCTCGGTGCTTGCCTTATTATTTATTTATACCCTATTATTTGTTTCTTTTCTTCCAACCCCTGCCGCTATAAACCTTCTTATAAACCTTCACTTTAAAGAACCGTCCCCAAAAGTATTGACTAATTTTATTTTAATGTTAAAATGTATAATTATAAACAATTTCACATAATTATTAATTGACAATTACTCATTGTCAATTATGAAGACGGAGGCTATTTTATGAATAATAAAAAATTCAATGTATATGTAGATGGCCAAGCAGGTACTACTGGCCTTAAGATAAATGAAAGATTAGTCAATCATCCTTATATTAATATCCTAGCTATTGATGAAGCTAAACGTAAGGATTCCGCTGCACGTAAAGAAATGATCAATGCTGCTGATATTGTATTTTTATGTTTGCCTGATGATGCTTCACGAGAAGCTGTTTCTATGATAGATGCTCATAATAAGCATACAAAAATTATTGATGCAAGCACTGCTTTTCGTACCCATGCAGATTGGGCTTATGGTATTCCAGAACTCAGCAAGGATGCCAGGGATCAAATAGCTGCTTCAAGCCGAACATCTGTCCCAGGCTGCTATGCAAGTGCTTTTATACTGCCTGTTTATCCATTAGTCCATTCTGGTATTGTTCCTGCTGATTACCCTATTACTTGTCATGGTATATCTGGTTATAGCGGTGCTGGAAAGCCTATGATTGCCGAATATAATCATGCAGACAGAGAAACCTTATACCCTTATCACGGAAGTCCTCGTCATTATGGTCTTGGTTTAACCCATAAGCATATTCCTGAAATGAAACAAAAGACAGGCCTTAAATATAATCCTATTTTTTCACCTATTATCGCTGACTACTATCAAGGGCTTGCTGTTTCACTGCAGTTCCATACCAGATTACTTGGCAAAAAGGTTACGCCTCTTGATGTGCACACTTATTTAAGTGAGTATTATGCAGGCCAAAACTTTGTTAAAGTAATGGACTTTAGTCCAAATACATGTAATGGGGAAAATTTCTTTAACCCTATAGCATGTAATGGTACAAACAACGCCGAAATCTTCGTATTTGGCAATGATGAGCAGATTATGGTTATGACACGTCTCGACAACCTCGGCAAAGGGGCTTCTGGAGCTGCTGTTCAAAATATGAATATTATGCTTGGACTTGATGAGACAATTAGTCTATGAGAAATAAATAAAAATACTGAAATCTAAATTTAATAAGCTCCCTTTATGGCAAGCAGTTTAAATAATAAACTTTACCATGAAGGGAGCATGTCCTTATGAAGAGATAAAATAACGATTATGATATTTTATATTTTAACCCTGTTTGGAGATACTATTTAAAAAAGATTTCCCATATAGGGAATGAGAAACATGGAAATAATCACATACTGAAGCACCAATATTAGCAAGTGTAAACTGTTCCTCAAGCATGCCTCTCTGTATCTTTTTGGGGGAATATACTAACAGCGGGACATATTCTCTTGTATGTTTGCTATGTCCTATTGTAGGATCATTTCCATGATCTGCAGTCACCACTAATATATCTTCATCAGTAAGCATTCCTTTGATTTTTCCTATGTACTCATCTGCTAATTCTAATACTTCTTTATATCTTTTTGTATTTTGTGCATGTCCTGCTAGATCAGTTTCTTGTACGTTTGTACAAATAAACCCCTCTTCAATTGTTTCTAATAAACTTATTGTCTTTTGTAATACCTTTTGGGTAGAAACTATAGAAAAACTCTCGCCATAATTGTTTTCTACAATATCTGCAACTTTTCCTAGGAGATACGTTTTAATGCCATGCTGTGCCAAAGCATAGGGTGCTTGTTTTTTTGAATCAATACCATATCCCAAATGCACACAATGATAATTGTTATTATACACCCCGGATTTAGGTGCATTAATGCCAATATAGTGATCTTTTACCTCTGCTGCCTGTAAAATATCAGTAATAGTTACCTTGGACCCTCCAAAAGCTATCACTCTTGGCACTTTTACTTGTTTTCTAACAACTTCTCCAACTTGTTTAATTTCTTCAAAACTTACAGCATCTAAAGCCCCTGTCACATTAATTGCTAGCCCTAAATCACATTCAATATTATCTGCAATCGTCATGACCTCATTGACTACTATGAATTTCAGCGTGTCGCCTGCTAACCTTACGTTATAATTATTGCTTTCTAGTGCTCCCACTATCTCATCTAAGTAATCATTGAGTGTATGCCTATAAGGCTTTGTTGGTTTGCTTCCCATGATCTCTTGATGTCCATAAAAGGTATCTGCCCCATCATGCTCAAATTGTATTCTTGAATAGTAAGCTTCCTTAGCCTCATCCTCTTTTATTTGCTCTGGGTATACTAACGCTTTTTTGATACCCAGCTGAGTCATGTGTGGTATCTTCATATCAGGATAGCCTTCTAAAATGTGTCCTAAAGTATTTGCACCTCTATCTTGACTTCTTTCTTCAGCTACATCCGGCAGTTCTCTTATCCCTAATCCATCTAAAACAATTACAACAAATCGCTTCATTTATCTCACCCCTTTAATTCACTTATAAGCTGTCCTTGTGCATCATAAATGCCTATTAATCTTGGGGATTTCTTACTGATTCCTTCTACTAAAGCGACATGACTTCTTGTAACAAAAATCTGTGTTCTAAAACTCATTACCACACCGCTTCCTACTTGAGCATCGTTTAGTAATGGAATATAATAATCAATATTTTCACAGTTAGGCTGTTCTACTTTAACAAGCTTTGCATCAGCTCTGCACGTTCCTACCAGTGCATTATCCATCTTACCTCTTGTATATACCCCACCCCCATAGCAATAAGTTTTGCCTCTAAACTGATGAGAAACTTCTGTTACATATGCAATAGCTGGCATTTCACTAGCTTTTCCCAATCTATTATTAGGGATAGTACCTGTTAAACTATTTCCTGGTTCGCCTTGAGTACCCCCATGCTCACTTATTTTTTGTATAAGTTGTTTTTGTGTACAGGAAGGCATATTAACTTGAATTTTTTTCCCTAACAAACTTTCTATTCTTTTTTTTGCATCTATAAGTGTATACATATTAGATACAGGAAGTACTTCTTCCTCACTTTCATCATATAAAAAACATGGAAAGGCTGTAATACCTGCTATCTCCAAATATTTTAATGTTTTTAATTCACTTATGACCTTTTCTAATTGGTCTATTTCTACACCACTTTCTTGCCCTGGATAGACATAATCTTCTTTTGAAACTACCTTTAAATAAATCTTTTGCTGCTTTCCTAGTTTACGGCACACATCATTAACCTGATTAGCCTTTTCTATGGAATAAATCGTCAAATACTCTACCCCGTATTCAATTAATCCTTGAATCATCCCGTCTGGTATTTGAACCAAATGCCCTGCATGAGCTATAGGTATATTATTTTTCATCATTACCCGCGCTTCTCTAAAATCTACAACGACTGCGCCGCTATACCCTAACTCCACCAACCTTTTACATACGTAAGGATTCCTGCCAATTTGTTTTGTCATAAAAAATAAATCAATATGATATTTATCTGCCTCTTGCTTTAGCTGTTTTGCATTTTCTATAATTGCATCCAGATCAAGTACGTAAGTGTCTGGCTCTATTTTTTGTTGTTGCTGTAACTTAAAGGCACACTCTATAAGTTCTTGATTTCTTGACATAAGTGTTTCTAAAAACATTCTCCGCCTCCTCTCTAGCAGGCTCTATCTAATATTCTTGCTGGATTGTGAATAAGCATCTTATCTAACTGCGGCTTACTTATCCCTCTTTCTTTCAATAAATCTATAAAATATCCCAGTACAGCTGTATAGCCTTTACCACCATAACTACATAAGTAAGATTTCCTTGAAACATCTTGCGATAACAATAAGTGATCTTCATATCCTGCGTCCAGCAAAGCAAATAAATGATCTGCTCTTTTTTCATCTGTTAAATATTTCGTTTTTCCGATTGTGTCAAAGGCGAGATTAACTCCTTTTTCAAGTATTCCTTTGTGATACAAGATATCAGACACCAAATCTATATGCCCTAAAATAAGTTTATCTGGATGTGCTCCTTCACTTAGCATCAATTCAACCTGTTCATTTCCCATAGTTCCCATGTCACAATGGGTACTTACTGCACAATCCAGTTCTTTAGAAGCTCTTGCTGCTGCTCTTAATACTTTCTCTTCTGTTTGTAATATCTTGTTTTTACTTGTTGCAACTTCTCCAATAATACCCGCTTTAATGCCCGTACCTTCAATGCCTTCTGTAATCTCTTTTTTAAACAATGCTTTTAAATCCTCTATAGTACTCTCTTGAAGCCATTTAGGATGATAGGGTGCTAGATAAAACCCTGTAGAAGCTATAATATGTAGTCCTGCAGCTTTAGAGATCTCTCTTAACTTAATAACATCGCGTCCCATATCATTAGCCGTTACTTCCACAACAGCTTGGCAGCCCAGAGCTTTTAACTTTTCTACTTCTTTTAGCATCAACTTTGTATCTTGCAAAGTTGAATCATCTTCTCCTCTTACCTTACTCAAATCAATAATGAAGTGCTCATGACACATCGTTATGCCTAAATCTTTTGCATCTATTTTGCCATTTACTGTTTGAATCATCTCATCGCCTCTTTAGACAGAAGCTCCCTAGATAGTGACCTAAGGGGCTTCTTTATATTTAAAATTCTGTATTCTAGTTATACTATTGGTGTAAATAACCCTAAAAGGCAAAGAATATTTAATATAATACCCGTTAATATAGCTGCAACTGGTCCTATCGCCATCTTCATAATACGCTTACCCGTTATATCATTAATAAAGTAGATCATGACTGCAATAAAAAAGCCTGTATATCCTCCCATTTTAAGTACTGATAAAACCATTCCAATTAGCAGTGCAAATTCCATAACAGTTCCCATAGCAGAACGTATACTGTCTGAAGATGCCCTGATAGAAGGGAATTTCCCTAAAAACTTACCAATAATACCTAATAAAGATATTTCGATTAAAACAACCACTGCACCGCCTATAGCTGCCATAAAAGGATTTGGCATGAGATAGCCTATTGGGTAAACAAAAGTCAATCCCGCAACACCATATACCCCTGTTGCAAGCGCTGTTGTTGCAATAAGTGGTATGAAGCCTAAGCCTCGCATAAATTCTGCAAGAGCTGCCTGATTTACTAATCCTCTTACAACAACTGGATCCGTTGCCTTATGGGCTTCTGCTAATGTATAAATAGAAACTTCTGAACCGGCAAATATACCGATATTACATGCTACTGCAATGAGTGCTCCCCCAATAATGAGGAAGATGCCATTTTTTCTAATACGTGCAATTCTTTCAGTAAATACAGATTCCTGATCAGCTTCTTCCACTTTATTCTTACTGTCATTTATAATAGCAAATAGAATAAGTAAGACTACACCTATACAAATTTGTATAGATTCTGGATAAATACTTGTGTATGTAACAACTAATTGTCTTACCGCAAGTGTAATCGCTGTTGCGACAAAGCCTTTTTTTACACCAAACTGAATAAATATAGCTAATAAAGGAAAAAGTGCAAATCCTGATACTACTGGTGAACTAAGCTCACCAAGTGCACTGATAAAGTCTACAGGCAGCCCCGTCATTACTGTATTAACTGCAGTTAAGGCTGTTAGTGTTAAGGCCCCCCACACCCCTCCAAGTAAAGGTGCAAGCCATTTTTTAGTTGCTAAGATTCCAAGGATATCTGTTGTTAAAAATAACAACCATGGATTGAGTATATTGGTTGATAAAGTATGAGCTATCCCCACAGAAGCAATAAAACCAACGCTTACACCAAATGCAATACTTGCAAGTTCTGTTCTTTTCATTCTTCCTTCTAAGAATTCTGGTAAAACCGGTCTGATGCCATCATGAAAAACAGCTGCTCCAATATGTGATAAGTAAGCTGTAAATGCACACAAAGCAACTACTACACTAAAGTTCACTACTGAAAAACTTCCCATCATAAAAATTCCCCCTAGTCATTATTTTTTAAATTTTCTAACAAAGCTTCAACTAAAAGCGGCACAGTCTTCTCTATGCCATCATGTGCCATACCAAAAATAATTTTGCCATCTGCTACAAGCTTTTCTACGTCCGCTTTTTTAGCAACCTGTCCGTTTCTTGCAACTGTACAGCACTTTGAATAACCAATCATTCCAATCAGTATGGAGATAGCTGCTCCCCCGCCACTTTCGCAGGCTCCAAAATAGTAATCCACTTCTCCTTTTTTTAACATAGAAGCTGCAGCAATATCTGTAGTAATAATTGTTTCTATAGCTCCCTTAGATGCCTCTTTAATGGCTTTATCCATTTCATTCTTCTTTAATCCACCAATAGCAATTTTCATATCCTTCACTCCTGTCTTTTAATTATAATTGACTTAGTAATGTACAAATATGGACTAAAATAAACGTATCTTCTTCCTTAGACAATTGGTTTCTTACCGCCTCCTTCAGGCACTTTAAAATTTCTGCTGCCTTTATATATACCTCCTCCTTTTTAAGTTCTTCTAAAACATTCTCATCTATTGGATTAACTTTCTCTTTTGTTTCTAACCTTTTGAAGGCTGTTGCTATATGAGTAATCATTACCCCTGCATTTTCTTCAGTTAGAATAATATTAAATTTTTCAGCAAAAACCCGCTTAATAGTAAGCAAGTCTTCATAGCCTGATTCATTTACAATGCCATACTCTTTCAAAAGATTAATTCGTTCCATCCTCTGCCTCCTTTTCAATTTACAAAAAACTGTACTTTCATTGTGCAAAAAAATTTATCCCTAATAATTAGGTAAAATTTTGTTGTCTAATACATCTTGCTGATATTTTTCTACCTTCTCTTTATCAAAAAACCGACTTAAAAAGTTGATGATACTTGTATCGTTTTTTCTTACAATAATAACTGCCTGTGTGTTTTCTATATCTTCACTTGCAGCATGAATATTTTCAAACTTTAAGTCTTCATCCGCAAGCAGCCTTTCCTCAATACTCCAGATAGCACCATCTATCTTTTTGTTTTTTAGATTAGCTATAATATGCCCATATTTAAGAGGAATAAGTTCTATCGATTTATTTTGAAAATATCTGCTGGTCATACTTAACTGGTCAAAGGAGGAATAATCTACCCCTATCTTCATGCCGTTAAAATATCCCTTAAAATCTTTTCTGACAATAAGACTATGATCATTAACATATGTCTTAGGACTTAATGCAACTAATATATCTACAGGCTGCTTCTCTTTTAAATAATGCAAAGCCGTCAATTTAGAAGCTACTACAAAATCATATCGCTTATCTAAAAGCGCTCCTAAACGCCTGTCTGCACCTCCCATAAATGCTAAATGGACAGATACATTTGTTTGATTAAGCACATTATAAATACCTGTCGCTAACCCTTCATAACGTTTTGAATAAGGCAGGGGCATAACACCTACAATGCTGCTTAGTCCGCTTACATTTAACAGCACACTGTAATCCATTTTAGTAATAATTGTACCCATATGTCCTCTGGCCTCCATATCTATGGCATTCAGCTCTTTTAAGGTTTTCATAGCCGTTTGTACAGTCCCTCTTCCAACTTGGAACTTTTCTGCTAGATTAACAATAGTTTCTATACGATCTCCCACTTGTTTGCCTAATAGCTCCTCAGCGAGGTGCATAAGTACAATCCCATTCTTTTGCATGAGTAGTGCTTTTGTATCCAAAATGTTCCCCGCCTCTCAATTTACAGTATTCAGTACATTCATATTCTAAATATTACTACACATTATAAATTTTATCAATACCTCTATTCATTTATATTACACTTTATCTATATTGTATGATTTCAAATCAATTATTTGTACATATGTAACCATTACTTATTATAAGGTGTCAGCAAATAAAAAGGAGCATATCAATTTGATATACTCACCTTTACTTGTAATTTAGACTGTCCACACTAATACTACACAATATGCCTATTGCTTATTTTTCATTCTTTCTTCTAAGTGTTCTACTCCCTGTAAGGTTTTATCAACCATTTTTTGAGTACCGTGCTTAATATTATGCATTCCTTGAACTGCTTTATTGCTAACAAATTCAGTCCCCGCGATGGCTTTATGTCCTAGGTCTTCCATTTGATTTAACGCTTTTGCTCCTAGAGTCTCTGCATCATCTTTTACTTTATGTGCAAAACCTTCCATCTTGTTTTGATATTTTTCCATCATGTTATTTTTATCATCCATTACAATCACCTCTTTTTGAGATTAGTATTTACCTGTTTGACTTTTGTATGCATGATTTTTTATTTGAACCGAAATTTTAAAGAAGCGTCCCTATATTATAAATAATAACTGCTTGCAAAAGTACAATAAGAGGCATGCCTATTTTAAAATACCAGTGTTTTGTTTTATGTCTAAAAACATACATTCCTAGTATACTTCCTAAGCCGCCTCCCAAAAGAGCAATGAGAAAGAGGGTTTTTTCTGATAACCTGTATTGTCTTTTAACAGCTCTTTTTTTATCTTCTCCCATACTCCAAAATCCCATTATACTTATTAGAATGATATAGCTTACTAAATATGTCTGCAAATAACAACCCCTCAGCTTTCCTTTAGACTTGAATATGCTTATATTATCACACGAGAAATTGTACGTAAACATGGTTTATTTAAAAAGGCAAGCACGGAGGCTTGCCACTACAAAAGATGTAACCTATTAATCTATTTTCATATATTATATCTTCTTAGTTTTTTGTTGTTCTTTCATAAATAAAATCTTCAAGTTTTTTTCTAGTAGGCAAGCCTTCATTATCGCCCTGATGCATCACCTGAAGGGCTCCTATCGCATTAGCTCTTCTAGCACATTCCTCTACTTTAAGTTTCTCTAATACACCACTAATATAGCCTACTGCAAACCCATCTCCTGCTCCTACTGTATCTACTACCTTTTCTACTTTATAGCCTTCAAAATAATTCTCTTCAGAGGCTGTTTTTACATAAGCTCCTTTTGGTCCAAGCTTAATTACTACTGTTTTTACCCCTTTATCTAAATAAAAATTCGCAACATCTCTTTCATGTTTGTACCCTGTCAGCAGCGTTCCCTCAGATAGTCCTGGAAGTACAGTATCACACTGAAATGCGATCTTATTAATAGTGGCTATCATTTTTTCTGAGTTCTGCCATAGAGAAAGCCTAAGATTCGGATCAAAAGAGGTCGTAAGCCCATTATTTTTTGCTTTTTGAATAAGATAAAGCATAGTAGCTCTCGATCTATCAGATAATGCTGGGAAAATGCCTGTTAAATGGAAATGGTCAAACCCTTTCATATCTATACCATCCACATCATCAACCTGTAAATTAGATGCCGCAGAACCATTGCGGTAATAAGCTACATCTGGATCTCCAACAGACGTTTTACCTTTGAGCTGAAAGGCTGTTGGATAATGATCATCATAGCAAATTAAGCTTGTATCTATTTGTTCTTTTTCTAGAAAATCTATAAGATATTTTCCAAAAGGATCTCTTCCTAACTTCGTAATATAACATACTTCGTGTTCGAGTCTCTTAAGTCCAATGGCAACATTCATTTCAGCTCCAGCTGCTGACTTTTTGAAACTTGTCACTTTATCTAAGCTTCCTTCTTCTTCTGCAATAAATAACGCCATAGGCTCCCCTATTAAAATAACTTTGGCCATATCATATCCTCCTATTTGTTTTATTACTGTTAGCATTATTCCCCTAGTTTAGATCTCTGCACCTATCTTTTTTATCTTCCAATCTTGATATATATAAAAAGTATTCTTACTTAATTCGAATTTCTTTATAAAAAAAATACGATTAAAGCATAGGGTCTTTAATCGTTTTTTTTAATTAGTTAGGAATGTTCATGTTTACCTGGGTTAATCATTTAGCTAATAACTTATCTTTGTACGCGCCCTGACCCGTCGCCACCAGCCAGACCTTGTACTTCTTCTACAGATACGCGATTATAATCGCCTTCGATAGAATGTTTTAAACATGAAGCAGCTACTGCAAATTCAATAGCATTTTGTGCTGTATAGTTATTTAATAAACTATAAATAAGTCCTGCGCCAAAAGAGTCTCCGCCGCCAACACGGTCCACAATGTGCACAAGATACTCTTTAGAGAAGTAATAGTCACTGCCATCATACAACATCGCTGCCCACTTATTATCGCTGGCTGATATTGATCCTCTTAAAGTAATTGCTACATGTTTAAATCCAAATTTATCTGCAAGTTTTTTAGCTACATCTTTATAACCTTCATGGCTAAGTTCTCCGCCAGTGACATCAGTACCTTCTGCTTTGATACCAAATACTTTTTCTGCATCTTCTTCATTGGCAATACATACATCTACGTATTCCATAAGAGTTGCCATCACTTGGCCAGCCTTTTCGGTTGTCCATAATTTTTTTCTGAAGTTAAGGTCACAGCTTACTGTAATACCTTTAGCTTTTGCCGCTTTACATGCTTCAAGACAGATTGCTGTTACATTATCGCCTAAAGCTGGTGTAATGCCTGTAAAGTGGAACCATTCTGTTCCTTCGAAAATCTCATCCCAGTTAAAGTCAGCTGTAGTTGCTTCTGCAATCGCTGAATAAGCTCTGTCATAAATAACTGATGATGCTCTTTGAGAAGCTCCTTTTTCTAAGAAGTAGATCCCGACTCTTTCTCCGCCTCTAGTGATTTTAGATGTATTAACACCATATCTGCGAAGATCATTAACTGCTGCCTGCCCTATAGCATGTTTTGGAAGCTTAGTTACAAATGCAGCATCTAATCCGAAATTAGACAATGATACTGCAACGTTTGCTTCTCCCCCTCCATAAGTCGCCTCAAAGTTATCTACTTGTGTAAACCTTAAATAGCCTTGTGGTGCAAGTCTTAACATTATTTCTCCGAAAGTTACTATTCTGCTCATTATTTAGCCTCCTATTTCTTTTGTAATAAGTGGAATGCAAAACCACCTATTTCACCTTTTATATAAATGGCAACCATATTGCCTTTTTCATCATATTTAGCTGAATCTTCATCGAACTCAATATTTCTTGCTTTCAAATAATTAACTGCTCTTTTTAAATAATTTGTTTTGTAAGCAACATGTCCGTTTTGTCCTAAATAAGGTGCTTTAAGAACCTCTACACCTGTTCCTACAAAAATAGAACTATTGCCGTCTTTTATTGGATGATTGAATAAGCCTGCAACATCTGCTGCAACTTTGCCTGCCTCATCTGCTGATGGGGTATTAATACCAATATGTGCTAACTCAAAACCTAACATTTGTGTTACAGCTTCTTTTGTAAGCTCAGTAATCTTATCAAACTGACCGTTGTTAATAAGACTTGCATCTACCATCCAGCTTCCGCCGCATGCAATAATTTTATCAAAAGATAAGTAGTCATTAAGATTTTTTGCGCTGATACCGCCAGTAGGCATGAACTTCATCTTTGTATAAGGCGCTGACATAGCCTTAATCATTTTGATGCCACCTGCCGCTTCTGCAGGGAAGAACTTAACTACTTCAAGACCTAATTCAATAGCTTGCTCTATATCCGATGGATTGGTACAGCCTGGTGTAATAGGTATATCTCTATCTACACAGTATTTAACAATTTTAGGATTAAGTCCAGGACTTACTATAAAGCTGGCTCCTGCTTCTATCGCTTCATCAACCTGCTCTGTTGTAAGCACAGTACCCGCTCCTACTAACATTTCAGGCAGCTCTGTAGAAATCTTTTTAATAGCTTCTTTAGCACACGCCGTTCTAAAAGTAACCTCTGCTACTGGAAGCCCCCCATCGCATAAAGCTTTTGCAAGCGGAAGTGCATCTTCTACTCTGTCAATTTTGATAACTGGAACAATCCCAAATGCCTCAAGTTTATTTAACACATATTGCATATTTTTACCTCCTCTTTATATTCGCTCACTCTTTTTATTATGAGTTATTTTTTTATTAATTATTTTCTTATTATATCTCATTTTTTTTTAGATGTACAGATGTTTTTATTATTTTTTTTTATATTTACCCTATCAAATATAATTTTTTATTATATAATAAATAATATACAAAAACTTTATGTGTTTCCAATAAAAATATTTTTGATTTTCTATAAAATAATTTTTTATTGGTAGTTTTTTGATATACTATAATGAGTCAAGCCACACTTTAGGAGGTACATATGAAAAGCATTCACGACCACTTAGATATATTTTCTAACCTTTTAGATTTACTCGAGAATCACTTTGGGAATAATTGCGAAATCGTCTTACATGACAATACAAAAGAATATGAACACACCATTGTAGATATACGCAATGGTCATGTTACCGGCAGAAAGGTCGGAGACTGCGGCGGAAACTGGGGACTCGAAGTGATGAGTAACACTGCCAGTGATACTCATATTTATAATAAAATCATTCATACACGGAATGGCAAAATCATAAGGGGCTCATCTATGTTCCTTAAGGACGACGCAGGGAATAATATCGGTTCAGTCTGCATCAATCTTGATATAACTGATTCCTTGAAGTGCGAGGAATTCCTTAAGCAATTTAATAATTATTCCTCCCCTACCCCTTCATCCAGCGAACTATTTACGACAGATGTTAACCAGCTGATGGATAACCTCATTTTACAATGTGAAAATATGTATAATAAGCCTACTGCGCAGCTTACTAAAGAAGAGAAAATGGAAGTGATTAAGTTTTTAGACAGCAAAGGGGCCTTTCTTATTACAAAGTCTGGCGACAGAGTATGTGAATTTTTAAATATTTCTAAGTTTACATTATACAACTATCTGGAAACCATTAGACAGTCTCCCAATCATTTAACCTAACAAATATAGGGGATAAAATACTTAACTCTAAGTACTTTATCCCCTATATTTTACTTCTATATTTTAAGATCTACCCCGCTCTTCTTCTCTTTTAGCATAATTTCTGTAATATGGATGATTTGTGCTCCGGCCTCTACAGGATATAATCCTCCATTATGGATGTTAGATACAACTGTGCGCTGCGATTCTGGTTTTTCGGTACTTGACCTATAAGCCATGTAAGCGCTCATGCTCTCACCTGTTGCAAGCCCTGGCCTCTCTCCTACTAAAAGTATTGTAACCTCAGCTCCCAATATTTCTGATATATAATCCATGGTCGCCACTCTGCCATAACGAATAAACAGCGGGGTCCCAACACTGATTCCTCTATGCTTAAACCCATCCATTAAAATACCGAATATATCCTTTAAATTAGTGTCTATAGCGGGTGAACTTAATCCATCTGCAGCAATAATTTGCACTGAAGGATTAGATATACATGTGTTTTTGATATCCTCCAGCGTCTCTTTGGAAAACCGTCTTCCTAAATCAGGCCTTCTGATGTACTCTTCTTTATCTTTAATCAATGTATGAATGACCTTGAATCCTAACTCTCTGACTTTTTCTTCATCCACATGTGACCATACGGCATCCATTGCAATGGCATGATCTTGCCTAAATTTAAGCAATTCTTTTGTCGTTACCCGCGGCCCGCTTCGCCCAATGTGAATCCTAGCAGGCGTTATAGTTCCTATTTCCATAACTCTCCTCCTTACTTTTTCAATTAATAGTATGTTAGTTAATCTTCGTATTTTCTTTTTAGACTTACAGACTATTCTCATGCCATTAAATAAACATCCTATAATCTCCCGCTTGCTTTGTCAGTCTGCCGTTCTTTAGAATGCCCAGTTCTTCCATGCGCGTATTAAATTCAGCTATAGGCTTTTTACCTGTTATTTCCCTAAGCGTGGCTACATCATGATAACTGGTGCTTTGATACATCAGCATGACGTCATCCCCTCCCGGTACCCCCATATAGTAATTGCAGTTAGCCTGTGCCAATAGTAATGCGAGGTTCTCAAGATCATTTTGATCAGCTTTCATATGGTTGGTATAACACACGTCTACTCCCATCGAGAGTCCCGTTAGTTTACCCATAAAGTGGTCTTCAAGCCCTGCCCTTATGACCTGCGCCCCATCATATAAATATTCAGGTCCAATAAATCCAACGACTGTGTTAACAAGATAAGGCTTATATCTTTTAGCAAGTCCATAACACCTTGCTTCCATTGTGAGCTGGTCAACCCCGTGATGTCCTTCTGATGATAGTTCAGCCCCTTGCCCTGTCTCGAAGTACATAAAGTTAGGTCCTTTGGAATTTTTATGTGTGTTCATAAAACTATAAGCTTCATCTAATAAATCTATATCTATACCAAAAGCTCTATTGGAGACTTCAGATCCTGCCAGACTTTGAAACATGAGGTCAATAGGTGCCCCTTTTTTAAGTGCTTCTAATTGCGTGGTAACATGAGCCAGCACACAGTTCTGGGTAGGAATATCCCACTTAGTATAAAAATCATGGAATGCGTCTAGGATACGCCTCACATTCTCGACAGAATCATTGACTGGATTAAGTCCGATAACTGCATCTCCAACTGCATAGCTCATGCCTTCCATCACTGACAGCATCACGCCTTCTACATCATCCGTGGGATGATTGGGCTGAAGCCTCGCTGACAGGGTTCCTGCTTTCCCTATAGTCGTATTACAATAGGCTGTATTTACAAGTTTGCTGGCTGCATAAACTAAGTCCATGTTACTCATAAGCTTAGTAACAGCAGAAATCATTTCTGCTGTTAAAGCCCCCCTTATCTCCTTAATAGCTTCTCCTCTTGAACTTAAAATAAAATCTCTCAGTTCCCCGACTGTCATTCTTTTAATCTTTTCATATGTATCCCTGTCAATACTATCAACAATAAGTCTTGTAACCTCATCTTCTTCGTAAGGAATAATAGGATGATTGTAAATGGTTTCTAGTGTAATATCTGATAATATCATCTTCGCCGCGATTCTTTCATGGGCTGATAAAGCCGCCACTCCAGCCAGCACATCCCCTGATTTTAGTTCATTAGCTTTTGCCATAACTTCTTTAAGCGACCCAAATTCATAAGTTTTATTTTGCAGATTTATTTTGTACATCATCTTTCACCTTGCTTTCTATACCTCTGGTGCTGCTTCTGCAACAGGCCTTGCAGTCATTGTTTTGTGAGGCACTAAATAATAGTAGAGTATTGCTACCGCAAAAGCTGCAATAACTGGTATAATCGTAGATACATTTGAAAGAACTATTGCAACAAATAGGATTAAAACACAGATAGATGAAATAACCGGAACGATCATGCTGCTTACTTTATAAGGTCTTGCTAAATTTGGTTCTTTGCTTCTTAAGATAAAGAAAGATAATAAACTGATAATATATAAAGATACTGCACCAAAAGTTGAAATAACAATGATAATAGCTGTTTGACCAGTTAAAACAAATAGAAGACCTATTAAGCTTGAAACAACCGTTGCAATAACTGGTGTACCATTTTTACTTACTTTAGATAAAAACTCTGGCAAGTAGCCTGCTCTTGACATGGCAAAGGTTTGTCTTGAATAGCCTAATATAATACCATGAAGAGAAGCAATAAGTCCAAAGAGTCCTATGAAACTCATAATCTGAGGAATAACACTGGTTTCTCCGAATACTGACTGAAGTACAGCAGGAAGAGGTGAATCCGTATTTGTCAGTTCACTTGAAGGCATAACGCCTGAAGCTACAAACAATGTCCCTAAAGCTAAGATAACAAGTGTACCAATACCTAAAATAAACCCCTTTGGAATATCTTTTTTAGGTTCTTTACACTCTTCAGCTGCTAAGGCTCCGCCCTCTACTGCAAGATAAAACCATATTGCAAATGGGATAGCTCCAAATACACCGCCTACGCCCCCGTCACCAAGCAGATTGCCGAATTGATAATTTGCTATATTAATACGTGGTACGCCTAAGCTGCAAAATAGTACAAGTCCGATGATAGCAATAATAGTTACTAATAGTTCAACGGCTGCTGCTGTTTTTACTCCTATACAGTTAATAATAACAAATATAAGGTAGACTGCTGTAGCAGCTACAACAACTGGAATACTTGGCATCAAATAGTGAATATAAGCTCCAACCGATAAAGCAATGGCTGGTGTTGCAAACAAGAATTCAACTAAACACGAAAACCCTGCCAGATATCCCCCAAAGTTCCCCATCGCACGGCCAGCATATTCACTTGGTCCTCCCGCATGAGGAATAGCTGTAGAAAGTTCTGCATAAGTGAACATAAAGGTTGTGTAAAAAATAGTAACAATAATTGTTGATATCGCAAATCCGACTGGAGTTGTCAATTGAAATGCATAATTCCATCCAAAATACATGCCTGATATGACCATGCCTACTACGATACCCCATAACTGCACCGGTGAAAGTGATTTACTAAGTGTTTTTTCTTCCATTTTAAATGCCTCCTTTAAAATATAAGTGATTTAATAACTATAGGCAGACTGCCTCCTACCATTTTTCCAAGGTCTATATAATTGCCATGGGTGTTTTGTATATGATCGATACAAATAATCGGTTTTGTTTCTTTTAAATATCTTTTTACCGTTTGACCTAATGCTTTTCCTACATTCTTATCTAGAATAATAATGATATTGCTAAGAAGTTCTTCTGTAATTTGGATGATTCCCTTCGCCAGCATGATAATATCCTCATAACTGTTGTTCCCTTTATAGGTGATATAAATTGCAGTTTGAGTTCGGTGGTAGCCTATTAGCTTTCTTGCTGCCTTTACACATTCCTCTGTATTATTTTCATAAGTCATGCGTATAAGAGGCAGGTTCTTTAGAGGTAATATATTCTCATCTACATAAATGGTATTGCCGCTGAGCTGCATGCTGTAGCTGCCTGAACCGCATACCGTAGCACGCATTCTATGCTTGGGTTTTGAAAGGTTAAAACCTCTTTTTTTAAATACCTTCCTTACCATAGTCCCAAGAAGAGGTCCTAAGTCTTGATATTTGAGGCAGGCCTTCATGATACTGCTTTCTTCAAATTCATCATAAACATATTCTCCAACTCCTCCGGATACAAAATACCCCGTAGCCTCTGCTAAAGCCTTTTGCCCCGATACATAAAGCATATCGTATTTTGACTCCAGCTCCCCTGTGAGAGCTTTAGCAATATATCCTGCCATCAGTTCTGCTGCCTTACGCATCTCCCTATAGGCTATAGAGCTTCCTTCTTTAACCTTAACTCCTTCTAACGCAAGTATCTTTTGTAATACGGGAGAGAGATAGGTTACCTTAAAATCATTATCTATTTTAAGAAGTCTTCCTCCAATATGCAGCGTAAATGTATCACTTACCTCTCCCCTGTCGAACTTTACAATATTAGTCGTACCGCCCCCTATATCGATGTTTGTTAAGACTTCATTTTGTCTGTAGGAAACATCTTTTGCTCCGCTGCCACAGCCAGCAAGTATCGCTTCCAAATCTGCCCCAGCCGCAGCTACTATAAACTCCCCAGTACTATCTGCAATACTGTGAATAAGAGCACTTGCATTTTCCTTCAAACTAGATTCCCCTGTAATAATAACTGCTCCTGTTTTAATCTTCTTTATATCCACCCCGCTTGCATTAATAAACTCAAAAAACATTTTGATAAGCTCTGTTTCATTAAGGTGATAGCTGTCATACATGGGAGTTATCACAATAGGGCTTTGATAAATCATTTTTCTGGATAAGATCTTGGGTTCAACAGACAAATAATTAGCAGTTAAATTTTCTACTTCTATTTCACTAATAATAAGCTGTGTTGTAGTTGTTCCAATATCCATGCCTAAAGTGTAGATTTTATCCATAGCTCTTCCTCCCCCTCCTGACAAAAAAGAGGCCATACTCCCTCGCAGGAATATGACCTCTTTGTCATCACTAAAATCTGTTTGATAATTTATTAATTAACAGAAGTATAAAGTATTTGATGTCAAACTACAACTACTTTTCTCTAAGTTTATTATTTTCTGTACTTTTATATAATTGCCCCTTACATTTAAATACTATCGTTAGAAATAATAGAGTATTGACAAGATAACTCTGCTATAATAAAGATAAAAAAGCGCAGCCCCTTTGGCTTGCCACTACATACATGTAGTACTTTACATTACTTTATCTGGGGGAGAAATCACTATGAATAATAACTATTTAACTATATTAAAGAATAACATGCTTTTTGGTACCATGAGCGAAGCAGAAATCTCTCAAATATTAACTTGCTTCAAACCCCTTACTAAAGAATATCAACCTGAAGAATTTGTTTATATGCCTAATACCCCTTATGACTATCTCTATATTCTTCTTTCCGGAGAAATTTCTATCTTTAAGGAGGATATCTCTGGAGGAAGGCATTTATTAGAACTCCTAAAGCCAAATGCTATCATGGGTGAAATTACAACCTTCAGCAAATATAAAGGATGCGACTGCGCTGCTATTGCTACGAAGCCCAGTACTGTACTGCTTCTCCCTAGTAAGGCTTTTTCTTCTTTTTGCCATAAAGCTTGCTTATGCCACAGAAAGATCGTAAAAAACACCTTTTACCTGCTCTCAGATAAAGCTCATTTTTATAAGAAAAAAATCAATCTGCTTACAACTAGCTCCATACGACTTAAGCTTGCTAAATACTTTTTAGAGCTTTCCGAAGAACAGTCATCTCATGTGATTACTCTCCCTTTCAACCGCATAGAGTTAGCAGAGTATCTTAATATTACGAGACCTTCTCTCTCTAGAGAATTATCTCATATGCAGCAAGACGGTCTTATTACATTTATCAAAAGTGAAGTTACAATTGAATCCACTGACGCTTTATATGCGCTCTTATATGAGTTGTAACCTACCGTTTGATTTATTTTTACTTGCTTTTATAACTACCACCCAGTGCAAAATATACTTTATTTTTTTCAACCAGTAACCTATGTTACTCTTCATTGTCATAGTGTTTTGTATAATAAAAATATAAGGCATACATACTAAATAAAATTTTTCATCAGTATGTGCTGCGATAAAACAATCTTTTATTTATACCAAATGGAGGTCTTAGCTATGACAAGTTTCAATTATTACATGCCGTCAAGAATATTATTCGGAAAAGGCAAACTAGATGAACTCATTAACTATTTACCTGGAAAAAAAGCTTTAATCGTTACTTCTTCTGGTCCTTCTATGAAAAAGTATGGTTATTTAGGACGCGTAGAAGAACTGCTTAATAAAGCAGGTGTTTCTTATGTTATTTTTGATAAAATTCTTCCTAACCCTATCAAAAGACATATTACAGAAGGGGCCGCTCTTGCTAAGGAAAATAACTGTGATTTTGTTATTGGACTCGGCGGAGGCAGCAGTATCGATGCTTCTAAAAGTATTGCGGTAATGACTGCAAACCCTGGGGACTACTGGGATTACGTAGGCGGAGGCAGCGGCAAAGGTCTTCCAGTCCCAAATGCGCCTCTTCCAATCGTTGCTATTACTACAACAGCTGGTACAGGGACAGAAGCTGACCCTTGGACAGTTGTAACAAAAGAAGAAACAAACGAAAAAATTGGTTTTGGATATGACGGCACTTTCCCAACGCTTTCAATTGTAGATCCTGACCTTATGATGTCTGTTCCAGCCCATCTTACAGCATATCAAGGTTTTGATGCCCTCTTCCATGCTACTGAAGGCTATATTGCGAACATTGCTACACCAGTTAGTGATATGTATGCATTAAAAAGTATTGAGCTTATCGGAAAATATCTTGCAGCTGCAGTAAATGACGGCTCAAATGAAGAAGCACGCAGTATGGTAGCCCTTGCTAATACTCTCTCAGGCTTCGTTGAATCTACCTCGAGCTGCACTTCTGAGCATTCGCTTGAACATGCTTTAAGTGCTTATCATCATGATCTGCCTCACGGTGCTGGGCTTATTATGATTTCCAAGGAATACTATACTTTCTTTGCAGAAAAAGGCACACAGAAGATGGTTGATATGGCTAAAGCACTTGGTTATCAAGATGCCAAAGAACCAATGGACTTTGTCAAAGCACTAGTCTCTCTCCAAGAACTTTGTCATGTAGCAGAGCTTAAAATGTCTGATTACGGTATTGATAAGGATGACTTTACAAAATACGCCGAAAATGCAAGACATACCATGGGCGGACTCTTTAACTTTGACCCATCTCCAATGAGTACAGAAGATGCTGCAGGGATTTTAGCTAGGTCCTATCAATAAGACTTAAAATTTAATTTGGAATACTTGTGTTTACTTTTATATGAAATGTGTTATACTAAAAGTATAAATTTTTGTCATTTGTAGTTTGCTTTTTCTATTGATCCACCGAAAAAGCAAAAAGCCTAGGAGTTCTGACCTCCTAGGCTTTTTTGTTATTCATAGCTTATTGATTATTGTAACTACGATTAACCCAATAACTTGTATGATAGCTATAATAACTGCTGCATCTAACTTATTTTTGTCATTTGTGTTCCTGCCTTCCATCGATTCACCTCCTTTCACGTTAAACGGAAAGGACGCTAGATGCTTGATAATTATACCATGCACTTACATATATGTCTTGTAAAATAAGGTTCTTTGTAAATAGTTTAAATAACAAGTATATTATAATTCCTTTACCCAAATGTTCATATCTTCAAACTTTCCGCTGATATGGCAATGGTTAACCAGCCTTCCTCCATATTCGTAGTTATGTTTGGAAAAGATAATATTCATTCCTGCCGAGGTTGCTCTCGCTGTACTGTAAAGCACCTTATAGTTTCTACTTTTCATTTCTTTTTCAAGGTCAAAGATTAATCGTCCCATCAGTCCGCCGCCTCTATGGGCTTTATAGGTTGCACAGTCAGTCATTTCAACATTAAGATTCTTTGGGTCCATATCTGCAGAAGCTGCACTAATAATCTCATCTTCATAAACTGCAACTTTGAAAAAAACATCATTGTCCATAACATATTTGATATAATCAGCATCATTCATAGGAGATGGATAGGTTTCAAAAACACTGTCATACAACTTTGCTAATTGCGCAGCATCTTCTTCCCCAGCACTCCTAATGACATATTCACTATATCTCTCATATTCATATTCTTCGTCCATATACTCTCTTGATTTAATTAAAACCTCTTCCTCTTCGGGAATAAGTATACTCATCTTACGCTCAGGTATCATGAATTTAGATAAAAAATAGGCCGGATTCCCATTTAGAAAATGATTAATCTTGGCTTCCATGATAAACCCGTGTTCTTTAAACTCTTGGATTTTCTCTTTTGGTATAATGCTGAAAATCTTCCCTACCTTGTGTTTACTGGATAAAGTTACAAGTTCATTCATAAGATCTTTTATGTCTCCTTCAAAACTTACAATCTTAATTCTTTGATTAAATTCATCAAATTTAATTCTCGCGCTTCCTCCACTGAATTCTATTTTTTCAATCTTAGGTATTTCTACAATCATCGGGTGCCCTCCGCTCATTAGTATAAAATAGATATTTGCATTTTATAAGTTATTTATACCTCTCTTTATTGCGTTATGATTGGCCTCGCCGCATTAACTTCTTAAGAATCTGCCTATATGATAAAACTATGTAAAAATAAATTTAAGAGCCTGCTAGTCTATGATATTTTTGTCAACTAGCTCAACTGGCTCATCTATTTTAGACCATACATTGTAGATTATGTTATAAGCCTCATAAAGCAATACTTCTTAAGTTACAAGTTCTAATTACAAGTTAGTATGAATTTCTATATCATTTCAAATCCATATGAAACCTACGCCATCCCCCTCGCTTGACACCCATGTGCGGCATAACTATAATGTGCTTAATATTACATTTTTTGTTAGCAGCGTTATGTCTCGTTTATTCTTGTACTTTTTAAATACCGAGAAGGGAAGGTAAATCATATGACAATGAAAAGCTTAAAAGCAAACATAATTAATGTTCTTTTAATACTCCTGCTGATTATAGTAACAGGGTGCTCTGCTTCTGACCCCGCTCCTAAGCAAGAGCTTACTGTAGCTGCTGCCTCTAGCTTAACGGGTGCCTTTACAGAAATGGGTAAGAAATTCGAAGAAGACAATCATTGCATCGTTACCTTCTCTTTTGGTTCAACCGGGAACTTATCCGAGCAAATTGTAAACGGCGCTCCTTTTGATGTATTTGCAGCTGCGGATGTAAGCAGTGTAGATGATCTGGGTACTAAAGACTTCCTTTTACCTCATACTAACCATGTCTTTACCGTTGGCCAAATTGGCATTGCAACCTTAAAAGATGGTACTGCTCAGGCTCAAACTATTGAGGATTTACTAAGTCCAACGATCAAAAAAATTGCTATTGCCAGCCCTGAGCACGCCCCTTATGGCTCGGCTGCCAAACAAGCTTTAATGAAAGCTGGCGTTTGGGATAAATTAGAACCCAAGCTAGTCTATGGCAAAAATATATCTGAAGCCCTGACTCTTGTAACTACTGGCAATGCTGAAGCTGGATTCATTGCCCTTTCACTTAAAAATGATAACCTAAATTTTAGCCTCATAGATGCCGAAATGCATGCCCCTCTCAGTCAAGCTATGGCTATAGTAAAAAATACCAAGCAAGAAGACTTAGCCAAAAAGTTCCTTGGCTATGTAACTAGTAAAAATGGTCAGGAGATCATGAGTGAGTATGGCTTTCTTCCGCCGGATGAGGAGTAGGCTATGGATACTATTAATCTTTTTCCTCTATATCTATCCTTTCGCGTTGCTTTTACAGCTGCACTCATAGGTTTTTTAATAGGTCTTCCAATTGCTTATCTCCTAAGCCGTGCTGATGGGAAAATGATTGATTTTATAGATACATTAATTAACTTACCCGTGGTACTTCCCCCAACAGTTCTTGGCTATTATTTGCTCGTGCTTTTAGGCAGGCAGTCTCCTTTAGGCTTATTTATAGAGGAGACATTCGATATCATGCTTGTCTTTACTCCCACCGGCGCTGTTGTTGCTTCTACGGTAGTATCTATACCGTATCTGATTAAAACTTCTAAAGCTGCCTTTCTTGAAATTAACGAAGACTACCTAAATGCTGCAAGACTTTTGGGAAGACATGAACTTAGTATTTTTTGTACCATAGTCATCCCTATTGCCTGGAGAGGAATAGCCGCCGGCATTACAATGGCTTTTGTAAGAGCATTAGGAGACTTCGGCACAACACTCATGGTATCTGGAAGCATTCCTAACAAAACACTGACCATGCCCATCGCCATCTACGACGCACTGCAGGCAGGAGATAAAGATACAGCTAACTTACTAGTTTTAATTATGACCAGTATAGCGCTCATTGTATTATTTACTATTAATATTCTTGAAAGAAAAATGAAGAGGGGGTGAAGGAATGCTGGAAGTATCTTGTGAAAAATCATTAGGCAGCTTTGCCCTTAAGTCCTCCTTTACAGCGCAAAAAGGGGTTTTGGGTATATTAGGCGCCTCTGGCTGTGGCAAAAGTATGACTCTCAAATGTATTTCCGGACTTTCGAGGCCCGATCGCGGCAGTATCACACTAAATGGTAAAGTATTATTTGACTCTGCCTTAAAAACTAATATTCCTTCACGCAGAAGAAATATTGGTTATGTCTTTCAAAATTATGCGCTATTTCCGCATCTTACCGTCTGTCAAAACATCGCATATGGCATCAAAAATTTAGACAAAAGACTGCGTTATCAAAAAGCAACTGAAATGACTAGGCGCATGCAGCTCACCGGGCTTGAGCATCACTACCCATCTCAGCTCTCAGGTGGTCAGCAGCAAAGGGTTGCCCTCGCCAGAACGCTTATTAAAGATCCCGAGCTATTACTTCTTGATGAACCTTTTTCTGCACTGGACAGCCATATTAAGCATTTACTAGAAAAAGAACTAATAACTATCATTAAAAATAATTTTGATGGCATCGTACTGCTTGTTACTCACAATGTCGAAGAAGCCTATCGTATCTGTGATCACATTATGATTATGGATAAAGGCGAAAACCTCCAAATAGGCACCAAAGAAGAAATTATCTATACACCATCTCATATCACTTCAGCACGCCTGACAGGATGTAAAAACTTTTTGGATGTTACTGTCCTGGAAGCTAAGGATAATCATTATATCCTTAAATCAAATGACCTCATTTTCAAAGCTGTTAAAACTAATCAGCAGCCATCTAAAAATATGATTGCCGGCATAAGAGCTCATCATCTTAGTTTATCCTCAGTTGATACCGAAAAAGCAAATAGCTTTGAATGTGATATACTAGAAAAAATAGAAGGCGTATTTTCTACCACCGTTATCTTAAACTGTAAAGGCTGCATCCTTCAAGCTGAGATCTCAAAAGCTTCATGCCCCCATATTGCAGACGGCAATAACAGGAAATTAATGCTGCATATTCCACCTAAGCGAGTGTTTCTGATGCCAAAGCCCTAATACCACTTGCCTCCAGTGAACTATAATATGAATTTAATCTCTCTACTCTTCTTTATTTCTAAAAATAGCGGAAGGCAAAAAACCTTCCGCTACTCTATACACTTACTTCTCAAATTGGCTATTAACTCTAGCGTTTCATCAACACTCTCTCTGAATTCTTGATCATCCAGCTCGTAGTACCCTTCTGTTTCATAATTTCTGTCGTAATAACAATCTTTCAAAAACCTGCATAGCGCTTTATACTGACTTAATTCAGGATAAAGTGCTAATAACTTGTTAAGGATAACACTTAGATTATGAGAAGTATTAATTTCTCCTAACTTTTCTTTAAGCAGTACCTTCATGTACTTTTCAACACATTGCTCACATCTTACTAGAACTGCATCTTCTAACCCTTCAGTATGATTTAAGAGAAGCTGAAGATTTTTATAATCAACTTCTGCAAAATAAAGCATGCTCCCTTTTTTTAGCTCCACTTAACACACCTCAAATCTTTTTTATACTTATCTATCTCTATCAAAAAATATGAATGAGCCAATTGCTCTGTATAAAACTTCTTAGTATATATTTTCAAGTCTATTTCAAACGCCATGTTGTTAGCTGCATATATTTTATCTTCTATCTTCCAGCGTATTTCTTGGAGTTCTTTTGGCCCTGTATCATCTTTGACCAGTACTAAAATATCTATATCACTCTCATCTTTAATTTCTCTTTTCGCATAACTTCCAAATAAATAAATTTCACTATCGGGTAAAAAACTATTAATACTATCAAAACAGATTTTCACGCTGTCGCTATGTTTAAGCTGTAAATTTAGATCTCTGTTAAATCGAACTGCAGAGTTACTTATCATCTGTTTATCCTCCCCCGTGAAATTTTTATAATATTGTACATATTAACATTATACCCTAATCCAAATAAAATCAATACCACTACAATATAAAAAAGTTTAAAACAGTATATTACTGTAGCAGCAATATACTGCTATGATTTTCAGTAAAAAAACAGGTAATATTTCTGTAAGCTTTTCTTGCAGAAATATTACCTGTTTTTTTATTTTTTATTTAAACTTCAATTAATCTTGGTATCCAGATAACTCTTGCTGAGCAGAATTAAGAGAATTTATAGCTTGTTGAATTTTGTTCTTGTTATCTTCTTTTTCTGCTGAACTAAGAGCCTGTTGTAATACGCTTACAGTAGATTGTACTGATGACATTCCTTGATCAACATATTGTTTAGCTTTTCCTGGCATGTATAACCCTCCTTTTGTAATCTATTCAGAAATAGTATGTACAAAAGTTCGAAGGATATGTATGCAGTTATTACTAATCTTCAAATACAATACGCTCCTCATCCATCTCTTTAATAATTGCTAAAGATTGAATGTTAATACCTTTATCTCTTAAAGCTTTTCCGCCCTCTTGAAATCCTTTTTCTATAGCAATGCCCGCGCCAACCAAAGTGGCATTTGCCTCATTAAGTATATCTATAAGGCCTATTAATGCTTTGCCATTAGCTAAGAAATCATCGATAATAAGAACTTTATCTGTTTCACTGATAAATTTTTTAGAAACTCTTATAGTATAGTCTTTACCATGAGTAAAGGAATGTACCTCACTTGTATAGATATCTCCGTCCAAGTTTTTAGACTGCATCTTCTTAGCAAAAACAACTGGTACATTAAAATACTGTGCAGCTATACATGCAATACCTATACCAGAAGCCTCTATGGTAAGAATTTTAGTAATTTCTTGTCCCTCGAAGAGCCTTGCAAACTCTTTGCCCATTTCGTTATAGAGAGAAATATCAATCTGATGGTTTAAAAAACTATCTACCTTGAGCACGCCTCCTGGCTTTACTGTTCCCTCATTTACGATTTTATCTTTTAATAATTGCATCACTTAGTCCCTTTCTCACTGCAAGTCTTTATCTTTCTTCTCTAAAGTAGGCATTTCCTAAACTCTTTGGCGGAGCATTTAAACTATTTTTCTTAATACCTGCAATCACTAAAACCACAATGGTGACCGCATAAGGGACCATATCTAAAAAGTACTGATTCACGCTCAGCCCTGCGCCTTGCAGCCTAAAGCCTAAAATATCAAGTCCTCCAAACAAAAAGCCTCCTAGTATAGCTTTTAGCGGATTCCAGCCTGCAAAAATAACAAGTGCTACCGCGATCCAACCTCTTCCAGCTGTAATCCCTTCTTGCCAAGCCGGTACATAAACCAGCGACAAGAAAGCTCCTCCCAGTCCGCAAAAAGCTCCTCCAATTAAAATATGAATATATTTGTAGAGATTGACATGAATACCCGCAGCATCTGCCGCTGCTGGGTTTTCTCCTACCATGCGTGCATTAAGTCCCCAGTTTGTATAAAGAAAGTATACAAAGAGTAAAATGGCACTGATATAACCTAGGTAAACAAAGGAACTTTGATTAAAAAGAGGTTCTCCAATCACAGGAATCTTACTTAAAAGCGGAATACGAATAGGTGCTAAACTTAGTTTTACTTGATCAGAAATAACCTGTCCAACCATTTTTTGGCCAAGAAACCCTGAAAAACCTGTTCCAAATATAGTAAGCGAGAGACCTGTTACGACTTGATTAGCATGAAGGGATACGGTTAAAACAGCATAAATAAGCGCTCCTAATGCTCCTATAGCCCCTGCCGCAAGCATAGCGAGAAGTGCATTATTCGTCTTAAACCCTACTATGAAACCTGCTACAGCTCCCATAAGCATCATACCCTCTACTCCAAGGTTAAGATTCCCTACTTTTTCATTTAAGATACCGCCCAAAGTAGCAAATAACAGAGGTGTTCCTGCTATAACTGCTGCAGATAAAAACAGACTAATTTCCACGCACTTCACCCCCTCCAAATACTACTTTATATTGAATAAAAAACTGACTGCCGAGCACACAGAATAATATAAGTGCCTGAATGATATCGGCTGCTGACTGAGGAATTTGAAAAGCTGTCTGAATGAAAGATCCCCCTTGTATCAGAGCTGCAAAAAGCAGTGACACCACTACCATCCACGGCGCACTTAAGCCTGAAAGCCAGGCTATAATGATAGCTGTGTAGCCTGCTCCCCCTGCTATTTGCATATTGAGCGTATTGCTGACTGCAGAGGCTTGTATCATACCCGCAAGCCCTGCAATACCCGCACTTATAAAAGTAGCTAGTAGCACAATTTTTTTAATATCCATCCCGGCATATCTTGCTGTATTTTCACTTTCTCCAAGCACCACAATCTCATAGCCTTTTTTAGTGTAATTAATAAAAATGTGAATCACTACGACTAAAACAAGTGCGATAATCCACCCGATATGCACACCAAGGAACTTTGGCAAAATGGCTGAGTCAGCAAAATTTGCTATTTTGGGGAATCCTTGAGAGGCCGGATCTTTCCAAGGTCCATACTGCAGATAGACGATCCATTTAAGAGCAATATAGTTCATCATGAGTGTAACAATCGATTCATTAGTTCCCCATTTAGCTTTGAGATACCCTGGGATAATCCCCCATACTCCTCCGCATACAACTGCTGCAATCATCATAGAAAGCAGAACTGCTCCTTTAGGCAGATCTGCAAAGCGAAGGGCTACAAAGCTTGCGCCAAAAGCCCCCATAATAATTTGCCCTTCTGCTCCAATGTTCCAAAATTTCATTCTAAAGGCTGCTGCTATACCTAAAGCAGTAATGAGTAATGGAACTGCTTTAATAATTGTTTCCTTTACTCTATATGCGCTGCCAAAAGAGCCTTTTATCATCGAACTATAAACATTTATAGGGTTATGCCCAATAGCAAGTATAAAAACTCCTGTTATTAAAAGAGCTGCTGCAATAGCCATAGTTTGAATAAGAATTTTTTTATTTCTGCTGCTTTCCTTTGCTTTAACAACTCTTACTCTCACGTCTATGCTCCTCCTTTGTTTTGAATGGTCTCCTGGGTATGCCCCGCCATCATCATGCCTATTTCTTCTTTGGTTGTATTTTTAGCATCTACGAGTCCAGTTACTTTGCCGTCACATAAGACAAGAATACGGTCACTTAAGTTAAGCAGCACATCTAAATCTTCTCCTACGAATAAAACTGACACGCCCTTCTTTTTTTGCTCATTTAATAAATCATATATTTGATAAGTAGCTCCAATGTCAAGTCCTCTTACTGGATAAGAGGTAATAAGGACATCTGGCTCTAAATAAATTTCTCTTCCTAATAATACTTTTTGAATATTACCTCCTGAAAGCTGTTTAACTGGATGATGAATACCAGGGGTACTCACTTGCAGTCTATTAACTAATTCTTTAGCTTTTTCTTTAAGAGGTTTGCGATTAATAAATAATCCTTTTTGAGTATAATACTCCTTTAAAAGAAGATTATCTACAATATCCATGCTGCCTACAAGTCCCATTCCCAGCCTGTCTTCCGGCACAGAACTCATACTGATTCCTTTTTTATAAATTTCTCTCGGCGTTTTTCCTGTAATATTCTCACCCTTAAATACAAGCTCTCCTTGGCTTAATTTCACAAGCCCAAACAGTGCTTCACACAGTTCTTTTTGTCCGCTCCCTGCCACTGCAGCAACCCCTAGAATCTCTGAGGTATGCATTGTAAAGCTTACATCCTGCAAAGCCTTTAATCCATCTGAATTCATTACACTAATATTTTTAATTTCATAAACCGGTTCTTTATTTTCTGTCTTTACTCTTTGTATTTCTAAGTCAACTGCTCCCCCTACCATGAGCTCAGTAAGGTGCTTTGGACTTGTTTGTGCTATATCTACACTCTCTACATTCTTGCCTCTTCTAAGAACAGTTACTTTATCACACAGCTCCATAACCTCGCCGAGCTTATGGGTGATAATGATAACAGCACAGCCTTCTTTTTTCATTCTTCTAATAATATTAAAGAGTCTTTCTACTTCTTGAGGAATAAGTACAGCTGTAGGCTCATCAAGTATCAGAATATCAGCTCCCCTATAAAGAACCTTTATGATTTCAAGCATCTGTTTTTCGCCAACAGACATATCCTGTACCCTTTTTGAGAGATCTACTGTTAAGTCATATTTCTCGCAAAGTGATATGATTTTCTTTTCAATCTCTTTACCCGATGTGAAAAAACTTCCCTTATTTCCTGCTATGATATTTTCTTTAGCTGTAAGCCTGTCAACTAGTTTAAAATGCTGATGAACCATGCCTATACCGCAAGCTATAGATTCCTTAGGAGAATCAAAATTCATCTGTTTTCCTCTTATAAAAATAGAACCGCTATCAGGACTATAGATTCCTGATAGCATGTTCACAAGGGTACTTTTTCCCGCACCATTTTCTCCTAAGAGAGCATGAATTTCTCCTTTTTGAACTATAAGGTCAACATCTTCATTAGCTAGAACAGTTCCAAAGGTTTTTGTTATGTTTTTTAATTCTACCATTACTGACTCTCTCATAAATGGGCTCCCCTATTTATTATTTAATTTCGCCTTCTACGCCTTCAACAAACCAATCAAATGCAAGCATCTCTTCATCTGTCATAGCGCTTCCTTCTGCTACTTTAACAGCTCCTGTTTGGTCTTTAATTGGACCTGCAAAAGGATTTAATGAACCATCTATAATAGCTGCTTTTGCTGCATCAACTTCCGCTTGTGCTCCCTCTGGTGCATTCGCTGTAAGTGGTGCAAGATCTACAATACCAGCTTCAAAACCTTTCCAGTAAGACTCTGACTTGTAAGTACCGTCTATAACTGATTGTACTTTTTCTACGTAATATGGGCCCCAGTTCCATACTGCACTTGTAAGGTTAGCTTTTGGTGCAAAAGATGACATGTCTGAATTATAACCTACTGACCAAACGCCTCTTTCTTCTGCTGCTTGCTGTGGTCCTGCTGTGTCTTGATGTTGTGCAATAACGTCTGCTCCGCCGTCAAGAAGAGCTATAGCTGCATCTTTTTCTTTTGCTGGATCATACCAAGTGTTTGTCCATACTACTTTAACTTTTACATCTGGATTAACTGACTGTGCTCCAAGAGTAAAGGCATTAATTCCTCTGATAACTTCTGGAATAGGCATAGCTGCTACATAACCAATTTGATTTGTTTCAGTTTTCATCCCTGCTACAATACCTGAAAGATAACGCGCTTGATAAATTCTACCGAAGTATGCTGTCATATTTTCTGTTGTTTTATACCCTGAACAGTGGAAGAACTTAACTTCTGGAAATTCTTTTGATATTTTTTCTATATAGTCCATATAGCCAAATGATGTTGCAAAAATAACATTACATCCTTGATCTATCATGTCTGCTGCTACTGCTTCAACTTCTTGAGATTCTGGCACTGATTCTTTAATGATTGTTTCTACGCCTAACTTTTCTTCAAGATATTTTCTTCCTTGATCATGAGCATAACTCCAACCTCCATCTCCAGTTGGCCCTACATAAATGAAACCTACTTTTACAGCTTTGGCAGCTTCATCTGCTTCTTTTTTCTCAGGTTCTGCTGCTTCTCCTGCTGCAGCTGGTTTTTCTGCTTCCTTAGTAGTAGTAGCAGTACTAGCACATCCTGATAAAACTAACATACCCGCCATGAGTAATGCTCCAACCTTTAGTAATGTCTTTTTCATACAATCCTCCATTAGTGTGATTTTTCTATTTTTTTTAGACTAATTCTTACAAATTTCTTAACTTAATTATATTTTACCGTACATTACTTGTCAATATCAAAATTTCGTTCGGTTTTTCAAACTAAATCATACAATTTATACATTTCACCTTTGATAATGTTCGCAGCAACAAAGAATTCTTCTAATCTTTTTCGCCAAAAATACAGCAAAAATAGGCAGGCACTAGGCCTACCTATCATTTATTTAAACCCTTCATCTTAATCCCAACTACTTCCTTATTATAACAGGTACCTATAATTGGTTAGGCGTCTCATACGCCCTCCACTTACATGTCTCCAAGAGCATTTCAGAAAATGTACATTTGAAACTTGATTTAAGGGGGCTGCATGCATAAATACCAATGGCTGCTTTATGAATCATCTGATGCATATGCAGCATTCTCATCTGTTTAAAACACTTACCGTCATAGGAATTCTCAATATAAAAGTCCTGTCCTCGTCTGCTTAATCTATAATACATCTCTTTTATATCTGATGAAATATCTGTTGTTGCCCAGTCTGAATATCCTAAATTAGTTACAACACTCCCAAGCCTGCTATGAACTCCATCCTCATGCTCAATCGAAGCTTTTATCCAGTTATTGCTGTCTTGATACATAATAATGCCACACTGATCGTATGTTCTTTTAGAGTCAAACTCCGTTTTAATAGTAAACGAAAAATCTCCCTCTGTTTCTGTAACAAAAGCATGTGCATTGTCATTAGAAAAACCATAGTAAGTCTTTTGCCAATAGTCC
Organism: Clostridia bacterium; assembly: GCA_029239755.1. GTDB lineage: Bacteria > Bacillota > Clostridia > Lachnospirales > Cellulosilyticaceae > FMMP01. The sequence continues at coordinate 145,534 of JARBUI010000004.1, read as the reverse complement.
GTTTCTGGGTCAGTTGTAATAGTAATCTTATCTGTTATTTCAAATTGATTAGGCTTATTAATCCATCTAAAATTGCTAAAATCCATTTTTTCATCTCCTTTACGTTATTATTTTAACTCGTTCCTATACTTTAAATTTGGATACAATATCTTTTAAATGATCAGTACTTTGTTTAACATGGTGCATGCCTATCTTTATTTCATTTGCTCCACTTGTAATATGTGAAACTCGATCCGCAATATCACTTGTTCCGCTTGCGCCTTCACTGCTTGCTCTTGCGATTTCTTCAATAACTTGCGAAATCGTTTTAACTGAAGCAAGAAGCTCCTCAGACGTAGCACTTAAGTCCATTACTAAGCCACTTACATACTCTGCATCTTTTTCGTAGTTTTCACCTACCTGAACTGATTCCTTATAACCTTTAAGTACTTTTGTTTCAATGTAGACTAGTATTTGTCTTGAGGTGTCTGCAAGGTGATTAACTGCTCCGAATACAGTACTTATTGTGTTTTGAATCTCACTTACGGTTCTTTTGGAGTCTTCTGCTAACTTCTTAACTTCCTCCGCAACTACCGCAAATCCTTTTCCAGCCTCTCCAGCTCTTGCCGCTTCAATAGATGCATTAAGAGCCAAAAGATTAGTTTGTGTGGATATTTGTAAAATAGCATCTGATAAAGTCTTAATCTTTTCAACTGCTCTTAACTTTTCCAGCGCCTCATCCAGGGTTTTTTTAATGGCGAGATGCGTTTCATTAGCCTCATTTTCAAGTGCCATTGAATTATCTTTTAGAACAACTGCTTTTTTACTTATCCCATCTGCAGATAGTGCCCCTTCTCCCGCTTTTTGCGCAATAGTATCTATAGCGGTTTCGATTTCATCTGTTGTCACATTGATTTCTTGTGTAGAGGAAGCCGTTTCACTGATTGAAGCAGATAATTCTTCAATCGTTGCAGATGCCTCTTCTAGATGTAGTGTAAGATCTGATATATTTTGATCAGAAAGGGTAATAGCTCTACTCACTTTGTCTGTTTCTATTATAATCGTCTGGATGATATGCTTTATCCCCTGCTGCATCGTCCGCATTGATTCTGCTAAAGTCCCTAGCTCATCTCTTCTACGTATTATTTTCATGTCATAAGCAAGATTACCATCTGCCATTTGCTGCATTCCCAAAGCAATATGCTCAATAACACGTGTAATTCTTCCTATAAAGATAGAAATAAAAACGATCAGAAATACGATTGAAATGAGTGAAATAACAATAATTCCTATCATTAGCTTATTTAAATCTCTTGTAAAATCGTCCTCTGTTAAGCCGGAAACCATATAGAAGTTTGTTCCTTGCAAAGGCTTAGAATAATAGACTTTTGTTTCGCCATTAAAAACACCCTTGATGATTTTAGACTCTCCAGATAATATTCTTTTGCCAGTCTCTTTTAAAGTTCCTTCTCTTATATTTAAAATAGTGTCAGCCTTAGCAAGATCTTCATTAAAGTTAAACTCTGGATGAATAAGAAACCTGCCATCTTTATCAAGCATAAAGGAATAGCCCGCTTCACCAATCTTTTCCTTAGAGAAAAGTTCTGATAGCTGATTCAAACCTATATCTAGTGCTACTACTGCAAGTTTATCCCCATTGCTTCCTGTAATAACTTTTGACAAGGTAACTACAGGCTTTCCTGTATCTGTATCTATATAAACATCTGTATAAACGCAAGTTCCATTTGCCTCTACAGCCGTTTTATACCATGGTCTTTCAGTTGCCTTCCAGTTCGCATCCTCCGGAACCCATCCCGATGCACAATCTATGCTGCCATCCAGGTATCCTACATAAAAATCTATTACCCCGTACTTATCTTTGAGCGGTGTAGCAAGTGACATTAAATGGGCTTTTACATCATATTTTGAAAAAACAATTTCATTTTCTTCTTCTTTAATCTTATTTAACATTTCACTTATATATTGTGATTCACTTTCCAGAATGACTTGCCTTTGTGCGAAAAAGTTCAATACCTTCTCTGTCATATAATCAGTTTTGGTTATGAGCTGTGTATCACATTGTTTAATAATAATATGCCTTGCCTGCTCATAGCCTATTACAGCTATACTAGCAAAAGAAATGACCAATAAAGAAATAATAACAAAGAGCATTTTCTTTCTTAACCCCAATTTGAACATATGTCTTCTCCTCATCTTTTTATGATTATTATTATTAAATGTTTTATTTTAAGCACACAAAAAGCCAACAATTAATATGTTTAATTGTTGGCCGGTTGCACTACTAACTCCAAATTCTTCTAGTGCCCAGATATAAAGAATTTTTCATTGTTTCCAAAACTAGAGTATTATTGTATTTTTAAGAATACTATTTCAATATATAGTCAAATTATATTCTCAATTACAAATAATGTCAATATTCTATACCAATAGATACTGCAGCTTACGACTTCAATAAGCTATATACTTCCTTTTGAACCTCCAGTGCTTCTTTTTTGGATATGCCGCAATCAAGGATACTGTCACTTGATTTAATAAATTTAATAAAATCACAATTGCCAGCTCTTTCTCCAATGCCTAAAAAGGTGCAATCTATATACTTTGCACCATTTTTTGCAGCTTCTAAAGAGTTGGCAACAGCCATTCCAAAATCATTGTGTCCATGTATTTCAACATCCATTTCAGTAAGCCTTATGATTGTTCTTGTTACATCTGCTATGTTATGAGGGGTAAGCACTCCCACTGTATCCGCATATCTTATGTGCGAGACTCCCATCTCTTTAAGCATAACGCCAAGACTTACGATAAAAGATATATCTGCCCTTGAGGCATCCTCAAACCCTACTGTCACTTTATAGCCTTTATCCAGTGCATAGTACACACATTCCATCAGACTATTTCGGAGCCACTGCTTGTTTTTTCGAAGTTTAGAGTAGATCTGAACATAAGAAACAGGGGCACTGATATGAATAATATCAGGACTGCATTCTATAGAATGTTTGATATCTTCTACATTCATTCTGTTCCAAGCTGAGATAAGTGCATTCTTTCTATTTTCCATAATCTTTAGGAGTGCTCTCTTTTCTACATTTCCTATTGCCGGGATCCCTGCTTCTATCTGATAAATACCGATTTCATCCATAAGCTTTGCCAGTTTTACCTTATCTTTTTCATCAAAGGCTATGCCGGCACTTTGCTCCCCATCTCGAAGTGTTGTATCAACTATATATTTTTTGTTTTTCATTTCTTACCACCTCTTTTACAATACGGATGAACTCGATATCTGTGAGACTACGCCTTTTAATAACACTTTCCTCTCTTACATTTTCTAGAATGATTTCTATTAAGGAGTCTGGCAGTTTAGCCCCTTTCTCCTTCAGTTTAATCTTAATCGCACTCGTTCCCGAATGCTTTCCAACAACTATTCTCCTGCACTTTCCCACTGTTTTAGGATCATATGGTTCATAAGTTAATGGATTCTTGTTGATCCCATCTGCATGTATACCTGCTTCAACAGCAAATATGTTTTCACCTAAAACTGCCTTGTTATAACTTACTTTTCGTTTGGTAATCGTTTCATATATCATAGTAGCTTCCGGTAAGATACTTAAATCTACATTTATTTTCTTATGCATGATGACCTTGACAGCCATCATCAGCTCTTCTAAAACAGCATATCCCCCGATGCCGGCAAAGCTGGCTGACACACTCTTGCCTCCGCTTAGGAGCCATTCAAGGGCAATAGCTGTGGCACAGCAGTAACTATTTTGAGGACAAAGATTAACAGGGGTTTTAAAAGTTTCTTTAAGCCTTTTCATGGCAGGCCCATACTCAGTACACATTAGTTCATCAAGTCCTGTAATACGCACATTCGTTAGATCTTGATATCTGCTGAGCATAGGGATTTCCCTTACATCATTAACTTGTATTTCATGAATAACCCTGTCTATCTGCCCTTTATCTTTGCTTTTTAGCACATACATATCAAAAGTATGATATCTTTTTATATCCTCTATATTATCAACCTTTAGAATATACTTAGGCTCAGCCGGCAATTCCCCTATACGTTCAAGTACGGGCACAGAAATCTCAATATAATCAGCCCCTAACCGCGGGAGCAACTTACACATATGAGCCAGCATTTCTCCAGTTGGATAATCTTCTTCCAATTTGATCGCTGTCAGTGTTCGATCTATAATCTTGAACATACTATCACCACCTTAAGCCTTAAGATTTTTAGATAAGCAGCCGCTCTACTTTTTCCCCGCCTTCCAGGTGGGACTCTACTATTTCTTCTACATCATCAGGTGTTACATTCCCATACCAAGTCCCTTCTGGATAAACAACCACAATAGGGCCTTTATCACAAATGCCAAAGCATCCAGTATTAGTGATCATCACTTCTGAGGATAAATCCCTGTCGTCAATTTCTTCCATAAAACGCTGTACGATTCCAACTGCATCCTTCCCGTAGCAAAAGCCTTTCTGCACTCCGTTTATTCTGCAGCTGGTACAGACAAATAGATGATATTTTGGTGCTATCATTTCACTTCACTCCTTCTGTATTATAGTTTTGATGCCGCTTCACGAACTGCTTTCTCTATTCTGTCATAGGTCTTAAATACCTTGATGCCCTTATCTAGTAGTTTCTTTTCTGGTGCATTACCAATTCTTAATGTAAGTACCCCCTGACAATCTTGTATGGTTCGCATAAGCTTCTCTATCTTATCCTGCTCTTCATCACAAGCTTCGCTGCCGCTGCAATATTTATCTACATTTCTATTTTCTATATAAACAGGTTCTCCGTTTTTATACTCATAAATATAAAAGGATTTAGCATGACCGAAATGCTCATCTATCAGCATGCCGCTTTTGGAGGATATGGCAAACCTGATAGGCCCTTTCTCTTCTTTGCTCTCTTCCTCTTCTTTTTTCTTTTCGGGAACTGAATAATGCATGGAAATATCTTTATCTAACATCCCTATCGCATCAGCTCTGCATTGTTTACAGTGATACATCTGTTCAAGATGCACGCCGCATTTTTCTCTAAGTGCTGTTATTTCTTTATGACTGACAAGAGGAATATTTTCAAACACACTGCCTTCAACAGGAATCATCTGCATAATATTGGTGATAGAAGCACCTAGCCCTTTAACCTTTTTAACCACTTCTTCAATATGCTCATCATTAATCCCTTTAAGGGTTACGATGTTTACTTTGCAGACGAGCCCTCTTTCAGCTAAATATTTAAGACCTGAAAGCTGATTCGCAAGCAGAATAGTAGCTGCCTCTATGCCTGTATAAGTTGTTCCCAAATATCTCACCTCCTTATAAACCTTAGCCCCTATTTTAGGATCTACAGCATTAATGGTAATCGTAACATGACTAACTCCAAGTTCTACAAGTTCGCTGGCATACATAGGAAGCATCAGTCCATTAGTAGATAAACAAAAGGTTACATTTTTGTCGTAAGCTTTAATAAGCTCCAGTGTTTCTTCTGTTTTATCAAAATTTGCAAGGGCATCTCCCGGCCCGGCTATACCTACAACCGTAAGATTTGGAACATCTTTTTTCACTTGTATGTATCTCTCTAGAGCTTCTTTGGGCTCTAGCACCTGTGTTGTAACGCCTGGCCTGCTTTCATTAGGACAATCAAACTTTCTGACGCAGTAATTGCAGCTTATATTGCATTTAGGTGCAATAGGCAGATGAATTCTCGCATACTTATGAGCACCACTGCAGCTAAAACAAGGATGGGTCTTCTTTTTATCTTCTAAAGTAAGCTCCAGACTTTCAGGGGACGGTTCTCCAATATTGGGGGTGTAATATTTATCGTAGAGTTCTTTTCTGAAGCCTCCTTCTTTAACCTTTAAAAGAGTATTCGTAAGAGTGTCTAAAAGAGATAGACTTCCCTCGTAACCTAGCATCCTAAGTCTTTGACCACCTATCCTATCGTGTACTGGAAAAGCACACCGTATCAGGTTAATGCCATGTTTTTCTTCTATTCTTCTGCCGTCTGAGCTTCCTATCATCATGTTAGCTTTATATTTAAGAGCATAGGTCTCTATTTGTTCAAAGTCAGCCTCATCAAGTGTAATATAGTCTTTAACAAAAACTCTGCCTGCCACATCTTCTATATCTGACCTTAACATCTTCCCTAATGTTTTGCATTTTGTTCCAACTGCAGTTACAACTGGCATGATACCATTTTCGCTGCATAACCTAGTCACTGCATATACAAAGTCAGGTTCGCCGTAGATAACTGCCCGGCCTTCTGCATTGTATTTATGAGAGTCTATCATGGCATCTAAGTATCTAGCTCTTTCTTCCTTAACAGTCCTTGGAATAGGTTTTTGACTAAGCTCAGATAAGTTCTTAAGGAAATCATCTATATCCCTAAGTCCTATCGGCAGATTAAGTCTTAGGTAGGGGACTCCGTATCGCTCAAAAAGATATTTTCCCGGGGAATAGCCATCTTCTATAAAAGTTGTCAGCTCAATAGTTGCCTTAGCCCCTGCCATTTTAGCAATTTCTTCGAGAGGAGTTCCTCCTTCTGGAAGCCTATTATAGGTATCATAATGTCCGCTATCCAGATTTTGAGATAAATCGGGGAGAAGGATATAGTCAATCTCCATCTGTTCTAATACCGCTTTTAAATACCTTGTATCAGCCGGTGTCATAGGGCCAGTTATAATATTTATTTTCCCACTCGGCTCTTTATTCATCTCTACATTTGACACAATTCCATATAGGGCTCTAAAAAATCCTTCATATTGAGTGCCCATATATCCACCTGAAGGGACAGGGATCAGTTTTACATGACTCTCTGGGTGACTCTCATAAAAGTTATGAATAATACGTGAGATATCTTCTCCTATCGTCTCAGCCAAACAGGTTGTCGCAACACCTATAACCTCTGGCTGATACAGTGTGATTAAGTTTTCTATTCCTGTAATGAGATTCTTTTCTCCGCCATATACAGTGCCATGCTCTGTAAGAGATGAAGATGCAATATCTACTGGCTCGTTGTAGTGGGTAGCCATATGGCGGCGAATATAAGTGCTGCAGCCTTGTGAGCCATGTAAGATACTCATGCATTTATGAATGCCATAAAAAGCAGTAATGACTCCCATCGGCATACACATTTTGCAAGGATTTGTTGTTAAACTAACTAAATGTTTGCTCATAAGCTCCCCTCCTTATATAATCCCATACCGGGCTATTCATACTTAAGTTAATTTCTTTAATAAAATTAATAACGCCGATGAAACCTGCCAGCGGATGCTTTCTTTCATGGTTGTGATCACAAAAGGCTATCCCGAGTTTATAGGCAAGAGGTCTTTCTTTTACCCCTCCAACTAGAATATCTGCGTGCTTCTCTTTCATAAAAGTTTCAAGTTCCGCAGGGTTTGCATCATCCAAAACCACTGTCCCCGGATTTACTAATTGTTTAATAATCTCATAATCATCCTTCTTACCAGTCTGAGTCCCTACTACAACTGTTTCTATACCAATTTCATTAAACTGTTTAATAAGCGAAATGGCTTTAAATCCACCACCTACATAGATAGCAGCTTTTTTACCTTCTAAGTTTTTTCTATATTTATTTAAAAAGTCCTGTAACTTGTCTTTTTCATTTTTACATAAGGCTTTTGCTTTCCTTACAGCCTCTTCATCTCCTAGTGCCTCTGCTATTCTTATGAGAGAACTCGTTGTGTCTTCAATTCCAAAGAAGCTCACTTTAACATAAGGAATCTCCATCTCTTCTTCCATGCGCTTTGCAAGATATGTCATAGACCCTGCACACTGAACAATGTTGAGCATCGCCCCACTGGCTTTTTGAAGCTGTTCACAGCTTGCATCCCCTGTAATCTGGGCAACCACATCAATCCCTATTTGCTTTAAATAATCTTTAATGATCCACATTTCTCCAGCTAAATTAAAATCTCCTAATATATTAATACCTTGTGTCTTATCCCTTTTTTGCGGTCCAATAAGCTCCATAATGGCATTGCAAGCCATTTTATACCCTACTGATTTATGACCTGCAAACCCAGGCGACATAACAGGTATGGCTCTAACGCCATGTTTGTTTTCAGCTGCCTTGCAGACTGCCTTAACATCATCTCCTATAACGCCGACGATACATGTCGCATAGACAAATATAACCTTCGGAGCATAGACGTTTGCCACCTCATCAATTGCTGCTGCAAGCTTTTTCTCCCCTCCAAAAATAACATCCTGTTCCATAAGGTCTGTTGAAAAGCTGTTACGATAGAGTTCTTCGCCGCTTGTTAAACTCCCTCTTATATCCCAAGTGTAGCTTGCACAACCAATAGGACCATGAACGATATGAAAGGCATCCGTAATAGGATTGAGTACAACACGCGCTCCACAGTAAACGCAGGCTCTCTGGCTAACAGCTCCCGATACACTTTCAGAGTCACAGCGGAAGGTATCTGTTTTGCACCCATCTTTACAATATATAAAGTCTTCTCTTTCCTTAAGCAGTACGTTACTTTGATTTTCTCCCTTCATGCGTTTCATCTCCTTTTCCCTTAAGTTTATTTGCAAGGCTCCGCCAGAACTCAAGAGGGCTTATCATTCTTTAGAGCCTTGCAAGCTATTAATTACTTTATCTTCAACAGAGAACCTCTGCCTAAGATCTCATATATGTTCGAATATCTTAATGGTTGAATATCTTGATGGTTTATTATTTTAATATTTTAATGTTTTTTATTTCTCACATTCGCTGTAATAAGTTGAAATCTATCGGGTTTTCCCTACCTCTTCAGTACCTAGCTTGAGGGGGAGGGGGTATGTTTTGGTGGACCCTAAGTTTGGCTGTGGGAGGCGTGGAGCTCCAAAATATATCCCCTCCCTCCCAAGCGGCCCTAATACAGATAAGCCCCTCAGATTGAAACTTACCCTTACATCACCATCTCCATATCTTCTTCATTACAATCCCTATCTTGTCTGTCCATAAGCGCAGTCAAAATGAGTTCAACAAGTCTTATAGCCCCTTTATATCCTACAATCGGCATATAAGAATGTACGTATCTGTCAATAATAGGGAAGCCAGCTCTGACAAGAGGAATATCTTCGGCTCTAGCGATATGCTTGCCGTGAGTTCCGCCAATGAGAAGATCAACCGGATCATTTTTAATCCATTGATGAAGTTCAAACAAGTCCCCAGGAGCCTTTGCGATGCATCCTGTAACCCCAGCTTTATCAAATAACTCTTTTGCTTTAATATTAAAACTTTCACCCGGAGTACCTGTCACAACATATTTAGGAATCATCCCCATTTCGAGTACAAGGGCTGTAATACCTAAAACTGTATCTGGGTCTCCATAAATCGCAACCGTTTTATTGTGGAAATAAGGGTGTCCATCAAGCATGATATCTACTAACTGTCCGCGTTCTTCTTCTATTTGATAAGGCACTTCATTTTTTGTAAAGCGAGATAAAGCCATAACATATTCATCTGTTGCAGCAATCCCTATTGGAAGAGGCATACTGACAAATGGCACACCGCATTTTCTCTTAAGGTCATTCGCTGGATTTTCTGATGTAAGCTGGCCTAGTGCAAAGGTCATTTCGCTGTCTCCCATAGAGACAATATCCTCTATCTTTGTTCCGCCTTTTGGATACATATCATAGCTGCCTGTCATAGGAGCATCTAAAACACCACTTGTATCCGGAAGCATAATATAAGATGCGCCCATAAGATCTGCAAGTTTTTTCATTTCTCTCATATCTCCTGGATTTACAAAACCAGGTATAATATTGACTTTCCCATTCTTTACTTTTGCTCCCTTAGCCAAATATTTTATAAAACCTGAAATCATATTGGCAAATCCAGTAATATGTGAGCCTACGTAACTTGGTGTATTGGTATGCACAACGTATTTTCCTTCCGGAATATCTATATCTTGTATAAATGCATTAAGGTCATCTCCTATGGTTTCACTTAAACAAGTTGTATGAACAGCTATGATTTCTGGTTTATACATATCAAATATATTTTTTACAGATGTTTTTAAATTGGCGCCACCCCCAAATACAGAAGCCCCTTCTGTAAAAGAACTGCTGGCAGCAATTGCAGGTTCTTTAAAATGTCTTGTAAGGTACATCCTATGGAACGAGCAGCAGCCTTGTGAACCATGACTATGAGGCATACATTTATGTACCCCAAGTGCTGCATACATGGCCCCTACCGGCTGACAAGTTTTTGCCGGATTAATTCTAAGTGCACTTCTTTCGGATAATTCTTTTGGTGTTAAATCTAGCATTATCTTTCACCTCCTGCTACTTGCCCTTCTAGAGTTGGCTCTGTTTTCCAAGGAGCCTTTACATACCCCCATGCTGGCGTATAAATACCCATTGTTACGTCTCTTGCAAAATTAACAGCTCCGCTAAAACCTGCATAGGGTCCGCTATAATCGTATGAGTGTAATTGTCTTGAAAGTATGCCGCCCTTTTGTGCTACGTATTTATCTTTAATACCAGAGAAGAAGACATCTGGTTTAAGAAGCTTTAAGAACTCTTCTGTTTCAAAATGGTTCATGTCATCGACTATAATTGCGCCATTTTCCATTTCTTTAATCATACCTTCGTAAGATTCTAAACCTATTTCTTCTTTTAATTTAGCGTATCTGTCTTCAGATAAATAAACTTTATACTTATCAGGAATTTTCTCTACTTTAATAGACTCAATACTCTTACTGTCGCCATCTTGTTTAATAGTTGGGATAACTTCTCGGCCTTCATAGTCATCTCTATGACCAAATTCATAGCCAGCCAAAATAGTTTCCATATCTAATTCTTTAAGTAAGCCTTGATAATGATGAGATCTTGAACCTCCTACAAACAAAGCTGCTGTTTTACCTTTTAACTTAGTTTTGTAGTATTCCATATCATCCATAATAGCAGCTAATTCATCAGCTATAATTTCCTCTGTCTTAGCGATAAGGTCTTCATCCCCAAAGAATTTTGCCATATTTCTTAGGGATTCTATGGTTCCTTTAACCCCTATGAAGTTAACTTTAAGCCAAGCCGTACCGTACTGCTCTTTCATCATTTCTGCTACATAGTTAATAGAACGATGACATTGTACTAAATTGAGGTCAGCTACATGAGCACTCTTTATCTCCACATAGCTTCCATCTCCAGGAAGCGAGCAAATAATATCATAACCAATTCTTTTAAGGATTCTGCTGATTTCCCAGCCATCTCCTCCGATATTGTATTCACCTAAAACATTCACTGCATATTTTTTAGGTACCCGATCCCCAGTTCCAATAACATGTTTAATGAGTCCATTGCTTGCAATATGATGTCCGCCGGATTGACTTACACCTTTATAGCCTTCACAGCTATAGGCCATAACTTTTCTGCCATAGAGCTTTTCTGCCTCTGCTGCAACTGCATGAATATCATCACCAATTAACCCTACTGGACATGTGGAACAAATAACCACTGTTGCTGGATCAAATATTTCTACTACTTCTTTAATGGCCTGCCTTAATTTCTTTTCACCGCCGAATACAATGTCTGCCTCCTGCATATCAGTAGAAAAACAATATTCCAAGAAATTCTTTGTGTTTTCATCACCTTTAGCTTTATGTCTTCGGGTTCCCCATGTATAAAAACCGCATCCGATTGGCCCATGGGTAATCACGGCTGCATCTTTGATAGGCGAAAGAACAACCCCTTTACAGCCTGCATAGCAGCATCCACGATTAGTCATAATCCCCGGAACTGTTCTGACGTCAGCTGCTATTTGCTGCACTTCATCTGCTTTTTCCAAAATATGTTGTTTACGGTTTTTGTATACTTTTGAGCTATATTGATCAAGTACTTTTTCCATACTACTCATTTCATTTCACCTCCGTCTTCTTTGCATCTTAATAAGCATCTACAGCTGTCTCTCCGCTTCTTACCTGATAAGCTTCCATAATCGGAATGATAAATATCTTTCCATCCCCTGGGTTACCAGTTGTATTCGTTTGTATAATGATATCTACTACCTTTTCAACATCACTGTCTTCTACTATAAGTGTGAAAACTCTCTTTGGGATAAGCCTGGCTCCTTCTGTAAGATGTTCACCAAGGGTTGTAGCTGGTATAACGCCATCTTCAATAGCACTTTGCACCATAGCAAAATCTACTTTTTTCTTCCCTCTGCCTAACACCTTTCTGCAGGTAAAAGCCGGATATCCCGCCGTCGCAAGAGCCTCTTTGGTCTGATTAACTTTGTTTAGCCTTATAAAAGCCATAACCTCTTTCATCGCTCTTCCTCCTTTTTATAATCCTTTTTTACCTGTACTGATTGTATAAGCTTCTTCAACAGGACTTACGAAAATCCTGCCATCTCCAAAGTTCCCTTTTTCACCTGTACGTGCAGTACGCATAATAATTTTGATGACATCATCTTTATCTTCATCTTTTACTACCAGCAAAAGCATTTCTTTTGGGATCTCGTCATAATACATATCTCCAACTTTTATACCCTTTTGTTTACCTCTTCCCATAACATCCATTTTTGTTACTGCTGGAAAGTTAGCATCACTTAGTTCTAAAAGAACTGCCCCAACTTTTTCAGGTCTAATAATCGCACGAACCATTACCATATGAATATCCTCCCTTAATGTGGTTTAACAACTTAAATTTATCTTCAACTTCACCTTTTAAATATCTAAAATACCATGTTCCATAAGTATGGATTCAAGTCTTTCCTGAGGCATTGGTTTTGGAATAACGAACATATCGTTGCTGTCAACTGCATTAGCAAGACCTCTATAAGCATCCGCCTGTTCTGCTTTAGGATCAAAATCGATAACAGTCTTTTTGTTAATCTCTGCTCTTTGTACCATATTATCTCTAGGCACGAAGTAGATAAGCTGACTTCCAAGCTCTTTTGCAAAAGCTTCAAGGAGTTCTCTTTCTCCATCTACTTTTCTGCTGTTACAAATAATACCACCAAGCCTTGTGCCTCCTGTTGAAGCATATTTTTGAACACCCTTACAAATATTATTTGCAGCATATAAAGCCATCATTTCGCCGCTGGCAACAATATAAATCTCTTGAGCTTTACCTTCACGTATCGGCATTGCGAACCCACCGCATACAACGTCACCTAATACGTCATAGAATACATAATCTAAATCATCTGTATAAGCTCCTAATTGTTCAAGCATGTTAATTGAAGTAATAATACCTCTTCCTGCACAGCCTACACCAGGTTCTGGTCCGCCTGATTCAACACATCTGATGTTAAACGCCCCTCTTTTCAGGATGTTTTCAAGCTCTACATCTTCGCCTTCTTCACGAAGTGTATCGAGTACACTTTTTTGAGCCAGGCCTCCAAGTATAAGTCTTGTTGAATCTGCTTTTGGATCACACCCAACTATCATAATGTTCTTACCCATTTCTCCAAGTCCTGCTGTTAAGTTCTGAGTTGTTGTGGATTTTCCAATACCACCTTTTCCATAAATCGCTACTTGTCTCATAAATCTTACCTCCCTATTTGATAAAGTTGTGTAAGATAAGCAACAAGGGGCCTAGTTTCCTGATTGTGTAATCAGGATATTAGACCCCTTTGTCAATGCGTTATTCATTTCTTATCTATGAACTAATGGTACTACATCCAGTTAATCTTCAACAATAAACGTATTTATATAAAAATACCTAATCCAACTTTCTCTTTTTGTGATAAATTTACAAAGCCTTTTACTTCATCTAAATAGTTAGTACCATTAACAAGTACTTTGTAACGTTATGTATAGCCTGTCAAAAAGAGGTCTAAGAAGCTTTTTAGAAAGCTTCTTAGACCTCTTCGTCTTGTATATTTTTATATCATACAACATTTTTGACTCATTGCAAATAAAAAATTAAAATAAATTACTCATTTATCTAAATTTTTTCCCTTTATCTTTTTGATTCTATTTGAGCAACTATTTTCCGGGTAAGCTCCTTTGTGTCAAGTCCGCCTCTTTCACTAATCATCTTAAGAGTTGCTAATCCTGACATCGTTTTAAATAAAATAGGATTTTTTAACTTGCTGAATTTCGGGGATAGCCCTAGTAAAAAATCTTTTATAAAGGGATACTCTTTAACAATATCTCCCACAATGGTCTCTTGATCAATGCCATATCCATTAGTAACTACTACTTCTTTTGCTTCTTCTATTGCTTTCTCTTCACTATTCTCTTTTTTATCCCATGAAAGTAATCTTTGGCTGCCTTGTAAGCTTCTTATGTGAGTTACATCCTGCATCATTTCTAAAACGCCTCTAAAATTTCCTCTTTCATCCCTTACCGCGTTGTAGATGATATAGATGAACTTACCATTTATTTCGAGCCAAAACTCAGCTTTGTCCTGCTCACCCGCTCTAAAGGCCTTGATGATCTTTTCAACTGTTTCTACGCTTTCTCTAGGGTGACAGTTCTGAACTTCTCTGCCAATAACCCCTGCACTTCTTGGAAATACCCTATGCTTGGTATCGCTGTAGAATTTAACTATTTCATTTTCATCTACGAAAGACAAATCTACTTGCAGATGCTTAAAAATAAGATTAATCTGCTCAAGTGTTAGTTTACCTTGGCTTACATCCAGGATATCATCTTTACCTGACTTATTTAAAATACCATGTTTATTTAGAACCTCTGCCAAGTCATTTAAAAGTTCGTTTTGGGTATCTGGTATTTGCTCTTTCTTATCACTCAGTGGGTAAGGTAAAGGAGACTCAATCAGGCAATATCCTATTTCATCATCCCCTATGCGCATTTCAATAAAATCTTTCTCTGAAAGTAGTTCTATTGCTGTAGGGAATAATATTTCTACTTCCTTAACCATCATATCTCTTACCATTTCAATGACTTCACTTTGAAGGTTCATAAATGCGTCATCTCTATTTTCATCTAGATGTACTTGAGATTCTTTTATTATATTTTTGATATTATTATCTAATGTCCACATCACCTTTGAAGGCTTATCAAATCCTTTTCTTTCAAGGGCTGCAAATAGCTGATTCTGCTTCCTGCTAAAGTGTATGTTGATTTGGCTTAGCTTTTCATAAATCTCCAGCCACTGATTTTTAATAAATTTCTTCTGTAATAAAACTTCCATTTGATTAAGCAGATTTTTAATTGCATCTGTTTCATCTAAATAAGTTCTGATAGGATGCCCTAGCGGTAAATCCAGTTTATTAGATACCAAAACATCTTTAAATATCTCTAAGATTTCACTCATACGATCTGCTAATACATCGTCTGTAATACCATACTTTTGCAAGTATTGTTCACAGATAGCAAACTCCTGCGAGGTCACTTTATCGATTGCCCCATTCATTTTGTCTTTAGCTTCAGCGAGACTTATTTTACCATTCAAAAAGTCTAATTTTATGTTTAGGATCTTGCCGATCTTAGTGTTATCTACATCTAAAAATTCTCCCATTTTTATTGCTTCCAATTCTTCGGGAGGATAAAAATAAACATGATACTCTGTTTCACTTACCTTTTCAACATATTTATCAAAACCTTTAGCTTCCATCATTTTATACATAGGAAAAGGCTCAAAGTCTTTGATAACATGTATGCCTTCACCAGGTTTAAGCTCCTCCACAGCCTTTGTAAGGCAGTCTCTAAATGATTCGTGCTCTCCTCTGCCATCAATTGTTTTATACGCTATATTTCTTTTCATTAATCACACCTCCACATTCAATAATAATAGTCATTCTCATTCATTGTTCTTAATAGTAAAGGCAGGTCTCTGCGCCTGCTGGTTTTAAAAATAGGCAGGTACGGAAACCTGCCTCTACGAGTGTATAATATATTTTAATATTTTATGGTCTAAATACTACTGCTAAAAACATTTTAAACTGCTCTTTTGCAAGTAATGCATGGGGAATACCAGCAGGCATTACAATCACTTCTCCCTTTTTAACGCGTGAAACTTCTTCTCCTATTGTAATTTCAGCCTCTCCATCCAGTATGTGTACCATTGCATCTCCTCTTGAAGAATGGGAGCTTATTTCCTCTCCTTTATCAAAAGCAAATAATGTTAAGCTTAAGTTTTGTCCTTGTGCTAAAGTTCTGCTGACTACTTGCCCCTCTTGATAGGTTACTAAAGATTCCATTTCTAGTGCCTTTGAAAAGTCAATGTTTTTAATAAGTTGTTCCATATTAATCCCCCCTGCATATTTATTTTTTATATGTTAATGATAACACTTATCATTAACATATTCAGTAACCTTAGTTACATTCTCAAATTAAATATCGGTGATGCATTTGTTAATGAAGAGATGTGTTAGGAAGCAAACCCCTATAACCATGAACCCTATATATAGAACTATCAAACTACTGAATTCCTCCCTAACAATAAGCTGAAAAATATTATAGCTTGGAACAAATACAAATATTTTATCTAATGGATTGTCTTTAATCACTTTCAATACAGGCACCATAAAGAACATCCCCATGATTTTGACTAAGGTAAGTCCTTGAATTTTATTTTTTCCTATTACTCCTAAGATGAGAAATACAAGAGGTGCGAGCAAAACAGCCTCTAAGCTGACGAGGAGCAAGTAAGCCCTTGGAACCACTCCAAACAGTCCGATAATTGCCATGCTTACTATTACAAGTATGATTGACATTACCATTCTAAGCTTTATATATCCGCTAAGGCCTAAAGGGCTCACTGCATAAAAAGAAAGCATGTTTTCATCTTTTTCATCCAGCATCCTGAACCCTAATGCCATACCTATCAAAAAAGGAATCATAACTACAAATATATATTGAAAAACTCTGTGGTAATCATCTAAGAACTTAAGCCTAACAATTACCGCTCTATAAATGATGCTAAATAAAATAGGGGTAATAAAAATCATCCATACCATAGGGTCCTTTTCCATATATTTTATATCATTTTTCAAGACTATTTTAAACATATCCCTACCCCCTAAACAGCTTTCGATTGACTTGCTGTACTGTTATTCCATAAATAACTGCCAGCCATCCTAATATGATCCCTATAGATAAATATCCTATCTTCTCTCCTGCAATTGTTTTTTCTATAAGTAAAAAGGCTTGATAACTTGGATTAAATTCTGCAAGAGGCAGAGAGATAAATTTGAAGTAACTTAATAAAGGCAGCATAGTGACTATGCTTATTCCCATGACTGTCATTAGGTACTGGTTAACTGTCTTTGTATAGATAGCTATCAAAATACCTATCATAGTGAAAAGCATACTGCTTATGACTATGGTAAATATAAGCCCCCATAAATTAAAGTTAATCCCTTTTATTCCAATGACTAATATGAGAGAGGTAGCAAGAGATATAAAAAGCATAGCTAGTACCTTCCCTTTAACATAATTCCCGGCGCCAAGCGGACTCACTGCGATCCCTCCAGTCACTCCGCTTATTTTTTCAAGTAGTATAAATGCCCCTATAAAGATCATCCCGAGCATTGTTGGATCACTAAAAATAATAATACTTAAGACAAAGTCTTTAAAGTTGTTTGGCACATATCCAAGAAGGAAAAGATAGATGAGATTGACGACTATATAGATAGCATAGAGACCATTTTTGATCTGAAGCTTCATTTCGTGTCCAAGCCACCCCAGGTTAATCATATGAGCACCCTCCCCGTTACAATAGAAAATATCTCTTCTAGTGTTGGCTGTTTGGTATAAATTTGTTTTATATCAGCTCCCCTTATTAAGTTTAAGAAGACTTCATTTTTTGCGATCCCCCTCATTTCAAACTCCCATGATCTATCATCTGCCTTCACGCATATTTTGTTTTCTCCATATTCTTCTTTTAAAGACATAGGTGTTCCTATTTTTTTAATTTCTCCTTCAACTACAAAACCTACTCTGTCACATATTTCTTCTGCAAAACTCATATTATGGGTTGTAAGGATTATGGTTTTTCCTAGTTCCTTTTGTTTAAGAACTAACTTTTTGATAACCTCGGTATTATTGGGGTCGAGTCCTGATGTAGGCTCATCCAAAAATAATATCTCTGGGGTTCCGACAAGTGCCCTGCAAAAGTTAAGCCTCATTTTCATCCCCTTTGATATTTGGGAAACCTTTTTTTCTCTATGTTCATAAAGTCCCACTTCTTTTAGTAAACTTTGTATGTCAGCTGGTTTTGTATAGAGCTTTGAAAAGGTCTGCATGTTTTCGAGAACTGTTAGCTGCTCATACAGATTAGGAAGTTCAAAACCCACTCCTATTTTATCGTAATAGCTGCTCCTGATCGTACTCACTTCCAGTCCCATTACTTTAGCACTTCCTCTATAGCCTTTGAGAAGCCCTAATAATATTTTTTGAAGTGTGCTCTTCCCCGCGCCTGAAGGTCCTAACAGCCCAAATATTTCACCGTAGCTTACTTGAAAGTTTAGACCCTTTAATACATCTTCCCTCATTCTAGGATAGTTAAAAGATAAGTTTTCCACTTTAATCATTGTGTTTCCCCTCCCTTTCATATTGATCAACAAGTCCCGTACAAACCAGCTTATACAGTTTAATAAAGTTACTTCTTGCTTCTTCTATAGTCTCAGAGGTTTTAGCAATAAAGATCATGCCATTAAAAAAAGTCATCGCCATAATCTCTGCAAATTTTTCATATTTTTGATTATGCCTGACATGATGAAGAACATGATTCTTACCTAACACGAGAAGTTTCTCTCTGTACTTTTCATACTTGGTTTCACTGCAGCCCTCCATTAAGATAACAAACTTTTTATTAAGAAATAAATCTATTCCTAAATCCTTAGGATCTGTTTCATCGATTGCTTGGTTAATATCTGCACTCGTAGTCATATCTGCTTCATAATTGGTATGATTACCCAGAAGCTTTTCTATCTGAAGAGGGACTTCACCTACTACAGCCTCTAATAGTTCCTCTTTGCTGCTAAAGTAATTATAGATATTGCCTAGTGTCGTATTAGCCTTTTTGGCTATGGTCCTCATGGAAGCTCCTTTAAAGCCTCTCTTTAAAAACTCATTCTCAGCTATTTGCAAAATATTTTCTCGTAAGTCTTCTTTTTTAACCTGCATAAAAGTTCACCTGTTCTTTTTTAATTATTATATGCAATACTATGGGGCACTTCAATCGAAATAGCTTATTAAAAATCAAAACTTATCAACTGTTCACTATTGGCATCCGTTTTCAAGCCCATCACTTTGGGTTTCTGGTACTTCAGTTATTTAGTCATACTATATCTTATACATCAGGAGACAAATAAAAAGATGTTCCCAAGACAAGTCTAACCCGCCTTGTAGAACATCTTCTTTTTAGTACGTAACATTTGTTAAACATAAACCTTTGGCCTTAGCTATTGGTCCGCCTTCCGGTTTTTTCTTCTCATCTAATATCTTTTGCAAACTTTCTGCTTTCAATTTCCCTGTTCCTACCTCTAGAAGCATTCCACTAATAATTCTTGGCATATGCCATAAGAAATCATTTGCATTCATTTCTATTTTTATGATCCCCTGATTTACAGTGATGTCGATAAAGTTGATTGTTCTAACCGTAGACTTATTACCAGCTTTAAGTGTTGTAAAACTTTGAAAATCATGAGTCCCAACTAACACTTCTGCTCCTTTTTCCATTTCAAATATATCAAGCTTGTTATCTGTATGATAAGTATATTTTCTATTAAATACATTTCTAAAAGTATTATTATCTACTGTATAGACATAGGTCATTGATTTTACATTGTATCTCGCATGAAACCTTTCTCCTACTTCTTCTATAGATTTTACAACAATGTCTTCAGGCAAAAATTCGTAAAGATAATTTAAAATAATATCTTTACTTAAATCACACTCTGTATGAAAGTTAGCCACATAATTTTCTGCATGTGCTCCTATATCTGTTCGATCACAGCCTATTACTTCTACTGGTTCTTCTGCCATCTTAGTGAGTACTGCTTGTATTTTACCTTGTACTGTTAAATCATTATCTTGCTGAATCTGCCATCCTTTATATCTGCTTCCGTCATACTGAATGACAATCTTAAAGTTTCTCATGTTATTCCGCCTTTAGTTTATTTTTCATTTATCTTACTCATCTTAACACAAAATTATTTATTCACCTATTTATTTGTTACTCCAAAACTACAGTAAATCTATAAATTTCTACTTTATAGGTTTTATTGAAAAATAAAAAAGCTAAATTACTGAAGCGGTATACTTCTCAGCAATTAGCTTTATCACTATACCTTGTATTTTTGGGCCTAATAAACTTTTACTTCAGACAGTCGTACTTCTTCACTTCCATGCGTCTTTTTAACAATCACCTTAATAGTGTCCACTGCAGTCTCATCCTGCAGATGATGTTTAACAAACCTTAAGTAATTATTTTGTACACACTTATTTCAAGCAACTTCACCTTGTTTTAAAGTTTGTATTTCATACTCTTTAACTAGGGTTTGAGGTAAGCCTGCCTGTTGTCTTTCAATAGTAGTTCTAGATAGTGAGGTGGCAATTTCACTTGTAAGACTAAGAAATATTGTCTTATTTCGTACATACCTACTTTAAACATGACTCATTTTCAAAGGTATATTTTATATGGCCTTGTGCTTTATGGTGGGGCGCTATTATTTCTAGGCCTGATAACTCATGAAATCCTTGTGCATAGAGGTTATGGGCGTTAGTCGAGCAGCTTTGATTTTCTATGCAGAAGAAGTTTTGTCCTTTGGGTGAATAAACAACTATATGACTAAATTCTGAAGATGCTTCCATATGTACTTTTAGACTTATATCTTGATACCATATACTAGCTGATGGATTCCGCTTAACAGCCGTATAAACATGATCAAAATACAGACCCTCTAGCGATCGATAATCTGCGAGGTCATAAGATGTTCCTTTTACTTCATGTACCTCTCCTGTAGGCAATTTTTCTGCATTCATTCCCATTACCTGAGTGGCACACACTTTAATTAAGGTTCTTCCTATCTTTTGAAAAAAAGGATGCAGTGCAAAGCCATAGGGCAATTCTTTAGCACTTTGATTAGTAAGCTCATAGCTTATTTCTATAGACTTGTGCGTTATAGTAAATAAAATACAAAGTTCGCTTTCTATAGGGAAAAGGGCATGTAGCTCACGTCCTTCTCTAAATTCAAAGCTACCTTTCAACCTGACGCAATCATTATTTTCCTCATCTATTATGATTTTACACGGTGTAAAACGTATGATACCATGCATCTTCATATTATAAATAGTATCTCTAAATGTAAATTGGTCGTTTTTCACCCTATTGGGGGTAGGATAAAGAATGGGTGTACCATAGCTTTGCCCCTTCAAGCATCTTCCTACATCCCATTCTATAAGGGTATAGTGATCTATAACAAGTTTACACATATTCATGCCATGACTTGCATTAATCCACACTTCTATGCTTCTGCCATTATCCATTTTCCCTTGAACTTGCCAAATTTCAAAACCACGCAGACGTTTTCTTTTTGTTGTAAACATACTTTACTTTAAAAAATCCTCTCTCCTAGGTGTGAAGACATCTACAATAATAGACTCTTCGAGAGCTTCTACCCCATGCAGCAGATTGGAGGCAATATAAATACTATCTCCTTCTTTAACCACTCTTTTATCTCCATTTAAGTCAAAAACAAAACTTCCTTTCGCAATATAAGATATTTGTTCATGAATATGGGCGTGAATGGCTCCTACCGCACCTTTTTCAAAAGATACTTCAACCATCATGAGATTTTCATCATGAGTAAGGATCTTTCTTGTTACCCCTTCTGCACAAACTTCGGGTGTTATTTTTTCGTTAAAACCAAACATAGTATAAATCCTCCTTTTTAAATCTTCTGGGTATCATCAAAACTTCGTATAAATACAAGACTAAGGTGATCTTTTATGTCTAAAGTTAATTTATCTTTATTAAAAACAATATTCATATGAATACATTCTTTTATAAAGTCTTCAAAGTTTCCCGATTCTCCTTTAGAAGAACATCGACACACATACCCCGCCTGACTGCTATAAACTCTGTACTCTCTGTCCATTAAAACATCTTGATGGGGCACCATTATCTCACTGCTCCATATACCTACATATCCTTCATTTTTTTTACCAAAAAGCCAATGACCTTCTTGTGCTATTCGATCAAAACTCTGACTTGGCCAGTATAAATGTGTAAAGTGAATAGGGTAGTCTTCTGTAATGTTGTAAATAGCTCCTAGTATATTGCCCTTTTGTTTAACCGCTGGAAAGATCCCATTACCATACCAATAGCCGGGTCTCATATGTGTCTCATCTGTTGTCCCTCCCGGGTGATTAACAAAGACAGCGCAGTCACTAGCTAAAGCTGCATACCACATATGTTGCTGGTATCCGTATATCCCTGGAGCAAACTTTGTTGTTCCATGATATTGTGTATTCATAGCCTTAACCCAAGGAGTTGTAAAAGGTATAAGGGTCTCCTCTTGTATCATAGCCTCTTCTTCTCTAGGAGAAGTTACAGAAGTTAAAATATAATCTTTATTTTTTTTAATATTGATTTCTGCGTGAGCTGAAATATGGCTATAATCAGCATCTTTTTCCATACACTCTATAAGATGAGCTGGTGCTTTATATTTACTGGTTGCAAAGCAAGATAGCCACACACACCCTGCCCCTTCCTTAGAAACAACTGTTGGTAATTCTTTATTGATAAAGTGAACGAGCCCCTGCGCTGACTGCTTAAAAGGGTAGATAACATCTCTATACACTCTGCCTTGCGGACCTATAATAACACCATCAAAGATATGCATACTGAGTAATTCTAATGCTTTATCCATAAGTGCTGCAGCACGCGTCGCAATATCTTCTGGCCCAAAGTCAATGATATTAAGTAACGCTACTACCGTAACCGCCGTATAAGTTGCACTAATAAACTCTTCAAAACCATTTGCCTCTATATCCGCAAGCCACGCTCTGCAACGTTCTTCACCTATGGCCTGTTGCTCTTTTCCTGTTCTGCCGCTTCTTAAGAAAATTTCTTCTGGATAAATTTTTCCTGCTACCATCTGCGAACCATTAAACATTAGGGCATGATTCTCACTCCAAAAGCACATGCCATCTGAGCCTTCCTCATCCATCCAGTATCTATAATTAAGCAATGTTTTTTTAATTGTCTCCAATAGATCTACTTCTAATTCATAGTTTTTCATAAGCCTTAGAAAACCTACTACAAGAAAGTCTGAACAATCTACTCTATCTTCAATATACTTAAGATCCTGCAAAAGGTACTCTTTGTCTTTTGGTGTTTGACTGCCTGCTGCATACCTTGCTAAGACATGAAAAACACTGAAGTTTAACGCCGAATCCCTTGTTTGATAGGGTACCTTTCCTAACATCTCATAAATCTTGTGATGTGTTTGTTCTAAAGTAGGTTCATTTATATAAGAAGGCTTCCAGTTCTCGGCTATTTCAAACTTCCTTTCTAATATTTGCTCCATCACTTCTACTCTTATCGTAAACACTTTAATGTTGTCATCTATAACATATACTTCTTCTCTTACTGTTTGACTTATTCCCTTTTCTACCCACTTTATTACGCCCTGCTTAGGCAGTTGATTAAGTAAAATTTTGCCTTCTTCATATTTTACTGTTTCTAACCATCTTTCTGCTTCTAAAATAGGCTCTAGTTTCTCTCTGTCTGGTAAAGACACTTCTACATCTTGAATATGCCCTCTAAGCTGCACTCCAAAAATATTTCTCGTATCCCTAACGCCTACATTTTGAATACGTATAAATAACCTATTTATTCCTTTTTTTAAAGAAAGCTCTACTTTTATCCGTTGCATAGGTTTATAAACTGCTTTTTTGACACTACATACTTTTTCTGTTCCTAGCCATATATCAATAGCAGGATAGGTCCATACATCTGCTTTTATAACTAAATCTTCTTCTACTATAAGCTCTGTTACTGCATACGCTTCTATTTTAGTCGGGACTGTACATGTATTACTCATATCTACAAACCAGTTGTTTCTACTATAGTAATACTGCCAAGGATGCTCCCCACATGCTATCTGCCCGAGATGGATATCCGATAGCGGTGTTTTAAGCGTATCATCTATTCCTACTTCTCTTAAATATTGTTCATACTTAATTTGGTGCTTTTCTTCTTGCACACAAATAAAGGGGCTTTGTTTTAATCCTGATATTAACCAGTTCGTAATAAATCCTTGCTTATTAGGTGTAAGTTTAATAGTTTGTTTTATCATTTTCTATGCTCCTTAGATTACTTTAACCTTTCACGGCTCCTTCTGTAAGTCCAGTCATAAAGTATTTGCTTGCCAAAAGATAAATCACTAGAATAGGAATAATAGACATCGCTGATCCTGCAAACATAATATTCCAGGCAGCTGCACCATCCCCTGTTGACTTAAGTGCAATAACTCCTGCGGTTAACGGCCTCATCGCTGGATTAGACATGGTAAATACTTGTGCTAAAATATATTCATTCCATGCTCCTCTAAAAGAAAGCAAAGCCACTGTTGCTAAAATAGGCTTGAGTACTGGAAGGATAATGATATAAAAGGTTTGGAAAAATCCACACCCATCTATAGCTGCTGCTTCGT
Organism: Clostridia bacterium; assembly: GCA_029239755.1. Classification (GTDB taxonomy): domain Bacteria; phylum Bacillota; class Clostridia; order Lachnospirales; family Cellulosilyticaceae; genus FMMP01. The sequence goes on along the minus strand of JARBUI010000004.1, from coordinate 120,930 downwards.
CCAGTTCTTTAGGAACAGAAGCCATATAGCCTCTTACTAAAAAGATATTGGTTGCTTGCCCCATCCCTATGCAAATTAAAATAACTCCCCATAATGACTTATGTAAGTTGATTTTTACAGCTAACTCAAAAAGCGGTCTAAGCGATACGCTTCCTATATTAATAAACATAAAACTTATAAGTAACCCGTACAAAAATTCTTTTCCAAAAAAATCCCTTCTAGCCATACAATATCCTGCCATACTTGAAACAATGAGTATGCCCAGCATTACCATTGTACTTAGAAAAACACTATTTAGAGTATATCTGCCAAAGTTGGCTAACTTCCAGGCTTCTATATAGTTTGAAAAATTAAATTGTGTTGGCAATAAATTAGATCCGCCTAGAACAAGTTCTTGATTTGTTTTAAAGGAGCCAAATACTACATAAAGTATAGGATATATTGTAAATAACGTAAGAATAATCAAACAAGTATATATTATTCCATACCCTATAAGTTTCGATGCTTTTCGTTCTTTTAATTTTTCCATCATCATTTATATTCACTCCTATTACTATTTGAGTAGTTATTTTTTAATAGATATTATCTAATTTCTTACTTAACTTTAAAAATACAGCGGTTGCTATCCCTATGATAATTGATGACACTAACCCAACTGTTGCGCCATACCCTATTTGCAATTGTCCTGCTGCTGAATTTTCATTACCAAACATTAATTGATAAACATAAAGAAACATAACTTGTGTACGATCTAGTGGTCCTCCGCCTGTTAATACCATAATACTTTGATAATCTTTTAGTGCTGTTGTAATAGCAAGTAATAAAACGACTTTAAGTATAGGCCCGAGCATCGGAATGGTTATTTGAAAAAAGCTTTGTACTTTACTTGCCCCATCAATATCTGCACTTTCATAAACCTCTTGTGAAATACTTTGAAGTCCTGCTAGAAATAAAATCATATAATTGCCAAACCCGCCCCATATAGCAACAATAACAACTGAAGACATAGCAATAGCGGAAGATCCTAGCCAATCAATAGGTGCCGTTATCCACCCCCACTCCATAAGCATATTATTAAGAATGCCGTTATAAGGACTGTAAATAAAATAGAATATCAAACTATATACCGCCGCACTTATTACAGTTGGTATAAAAAAAATGATTCTAAATAGGTTCTTCCCTTTTAAGTGATGATTAAGAACAACTGCCACCATCAGTGAAATAGGCATTGTAAAAAGCAGCTTTAAGAAAGCATATTCAAAAGTATGAACAACACTCTTCCAGTAAATAGGATCATTTGTAAAGACACGCTTAAAGTTATCAAGTCCTATAAAATAAGTTTTAAACCCATTGTAATCGTAAAAAACATATTTAAGAAGCCACATAAATGGATATATAGATACTACTGCTAACAAAACAATCGTAGGGAGCATCATAAGTATAAGAGGTATATCCCACCCCCCTTTTATACCTTTACTGTTTTGTAACTTGCTTTTATATTTATTAAAACCTGATGTTAAAGTACTCATATCATATCCTCCATTATAGAAAAGGCTGCTTCCCCCGCATGGTTGGAAGACAGCCTTTTCCGCTAATTATTATTCATTTAAATAAGTATACGTGCTGTTGCTAAAATTTAATGGGTCATAGTCTTTAATAATCAATCTCTTCACTTTACCCATTTTAACTTCTGCATCTAATGCTTCATTATAAGACTTAGTTAGCTCTTCAAGCGTTTTATCTATGTCCATATCTGTTGGTAAACAAGCTTCCCACAGTACGTCTTTCCAACCTTTGCCTTGTGGTGTAACTTGTGGAAATTGTGGATACACTGACTCGTAGTCCTTTTTCCCAAACTCAGCAAGCTTACTGATTTTACTTTGGTCTACTTTTTCCATTACAACCGATGATGAGGGTAGTGAATAACCTTTTTCTACATAACCCACCATAACTTCTAAACTTGAAAGGTACTCGATAACTTTCCATGCTGCTTCTGGATTTTTAACTGTAGTTGTCATCGCCCATCCAACTTGTGGCAATGCTGATAAAGCTCCTTTGATCTGTCCATCTAAAGATGGAATTTCTGCTACACCCCACTCCATTTTAGCTGGAAATTGATCTGTTAAAACGCCTACTTCTTGAGAAGCATTTGAATACATCCCAATATTTCCTTCTGAGAATTGTACTCTAAGTGGATCAACTTTCATAGTTGCAGCACCTGGAATCATGCTTCCTTCTGTAAACATCTGCCTAGTTGCTTCTATAAATGGCTTATAACCGCTAAAGTCATACTTGCCATTTACATAATCATAAGGCCCTACTCCACTTACTTGAGCTGATGGTTCGATTAGACGCGAAAATGCAAAGCTTTGTCCCGGCATACCCACACCGTATTGAACGCCTCCACCTACTTCTGTTATCTTTTTAGCCATTTCTACAAGTTCTGGTAAAGTTTTTGGTGGTGCCGCAATACCTGCCTTTTGAAATAATTCTTTATTATAAATAAGTCTATTCCCACTTCTTTGTGCTGTTGGAACATAATAAATATCTTCTCCTAATGTGTTAATCGCTTCATAACTTAAAGCTTTAAGATCATAAATTTGTTTAAACTCTTCTGTTATATAAGGATTAAGCGGCTGAATAATATTAGAATCTGCAAAAGATTTTAAATCAAACTGATTTGCCATTGTACAGAATATATCTGGGGCTTGATTAGAAGAAATCCCCATTGTAATTAAATTGATATAGTTGTCTGTATTGATGACAAATTCAATGTTAATTTCACCTTCATGTTTTTTATTAAAATCTGCTACAACTTGTTGCATATATTCTGCATCATGTCTGTTATTAGTCCATACAAGAACTTTTTCCTCTTTTCCCTTCTCTTTTACACCCTCTTCTTTTGAAACTTCCTTTTTTATAGTTCCTTCCTCTGATTTTGGTGCATTACTTGAGTTAGCTGGACTGCTGCATCCTACTAATGTTGTTCCTAATAATGTAGCTGTTAATAGACCTGTGACCCATTTTTTCTTAAATAATTTCATTATTTACCTCCCCATTTCTTAACTTATTTAGCTAATGTACGATGTATTAACTTATTTATATTGTATAAAATAAAGCTGCAACACCAAATGTCATTTGTGATTATTGTGTATCATTTTCCACTACACCTAGGGCTTCCTATTGTTTTAGATAAATTATAGTATTATAATTAATAATTATTGTAACTTACAACAGTACGCTTAAATCTAATCTTTTGCCTTACATCATTCAACACCTTAGTTATAGAAAGGAACTATATATGTCAACTTCAAACTACTTAACCTTATTGATTGTAGATGATGAATTAGCCATTAGAGATGGGGTTTCTAAAGCTATGCCCTGGGAAGATTTAGGTATTCATTTAATAGGGACTTGTGAAAATGGTTTTGAAGCTTTAGATATGATTCTAATACATCAGCCGGATATTGTACTTACAGACATCAAAATGCCCAAATGTGATGGATTGACCCTTATAAAAAAGGCTAAAGAACAACAAATTGCTTGTAAGTTTATTATCATGAGTGGTTATAGCGATTTCAGTTTTGCTAAGAAAGCCATTCGGTATGGTGTTGAAAACTATCTCCTTAAACCTATAAAGAAGGATGAACTCATTGAAACATTCCAAAATATAAAAAACAAATTATATGGATTAGCCTCTTCAAATTATATAGAATATTCGGTAGAAAAGCAGCTTCAAGAACTTATTCATAACAAACACAACCCTAAGCAAAATATCTCTCTATTAAGTTCTAACCTTAAACTTACATCACCTATAAGTATCATTATATTTGATAGCCCCGCAGATTTTCATCTTTTAAAGACTGCTCTGTCTCAATTTATTACGCCTCCTATAGGATTTGTTTTTGAATATGACACGCAGAAACTTGCGGCTATCGTTTCAGTTAATAACATTATAAACTCCAAGTATCAAAGCATCTGGGCCTTATGTACTCATATGATACAAGCTATCTCTGCCTCTAGTAACGCGGGCATTTACTGTGGTATAGGGGATAGCGTGTCAGAGTTAACTTTTATTTGGCAGTCTTATCGTACAGCCCTAGATTACCTAGCTTATAAGATGTATAAAACCAGTCAATTTATTTTTGATCAAGCGATAGTCAGCACAGAGGTTAATTGTCCACTTACACTTAGTAGTAAATACAGCGAATCTCTTATAGAGGCTATTCTTATTCATGACCCTATGGCTATCACTGAAATAACACGATCTTTTTTTGAGTGGCTTTTATATATTCCAATGCCACCGCCTAATTTTGTCAGAGGAATGTGTATTCACCTCATGATTGATATCCAGAAGAAACTCGCCTTATACGATGCTATTCGTGAAGAAATACTTCAAGATATTCCTCATAAGGCTATATTGAGTTGTTCTACGTTACAAGACATTGAAAATTGGCTCATTTATAGCTTTACACACTATTCTTCTTGTATTCATCACATTAAATCTACTACTCAAGAAGATGCTATCGAATTAGCCTTAAATTATATCGAGCAAAACATAACTTCTAAACTAACTTTAGAAGATGTAGCTTCCCATATTCATCTTAGCAAGAGTTATTTTACTTCTCTTTTTAAAACTAAGACAGGTGAAAGTTTTAGAAACTATCTTCTAAATGCTAAAATAGAATATGCTAAGAAGCTCCTCCAAGAAAGTGATATTACAGTTTCTAATCTCTCTTACTTATTAGGTTACGAGGAATACCGCTCTTTTAACAGAGCCTTTAAAAAAAACACTGGTAAAACACCCTCTGAATATCATAAACTTTATGCTATTCAGAAAAATTAAGGAGCCCCTATGAATTTTATATACTCTCTAAAGTCATTTATGAATTTAAAAATTAAATATAAAATACTGGTTTCTATGGTTATCACAGTTCTTTTTACATCTAGTATCTTAAGCAGTATGTGCTACTTTTACTATTCCTACTTGTTTGAACAAAGAGCTAGAATAGAAAGTCAAGATTCACTAAGTATTATTACCTCTTCCTTAGAAAATGACATCAATAAACTTTATAAAGATGTATCCTATTTTGTAACTGATAAAAGGTTTATTAATCTAGCCACTGATATTCATTATGGTGACCAAAGCTCTTTTGCTGAACATTATATTAGTATCCAGTCTATTTTAGAAAATACTATTAAACGTAATAACCTAATCGAGTCTATTATGCTCCTAGGAAAGAACGGAGAATTTTATAGTATTTTAGATATGGGATTAAAATATGAATCTCGTATACAAGAAGAACTTGGACATACCAAATTATATAATGGCATCACATGGCTTCCTTCTTACCAAACAACTATCCCTTTTTTTAATAATGAAATAATGCCTATTGTTTTTCCTATTACACTCGGAACATCTTCAAATCTGCCCTTAATTATGAATTCTGGCGATGCTTCCACTTTGAATATTCTTGTTTTCACAGATACAAATAATCTTAATCATTATCTTCAGCAACTCAATAGAACGCCTTTTTCTACTGTCTACTTAGCAGATAATACAGGATTGCCGCTTAGCGTGTCGCAAGATAGTGCTGTCTATCCTCTTTTACGTCTCCCTCAGATTACCTCTGCACTTAATAAGCTTCAGGGTTTTACTAACTTTGAAGTATCCTACGAGAATGAAAATTACATTATTTATTGTAATCCTCTATCTATGAATGGCTTAAAAGTCGTTAGTATTATTTCAAAGACACAGCTTCTCTCTGGCATAAGTGAAATTAAATCTTTTACGCTTCTTACCTTTTTAGTAAGCTTAATTCTTTCTTTTATTATTTCTCTATTGGTATCCAAAACACTCACTTTACCCCTGAAAAAGTTGACAGATGCGGTACAATCTATTGACCCTTCTAAAGATACACCTTGTTTTATACCTCAATACAACGATGAAATCGGCCTATTGGCTCAGTCCTTTGATAAAATGTGTGAAGTTATACGCTTACAAGTAGCTTGTATAAAAGAAGATGAAAAACTTAAACACGAGGCAGAAATTAATGTATTAACACATCAAATTAACCCTCACTTTCTATACAATACTTTAGAGTGTATTCATTGGGAGATACTAGGTGGAAATTCAACAAACGCATCTGCCATGGTTGAAAGTTTAGGGGACTTTCTTCGCCTTAGCCTTAGTCTTAGTTCCAAAGACAATCTTATAACTATAGCAGACGAACTCAAACATACCCAAAAATACATCGATATTATTAATCACCGCACCCATACTCACATCGAACTGGTAACTTTAGTAGATCCTGCTATTATTAATCATAAGATTGTACGGCTTATCTTTCAGCCATGTGTAGAAAATTGTATCAAACATGGATTTAATGAACCTTCAGGTGAAGTGATTGTTTCTCAACCTCTCATTTGTATCCATATTTATAAAAAGTTAGATAAACTCTATATGACTATAGAAGATAATGGAAAAGGTATTGATATACCTAAAGCCGAGCAGGCTCTTTTTAATAAGAACACTACACTTTCTCATGTTGGTCTACATAACATTTATGAACGTTTATGTGTTCACTATGCCTATGACATTGATGTAGAATTCCATACTATACCCTTTCATAAAAATACAATTACCTTTATCATTCCATTTACTGCATAGCTATAAAAACCATCCAAAAAACTACTATAGAACAATTCAAAAATGAATTGCCCCATAGTAGTTTTTTGGTAACATATGGCCCTAAACACGGAATAGGTTCATTTTTATACTATAAACGAGACTTTCTCCAAATAGCAAGCATCTCATAAAAAGTGTGCTATATTCTTATTCATAAAGGAGGTCTTTGATGTATGGTTTATCTATATTTGACTTATCATACCATTCAAATCCAGTGTCAATAAATTCTGGAAGTTTCTCACCCTCTGAGGCTTTATAAGCTGCCCTCACAGCTTCATAGCCCATAAGTATTGGTCTTTGCGTAATAGCTCCTGCTACCGTCCCATCTCTAATGGTATCAATAAGTGTTTTGCTAGAATCAAAACCAATAATGATAAGATCTCCTATTTTCTCAAACTCTTTAGCTGCATTTATAACACCTATACTAGCTTCTCTATCCCCACCAAATATACCTTTAATGTTCGGATGATCTTCTAAAAGTTTTTTTGTAACTTCCTCCGCCTTGTTAGCATTCGCCTCCCCATATTCAACAGCAACTACTTTCATATTAGGATATCTTTGGTTAATAGTATCCACAAATCCATCACGTCTATCAATAGAAATTTTGTTTACTCTGTCAACACTGATAAGCCCTACCTCGCCTTTATAGCCAAGCAGTTCGGCCATTTTTTCTGCAGCCAGCACTCCTGCTCCATAGTTATCTATGCCCACTGTTGTTTTAACGATTGGGCTGTCGACTCCTGCGTTTAATCCAATAACTGGTATACCCGCTTCTTGTGCTTTCTCCAGGTAAGGTCCAAGTGCTTTTGCGTCAACTGCCGATAACACGATTGAGCTTGGGTTTTTATCTAAAGCTGCCTTAAAAATATTAGGCTGCTCGTTAACTAGTAGTTCCGACTCTACCCCTTCAAATGTCATTTCAACATCATAGTCCTCAGCTGCCTTTTCTGCTCCCAATTTAACCTGCTGCCAAAAGGGTTGTGTTTTGATTCTAACAATAACAGGTATATATTTCTTTTCAGGAGCTGCTTTTTGTTCGCTTGCAAAACTAAATCCTATTACAATAGATAAAATGATCCCTACTACGAATGGTCTCTTCATTCAGCATCTCTCTTTCATGATCTAAATAATTATTGTTCTCTTTGCTTTTATTATGCTGCAAAAGGACTAAGTTAATTCTATTTTGATATAGATCTATCAAAAAGCAAAAAGCTAAGCTGCTGAAATAATATCCTGATCAGCAACTTAGCCCTACTAGACTTGTTTTATATTCTTTTGCCTTAATATACTCTTACTTCAAACACACGTGCTTCCTGGCAGCCATAAGTCTTTTTAATGATAATCTTAAGCGTATCTCCTGCGATTTCATCCAGCAAATAATGTTTATTGAATCTTAAGTAATTATCTTGCACACACTTACTCCAAACCACTGCATTTTGTTTTAAAATTTGTATTTCATACTCTTTGACTAAAGTTCCAGGCAAACCTGCTTGTTGCCTTTCGATAGTGGTTTTAGATAGTGAAGTTACAATTTCACTAGTAAGATTAGAATCAAACTTAATGTGAATTTCTCTGATCGTCTCTTCGCCATTCAAATCAAGCTGTATCCATTGTCCTTCTTTTGATATAGGATTTGAAATCCAGCAATTAGCCTGGCCTTCTACCTTACGCGAAACCCCATTGATGACTTGCTCGGCTTCGCCTCCTGCTATTTGACTTGATGCCATGACCTTAGCTTGCAGTGCCTTATCTTTTACATCTTCATTTTTAAAACCTGGAATATAGCAATCGTCTTTAAGCAATGTTTGCTGCAGCGTTTCGATACGTCTTCCAATCTCTCTTGGCGTACAGTGATAGTTAATCGCCATAGCAGCAGCTGTTCCTGCTGCCTGGCCACCTATCGCACAGGTCGCCATAACTCTAATCGATCCAAAGGCCATATGCGTTGCACTTATATTTCTTCCAGCCATCATAAGATTATCAATGTTCTTTGAATAATAGCTTCTATACGGTATAGTAAAAATAGGGACTTCTATAAAGTTTGTTGGATCTCCTTTATAGTGAAATCCTTCCGGCGGATGCATATCCATAGGCCATCCGCCATAAGCCACTGCGTCTTCAAAGACTTTTCCAGCTAGTGCATCTTGTCCCTTTAAAAGGTAATCCCCTTCTATTCTTCTGCTCTCACGTTTTCCGGGTAAGAATTGCACCCATTCTAAGGCATAATTTTGGGCTCCATGATCTCCTGCATTTTTTATATGATCCCAAATGCCATAAACAGTTTTTAAAAGTTCGTCCCTTATTTCTTCTGCATCCTTAATCGTATCCTGCATACCGCCTAACTCTATCCACCAGTAGCCAGAATCAATGCCATAGTGCTCCATCGTTGAAACTGCTGCACTATGACCTCTATGTCTTAAATCATCTTCTGTAAATGTATAAGCCCACTCTGGCCTTTCAAAAGCAATTTCATAGCCCATATCTATCGCTTTAAACATAATGGTATTACCCATCGTATAGCTATCAGCCTTATCTGGAGCAAATTGTTCTCCAAACTCATCCTTTGATTCTCTGCCTACTCTGAAATTGGCTCCTGCTTTATAAGCGAGACTTGAATCTCCTGAACAGTCTATAAAAATCTTCGCCTTAAATAGGAAGTCTTTTTCTGTCGTTAGCTGATGTGCTGTTATAGAAGTGATCTCATTATGACTGCTCTCTACATCTATCATTCTTGTATTAAGGTACAAGTCCAAATTCTCCTGAAAGTTTACCTTTTCCCATAAAACTGTATCCAAAATTGAGAATGAATGGTTGGGGTTTCTTTTTCTGTTTTCTAACAGTATTTCTTCTATAATACCTGTTTCCCTAGCATCTTCCCTATTTCCATGTATATTAGCGCCGCATATATGCATCCGTACTTCTGAACTTGCATTCCCTCCGAGTACTGGTCTATCTTGGATGAGCGCTGTTTGAGCTCCACCTCTTGCACTCGCAATGGCTGCACAAATCCCAGCCATTCCACCGCCTACTACAACAACATCATATTGCATATTTATATATTTCATATCTTTTCACCTCGCTGTTTGTGTTTACCCTTTTACGCTTCCACTTGTTAAGCCTTCTATGAAATACTTCTGCCCTATAAGAAATACAAGTATCATCGGAATAAGTGCCACTGTTGCAGCTGCCATTATAAGGTTATCTTGCGCAAAGCCTGCTTCATCTATAAAACTTGTAAGACCTACAGTTAATGTGAATAGTTTACTGTCTGTTAAGAAAATAAGCGGCGCCTCATATTCATTCCATCTCCACACAAAGTTCAAGATAACGACTGTAGATACTGCTGGTTTTGCAAGAGGTAAAACAAGTTTATAGAATATCCCAAACTCCCCTAGCCCATCTACACGTCCCGCTTCTATAATTTCTGTTGGTACCTCTAAGAAAAATTGCCTCATCAAAAATGTTCCTAGTGGTGTAAATAAACGCGGCAGTATAAGTGCCCATAATGTATTAAAAATACCCATGTATTTAAACTGTATAAACTGTGGTACCATCAGAACTTGAAAAGGAACCATCATCGTAACTAAGTAAAGCATAAAAAGCTGATCTCTATACTTAAAATTTAATTTAGCAAAAGCGTACCCTGCCATAGAAGATGTGAAAACTGTACCTATTACAGCTACTGCTGTTGTAATGACTGTGTTTTTGAAATAAGTCATAAAAGAAGGATTTTGATTAAAGAGTACCTCTTTATAGTTATCAAAAGACATATTTGGTGAAAAGAATCGTGGTGGGAATTCGTAAATCTCATTTAAAGGTTTAAACGAACACACTAGCATCCAGATAAAAGGGAAAACTATAACAAGTGCAACCACCATAAGAATAAGCGTTAATATAAGTTTTATAAGTTTTCTTTTACTTTGCATAGTGGCCTCCTAAAAATTACTTTCGTGTTTCTTTTGATATTTCCATTGTAGCAGGGTGACCCCAAATATAGCTATAAGTAAAACCCATGCCATAGATGCCGCATACCCCATTTTATAATATCTAAATCCGGATACATAAATATAATGAGCTAAAACTGTCGTTGCGTTTCCTGGTCCTCCATTAGTCATGATGTTGACTGTTCCAAATACTTGGAATGAAGCTATCACACTTGTAACGACTAAGAAGAACGTCGTGTTTCTAAGCATCGGTACTGTAACATATATAAATTCCTGCCATTTGCTTGCTCCATCTATTTGTGCAGCTTCGTACAGGGATTCTGATATTCCTTGAAGTCCTGCCATGTAAATAACCGTGTTATAGCCAAGTCCCATCCAAATACCTACCATCATAATCGCCGGCAATGCCCATTGCATGTCACCCAGCCAGCCTGGCGGATTACTTACTCCTAAGGCTATTAAAAATTGATTAATAAGCCCTTGTGATGGATTAAACAACATCATCCATACTACTGAAATAGCAACTATGCTTGCTATATATGGTATAAAAATCATAACTCTAATTGCATTTGTACAATAAGTCTTATTATTAAGTACAACAGCTAATACAATAGATATCACCAATGTAACTGGAATAGTAACTGCTGTGTATAAAATATTATTTTTCAGGGCTACCCAAAACCATTCATCTGCAAACATTGTTTTAAAGTTTTCAAGTCCAACAAAGCTTGTATGGCTGAATCCTTTAAAAATATCAAAATCTGTAAAAGATATACCCAGCGAAAATAATACTGGAAGCAAAATAAATACTATGAATCCAATGAAGTTTGGTGCAATAAAAACATAGGGCTCCCAATTATACTTTTTTTTCCTTCTTTCCATGTTTATCGTCCTTTCTTAACCGATGACAGCTGGCCTATTAAGCCAGCTGTTATGGATTATAAATATTTATTTAACTTCTTTTTGAATCGCTGCATCTGCTTTAGTTTTTAAGTTTTTGTAGTAATCTTCTTCTGATGTTGCATCTAATATGAATTTTGTGGTTTCATCTTTATAGATCTGCATTACTTGTGCGAGTCCTGTTGTTTTTGTTACAAGAGAATATTTTAATTCTGGATTCAGCATAACTTTTTTGTACGCTTCTGCATCAAATAACTTTTCTGAGTTTTCCCCTAAAATAAGTTTAACAACTTCTTCTTGGTTTGCTTTATTCCAAGAAGGGGCTTTTTCTACGTATTTACTTGCTTCTTTAACCCAAAACTGCATAAATTCCCATGCTTTATCTTTGTTTTGTGATTTAGAGTTCATTGAAATATGATTATTTAATACAGCTGCATAAGGATTAGGTGTGTTTTCATCTAATCTTGGGAACGGTGCAAAGGTAGTTACAAAATCATGAGGGAAATTCTCTAAGTCTTTAACATATCTAAGCATCCATGCAGCAGTTGGCATCATAGCTATTTCGCCATTTAAGAAAGCTGGATGTGAGTATGCTGCTAGTTTTCTCGAAACAACTTCTTCATAAGGTAGTGCACTGCCATTTGTAATCATTTCTTTCAGCATAGCATTGGCTTTAAAAACAGGGTGATCAAAATTACTTTCTGTATCTGATTTATAAATCCAATCTCCACCTAATGTTGTTTCAGCAATTGGCAAAGGTAATTCTGAATATAATACAGTCGTTCCATATACCTTTTTACCATCAAATTCTCCTGTGAGTTGTTTCGCTATATCCATAAATTGTGCCATAGTCCAGTTTTCTGGTATCTTAATTCCCTTTGCATCCAGCATTTTTTGGTTAAGCAGAATTCCTATCGTTTCTATAGCAGTTGGCATTGAGTATAATCCACCATTTATTTGAGGAACTGCGTCCATTCCTCCTGAAATCTCACTATTAACAAACTCGTCACCTTTAAAGTTTCTCAAATCTTCTAACATGCCGCTCTCTGCACGTTTTTGTAAAAGATCTGCTGAGTAAGTAAAGAACACATCAATTTGTTCACCTGAAAGAAGTCCTGTATCTAATTTTGTATTACCAGATTCATCATTTACATATCTTACATATTCTGCAGGCGTATCTGGATTTTGACTATTCCAAGCATCAACAAGCTTTTGAGGACCGCTTTCTGCCGGAACACCTCCCCATACAACTAGTTTTTGTGCGCCATTTGAGCTTTTTGCATCTTTTTCTGCTGGTGCTGCTGTTTCACTTGCTGCTTCCTTGTCCTTACTTGCATTATTAGGCGAACCACACCCAACGAGTGTCGTAACAGCTAATGTACCTGCGAGCAAACCTGTTGTCAGCTTTCTTAACATTTTTCCCATTTTCTATACCTCCATAGATTAGTGAAATAACTTCATATATGCAGTATATACTAAGCAAGTCTCTCTTTTAATCAATTATCTTGTGCTTTTTTTTATTATTATAGCCTTTATGCATTACTTAAATCTTTTTTATCATTATTTTGACTTAAAAAGCAACTTTTTTGTACTTATTAATTGGCTATAATAACAGTTATACTTTTGGTATAATATAAGTATAAAATCCAAAGAAGGACAATTAACAATGGATAAAAATTTAATTTCTCATTTACCAGAAGACCTTAATAAAAACAAAGCAAAGCTTATAGAAAGCTATGTCGAAAAACTAGAATCTACGTTTAACATAAAAATTAATATTCATGATGTTGCAGGTATAAGTTCTTTAGCCCCTTCTCTTGAAAAGGTTATTCTTTCTCACCAATATCATAACAATGCTTTTTGTAATCATATCAAAAAAAATGATCACTGTTTGAAGCTTTGCATATTAAACAAAGAAAAACTTTGTCATAGGTGTCAAAAGCTAGCCTCTCCTTTTTATAATAGTTGTTATATGGGTGTAGAAGAGTTTGTCTTCCCTGTAATGTGTGATTCTAAGCTTATTGCTGTCCTTTGTGTTGGTCAGTTTTATAGTGATTTAGACTTATCAAAGAAAAGCTTAGCTGACCGAGCGGAGCTTTATAAACTTTCCTTTATGGAAACTGAAAAGAGTTTTTTCTCAGTTGCAAGGCCCATTGACTTTGATATGGAAACCTTAAACTGCTATATCTCTATGTTAGCAGATAATCTTTGCCTGACCTTTAAGGAAGCTTTAGAAAAAGGTAATCCAAATAAATCCTTGGATCTCTTGGATCTTCATAAAAATAACTTTATTATCAATAATACCGTGCAGTTTATTAAAGACAATTACTCCAGCAGCCTGTCTCTTGACCTTCTGGCCTCAAATAGTTATTGTAATACAACTTATCTTAGTCATCTCTTTAAAGAAAAAATGGATTGCAGCATTACAGAGTATATCAATAATATCAGAATACAAAGAGCAAAAGAGCTTCTTGATTTAACCCCAAAAACAATTACTGAGATAGGTCTTAAGGTAGGCTTCAATGATTTAGGCTATTTTGGAAGAGTGTTTAAACACTTTATAGGGCTGACCCCAAAAGAATATAGAGAAAGAAATACCTAAAAATTGTCCTACCTTTTTCAAAATATTTTCGAAGCAGCCTCGCTTATCATCTACTATACTAATCTTAAGATGATAGTTTCATTTAAAAGTAAATGGAACGAATATATTTTGAAAGGGGATTAACGATGAATCATTATATGGAGGCTCCAAAACAAATTCCTGTTAAAGCTGAGGTAGATGTCCTTGTAGTTGGCGGGGGACCTGCTGGCTTTTCAGCTGCTATATCCGCTGCCAGATCAGGTGCAAAAACAATGCTTATTGAGCAGACTGGTGATGTAGGTGGGGTGGCTACTGTAGGTCTTATGAGCCACTGGACAGGTAATACAAAAGGTGGTTTTTTCGAAGAAATATTAGATAGGTCCTCTGACATGCCAGATGATACAGAGAGCCTGGGGCATAATGGCTCTTATAGACAAATAATCAACCCCGAATCACTCAAAACAGTTATGTTACAAATGTTAGATGAGGCCGGAGTCATATTGCAGCTTTACACTTTTGCCAGCGATGCCATTGTAGAAGAGGGTATCCTTAAAGGTGTTATTACTGAAAGCAAGTCCGGACGTGAAGCTATCTATTCCAAAATAGTAATTGATGCTTCCGGAGATGGTGATGTTGCTGCAAAAGCCGGTGCCCCTTTTACTAAGGGACGAGAAGATGACGGCAAGATGCAGCCTATGACCTTAATGTTTAAGGTTGCAGGAGTAGATACTTCAAAAGCTGTTTTCCCTGGTGGTTTCGAGGAAAATATTGAAATACCAAAAGGATTTATTCAAAACTTAGGAAGAGAAAATATTCCTCATCCAGCTGGTCATGTTCTTCTGTACCGTACGACATTACCAGGTGTTGTAACTTGTAACATGACCAATTGTATAGGGGTAGACGGCACTAAGGCTGAAGATCTAACCCACGCTGCATTTGTATGCAGAAGCCAAATTGATTCTATTATAAAGTTTCTAAGAAACTATGTTCCTGGATATGAAAACTGCTATGTAATAAGCTCTGCTTCAATGATTGGCGTTAGGGAAACAAGACACTTTATTGGAGAATATACTTTAACTAAAGAAGATATCCTTGAAGCTAAAGTTTTTGAGGATTGGGTTGTGACAAAGGCTCATTTTAACTTTGATGTTCATAATATCACAGGAAGTGGTCTTGATGAGACAGGTGCGCAGCAGCATTTCACACAGGAAAAGGGCTATACTATTCCTTATGGGTGTTTTGTTCCTCAAAAGATTGATAACCTGCTCCTTGCAGGAAGAAATATTTCCGGGACACACCTAGCTCATTCGAATTATAGAGTTATGCCTATATGTGTTAACATGGGTCAGGCTGCTGGTATTGCAGCTGCACTATGTGTAAAGGAAAATGTACTTCCAAGAAACCTTTCTGTTACGAAGATTCAAGAAGTATTAAAAACCCAAGGGGTACAACCTTAAAATAAATACAGGATAAAACAACGTATAGACTGCATACTTGTTTTATCCTGTATTTTTCTTTAATTTAAAATGCATTTAGGGCCTTTTTATTTCAAAGAACTGTTGACTGCCTAGAATAAAATAATATTTTCATGGAATGATAAAAGAAATAGAAGATAAACCATTTACATGATGAAAGGGCAAAGAAAAATGAAGAAATCATTTGTAATAGGGTTGGCCCTATCACTTATAATAGCATTTAGTTTTACAGGTGAGCAAAAAGCAGCGCCAAATCAAGTATATATACCTGTTATTGTTAAGATTATAAGATATCCATTTTGGGATTTGGTTAAAAGTGGTGCCGAAAGAGCTGCTGCTGACTATGGAATTGAAATAACATTTGAAGGGATAGGGCCAGAACTACAAGTTGAAGAGCAAGTTAATCTTTTACGGACAGCTTTGGCTAGAAACCCACAGGCAATTGTATTATCAGCAGTTGACTCACGAGCACTTACACCCTATCTTGAAGAAGCACAAGGGGCAAATATACCCGTTGTTGGGATTGACTCAGGCGTTGACAGCCCAATAGTTCAAACAACTGTTGGCATAGATAATTATGGAGCCGGAGTACTAGCTGCTGATAAAATGGCAGAACTATTAAATAAAAAAGGTGAAGTAGGTCTTATCACTATAGATCCAATAAGTAAAATTTCTATTGATAGACGTGACGGATTTGTAGATACAATTAACCAACAATATCCAGATATGACAGTAGTGGATATTAAGTATGGTATAGGAGATGCTACTCTGTCAGCAGAGGCTGCAAAGGAAATGATAGAGGCGCATCCGAACATTAAGGGGATATTTGGTGCAAATCAAGGATCTGTTGAAGGAATTATTAGAGCAGTTAAAGAACTTAACAAAATAGGTGACTTTTCAATTATTGGTTTTGACTCTGGGAAAGAACTTCTTGATGCTATTAGAGAAGGCATTGTAGCAGGAGCTATTACACAAAATCCTGTGGGTATGGGGTATCAATCTGTACAAGCAGCTTACAGAGCGTATCTAGGAGAAAGAATTCCAGAATTTATTGATACTGGAATACAGTGGTATGATAAGTCAAATATAGATAGTCCAGAATTGCAAGGTTTTTTTTATAAATAACAAGCCGTCTATGATGATATTTAAATTTCATCATAGACGGCTGTATTTTACAGACTTTATTTCATACCTGTCTTTTGATATTGTTTAGGTGTGATACCTTCGTAGCTTTTAAAGGTTTGTGTAAAGTAAGAAGTATTATTATACCCTACTTGTTCCGCAATTTCTTGTATGGTCATTTTTCTTTGAAGCAAAAGCTTTTTGGCTTCCTCAATTCTCATTTTATTAATATAATCTACAAAGTTAATGTCCATTATCTTCTTAAAGCTTTTACTGAAGTAAGTCTCACTCATATGCACATACTCTGCTACATCTTTAAGTCTTAGATTAGAAGTAAAGTTTTTATTAATATATTGTATCGCTTGATTAATATTAGTATCGTAATTCTTTTTCTTATAATCCTCTATGAACATTTTAATATCCATAGCTATTCTCTTGATATATTGGTGGAGCCCACTTGGCTGTTTCGCTCTGTCTAATACTTCATAAACAGTTCCATGCATCGTAATAAACGTATTAATGGACCCATCAAACTTTTTAAGTATACTTGAAAATGCAGACATTAAATCATGCCATTCCCTGCTGCTTTTCCATCTGTCTTTTAAGATATACGAGTCCTCCAAAACAGCATCTATGACGTGCTCCAGTTCCCTAACAGTTCCATATTCCATTGCATTTCTGAGTCTCTCTTCATGATGAAGGGTAAAAAACGAAGGCAGCTCATTTACATCTTGCTTTTCTATGGTTTGTACATTCTTAACAACATAATTCCGCGCCTTTTTTATTGTCTCCATTAACTCCTCTGGACTTGCAGATAATTTGGGCAGATAATCCAAAGCACCTCCAAATTTAAGAGCTTGTCTCACACTGTCCATATCACTTACACAGCTCAAAACAATAGATACGCTATTAGGACTATATTTTTTTATCTCCTCTATTAGAGCGAGCCCATCCATTTTAGGCATTCTAATATCTGTAAGTATAATATCTACTCTTTGCTCCTTTATGATTTCCAAAGCTTTTTCTCCATTGGCAGCTTCAAAAACTTCATCAATGCCTATGCTCTGCCAATCTATGGACATGATAATGCCTTTTCTTACTAAGACCTCATCGTCAACAACGATTAGTTTCATCCAGCTTCCCCCTTTTGTCTAAAAATATAAGTGTCATGCTAGTCCCTTCTCCCTCTCTGCTCTTAATATGGAGATCACTTTCTTTACCATAGTAGAGCTGGATTCTCTCTTTTACATTTAAAACCCCTATTCCACCATCTTTCTTATTTGATGACTCTAATACTTTATTTATTCTTTCCTGACTCATGCCACATCCATTATCTTCTATCTCAATATGAATGAAATGACCCTTTTTATAGGCTTTAATCCTAATATATCCTTGAGCCTCAGTATCTTGAAAGCCATGAATAATAGAGTTTTCAACCAAAGGCTGTAGAAATAAAACTGGTACCTCTAAGCTTCTTAATCCTTCCTCAATTTCAAAGTGCACCTCAAAAATATTACCATAACGCATTTTTTGAAGCTCTACATAGTGTTCCAAACATGTTATTTCTTCTTGCAGTGTAATTATTTCTCTATTTTTGCACAGAGAGTATTCTAATATATGTCCTAAGGAGGTTATCATTTTTTCTGCCGTTGGAGCTCCTTCCAGCCTCGAGAGCCACTTAATACCGTTAAGTGTATTAAATAAAAAGTGAGGCTGTATTTGCGCTTGAAGTGCTTGAAGTTTACTTTTTTCTTTTTCTTTTGTAATTATTCTGTTTTCATTAAATAATGCTTCCAGGTCATGACTCATTGTATTAAAGTCTTGAGCTAAAAGACGAATTTCTTTGTTGGCTTTTTTGGGCAAATCTACTGTGATAAATTTCCCTTGTTTAACAGCTGCCATACCACGGCTTAATTTTGTAATAGATGACGTTAGCTTATTTGCACTATATATATCAAGAATGATGATAATGCCAAGAAAGACTAAGTTAATACTTATAACAAAGTTTCTGTAGTGAATCAACTTAGAAAATAGTTCATCATAAGACATAATTTGAATGACTCTCCAATTGCTCTTACTAATAGACTCTGTAATAACGATGCTTTTTTTCCCGTTGATATCATAAACTAACTCTTGCATATCTTCTATAATATCCTCATTCTCTGCAAACCAATCCTTGCTATATAATATTTTTTCTTTGTTATTTGAATAAGCTATAATAACATTTCCGTACTTATCTATTAAATATCTCTCGGTGCTAAGTAGTTCATTACTATGAAATAGTAAGTTTTTTAAATACCTGTCTTCGAATAATTCTATCGTAAGAACACCTATCGTCCTGCCGCTTGCATCGAGCAGAGCTCTCCCCATGCCTATAACCGGTTCTAGTGAAGTCTCTTTATCGTCTATAAAACCTTTCCAGTTGAAATACCCTTTATCTTTTAGAGTCTCTTTAATCCAATCCCCTTTATAAGGATGCAGTTGTATATCATCTGATTGGGCTGTAGTAACATAAGTATTTCCTTTATCTGTATAAATATTAATATTTGCATTGTACTTGTAAAGATAGGCTGCATTGACTCTTGAGAGTTTATTTGTGACTTCGTTTTTCTGCCATACACTTTTTTCGCCTGATTCAAGCTTTTCTATAATATCTTTATCAAGACTAATGATATTGGAGGCTGAAATAAGATCATTTAAAACAGACTCTATATCTTTTGTTATTAAATCTAACTCCTGTTTGCTTTGTGTGATAAACTGGTTTTTGATATTATCCCTTATATAAGTATATCCTAGCAAAGGAACAATAACGAATGGAATGATAGTTATAAGTATAATAGTTATAAAAAATTGGTTTTTAATAGTCATAAGAACACCTGCTTCTATCAGTACTTAAAATACTCGTTGATTCTATTATATACTATTTTCCTCATCCTCAGCAAAATTAATCTTAGCTGATCTACATTCTCCAATATGAGTCACTTTACTCATTACCAAAAACAGTAGGGCTATAGAACCTAAGTTCTATAGCCCTACTGTTTTTGGTAACATTACTGACCTGATGCAAACTCCATAATCTTTTCTTGACTGGCATCGGCATTTAGAATTTCTCCTGATATTTCTCCTTCATACATAACCAATATACGATCACATAAGGATAATACCTCGGGCATTTCTGATGAAATAAGTACTATACTTTTGCCTTGTTTCGCTAGTTCATTAATAATCTCATAAATCTCATTTTTAGATCCTATATCAATCCCGTGTGTTGGCTCATCTAAAAATATAATATCAGGCGAATTCATAAGCCACCTTGCAAGAATAGCCTTCTGCTGATTACCACCACTTAAATTTTGTATTTTTACATTTTGATGAGGCGTTTTTACTCTCAATTTCTCCACATATTCTGTAGTTAATTGTCTCTCTTTAGGCTTATTAATAAATGTAAGTTTATTGCATAAGTCTTTTAGGTAGGTAATCGTCATATTATCCTTTACTGTCATGTTAAGAAATAATCCTTGTGTCTTCCTGCCTTCAGGAACTAATGCTATTTTATTTTTAATGGCATCTCCTGTAGAGCGAATGACACATTTTTTTCCCTTAATAATAATCTCTTTAACCTTTGATTTTTCTACTCCAAATATAGACTGCAGCACTTCGCTTCTTCCTGCACCTACAAGGCCTGTAAGCCCTAGTACTTCTCCCTTATAGAGCTTAAAACTTACATTCTTAACTTTGTGTCCTAAGTTAAGATCTGTAACCTCCATAACAACTTCTCTATTCTCATAATCTCTGATGTAATCAGATTTTTCACACCCTACACACTGTCTGCCTACCATTAAACTTATCATTTTCTCGATAGTTATTTCATCTTTTTCCATTGTATAAATATACTGACCATCTCTAAGTACTGTGACCCTATCAGCAATTTCAATAATCTCGTCAAGTTTATGTGAAATATACAGTATAGAAACGCCTTTACTTTTGAGATCCCTCATCGTATCTAAAAGATCTTTAACTTCCGCGTTAGTAAGAGAGGATGTAGGTTCGTCCATAATAAGCATTTTTGCATCTAACGAAATAGCCTTTGCAATCTCAACCGACTGCATCTGAGAAACACTTAAATCTTTAATAAGTGTTCTAGGATCAATTGAAGTTATCCCTAATTCCACTAAATACTGTTTAGCTAAACGATTCATCGTTTTTTTATCAATCAGTCCGCTCCTTAGCTTAGGCATTCTGCCTTGGAAAATGTTTTCTGCCACAGTCATGTTTTGAGCTAGAGATAACTCCTGATGAATCATAGCTATACCTATTTGCTGTGCCTCTTTAGGGCATTTAACCTTTAAATCCTGGTTATCAAATATTATTTTCCCCTCATCAGGCTGATAATTTCCTGATAGTATATTCATAAGGGTGGATTTACCTGCGCCATTTTCACCTATGACAGCATGAATTTCTCCTTCATAAACACTAAAATGAATATTGTCTAACGCCTTAACTCCAGGGAACTGTTTTGTTACACCTTCTATATTACACATTATTTTATTTTCCACAAAAATCACTCTCGCTTCAATGTCTGTTTTGCTTACCGTACATTAAGTTATTTTGCAGGACCTATTAATACATCAACATTATCTGGAGTTACTACATCAAGTCTAGTCCACATGTTTTCTTCGCCAGGTTTTTCACCTGTTACAAGTTGATTGTAGGCATAGACTACTGGATCAAACCCTTGACCAAATGGATCTTGACCAATTGTTGCTGCAATAGCACCTTTTCTTACATAATCAATTGTTTCATCAACAAAGTCAAAACATACTACTTTTACTTGATCTGTAAGTCCCATTTCTTCAATAGCCTTAGCTGCACCAAAAGGTCCTCCTGCTGTTACATAAATAGCTTTAAGATCCGGATGTGCTGTTAAGAAGTCTTTAGCTTGTGCATAAGCTGTTTCTGCTTTATCTTTATTTTCAACTTCGCCTACTACTTCAATATCAGGATATTTTGCTAATCCTTCAAGTCCGCCTTTTCTTCTTAATTCATGTGCTGGAACACTAAATAGCCCTGTTATAATTGCAACTTTTCCCTTGCCCTCTGTGAGTTCACCGATCGTTTCTCCAGCTTTTACCCCTGCATTGTAGAGATCTTGACCAAAAAAGGCTGTTCTTTTACTCTTTTTACCTGTATCACAGTTAAAAGTATTTACAATGATTCCGGCATCAACTGCTTTGTCAATAGCTGGCACAATAGCGTCTGATGCACCAACCGTAGTAATCGCATCATATTGCTGTATCGTACATGTCTCAATAGCATCACTGAATTTCTTTGCATCAAAATCATCAACTGTAATAAAGTCTACCTGAGTGTTCTTTTCAGCTAACACTTCTTTTGCATACATTACACCATCTTTAACCGGGAACCAGAAAGGATTGTTTTGTACACAAATAACGGCTATTCTTAATGGTTTATCCGGCGCTTTATCTGCAGGCTGAACATTTAACTTAACCCCTGCTGGTGGTGTTAGTTCTTTGCTAGCTTCCTCGGTAGTATCTTTAGCTTCTGTAGCTGCAGGTTCTGTCACTTCTGGTTCTGCTGGCTTAGCTTGCTCTGCTTGTGTTTCCTCAGCTTTAGGAGCAGGCGATTTTGCACATCCCGCGCCAGACATCATCATACATACTACTCCTAACATTGCTACCATTCTTTTTAATTTCATAACATAATCCCCCTTTAGTTTTATTTATTTAAATTTTTATTACTAACTAAGCTTTCTTTTTACGTCTTAAGCCATCAATAGATACCGCTGCAATGATTACAAGTCCTATAGTAACAACTTGCCAATAGGCTGATATTCTAAGCAGTACAAACCCATTTCTCAAAATCCCCATGAGTGCAGCTCCTATGATAACGCCTAAAATAGAGCCTTCTCCTCCAGCTAAACTTACACCGCCAATAACTACAGCTGCAATAACATCCATTTCATATCCTTGCCCAAAGGATGGGTCTGCATTATTTAAGTTCCCAGCCAAGATAATTCCAGAAAGGGCTGATAAAAAGCCAAGGATAGTATAGGCTAAACGTTTTGTTTTTTCGGTGTTAATACCAGACATAACAGCTGATCTTTCATTGTTTCCTATGGCATAGATATTTCTACCCGTCAGCGTATTATTAGAAAATAAAAAACCTGCAACAACTACAATAAACATAATAATAACTGATACTGGAATAGGTCCTACATAGCCGCTTCCTAAATAACAAAGAGGAGAGTTGAAATCAACTGGCAGCCCATCTGTTATGAGCAGAGTCGAGCCTCTTAAGACACTCATCATTCCTAGTGTTACAATAAACGGATTAATATTAAGCTTTGTAATGATAAGTCCATTGAGGCAGCCTATCAAACCTCCTATCATAAGTGTTAGTACTAGTACCACTACCCATGGCATCCCCATACTCGTCATAATAGCGGCTAGACATGCATTAATACCTATAGCACTTCCTACGGATAAATCGATCCCTGACGTCATAATAATGAGTCCTTGACCAACAGCTAATATGCCTATTATCGAAATCTGTTTTAATACATTAAAAATGTTTTTAGTTGTCATAAAGTAAGGACTAGCAATTGTTAAAGCTATGGCAAGTACCACTAGTGCAATAAATACACTAACTTCTGTCTTTGCTAAGAAGGCTTTCCAATCAAACTTCTCTGCTTGCCCCTTCCCCTCAACTATCTGGTTATTCTTTACACTTTCCATATTAACTCCCTCCATCAGTCCCAAATAAGCCTTTATTTTACTGTATTGTTGTAGTCCTTGATAGCCTTAAACATAGCAACAATGTTGTCAGTTGGTGTGGCCCATTGAATGTTATGTACTGTATTAAATACAAATCCTCCACCTGGTGCAAAAATTTTCAGTCTCCCTCTTACTTCTTCATAAACTTCCTCTGGTGTACCAAATTGCATAACATTTTGAGTATCAATTCCCCCTCCCCAAAATACTAATTTATCTCCATATTTCTCTTTGAGCATTTTAGGATTCATGCCTTGTGCAGAGCACTGAACTGGATTCAGAATGTCACAGCCTGCTTCTACAAACTCATCTAATAAATTAACAATAGATCCGCAACTGTGATAGAACGTTTTCCAATTTGTATTTTGATGCACCCAATCATTAACTACTTTAAAGTATGGTTTGTAAAATTCTCTAAAGAAGTCTCTGGATATCATCTCACAACGTTGTGTACCAAAATCTGTTCCGCTTATAAATATTGCTTGCACCTTATTCCCTACCGCTTGCTTATAAAGCTCTAAGTTTTTTAATGCCATTTCTAGCTGAAACTCGTATGTTTCTTTAACGTATTCAGGATACTGATAGTGCGCTACAATCCAATCTTCGGGTTTTCTAATCCCCTTTGTTTTCTCAAGTCCTGGTCCTGGCAGTGGACAAAAGTCTCCAAGTGACATAAATGATCCATGTCCAAATATGCCATAATCAGTATTTTTATAGTAATAATCTGTGGTCTCTTCAAAATAACGCAGCTCTTCTTCCGAGAACAGTTGAAAATCATCTTTATAATCTTCTCTAGGGTTCATTGCATCTTCATCTATTTCATCTTGTCTTACTATATTATCAAAATAAAAACCACCTTTAGGCATTTTACCTGATGCTGGAACAGATGTATTCCCTTTTGGATAAAGATATGTATTGCCTACCTCATCTGAACTTGTATAAAACTTTTCACCTACTAGAACTTCATTACCATCCGACATTTTCCATGGTTTCCATCCGTCATTCTTAAATCCAAAAATATTATTTATTCCGCCTACTCCCACTATGTCAATATCTAATGCTCTCCTTATATCTTCATCAACACTTCCTAACATTTGAAAAGGTTCATGAACTTTAACCAGCTGTTCTGGCAGATGTAAAGCCTTTCTTAAATTTGAAAGCGCCTTTGCAGAAATACCTGTAACAGCTGTCCCTCCCATATCAACAACAACCTTACCTGGATCTTTATGTTCAAGTGTTAATTGCAGCCTCTCTCTTGGTGTCATCTTTAACCCCCCTCTATTTCCGTGTTCGAACACGGTTGTTACAGTTATAATATTATGTTTTATCCGCAAAGTCAATATATTTTTGTATATTACTATTAATTTTTGTAATATATCATTTTATAAGTACTGATACTTTGTTTAATATTAATATATTTTAATTAAATAAAGTCAGATTATAATCCTACTTACAAAATGTTGTACGTGCACGCAAAGCCAAAAAAGGATGGCTTAAATAGATTTAATTCCTCATCTATTTAAGCCATCCTTTAAAAAACGTTATTGTTTTATATAGATTCCCTATTCTTTATTATTATCTGCGTATAATTATATTCAGATTGTGGATAGGTATCATTTAATAATATATCTGCTAATATTTTTATCGGTTCATACCCTTGTTTAATAGGTTCTTGGCAAATCGTAAAAGCTATCGTTCTATCTAGAAGCAGCTCCTCAATGCCAGGCGTATCATCAAAGCATATGACCTTTACTTTCCCCTGTAAATTAAGTTCTTTCAAAGCTCTGCATGCACCGTATACTCCTGCTGATGCTAAGTAAAGTGCTGTTAAACTTGTATCTTTTGCAAACAATTCTTTTGTATAGGTATAGGATATAATATCATCATCAAATGCTTCTGCTATATTCATTACTTGCATTTTTGGATAAAATTCTTGTATTACATCTAAAAAGCCCTTTACTCTATGTTTATGACTTTTAGCACTATATACCCCTCCAACAATGGCAATTTTCCCTTCTCCTCCTATTAGTACCCCCATAAGCTCTCCTGCTGTTCTGCCTGCTTTAATATAATCATTTCCAACAAAGCATACTCGCTTAGAATCATCAACATCCGTGTTAAAAGTAACAACTGGTATGTTTTGTTCAGTTAAGTAAGTAATCTTTTCTGCTACCTGAGTGTCATTTACAGCAGCTAGTGACATCGCATTAATTTTATGCTCACTGTAAAGTTCATCTATAAGCTTTAATTGATTTTCTAAATCAAAACCTTTAGTAAACTTCACTATAACCTCTATCCCAAAGTCTTTAAATTCATCATGTGCCAGCTGTACACCCAAGTTTACTTTTTCAAAGTAATCTGTACGTTTAGGCGAAGGCATAATCACTCCTATTTTCATAGGGTTTCTTCTAGTCACTAACGCCTTTCCCGCCTTATTAGGTCTGTATCCCAACTTATCTGCTATAGCTTTAATTCTTTTTTCAACTTCACTATTAACATTTCCTCTGTTATTTAACGCCCTATCCACAGTTCCCCTAGATACACCTGCTATTTCTGCTATTTGTTTAATTGTTACTCCCATTTTCTTATCCTTTTCTTGTATTTTTTAATACCCTATTTTTATTTAAGGAGTATTCTAATATGTTGCCTCATGAAACACTTATTCTTTTATGATCTTTCGGAACACTACTTATCTTATTCTATCATATCAGTTTCCTTTTCTCGCGACAATCTTATATTGTTTATATCTATATGTATTACTTGTTTCTCATGTTTGATTATTTAAAGAAATAAAAAACTTAGAGAATGCTGATGAAGCGCCCTCTAAGTTTTTTAATCATTATCTACTCCGCTGCTCAATATTCATTTTAAATCCGATCTTCTCTCACCATTCTAAAATCAATACTTTCTGGCGGAGTAAGCGTCCTCTTCACTTCCTTTAGCAGTTCATCACTGTATGCTATGCCTTTTTGCTCGGCTAGTTTAAGTGTCTCATACTTAAACCATAGTTCACACAGCGTATTTTCTCCTTCTCTGATAACAGCAAATTCACGGGATAATACTTGTTTTAAATACCCGTAGTCCCCGACTTCAATAGCTGCCTGAGCTGCTAAAATTTGTATTCTGCCATCATTTGAAACAGTCTCTGGCAGCGTTTTAAAAAGCTGCCATGCTTTTTGAAATGCATTATATGTAATAAGCAGACTTAAATATTCTTCAGCAAAAGCTTTATCAATTTGACCACCTTCAAGTTCAAAAGATTTCTCCATATAGCTTAGCCCCAGATCTTTTTTATCCAGCTGAAGCATTGCAACGGCCATATTACGATACGCAAAAGGATTAGGTGTTAAGAGAATAGACTTCTTCCATGCCTCTAATGCTTCATCATGGTATCCATTTTCGTACAGCATCACCCCTAAATGCAAAAAGGTATAGTAGTGGTATCCCTCTTTTTTATCTAGACTCTTCTTTATAAGAGGCAGCCATTTCATATCTGTCAGCCATGACTCCGGCACCTTGTGAATTTCTATTGGTTTTAGACTGCCTGCTTCTAATAAATTTATCCATGGTTTTTGTTTATCATCCATACTATCTGCTGGGAACAAAATGCCTTCAGGTATACCTTTGCCTTTGTTTCTCTTTCTATAAAGAGCTTCAAGAGAGCCCCATCCTGAGCCATAGTGCAATAGCTCTTGTGGTGCTTTTGCAGATAGTTTTTTAAACTTATCATGTCTTGCTAATACCTCTTCTTGTGACAGCTTATTAGAAACAGCTTGAAGGGCAGCGTCTTTTGCCTGATTCCAGTCTTCATCTTGGAGCCTTTCTCCATTTGAAGCTTGCATACCTCCAAAGATTTGTGTAAATTCTATGATGCTGTTTGCCTCCATATCCATACCATGAAGCTGAGTTGGAGCGAGTCCCGCTTGTATTTCTACGTAATCTCCTCTTCCGGGGAGTGCTAAAAAGTCACACCACCTACGGCCTCCGCGCTGTGAGCCCCAACAAAACATCTTTCTATAGCGAAGCGGCTGAGTAGAGCGTTCAAAAAAGATAAAGCCATCATCATACGCAGCTGCTTCCCAAGGGCATAATTCTTCTTTTGTATTCTGGAAGAAATACTCATTGGAGTAATCAGGGTTTTGAGGGTACGATGCATCTACATCCTTAAGGCTGGGCAGGTTAGGAAGTTTCCCACGCCCCATCCCGTGTGCCTCATCTCCCATCGTTTCCGGTTTAATATAAATGACTTCATCTGTTCCCGAAAAAACTCTGACATTTTTATTTTCTTCTACTGCAATATTTGTCCACCAATACATCGGGACACATGTATCATTATCATTCACAATTTTGACATAAGCGCTTAAGGTTTCAGCACCCCGTGGCAGGTGAAAATCAACTTGCCAAAACAGTCCTTTAACTCGTTCAAATTCGTACATTCTTACAAACTCATTGTCTTCATCATCCATAAGCTTAGCAAAGAAAACAGCTTCACAAGTCGTAAAAGTATGACCTAATTGAGCGATGTTCCATTCTATACCGCCCGAAAACCACGCACTACGAATAGCAAGGTTAGCTGGCTGAAAAACTGGATTTCTAAACAGAAGCTCCCTGTTTAGTTTTTTGTGATAAAGGGAATACAATCTCCCTCCGTATTCTGGCAGAAACTCTGCTCGCAGCACATCATTTTCAAGCACAATCGTCTTAAGCTCAATCATTTCCTTATTTCTGTCATAGCGATCCTGCATGGTATAAGGAAGAACTCTAAATCCTGTTTCGTATCCAAACTTTTTTAAATCTCCTTCGGATAATGTGCCATCACTTTTAACATCCTTATGATGCTGTAAGTCTCTAAAAATAGGCAGCGGATTTTCACCTTTTAACTTAGAACCTAATATTTTCATACTGGATTTATATGCACTCATCTTATAGCTCCTATCCTTTTATCGCCCCACCGGTTACGCCTGCAATAACCTTCTCTGATAAGAAAAGATAGAGGATAAACGTTGGTAAAAATACAATAACTACTGCTGCAAACATCCCAGCCCAATCACCCGTATACCTCATGGATTGTACCATGGAGTAAAGCCCTACCGCCACAGGCCTTAGCTCTGTCTTATTAGCAAAAATAAGGGCCATAAAATACTCATTCCAAACCGTTATAAAATTAAAAATTGTTACCGTTATAATTCCCGGCTGAGCGAGGGGCAGCATAATAACCCAAAAGGTTTTCATAGGACCGCAGCCGTCAATAGCCGCTGCTTCCTCAAAATCATAGGGCAAAGTCTTAAAAAAGGTAATCAAAAAGAATATGGTGAATGGAACGTTTATGCAAATATAGAGAAGAATAAGTACCATTCTTGAGTTTGTTAACCGCATAGAGGTAATAACCGAGAATAACGGCATAATGATCATGATAGCCGGGATTCCCAAAGCAGCAATAAATAAGCTTTGCAGCAGCTTATTTCCCCTAAATACAAATCTGGCCAGCACATAAGCTGCAGGTGCTGCAACACAGACAATGCCGGTACAAGCTATCAGTGTATAAATAAGCGAGTTCATAAAGTACTTGCTTACATTATGGGTAAATAGCGCCTTCACATAGTTCTCTGGATGTAATCCAGTTGCAAACATTGTATCAGAAAATATTTCTTTTGTTGTAGAAAAAGAAGCCAGTATAATCCAGCCAATAACAAGAAATGTGAACAGGCACCATAAACTGACCACTAAATAGCCTGGCAGCAAGACCGCTTCTTTTTTCCATGTTGTTTTTTCTTTATATTTTATTTCTTTATATTTTACTTTTTGTGCCATCCCAGTCCCCCCTTATTAATACTCAATTTTGTCATCACGAAATACAATTGTAGTAATAGCAAATAATACAACAACAATGACAGTTAAGATAACACCTACTGCCGCTCCCGCCCCAACGTTGCGGTCTGTTACAACCATGTTATTGCCAAATACAAGCTGGTACATATAGACCATTGGTGTAACTGTTGATGGTTCCGGATTAAGTGGTGAGAATATCTGAGACCATATGAAGAATCCAACTGCACTAATAGACCATAAGACAATATTAGTTCTTATAACATCTTTTAAGAGAGGCAGGGTAATGGAAAAGAATTTCTTAACAACACTTGCCCCTTCCATAGTTGCTGCTTCGTAATAATCTGGTGGTATCCTCTCAATGCCCGCCATAAAAATAAGCATAAAATAGCCTACCATACCAAAGCTATAAGCTATAACAAGTGCTGCAAAAAGCATTTCCGGTGCTGTCCACTGAACTTCTGCCAGCTTTTTAAGTCCTAGAAACTCAAATACTTTTTTAAACAAACCAAACTTAGGATTGTAAACATACTGCATCCACATGGTTCCCATCGCCACAGCTGACACAACATTAGGAAGGTAGATAATAGATCTATAGAATGATTTCCCTTTAACGCCCGATGTCAGAATAACAGCAAACAACATGGATAACAAAAATACACCTACACCTCCCCATAACCATATAAGACTAATATTTTTTAGGGCCTGCATAAATAATGTACTATCTGCCAGTGTTTTAAAATTACCTAGCCCTACCCATCTCCACTTTAAAACACTATCTGTAATGTTTTCCACATAAAATAAACTCATAAATGTTGTTCTCATCGTCGGATATAAAAAGACAAGCAAATAAGATAATATGGCGGGAACTAAAAATGTTACCATCATGACTTTATTTTTTTTCATAAGATCCCCTCTCTCTATATAATAGGTATGAACTATATAGATATAAGCGATGAGTTATCCTGCCTCATCGCCTATATCTCATGAATTATTTTTTCATTTCTGCAACGAATGCTTCTGCACTAAGCTGCCCTGAAATAAGCTTTGTGAAGTTTGATGCTATAACTGGAAGTTTGTCAGTATCAGCCTGGATACCTGCTGCCCAAGGATAACATGTTTTTAATGATCCAAATAAGTCTTTTGCTTCTGCTAATTGAACCGGCCAATCCGTTGCACTTCCTACTGGTACGCCAAATGATTTTTCTGCAAGCGTTTTATCCCATTCTCCGGTTGTAAGGTGAGCAAGAAGTGCAAAGGCTGCATCTGGGTACTTCGTATCTTTATTAATTTGGAATGCTTGTGCACCATAGTTTGCTGCTGTTAAATCATCCGTTCCTCCGTTTACTGTCGGATAGGCAAATGTTCCCCATGGGAAGTCTGGTCCAGTGGTTCCCATAATTTCGTTAACAAGCCAAGTTCCGTTAAGATACATAGAAACTGTTCCATTCGCTACATCTTGCTGTCCTGCCGGCCACTTATTAGCTCCTACAGTTGGAGAAAAATAACCTTTTGCCGCCAATTCTTCATAGGACTTTGCCATTTCCATAACTGCTGGATCATCCCACAGCGTATTTGTTTTGTCTTTTACTAATTCTTCTACCCACTTATAGCCTTTTGCTCTTGCAAGGTGATAGCCTATGAGCGTATCTACATAAGCATCATCTGTTGTAAGTGGTACAAACCCAGCTGTTTTCAATTTTTCACAAGCTGCAGTAAATTCATCCCATGTTTTAGGAGGGGCCTCAATACCAGCTTTTGCAAAGTGATCTTTGTTGTACATAAATGTGAATACAAAGGGTTGATAAGGAACAGCATAAACACCATCTATTTTATAATATCTTGCCAGCTCCAGCAGTGACCCCATAACAGACTCTTCATAAGGCTTCCCATTTGTAGTCGGATAATCTTTTTTTAGGTAATCATCAAGTTTTAGTGCATAATTCCCCCAGTTTTTCAAAACACGCTCTAGATCCTCATCCCATATATCAATGGTTTGCCCATTATCTAAGGCTGGCTGAAGCGTTTTTCTGATCTCACGTCCATTCCAGTTAATTTCTACCTTAACTTCGGGATTCTTTTCCATAAAATCATTAATAGCTTCTTCAATAACCATTCCTTGTGGTTCTGTTTGATTCCACATTGACCAATAAACAAGTTCTCCTTTCAAACCGCCCTCAGACTTTGTTTCTTCTGACGCTGTATTACTTTCTGCTGCAACTTCTGGCTCACCCGAAGTACTGCTGCCCTCCGGCTTAGTCCCGCATCCCGCTAATAAAACTGATCCTGCGATTAACATTGCCGCTAACTTTTTTAACTTTTTCATTTTTTCCCCTCCATAAATTGATTATATTTTAAAGTTATGTCTTAACTATTGTGCACTGTACTTTTTGACTATTTCACTCATTTCATCCCACTTTTCTTCCATATCTGAAACAAGCTTAAACTGCGTTCTGGCTCTGTCTAAATTTTGATGAGTCCTACTTGTTTTAAAATAAACATCACCGCTCAGGTAATCCGTTAAAAATCGTATACCACATTCTAATGTCATAACTTTTGCTGCCATTGGGAGCATCTCTACTTCTTTATCTGTGAGCGCCTGCAGGGCAGTTTCTAAATAACCTTTCGTATAGGCTTCAAATGAGTCTAAATCCATCCATATTTTGCTAAGATCAGGCTCATCTTCGTCTCCCGAGTTTGCTGCAAATCTTATAGCATCTCCAAAGTCATACAAACTAAGTCCTGGCATAACTGTATCAAGATCAATCACACATATACCCTCACGAGTCACATCGTCTATCATAACATTATTTAACTTTGTATCATTATGTACAACCCTTGTAGGAAGCTGCCCAGCATCTAATAGCTTCAGCAGTACCTCAGTATCTTTCTTATGGCTTATCACAAAATCTATTTCCCTCTTAACCTCTGCAGCCCTTTTACAGCTGTCTTTTTCTAATGCGTCAATAAAAGCAGCATATCGCTTTACTGTATGATGAAAGTTTGGGATAGTCTCAAAAAGTGATGAAACAGGGTATTCAGCCAGCATACACTGAAAGTTGCCAAATGCTTTTCCTGCGTGATACAAATCATCAGTACTTTTAGCAATATTATAGGTTCTTGCCCCTTCAATAAAAACATAAACTCTCCAATAGTTATCTGCTTCATCTTTAAAGAAACTCATATGATGTTTTGTAGGAATAACATTTAACACTTCTCTTAATGGATTTTTACCTAGATCTGTAATCACATCCCTTAAATATCCCGTTACCCTCTCAATATTACTCATAACCTGTTCCGGATTTTTGAAAACATAGGAATTAATCCTTTGAAGAATGTATGGTTTTACGCTATAGTTTTCCATAGCTATATAGATAATGTATGTATCATTGATGTGCCCGTCCCCGTAAGGTTCTCCTTTTATAAACCTGCCTTCAATTTCAAATTCACTCACTATAAGCTCTAAGTTAAACTTTTCAGTCTCATTCATGATTTGCCTCCCATAGGTCTAATGGATAAAACCCTTTATTTTTAAGCTGCAGCAGACTGCTTACTACCAACGGCTTATCTTCTTTATAAGTTACTCCATACCATTTATCTTGAGATTTTAGTACTTTTACGCAGGCTTTATCTTCCTCTATAAGCTCCCCTACTACATCCGGCAAAAAATATTCTCCTTTTTCAGGGTTAGTTTTTAAAGTCTGCTCTAAAAACATAGGAAATCTTATTTCTAATTCTTTAAGTATGCTTGGAGTAAAAGCCCACATATTCATTGATACAGTTGCCTCATTTGAAATAGCAATCCACTTTTCGCCATCTTCCGTATAGGCTGCTCCGTCCCCTCTTTTTTCTATATGTGTTCTTTCATTTATTTTATACAAGTACTGATCTATACCTACTTCACACACTCCTCTTGCAACATAGCCATGCTCTGTGAGTGTATTCGTAAGCTCGTAGCCAACCATGCCATATTCGCACGCCTTATCATCTTTGGCCTGCTTTAGAAACTCATAAATCAAGCTAAAGGCTTCTTGCCCATAATAGTCATCTGCATTAATCACTGCAAATGGTCCCTCTATGATATCCCTTACTGCTAATAATGCATGCCCTGTTCCCCATGGTTTAGATCTTTCTCTTGGAACATGGTAGGATGCCGGGAGATCATCTAACCTTTGATACGCATAGGCTACTTCTATGTGCTCTCTCATTCGGTCCCCGATTACTTCCTTAAAGTCTTTTTCTATTTCTTCTTTAATGATAAAGACAACCTTTTTGAATCCAGCTTTTATAGCATCGTATAGAGAAAAGTCAATAATAAGCTCTCCATTTGAACCAACAGGATCTATTTGTTTAAGTCCGCCGTATCTGCTTCCTATACCAGCTGCCATTACTACTAATACCGGTTCTTTCATATTCTCACCTCAGTCATTTATCCTATATTCCTCCAAGATAAATAGTGTCTTTTTTGTATGCCTTTAGCTGCTACAACCTCATTATAAAGTAAATAGTGATTAGAATATTTATCTAAAAAGATAACTTTTTTGTACTTTTTTACATTTCTTCTAGGGAGATTCGCTTTATATTTAGAACATATGTATTAATTGCATTGCATTTCGCATTGTGCCATTATATAATTATCCAATCTAAACTGTACTCTAGTCAGGATTAGTTTTTATTTAAATAAAGGGGATGGTCTTATGTCATTAGCACCAATCAATAACTACACTCCAATTGATTTAAATGAAGAACTTGTTATACCCAAAATTATTTCTATCCATTATTTTGAGTACTCTAAGGATTATGCTTTTTCAGGAGAAGCTCATGATTTTTGGGAATTTCTATATGTAGATAAAGGTGAGGTGGGTGTTGCCGCCGACCAGGCTCATTTTAATTTACACCAAGGCAATATTATCTTTCATAAGCCTAATGAATGGCATAACGTTATAGCCAATGGTACAATTGCTCCTAATCTCGTTGTAATAGCTTTTGAATGCCACTCACCTGCTATGAGTTATTTTGAAAATAAGATTTTACATATTACACAATCTATGAAAGTTCTTCTTAGTACCATTGTGAGTGAAGCTTATGAAGTATATTCTTCTGATTTAGGGGATCCTTCCCTAAAAATGCTCGAAAAAAATTCTCCGCAAAAATTTGGCGGAGAACAGATTATTAAAATATGCCTTGAGTATCTATTAATTGAGCTCGTACGAGCTAACCAAACACTTAAATGTACCAATAAGCTGCCGTCTTCTATTAAAGAACATGCGACTCACTATAAACTGGACATTATTATAAATTATCTTAAAGATAACCTATACAATACCGTCTCCCTTGATGATATATGCAAAGATACTTTACTTAGCAAATCTACCCTCCAAAAAGCTTTTAAGGATACGCTGGGTATAAGTGTTATGGAATATTATCGAAACTTAAAAATTGAAGAAGCAAAAAAAATGATACGGGAGGGTGCAAATAACTTTACCCAAATATCTGATGCCTTAGGATATAACTCAATCCATTACTTCTCCCGCACTTTTAAAAATGTCACAGGCATGACGCTTTCTGAGTATTCTAAAACCTTACAATTAAATAAATAATGGGCAGACTCTAAAGCCTGCCCTATTCTTAGCTATTTACCTTGCTTGTAAATCTCCAACTGTCTTCACACATTTTATCTAAATCTCTTGTCGCCTGCCATCCAAAAAGTCTCTCGGCTTTTTCTGTTGATGCATAACAGCTTGCAATATCTCCTGCTCTTCTTGGAGAGATCTCATATCTTACTGTTTTACCGCTAGCTTTTTCAAACGCCTTAACAACTTGTAATACGCTGTATCCTTTGCCTGTTCCTAAGTTAACAGCCTCCACTCCAGTATGCTGCATAACGTAACTATAAGCACAAAGATGTCCTGCTGCAAGGTCTTCGACGTGTATATAGTCCCTTACACCTGTGCCATCAACTGTATCATAATCATCTCCGTAGACCTTTAATTTTTCTAATTTTCCTGTTGCTACACCTGCTACATAGGGCAGCAAGTTATTTGGGATTCCATTAGGTGCTTCTCCTATTAGTCCGCTTATGTGAGCTCCTATAGGGTTAAAGTATCTTAAAAGAGAAATGCTCCACTCATTATCCGATACATATAAGTCGTTTAAAATATTTTCGATCATAAGTTTTGTACTGCCGTAAGGATTAGTTGCAGAGAGTGGCATATTTTCTACGAATGGAACTGCGTTATGCATACCATATACTGTTGCCGAAGAAGAGAACACCATCTTTTTACAGTTGTATTTAGACATTACCTCGCAAAGTATAAGCGTTCCTGTAATATTATTATGATAATACCTAAGCGGAATAGTTACCGATTCTCCAACAGCTTTTAATCCTGCAAAATGAATGACTGCTTCTATCTGATTTTCACTAAAGATTTGTTCTACGGCTACTCTATCCAGAAGATCTGCCTCATAAAACTTAACCTCTTTACCTGTTATTTGCTTTATCTTATCTAATACCTCAACCTTTGAGTTGCTCAGGTTGTCTACAATAATAACTTCATAGCCTGCATTTAAAAACTCTACACTTGTATGACTGCCTATATACCCTGTCCCTCCAGTAATTAGTATTGCCATATCCATGCTCCTCTCACATTTCATCTCTTTATCTATCACATTTTTATTTTATTCCCTTATAGCTGATTAATAAATATACTTTTGCATATTTTCTTTGTATTATATTCTTTTTTCTATTTATTATGTTCTTACAACTGGCCCATAATGTTCACATAGCTTTGCCGTAGATTCCTTGCTTAATCTTTGTAAAAAAGTGTATAATAAGCTTTATGAATGACTTATGACTAAGGAGAAACCAATGACTAACACTTTCGAAAATCTAAATTTACATCTTAATATAACAACCGGACTGGCTAAACAAAATATTACTGTTCCTACTGAAATTCAGTCCTTAACGATTCCTGCTATGTTGGACGGACAAGATATTATTGCTGAGTCTCATACCGGCAGCGGTAAAACTCTTGCTTTTCTTACACCTTTATTTCAGAGAATTAACCCAAGCAAAAAAGAAATGCAAGCCATCATTTTGGCTCCCACTCATGAACTTGTTATGCAAATAAGCAGTCAGATTACATTACTTGCTAAAAATGCTGATATACAAGTGACTTCTGCTGTGATTATGGGGGAAGTAAACATTGAAAGACAAATTAAGAAATTAAAAGAAAAGCCTCATATCATCGTGGGAACCCCAGGCCGTATATTAGACCTCATTAAAAAGAAAAAAATAACACACCAGACTATTCAGACTGTTATTATCGACGAAGCTGACCACCTTCTCGAGCGCAATGAATCTGCAACCATTAAAGCCATTTTGCATAGTGCTCCAGCGAAAAAACAAGTATGCATCTTCTCTGCTACTATTAACAAAAAAACATCTGATATTATCGCTCCTTTTATGAAAGAACCTGTTATCTTAAAAACTGCTCCGAAGACATCGCTTAATCCAAATATTGAGCATATGTATATGGTAGTTGATAAGAGGGATAAGTTCGAGACACTTAAAAAGCTTCTTTTTGCAGTTAATCCTGAAAGAGCCCTTATCTTTATTAATCAAAATAATGAAGTGCAGATGGTAACAGATAAGTTAATCTTTCATAAGTTTGCTGCTGCTGGCATATCCGGCACAACCTCCAAGGAGGATAGAAAAACAGCTCTAACTAACTTTAGAAGCGGTAAGATTAAGTATCTGGTTTCCTCTGATTTATCGGCTAGAGGCCTAGATATTCCAGAAATCACTCATATATTCCACCTAGACTTTCCAAATAGTGCAAACGACTACCTCCATAGAGCAGGAAGGACAGCACGAGGGAATTTTTCTGGTACCTCTATAGGAATCATTACTCAAAATGAACTGGCTGCTATTAGAATTTACGAGCGGGAATTTGGGATAAAAATAGAACCTAAAAAGTTATTTAAAGGAAAACTCGAATCGCTTTAAGTTAGCTCAGTCTATTGAAATATTTAATAGGACCGTTTATTCACGCTGCACAGTGATGTGATATAATACAAATAAATATCATAAAATAGGTTAATTGTTTTTTCTATCATTTAGGAGGGGGAAAGAATGTCAGCTGATATTAACACTATACTAATAGCTTTTGGCTTAACTTTATTTGCAGGACTCTCAACAGGTATTGGAAGCTGCTTAGCCTTTTTTACCAAGCGGACAAATACAAAATTTCTGTCTATATCCCTAGGTTTTTCAGCAGGAGTTATGATCTATGTGTCCTTTGTAGAAATATTTGCCAAGGCACTTAACTCTTTGACAATTGAATTTGGCAAAAAAAGCGGGTCCTGGATGACTGTGTTAGGTTTCTTCGGAGGGATGTTTTTAATTGCTCTTATTGATAAACTTGTGCCTAGTTCGGAAAATCCTCACGAGGCGCATAGTGTAGAAGACCTTACAGATCCAAATCATTCTAAAAATCATAAACTTCTTAGGATGGGGATGATGTCAGCTATTGCAATCGGGATACATAATTTTCCGGAAGGCTTGGCGACATTTATGGCAGCAATTAAGGATATTAGTATTGGTCTTCCGATTGCTATTGCCATCGCTATTCATAATATTCCTGAAGGAATTGCTGTATCGGTTCCTATTTTCTATGCGACTGGAAGTAAGAAAAAAGCTTTTTATTATTCGTTTTTGTCAGGACTTTCCGAGCCTATTGGGGCTCTTGTAGGTTATCTTCTGTTATCACAGTTCTTTAACGAAGCGACTTTTGGGATTTTGTTTGCACTTGTGGCAGGAATTATGGTGTACATTTCTTTGGACGAACTGCTCCCTGCCTCTGAAAAATATGGTGAGCATCATTTATCTATTTACGGTCTTATAGCTGGCATGATTGTTATAGCAATAAGCCTTCTCTTATTCATATAGGCCAGTCACTTAAGTATCGTTTCAATTATTTCCAGTATATAATGGTTACCTCCTTGGCATCCTAAAGTGACAAGGAGGTGACTTTATGCCTAAAGGAAATGGTATGTCTACCTATACTACAGAAATGCTCCGAAAAGGTGCTAACGATGCAAATCCCGAATCTGCTGTTTATCCATCTAATACTCATGATGAAACAAGAAATGCGAAACACCACCTTGAAGGAAATGGCATCATTACAAAAAATAAATAATTAATATTTTAGAGTAAACTTATAGTACGTTAAGAGGGTATTCAAAAAGTCAGTTAGACTTTTCGAATACCCTCTTATGCTTTATTAAAGCTTAAACTTATTAATTTCTTCACGTAATTCTTCTGCAAGTGTAAATAGTCCTTTTGAAGACTGTGCAATAATTTCTATTGAAGCTAGCTGTTCCTGACCTGCAGCTGATACCTCTTCCATACTCGCTGATGATTCTTGTGCAACTGAAGCCATATCCTGCGTTTGGTTAGATATGCCCTTAGCTTTTTCATTAACAGCCTGCATGGCTGTTGCTGTCTGCTTGAAGCGGGCTACAATCCCTTCATAACTCGTTTTAATCTTATTAAATGCATCTTGTGTTATGACTAATGCTTTTTTCTGTTCATCTATAAGTGCGCCTGCACTATTTATGCTACTTACTACTTGTTCTGTTTTATCAGTTGTTTGATTAATGATTTCATTAATAACTTTTGCTGCTTTTGCTGATTCTTCAGCTAGCTTTCGTATTTCTTCTGCAACAACTGAAAATCCTTTACCCGCTTCCCCTGCTCTTGCTGCTTCAATTGCTGCATTAAGGGCTAAAAGATTAGTTTGATCAGCAATAGACGTAATAACATTAATTGTGCTTGCTACCTGTTCAATCATTCCGCTTAGCTCATTCATAGACTTTGTCGCTTCATGAGAAACAGAAATGTTTTCTTCCATCTTCTTCCCTTGCACATCAACGGCACTTTGACCTTCCTTAATCATCCCAAGAGATTCTACAGCGCTGTCTGCTCCAGCAAAAGCTTCTTTTGCAATATTGTCAATAAGTTTAGCTGCTTCAGCGAGTGTCTGATTAATCTCGCCAATTGTTTTAGCCTGATTGCTGTTACCTTCCGCTACTTCACTGATTGTGGTAACTACTTGGTTAATACTTTGAACATTTTCCTCTGTTGTTCTGCTAAGACTTTGAGAATGGCTGGCTAGTGTAGCAGATATACTTTGCAGTTTTGTAGCCATATTTCTTAAAGCTGCTCTTGTATCTACCAGTGCTTGCGCCATTGCACCACTTTCATCTTTATATTTAAGTGTACTATCAAAAGAATCATCAAATACAAGATCAAAATTTGCAGTTTTTTTAGTTAAGTCTGTTACCTTAATAATAGGTTTAGCTATATATGTACCTACAAAATATGAAATGACAATGCCTATTACAAGCGAAGCTATCAGGCCCATCCAAACTGGTGTCGGCAAAAGGAATTGCCCCCCTGCAACATCGCCTGGCGCCTGCTGCCCTGCATTCATTGAAAGAGATGCTGCTACATTAAGTACTGCAACAACAATTGTATTGATTAAAGAAAGCATAACAATTTTTAAAGATATTTTTTTCATACTCATCTTCCTTTATGTTTTAGTTTATTTAAGCATGTATTTAAGTACTTATTAAAAACAGAGAAATATTTTAGCAGCTACGTTCCTCCTTTTGGCAAATGAGACTTAATATTTCTGTTATGATTATCCTTTACAACAAATACTCCTACTATTAAGAGACCGTTTATTAAATAGTAGCACACATATACCAGATATGACAATATACAGCAAAGTTATTTTGACAGTTAAACTATTTATTGATCTTATTCTACATTTAAAACCTTAAATAAACCTTAAAGCTTAAGATAATAAGGATATTCTATCATTTGTATAAAAGGCTTAAACAATAACTCATATTATTTTAAATGTTGTAGTATAATAAGAAACAACACACTAGAAAGGGGATGGGTATGAATAACGATCTCTTAGAATGGCTAGGTTACTTAGCTTCTCTTATTGTTCTTATTTCGCTGCTAATGAGTTCCATCATTAAACTGCGATGGATTAACTTGCTAGGTTCCGGCCTCTTTGCTCTGTATGGCTTTTTAATTGGAGCCTTACCTGTAGGATTTATGAATGTAGGTATCTCTTTCATTAACATCTACTACCTTGTAAAAATTTATGGCTCAAAAGAATACTTTAAACTTCTCCAGGTTCAAGGCAGCTCCCAATATCTAAACTACTTCTTGGAATTTTATAAAGATAGTATTGAACACTATATGGATCATTTCAAATTAAATACTCATAATCCTGAAATAAGTTTTTATATTTTAAGAAACACTGTGCCTGCTGGCATTTTTATAGGATCTCATTATTCTGCAAACACCCTAAAGATAGAGCTTGACTTTGCTACCCCAGAATATAGGGATTTTAAAATTGGAAGCTATATCTATGAAACTAGAAAAGATTATTTCTTAGATAATGGATATACCCATCTTATATGTTTTTCATCTAATAATGCTCACATTAAGTATCTCAAAAAGATGGGCTTTAAAGAAAGTCTAGACGGGAATACTGCCTGTTTTACAAAAGAACTGACAAGGTAACAAAAAAGCTTGTGATTTACTCACAAGCTCAATTAAACTTTATTTAGAATCTGGCCTTTTTAACTCTTGACCCTTTCGAATCAGAAACGGTTCTGCCTATAGATTTTATTTTACCTGTGATGCAGTTAAAACAATGTCCAGGTGTATCATTAACACATATTTTTCCTGGATAAAGCGCATACATCTTTCTATAGTCACCCTCTGTTATATTTGGCATAACAATGTTGGCTCCACTTTGAAGTGCGATCATCCTGCCGTTTTTATTTAAAGTTTCCATAGCAGTTGTAGCAGGGATATTGACATCTGGCATCAATAATCTTACTAAAGCCATAACTTTTAAAGCCATTGTGAAGTTGTCTCCGCTAGTCTCTTTTAAAGGTGTATCCTCGTTAGGAATAAAAGGACCTAGTCCTATCATATCTGCATCCATTTCTTTAAAAAACAGTATATCGTCTGCTAGAGATTCTAGTGTCTGATTAGGAAGCCCTACTAAGTTACCTGTTCCAACTTCATAGCCGAGTGTCTTAAGGTCTCTTAGACATCTTTTTCTCTCTTCATGACTCATGCCAGGGTCTAACGCTTCATAAAGCGCCTTATCAGTTGTTTCAATTCTAAGAAGATATCTATCTACCCCGGCTTCTTTATAAGCCTTATATTCTTCATAGGATTTTTCTCCTAGAGACAATGTTACTGCAATGCCTAATTCTTTTAGGCTGGATATAATATATTGAAGTCTCTCCACTGTATAATACTCATCTTCTCCTGATTGCATTACGACAGTTTTATAACCATATCCAACTGCTTTTTTAGCTAAATCAATAATCTCATCAGGTAACAATCTATATCTTTCTACTTTTTTATTAGAGCCTCGTAAGCCACAATATAAACAGTCACGTTTACAGATATTGGAGAACTCAATAATCCCTCTTAAGTGAACTTCATCTCCTATGTACTTCTTTCTTACTCTGTCAGCAGCGCTAAAAAGTTCCTCATTAATACTGCCGTCCTGAAGTAATAGCACTAATTCATCTTTATTTAAACTATGAGTTTCTTCAGCTTTTTTAATTAATTGTATAGTCATAGTTATTACCTTTCTTTAGTTTCATACTTTAATTTTAATTATAGGTTATAATCTTATTGCTTTCAAGTGTTCCTATAATATTTGTAAGGATTAACAATTTATGATCATGCCCATACATTACTTGTTCAATCAACACTAGATGTACAGCTAGGACATTTAGAAGCATCTTTATGCATTTCACTGAAACAATACTTACATTTCTTTGTCATAACAACTTTCTCTTCTTCTTTCTTTTTAGTGAATCTGTTTAATTGCTCAACGATTATAAAGATTGAAAAGGCTATGATTAAAAAATCTATTATATTATTAATAAAAAGCCCATAGTTCAGTGTAGCAACGCCTGCTTCTTTAGCATCTGCTATCGTTTTGAATTTGCCATCTCCTAATGTTATAAATAAGTTTTTAAAATCAATTTGGCCCACTAAGAGACCAACTAAAGGCATGATCATATCATTTACTAAGGATGTTACTATTTTACCAAATGCACCTCCGATAATAACTCCTACTGCCAGATCAATTACATTCCCTTTCATAGCAAACTCTTTGAAACCTTTTAGCATACTAATCACCTTCCAACAATTAATTTTTATACTTTAAAAACTGTTACTTAATCTCTTTACTCTCTTCCATTAGTCTAATAAATACTTCTGCGAGCTCTGGATCAAACTGAGTTCCTTCTCCATTCCTAATTTCTTCTAATGCTACCTCCTTAGCAAGTCCCTTTCGATAGGGCCTGTCTGTCGTTATAGCATCGTAGGTGTCTGCTATGGCTAGAATCCTCGCAAAAAGAGGGATTTGTTCTCCTTTTAGTCCTTCATAGTAACCCATCCCATCATAACGTTCGTGATGGTACCTGGCTGCATCACGAATACTTTGTTCCAGCGTACTTATTTGTCTTAATATAGTATCTCCTACGACAGGATGTGTTTTCATAATTTGAAATTCATCATCATCCAGCGGTCCTTGCTTATTAAGTATAGCATCCTTTATTCCGATCTTTCCAATATCATGCAATATCCCTGCATACTTTAAGGCTTCTAATTCATTTGGATTAAGTCCAATGCATCTCCCTATCTTAAATGCATTCTCCGAGACCCTTCTGCAATGTCCTTGGGTGTATATATCTTTGGCATCAATAGCACTTGCCATGCTTTCTATAGAATCTACAAAGGTTTGTCTTAGTCTTTCATATAATTGTGACTTTTCTAAGTTAGAGACTACCTGAAAATCTATCAGCATCTGTATGAGTTCTTCATCTTCTTTTGTAAACTCTCCCCCACCTTGTTTATTAATAAATTGCAGTACGCCTATTACCTTGTTCTTACTTTTAATAGGCAAAGTTAGTATCGCCTTCTCCTTAAACTCAATATCTTTAGCAATCTTTCTGCTTTTATTAAACCTAGTATCCTTACTAATATCAGGGATATTAAGTGTTTCTCCTACTTGGGCAACTGTTCCAGCTACCCCCTGCCCAATTTTTATTCTAATCTCTTTAAGCAAATGACCTTTTTCACCTAAAGCAGTATTAAAAAAGAGTTCCTGTTTCTCCTCATCTACTAAATACAAGGAGCAAGCTTCTGCTAATGCTAAATTTTTGGCAGTTTCTACAATATCCTCTATTAACTTCTGGAGCTTAATATTAATACTAATATTTTTACCAATTGAAAGGATATCCATAACTTTCTTATGCTTTTCTTTTAACTGCCTATACCTTATGCAGACTATAAATAATATTGAAATCAGTATTACAAGCAGTATCAAGCCACTTACGGTTAATATCATTATCAATATCTCCTCCCCTGTAATTATTTGAGGTCATTTCGTATATTATTAAAGTACTATAGGTTTTAAAAAAAGTCACTCTTTTTTATCATACCTGGCTAAGGATAATTGAAAACTTTGCGTGTGACTTTATGCATCTCATGCTATGACTATTTTCACTATTTTCTTCTTATATTTAATCTATAATAGACTTATCAGACCAAAAAACATTCTTAGGGGTAAAGCGTATTTATTTAAGGGAGGAATTAAAAATGAAAATCTCAGACATCTTAAAGCGACTGCTTCAATTACTATCTTTAACTGTTATTATGTTTATTAGTCTAGCCGTAAGCTCCTCTATGTTAGGTATTGCCAGCAGTTCCGAGTCATCCCAAGCTTCTATTTTCCCAGTACTCATTTTCAGTTTTCTTAATGCAGCTGTTATGTCTTTATTTATTGTCAATGCCAGGCTGAGCAGAATAAAACTTATTGGCATTTCTTCTCTCATTTTTTTTGGGATACAATACTTTATGACTCAGATAGAAACCCTATATTTTAACAACTCAATCAATATGCCTATAGAGCAGGTTCTAAGAGTTATAGGCAGCGGCGCTTTAAGTTCTGTTATCTTCTGCAGCTTAGCTGTTTTGATACTAGGGAAGTTCAAGAAAGGATTGCCCTTAGCTGTAAAAAAAGCATCCTCCTCTAAATCAATAACTGCAATGTGTATTTTATCAGGCATTTATGTTGCTATTTATTTTCTCTTTGGTTATTTTATAGCTTGGCAATTTGCAGATATAAGACTTTTCTATACGGAATCCAGTAACATCGTCAATCTGTTTACCCATTTATC
This sequence comes from Clostridia bacterium, assembly GCA_029239755.1. GTDB lineage: Bacteria > Bacillota > Clostridia > Lachnospirales > Cellulosilyticaceae > FMMP01. Next base: position 76,300 of record JARBUI010000004.1, on the reverse strand, counting down.
AAATACCATGCGTGATGACACCCTACTACCTTTGTTCCAGATATTCAGAGGTTTTTTATGGGCAGGCATAGCATTTATTATCATTCATTCACTAGCTACAAGGAAGATCTTAAAATACTTAGTATGTCCTTTGTTATTAGGCGTATTAATAACCTCCCCCTTGCTTCTGCCAAACATCTACATGCCCGAAATGGTACGCTTTGGTCATTCCATTGAATTATTTACATCTATGGTTCTATTCGGAGTTATATCTGTATTCATAGATGAAAGAATCTAGCCTATTTCAAAAGAACATGACAACAAACTGTCATGTTCTTTGAACAACAATGTTTTATTCTCTATTTATTTTTCTGTTCATTAATCTCATCAGTCAGTTCTTCGGAGAATTCTGCCATCATTCTGGGTTCCGTTCTTCTATGATTCATTCTCCTACTAGTCATATTCCTATTTTGAGAACTTCTCATAAACCTTATCGCTGTGTAAACACCTGCATACAAAGCTGCCATTATAAAACCTGCTATAAGTCCTGATGCCTGTCCAGAAATAAAAGGCATACTTAAAATAACAACAACGAGACTTATCAAAGCAATCCAAGAGGTATAAGGGTATCCTGGCATCTGACATTTCCCTTCCGGCGGACATCCATTTCGTCTGCGAAAACGAATATGGGTGGCCAGTATGACTGCATAGGTAAAAAGCAGCGCAAAGCCTCCGGAGCTTATCAAAAAGAGATAAACCCTTGGAAGCAAAAGTCCAAACCCTAGTGCTAAAAGCATAGCAAACCCTGAAAACAATATGCCGTGATAAGGCACATCTCTGTTATCTTTCAGCCATTTAGGTGCCTGTCCTTCATCCGCAAGTGATCTCATCATTCTGCCAATACCAAACATAGCCGCAAGCATCGTAGAAAGTATAGCTGTAACCAGTACGAGATTAATGACCGTTCCAGCCCACCCCATACCCCATCTGTTAAGCGCTGCTACCATAGGACTTATCTCTTCACTTAGTTCTGCTGTAGGAATCAGCGGAAGCAGTACAATAATGGACAGTATATAAAATCCTACAAGACACAAAACTGTATATCTAATTGCTTTAGGGACTGTTTCTCTGGGATTCTCTGTTTCCGAAGCGGCTAGACCGATTATTTCGAAGCCAGCATAGGAAAATATGACTATAAGCATACTTCCTGCTATACTCTTTATGCCGCCTGGTACTAAAGGTTCCCTAGTTAATTCTCCAGCGCCAAGCGCCGTTTTCCCTGGGATAACTCCTATAATAAGCAGTCCTGCAATAATAATAAATGAAACTATAGCTAATAGCTTTATTGCAGCAAGACTGCTCTCTAGTTTGCTTAGCTTATCAGCTCCTAATAGATTAAGAAGCGTGACACCAATAATAATCAAACTCCCAAGCAAGGCTATAGATATATTAGGAACCCATTCACGAACTAAGATTGATACAGCAGTGGCTTCACTAGACATCGCAAGAACCATTCCTGTCCAATACACCCAGCCGACAACAAATCCAGTTCCTGGTCCGAAAATCTCAGCTGCAAAGGTTCGAAAGGAACCCGCATCAGGGTTTGCTACAGTCATCTCTGAGAGCGCAAAAAGTATGAAGTAAACCAGTACACCTCCTAATATATAAGAGATTAGTATAGCAGGTCCGGCTGCATGAATAGCTACAGATGAACCAAGAAAAAACGAGCCTCCTATTACTGTTCCTAAAGCCATCATTGTAAGCTGCCACGCAGATAGTCCTTTATGCTTCTTTTCCATAGTCTTATCCTCTCTCATCTTAAACATCTGAAACCAAGATACTTTAAGTAGTTTATAGCATATTATTCCTCAAATTTAAAAATACATTCTGAAACTTTGCACTAATTCTCTAGTTTAAGTTTTTCACCCTTGTGTCATTGACAATACAGAGAACATAGATTATACTATAAGTCGGTAACGATAATCATTTTCAATTACATATATTTCTCAAATTCTGGAGGTTTGCTAATGGCTCGTCTGTATACAAATAACTTAAATATCGGTTATAGTGAGCGTTTAATTGTAAAAAGCCTGAGTGTAGAGATTCCAGATAAAAAAATCACTACCATTATCGGCTCAAATGGCTGCGGAAAATCTACACTCTTAAAAGCAATGACACGTATTATTTCACATCAGTCAGGGACTGTCGTCTTAGATGGTAAAGATATTTCAAAAGAAAACACAAAGATACTGGCTAAAAAAATGGCTATTCTTCCCCAAACACCTGAAAGTGCCAGTGGCTTAACAGTCTCTGAGTTAGTATCCTATGGCCGCTTTCCTTATCAAACAGGCTTTGGGCGATTAACTAAAAAGGATCACGAAGTCATCGACTGGGCCCTTAGCGTTACAGGGACAACAGAGTTTAGATCTCGCCCTGTAGATGCCTTATCAGGCGGTCAGCGTCAGCGGGTTTGGATTGCAATGGCTCTTGCCCAGGAAACTGAAATTATCTTTCTTGATGAACCTACTACCTACTTGGATATGTCTCATCAGCTTGAAGTTTTAGAACTCCTGCAAAAGTTAAACCTTAATGAAAAGCGTACAATTGTTATGGTTCTTCATGACCTCAATCAAGCTGCACGTTTTGCTGATTATATTATTGCTTTAAAAGATGGGGAGATTGTGAAAGCGGGAGCCTGTGAAAAGGTCATCACGCCTAATATCCTCAGGCAGGTATTTAATATTGATGCACTCATTGGTCAGGACCCAAGAACAAGAAAGCCAATGTGTATCACCTATAACTTAATAAAAGGAGAAACAAAAAATGAAGAAAATATTAATACCATTTCTACTGGTATGTGCGTCAATTATTAGTGGCTGCAGCAATGCGTCAGCACCAGAAAAAACCTCTGAAACGATTACATACGAATCTGAAAATGGTCCAATCGAAGTACCCGCTGATCCAAAGCGTGTCATCTTGCTCTCTGGTTTTACGGGCAATGCAGTTGCTTTAGATATCAATATCGTAGGTATCGATAAATGGTCTAAAATGAATCCTCGTTTTGAAGAGGAATTAAAAGACGTTGAAGAAGTATCCGATGAAAGCTTAGAAAAAATTATTGAATTAGAACCAGACCTCATCATTGCATTATCAAATATTAATAACTATGATAAATTAAATGAAATTGCACCTACTGTAACCTATACCTGGGGTAAACTTGATTATCTTGAGCAGCATATAGAAATTGGAAAGCTTGTGAATAAAGAAAAAGAAGCGACCGAATGGGCCGAGGACTTTAAAAACCGCGCCGAAGCTGCTGGTGAAGAAATCAGAGCAAAAATAGGGGAAGATGCAACTGTATCTGTTATCGAAAGCTTTGAAAAACAGCTCTATGTATTTGGTGATAATTGGGCACGTGGAACCGAAATATTGTATCAGGCAATGCAATTAAAGATGCCTGAAAAAGTAAAAGAAGCAGCTCTTGAACCAGGCTACTACGCCATTTCAGCAGAAGTACTCCCTGATTTTGCTGGCGATTATGTGATTTTTAGCAAAAATCCTGAGGCAGATAATTCATTTGAGGAAACTGAGACCTACAAAAATATCCCAGCGGTTAAAAATGGCCGTGTATTTGAACTTAATGCCAAATCAGCATCTTTTAGTGATCCCATTACACTGGAAGATCAATTACAATTTTTTAAACAAGCATTTCTTAGCAACTAATATTATAAGAGGAATTCTTAGCCTTAAGAATTCCTCTTAACCATTCTATGAAAGAAAAGATGAGAGACCCATGATAAAACATACCCCACATTCTATCCCCTTTACATATAAACTCATTGTATCAATCCTGATATTTATCAGCATGTTTATTGCTGCACTAGTATTGGGCGCGGCTGATATTACAGTTCAAGATGTTTGGCTGGCGCTTACCTCTAATGCCTCCGGCAAAAACATTTCAATTATCAAGGAAATCCGCCTGCCACGGGAGATTGCCGCGATTTTTGTAGGGGCCGCCTTAGGTGTTTCTGGAGCTATTATGCAAGGGATGACAAGAAACCCCCTCGCTGACCCTGGACTCCTTGGATTGACTGCTGGTGCCAATGCAGCCCTAGCTATTGTTATTGCATTTATCCCTTCAATAAGTTACTTCGGTATTACAATCGCTTGTTTTATCGGTGCAGCTGTAGGCTCATTAATGGTTTTTGGCATCGGCTCACTCAGAAAAGGAGGCTTTTCTCCTTTTCGCATTGTACTTGCTGGTTCAGCTATCACTGCCTTTTTGATTGCTGTCTCAGAAGGCATTGGTATTTATTTTAAGATTTCCAAGGATGTATCTATGTGGACAGCGGGCGGTATTATTGGCACTTCATGGCGTCAGCTTCAAATTGTTATGCCTTTTATTTCACTAGGTATCCTTATTGCGCTCCTTTCATCAAGGCAGCTTACTATACTTAGTTTAAGTGATGAAGTAGCCACAGGTCTTGGACAAAAAACAAACCATATCAAACTCTTGCTTTTTATAGTTATTATTTTGCTTGCCGGTGCTTCTGTGGCACTCGTTGGCAATATGGCATTTATTGGTTTAGTCGTCCCCCATGTTGTTCGTGCCATTGTAGGTACCGATTACCGCTTCATCATCCCAATGTCTGCTGTCTTTGGCGGCACTTTTATGCTTTTTGCAGATACCCTTGCCCGTACGATCAATGCCCCTTACGAGACCCCTTTAGTAGCTGTCGTTGCCATGCTTGGTCTTCCCTTCTTCCTTTTAATTATGCATAAAGGAGGTAAGCAGTTCTCATGATGCAAATAGACCTTATAAAAAAACAACGTATTATTTTAACTATTTTACTGCTATTTATCACTTTTACAGTCATAATCGGGATGGGGCTTGGCTATTCTTCTCTGTCATATAACAGAATTCTGCCTACCCTCATGGGACAAGGAACCTTTAAAGAAACATTCGTTCTGTTTTCTATTCGATTGCCGCGGATTATCATTACGCTCCTTGCAGGTATGGCCCTTGCATTATCAGGGGCCATATTACAAGGGATTACAAGGAACGACCTGGCTGACCCTGGTATTATTGGCATTAACTCTGGATCAGGTGCTGCAATAGCTGTTTTCTTTTTATTTTTCCCTGTAAAAGCAGGTGCATTTGTTTATTTTCTGCCAGTGGTTGCTTTCATTGGTGCTTTCATCACTGCTTGTCTTATTTATGCCTTTTCTTATAAGCGAAACGTAGGTGTGCAGCCAATAAGGCTTGTACTTATTGGGATAGGCTTTTCAACAGCACTTTCTGGGTTAATGATTGTACTTATTTCATCAGCAGAGCGTGAAAAGGTGGATTTTATCGCCAAATGGTTAGCCGGAAATATATGGGGTGCTGACTGGCCGTTTATTTGGGCCATGCTTCCTTGGCTCGCCATGCTCATCCCCTTTTCTCTCTATAAAGCCAATCATCTTAACATGCTTGGTCTTAGTGAATCAGTTGCTATTGGGGTTGGTATATCAGTAGAAAAGGAACGTATCATTCTCCTTTTAATAGCTGTTGCTCTATCGGCTTCTGCTGTTTCTGTGGCAGGCAGCATTGCTTTTATTGGACTTATGGCGCCTCATATAGCTAAAGTACTTATTGGATCTCGTAACCAACTGTTTATTCCTATTGCTATTTTGATTGGCGGGTGGCTGCTACTATTTGCAGATACAATCGGACGGAGCTTAATACAGCCCGATGGCATTCCAGCTGGAATTATGGTTGCCTTAATAGGCGCTCCCTACTTTATCTATTTATTACTCACAAAGAAGTAAATAGTCTTTGTCCTCTACAAATCCTTGGCAAAACTTAATGCAGCTTCAATATATTACTTTAATTTTATTTTCAATTTTTCTAATAACCAATCCTCTTTATAGGCATACTATTTATATTAAACTTTGTTTAATATAAATATATTGTTTAAATTAGGAGGTAAAAATGAAAATCAACCCTGATGATAGAAGTGATAATGTAGAGAACATTGAATATACTATTGGAAAAACAATTCAAAACATTGAATTAGCAGAAGAAATGATATCAGAAACAAGTGACCAAAAAATGAAAAATACTTTAGAAGAAAAGAACGAGCGAAGAAGAGAATCACTTGAAGACCTAAGAAAAGAAATTAAAGACGAAGCAGCATATAGGAAAAACAAATAATATTTTTTCCACTCTATCAGAAAGGCCACTATGATAAATCCAAATAAGTGGCCTTTCTTAAGCGTTGTTTCAAAAATCATTATGTTTATTTTATAGGGCATACCTTATAACGCAGAACTGTTTTCAATTTATCTTTCTCCACTTTTCGCGCATCAGAAATATATATTTCACGATGCTGCAGCGTGGTTATTTCCAATCCGTTACTTTGTATAAAATTCTTCATCTGATCAAAAGATTTTGGCTCATCATCATATGAACCAACATGAAGCATCTGAACACAAAGTCCATCTTCTATGCTCGCAAAAGTTGCTTCCTTTAGGAAAGGGTGAGGCTTTTTCTTTTCTGCTTGTTTAAATGCTAGTTCCGCAGCTTCATGAGTTACAAAATCCGGCTGCCTAATCATAATAGTATACAGTAATTCTTCTTTGTTTAACGTATCTAACTGTCTACCTTCTTCAGTAAGATCCCATACACCTTCTAGAGGATAGACTGTATATTCAAAATAGCCATCAGGTATATACCCTTGTTTTGGCATCATTCTCACTGCATAGGCCAGTGAATATAATACGCCAACCCTTTCTGCAAATTCTGTATGATTAGGATTCCCTTTTCCTTTTATCATGAAAAATTTTTGTTCAGGGACAGTCATTAATGTTGGTTCATTCTTTGGCAAATATAATGCTTTTTCATGCTTTTTCCACTCATGTTTCATTGTTCATTTGTCTCCTTATAAGCTTTTAACTACATTTTATCATAAGTTAACTGACAACTATATGTCATATATAAAACTCCAACTATTATTCATCTATGAGCTGCCTCACTAACTCAAAAATCCGTTCTTTTCTATCTTCTGCGAGCCGTCTTATATACTCTTTTAAATATAGCCTCAGAGTCTGTTCGGTTTCGGACAAATCTACAGCTTCTATATCTGTGCTAAAAGGATGACGTTTAATAAGTAAAGCTATTTCAATATCTTGAAAGCTATTTAGAAGCACAAAAACTTCTCTTTTACTCAGAAATGCATCAAATAACACATCTTCAATGTCAGCAAAAGATCTTACCTTTTCCTTTATAAGTGCAAGTTTATCCGATGAATACCTGCAAGTAGTAAGTTCATCAATAAGTTTTCGGTATTCTTCATCATCCATCTTCACTCCGGTGGAAAACTCTATTCTAGGTCTCAAATCCGGATTCACCTTAGTTACGAACACTTTCATCAACGTATTTGTCCTAACTGCATGAACAATATTTGATGTGATCTTTGGTAAGCTTTCTTCAATATATCCGCTTAGGGCAAGATTTGTAATACTTAGTTCCTCAATTACTTCCTCTGCTGCCTTACTGATTTTTAAAGCAATTAGGTAATCTTCATCTTTTGAAAGTTCGCTCTGCAAGTACCAAGCCTCATCTTCTAAAATATCCAGTTTCATAACGTTCCGCTTCATAAGTGAACATCCGAGGGTCCCTACAAGTACCTGCTCAAAAACATTGATGAGCAGATCTTTATACCCCTCATCGTATCCACAAAGCAGGTGATGGATATCTATTGCCTCAAAGTTTTTACAAAACTCATTCTCTAAGAATAAACTTTCAAGATACTTTTGGATAAACTCCACTCCAGCTAAATCAATTACAGGATTGCACAGCTGATAATCAATTGATCCACCACACTCATGAGCTTCATAATCTGGATTATATGATTTAAAAAAGAGCCCGATGCCATCACCACTTAGCGTTGCGTTATAGGTATAGTTCAATGTGGCTACTCTATTCTTTTGAGCCAGCTTATAGATATGTTCAGTCGTGCGAAATTTGATATCAATTAGCTTTCTACCTTTTTCATACATTTCGGGAACCTTCGCGATTTTAAGTTCATCAACTGCACAGCCTACATCAGGTAGTGATTTCAAGTATACTCCTATTGTGTAAAGATTGGATTTCATAATATTTTCGGCAGCCTCTACCCTTATTGAACTACTTTCACCACTATTGTATCTCTCAACTTTATAGGCTAAAAATTCAATGCATTGGACCTGTATATTCTCAATATCGGATTTATCCAAAACACCACAGGCGTATGCCTCCTGCAAAATAGAAGCAAAATAGAATTCACCACTTAGCTTGTTTTTGTCAATAATATGTGACTTTTCAATATTCGCCATCGTCATCCTCCTCATCATATGCCATATCCTCTGAATAATTCGTAGCGTATCCGCATCTCAAATTGCGAGCCATATTAGCAAGCTCTCGTCCTGCAAGCAGTTCGAGTGATCCATGGCATTTGCCATCAAAGCTATCTTTCATAAACTTTATTAAGTCATCATCGCTCATCAAATCAAGCGTTTCGTTTTTATAAAAATAAAACATCTCGGTAAGTTCATGGAGTATTTCAGTATAGTTGTTCATCGAAATATAAGGGGAGTCACAAAATGCCCATATTAGCTTATGGATGACCCCGCCTCCAAATTCGATTCTTCCGCTAGTTTTGAGAGCAAATGTGCGTGTTTCAACTAACTGAGCGGCATCAGAGTGTGATAAAACCAATCCAAACCTCACAGTAAAATCGTTACATTTTTCAATTTCTGCTACCGCTTGTTTTTGTACCAGTGATGAGGACATATTCATGATTTCAAATAACAATTACAACACCTCCATACAAAAAATTAATTTAAAGAACTTTTTAAAAACCTATTGACATATCAATCAGAATATGTTATGATATAATTGTATTAGTATAATTATTTTTATTTTCTATACTATAGAATATCACTTATATGTCTAAAAATCAATACATAAATAAAAAATTTATTATATCTGAAACCTGTTAGTATAGGCCAAATCCTACATTAACAGGTTTTCTTCTTAACTTTCTTGATTCTTTATAATAGTTATAGGAGTGTGATCTCATGAGGCTTCATAGACTTTTAGGCATTATCATGTTACTTGATTCGAGAGGAATAATGAAGGCTGGAAACTTAGCCAAAATACTTGAAACTTCCGAACGAACCATATACAGAGATATCGATATATTGTGCGAAGCAGGTATTCCCATTTTATCAATTCCAGGTCCTAATGGCGGCTATTCGTTTATGGAGAACTATAAAATAAATTCAAACGCCTTAGAAAGCGGTGACGTGGTTAATCTTTTACTGTCAAGCATGGGTATCAGGCCAGAGAAAAACACCGAAACTGATCAGCAGCTCAAAAATGCCGTTATCAAGCTCGAAAACAGCGTCTCAAAAGAACACCGCGAAGAAATTATTAAGGCTAAGGAAAGATTTTTTATCGACCAAGACCCTTGGTGGGGCAAGAGAATACTAGATCAAAATGTAGATATCATAAAAAAAGCAGTCCTTAGCTTGAAAAAACTAAAAATAGATTATAAAAAATATGACAACGAAGTATCTGGGAGAATTATCAGACCTTATGGCGCAGTGGTAAAAAATTCTGAGTGGTATGTAGCAGCTTTTTGCGAGACTAAAAATGAAATCAGAGTTTTTAAATGCAGTAGAATTGGAAATATTGAGGTCTTGGATGAAAACTTCAGCCTGCCCGAGAGCTTCAGCCTCGAGGAGTTTTGGGGAAAAAGCAAGCAACATTTCGCAAGGCAGCTCTCCCCCAAAACTGAGTCTAATAACTATCCAGTTAAAATGAAATTTCATACAGAAAAGAAACAGCTTCTCGAAGGGTTCCATGTACAAGCTATCACCAAGACAAAAGATAAATGGGTGTATGATATAGATATGATAAGTTTCGAAACAGCCCGCAATGTTATCTTTTCTTTAAGCGACAGAATAGAGGTTTTAGAGCCTTCAGAACTCAGAGAGTACATACTCGAGAAAGCTAATAAAATTATAAATTTATATAAAACAATATAAATCCCTGACATAATATTGTCAGGGATTGTTTGATATAATTGAGATATCAAATAATTGAAGGGAGATAATTATTATGGAAAGAAAAATAGTAGATCTTAAAGAATTTAAGGCGGTAGGAGTAACATACTTCGGCGACAACAAGAACGGGGAAATACCCGCTCTTTGGGGAACCTTTAATAAGCGTTATGCAGATATTAAACACAAAAGCAAATCCATGCTATGTTACGGCATATGCGACGGCGAACCCGATTCAGAATGCAAATTCCGCTACACTGCTTGTGCGGAGGTAGACAGCTTCGAGGCTGTACCTGAAGATATGGAAACCAAGGTCGTTCCATCAGGCAAATATCTTGTTTATACTTATAGTGGTGCTTTAGAAGATTTAGATTCATTTTACAACGATATATTTACAACGTGGCTGCCTGCTTCAGAGTGTGAAATGGACTTTAGGCCTCAACTAGAACTATACGATGAAAGATTCATGAGTAACGGAGAATTTGATATCTATATTCCTGTTAAATAACATTGCTATCTCATAGGGAGTTAACAATAAAGACTGTGAAGCTTTCTCAGTCTTTATTGTTAACTATCAAACTTTAAAACAATACATAGTCTTTTTAAAAATGGTTATTTTAACTAGGTAAGCTTTATAAATAACTAGAGGTGTCAAATGAAGAGTATACTTAAATTCAAGGTATTAGTTTCTATTATTTTATCAATTGTTATTATGTCTGCTTATATTCCATCAAGCGCTGCCAGCCCAGGTACTACACCTTCTGTTACACCTTCTCCTCCCCCTTCTGTTACGCCTTCTGTTATTAATCACAAAGAAACCATTGAACAATTCATTTTTGAAATACGAGAAATACAAAATCAAACATTCAACATAGCACAGTTGGCACTAAGCAATCCTCCTTTATTTGCACAAAGACTTGCCAGCAACATCACTTACATTAACAGCAGAATAGATTCACTTAACACAAGGATTCTGGAGTATTTAGAATCTATCCCAACCATCGGTAATCAAAATACTCATGTATTGCTTACTTTAAATGCCCTTAATTTTATTAAAAACGGATTATATACCTTAAGTGTATTAACACAAACAACTCCTAACGTACAGAGGATTCAATTATTGGATCAATATTTTCGTTCTAGAATAGCCGGTATCGATACCCTTACAACAGTTGAAAATTTACTTTTGCAAAATTAAAATAGTTTCATTAAGCAAAAATCCTCTCCAATTAACTAGAGAGGATCTTTTAGTATATCTCTTCCTTTTACAAAAGATCTTGCGACCTATATGCTTTTAAGGAATTAATGATGTAACTTAGTGTACAGAAGCCTTTATCTAACTTATCACGCATGATATCAAATCCTTTGATAAGCGTTTCCTCATCAAAGTGATCTAACAAGATCATCATACTTATTGAATTAATTCCTCCATCCTTTGTATCCAGCACTCTGGCAGCCTTTACATATTCATTCTTCATCACATCTCTGACAGCCTTTTCAAGTCTTTCACCGATTTCTAACGGCGGCATCGTTTCAAAAATTTTGACACTCGCTTTTTCTAAGTTTAAATTCTCAGCTTTTGTTAGATCTGTAGATAAAAATATTGTATTTTTAAATTCCGCCCCTCTAAAATCTACTCCCTCTAAATTCACGGAGTCAAATAAGGCATTCTCAAACTTAGCTTTTTTAAATTTACTTTTCTTAAAATTAGTGCCAACGAATTCTGCAGATTTAAATGTGCATTCATAAAAATTACATGATTTAAAATGCGCACCTCTAAAACTTGTATAATCAAAATTCGAACCTGTAAAATCAGTATCATAGCAGTTACTTCTTTTTAAATCTTTATACATGAAATTCTTATTGAGCTTTTGCATATTCTTATAATTAAAATTACCTACAACTTTTTTATTTACAGCCACTTTGTGCCTCCTAAAATATTGCGATTTTATAACCGCAGTTTATTGATACTTTTTTCTATGTTATTGATAATATGTATTAAAACAACTCATTTTAATCCTATTTATTCAGTCTTGAACTCAAATAAACGCCACTTATAATAATACCTGCACTTAATAGTGTAATGAAATTGACCGTTTCCCCAAGAACAACTATCGATATAATAATCGAGAAAACCGGAACCAGATTTACAAACAACATCGTCTTGCTCGCTCCGTATGCTTTAATAGAAAATTGCTGCAGCAAGTAACCTATCGCAGAAGCAAATACTCCCATATAAGCTAAAGCAAACCACGCCTTAAGGCTTACAGCCGAAAAATAACTTACCGGATTCTCCATTATCGCAAGTGGCACTAACATAACTACTGCTGTTAAAAAACTATAAGTAAGTATGATAATAGGCGAATACCTGCTCATAATTCTTTTACTTATGATACTGTAGGCCGCAAAAGATATGACTGCACATAACATCATGATATCTCCAATATTAAAACTTAGTGTTGTAAAAGCTTGGAGGTTGCCTCTTGAGGCAGTAAGCAAAACGCCTGCAAAAGCTAGTAATATTGCCCCAGCTCTCTTCAGTCCAATTTTTTCACGAAGAAAAATCGCTGCTAGAATCGTAGTTGCCATAGGATTCGTTGCCCCAATAAGAGAAGAATTAATGGCTGTTGTTTTTGTAAGTGCCATAAAAAACAATACATGATATGTAAAAATCCCCAGAAATCCCGTAAGAATAAAAATTGGTATGTCTTTCATAGTTATTTTCCACTTTTGAGGTTCATATTTTACCATCATCGGGAAAACAATGAGAAGCGCAATAAAAAACCTTAAAAAAGTTAGTGTAAATAATGAAAACTCCTCTACAGCTATTTTACCAGCTATAAAAGCCCCAGCCCAAAAGAATGCAGTAGGCACCATAAGCAAAAATATTTTTTTGTCATTTTTAAATCCTGTCAAACAAATCATCTCCTGCCTTTATAAAACATCAAAAATAGCAGCCCTTCTGCAAAAGTAAGCTGCTATTTTATGTCTGTTTTCATTATAACAGTATTTTATAAAAAATAAACCTTTAAATATTATAAACCGACTTACCCTAGTCTCCATACTTATTCCCATTGACTACCCAACTGTATACCCGAGTTCTTTAATCATCTGCATATCATCTGCAATTTTATTTCCGCAAGTTGTAAGTAAATCTCCCGTAATTGCAGCATTTACTCCTCCTGTAAAGGCTGATTTGCCATATCCCGAAAGAAGGTTTCTGCCACCCGCAAGCCGTATGTACTTTGTAGGATTAATGAACCTAAAAAGTGCTGCTGCTTTTAAAAATTCATCTTCTGTAATCTTGCTTATATGCTCTAACGGCGTCCCTTGTATTGGACTTAGCATATTCAAAGGAATAGAATCTACTCCTAACTCTTTTAGTTCGAATGCTAAGTCTACGCGATCCTCAGCACTCTCTCCAAGACCCAGTATCCCTCCGCTGCAAACTTCTAAACCTACTCTTTTAGCCGCTTTTATCGTTTCCACTTTTTCATCATAACTATGTGTTGTGCAGATATTAGGAAAGAAGCTTCTTGATGTTTCAAGATTATTATGATAACGCAGTACCCCTGCACTTTTAAGAGCCGACAAAGCTTCCTCACCTAAAAGACCATGAGAGGCGCAAAGTTTAATTTTTACTCTGCCCTTTATCGTTTCATATGCTTTGCAGACAGCTTCTATGTCCCCGCTGCCTAACTGTTTTCCAGAGGTTACGATAGAGTATTTATTAACACCCTGCTCTGCATTATGATCTGCATCTCTTACGAACTCTTCTTCACTAAGAAGTGAATAAGTCTCAACATTCGTATGATAATGTGCTGACTGAGCACAGTACTTGCAATCTTCACTGCACTTACCACTTTTACCGTTTATAATGCTGCAAAAATCAAAATGATTACCGCAGAAGTGTTCTCTTATTTCGTTCGCAGACTTCATGAGCTCTTCTGTTTTATAGTCTAAGAGTTTTATGGCCTCTTCTTTTGTAATGTTATAACCTTCTTTAATAACCTTGGTGATTTGGTTTAAAAAGCTCATTACCATTTCCTCCTCTTATCTTTTATTAGGACATAAATAATTTAGCATTTAAAGCAGTCTAATTGAGGTCCGCAAGACAGAGGAGGGATATCTTTTGGCGCTCCACCCCAACCCACAGCCAACCGGAGTCGCGCCAAAAGATATCCCTCCCCCGCCCAGCTAGCCTTTAGCTACTTAGTGGAAAGACAAAGCCTAAAGACCAAAACAAATAGAGCTGGATATCTTGCCATCTATCTCAATGTATTTATTCTTTATTATTTTTCTTAAGCCAAGAGACAACATCCTAGCGTACTAGGCAAGCCTCTAAATAAAAAATGCAAAGTATAAACTTTTAACTAGATAAGCTGTTGTCTTTTCAAAATAGGAATGAGCTTAGAACCTACTAAAGATGTAATAAAACACCCAATAAGATCTCCTGGCAAGCAGCTAATCGCACCTACATAGATGGCTTTTGCAAGAGGCAGTTCTTTGCCTATATACAGATTAACGATAAAATACATATACACCACACCTACAAGGTATACAACCAAAAGACCTATAAAAGAAGCTAAAAATATAGTTTTAAAGCTTACACCTGTTTTTTCTACAATCTTACCAATAATGTAGGCTCCTATAATAAATCCTACAAGATATCCAAAGGTAGGCTGAAAGATATATCCGATCCCTCCACCCTTTGTAAATACTGGTATACCTGCAAGTCCGATACCTACGTACAGCATTTGTGCAATAAGTCCTCTTTTAGACCCCAGCAATACCCCTGATAGAGCTACAAATAAAAATTGCAAAGTAAATGGTACAAGAGGCATAGGAATTTTAATAAATGCTCCTACTGCTGAAAGAGCAGCAAATAAAGCACAGATAACATATGTATAAGTTTTCGTTTGAGCTATTGTTCTTTGTTCCATCTCAATTCTCCTTATGATATATATTTTATATAAGTGTATTGTAAACTTTTCTTGTATTATTTGTCAACTACAAAATTCTATAAAGTTTACAATACACTTAGGCTGAATATTAATTACCATTCCTCACACTTGCAAATGCAGCCTTCTATGCTGCTAAAGCAAAGAAGACTGCATCTATAGATAAAATTGATTTTTCAGGTGATTTATCCGTTCAAATTCTTCAGCCAGCCTAGAGCCAAATCTACCCATTTATGAACATTTACATTGTTTCTTATATCAGCCTCCGTATACCCAACTGTTTCATCTCCGAGCGACAATCCATGAGCCCCTTTTTCAAAAACATGAAACTCATGAGGGATCTTATTGATAGCTAGTGACTTAACGAAGTCAAGACTTTGCACCACATCAACAACTGTATCTTGCGAAGTTGTCCACAAAAAGGTCGGTGGCATATCCGAAGTGACTCTGCTTTTACAATCCCACTCCTTTAAAAGCTCATCATCGGGATTTAAGGTTCCATATATACAGCTGAACATTGTCTCTAATAACGGCTGCATCCCCAAAGAATTTTCTAGACTTCTCACTTTGAACTCATACATATCTAGTAAAGGATATCCTAAAATGAGGGCATTGGGCTTAAACAAGTAATTATCTGCTCCTATTGCTTTTGATAAATACTCTTCTTGCCAAGTAGCAGATAAAATCGCCGCAACATGTCCTCCTGTCGAAAAGCCACATAAACTAATCTTATTTGGATCCACACCCCATCTCTTAGCATTTTCACGTATGAGCATTACTGACTTGGCCGCATCTATAAACGGCGCCGGAAATCTTCCTATCTGGGTTCCAATCGAGTATTTGAGTACGAACACATGATATCCCGCCGCTATAAATCTTAGAGCAACTGGTTCAGCTTCTTTTTCTGTGATTCCTATATAGGCTCCGCCTGGACATATAACGACCGCAGGTCTTATAACCCTAAAACGTTGATCCATAGATGCATCTTGAATATATGCTGTTAAAGCAGCATTTGATACCCCTTCAAGCAAAGGAATAACTTCTATAATCATATCATCCATCTCCTGCATTTACTTTTGTTTATACTATATCCATACTGATTAAAATATCGCACTATATACATGCACTATATACATGCATTATATACATGTATTATACCACAATAACAAATGGGCTGCCTTAAAACCAGTTTAAGGCAAGCCCATTTGTTTACAAACTTATACTTATTAATTCACTTGATTCTTAAGATTATTTTTCTTTTCTACAGCTAAGGCAATTAGAATCGTAACAACAGTGCCGCCCCAGACTGTTCCACATCCAATGATCATCATTATTATAGTACTAGTAGACATATGAACCCCTCCGATTATTCTTGATTTGCATCTGTAGTCCATTTTCTCTTATAGAATATGACTGATGCACCAATCATGATTAAAACTGTTCCCCATCCAAATACGATATTAGAAAGAATTCCTACAGTATCTTGACTAAATAGTCCAGTAACTAAGTTGAAAAGATTTGTAATAACAACCGCTCCCAGTAAAAGAGGAGTGAAATATCTTAATAAATAATCCCACCACTTACCAACTTTGAAGTCAGAAAACTCATTAGCCTCATCTCGTAGTTTACCTGTTCCATAAATGTAACTAATCAAAACTACTTCTACTAAACCTAATCCAGCAATAACGATATTACCAACATAAGCATCTACGATATCCAAGATATAGTTAAAGCCTGCATAACTTGCAAAGCAAGCACTTCCTATAAACCCAACAATCGAAATAATGGTTACTAACTTTTCCCTGGAAATTTTAAATTTATCAAGAGCTGCAGTGGCAAAGGATTCCAGCATTGAAATACTAGATGACAGTCCTGCAATAAATAAACAGAAGAAGAATACAAAGCCCAATAAACCTTGAACAACTACATTTTGGGACATAGTTGAAATAGCAATCGGAAAGGCAATAAATGCAACGCCAGCACCTGTTCCAAATGATGTAAACTCTACTCCCATACTATTTACTAAATATCCAAGTGTAGAGAACACTAATACACCAGCTATAAGGTCAAAACTTGAATTAGCAAAAACAGTAATAAATGCACTATTAACAACATCTGCTTTATCGTGCAGGTACGAACCATATGCAATCATAACCCCTACTGCTAAGGTAGTTGAGAAGAATACCTGTGCATAGGCCGAAACCCAAATACTAGGATTTAAAATTTTTGAGAAATCTGGTTTGAAGAGTGCTTCGAGTCCAATTGCAGAACCTTGCAGACGAACTGCATTAATCATAAATATAATCATTAATACCATAAGCATAGGGGTAAAAAAGGTTGACATCTTTTCTATACCGCCAGAAATACCCTTTTTAACAATCAGCCAGTTACATAACCAAACAAAAATAACTGCAATGAGTATATAAATACTGATACCCGCTCCAAGATCCAGCGCGTTTTCAGCACTTCCCGTAACCATTCCCATAATCGGTCCTGGATCCGAAAGCCAGTTAATCATACCAAACGCATGACCCAGAGAATAAATCATAAAAATAACCGAGACCGCAATAATTGCTGAATAATAAGTCATAACAATAATAGGAACCATTACTTGAACCCAACCAACAACTTCAGCCTTCTTGTTTAGGCTAGAAAATGCTTTTACAGAACCTCCCCTGATTTTCCTGCCAAATGCATACTCCATAATCATGAGTGGAATTGCACATGTAATTAATGCTACGAAATACGGTAAAAGGAATGCTCCTCCTCCATTTTTATAAGCCTGAAACGGAAATCTCCACAGGTTTCCTAGCCCTATCGCTGCCCCCGCAGCAGCAAAGATAAATCCTTTTCTACTTTGCCAATTTTCTCTCATCTAAGCTTCCTCCTCAACGTTTATACTATGTTTCGTATTTGCTAAAAACCCCTTACAAATCTTAAATAGGAAAGTATGGCTATTAAGGTTTGTAAGGGGTCTTAAAACTAAGAGTATTATTTGTTTAGTGGTCTTAATCTTGCTAGGAAGTGTCTTAATACAGGTGGTTCATAGTCAAAGGTTAACCCAACTAATTCATTTTTATGTTCCATTACTTTTGCAAAGCCTTCAACAATTTCATCCATATGACTTTGTGTATAAACTCTTCTTGGAATCGTTAACCTCACAAGTTCAAGTGCTGATTCTTCCTGCTCTCCGGTTTGAGGATTCCTGCCTAGTAGGAAAGAGCCAATTTCAACCGGTCTAACACCTGATTCTAAATAAAGTGCATTACATATTGCCTGTGCAGGGAATTCATAGCCTGGCATATCAGGTAAAATCTTTCTGGCATCTACGAAAACTGCGTGACCGCCTGTTGGATACTGAATAGGGACACCTATTTCCATCAATTTATCCCCTAGATACTTAATCTGACCTAATCTGTATTCTAAATAGTCTTCATCAATACCTTCATATAAACCTCTTGCGAGTGCCTCCATATCTCTTCCAGATAAGCCCCCATAAGTTGCAAACCCTTCCATCGGTACACATCTCGCCTGAGCCCCTCTATAGATTTCCTCATCATTCTTAATGGCAATCATACCACCCATGTTAACAATCGCATCTTTTTTAGCACTCATTGTTAACATATCTGCATAGGAGTACATTTCAGTAATAATATCTTTTACAGAAGTATTTTCATAGCCTGCTTCTCTTTTCTTAATAAACATTGCATTCTCTGCAAACCTTGCAGAATCCATTACAATTTTTTTGCCATATTTGTCAGCAACTCTTTTTAACTCTTTCATGTTCGCCATTGAAACAGGCTGTCCGCCAGCTGAGTTATTTGTTACTGTCATAATGAAGAAAGCAACATTGTCTGCTCCAACTTCTTCAATAAAGGCTTCAAGTGCAGGGATGTTAAAGTTTCCTTTAAAATCATAGTATGTACCTGTATCTGTAGCCTCTGGAATTAAAAAGTTTCTTGCTTTTGCTCCTGATAATTCTACATGAGCTTTAGTTGTATCAAAATGGTGATTGCTGCATACATACTGACCTTGCTTTAATAATAATGGGAATAATACTTGTTCCGCACCTCTGCCCTGATGAGTTGGAACTACATAATCGTAGTTAAAAATATCTTTAACAGCATTACAGATATTATAGAAGTTTTTACTTCCTGCATAGGCTTCATCCCCTAACATAAGTCCAGCCCATTGGTTATCGCTCATAGCACCTGTTCCGCTATCTGTAAGTAAATCAATATATACATCTTTCGATTTTAGTAAAAATGGATTATACCCCGCTTCTTTCAAGGCATTTTCTCTTTGTTCTCTAGTCGTAATGTTAAGAGGTTCTACCATTTTGATTTTAAATGGTTCTGCTGGGTGTTTTACATTGGTCATTATAAATTCCTCCATTTTAGATTGATATGTTTACGTTATATAAGCTATGTTTTTAAATGTAATGGCTTATAACGCAGATAATAATTTTTTATTTCGATAATAATTTTCTATTACATTATTACTATATTACTTTTTCGCCCTTTTGTCAATACCGACATAAACCCAAAAAAATAAGCCTTGATTTTGTTTACATTAAACAAAATCAAGGCTTGATAATTCTATTTTATTTTCTTATTATAAAAATATGTTATTAATTTTAAAAGCTTTACACTTATTACCATAATAATTAATTGTTATATTTTATTTCAGTGCAATAAGCTCTATCTCAACCAAAGAGCCTTTCGGAAGTCCCGCTACTTGTACAGCAGAGCGTGCAGGCGAATCAGTTCCTAAATATTTTGCATAAATACCATTTACAGAAACGAAGTCTTTTAAATCCTGTAAAAATACAGTTACCTTTACAACTTTCTCAAAAGAAGATCCTGCTTCTTCTAACACGGCTTTTAAGTTTGCAAATACTTGTTCTGTTTGAGCTTCAATTCCTCCAGGGACTATTTCACCTGTTGCTGGATCAATTGGAATTTGCCCAGATGTGATAATGAACCCTAGCCCAGTATCAATTGCATGTGAATAAGGTCCTATTGCAGCTGGTGCTGCCTTTGCGTTAATTATTTTTTTACTCATGTCTATTCTCCATTCTTTATTTTTTTATTGATATTGCTTAAATATCTATAAACAGTTGCTTCAGAAACACCTAACATATCTGAAACCTGGCTTACAGCTCCTTTAATGAGAAAAAACTTCTCATCATTCAGACGCCTTACAACTTCGACTTTTTCATCTACAGTCAGACGTTCTACTGCCACTCCAGCTGAATGAGTTACCTCATTGATAATACCCTGAATCATATCTTCAGATGTTGACTGAAAGACTTCAATAGTATTATTCCCCTTTTCTTCAGGTTTTTCAGATGGAATAAATGCTAATTTCTGTAATAAATCTGCTGCCTGTTGATACTTCGTTACATCGGTATTGACACACAGCATACCTCTAGGATTACCTTGCTTGTCCAAAATAAAAAAACTATTAGACCTTAACGAAATGTTATTTGCAGATTTCCCCAAATAATTTAAATAATACGGAGGACCGTCTTTTCCTTTGTCTTTTAATTTTGATAAAGCAAATCTAGTTAGAGGTGCACCAATCTTTCTGCCGCTGATATGCCCATTATGTATTGCAATAACAGAATGATTAATATCCTCAAAACTATGTAGTACAACTTCTGTATTTTCCCCAAAACATGCACCCAAAAAATCAACTAACTGGATATACGATGAAAAATCAAATTCTGTTGTCATACCCACCACCTCTTATCCTAATAAAAATGTTTCGTCTTAAGACTATTTTATCACGATAATAATTTTTGTCAATTCATTCTCCAAAAGCTTATCCACTCTCAAGCTATGAGTGAATAATATCATGGATGATATCATGGATTGAACTTTTCAATGATATACCCTCTGTCCTTTATCTTGGTGAGCGCAATAAGTTTTCCATCTTTGTAATCTAAGCTCTGAATTGCTCCTTTCGAAGTATAAGTTCCTATTCCTTCAAATGAATCATAATGATAAGAGTAAATAAACTTATCTTCCACTACAGTATAAAACCTTTTGTGAACTACATCGAATGCCACATCTGTAAATCCTTTATTTAGCTTCTTTACAAATGTAATATCCTCTTTTTTTACATTAGAAGCATTAAATATAAATCCGCCACCATTAAATAAGTATTTATCATCTGGAGAAATCTTCAGGGCTTTAGACATATTATAGTCCCCATGATAAGGAGAGTCGTAGATATCTGCTGCAAACTTTCCATTTTCTATATTATAGGCATAAATGTCCCTCGGCGAGCTTCTTGTAGTTATTGCATAAATTTTATTGAATCTGGTATTATACTCTATAAAATATGCTGACCTCATATAGGAGGATGAAAGTTCCTCTCCTGTCTTTTCAGAAAATATCTTCATAGACGTGGACTGCCCAGAACCAGAGGAGATATAGATATTCCCATTCTTATCAACTTCGATATCATAGGGGTCTAGCCTAATGTCAAACTGCTTCAACAGTTTCATCGTATCCGTGTCTATGATAGCAATAGCACCCTTTTGCTTATCTTCATCTGTATAATGATCATGGGGCATCTTCAAAAGAGTGACATACAACTTTCCATTTTTCAAAACTATACGTTCCGGAGGTAAGTTTAGTTTAACTTCCGAAACAGAAAAATTTTGATAATTTATCCCATATATTTTAGAATTAGCAGGGTCCGCTAAGTACATGACCGACTTTACCGGGTCTATTTCAGTGTCAGAAATATTAGCATTATAAGGCAAATAATGTTTGACGTTTTGAGGAGCCTTACTTCTTGATAACTGCGGGCCTTTTAAAACCTCAATAAAATAAAACCCTGAACTATGTTTGGAAACTGATATGAGTTTTGAATATTTATAGAACAAGTACTCTGAGTCTCCTTGAGTTTGGAGAGAAGAGACATTCTTTAGCGTCAGCTGATCATAGATCTCTACCTTTTTACCCTTAACGGCTGTATAGAAATAATTATCTTTGACATTAAAGGCTATGGCATTAAATGGGCTATTAAGTTTTGTAATATAGTTCATATCATAGTAATCTGCCGCTCCACACCCGAAAACTGTTCCTGCATAGTTGAAAATATACTGCCCATCTGGAGATAAAGCAAATCGCGGTGTCATAGGATATTCTCCATGATAAGGCGAATTATATCCTCCTTTGTATCCTCCCTCTATAAACTTTCCATTAGAAATATTATACGCATATCCATCTCTAGGTGAAATGTTAGAGCTAAAAGAATATATCTTATTCATTGACGGATGCATTTCTATAAAGCTTGCATCATAAATACGTGCCCAATGATTCTCTTGATTTGTAATCAGTGAATAACTTTTTAATGAAGTATGCTGCCCTGATCCCGAAGAAACATATAGATTACCATTTCTATCAACAGTCATATCATAAGGATCTGTATTAACATCTAGCTGTTTCTTTAAGGTGAATGTTTTTAAATCTAGAACCCCTATAACCCCTTCTTGGTCTTCGTCAAATATGTATGGACTATGCTCTTTTTTCAATAATGTAACATACAGCAGCCCTTTATGAATAATCATTCTCTCTGGTTTTAGCTTAAATGAAATACTTATAGTTTTCCCTGTCTCATAGTTTAGCCTATGAACCTTTTTATTTGCCATATCAGTAAAATATAAGTATGGGCTATTCGGATCAATGACTGCATGACTTATTTTATAGTATTGCTTCATTCTATACACTGTTGTTTGTGGTACTGTTTTAACTGCTGCAAAGGTATGAATCGGAATAGCTGATATCATAGTAAAAACTGTGGTTATCAAAAGCAGCATACAAAGTAGTCGTTTACATTTTTTCATAATATTTACTCCTCATCCATTTAATAACAAAATTATATCATGTATTTCTTACTCTTTCTATTGCCTTCTCCTTCCAATACTTAAAACGGCGTCATATAGTACTTCAGCAACTCCATAGATTGCTTTTTAAACTAAAAAAGATGACTTCTGCCATGTCATACAGAAGTCATCTTTTTAATTTGCTTATCAAATTAAAAAATTCCCAAAAACTCACTATCATCTTTTATAAATACCGGTATAGTATCTAGTGTCGTCTTACATTCTATACTGCTTCCACCTTCAAAAGTCTCTTTCGTAAAGGCATGCGTCCATTTGGCCCCTGTTGGTAAATATACTTTTCTCGAAGCTGCTCCTTCATACAAAACCGGAGCAACTAAAATACCTGATCCAAATAAGTATTCATCTTCAATTTCCCACGCCTTCTTATCTTCTGGGAAATCATAAAACAGAGGTCTCATAGGCGGTATCCCTTTTTCATGAGCTTTCTTCATTTGTTCTTTGATATACGGCTTCATTCTTTCACGCAAAAGTAAAAACTTTGTAAGTATGGGATAAGCTTCTTCACCATAACTCCATATTTCATTATCTGCTCCTGTTTCACAGAGTCCTCCGCCTAATTTATCTGGGGCCACCGGAGGGGTAATAGGTTCTCTAAAGCCATGGAGTCTCATGACAGGACAAAAGGTTGCATACTCAAACCATCTGACAAAGCACTCTCTAAAGCTTTCATCATTAGGATCTCCTCCATGGAACCCTCCTATATCTGTAGTCCACCACGGAATACCTGCAATGCCCATGTTAAGCCCTGCTGCCAGCTGATTACGCATAGAGCGGAAGCTTGAGTGAATATCTCCTGACCATACCAGCGCACCATAGCGCTGGCTTCCTGCCCATGCACATCTTAATAAATTAATAATATTTTCCTGACCTTCTTTTTCCATGCCTTCATAAAGCATCTGTGCATACTTAGAGGGATAAATATTTCCAATTTGCACATTAGGCCCAAGATAATATCTATAATTATCAAAATCATAAGCCTCATACTCCGGTTCCGCTTCATCCAGCCAAAAGGTTTTAATGCCTTTGTCGTAATAA
This sequence comes from Clostridia bacterium, assembly GCA_029239755.1. Lineage (GTDB taxonomy): Bacteria > Bacillota > Clostridia > Lachnospirales > Cellulosilyticaceae > FMMP01. The sequence goes on along the minus strand of JARBUI010000004.1, from coordinate 52,315 downwards.
TTCTTTTTAACCTTACTCCAAACATATTCTCTTGTATGAGGATTAGTGGCATCAATAATAGCACTATTTCCCTTATATAAGAATTGCGGGCGTATGCCTCTTTCCGTTCTAATAAGGAGCCCTTTTTGGATCATTTCCTGATAATTTTCAGATCTGGCCTCAACTGTTGGCCAAATTGAAACCATAAGTTCTATGCCCATTTCCTTAAGTTCTTCAACCATACCTTCTACATCCGGCCAGTACTCCTTGTCAAATTTCCAATCCCCTTGATTAGTCCAATGGAAATAGTCTATGACAATAACCGACAGTGGTAAGTTTCTTTTTTTATACTCCCTTGCAACATTTAAAAGTTCCTCTTGGGTACGATAACGCAGTTTGCACTGCCAAAAGCCCATGGCATAATCTGGCATCATAGGCACCTTGCCTGTTACACTCGCATAAGCCTGCTCAATTTCATCAGGTGTATCCCCAGCTGTAATCCAATAATCTAACTCTTTAGTCGTATGAGCTTTCCACTGTGTTACGTTTTTTGAAAAGTTAACTTCCCCTATAGCCGGGTTATTCCATAAGAATCCATAGCCTACATTTGACATTAAAAAGGGTACACTCGCCTGAGAATTACGCTGCGCAAGTTCCAGCGTACAGCCTTTTAGATTTAAAAATTCTTGCTGGTATTGTCCCATTCCATACAGTTTTTCATCCTTGTGAGATTCAAAACGCATAGTTAAAGCATAGTCTCCTCCTAAAATTGGTTTAAATTCTCTTGCAGTAACCATAAGCGCACTGCAAAACTCAGGATTTAAGTTTTCTCCTATTGTTGTTTCTTCCTTAAAGTCTTCAAGCACCCTGGTACGCATATATTCTTCAAGGAGGACCTCATCTTTTTGATTGAAGAATGTGATTTTGCCGTTATTAGACACGACTGCTTTTATCTTGCCATTTCTAATAACTGCATTAGTGTCATGAATATGTATTTCAGGAATCATTAAATTTTGATCTGCATTTAACAGTGCCCAGTTTTGAGTTTCATCAAAGGCCATATTCTTGGTTACTCTCACTCTTAAACCATTTTCTCCCCAAGCTTCTATACGTACCTTTTCACTGTCATATTCCCAAAGCAATTTTCCGTTATCCATTTTAAATAATCTATTCATCTGACTTCTCCTCCTCAGCTTAATCTATCCTTTTACAGCTCCGGCTGTTAATCCGCTGATAATATATTTCTGCATGAATATAAAGATTAATACAACCGGAATAATTGTAACTACTCCAAATGCACAAATGTAACTCCATTTCGTTCCATATTGACCCATAAAATTAAAGATGCCTGCCGTAATAGGCCTTAGAGTTTGTTTACCAATAAAGGTGAGGGCATATGCTAGATCTCCCCATGCATACAAAAATGAAAAGACACCACAAACAATAACCCCCGGGAAAGCAATAGGTACAAAAATTCTTATAAAAGTTTCAAATCGATTACAGCCATCTATCCGTGCAGCTTCGTCCAGTTCTTTAGGGATAGATTCAAAGTAGGTACGTAATATTAAAATTGAAAAGGGTATCCCAATAGTCGCATCAGCCAAAATAGGTGCAACAAGTGTATTAATGACTTTCATATTTTTAAATAAAATAAATAACGGTGTTAAAGCTACAGAGACAGGCAGCATTTGTGTCACTAAAAAACTAAGTATAATAAGCTTCTTACCTTTAAACTTATATCTGGCAAGACCATAAGATGCCGGAACCGCAAGCACTATAGCAATAATCATTGTTGTTACAGAAATAATGGCACTGTTTCCAAACGCTCGAAACATATTGAAGTCTCCACTTTCAAGCTGCGCATAATAAGAGGCTGTATTAATTGCTTGTGGGAAAAGGGTTGGGGGAGACATGAAGATTTCTTTCTCGAATTTAAAAGATGTTACAACGATCCAGTAAAGCGGAAAAAGCAAAATAATCAATATAGCAATTGCAGCTGTGCAAAGTACGATGTTTTTCTTAGATAGTACAGAATTTCCTTCTTTCATCATTATGCTTCCTCCTCTTGGTATGTAAATTTAAGATATAAGAGACTGACTATAAATAATATAACAAATAAAATATTAGCAACTGTTGCCCCCTGACTATACTCAAAAAGTTCAAAAGATAGTTTATAAGAATAGGTCGAAAGTACTTGTGTTGCATTAACAGGCCCACCGTTTGTCATAACATAAACCAAATCAAATACCTTAAAAGTATAGATAAAGCCTAGAATAAGAACATTTTCTATAGCAGGCCGCAGCAGCGGCAGCGTAATATAACTAAACTTCTGATATCGGCTCGCTCCATCAATAGATGCACTTTCATATAACTCTTCTGAAATAGTCGTAAGTCCTGTGGTTAACAAAATCATGTTGAAAGGGATCCCTATCCATACATTAGCCGCAACTAATGCAAACATTGCAGTTCCTGGCTGCAGGAGCCAATCTATTGGTTTATCTATAACCCCCAAAAGCTGCAGTGCTTCATTGACAATCCCTACATTTGATGCAAACATAAATCTAAAAATTAAAGCAGTAATCGTAATCGGGATCATCCAGGGAATCATCAAGATTCCTCTAATAGGCTTAGCTACAGAAAACTTATTGTTAAATAGTAACGCTAATGCAAAACCTATCAAAAATTGAACGATAAGACAGCATATAGTAAAAAGAAGCGTATTTATAATAGACTTACTAAGAACAGGATCTTTAAATAAAGTGATATAGTTTTCAAATCCTATAAACTGCTTATGTGCCAAATTAATTGTCTTTACAGTAACATCCTGAAAGCTCAAGATAATATTTCTAATGATAGGATAGCCGTTAAATACCAACATATAAATAAGTGCCGGCATTACAAACAAATAGCCTATATTATCATGCTGGAAAAATTCCTTGATTTTTTTCAATGTCAAACACCTCCAATAGTTGCAGTCATCAATCATGCAATTTTATATTAAAATACTTTTCTAATTTTTAGGAGTACATGTTTATTACATGTACTCCTAAATAACATCCAGACAGTATTTCTATTTTACAAGACCATCAATTGTACTTTGTGCTTTATCAGCTGCTGTCTTTGCATCACTGGTTTCAGTAATAGTCTCAGCAAGCGCCATTGAAAGTGCATCTGAAATCTTTGGCCAGTTTTCATGTGGCCCCCTTGGTTTTGCATATTGCATAGCATCAGCAAATGTTTTCATAATCTGATCATCTGTAAATTGTGTTTCAGCAACGTCTTTGCGGCCTGAGATATAACCAAATTCATTGATATATGTTTTAATTCTTTCTGGATCAGTTGCGAACTTAATAAATTCAAGGGATTCATCAACTCTTTCTCCATTGATGATACCAAAGTTTTCGCCGCCAAGAACGGTAGCATAGTCAGCATCTTTTGGAATTAAAGCAACGTTCCATTTAAGATCTGGCGCTTGTTCTCTCATTGTTGGTACTTGCCATGGTCCGTTAATCATCATTGCAAGGTTTCCAGAAATAAACTGATTCATTACGTCCCCTTGTGTCCAATTGATGATCTCTTTATTCATTGAACCTGCCTTTACAAGATCTTGTATCAGTGTAAGAGCTTTAACACCGCCTTCACCATTTATTTCAAATGAAGAAGCTCCTGTCGACCATAACCATGGCATAAATTGGAAAGTGCCTTCTTCATTTTGAGGCGCACTGATTCCAAGACCTGTTACCCCATCTTTAGTTGTCTTAGCGGCAACATCTTTTAATTCATCCCAAGTTGTTGGTACACTGCAGCCTGCTGCCTTCAGCATATCCTCGTTATAATATAACGCTAAACAGTTACTGCCAAATGGAATACCGTAAAGTTTATCATCGAGTTTACAAGAATTTAATGGTCCTTCATAATATTGTGCGAGGCCATCCCAATCGCCTAATTTATCTGTAAGGTCTGCGAAAATTCCCATTGATGCATAAGATGCATGATCCGGTCCATCAATAATAACGATGTCTCCTAAGTCCTGTGCGGCAACGCCAATAGAAAGTCTCTTCTTGAAGTCTGCAAATGGTATATATTCTGCTTTGACTTCAATATTATCCTGTGAACTATTGAACTCTTTAATAAGATTGTTGAGAACAGTTTGATGCTTTTCAGTCTCCCAGTAATACCACAACGTTACATCTTTTTTCTCTCCCTCTGCGGCTGTCTCTCCCTTTGTTTCTTCAGTTGCTGCTACAGCAGGTTCCGCACTTTTCGTCTCATTTTTAGGACTTCCGCAACCTGCAAGCAGGCTTATAGTCATCATACCTGCCATCATCATTGATAAATATTTTTTCATATTTTTCCCCTCCATTTGATTTGTTAAGTTCAAGAAGTGATGTTTTACTGCTATGCTTTGTTGTACTCATTATATAATTGTTTAATCCCTTACATAAGGCGAATTATCTTAAAAAGGATAACTATCCTAAAGTAATATAAATAAATCGCATAAACTTTTGGTTTTATGCGATGGTGAATTTTATTTATTCAGTTTTCTATATTCTGCCGGCGACTGCCCTGTTTCTTCTTTAAATACCCTAGCAAAATATTTGGAGTCGTTATATCCGAGCAAATCAGCAATCTCATAAAGCTTTAGTTCAGTTCCAATAAGCATTTCTTTTGCTTTCTGCATACGGTAATTTTTAATATAGATGCTAAAGCTTATACCTAATTCCTTATGAAATAAGGTTCCTAGGTATTCTGGCGTAATCTTAAGTTTTACCGCAATTTCCTCTAATGTTATACCATCCTTATAAAATTCATCTATGAGACTTTTAGCTTTTATAACGACAAGGCTAGTCGCCTCTTGCTTCGTACGCGTGGTCTTTTCAACATTTTCAAGCAGCTTCCAAAGTGCATCTTTAAGTTCATCCCATACTATAGCATTCGAAATGCTCTCTAATATTTCTTGTTGTTTCAGATTCTCATAAATATGATAGTCTATTTCTCTTATCGTACTCATAATACTCCACGACAGACGAGTGAATGCCTCTTTTATTGCAGATGGGAGATAAAGATCCTTTTTACAATAAGCAAAAAATTCATTGTAAATTATTTTAAGCTCTTCATAATCAAACTTACATAACGCTGATTTCATACGACTTTCAATTGAAATTGGATATTGAAAAGCAGCTGTTTTCACATGAGTAATTTTAGGATATGAAATCATGACATCTTCTCCTAAAACAATGGCCCAATGCAGTTCATTCTGCAGCATGTCCAAGCTTTCTTTCATTTTAGCGAGAGACTGAAATACTATCCAGCCGCATACAGTTCCTCTTCTTGTAAGCTGGCACATGTCTAAAAGCAGTGTGTTTTGTGCCCATCTTTCAATTTGCTGCACATTGATAAAGTTAAATAAAACTACCACCAGTGCATTCTTCTTAGGAAGTTCGAAGATACAATATCTTGTGTTATGCTTCTCATTAAGTTTCTTGTCTAACATATTTCTTACTTTAAATTTATCTTCATCATACTTCCCCCCAAGGTAAAATACTATCAAGCCAAATTCTCCCTCTATATCCAGCTGACAATTTTGATAGAGATAGGTACTGACTTCTTCATTTACCTGCATACTGCTAAGCAAAATATTATATAAAATACTTTCAAGAGATCCCACTGCTTTGGTGTATTCAAAATGTGAGATTTTCTCTTCCCTGAGCTCACTTTCTATGTTACTTAAAGATTGCTCAAAATCCCCTACCGAAATAGGTTTAAGTAAATACTCTTTAACACCTAGTTTAATGGCATGCTGGGCATATGCAAATTCCGAATAGGCACTTAATAAAATGGTCTTATGCTTAATCCCTCTACTCACTAACTCCTGCAGCATTTCCATGCCATCCATTAGGGGCATCTTAATATCACTAATAATAAGATCTGGTCTCAGCCTTGTAATAAGTTCAAGTCCTTCTTGTCCATTATCGGCTTCTCCAATAACTATATAATCTTTATCTAGTCTATTGATAAGTTTTATAATCCCTTCTCTAATTCTTATCTCATCTTCAACGATAATGATCTTCATAATTTCCCCCGTTCACTGTATGTTTACTCTTTTTATAGTTTTGGTATTTCTATATATACTGTTGTGCCAATGCCTTCAATACTTTCTATTTTTACATCTGCATCAGAACCATAATACATATTCAGCCGTTCTTTCACGTTTTCAATACCAATATGACTGTCTTCATTTTCAATTGACTGCAGCTTACTGTTAAGTCGATTTACTGTATGCTGCGGCATACCCTTTCCATTATCAGCAAGATTAACTAATATGTTTTTGTCATTATCTTTAACCCCTACTGTTAAAACGCCTCCGCGTTTTATTCTTTCAAAGCCATGGATAATTGAGTTCTCTACAAATGGCTGAAATAACAGCTTGTGGATCCTACAATATAATACCTCTTCATCTACATCAATCTCAACCTCGAAAGTATATTTCATGCGTGTTTGCTGCAAATAAATATATTGTTTAAGCCAATCTATTTCTTCATGCATATAGACCATAGTATTGCTCTTATCAATACTGTATCTTAGTATTTTCGCAAGAGAATTAATCATATTACTCACTTCATATTCATTATGATCGATCGCCATCCAATTAATGCAATCTAGGGTATTGTATAAAAAGTGAGGATTGATTTGTGCTTCAAGTGCCCGGATTTCCGCTTCTTTTTGTTTAAACGTAGCCGCTTTTACTTGTTCCATTAATTCCTGAAGTCTACTAATCATCTTATTAAATCTAACAGCTATCATAAGTATTTCCTGAGGAATACTGTCATCGACTTCAACTCTGGCAGATAACTCACCCTGCTCCACGATTTTCATAGCATTAAGCACACGGCCAACAGAGCCTGAAAGTCTATTGGTTATATAAATAATAATGCCAATAAGTACAAAAATAGCAAGGAGTCCTACTACAACTGTCATCCTTTGCTGGGAATATATTTTCTCAAATAAATATTTTTGATCAGCTACATTAACAATGGTCCAGCCTGTTACATGGTCAAACAAAGTATTAACAATAGCAGACTCATAATCTGTCTTATTTGTTCTTTTCACCAAATCAATATATCTGTTATCAAGAGTCTCTTCTTTTTCATCCAGGTACTCGTTGATATTTTTTCCTATTAAATCCTTATCCGTAAAGGTAATCATATTATTTTCTTTATCTAAAATAAAGTTTACGCTGCTGACTTTTTCATTTACTGCACTTCTCTTATTGTCATTACAAACTTCATTAATAACTTCTTCGTCTATACTAATCATAATAACTCCGACATCTTTATTAATATCCATATAATCAATGATGCGGTGACCTATATGAAAAAGATAATACCTCTGGCCTCCGAGTTCCGCTGCAAACTGAGTAGGCAGGATAGTTGTATTGTTCGTACTGCTTACCTTATTATAAATATCTTGTTTATGATATACACCTTTATCAAGCCATGAACTTTTAAGTGTTGACGCAGTTATCTTATCATAATAAATTGTTTTTCCATTTGGTGTGATAATTGTAATGGATTTTATGCCATCCTTTGCATTAGAAAAACTATGTAAAAGTCTTCGCAACTGATTAAATTTTACCGCAATATCCTTTTCTTTATTAACATCTTCCACAAGCTTAACAATGTCATCGTTAGTATAGAGCTGATAAAGAAGATTGTCATAAACGGATAGCGTCGCATCAAGGCTTTTGCTTGTTTGGATAAGATTCATATTCATTAGCTGTTTAGTATTTTCTCTCATTGTTGAAGTAATATTATAATAGGCGATAGCCTGCATCAACAATATAGGAATGATCGAAACAACCACAAAAGAAAAAATAAGCTTATATTTAAAACTCCTGCTTTTTGATTTAATAAGCACTTTGTTTATTCTCCTTTGCATCATTTAAATATTTATTTTTTTATATTATATCATACACTACCTGGGCTATATTATTTATTAGTATATTTGTAAAAACATATGAACAAAATAGGGTGGAATAAAAAACAAAAGGAGCAAATGCTAATGAAAAAACTCATCTCTGCTTTATTAATAAGTCTGTTGTTTTTCACTGTATCAGCAGCGCCATTTGAAGTATATGGCAAAAAAACTTCCTCTGTAAACAGAGCAGTATCTAATGACTGTGCACTTGAGCTTAAGATGCTGCAAAGAAAGCTTTGGATTGACCATGTTTTATGGACTAGAAACTTTATTGTAAGCGACTTAGCTGAACTTAACGATAAAGATGCTGTAACACAGAGATTACTCAAAAATCAAGATGATATCGCCGATTCAATTAGGCCCTATTATGGTGAAGATGCTGGCAATAACCTCTCTAGGTTATTAAGAGAACATATTATGATTGCAAGCCAGGTCGTTGCCGCTGCTAAAACTGGTGATAAAAGTGCTTTTGATAAGCACAATAAATTATGGTATGCCAATGCAGATATGATTAGTGAGTTTCTATCCAGTGCAAATCCTAACTGGTCAAGTTCAGATCTTAGAGATATGTTATATAAGCATTTATCCTTGCTTACAGATCAAGTGACAGCCAGACTAAATATGGACTTCAAGTCAGACATTGATGCTTATGATAAAGGTGAAGATCATATGATCATGTTTGCTGATACACTTTCAACCGGAATAATCGAACAATTCCCTGATAAATTTAAAAAGGACGGCTGTCGCCGTCCTTAACAGGTTGCTTATTAATTGTTAAATAATGCTTGTAATACACCCTAAGATAGCTCCCAGCAGGGCCCCCAACCATATGATAGCATTAAGCTCCTTTGACATGATCTCTAAAATTAGCTTTTCTAGTTCAAGTGTATCAAAAGCATTAATGCGTTCTTCTACCACTTTGGATAGGTCTATAAGTTCTAATGCATGAGACAGGTTGTGCTGTACAAAATAGGTATAACTCTTTTTCACTATACTTTTTATAATATCAGCATAATCTTTAATCTTTTCTGCCGTATTCATAACGGACGTTTCTAAAAAAGCTTCACTTTCTGTTCTGATTGCGTTTGCTATTAAAGCTTCTCCTTCATCTGCAATCATTTTATTAATCATAGGCTCGAGCTTACTTGCAATACTCTCTATGAGGCTGTCATTAATAAAAAAGGCAAACGCTCCAAACATGGACTTATCAAAACCATTTTTAATCTCTTTGACCAAGTTTTCAACTGCAACTCTGCCTAAGTCAATTTCTGTTACTTTGGTATAGACTTTATGCGTAAGACTATCTTCTGCCCGCCTAATTAACTGCTCTGCTACTTCATCGCCAAGTAACTCATCACAAATCTCTTTTAACGTTTGTTCGTTTGCCGACAAACTTTCTATAATCTCATCTATCTTTTGATTGATATTTGCATATATGTTATCTTGCAATAGTACTCTGGCCAGTACTTCTTCATTAATAAGTTCTCTCCCTACCACTTGCCCTATACTTCTTGCTAACCGGCCCTTTTCTTTAGGTATAAGTCCTGGTGTAAACGGCAGTTTCATGCCCAATAAATAAACTGGCTTAAGCGGCCTAAATAACATCTTAATGGCTATGCCATTTGTAATATACCCTATGACGCCCCCCACTATTGGGCCAATAAGAAATTCCCAGTTCAATGTGTTCATCTCCTGTCCATCAATTAAGTTTTTTCAAAATCATACTTATTATACCCTTTTTCATCAAATTGTAAAGAATAAATATACCTTTTATATTCCTCATTCTATTTCCCATGCCAAAATAGAGCTGACCTCGTTTGCGAAACGCTGCCAGCTCTATTTGCTTATTACATTATAGTTCTTTTATTTTGTAACTAATTTTAATTCAATAGGAACGGAAGCCTCTACTGTTTCTCCTTTAATTACCTTATCAGCGTACTCAATACCTGCTGAACCAATTAAAGTAGGCTGTTGCGCAACTGTAGCTGCCATTTCTCCGTTTTCTACTGCTTTTACTGCATCGTCTGTAGCATCAAAACCAACTACCATAATTTTTCTTCCCGATGCCTGTATTGCCTTTAAAGCACCTAGTGCCATTTCATCATTATGAGCAAATACAGCATCAATATTAGCCTGTGCCTGAAGAATATTTTCCATAACTGAAAGTCCTTTTGTTCTATCAAAATCAGCAGTCTGCTTTGCTACAACTTGAATTTCAGTTCCTTTTAGTGCTTCATTAAAACCATTTCCACGGTCTCTTGCTGCTGATGCTCCAGCAATTCCTTCAAGTTCTACTACACTTCCTTTGCCTCCAAGCTTCTCTACAATGTATTCACCAGCCATCTTTCCTCCAGCTACGTTATCTGAAGCAATATGTGCAACTACTTCACCAGAATCAGCCCCGCGATCAAGTGTGATAACAGGTATCTTTTTATTATTAGCTAATTTTACTGCATTACCAACTGACTTTGAATCTGTAGGGTTAATTAAAAGAACTGCTACTTCTCTTGTTAAAAGGTCTTCCACATTTGACATCTCTTTACTTGGGTCATTTTGTGAATCTAACACGACCAAATCATACCCTAATTCCTCAGCCTTTGCCTCTGCCCCTTCTTTAAGCGTTACGAAGAAAGGATTATTAAGTGTTGAAATAACAAGACCTATTTGCTTTGAACCTCCAGCCTGTGTTTCACCTGGTGCTGGCGTTGTTGTTTCTGCTGGTGCTTCCGGTTTAGCCGCACATCCTGCAAAAACCCCTAAAGAAAGTGCTAATACGCTTAAGAATGCAATCATTTTTTTCATCATTTTTTCCTCCTAGTTTTTGTTTGTACCCTATCTCTTTTCTCTTGTACTGCATAATACCCATAGTTTTTATTATCTTCATAGGAGTATTATTTATTCTTTCTATCTAACAATACTGCAATCAATATAACTAGCCCTTTAGCTAATAATTGATAGTATGAAGATACATTCATTAAGTTAAGAGCATTATTTAAAATACCGATAATGAGAGCTCCTACTATTGTTCCAAATATACTTCCAATCCCTCCTGCAAGACTGGTACCGCCAAGTACAACAGCTGCAATGGCATCAAGTTCATAGCCCGAACCTGCTTGTGGCTGAGCTGATGAGAGTCTTGCTGTCACAATAATTCCCGCGAGAGCTGCAAGGGCTCCCGATAATGCATAAACATAGATTTTAACCCTGTCTACATTAATCCCTGACAGCTTGGTAGCTTCTTCATTTCCCCCCATAGCATAGACATAGCGTCCAAACCTGGTATGTTTTAAAATGTAATATGACATAATAAAGACTAATGCAGTAATATAAATGGGGATTGGAATACCAAATAAATATCCCGAACCTATTGAGGCAAAAACCTCTGCACTCTTTGCCTCTTCAACACCAATAGGCTTTCCGTCTGTATAGACTAGCGTATATCCTCTTGCTAATGTCATCATAGCTAATGTAGCAATAAACGCTTGTACCTTTCCTTTGCTGATGACTATGCCGCTAACTGCTCCAATAGCAGCCCCAATCAAAATGGCCGCCAAGAGGACAACTACTATATTCTGCCCCCCTGTAACCATAGATGCCGCAATAGCTCCAGCAAGTCCAAGCACAGACCCTACAGAAAGATCAATCCCTCCTGTAAGTATAATAAATGTCATTCCTGCAGCAATAATAGCATTGATAGATGTTTGCCTAAACACGTTAAGTATATTGGACATACTTAAAAAGCTTGGATTAATAATTGTTACAATAGCTGAAAAGAGAATTAATCCTATAACCGATTTATATTTCATTAGTGTATCTTTTTGTAAAAGTGTTCTCATTTGCTTGCCCCTCCTTTTGCACCTACTGCACATTTCATAATACTTTCCTGAGTAGCCTCTTCTCTATTTAGCTCACCCGTTATTCTTCCTTCATGCATAACAAGAATGCGGTCACTCATCCCAAGGATTTCAGGTATTTCCGATGAAATCATGATAATGCTCATCCCTTCTTTTTTGAAGTTATTAATGATATCATATATTTCTTTCTTTGCACCTACATCTACTCCTCTTGTAGGTTCATCTAATATTAATATTTTGGGCTTAGTCATAAGACTCTTAGTAATAGATACCTTTTGCTGATTACCACCACTTAAGTTTTTAACAAGCTGATTAATGCCTGGTGTTCTTATAGACATGTTTTTTACATAGTTCTTTGAAGCTTCTTCTTCTTGTATATTACTAAGTGTTCCAAGTGCACTTGAAAAACTTTTTAATGACGATAGTGTCATATTCTCTTTAATCGAAAGACCTAATACTAGTCCATTTCTTTTTCTGTCTTCCGAAACATAAGAAATACCTGCTTTTATCCCTTGCTGCGGAGATCTAATTTCTGCCAATTTGCCGCCTATAAGAATCTCTCCGCCTTCTTTGGGAATAGCCCCATAAATGGTCTTAGCAAGTTCTGTCCTTCCTGCTCCCATGAGTCCTGAAATACCAATTATTTCACCTTTTCTAAGCGTAAAACTAACATCTTTTACATATTCATTAGATAAATGTCTAACTTCCAGCTGGCACTCCCCAAGCTTTGATTCTATCCTTGGGAACTGCTCCGTCAGTTTTCTTCCCACCATGAGTTCGATGATTTTATCTTCAGTTAATTCGCTTACTGCATGCTCTGCAACAAACTCTCCATCTCTAAGAACTGTCGCATAGTCACATACTTCAAAAATCTCTTTTAAACGATGAGATATATAGACGAGGCTGCGTCCTTCTTTTTTTAACTCTCTCATTACTCTAAAAAGGTTTTCTGTCTCATTATCCGTAAGAGCATCTGTTGGTTCATCCATGATAATGATCTTCGCATCTAAAGATAACGCCTTTGCAATTTCAACCATCTGTTGTTTCCCTATACTAAGTTCCCCAGTAATAGTGCGAGGATCTTCCGTTACACCTAATCTTCTAAGCAGTTTTTCTGCCTCTTTATAAAGAGCCTTTGAGTCAATTTTTCGCATTGCATTTACTGGTTCACGACCCAAAAATATATTTTCACCCATGGTAAGCTGCGGTATCAGGTTAAGCTCCTGATGTATAATTGCAATCCCACTTTCTTGTGAGTCTTTTGTAGTGTTAAAGGTCACCTCTTTATTTTCATAGATAATTGTTCCATGGGTTTTAGGATATACTCCAGTAAGTATTTTCATTAGAGTCGATTTACCTGCACCATTTTCACCTAAGAGTGCCATAACTTTTCCCTGTACAATACGGAAGTTAACCGAATTTAACGCTTTTACTCCCGGAAACTCCTTGGTAATTCCTTTCATCTCTAAAATTGCTTGATCCATATCCATCCTCCTCCTAAAAAACCACACCCGATCTTAGTATGATGTTTGCATAAGGTGTATATTCTCCCGTCCTTATAATTGCCTTGGTTTTTTGAGTCTCTGCTTTGAACTCTTCATGAGAGACTTCTGTTACTTTAAGTTTCACATTTCCGTTTTTTTCATAATTGTGAATAACTTCTAATACCTGATGATACAGTTTTGCATTTTTATCTTTTATTTCATGTGCAATAATCATTTCCTCTACACATTGTTCGCTTAAGACTGCCTGCAGGACTTGCATAAAGGATGGAATCCCTTCCGTCAATGCCAAATCTATTCTTTGTACACTTCCGGGAATAGGCAAACCGCTGTCTGCAATAACAATACTATCTCCATGTCCTAATTTGCTGATAACATAAGATATTTCCGAATGAATAAGAACACCTTTTTTCATGAAAGCTTCTCCTGTCCTAAATTTTTGTCATGTATTCTTCTACTTCTTTTTTGGTAGGCAAAGAATCCTGAGCGCCTGCGCGAGTTACAGTGAGTGCACTTACTTTTGATGCAAAGTTAATGGCTTCCTCAATTGATTTCCCTTCTGAAAATGCAGTCGCAATGGCGCCAATAAAGCTATCCCCTGCTGCAGTCGTATCTACCGCCTCTACAAGATGTGCCGGATAATGGGTGCTGCTTGTCTTGTCAATATGAAGACATCCGTTGCTTCCTAAAGTAACCATCATCTCTTTGACTCCTTTTTGCATAAGTTCCTTGGACGCTGCAAGCATATCTTCTTTTGTCACAAGCGTCCTGCCAGTTAGTATTTCAAGTTCCGTTTCATTCGGAACCAAAAGATCAGTCATTTTAAGCAGATCTTCATCAAGCTCTCTAGCTGGTGCAGGATTTAATATAGTATATTTCCCGTACTCTTTTGCTTTTTTAAAAGCGTATTTGATAGTATCAATAGGTACTTCAAGCTGCGCAATCATTATATCCGAGTTCTTAATGACCACTTCCGCATCGTCAACATCTTCTGGAGTCAACTTAAAATTTGCTCCCGGAACTACAATAATCGAGTTATCTCCGTCGCCATTTACAATAATTGTTGCAATACCAGTAGACGTTCCTTCAGTTATTTGGATGCAAGATACTTCAACCCCATCACATTCTAAGGATTTCATAAGAGTATGCCCAAATTGATCATTTCCGACTCTTCCTATCATCGCTACCTTTCCACCTAGTTTTGCAATGGCATCTGCCTGGTTTGCACCTTTCCCTCCAGCTGCCTGTTTAAAATCAGCTCCCAAAAATGTTTCTCCCACTTTAGGAACCTTGTCTGTTTTAGTAACTAGATCCATATTTAAACTTCCAATAACAGTAATCATTCTTAACCTCCTGTATCTGCATTAGGCAAACGTTTTCCTAAAACCCTAAAAAAAATTATCTAAGTCGTCTTTCTTATTATTAGCTTAGTTGCTAATAATATTCTTCTTTCTTTTATATCTTGATTTGGATTTTCAATAATATCTACCAGCATTTCAACAGCGCGATAACCCATTTCATATATCGGCTGACGCACTGTAGTGAGCGGCGGTTCTATAAGACTTGCCATGTGTATATCATCATATCCAATAACAGCTACATCTTCTGGGATTAATTTACCTGCATCTTTTAGTGCCTTAACTACGCTAATAGCAATAACATCATTTCCACAAAATACTGCATCAAAATTAAGTTTTTTTTCAAATAGTTGATTGACTGCCTTAAAACCCCATTCACTTTTATATTGTCCTTCTAAAATATAATCTTTGTTAAAAGGAACTTTAAATTCATCTAAAGCCCTTTTATAACCTTCTAGCCTCGCCTTTGTTGTGTTTGAGGTCAACGGCCCTGCAACAAATACTATATTTCTATACCCTTTTATAAGTAAATGTTTTATAGCTTCATAAGCTCCCATCAGGTTATCAACAAGAACTTTTCCACCAACCCCTTCTCCCTCTGCATCTCTGTCAATTAAAATAATGGGTGTTCTAGCTAACTGCAGTCTTTCTGATGTCATTTTTCTTGCAACAGACTGGGTAATGATAATACCATCAGCCATTTTTTCAGTAAGCATTTGGATATACTTATCTTCCTTTTTTACATCATCATCAGTATTACAATACATAATACTATATCCTAATTCACTAGCCTTATCTTCAGCACCTCTTGCAAGTTCCGGAAAAAAAGGATTTGAAATATCAGGTAAAATAAGCCCTATTGTCTTTGTTTGTTTTGTCACAAGACTTCTTGCTAAAGTATTTGGTGTATAATTAAGCTGTTTCGCTACAGCCATCACCTTTTGTCTCGTTTCATCACTAATATGCCCATCTTTCTTATTAAGAATTTTGGAAACTGTTCCAACTGATACATGAGCTTGTTGCGCAATATCTTTGATTGTTGTTTTCATACTTCTCCCCTATTCGTTAACAAAATACTTGGGCAAACGTTTTCCTTGATACAAATATACCACAGTTATATTATATATGCAATAGTTTATTATACAAATATACTAGCAGTATTTCTTACCAACTCCTATATGATGTGTAAACTTAACAACTACTATGCATTTAGCCTTTGAAGCCTCTTCTATTGATTTTCAGTTTTATAAAAGAAGAATAATGGTGTAAAATGAGTTCAATAAAACCCGAGGAGGAGTATTATGCTAAAAGGAATTATTTTTGATATGGATGGGGTTCTTGTAAATTCTGAACCGATGCATTACAAAGCCTATTGCCTCGTTCTAGAGGAGTATGGTATTACATATCCCTATGAGATTTACAAAAGATTTATTGGGACAACGCACGCAAAAGTAATGGAAGATATTAGGTCAAGAAATAACCTGCCCTGTACTGATGAAGAATTCTTTAAGAATTTCAAGCAAAAAAGAGAATTACTAATAGAAACTAATGGATTTGAAGGCATTAAAGGAGTTTCCAAACTTATAAGTGCGCTTCATAAAAAAGGATATAAGCTTGCAGTGGCCTCTTCATCTCCCTACGAATATATCATTCGTGTAACCAAATCACTGGGAATTCATACTTATTTTGATAAAATTGTAAGTGCAGTGAATGTATCAAATCCGAAACCAGCCCCAGATGTGTTTATAAAAGCAGCTGAAGAACTTGGCCTAGATCCCCGCGAATGCATAGCTATAGAGGATTCTGCAAATGGAGTGAAATCTGCAAAAGCAGCAGGTATTCCCTGTATCGGCTTTTATAATGCTGATTCCGGAGATCAAGATTTAAAAGAAGCAGTCATCGTAGTTAAACAGTTTGAAAAAGTAACTGCTGGACATATAGAAGGCATCTATGAGGATTATTTAAAAAGTTCTTGATTTACGTTATATCCTTTCAGCTGCAGACAAAAACAGGAGGCTTCTCCGGCTCTCCTGTTTTTGTCTTTATTATAAATAAAATTTCAGCCGTTCTGTGCAATAAATCTGTTTTGACACAAACAATAGTTTTCCTTCTGCATCCTCTTGTCACATCATAGCAGGCATACTTCTATAGGAAGATTACTATTTTTATACTTTGCTAATGTCTGCTCAGAAGCGTGTGAGTCAGTAATAAGCAAATGTATATCTTCTGCTTTTCCAAAACTTGCAGTTGATACTTTTTCTAATTTGGAAGAATCAAACAGCGCAATACACTTCTTACCATGTTTAAGCATCTGCTTCTTTAATTCTACTTCATATATATTAAAATCGGTAAGCCCTTCTTCTAATGCAAAACCATGTCCAGATACAAATGCGATATCTACATTAATATGATTTAGAATATCACATCCCAATACCCCTTCTACTCCTCCTGAGTGCTTTGTAACAACTCCCCCAATAAAAATAACTGTGATATTAGGCATTTCTTTTAAGGAAAGCATGGTATATATACCGTTTGTTACAACGGTTAATCTTGAAAATCGGCCTAGTTTTTTAGCTAAAGCCAAGGCTGTGGAACTTGCATCCAATATAATGCATTGATCTTCTTTAATATACTTGATGGCCGCTTCACTGATAACATCTTTCTGCAGACTATTTGAACCCTCACGTTTATGAAATGTATAAGACGCTTCATAAACATCATTAGATTTAATTAATAAACTTGCACCGCCATGGGTTTTATGAATTAAATTTTTCTTTTCTAACTTATTTAAATCATTCCGCACTGTTGCAGCAGAGACATTTAATAAATCACAGAATTCATTTGTTGTTAAATGATCATTTTCTGCTAATAACTTTAATATTAAATTATGGCGTTCTATTGCAAGCATATGTGCACCCATCCTTTTATTAATATCTATTAGTGTAATATATAGGTTTTAAAAAATCAATAACAGTTCATAAAAGCCGCAAAGTCCAAATACCTCATTTCGAATAAAAACAATAAAAATCAATAAATAGAACTTGAAAACAGCATGAAAAGAATATAAAATAATAATAAACAATAATTATCAATAAAATTAAATAACAAAAAACAAATATCACTTAAATACCCTATCATTAAATATTAAAAGAAAAGAGGTAATTCTACATGAAAAATCTTCTTATTGCACAATCCGGCGGACCCACAGCAGCGATCAATGCAACTTTAGCAGGTATATTACAAGGAGCCCAAACAAGTTCTAAAGTAGATAAAATATACGGAGCCATTAACGGCATACAAGGTGTACTCGATGAGGCTTTTATAGATTTGAATGAGATAATAAAAGATACAAATACCATAGAATTACTATGTCAAACACCCGCTGCTGCACTTGGTTCCTGCAGATTTAAGTTAGACCACTACGGAGATAATAACACTCCATACGAAACACTGATTAATATATTTAGAAAACATGACATTTCCTATTTCATATATATTGGTGGAAATGATTCAATGGATACAGTACATAAGTTATCTGAATATCTAAAACTAAATAATATACAGGATATTAACATTATAGGCGCACCAAAAACAATAGATAATGATTTGGTACAGATAGATCACTGTCCAGGATTTGGCTCCGCCGCTAAATATGTGGCAACGACTTGTTCAGAACTAGAGAGGGACATTGCCGTATATGCTACTATGGCCGTTACAATTGTGGAAATCATGGGGAGAAATGCCGGGTGGTTAACAGCTGCTTCAGCTTTATCCAGATTAAACGGTGGTGTAGGCCCCAGCTTAATCTACTTATGCGAAGTACCCTTCAACACAGAATCCTTTATACAAGATGTAAAATATAAACTAAAAGAACACGGTTCTATCATTGTAGCAGTCAGCGAAGGCATAAAGGATACGGAAGGCAAGTATATATCAGAACAAATTCAGTCAGGAGATTTTGATGTGTTTGGTCATAAGTACATCGCCGGAGTGGGGCGTATGCTTGAGAATCTTGTAAGAAATAGAATTGGCTGCAAAGTACGTTCTATAGAGTTAAATTTAATGCAGCGTTCAGCTGCACATATTGCCAGTGCCACCGATTTGAGTGAATCCAGAATGCTCGGCATGAAAGCACTGCAGTGTGCACTTGAAGGTGCATCTGGCGAAATGGCCTCTATTCGAAGAAAAAGCTCTTCCCCTTACGATATTGAATTTATTTCCGTTCCCGTATCAACAGTAGCAAACTTCGAAAAGAAAATACCGTTGCAATTAATAAATGCAGCTGGAAACGATGTAACTGATGAAATGATTCAATACCTAAAACCACTCATCCAAGGTGAAGCAAATATTAAATATGATAATGGCATCCCCAAGCACCTTGTTTTATACGGCAAGCAGTAGGTCCTTATCTTTTAAAAAGATTGTTGAACATATGTAAACATGGTATAATAATACTACAAATATTGTTCTGGTTAGGTAGTCGGAAAGGATTGATACACATTGACACTAAAGGAAATAGCAGATATTGCTGGTGTTTCTCCTACAGCAGTTTCTCTTGTACTAAATAACAAAAAAGGTGTAGGAAAAGAGACCCGCAAATTGATTTTAGACCTGTTAGACGAATATCATTACACCCTTCCTAAAAAAGCTAGTACTTCACCTAAAAACCTATTATTTTTAAAATATATTAAGCATGGTATGATCGTTGAAGAAAATGCCGGATTTATTTCTACCATTATGGACTCTATTGAAAATGACTGCCGCAGTCAAGGTTATAATTTAAGTATAGTTATTTCTGAAAATCATTTAGAGGAAACTCTTCAAAATATTGATTACGCGTCTTTTCATGGATTAATTCTTCTAGGCACAGAACTTGATTTTTCTTCTTACCCGCTTTTAGAAAAAATACCTATTCCGTATATCGTTGTTGATAATGCAATGCCTAACTTTCATTGTAATTCCATTGCAATAAGCAACCGAGAGATTGTTTACGATGCCTTATCTCATCTTGCAGAGCTAGGTCATAAGCATGTTGCCTATTTCCGAAGCAATATCAATATTCAAAACTTTGATGAACGAGCTCTCAGCTTTATGGAGTCTGCCAAAAAATTAAACCTCCGCTTTGATCCTTCAAATGAATTCTTATTAACACCAACATTACTCGGCTCTTATCATAGTATGAAAAGCTATCTGGCTCAGGGCATAAAATTACCTAGTTGTGCTTTTGCAGACAATGATACTATTGCAATCGGTGCAATGAAAGCTGTAAATGAATTTAAATATAAAATACCCCGTGATATTTCTGTAATCGGATTTGATGATATTCCTTTTTCTGCCATTAACTCCCCCTGCCTTTCAACTATGAGTGTACCCAAAAAACTAATGGGTTCTTTAGCATTAAGACATCTTCACGCTGCCATTGAAGACTCCTCTTTTAAAAATGTTAAAACTTGTGTTGGCGGATCAATTGTGGTTCGTCACAGTACTTGTGCTGTGCAACAATAAACATGCAGGCAGCTTATTGAACACTTTCGGTACAGGTATGATTATTTTAGTTTGCTTTTCTACGTTATAGCAAAAAGAGTCTAAAATTAGAAAAACTCTAACTTTAGACTCTTTTACCATTTCCTAGAAAAGTTCTATCTCTGCTATATATAACGCTTAATAGGTTAATTATTATTCATATGCTATTTAGCTAAAAATGATTTTTCAAACGCTTTCATCATCAGCATCGCTACGGCTGCACCTGGATCCTGAAGCGCTCTTGATGCTTCTCCTCTTGTTGCCGCTCTGCCGTGAACTGCAATCATAGTTGTTGTATGCTGGAAACCTGCTTCTGCAGCCTCTCTAGCCGCTGCAGCTGCTACATTAAGCTCATCTCCAGCTTGCAGTGCTGATTTGAGCGCAGCTACAGCTGGGGCAAGCCCATCTAAAAATGTCTTATCTCCCACTTTTGCCTTTCCTCTGTTTGCAACGCCTTCTAAGTAGGCCTCAAACAGAGCTGCTATATCTGCTTTTTCTAATTCCGTTTTTCCTTTTAATACTTTGCCTGCTTGCATAAGGCCAGAAGCCATTAGTGTTCCCATTGTGGATGGTACAGCTGTCGACATTGCCTTCCCAGCATTGTAAAGGAGTTTTCCAGCATCCGTTTCGCCGCTTGCAGAAACCGCTTTATAAGCTGCTGTAAATCCATCACTCATAGTAAGCCCTAAATCTCCATCACCCACTATGCTATCTAGTTTAATTAAATAGTCCCTGTTTTCGCACATAATATCTTGAAGTTCTTTTAAAAGTTCAATTAAATAGCTGTTATTCATAACACACATACCTCCTACAATTGTACAAAGAAAGGTGTTTGAGCAGGCGCATCGATCAAGCCTTTTAACTCATCATCTAATTTTAATAATGAAATTGAAAATCCTGCCATTTCAAGAGACGTTGCGTATTCACCGACATAGTAACGATATACCTTGATACCTTTTTCTTTTAAATAAGAATCAATTCTTCTTGTTACGATGTACTGCTCATCCAAAGGTGTCGCCCCAAGACCATTTACAAGAACTGCTACTTCATCCCCTGATACATAAGGTATATCTGCAACAATTTTTTCTAGCATTTCATCAACGATTTGGTCAGCTGGTTCTAATTTTCCACGTCTAATACCTGTTTCTCCGTGAATGCCCATGCCGATTTCCATTTTGTCCGCGCCAATTGTAAAACCAGGTGTTCCAACTCTCGGTACGATGCAAGGGGTTAAAGCTACTCCCATTGTTCGTACGTTAGCTGCTGCTTTTTCAGCTACACGTTTTACCTCGTCTAAGTCCATCATCGCATCTGCAGCTGCCCCTGCACACTTATAAACAAAGATAATCCCTGCAACACCTCTTCTGGTATTTTTTTCACCATCTGCTGCAGGACCTGCAGATGCAACATCTTCACCCGCTACAACACTTTCAACGCGAATACTTTCCTCAAAGTCTGCCATTTCAGCTGCCATGTCAAAGTTAAAAATATCTCCGTTGTAATTACCATAAATATATAATACGCCTGCACCTGAATCAATTTCTTTTGTAACAGCCAGCATTTGTTCTGCACTTGGTGACTGGAATACATCTCCTACAGAGCAGCCATCCAGCATACCTTTTCCTACATATCCCAAAAATAGTGGCAAATGTCCTGATCCGCCCCCTGTTGCAATACCAACTTTGCCTGCTTTTTTATTAACCGCCACTAAGCAGCGCACATCATCTCCCGTATATGTAATCAAATCTGGATGTGCAATGTATAGTCCTTCTAACATTTCATTTACGTAATCTTCTGGTCTGTTAATTATTTTTTTCATAGTGTTACCTCCTAAGTTTAGTATAGTTTTTATAATGCAATTTCTATTTGATCTTCAGGTGCATACTCTACTACTGTGCAGTCATTAAAATATATTCTTTCTGGCAGAACTATAAGTACATGTACTTTATCTTGGTGAATAGGCAGAGCTGCCAGATGCCATACCCCAGTATTTAATTTAACCATAGTCCCCTTAGGTACTATAAATGCCTCTGTCAATTCTGGAACAGGTTTATTGGATGGCGGTGCAACATGCAAAATAACATCATCATCTATCGGAAGTACACCTTCCGCTGTTGTGTTATGATATTCTGCTGCTGTAACAACCATTTTTTCTGGTTTTTCTGAAACGAGTGCTGAAAATGCTATAGGCATATGTCCAGATACCGGGAATAATACGTGATCATGATAAAATGCACCTAGGTTATGCCCCGTTGGCTCAGTAATACTATAAAAGCTTCCATAGGGCGTAAAGTTCTCTCTAGTTATTGGCTTTGCTTTAATCTTCCTCATAGCTCTTCTCCTAACTTCTCTGTTTGTTTTTTTCAATAAAATGAGTTCCTATCATAATGGCAAGCAAAATGATTCCCCATACGAACGTCTTAATAAATCCGTTAACTCTTAAGATATTAAATGCGCTGGATACCAATTGCAGCACAATAACAGATAATGTAACTCCTATTACTCGGCCGCGGCCGCCGTCTGGATTCGTCCCGCCGAGTACTACAATAAGCAGTGTCAAAAGCGTATAACTTGAACCATAATCAGACTTTGCAGAATTATAATGGGATGCCATAAGAATACCGCCAATTCCGCCTAGAATACCTGATAATCCATATGTATAAATGGTAACCTTTAAATTATTAATTCCGGAATATCTAGCAGCTGTGGCGTTAGTTCCCATGAAACTTACATGCTGACCATAAACAGTAGACTTTAATAAAAAGCTTACAACGACAGCTGCTATAACAAATATAAAGAGAGCAACTGGAATATTAAGCAGAGTCCCATTTGCTATTAAATTGAATGCAGGAGGCAAACCTATAATCGCAGGCCCTTTGGTAATCGCAAGCCCAAGACCTGTATAGAGCTGTAGTCCTCCAAGAGTAACTAACATAGCTGGGATTTGCAGATATCCAATTAAAAATCCATTGAATACTCCACATAAAGCTCCCACAAGTATTGCAGCTGCAATCCCTATAACAATAGAAAAGTTGCTCCCGCCCATTCTAATCATTAAAACTGCGCCGACAATTCCTGCAAAATTTGCTATTCCAACAAGCGATAAGTCAATCCCCCCCGAAATCATAGCAAGCATCATACCAAACGCAAGTATACCAAATTCCGGAAACTGAACGCACATGCCCTGGAGATTCTTAATACCCAAGAAAGACCTCGGCGCTAAGATTCCCATAATAACAAAAATAAGTACCGCAATTCCAAATAAAGCAGTTGTATTTTTATCTGTATTTTTTAAGGATGTTTTGAGTTTATCCATTTTTCTTTCCCTCCTTAAACCTTCGCACTATTAGCAATTTTCTTAGCTCTTAGTGATGTAATAGATATACCAATTACAATGATTAAACCAACTACTAATGTCTGGAAGTGAGTAGGGACCCCAAGCATAATTAAGTTATTTTGTACAAGTGTAATTAAACCTACACCTAAAATCGTTCCAAAAACAGAACCATGTCCGCCAGTAATTCTTGCTCCGCCCATAACTACTGCCGCAATAACCATCATTTCGCTGCCCATAAGCACCTGCGGACTTGCCTGTCTCATAAGAATCATATATGTCATGCCGCCTATACCTGCAAAACATCCAACTGTCATATAAATAATAAATTGGATTTTAGTTACATTAAAGCCCGCAATTCTAGCTGCATTTTTATCTCCGCCAATTGCGTAGATTCCTCTCCCTAACATCGTGTATTTCAAAATAATATAAGCTCCAATACAAACAATAACAGGAATCAAAAACAAAACTGTCAGCGAATATTTAATACCTCCCGCATTGGTATAAGTGAATATAAAAATTTGCGAAAGCTTATCTACGTGCTCAGGAATATTAGAAATTTCTTTTGTACCCAAAAATGCTAATGTGCCTCCATTCGCTACACTGCTCACACCCAAAGTAGCAATAAGCGGAGGGATTTTCATCTTACAAATAAGAAATGCATTAAAAGCCCCAAACGAAATACCAATAACCGCTGCCATTGCAAATGCAAATAGCGGACTATCTATCCCTGAAGCAAGCATAAATCTAATAGTCGCATAGAGTGAAATACAAGCTACAGCCGGAAAGGATACATCTATCCCCCCTGATATAATAACTACCATCTCACAAACTGCAAATATAAGCATAACCAGCATAGACCGAGATAAGCTTACTAAAGTTGATACTCCAAAAAATGCTGAATTAACGCAGCCAATCAGTATGGATAATCCTATGATAATATACGCAACGATCATTTCATTTGACGTCAGCACATTCTTAATTTTATTATTCATTGTTATCCTCCTTCTTGCCGCTTAACAAATGCGTTAATTCTGTTTCATTTAGGGTAGCTGCCTCAAGCATCCCTGAAGCCTTACCATTTTTCATAATCATGATCTTATTACAATTTTGTATGAGTTCAGACAGGTCATCTGAAATAATAATAATGCCTACTCCTGCTTTAACAAGATCATGTAAAATCATATGTATATCAGATTTAGAGCCAACATCGACTCCCACCGTAGGACCATTTAACACCAGGAGCTTGGGTTCTGTATTCAGCCATTTTGCAATGACCATTTTCTGAGCATTGCCTCCTGATAAGGTGCGGATATCTGGATTTGGCGACGGTGCGATGCAACCAATCTTTTTGATCCATTCTTTGGTTACTTCATACATTTTGGCATGGTCTAGCTTCCCTTTTATCAAATACTTGCTAATCGACGCTGCAACTGTGTTATCCTGGATAGAACGATCAAGAAATAAACCTTGTGTTAACCTATCTTCAGGAACATAACCAATCTTATGATTCATAGCATCCTCAATTGATTTAATGCTAATTTCTTTCTCATTTAAAAATACTTTTCCCGATTCAGCCGGCGCGAGACCAAACAGTGCATCTCCTATTTCACTACGTCCCGAACCTAAAAGACCTGTGATTCCCAGCACATCTCCTTTATTAAGTACAAAGCTGACATCCTCAAAAGCACCATTCCTTGTAAAACGCTCTACTCTAAGAATTTCTTCTGTTGATTTTTCTGGCCTATATGTAGTTTCTACGATATCTCTGCCTGTTAAATCTTTAATAAACCTTGTTCTGTCAAACTCTTCTATTCCACCATTTGCAACATTCTCACCATTTCTAAGAATAGTTAACTTGTCTGCAATACCATAAATCTCATCTAATTTATGATTTACAATAACTATTGCAATGCCCTTAGCCTTTAACCTTCTGATAATAATATTTAATTTATCAACTTCTTTAGCAGTAAGTGCTGTAGTAGGTTCATCTAGTATTAATAGTTTTGCATCGTTAATAATTGCTCTGCAAATCGCAACCATTTGCTTATTAGCTACTGATAATCTTTCTACTAAAATATCAGGATTCATATGAGCACCAATTTGTTCCATTGCCATAACTGCAAGTTCTCTTGCTTTCTTCCAATCCATTTTTTTAGCTCCTGTCATCAGAGCCCTGTTCATTGCAATGTTTTCGGCAACTGTAAGATTAGGAAAAACAGCAAAATCCTGATAGATTACTTGAATACCTAATCTGATAGCATCAATGGGGTTCAAATGTTCTATTTTTTTGCCTTCAATGTAAATATTTCCTTCTGTTGCATCATGCGCACCCGAAATAACCTTGATGAGTGTTGATTTTCCGCAGCCATTTTCACCGGCCAAACAATGTATTTCACCCTTTTTTATTTCTAAATCCACACCCTTTAAAGCTTCTACACCACCAAATGATTTCTTAATGCCTTCTAGTTTTAGAAATACTTCATTCATTTCCATCCTCCCCTCCTTTTGTTGTTTTAAAAATACGAACCCCATAGAGATCCCTCTAGAACTGGCATCTTCATGAGGTTCGCACCTACATAGTGAGACCTTGCTAATGATTAAAAATTATATGCTGGATCATCTACATTATCTTTATTAACATCAATCCAAGCTTGACCGGTAAGTACTTTTCCGTCTAAAGTTAACTTATCGTAGCCAGAAATGCCTAAATCTAAACCTGTTTCAATTTTTTCCCCATCTAATACTTTAACTGCAAGTTCAATCATTGCTTTACCTGCAAGTGATGGATCCCAGAAAGAAATCGTATCAATGGTTCCGTTTTTAACATACTTACCTGCAACAGATACAAGTGATGTACCGCAAATTTTAACTTTTCCTGCTAAACCTAATTCTTCTACTGCTAAAGCTGCTCCTGCAACGTCAGGCATAGCAGACCCTTGAATTGCTGCAATATTTGGATTAGCTGTTAAAGCTTCTTTAACTTTATTGTAAGATACTGATTGATCATCTGCAGTTTCAATCTTGTCCCCATATTGTTTCATATCTGGGAACTTTTCTTCTTGTAATTTTTTCCCTGCATCAACCCATTGATTATGTGACGCTGAAGTGAGTCCACCTACTGTTAAGATATACTCTCCTTTGCCCCCTGTTAACTCACCAAGTCTCGCCATAAAATGTGTACCGTATTCTTCGTTATTAAATGCCTCAATATCATAATCAATATTTTGCATATTAGCTGCTTCATGAGTAATAACAACAATACCAGCTTCTTTTGCTTTTTTAAGAACTGGTTCTAATGATTCAGTTGAAAAAGGAACGACGCAAATAGCATCAACACCTTGTGAGATTAAATCTTCAATTGCCTGCGCCTGAAGTGCTCCATCTCCCTCTGATGGCCCTGTATAAAAAGCATCTACACCTTTTTCTTTAGCGTATTCCTTTACACCAACTTCCATTCTTTGAAACCAAGCAATACTTGTTAATTTAGGAACAACTGCAATTTTATAGCTGCTCTTTGCAGTATCTGTTTTTGTTGTATCCGCTGCCGCTGCATCTGGCTGCGCTGTGTCTGTTTTTGCTGTATCTGTTTTTGCTGTATCTGCTGGCGCAGATGTATTAGCTGCGCTATCTAGTGACCCACAAGCTGCAAGTGAAAATGCCATCATAACACATGTTAATAATGCACCAATCTTTTTTGTTATTCTTTTCATACTACATCCCCCTTGAATATAAATGTTTTTAGTTCATTACAAAGTACTGTAACATTTCTGTTTACAGATTTTAAAATTTATTCTACAGACTTCTCTGCAAGACAATAACGAAACAGCAGGGAAATCATGTATTCTGATATATAGCAACTACTAAAAAGTTTATTAACTTCTGCAAGAATTTATGTACAAATTATGTTGTAAAGTATTTAGTTTAGTAATTATTTAGTATTTTATTAGCTAAAATTAGCTCTATCTTTTTTAAAAAATCTGCCTCCTATTGAATTCATTATATAGCCACTTTTATATAGAGTCAATGTTTTATATTTAATCTATATATATTTTTCATCATCTTTTATGTTGATTTGTATTATTTTACTATAACATCTCTTTATTATGTCTAAATTTATTAATTAAATAAGTCTTTCTATTTACTATACTTATGCTGCAAATATTAAAAATATACAAGTTTATAAATAATTATCAACTAAATTTATTACTTATATTTACTAAACTCATTATAAGTATTAATTTTTGAACCTATTGAAAATTCTCCAAAAAAAACAAATGCAGGCATTCACCTGCATTTGTTTAATATCTATCATTATTTTCACTTTTAAGTTATACCAAAATGCCATGATTAATGAACTATGTAAACTGTTTATTTATACACATTTACATTTCCCGGAAATACCTGTGTTTCACTAATCGCACCAAATGAATAGACCCCTGCTGCCTACTCATTTACCTTCATTCGTATCGGAACCTGAATCTCTGTCAGCCAATCTTCTTCACTTTCTTTATTCCATATGCCATCAATGAAAGATTCTCTTGGATCACCCACTACTTCATAGTTATTATCTTTAATCCAGTTGAAGGCAAATGCATAAGCTTCACCAAGCTTATTGTATGATCCTTTATGAAGTATGCAAATCGCAGCAGGTACTTTATCAATCTTCTTAAACTTTAATATATTTGTATCTTCTTTCATTTCTGTTACCGCTTCACATATCTCTACATCTATATCTTTTTCTTTATACTCTCCATCGTGATAAATGTTGAAGCAGTACTCAGGAACCGCACACTCGCAGCCTACTCGCTTCATTTCTTTTCCCATAACGTTGGGAACTAAATCAAAAAATACATCATAGCCTTCTACAACCTGCCTCATAGAGGCTACAATAACTTCAGGTAATTCTTTAATTATAGGGGTATACATTTTGGGGTTCTCTCCTTTTATGCAGCTAAGGTAGCTGCGTATTTGTAATAGTTTTGCCTTTTCAGCTTCTATACTTTTCAAAACATCTTGCTCCTTAAGCTTTAGAAACAAATCTATTGCCCTTGGATTGTTTAGTATCTCTTTGATGTCGCTAAGTGATAATCCCATTTGCTTAAGCGTTATAATTCTATGAAGCTGCATAAGCTGATTCGTAGTATAGTATCTGTAACCGGTAAATTCATCTATATACTCTGGTTTTAATAATCCTAGTTCATCATAATGCCGCAGTGTTTTTGTAGTAATCCTGTTGATCTTTGAAAACATTCCTATTGTAAACACACTTATGATCCTCCTCCCTAAGTTTATTTCTTTCAACAAAATGAGTGTATACCTTCCCCTAAGGTTAAAGTCAATAGACATTTTTATAAAAAAAATTTATAACATCCTATTTAAGAAATGCTATAAATCTTTTTAATCATTGCCACACCGTATTTAGCTTATTAAACATCTTATTTGTAGTTACTTTAACTTATAATTTATTAATGATGCTGGCATTATAGGCTGCACCAAATCCGTTATCTATGTTGACTACGCTAACCCCGCTGGCACAACTATTTAGCATGGATAGCAGAGCTGAAATCCCTCCAAAGTTTGCTCCATAACCAACACTAGTCGGAACTGCTATGACAGGTTTGTTTACAAGCCCTCCTATAACACTGGCTAAAGCTCCTTCCATTCCCGCAATCACTATAACCACCTTAGCTCCTCTTATGATATCTAATCTTGAAAAGAGTCTATGTATACCCGCAACACCTACATCAGTTATCTTTTCAACTCGGTTTCCTAGTATTTTTGCAGTTTCAACAGCCTCTTCTACTACTGGCAGGTCTGATGTCCCAGCCGCCACTACAGCAATATAACTATCCGTAAGAGGTTCTTCTTTTTTCTTTACAGTTATTGTTCTTCCAAGCTTATTGTACTCTGCTTCTTCACATATTTCCTTTACTGCATGGTACATTTCTTCAGTAGCTCTGGTTCCCAATATGTTATTATCTTTTGTCAGCATAAACTGGACTATATCTCTAACTTGCTCTACAGTCTTACCCCCACAGTATATAACTTCAGGATAACCCCCTCTTAATTCTCTATGGTTATCTATCTTTGCAAATCCCAAATCTTTAAAGGGTAAATCTTCTAATTTTCCAAGAGCTTCTTCTATATTTATTTTATTCTCTTTAACCGATTCCAATAAATTTCTAATTTCCTCTTTATTCATTCGTTTTCACCATCGTTTCATTGAAACTTCCTACTCTATAACCTTCTAAATCTAATGATACATACTTAAATCCACAGGCCTTTATCTTATGAGCAATAGTATCTAAAAGCACTTCATCAAACAACCTGCTTCTATCATCTCTACTTACTTCCACTCTCGCGAGATTCTCATGACACCTTACCCTAACCGCTCTAAACCCTATGCTCATCATAAACTTTTCAGCCTTTTCGATTTTTTCAAAATCCTCTTCTTTAAGCTCACTTCCATAAGGTATTCTTGTTAAAAGACAAGCATATGCAGGTTTGTCCCAAGTATTGAGACCGAGTTCATGGGAGAATTCTCTAATTTCTGCTTTGGTCAACTTACATTCAAGTAGTGGACTTCTTACTTCTAATTCCTTCAGTGCCCTCAGGCCTGGTCTATAATCGCTTGTGTCATCAAAATTTGTTCCGTCAACAACAGAGTGATATCCTTCTTCTTTAGCTATAGATATAATCTTACTAAATACAGCGGTTTTACAAAGATAGCATCTGTCTTCAGGATTATATTTAATAGATTCAATAATGG
Organism: Clostridia bacterium; assembly: GCA_029239755.1. GTDB lineage: Bacteria > Bacillota > Clostridia > Lachnospirales > Cellulosilyticaceae > FMMP01. The sequence goes on along the minus strand of JARBUI010000004.1, from coordinate 22,016 downwards.
GAGCCTCTACAATTTCATGCCTAACCCCTAATTCGCGGACTAATTCCTTAGCTTCTTCTATTTCCCATTTAGGAATATATGGAGATACAATGGTTACTGCCTTCACATGTTCTCCAAGGGCCTCCTTGGCTGCTTTAACTAAAAAAGTACTGTCTACTCCACCCGAAAAAGCTATAACAACTTTTCCTAAACGCTTAAGATAATTAATTAATTCATTGTATTTATCATTATTTATCATACAACTCCCCTATCTTTTTATGGATTTCTTTATAAACCTTATCTATCGTTATATTATTTTCTTTTGCTATACTTCTGCACTCTTCGTATTCTGGCTTATACTTAATTAACTCTCCTTTATAATAAGATTGTTTGATAGTCACTTCTCCATATTGTGTTTTAATCTTGGAAAAATCCCTGTTTAACATTATTTTCTCGACTTTATATTTCCTGATGCCTATTGAAGTGGTTTCCGTGAAAATGATATCAAGAATATTTTCTTCACTTTGTTTATTTACTAATACGCTTAATTTTACTCCTGGCCTTCCCTTTTTCATAGATATAGGGGTCTTAAAGACATCTAAGGCCCCGCCTTCAAAAAGCTTTTCTTCAATATATCCATAAAATTCTGGATTCATATCATCTATGTTCGTTTCTAACATATACTGTTCTTCTATTTCCGGAGATCCATACTCTTTCGTTTCTCCTAAATAAACCCGTAATACATTAGGTATTTCTAAATCTCTATGTCCTATGCCATAGGCGATTTTCTTTATAGCGAAATCTATTTTAGGGGTAAATTTCTGAACGTTTGCTGCCAGGATAGCAGCTCCCGTCGGAGTAGTTGTCTCAAAAGGAACTATACCCGTATTAATGGGTATCTCCTTTAATATTTCTACAGTTGCTGGTGCTGGGACCGGCATAAGTCCATGTGCACACTTAACAAAGCCTCCCCCCACTTGAACAGGAGAAGCAAGAATCTTATCCACCTCCAGATAATCCAAGCAGATAGCTGCCCCTACCATATCTATAATAGAATCAACAGCTCCGACCTCATGAAAATGCACCTCATGTAAAGCTTTCCCATGAACTTTTGCTTCAGCTTCTGCTATCTTCATAAACATGTCCATACTTAATTTTTTAACCTTATCATTTAAAGAACTGGAACTTATAATATTTTCAATATCCTTTATATTTCTGTGATGATGCTCATCCTTTTTTATATGAGTATGAACTTCACTATGGGCATGATGATGAACATGGGTATGGTGGTGTCCGTTTATATTCCCATGCTCATGATGATTTCCATCTGCAGGATGTTCACTGCAGGATTGATTTTTCAATATCACATCTACTCTAATGCCAGTTATTCCTTGCTTAGCAGCCTTTTCAATCTTAATTTCATACTCAGCATCCAACTTAAGCTTTGAGATTTCTTGTGTTAAATATTCCGCAGGCACTCCTAAGTCTAGCAGCGCAGCTAGATTCATATCTCCGCTAATACCACAAAAACAATCATAATACAATACTTTCATGTTTATCACTCCAATAGATTTATACTCATTATCAGGTATACATAGAAATTAAAACGAAATAAGGTGCATGTTTTATATAGTCATGCACCTCTTTGCTATTTATGCAAATAGTTCTGCAATATTTTTTAGTTCTTGACGGATCTTAATGGCTTGTGGGCAATGACTTTCACATTCACCACACGATGCACACCTATCTGCTCTCTCTTTTTCTCCTATTAAGCGGTATGCAGACTTAAGCTCTTTTTCTCTTTCTGGTGTAACAAATAAGCTATATTCGTTATAATACGCAAAATTCTTAGGAATATTTACTCCTGCCGGGCAGGGCATACAATATTCACAAGCTGTACAATTAACCTTAATTCTGTCATTAAATACTTTTTTCACATCACTTATTGTTGTTAATTCTTTTTCTGTCAAAGAATTAGGAAGTGCTTCACCAGCAACCTTTATATTCTCTATTACATCATCCATTATGCTCATGCCACTTAAAATAACAGAAACCTTCGGATGATTCCATATCCATCTTAATGCCCATTCAGCAGGAGACCGTTTAGCCTCTGCCCGATCAAAAAGTTCCATAACTTCTGACGGAAGATTTTTTACTATTTTACCGCCTCTTAGGGGCTCCATAATAACAATTCCTAAATCTCTGTCTGCTGCATATTCCAAACCCTCTATTCCTGCCTGAAAGTTTTCATCCAAATAATTATATTGAATTTGACAAAAAGACCAATCATAATAATCTACTATATCTTTAAACACCTCTAGTTTATCATGAAAAGAAAATCCTGCATATCTTATTCTTCCATCCTTGATTGCGGATTCTAAAAATTCACTTATCCCTAATTTCTTCAAGTTTTCCCACGTCTCCGCATTTAAAGCATGCACTAAGTAAAAATCTATTGTATCTGTTTGGAGACGCTCTAGTTGAACATTTAAATACTTATCCATATCTTCTCTGGTTTTGATCGCCCAGCTAGGAAGCTTTGTAGCTAAATTAACTTTTTCTCTATAGCCATCTTTTAAGGCTCTTCCTACGAAAGGCTCACTTTCTCCGCCATTTCCCATGCCTGTTCCATGATAAGGGTATGCCGTATCTACATAATTAACTCCTTCATCAATGGCATAACGAATCATTTCTACAGCCTTTTCTTCATCAATTTTAGTTGTATCTCCATCGATAATAGGTAATCTCATACAGCCAAAACCTAACACCGATACCTTTTCATTTGTCTTCCCAAATGTCCTAAATAACAAAATAATTCCCCCTTATATAATCCTATAACTAGATAGTTTCTCTATATATCCATTTTAAATCTTAGAGTTAACTCTAAGTCAATAGTTTTTAAGCTAATATTTTTATGAATATCTTAATGCAAAACTAGAAAGAATTATTTATAAATAATATTTGTATCACATATAATAAATCTTAATTTTGGTAAGAGTTAGTTAAAGGTAAAATTCACCTTACTTGAAAGAGGTTCAGATATGAAAAAACCATCAAAATCAGCATTACTTCTATTATTTACATTAGGTTTACCTCTATTCTTTATAACAGGACCTGCTGCGCAAGAAGCAGTGCCTTCTGAACAAATATATATCCCGGTTATTGCCAAAACACTTGATTTTGGTTTTTTTAAACAACTTAGGGCCGGAACTGAACAAGCTGCTAAAGATTATGGAATTAAAACAACATTTGAAGGCCCGCTAATAGGAGAACCCCTAGAAATTCAGATTGATGTACTTAAATCAGCATTAACTAAAAATCCTCAGGCTATTCTTATATCCGCCCTTGATGCAACAGCCCTCACCCCCTATCTTGAAGAAGCTCAAAGAAGAGGTATTCCAGTTGTTGGGGTAGATACAGGCGTTGATAGCCCTATTATGAAAACAACAGTTGGAATAGATAATTACGGAGCCGGAGAATTAGCAGGAATGAAAATGGGCGAACTTCTTGGAGGAAAAGGTAAAGTGGGGGTTCTTTCAGTGTCAAAGCCCGTCAAAGTAAGCAGAGAGAGAGGGGATGGATTCATGAATACAATTAGAGAAAACTATTCTGATATCGAGATAATACCTGTAACCTATAGCTTAGACTCAAGAGCTGATGCAAAAGAGGCTGCAAAAAAAATATTAGAAACTCATCCTGATATTACTGGCTTATTCGGTATCAATGCCCTTATGAATGAAGGCATTATTGATGCATTAAAAGAGCTTAATAAAATAGGGACGGTTACAGTCATCGCTTTCGATTCTGGCAAAACGATTACAGATGCTATCCGCGAAGGTATTATAGCTGGGGCTATTACTCAGGACCCAGTAGGCATGGGATACAAGGCTATAGAAACAGCACTTCAAGCTGCTAAAGGCGAGCGGCTTCCGGAGTTTATTGATACAGGATTCTATTGGTATGATAAATCAAGTATTGACAGTCCTGAAATTCAAAAATATTTATATGAATAATTCTATTACTTGAAAGAGGTCATGAAATGAAAAAAATATTTGTACTAGGATTTTTTTTGCTATTTATGTTGCCAATAAAAGCTCAAGAAACTCAAGCTCCTGAAAAGATATATATACCCGTTATTTCAAAAAAAATAGATTCGAGCTTTTTTCAGCTTATTAAATTAGGAACTGAACAGGCTGCAAAAGCCTATGGTATCGAAACAACCTGGGAGGGTCAAAAAGTAGGAGAACCAGCTGAAGTACAGCTTAATTTATTAAAGTCCGCGCTATCAAAAAATCCTCAAGCTATTATTTTGACAGCGCTTAATTCCCAAGAGGTATCTCCCTATCTTGAAGAGGCTAACGCCGCTGATATTCCAGTTGTCGGACTGGATACAGGCGTTGACAATCCTATTGTTAAGACAACAGTCGCAACCGATAACTATAAAGCTTCAACATTTGCTGCAGAAAAAATGGGGCAATTTCTTAATGGAAAAGGTAAAGTAGGCATTATTTCATTAGATAGAATAAGTACGGAGGCTGAAGCCAGGACAAATGGGTTCATCGATACACTAAAGCAGAACTTTCCCGATATAGAAATACTTCCTCCTCAATATGATGTTGATTCTGTAGCTAGTGCTAAAGAAGCTGCGAAGTCCTTTTTGACGGCTCACCCAGATCTTACCGGACTATACGGACAGAGCGGTGATATCAGTACCGGTATTATAGAAGCAGTAAGGGAGCTTAACAAGGAAGGTGAAGTTACTATTATTGGCTTTGATGCTAGCAAAACTCTTTCAAATGCCATTAAAGAAGGTACTGTAGCTGGTGCTGTTTCACAAGATCCTATAGGAATGGGCTATCTCGCCATCCAAGCAGCTCTTAGAGCCTACAGGGGCGAAACATTACCAGATTTCATTGATTCAGGATTCTTCTGGTATGATAAGTCAAATATTGACAATCCCGAAGTACAACTCTATTTATTTGATTAAACTTTTCCTTGGAGGTTGCTGCTACAAGATAATGTAGTCTATTAATCGTTTTCTAAATAGCCTCAATTAGCATGTTGAAATAAAAAAAGGACAGAATACTTCTGTCCTCCATTACTAAGTAAGCATCTTAAGTTTATTGTTTGCTAGTATAGCTTTAATGAATGAATAGATAGCAAGGCCGTGAAATGCTACGCTTATCCAATCCTGAAAAAATATAAATATAATTGTATCTAGGGAATAAAGAACTACTCCTAGGATAATCACCCAATTCCGTCTCTTTCTTGTTAAATACCCAAGAAATGCGAAAAAGCCTGCCAGGAGGAAATTAATAAAAAGTGCTATCACTCGAATGCTTCCGTACAGCGACTCGGTGAACACATCAATCATTTGTGTAACTCCAAGACCAGCAATAAAACTCCAATCCATTCCCATGAGATAGGTCACTGTATTAATTATTGAAAGGCCTGCAATCCAATAGAACCAACTTACTCCATTTTTAAATTGTCCTTCAAGTTCCATTTTAGTTTGAAGTTTTTGCTTAATTTCATCTTCTATTTGATCTACTTGCACAATATCACCTCCCCCTTATATCCATAATCATTGTAGCAGGATTATTGGAGAGGTTGTATCGTTTATTATTGGTAAACTATACATTTTATTCCTTGGAAAAATCCTTGATAAGCTTATGGAAGAAGCCTCAAATAACCCTCTCTATCTTTTTTTGGAAAGGTCTGCACTACAGCTCTATAAGACTCTCTTATCATCCTTTTAAGCAGCTCTTCATCTACATCTAAATTAGGTTTAACTGTATTCCAGTGTTCTTTATTAAGATGATAACCTGGTGATACTGCTTCAAACATATCTCTATACGCCAACGCCTGAAGTGGCTCACACTTTAATGAAACTTCTCCCTCACTATTTATTAGTGCAAACATCTTTTTATTAACTTTTATCACCATCGGAGTATCTCCAAAAGGGTAATCCAGTACTGCCATCGGAAGTGATAAACAGTATGCTTTTACATCCATATTTTCCCCGTCCTCCTAAGTATATATTCTTTTTAACCGTGAACTTGTACGTATTTGAGCTCAGGTACTCATTCCTTAGTTTGTTCTTGTGTCTGTGCTTGTCCTGGATTTACAAGTTTTTCATAAGCTTTATGGGTTTCAGTAAGTTCTGCTATGCTAAACTTTTTAGATAAATAACTTATCTTATCTATTCTTTTTAAAGACTTATTCATTTGTTCCTCAAATATATCAATTTCTCTATTTATATCTAGCTTAATATGAGTTAGCCTTCTCCTCATGCTTAAGATAGACTTTAGTATTTCCTCTTTATTTTGGCTCATTGTAGACTCCTTTGCTGATAGGTATATTATTTCTATATAGTATTATACTCAATTTTTAGCAAAAATCCTAATCTTTAAGCTTTTACTCATTAATTAGTTTCAAATAACGTTTTAATCATGGAACTTAGGTGCTCTGCTTCATGAGCCTGTCTTTTAGATATCTCTCCTACTTCTTGTACTGACACTACAGTCTGACTTGTACTCTTTGAAATTTCTTGCAGGCTTAATGTTGTTTGTTCTACTGTCGTTGCCACGCTTTCTATTGCATAATTAACTTCATTCACTGTTACTGCCACTCCTTTTGAATGACTTACAAAATTATTTATTAACCCTTCCATACACTCTGCATCTTTTAAATATTGTGCTCCAGTATCCATCAAAATCTTATAGTCACTAATAACTTTATTGTCAATAAAATCAAGCATTCCTTGTGATGTATCCGATAAGTTTCCAAAGGCCTGCTGTACTTGCTTTACTATTTCGTCAATACCTTTTACTGTTTGAGATGATTGCTTTGCCAGTGTTCTGACCTCTTCGGCAACTACTGCAAATCCTCTGCCACACTCTCCAGCCCTAGCTGCTTCTATAGCTGCATTAACTGCTATTAAATTGATCCGTTCTGATATCCTCGATATAATATCTGCCATCGTCTTAATTTCAGCAACTACCCTTCCCTTTTCAATGGCCTCCATCATTTCATATTGTCTTTCTTTATATATCTCCTGCGTTACATCATTTGATTTCTGCATGTTATTTTTCATTTGATTTGCTCTCTTTTTAATTTCTTTTACTGTCTCACTGCTATTATTAGCTTTATCTAAAAGAGCTTTTACATCAATTATTATCTCATTACTTGCTGCTGTTATCTCTTCAACTGCTGCGGAAGTCTGCTCCATCCCTATTGTTATTTCATTCACGCTTATATTGACCGTATTTGTCTCCGCACTTATTGCTTCTACTGTTCTCTTAAGCTTCTGACTTGATTCACTCATGCTCACACTATTGTCATGAACTCTTTTGATAAGGCGTGTTATATACTCTGCCATTCTATTAAAGCTAGCAGAGAGCTTTCCTATTTCATCTTTTGAAGTTACCTGAACCCGTACTGTTAAATCTCCTTTTTCAGCCTTTTGCATGAGCTTCATAAGGATTTTAATAGGTGAAAGTATTTTGCTTGATAGAAGAACACCTAAAAATACTGCAAATATTAATAAGCCCAGCGTAACGCTTAGAAGCACAACTTTAAACCTTTGAAATGATTTGTACTCTACTTCAACGTCATAATCAGCCCCTACAAACCCTACCACCTCTCCTTTTTCGTCTATTAAAGGAAAATAAGAACTTACAAGTATGCCCCATGGCCCTACATCAATTGTATTACTAATGTATTTATTTCCTTCCCACACAGTCTCAAAAACTACATTTGATTCTTCAATATCTCCTATGTGTGATATCTCTTCGATCTCTGATCCATCTACTACATAAATAAATTGCCCCTTATCATCTTTTCTCATCGTATATAAGTACTTTGTCCCTGTTAATTCTCGCAGTTCACTTAAGCTTCCCCTCATCTCTTTATATGCCTTTGTCTCCTCATCCTCAATAGTTTTTAGTTCTCTGAATGCCTCAATATCTATTCTTTTGGAAGCAACCTCTGCTATCTTAACACTTCTCTGCCCTAAATTAGCTACTAGCACCTGATAGCTCTGTGTATAAGCTATACCTGATATTAAACCAATAGATAATGTAACAGTCGATAAAAATGTAAGTATAACCTTTAGACCTAAACTTTGATTAATATTCCTAAAAAGTTTGACCATTCACCCTCACTCCCCTAATAGCACTATAATATATCTAGACTCTCCCCTTCATTGTATGCACATTATGACAATTATTTTACAATACTGATATTTTCGGGGACACCAAAAGAAGCCTCCAAAATCGGAAGCTTCTTTTTAGATACTGCTATTTAATTAGTTTCAAAAATCTTTACTACTAAAGTATTTAACGCTTCTGCTGCATTCGCCTGTTCTTTGGCTACTCCAGCTACTTCCTTCATTGTTTTTGTTGTTTGATTAGTATTTGAAGAGATTTCCTGCACACTTGCCGTTACTTCTTCTACCGTCGCAGCTACATGTTCTATTGACTGATTAACTTCACTAGCCGTTCTAACAACTTCCTCTGAACTATCTGCAAAATCACTAATTAAACTGCCTACAGATTCGGCGTCTTTAAGGTATTGCATCCCTGTATGTACTAGCATCTCATAATCATTAATAACTTTATTCTCAATAAATTCAAGAATACCAGCTGAGGTATTTGACAGATTATCGAAAGCCCTCTGTACCTCATTAATTAATTCTTCAATACCCTTTACTGTTTGTGATGATTGGTTTGCAAGTTTCCCTACTTCTTCAGCAACTACTGCAAATCCTCTGCCATACTCTCCAGCCCTTGCTGCTTCTATAGATGCATTAAGTGCTAATAGATTAGTCTGCGTGGAAATTGCAGATATACTGTTAGACATTTTTTTAATTTCCAAAACAACCTTACCTTCGTCTATCGCCTTAGCCATTTCACTTTGCTTTTCACTATAAATCTGCTTAGCAATATGATTTGATTTTTCTGCATCTTCTTTCATTTCAGATGCTCGTTTCCTTATTTCTCTGACTATCTCATTACTATGATCTGCTTTATCAAGAAGGCTCTTTAGTACTGTAGTAATTTCATTACTGAACCCTGTAACCTGCTGCACTGAAGCTGATGTTTCCTCCATTGCTGCTGCTATTTGCTGGACATTAGTATCAACAGTAACAGTTTGGCTACTTATTTCTTCAACAGAGGTAGTAAGCTTTTCACTTGCCTTATATACTTCTTCACTGTTTTGGTTTACTTCTTTAATCAGATGTTTTATGTTTCCCATCATATTGTTAAAGCTGACAGATAAACTTCCAATTTCATCTTTTGTTCGTATATCAGCTTGTACTGTTAAATCACCTTTTTCAGCTTTTTGCATCAGCTCCATAAGCTTTTTGATTGGACGAGTAATCTTCTTTGAGAGTATCATTCCAAATATGGATGTACCTATTACAAGTCCTAAAGCAATACATAAGAGCACTAGTCTAAACCTTTGAAAGGCTTCATATTCGACTTCGACATCGTAATCAATTCCTACAAAGCCAACTACTTGGTCGTTCGTATCTCTTATTGGAACATATGAACTGATAAGTGTGCCCCACTCAGTAACCTCTATTTTCTCTCCAATACATTTGTTACCTTCCCAAGCAGCGTCAAAATTCAAACTAGGTTCTTCAATATCACCAATATGAGACACGTCCTCTTCTGCTGAGCCATCTACTATGTAAATAAACTCTCCGTTATCATTTTTGGTCATTGTATATAAATATTTAGCTCCAGTTATTTCCCTTAAATGACTTAAATCTTTTCTCATGCTCTGATATGCTTCTGTTTGCTCGTCTTCAGGTGTTTTTAACGCTTTAAATGCTTCAACATCAATTTTTTGTGATCCTATTTCTGCTATTTTAAGACTTCTCTCTCCCAAGTTGTTGATCAGCATAGCATAACTTTGTGTGTATGCTGCACTTGCTATTAAACTAATGGATATTATAATAATACTTAAAAATGCTAATGTAATCTTAAATCCTAAACTTTTATTAAGCCCCCTAAGTTTTTTAAACATATGTCCCCCTATAGTGTTTTTTTGAGCAGTCATAGTGTTGTACAATATGATTTACTAAACGTGATCTCTCTCTATGTAAAACGATTAACATATTACTTCTTTTATATCTTGCCGCTACAGGCAGATACTAAAGTAATCTAATCGTTATTAGTATATATAATATCATAAATATCCAATTTATGCCATATTAATCCGATTATTTTAGATAAAAATCTCTAAAAATATGCTTTATTATAATCTACTTATAGTTTTAAATCTCTTTTACTGTACGCCGTAAACGTTACACCTGCCATCACTCCCATGATGAAAATGGATAGGGTTATAAAAACACTATCCAGCCTTGCATGATACATCAAATCTTTAGCATCATAGTACTTAAAAGGTGTAATATATTTTAGATTGATAAGTCTGCTGTCTATTTCAGTTACTTTTGATACTATAAATGTAACTAGTACAGCCATAGCTGATATTGATACAGCTCCCTTAGGATTCTTACTAAGTGCGGCAACACTTGTCCCACTAAACATAAATAAAAGCTGAAGTATAAACATCCCTTTCATTAACAATAAAATATCATCTGTAACATTTTCTCCATTACTTAAGTAACCCGTTATATAAATCGAGGCAACTAGTGTAATCCCATTTAATACTGTAATATTAAAAATCCCAGCAAGTATCTTTGAAGAAACGACTGCATTCCTAGAAATAGGCTTTACTAGTAAAAACTCCGCTGTTTTATCCCTTTCTTCTTTTGAAATGATTTCTGTCCCAAGTATAGCAGCATGTGCTGCTGCCATAACCGCAAGAAATGAATAGAGTACCCCATAAAACCCACTGGCCTTTGATAAGTCAAATGTACTAAATCCCATTATAGCCTGAACCATTTTAGGCATTTGTGCAATAAATTCATTTAGCGTCTTCGCTGAAGACGCATATCCTGCGTATTTCCCCATTCCCCCAGCAACCATAAAAATCATTCCAACGCTCCATATAACAAGCGATTTTAAGTGTGCTCTTACTTCTCTTTTGAATAAATTCATCATTTAGCCTCCTCATGAAATACTAAGTGACTTCTAATTTAAACTGTATGCTTGTCTTTTCTTGAATAAATGCCATAGCTTATTAATAAAGCTACGCTAATAAATAGAAGTGCCACCATCATAAAACTGCTTTCATATGCACTATGCTTAATAATATACGCTGTATCAAAGTACTTAAATGGCGTCATATAACGCATAGCGTCATCCTCGACAACTGATCCAAACATACTTATCATGAAAAATCCAAATACAGTCCCTAATGAAATAGGAATAACTGATTTAATATTTGAAATAAGTACTGCTATTACAACCCCTAAAGCCATAAACATAAGCTGAATGAAAAATAACGTCAAAGAAATCATCCCAAATATCTTTGCATCAAACGACTTTTCACTCACCATACTAGCTATTAAAGTAGCAGCCATTAAATAAATAGTATTTGTAATGATAATTAAGCTTAGACTAGCCAGCAGCTTTGCCGTCATTACCTTTGAGCGGGCTGCCGGTTTTGTAAAAAGAAAATCTGCTGCCTTTGCCCGTGTTTCTTTAGATAAAATCCCGATACCTAAGTTCATGGCCTGAATAGCTCCGCAAAGGACAACATATACAAATACAAATGAATAAAAGCCGAGAAACGAAGAAATATTTGATATAGAAATACCAAGTGCCTTTCTTACTGCTTCCGGGTATCCTTTCAGCAGCTTTTGCACACTTACCGCTTCTTTTGCAAAACTAGGAAATAGAGATAACAGTAAGAAAACAAGCATTATTAATGCAATGGTCCATACTATCGTGTTCTTAGAATAGGCCTTTAATTCATATAAAAATATGTTCATAAGCTCTAATCCTCTCTCTCGTAATAGCGCATAAATATTTCATCAAGGCTCGGCTCTTCTATCCAAATATTAGATAATTGTGCTTCTGAAAGTTTTCTAAGAATTAAATTAATATCTCCTCTGTATAAGAAACTTATCTTATTCCCTTCTGACCGTAAATTATCTATTCCTCCGAAGTTAAAATAGTTCTTGTAAGGAAGTGACCTTACTTCTATATTAAATCTTTTATAATTATTTTCTCGCAGTGTATTTATATTTTCGACTTTCACTATGCTGCCATCCTTAATAATTGCAACTCGGCTGCACATTTTTTGAACTTCCGTCAGAATATGAGAAGAGAATAAGATCGCTGCACCCTTTTTATTCTCTTCAAAAAGCAGCTCAAAAAACTTTTGCTGCATCAGAGGGTCCAGCCCACTTGTAGGTTCATCAAGTATGATAAGCCGAGGTTCATGCAGAAGTGCTGCTACTATCCCTACCTTTTTTTTATTACCAAAAGATAAATCATCCACCTTCTTAGTGACATCAAGCTCCATTACATCAGTTAACTCTTGTATCCTTTTACTACAGTCTTTTTTATAAAAACTTGCCGAATACCTTAATATGTCCATTACTTTCATATTTTCATAATAAAAAACTTCAGAAGGCAAGTAACCTATCTCTTTTGCAATTTCAGGGGCATACTTTATGCAGTCTTTCCCAAAAATTTTTGCACTGCCGCCTGTTGGCCTAATAAGTGCCAGCAATGTCCTTATGGTTGTTGACTTGCCTGCGCCATTAGGGCCGATAAAACCAAATATCTCCCCTTCTTCAACATTAAAGTTTACATTAACAATACCCCTTGTCTTGCCATAACTTTTAGTGAGATTATTGATCTCTATCACATTCATATTGATAGCCTCCAACATTATTTACAAGAATAATACCTATCTAGTGCCGATACTCCTAGCAATAGCATCTCTTCTTTGATATAAATTATTCTTATATTATGCTTGGCTGCACTAGAAATTAAAATCCTAACTTAAATGCACCATCTTTTCACTAACCTGCCATAACCTCTTTGCAAGTTCTTTGTCATAAGACAGCTTCGAAGAGGGAATAGGTTTTTTATTGTAAAAATACTTCCCAGTTATATTTTGAACTTCATTAGACGTGGCTAGGTAAACAGTTGTTGAAGCTCCTTCTGCCGGCGACTTAAAAAAAGGTTTAAGCATACTCGTTATAAGTGTTCCAAACCCAGTCGTTCGGTTAATTCCCATTTGCGTAGCCACTGCTCCAGGATGAAGAGTATTAACCGTTACCCCCCTATCTTTTAGCCGGTCTGCAAGTTCGTAGGTGAAAAGTATATTAGCAAGCTTTGACTGTGAATATGATTTTATAAGATTATAGTTCTTTTTAAGATTAAGATCATCAAAATGTATTTTGCCTGCTTTATGAGCCCCTGATGAAACATTAATAATCCTGGCAGGGCTACTGTTTTTGATGGTATCTAAAAGTAAGTTTGTGAGTAGAAAATGTCCCAGGTGATTAACTGCAAACTGCAGCTCAAATCCATCATTTGTTTCATGTCTGCTTGGCAGTATAACCCCAGCATTGTTAATGAGTACATCCAGTCTCTTATATTTTTCCTTAAATTGACTTACAAAGCGTCTTATGCTAGCCTGACTAGCTAAATCACACAGCATTAAATCTGCCAAATTGCTCTTGCTTTCACTTTTAATTTCTGCCAGCGCCTTCTCGCCTCTTTCCTTATTTCTAGCAAGAATAATTACAAAGTAACCAAGTCTCATTAGCTCCGATGCTGCTGCTTTTCCCATTCCCGCACTACCCCCTGTGATAAGTACAATCTTATTCTCGCTCATTACCCTCAGCTCCTCATAAAATAATTAGGCCCTCAAATCATTTAAACTATTAGTACCAACAGCAAAACTTACTCTCGTTGTATTTATTATGAACCCATGGTGAAAGCATTATGTAGGTATAAAATATATTAGCATACTCATAATAACTAAAGAAGTAATACTACTTATTTATTACTCTAGTAAATAGTTGCTGCCTAAAAATGTACATTTTAAAATTATAAGGATGAGATATGATGTTAAGTAGACTAATACCACCTACAACCAAAAGAGTGCAATTACACACTAGCCAAGAAATAAATGAACTCATTTTACGCCAAACTGAAGCAGCCGTTCAGCGGTATAAACATTGTGATGAAGAAACAATTGCTGCTCGAATTGAAGAGCTGAATAAAGAATGGGATACAGAACGTGTTCTTGAAACAAATGCTTCTGCCATTATACTGATAAGTACTATTCTAGGATTTGTCTTTAGTCCTTATTGGTTTATTTTAGTAGGTTTTATAGCTTTCTTTTTGCTTCAGCATGCTGTGCAGGGATGGTGTCCGCCCCTTCCTATTATTAGAAGATTGGGGATCCGTACAGCTTCAGAAATAGCGTATGAGAAAACGTCTCTAGAATCTTTAAAGCAATCAAACTTCTAATCTAGAACTTCAGCTTCAATACTACTTGAAGTTGTCATTTCTGGAAGTAATATATTTGTATCTATTACGGGTTCAATTAATTGTATCTGATTAACCTTTATCATTTCTTCTACTATCAGCATTGGAATATTTCTATTCTTCTTCCATATGTTTTTATACTCCCAAAAACCTAATGGCAGCCCATTACAGGTCTTCCCGATCTCTAATGTAAAAGCCGGTTTATTAAATTCTGCAATGAACCAGTCTGTAAATCCATAGCCTCCTTTAGACTCTGCAATGGGTACTAGCCTATAACCTGTAGCAGAGCTAATTTTTTTTGCGATGGAACGGGATTTGTCTAAGCACTCTCCTTGTTGGTAAAACCACCAATAAACCATTTCTCCTGCCGAATGATAGGCAATGGCTGTTTCAAAATTCTGTTCATAGCAAAAATCTCTTATTGCTATAGTCTCTGGTTCTGAAAAAGGCTGGGGGCCATGGTATTCCTTAGATGAAGGTCTAAAAACTGTTCGTTTAGCTCCTTTTGTTGGATAATTTCTATTTAAGTCTACTCCTCCTGCGTTAGCTTTCCAGCTTGGATAAGTCGTAAGGGCTTTCAGTACGCCATCTGGATTAGTTAATGGAACAAACCATACACTTACAGTATCTAGTTTTCTTCTTATGACTTCATCTTCTGCATACTTATCTGCTAACTCTTTAGCCTGCTGGGTACATAAAACTGCTGTCATCATTTCTCTTCCATGATGTGCTCCATTAATTAAAATGCTCTTTTCTCCTGTGCCTATTTTAAGAGCTTTTATATCTTTCCCCTTGATAGATGCACCAATACTTTTCAGTTCTGTAAAATCAGGATACTCATTATGTATCATTTCCAGGTTAGTATTGAGGTTCTGATGCAAGTCCTTAGTATATAACTCCTCCGCACTAAAAATCTTTTCACCGCCAAATACATTTCCACAGATACAAACTACTATGCCCAAAATAATTCCCGCTTTTCTTTTCATTGTTCTCTTTTACTATTACACCATAGTTTGATGCAGCACTCCTGTTACTTTAGTTAAAATCATTCTATTCTTGCTTAATAAAAATATTACTCTAGTCAAGCTATTTTATTTAGTATATGATTCAATTATAGTGTACTGTTTTATGAGTAATGGTATAAAAAAGGGGGACTCTAGATGAATGAAACGTTAAGAACTATTAAGACTAGAAGAGCTGTTAGAAATTATAAATCAGAACAAATATCTGATTTTGAGCTCCAAGAAATATTAAATGCCGCTCTGCATGCACCTAATGCTATGAATAAACAGAATTGGCACTTTACTGTCCTGCAAAATAAAGATATTCTTGATAAGCTCGCAGACAGAATCATTGAGAATGTCATTAACCTTAATAATAAAGCTTTAACAAATATGGTAAGTGCACCAGGGTATCACCCCTTCTATAAAGCTCCAACAGTTATTTTAATAAGCGGAGATGCTGCAAATGAATTCATTCAAATTGAAGCCGGTACAGCAGCACAAAACATTGCCCTTGCGGCCGAATCTTTAAGTGTAGGCTCCTGTATTATGACTATGCCAAACTTTGCTTTTGATTATGAAAAGGCTGAAGCCTTAAAAAGAGATTTAGGTATTCCCAAAGGATATAATCATATTTGCAGTGTAGTCCTAGGCTACAAAGCTGGCCCTACGCCTACTGCTCCCCTAAGAAATGCTGAAGTTATTAACTATATTAGATAAACTATCTTCTGCCGTTAAACTTCAGATCACTTCAGACCACTAAAACAAAAAGGACAATTTTCATTGTCCTTTTTGTTTTACTTATTCTATTTCTGTTTGACTATACTTAAATCTCTCCATATGTCTATTATCATTCTCTTTTTTCATAAAAACATTTACTCTTTCTGAACCAATCAGCATAGCAACAATATAAAATAAAACAAAGAACGGGAAAATTCCTATTGTTGTTTTAGATGCAATGAAGCCAAGGATCGGGGGCAAAAAAGTCCCTCCTATATATGCAAAAGCCATCTGATATCCCATTATCATTTGTGAATGCTCTTTTCCAAAATTCGCAGGTGTTTCATGCAGCATACACGGGAAGATAGGCGCACATCCTAATCCTACCATTATAAATCCAACAAGAGAAAATACAGTTCCTATAGGTAATACTATAAGTAGAATTCCAGCTAGTGCAATACTTTGCCCCATGCGAATAAGCCCCTTATTGCTGACTTTCATAGTAATAAATCCTGTAATGAACCTTCCAATTGTAATCCCGCCATAATACATTGATACCCACTGGGCCGCTGTCGCTGCAGGCAGCTCCTTTACATTTACTAAAAAGCTGCTGCCCCATAGACCCATAGTTGCTTCTGTCCCACAATAAAAAAAGAAAGAAACAAGTGCTAGTTTAACGCCTCTAATTTGCAAAGGATGTACTTTTTGTAGAGACTCATTTACTTCACCTATATGATCTAGATTATTATTTACCTCTTTTGCTGCTTTATCCCATAAGGGTAAGGTCAATAAAAGCAGTATAACGAGTATGAATTGGATTATTGAAATAGCAAAGTAACCGTTTCTCCAAGAATTCTGATCTTTAATAAACTGAGCCATTATGATTGGCCCAAGGGTTGCCCCAACACCCCAAAAACAGTGGAGCCAGCTCATATGATGCGCCTTGTAATGTAAGGCAACATAGTTATTGAGTCCTGAATCAACAGCGCCTGCTCCAAGTCCAAGAGGTATTGCCAGGGCGCAAAGCCAGACTAAAGAAGGTGAAAACGAGAAACCTACTAGTGCTCCGGCTGTCATTAAACAGCTTATAAAGGTTACTTTTCCAGTTCCAAAACGTTTAATGACCATTCCGCTCAGCAAACTCGAAATAATGGTTCCCCCTGATATTGTCATAGAAACAACCCCTGCTGCCGCAAAAGGTACATTGTAATCAGTCTGCATAATAGGCCAAGCCACTCCTAATAAAGAGTCTGGCAGACCTAAGCTTATAAATGCTAAATAGATAATAATTAAAAAAAACGTTGCCATTTTTTATCTCTCCCCTACTATTTTCTTGTTAATACTATATCTGGTTCCAATATTTCTAGTGTTTCTTCTATCATGCCTAGTGCATAATCGTCAATATAATTTTCCGAAAGCGAAATACTAGGCATTATATTCTGAGGAAGATGACTGCAAACCCCTTGAATAATAGCATTTACATGAGTCTGATTTATATAATGACCGCTTAGTACGATATGTTCTGGACTTAGTACACTGCTCATGATAATAATCAGTTTAGCTATTGCATCGCATAGTTCTTCAAATGATTGATATAACGACTCACTCCAGGAAACACCTACAGGTATATTACTGACCTCGCCTGCAAAGTTTCCTTTTCCTCTATATAGTTTTCCATCTATAAAAATACCTGCTCCCGGGGGATACTTATCCGGAAAATAAAGGTAAACAACTGCGTGGCCACGGATTAGCTCCTTACGTTTTACAAAACCTACAACTGCTGCATTTACATCATTTTCTATGATGACAGGTCTTTGGTAAAGATCATTAAAATGTGAAGTGAGTGATATTCCTATTAATGCCTTATAATCTGACACAACGATTTTCCCATTTGACTCAACAGCAGGAAGACCTATTCCAATAGCACTGATAGCAGGGTAAGTGCTCATTAAAGGATTAATCATGTGTTCAAGACTTTCTAAATCAATATGCGATACTTCTTCATTCTTTTCAAATATACTTTCCCCTGAAAGGTTAGCCACCATGCAGTGAATCACAATATTCCCTTCTGCTTCGTATGGAAATAAAGTAAGCACTAGTGCAAAATCATTATTATACTGAAACTGTTTTGCTGGTCTTCCTCCCCTAGAAGAAGATAACTCTGCTTCGAAAACTTCATTTTCCTTTATGAGCTGCTGCAGCACTGAGCCAACAGTAACCGTGCTCAGGCCAGTTTCCTCTGCGATCTGCTGCTTTGTTGCTTGCCCCTTCTCTTTTAAAACCTTGCGCACAAGGTTTATATTGACTTCTTTAATAACAAGAGCATTTCCTCCTATATGTTCCAAAAGCATTCCTCCTATTTCAAACAGTTTTTATTTATACTACAAACAGAATCCTTTTATACTGTATAACCTATGAAAAGCTAGAGTTAATAAAATACTTTATTAAAGTGTTTTATTAACTCTAGCTTAAATTTACCACTTTCTAAATATATTGTCAATAATCATTTGAATACCCTGTTACAGTTTTTAGGAAATGTATTTATAAACGAAGTTCTGGGAAAGATGCTAGTATGTATACTGATATTTAAAATCTAAGCCTATTTAGAAAGGATCTCAACATGCTTGAATTTATGAAGGACTCAGGGATTGTTCTCTTAAGAATCGTTACTATTTTACCTCTATTGCTATTTCTCTCACTCTATATGGGAAAGCGTACTATTGGTGAACTTCCTGTATTTGATTTTTTGATTATAGTTGTCTTGGGAGCAGTTGTTGGGGCTGACATTGCTGATCCAGAAATTAAACACCTTCCTACGGCTGTAGCTATGATAGGCATAGCCATTCTTCAAAAACTTGTTGCCAAACTTAAGTTATCTAACCGCAAAATAGGTCATCTCATTACCTTTGAACCTACTATTATTATCCAAAATGGCATACTCCTTAATAAAAACCTTAAAAAAATTCAATATTCTATCGATAATGTTCTTCAACTGCTTAGAGAAAAAGATGTATTTGATATTAATGAAGTAGAAACAGCTATTATTGAAGCTAGCGGCAATTTAAGTGTTTTAAAAAAGCCTAAGAAAAATACTGTGACCCTAGAAGATATGAAAATAGCAAAGAAGACTTCTTCTATTGCTTTTCCTGTTATTATAGAAGGGAAAGTATATACAGATGTTTTAATACACCTAGGCTTAGATGAGGCTTGGCTTCGAAAAGAACTCCGACAACAAGAAATCTATGATATGAATAATGTTTTTTTTGCATCTCTTAATAACAACCATGAACTTCATATTTCTTTTAGTGAGCAAGATACTATAAGTATTCCCCCTATCAAGCACTGATGCTTCTAACTCTTTTCTATTTCATAAAAAATAGTAGTCTTGGTGTTAAAATCACGAAGACTACTATCATTGTTATCTATTTAATTGATTCTTCTATTTAGTATATCTTTTTGTCTGCTATATACTTCTCTGCAGCAAGTGCCGCAATTGTACCATCAGCTACAGCAGTTGTTATTTGCCTAAACACCTTTTCTCTGACGTCACCTGCAGCATATACTCCTTTAATGTTTGTTTCCATATTAGCATCTGTTAAAATATAACCCTCATTATTTAGTTCTATATATTCTCTAAATAAATCAGTCTTCGGCTCATTTCCTATATATCCAAATACTGCGTCTAAGCATATTTCTTTTTCTTCACCAGTTTTTGTGTTTTTTATCATGGCCTTATTTACAAACATATCTCCCTTAACATCTACTAAATCCCAGTTATAAAGGACTTCTACCTTCGGATGCTTTAATAGATTTTCCAAAGTTGCTTTTTCACCTTTAAAGTAATCATATCTTCTTATCATAATGACTTTGGATGCAAACTTAGTGAGGAAAAGAGCCTCTTCCAGGGCAGAATTGCCTCCTCCTACTACTCCTAAAGTGCAGTCCTCATAAACTGCCCCATCGCATACTGCACAGTAATGTATTCCCTTTCCTGAAAAATTATTTTCATTAGGTATTGGTAACTTTTTAGGAGCTCCGCCAGTAGATATAATGAGAGCTTTTGGTCTATAGATAAATTTTTCAGTCTCAATAAGCTTTTCATTATGACTAAGAGTCACTTTAAGTATTTTATCAAACTCGTCAATTTTTACTCCTAGCTCTAGTGCCTGATCTTTCATGAACTCAGCTAGTTTACTGCCTTCTATGGTTTTAAATCCCGGATAATTTTCTATAGTATAACTTGATCTAACTTGACCTCCAACCATCTGATTTTCTATAAGAAGTAACTCTAGCTTAGCCCTGGCACCATACATAGCAGCTGTTAATCCTGCAGGACCTCCTCCTAAAATCAACAGGTCTAAGTCCTTTATATCTTTATCCATTTAACCAACCCCTCATAAGTCAATTATCTTACCTAATATTAAACAGTTTATCAAGCCTGCTCTTATCAAATCCAATAATAATGCTGCCATCTACATCTAATACAGGTACTGCTCTTTGCCCTGACTTTTGTATCATAGCCATCGCAGCTTCTTTATTTTTTGCTACATTTATTTCATTATAGGAAACCCCATTTGCTCTTAAATATTCCTTTGTTTTATCACACCATGGACATGTATTTGTTGTATAAATTGTTACACTCATTTTAACTCCTCCTTATAATAAAGTTTCTATTACTGCTTCCATTTCAGAAGGCTCTGAAGTAGGTTCAAATCTGTGAACCACTTTTCCTTCTTTGTCTACAAGAAATTTAGTAAAGTTCCATTTAACTTCGTCTCCCTCTAGATATTCAGGAAAGTTTGTTTCAAGCGCATGATAAAGTCTTTCTCCTATAGGGTGCTTCATATCAAAGCCTTCGAATGGTTTTTCACTTGTTAAGAATTTAAATAGTGGATGAGCTGACTCACCCCTTACGTCAGTCTTTTCAAACATTTGGAAGGATACCCCATAGTTAAGCTGACAGAAATTCTTAACCTCTGTATTGTCCCCTGGCTCCTGCCCAGCAAATTGATTGCATGGAAATCCAAGTATCTCTAAACCTTTTGAATGGTATTTTTCATATAACTTTTCTAATCCTTCATACTGTGGTGTAAATCCGCACTTACTAGCTGTATTAACTACAATCGCCACCTTACCTCTGTACTCTTCTAACGATATTTCTTCTCCATCGATTGTTTTTGCTTTAAAACTGTAAATTGACATATCCTTCACTCCTATACTATATATTATTAATTAATTTCTCAATTATACTTTCTAATTTAGCCGGCGCAGCAGTAGGTGCAAATCTATCTACCACTTTTCCATTAGAATCTACTAAGAACTTTGTGAAATTCCACTTTACAGCGTCCCCTAATAGTCCTTTTTTAGCTGATGTTAAATACTTGTAAAGAGGATCTGCATCTTTACCATTTACGTTAATCTTAGAAAAGATCGGAAATGTGGTCTCATAAGATAACTCGCAAAAGCTTTTAATGTCTGCATTATTCCCAGGCTCTTGATTACCAAATTGATTGCATGGAAAAGCAAGGATTTCAAACTTTTCATTTCCAAACTTTTTATAAAGGTTTTCTAAATCTTTATATTGTGGTGTAAAACCACATTTACTAGCTGTATTTACAATAAGCAATACCTTATTTTTATAGTTAGAAAGACTTACCTTATTGCCCTCAATATCCTTAACAGTAAAATCATAAACTGTCATCTTTTCATCTCCTCTTTTATATTGTGTACAATTTAATTTTACATCATTAAATTTTAAATGTCAATACTAATGAACTGTTTTTTAGTTGCTTTTGGTACTATAAAAGTGTAGTTGTTAAGTCAGTATAACTGATAAGACGGCTGCACTTATTTTAATTTATAATAAAGGGAGTAATTGGTCTGG
>JARBUI010000020.1 GCA_029239755.1 Clostridia bacterium | reverse complement strand
CAAACTGGATGCCTCCTGTAATCTACAGGAAGACATCCAGCATTAGTGCCTAACTATTTAATTAGATAATGATGTGTCCAGAAAACTGGGTACATATCATTTTTTTACACGCTTTCTTAGGAACCTCTTTACTTAGGATTAAACCAATATGGATATCAGCAGCTTCTATCGAAAATACCAGCTTGATTTTTTAAGCTTATTAACCAAGTCATCTGGCTTAATGGCACAAGGATATACTAATATGACTAAAAATTTGTTATAATGATTTTGAAGATTTGCACAGTGGGGTGAGGTAGATGAGTAAAAAAAAGCAAACGGTTGAGTTTAGATATTATGAAATGCCAAATAATGAAATTGTATTAGCCCTTTTAGGAAAAGACTGGAGGAGAGAATATGGTGTTGGCATTAATGGTCTTCATTTTCATAATTTTATGGAAATAGGATATTGTCATGAAGGGACTGGAGAAGTAATCATTGATAATCAAAATTATCCCTTTGAAGCCAATGTGTTTACTGTTATTCCCCCTAATTTGTCTCATACAACAAATAGTGATAGAGGGACAGAAAGCTACTGGGAGTGGATGTTTTTTGATATAGAACAATATCTGAATGCTACGTATAAGGAAGATGCTGCTTTTGTTCAAAAACTGCTTACACGGATTTATCGTAAAGCCCTCTTTCTACATGCTAAGGAGCATCCAGTTTTGGATAATATTTTAAGAAATATTATAAGAGAAATGCAAAGAAAGGACACCTATTATCAGGAGAGCGTGAAAGGCTTTATGCAAGCATTTATTGTAGAACTTCTTCGGCTAGATGATAGTGAAGAAAAAATTAAAAGAACAAAACAGAAGGCAGCACAAATATCTGATGCGTTAGACTATGTCAATCGAAATTACAATGAAGAGATTAAAATAAGCCAATTAGCGAATGCCTGCAACATGAGTGAAAGTCATTTCAGGAAAGTGTTTGAGCAATCAATGAACATGAGACCGATCGACTACATTAATCTGATTCGTGTACAAAAAGCATGTGAGTTAATAAAAAGGTCACAGGTTACTATGGAATGTGTAGCCTATAAAGTAGGGTTTGCAACGGTATCTACTTTTAATAGGAACTTTAAAAAACTGGTTGGTATCTCACCTTATCAATGGAAGCAGTCTGCAGAAAATTTCGAAGGTAAGCTTTTGAATTACAAGATTAGCGCGCAAAAAGGATGGTAATGGCAAATATGTAAATGATTGAATTTGCATATTTTTTAATTGAATATAGAAACAATGGAAGGGGAATATTGATATAATATGCATATAAACAAGTGCGTATAACTAAAAAACTTATGCATATTATCCAATTAGCTCGAGAATAGCGATTTCTTTATACGTGCGCCAACAAATAAGGAGGATATGAAGTATGATCAAGAAAATCATCTCATCATTTGTAGTTGCAGCTATGGCTCTATCCATGGTAGCTTGCGGTTCAAACGCAGCAACCACAGAATCTGCAAAGACTGAACCAACAAAAGAAGCAGAATCCAAAGGAGCTGAGCCAGCTAAAGAAGCAGAGGCAGCACCAGCTGCTGATGACAACACACTAACTGTTTGGTGCTGGGATCCTGCATTTAATGTTTATGCAATGAATCAAGCAGCAGAAGTATACAAAAAAGATAATCCTAATTTTGTTTTAAATGTTGTTGAAACCCCTTGGCAGGACGTTCAGACAAAATTAACAACAGCTGCTTCTTCAGGGGACCTTAGTACATTACCAGATATTTTATTAATGCAGGACAATGCATTTCAGAAAAATGTCATTAGCTATCCAGATGCTTTTACAGACTTAACAGATTCAGGAATTGCTTTTAAAGATTTTGGGGCATCAAAAGTAGCTTACTCTACAGTTGACGGCAAAAACTATGGGGTGCCATTTGATAACGGAGCAGTTATCTCTTGCCTTAGAACAGATGTTTTAAAAGAAGCAGGTTTTACGCCAGCTGATTTTACAGATATTACATGGTCTAAGTACATTGAGCTAGGTAAAGTTGTATTAGAAAAGACTGGAAAGCCGCTGCTTTCCATGCAGGCAGGAGAATCAGACCTCATTATGATGATGCTTCAATCTGCGGGAGCCAGCCTATTTGATCAAGAGGGTAAACCTAATATTGTTAATAATGCAGTATTAGAAAAAGTATTAAGTACATATGCTGAGTTAGTAACTTCAGGTATTTTAATTCAAGTAAATGACTGGGACCAATATATTGGAACACTTACAGATGGGACTGTTGCAGGGACAATTAATGGATGCTGGATTTTAGGATCTATCCAAACAGCAGAGAATCAAAAAGGCCTTTGGGAAATAACAAATATGCCTAAGTTAGATGGTATACAAGGGGCAACAAACTACTCTAACAATGGTGGTTCCAGCTGGGCTGTTACAGCAAACTGTAAAAACGTAAAACTGGCAAATGATTTCCTAGCTAAAACATTTGCAGGAAGTGTAGAGTTTTATGAAACAATCCTTCCAAGTTCAGGGGCTTTAGCTAACTATATTCCAGCAGGAAAATCTGATGTATACGGAGAGCCACAAGCTTTCTTTAATAACCAAAAAGTATTTTCAATGATTACAGAATTCGCTTCAAAAGTACCAAGTAATAATACAGGGGTATATTACTATGAGGCACGTGATGCCGTAGCTACAGCTTTGACAAACACAATTGCGGGAGCTGATTTGAAATCTGAGCTTGAAACGGCACAATCAACTGTCGAATTCGCAATGGGTCAGTAAGTATTTAGGCTATAGTAGTTTTGGAGATATATGGGGAGCAGTCTGAATGAGACGGTTCCCCATACTTATTTAGAATAAAAAGGGGGGAATGATGTGAGTCATCCAAAGAAAAATATAACACTCCAAAAGAAACAAAATCTTTTCGGATGGGCAGTGCTCATGCCGGCAGTGTTTCTCATTGCAGCTATGAGCTTTTATCCGATGATTAAGGCTCTGATTCTTTCGTTCGAGACGGGCATAGGAGCAAAAATGCGATTTGCAGGTTTTTTGAACTACACACGCATGTTTGAGGACAAAATATTTTTGCAAGCTCTGATGAATAATTTCATCTATTTGATTATTCAAGTGCCCATTATGCTTATTATGGGGCTTATTCTTGCGTCTATGCTGAATGATAAAAATTTAAAGTTCAGAGGCCTATTTCGTACAGCTATATTCTTGCCATGTGCAACCTCGCTGGTTTCTTATGCGATTATTTTCCGGTCGTTGTTTTCGGTGGATGGATTTATTAATCTACTGCTCGTAAAATTAGGGATTCTAAGCTCCGGATACAACTTCTTAGCCAATCCGATCAGTGCAAGAGCAGTTATCATTATTGCACTTCTTTGGAGATGGACGGGGTATAATATGGTATTCTATTTAGCCGGACTTCAAAATATTGAGTACTCCATATACGAAGCAGCGAAAATTGACGGGGCTTCTCCATTTCAATCATTTTGGCAAATCACAGTACCGTTACTAAGACCAACTATTCTTTTGACCGCAATCATGTCAACCAATGGCACATTGCAGCTATTTGATGAGTCGTGGAACCTCACAAATGGCGGTCCAGCTAATGCAACAATTACAATGTCCCACTATATTTATAATTTATCTTTTAAATATGTTCCGAACTTTGGGTACGCTGCCGCAATGGCCTATCTGATTTTAATATTAGTAGCAGTCTTAGCATTTGTTCAGATGAAAGTAGGTGACAAACGTGATTGATAAAGGAAAAAGAGTTTTTCAATACGTGTTTTTATCGATTGTATCTCTTATATCAGTCTTTCCGCTCTATTGGATGCTGTCTGCAGCTACGAATAAAAGTGTTGATGTCATTAGCGGAAAACTTATACCAGGGATGGCATTACTTGCAAATTGGAAGGGTCTTCTGGCTTCGCAAAATGTTACTGGGGCTATGATGAATTCATTTAAGTATGCTATTATTCTGACTCTCATTTCTCTCTTAATTTGTTCACTGGCTGGTTATGGATTTGAGATTTTTCATGACAGAGGAAAAGATATCGTTATGTCTGTCATACTGCTTGCTATGATGGTTCCCTTTGCTGCAACTATGATTCCACTATTTCAGATGTTTTCAAAGGCAGGATTTTTAAATTCAACCATTGGATTTGTTTTGCCTTTTATTTCAACACCGTTTCTCATTATGCTGTTTAGGCAGAGTGCAAGGGCTTTTCCGCATGATATTATCGAGGCTGCAAGGATAGATGGACTAGGAGAGTTTCAGATTTTTTATCGTATGTTCATGCCAACTATGCGTTCAACTTATGCAGCTGCCATGACTATTACATTTATGAACGCATGGAATAACTACTTGTGGCCAAAAGTTATTATGACAGACAATGAAAGCCTTACGATGCCTATGCTTATTGCTAACCTTAAGCAAGGGTATGTAACGGACTATGGGGTGCTGATGTTAGGCGTTCTACTATGTACAATTCCAACTGTCATTATTTTCTTCATTCTTCAGAGAAGTTTTGCAGAAGGTATTACTGGTGCAGTAAAATAAAGGACTAAGCAAAAAGATGAGGAGATTTACTATGCAGAAATTTAATTATGAAATTGTAAAAAATCCGGAAGTTTTTATGGAGAATCGCCTAAAGGCACATTCGGATCATATATATTATTCTTCTTTAGATGCTTTAAAACAAGGAGAAAGAGACTTTCAGTTTTCTTTAAATGGCATTTGGAAGTTTGCTTATGCAAAAAATTATGAAGCTTGTGTTAAAAATTTTATGGAAGAAGAGTATGATTGTAAACCCTGGGATACGATCAGGGTACCAGCACACATCCAAATGGAAGGCTATGATAGACCGCAGTATGTTAATGTACAATATCCATGGGATGGCAGAGAACAAATTAATCCAGGCGAGATACCAACGGAGTTCAATCCAACGGCTTGTTATGTAAAATATTTTACGCTGCCAGAGTATATGGAGGGGAAGAAGGTATATATTTCTTTTCAGGGAGCTGAAAGCGGCATGGCTTTATGGCTAAATGGTGCTTATGTCGGCTATAGCGAAGACAGTTTTACGCCTTCTGAATTTGAACTGACAGAGTACCTTAAACCATGCGAGAATAAATTAGCTGTTCAGGTATTCAAATGGACAGCAGGAAGCTGGTGTGAGGATCAGGACTTTTTCCGCTTCTCCGGGATTTATCGGGATGTATACTTATTTACTACCCCATCTATCCATATTTTTGATTTGAAGGTGCAGACGCTTCTGGATGATCGCTATGAAAATGCAGAGCTGGCTTTGGATTTAACAGCAACTAACAGTGGTAAAGTCATTTTTTCATTAATAGACGGAAAAGATACTATATTCCATAAAGAAACAGATTTAGAGAAGTTATCACACTATAGCTTTCCTATAAGTGCTCCAAAACTTTGGAGTGCGGAGAGTCCTTATTTGTATGATCTCTATATTGAAGTGAAAAATAATGAGGGAAATATAGAGGAAGTCATTATACAAAAAGTCGGATTTAGAAGATTTGAAATAAGAAACGCGATCATGTGCCTGAATGGAAAAAGAATCGTCTTTAAAGGTGTTAACAGACATGAATTTAGTGCACTGACTGGAAGATGTGTGTCAGAGGAAGAGCTGGTAAAGGATCTTGTTACAATGAAAAAAAATAATATCAATGCCATTCGCACCAGCCACTATCCTAACTCATCAAAGCTCTATGAACTGTGTGATTTTTATGGATTATATGTCATAGATGAAACAAATCTAGAAAGCCACGGTATATGGGATCCTATAGAACGAGGAGTTGAAAAAAAGGAAACAGCTATCCCTGGGGATAATCCAAAATGGCTGGATTTGGTTCTGGATCGGGCACACTCTATGTATCAGAGAGATAAAAATCATGCTAGTATTCTCATTTGGTCCTGCGGAAATGAATCCTATGGTGGTAAAAACATTTTTGAGATGTCACAGGCATTCCGCAAGTGGGATAACACTCGTCTAGTTCATTATGAAGGGGTTTTTTGGGACCGTAGATACAATGACACAAGCGATATAGAAAGTCAGATGTATACGCCGGCAGCAAAAATTCAGGCGTTTTTATCGGAAAACAGAAAGAAACCGTTTATTTGCTGTGAGTATGTGCATGCCATGGGGAATTCTTGTGGGGCTATGCATAAATATACAGATCTTATAGACAGTGAACCACTGTTTCAAGGAGGTTTCATCTGGGATTATATCGATCAGTCTATTACGAAAAAGGACAGATATGGACATGAGTTTCAAGCTTATGGGGGTGATTTTGATGATCACCCTTGTGACTATAACTTTTCTGGTAATGGCATCGTCTATGGCGGAAATAGGGACAGTTCTCCTAAAATGCAGGAAGTCAAATACAATTATCAGAATATAAGTATTGAAATAAATAGGGATAAGGCGACTATAGTTAATAAAAACCTATTTTCAAACACTAACATGTACGACTGTTATGTGTCTATAGAAAAGAATGGGAAACCTATTCAGCGGGAACAGATTGAAACGAACATTGCTCCTTTGTGCAAAGAAGCGATTAAATTGCCGATTGCCATACCAAGCAAACCAGGAGTCTATGCTGTTACTGTTTCATTCGGCTTAAAAGAAGATACCATTTGGGGCAAAAGAGGGCATGAAGTTGCCTTTGGACAAAAGATTTATCAAATTGAAGAAGAGCCTAAAGTTTGTCAAAAGCCAGTAAAAATTATTCGTGGAAGACTCAATATAGGGGTAAAGGGTGAAGCATTTGATGTGTTATTCTCGGGAGTAAACGGAGGCTTAGTATCCTATCGCTATGCCGGGGTGGAAATGATAAAGGCAATACCAAAACCTAATTTCTGGAGGGCCGTTACAGATAATGATATGGGGAATAATATGCCAGCACGTTACGGGCAATGGAAATTAGCCAGTTTGTATGCTTCCCACAAAAATGAGGATGCTAAAAAAAGCATTCCCCCTATGCTGGAAGCAAAAGAGAACTGCGCTGTCATTACGTATACCTATCTTTTGCCTACACAACCGGTGGCAAGCTGTCAGTTGTCCTATACAGTATTTGGTGATGGTACGATAGAAACACGTTTAGTTTATGATCCTGTAAAGGGACTTGGAAATATGCCGGAATTTGGGGTGATGTTCAAATTTGATGCCGACTATAATCAATTGGAATGGTTCGGTATGGGACCTGAAGAAACCTATAGTGATAGATATCATGGGGCTAAATTAGGGATTTATCACAACAAAGTCAGTGATAATGTTGCAAAATACTTAGTTCCGCAGGAGTGCGGCAATAAAGTTGGCGTGCGTTACGCTAAAGTAACAAATAAACAAGGCAGAGGCATGCTCTTTAGTGGAGAGGATCTAAACTTCTCTGCACTTCCTTATACGCCTCACGAGCTAGAAAATGCCATGCACCCTTATGAACTGCCGCCGGCTCATTATACTGTGGTTCGCGTGACAAAGCAGCAAATGGGTGTTGGTGGAGATAATTCGTGGGGAGCACAGACACATGAAGAGTATCTTCTAGATGTGTCTAAGAGAATGGAGCTGGTATTTAGTTTTAAGGGCATATAAGAATTGTGAGGTAGAGATACAGGGGATGTAATCGATCTGCTTATCCAATTTATTTTATAAAATTTTATAGTTAGTCTAGGACCAGGCCGTGATTTTGGAAGCTTGGTCTTTTTTTGGAGTGAGATACATTTAAAAGACTCATATTTTCGGAAAAGAGTATAATAAATTGACGAAAGCAGACACTAAATAGGGATTTAAAACACTATCTAATATATATGATTTTGTTTAGAAAACTAAGAGAGGAACAAAAGATACGAAAAGAAAAGGAGATACAATGACAGAGAGAAAAACAGTAGAAGAAACAGGATGGAACTTAGACAATAGTTACGCACGGCTGCCAAAAATACTTTTTACCAGCCAGTCCCCAACGCCTGTACGTTCACCGAAGATAAGCATTCTCAATTATCCGCTTGCTGCATCCTTAGGGCTCAGTGTCCAGGTCTTGCAAAATAGTGATGGAACAGCGGTTCTTGCTGGCAATCAGATTCCCGAAGGTTCTTCACCCCTTGCTCAGGCTTATGCAGGGCATCAGTTCGGACACTTTACCATGTTAGGTGATGGCCGGGCTGTGCTGCTTGGGGAGCAGATTACTCCCGGAGGTGAAAAGGTTGATATTCAGCTCAAAGGGTCAGGAAGAACACCGTATTCCCGCGGAGGCGATGGTAGGGCGGCACTTGGACCAATGTTGCGGGAGTACATTATTAGTGAAGCGATGTACGGGCTTGGTATTCCTACTACCCGAAGCCTAGCGGTGGTGACAACTGGTGAATCAGTCATTCGTGAAACCAAACAGCCTGGGGCTGTTTTAACCCGTGTTGCTGCAAGCCACCTGCGTGTCGGCACTTTCCAATATGTTTCAAAATGGGGGACATCTGAAGATCTCCGTACCTTGGCTGATTATACGCTTCAAAGACACTTCACGACCGCTCACACTGAGGAGAACAGCTATCTCTTTCTGCTTAAAGAAGTGATTAAGCACCAGGCAGAGCTGATTGCTAAATGGCAGCTGACTGGCTTTATTCATGGGGTAATGAACACCGATAACATGGCTCTTAGCGGAGAAACTATTGACTATGGTCCGTGCGCCTTCATGGATACCTATGATCCTAAAACGGTATTTAGTTCTATCGATGCTCACGGCAGATATGCCTATGGTAATCAGCCAAACATTGCTGCATGGAATCTGGCAAGATTTGCTGAAACCTTACTGCCTCTCCTTCACGACGATGAGAAACAGGCTGTCAAACTGGCTCAGGATGCAATTGCGGGTTTTGCTGAGTTGTACCATGGCAATTGGCTGTCGGGAATGAGAGCAAAACTAGGACTATTTAATGAAGAACCTCAGGATGAATCTCTTATTGAAGGGCTCTTAAGCATCATGCAGAAGTATCGTGCGGACTATACCAATACCTTTCGAGCATTAACTTTTGACAAGCCTGAGGATATATCTTTATCAGGAAACACGGAATTTGCCGAGTGGCACAACCACTGGCAGAAGAGGTTAGGCAGGCAGCATGAAAC
This sequence comes from Clostridia bacterium, assembly GCA_029239755.1. GTDB lineage: Bacteria > Bacillota > Clostridia > Lachnospirales > Cellulosilyticaceae > FMMP01. The sequence goes on along the minus strand of JARBUI010000020.1, from coordinate 53,681 downwards.
AAAAGACGCCTCCCATCAGTTGATGAGAAGCAGCAATCCCGCTATAATTCCGCGCAATCACAGAGTAGAAGAGGCGCTGGAAGCCGCGGTAAAAGGAGACTATACTATAATGGACAGGCTTCTTAATGTCCTTTCAAACCCCTATGCACACTCAAGCGAACAGGAAGAGTACGCAGGACTGCCTGCGCAATCAGCGTGTCCTTATCGAACTTATTGCGGCACCTGATAGAGAAGCATTAAAAACTCCTAAAAATAACAGCTTAGATCTTAATGCTCTAAGCTGTTGTTTTGCAGTCCTGCATTTTATATGACATAAATTATATGGAAAAGTATACCACAGGCAGGGTAAGAAACCAGAGTTTAAATTAACCATATATATCTGAGAATTCAATGTTTATTCGGTCAATCTTGGTTTGGGCAGTATAGACAGAAGAGTCTACCGGAGGACTCTCTTTGTGTATGGTAACAGCTGGCAGTATAATTATAAATTCACTGCCTTGACCAAACTGACTTCTTACACTAATACTGCCATTATGTAATTCAACTAGGGACTTAACTAATGATAACCCAATACCGCTGCCCTCACGATTCCTGGATAAAGACTTATCAACTTGCATAAATCTCTCGAAAATCATGTTCTGTTTTTCTTCTGGGATGCCTATACCGGTATCTTTAACTGAAATATTTACATGATCGCCCCTGTCGGTGACGATAACTTCAATTTTTCCTCCAGAACTAGTAAATTTTATTGCATTTGACAAAAGATTTAACATTATTCTTTCGACTTTATCTGAATCACAAGCTATCATTTTTTCCTCGATATCTGTATCAAATATAAGACTTATTCCTTTATTTTCTATATAATCTTTAACGGATAAGGTAATCTCTTCAATAATGAACACTATATTTTCATTCTTAAGCTGTAATTGCAGGTAGCCTGCATCAATTTTGGTAATATCAATGAGATTATTTACGATTCTCAGGAGCCTAAAACAATTTTGTTTCATAATAGCTGTATAATTTGTTAATCTACAAGGAATGTTATTTGCACTTTGATCTCTTTCTAACAATTCCACCATTTGCAATGCGCTAAAAATAAGATTTAAAGGGGTTTTAAACTCGTGGGATAAGTTCGCAAAAAAATCTGTCCTTATTTTCTCATAATGAAGAAGCTCGTTAATCAATCTATCATTTTCTTCAGATTTTTTTCTTAATCCTTCGGCTTTTCTATGTTCGGTAACATCATGTCCTAAAGCGACCAACCCTTTTTTGCTGCCATCTTCATTAAATAAAGGGATCTTTACCACTTCATATATTTTATCCTCTTCTCCGACCCCAGAAAAAACTTCTTCTGCTCTTGAAAAGTTTCTTGTCTCCCATGCAATTTTGTCGGTTGAACTGCAAAAGGCAAACTGTGTTTTAAACTCAGGCATTAACTTGCTTAGCTCTTCATCAGTTTTTCCGATTATTTTCCTATCAGTCTTGTATAACCGGAGCATTGCATCATTAGCTTCAATCCACCGTCCTTCAGAATCTTTAAAGCAAATGATATCATGAAGCGAATTGATGACAGTTCTTAAAAGTGCATCACTCTCCTGTAATGCTTTTTGGGCTGCTTTACGCTTATAATTTACAGAAATAAGAACAATGATAATTATTATTAAGATAAATATGATGGCCCAAGTATAAACTTTAGGGATAGTATAAAACTGTTTTGGTAAATTATATAGGATCGCCCCTCGAGGTAAATCCGAAAGATTGATTTTAAATTGTTTGAGCTTGTTATAATTGAACATATACTGATACTTACTATTTTTAACAACGGGTATATCTGATGGTAATTGTCCCTCTAAAGTTTTAAGTGCTAGGAAAGCAGCGTTTTGACCTTCTACATAACCTGAGGTCATCAGTCCGCCCACAACGCCACTGTTTATATAAAAGTCCCAACAACCATATAGCGGCACACTGCATTTTGAGCTGATTATTCTGCAGCCATCTTCCATGGATAGGTATGCCCCCCCTTCATCTTTGAAGCCTGCTGCAATAAATACTATAGTACCTTTAGACAAATCTTCAACCATAGAGACGGCATAATCTATATCCATCCCTTGATAGAAATTAAATTTTACTTTGTATTTTCCAACCAATTCATTAAATATTTTTCTGTTTTCAAGTCCTGTTGTTGTATTATCTAGAAATACCAATATTTCCTTTGTGCCAGGATGAAGCTCTAAAGCCACATCTAAAGTTCTTTGTATATTGACGATCTCCGCCACACCAGTAAAATTATCAAGTCCCTCAATCAGTGATTCATTAAAATTATTAACTCCGCAAAATACAACAGGCGTATGAGAGAATAATTTTTCACCATATATTTTCATAAAGTTAAAAGCATCATTATCAGTACATATAATGACATCAAAGTTTATATTTTTATATTTATAATCATATAAATCGTAGAGTTTATTGATGTATTCAGTTCCGGAATGATTTTTGCTATCCATATATTCTACTGTAATATCTATAGCGTATTTGGCTGAACCTAGCTGCTTCTTGATGCCCTTTAGTTCATCATTTGACCATATATTTTCAGGATGGTAAGAAGCTACTACTAGTACGTGTTTTTTACTTGTTTCCTTTGAAAAGGTTTCAGAACTGCAGCACATAAATACAGCTATAATGATTAATAGGACTGTTAAATAGCTATATTCTCCCCATCTATTATTTCTCATGATACTTACTCCTTTAATTCTTTATAGGATAGAACATTACTATTATAAGTCTTAATTAAAATTTCTTAAAGTCTAATTATTAAAAATAGTGTAATTTTAGAAATGTCTTATCATTAAGACAAAGAGATTATTTGAATATAGTGGTATAATAAAGTAAAGATTAACTATGGATAAATAGATATGAAGGAGAGAATAATGATGGATCTAGTAACATTGGGAAAGACTGGGATAACTGTTAATAAAAATGGATTTGGGGCATTGCCGATTCAACGGATTACTAAAGAAGAAGCATCGGTTTTACTAAAGAAAGCTTATCAAAGTGGTATAACCTTTTTTGACACAGCCAGATTTTATACAGATAGTGAAGAAAAAATTGGCTATGCTCTAAGTGATTATAGAGATAAAATTTATATCGCATCTAAAACAATGACTGTTAAGAAAGAAGAGTTTTGGGAACAGTTAAATACGTCTCTAGAACTATTGAAGACAGATTATATAGATATTTATCAATTTCACAATCCAAGTTTCTGCCCAACACCTGGAGATGGTACTGGTTTGTATGAAGCGATGAAAGAGGCAAAGGACAAGGGTATGATCAGGCATATTGGTATCACAAACCATAGGCTTCATGTAGCTGCTCAGGCAGCAGCATCTGGTTTGTATGAGACGATTCAGTTCCCCTTCAGTTACTTAGCAACAGATAAAGAAATAGAACTGGTAAAGCTATGTAAGAAGAATGGTATTGGATTTATTGCTATGAAGGCGTTATCAGGAGGACTTATTAGGCATTCAGCAGCGGCATATGCTTATTTAGCCCAGTATGATAATGTGCTGCCTATTTGGGGTGTGCAGAAAGAAGAAGAACTAGATGAATTTATTTCTTATATAAATAACCCTCCAGCATTTAATGAAGAAATCACTGCAGTTATTGAACATGACAGAAAAGCATTAAGTGAAGAGTTCTGCAGGGGATGTGGTTACTGTCTGCCGTGTCCGGTAAATATTGATATCCCGACTTCAGCCAGAATGTCTTTAATGATTAGACGAGCGCCAACGTCTGTCTATCTAAATGACGAGTGGAGAGGGAAAATGAAAAAAGTTGATGAGTGCATACATTGTGATCATTGTAAAAATCATTGCCCATATGGCTTAGATACACCAACACTTTTACAAGAAAACTGGGCTGATTATAAAGAGTTTATTTAGAAAGGGTACCTTTAGGGGGATATAGAGTTAGGAGGAGATTTATTGAATATTTTAGTAGCAGAGGATGAAAAAGATATCAGAAACCTTTTGAAGCTAAATCTGCAGGAAGAGGGGTATTGTGTCTTTGCAGTAAAAGATGGAATAGAGGCTTTAAAGGTGATTCAAAATGAAAGCATTGACCTTGCCATACTTGATGTGATGATGCCCTATTTGGATGGATTTAATCTATTACGTAAAATACGAGAAAATAATACTCTGCCAGTTATATTTCTTACTGCCAGGGGAGATGATATGGATAAAGTGCTCGGACTTGGGATTGGTGCAGATGACTACCTTGTAAAACCCTTTAGTATGGCGGAGCTGCTTGCAAGGATTAGTGCACAGCTTAGAAGGAGTCAAGAATACTCATCTATAAAGCAGGAGGCGCCCTCACAAATTGTATATGACAGTCTGGTTTTGGATAAGAACAGCTGCTGTATCTATAGGGAAGGGAGGCTGCTTGAACTGAATGCAAAAGAATATAAGCTTTTAAAATTTCTAATGGAGAACCCGGAAAGAGTTTTTACTAAGAAACAGCTGTATCTGGCAGTATGGGATGAAGATGTTTATTATGACGATAATACAATCATGGTACATATCAGTCATATTAGAAATAAGATAGAAACTGACCCTAAGAATCCTGAATATATAAAAACTATACGTGGGATAGGATATAGGTTTCACAAGCATGATACGGGTGAATTATGAAGTGGAAAATATCAAATCAATTTTTAGTAAACTATTTGCTTATATTTTTTATCTCTATTATAATAGGCATATTTGCATTTATTCTTATGGATTTTGCTAATCATGTGATATCTAAGACTCTTGTAAAAAACAATTATACAGCCGAGAGATTAATCTTAGATGACTACAACAAAATGGATACAACTGAGGTTATTGAAAATGGAGGAGGGGTACAGGTCATTGACAATAACTATGAGGTTGTATTTTCGGCAGGCCTTAATAGCTTTGCAAAGGATAAGCTGACCACAATGGAATTCACTGAGTTTTTGATGGCAAGTAAAAGCATAGGTATTCCTTACAGCTATAGCATCGCCTATAATCCCAGAGAGAAGTTCTGGTTAATAGTAACGTTTCCAACCTCTATCAGAATTGATTTTGCCATTGTACATAACAGAGACTTCACCTCGGTCGATATGCAGCATGTAATTGGAGCCATTGTGGCAATAAGTTTATTTTATTTAATCTTGCTTGCAATCAGTACAGTGATTTATTCAAAGATATCATCTATAGGCATAGTAAACCCATTAAGAAAGCTTTGTAACAGTGCGAGACGGTTAAAAGAAGGAGACTATTCGGCGAGGGTTGAACTTAATCTTAAGAATGAATTTGCAGAGTTGCAGGATATATTTAATGAAATGGCAGAGCAAATTGAGAAGGAGATATTCCTTAGAAAGCAGTCAGAGGAAAACCGTAAAAGATTGGTACTTGATATTTCTCATGATCTTAAAAATCCTCTTGCAAGTGTTATGGGTTATACAGAACTGTGTAGCAGCAAAAAAGATCTGACCAAAGAAGAGCAAAGTGTGTATTTAAAAATTATCTACGAAAATAGTGTGAGAGCAAATCATTTGATTACTAATCTGTTCGAGCTATCTAAAATGGAAAGTTCAGAATTCATAATAAACAAAACGATTGTTGAGGTGTGCGAATATATAAGGAAGGAAATGGGAATGGCTATTCCTGCTTTTGATAAAGCCGGCTTCACATATGATTTTGATATTCCAGAAGAGGAAATTATAGCGAGGCTTGATATAGAACAGATGAATAGAGTATTTCAAAATCTTATTAACAATGCAGTCAGGTATAATCCAAAAGGAACAAATGTAAGGGTTAAAGTACTGATGCAAGGGGAAGAAATTCTTATTATCTTCAAAGATAATGGGACTGGAATACCCAAAGAAATTGCAAAGGATATATTTCAGCCGTTTGTAAGAGTAGATACAGTGAGTCGTTCACATACAGGCGGTACTGGGTTAGGATTGGCAATAGCTGAGAAAATCATTGTGGCACATGGCGGAAGAATAAGCTTAAATACAGATAAAAACTGTGGCTGCGAGTTTATCATCCAGGTCCCCAAAATTTAAGGTAGATTTAAGATTAAAAACAGCTCAGTTTAAGGAATCCTTGATATATTATTAGCAAGGGGTACCGAAATGAGCTGTTTTATATTTTAGGTATCAAATAAAGTGGGGGGGATTATTTATGGAAACGTTAGAAAGTCATTATTATAATTGGTTTGGAGTGTTATTTTTTATTGTAGTGTACAGTGTTGTACTTTTGTTTATTCCATTTTATAAAAAGATGAATAAAAAACCCATAGGAACTTATGTTGCATTCGTAATAGCTTTTGCTATTGAAATGCATGGCATACCCTTTAGTATGTATGTCATCTCATGGGTTATTGGAAAAAATTTGCCTGAAGGTATTTTGTGGGGGCATACATTAGTGTCTAGGATTGGGTTTTGGGGAATGTACATCAATATTGGATGTGCTGCTGCTGCGTTATTCCTCATCCTGAATGGCTGGTATAATATCTATAAGAAATATTGGTCAAAAGAAACTGGTAAAGGAGCTCTTGTGAAAACAGGCGTTTATAGATATATTCGCCACCCTCAATATACTGGACTGCTGCTTTTAACTTTAGGGATGTTGGCTGAATGGGCGACTTTGCCTATGCTTATGCTGTATCCTATAATGATTATTATGTACGTGCGTCTGGCGAAACATGAAGAAAAAGATATGCTTATAGAATTTGGAGATGAATATAGAAAATATATCAAAGAAACAAAGATGTTCATTCCTTTTATTGTGTAGCATAAAATATAATTAAACGGAATTTTTAATAAAGAATAGAGAACAGTCTAAAAGGACTTCTCTATTCTTTATTGTTGTAAGCTTTAGATTACATGTGGGTATTGCCAGGTTCAGAAATGTTGCAAAGCGCCTCCTCGGCATTATCTTGAAGTGTAGGTTCAAGAGAAATATCGCCTAGTGCAACCATACCAACCAGGCTATTATTTTCAACAATAGGCAGTCTGCGTATTTGTCGTTCACTCATTATCTTTGCAGCATCATGAACGTTCATCTCAGGACTTCCAACAATAGGATCTGAACTCATAATCTCTCTGACTTTTTGATGTTTTGTATCTTGACCTTCTGCTACAGATCTTAGTGCAATATCTCTGTCTGTAACGATACCAATTACTTTCTCGTCACTACATACAGGGATTGAACCTACATCGTGCTGTTTCATCAGCTGTGCGGCTTTTTCGATAGAATCATCTGAGTTTAAGCTTGCAATTTCTTTTGACATGATTTCTTTTACTTTCACTGTATTCACCTCCGAATATATATTACCCAGGAGACTCTTTTTTTATAACCATGCGCAGAGTGTATTCTTGCATCTTATTTTTTATGAAGAAGAAACATTTCTAGGTCGCCGTTCACACTTTGTACGCTTTCTTGGAAAGGATGACCTAATGGGGATTCTCAAATAAACAGAGTGTGCTATATGTTATAAAGAATGTCATATAATAAGGAGTCAGAGTAATTGACAACCGCTTTTAAACTGTAGTAATCTAGAAGTTAATAGAAGTTTTCAATACTCATAAAATTAACTAAATTTCGATAAAGCATTAGAATATAATGTGATACGGCATCGAATGTTTAGCATGAAGATGGGAATATAACACCTTTGGTGAAGGAGAAGATTTGATGAAAGATGATCCTAATAACTGTGTTGAAATGTTTATGAAAAATACGGGGCTCGATCTGGAGGATGCCGCTGAATTATATACTGTGTTTTTAGCAGAACTTGACAGCGAAATGAAAGAGGTTAAGAGTTTTTTTAATAGAGGTGATTTTAAGAACGTACAGAAGGTAGTGCATAATATTAAAGGCATTTCGAGTAACTACCTGGCTTTGAGCGTTTATAAAATTGCTCAAGAAATAGATGCACAGCTTAAAGAAGATATAACTGAAAACATAGCATTTAAAATTATCAGCTTGGATAATGAGGCAGATACTATTAAAAGTACAATTATAACACTTTTTAGAAATATGAATATTACGTTGGAGGTATAGAAATAATGGATAATCGGCAAAAAGTAGTGTTAATTGTAGATGATTCTCCATCGATTATAAGGCAAGTAACACTTATCCTTCAAAAATCTGATATTGCTGTACGACAAGCAGGAAGTGAGTTTGGTATGTTAAATGCTATTGAGCAGTATGGAAGACGCGTAGATTTAATTATTATGGACCTCACTTTGAAAACAGAGCATGGTTTTGATTTGATAGCAACTTTAAAAGACTCACTCAGATTTAGAAGTATTCCTATTTTAGTGCTGACAGAACATGCTGATGTCAAAAATGTTCTTACTGCAAAACAACTTGGGGTAAATGGTTACATAAAGAAACCAATAGATGTAAATGAATTACTAACGCAAGTAAAAACTCTTTTATTTAAGGGGTAGATAAGAGAAACAAAAATATGGGGGATCAGTTTTGGAACTTTATGTAGCACTTTCAATTATAAGCATTATCATATCTTTAGTACTTGTTTGGCAGATGCGGAAGTGGTTTTCTGAAAAAAACAGCTACAAAAATTTCACATTACTCATGCTTGCTGTGGCAATATGGACTTTTTTAGCAATGTTGGAGGTTATATCTACTGAGCAGGAAGTTAAAATCCTTTTTTCTAAACTTTCCTATATTGGGATCGTTAGTGTTCCGGTATTGTGGTTTTTCTTTTCTTATGAATATGTAGGCAAAGATAATTTTTTTGATAAAAAGTGGATTATATGTTTTTGGTTTATACCCGCCGTTACTTTCTTTCTTGTCATGACAAATGAATATCATGGATTAATTTGGCCCAATATATACCCTGATTTACAGACTAAAAACCTATTAGTTCTCCGATATGAGAGAGGTTATTGGTTTGTAGTCAATTCTATACATGGATACACTCTTACGCTCATAGGACTCATTCATATATTTATTGAGCTTAGGAAGAACAAAACTTTGAAAGATTATTTTCCTGTTATCGTTGGGGTACTGGCACCCCTTATGGGCAATGGTCTGTATCTTACCAGGACTATTGACTTTGACTATGCACCAGCTGCATTTTCTCTAATGTGCATGTGTTTTGCATGGGCTATTATCAGCGGGTTTTTTGAAAGAAAAATGGCTGTTTCTGAGACTATTTACAAGCATTTGGATGAAGCAGTCTTTCTTATAGATGAAAAACTGAATGTTGTCAGTATGAATCCTTATGCAGAAAAACTATTTAAGATAAGTGGTTCGCGTCAGGTACTGTCAGCGCGGACACTTTTTTCTTTTTGGGACAGGTTGGAGCCAGCACTCACAAAGGAAGTAGATGAATACTTTGAAGTTGTTCTTGAAAATGATAATACTTTTAGATGGTTCTCCGTGCATCATTATGACATTAGTCGTAACAGCCAATATGCTGAGTGGATTATAAGCATGATTGATATCACAGAGAAAAAACGCTATGAAGAAGAGCTCCAAAAAGGACGGATTGCTGCTGAAGCAGCAAATGTTGCCAAAAGTCAATTTCTTGCTAACATATCTCATGAGATAAGAACGCCATTAAACGGCATTATAGGTTTTACAGATCTTTTATCTCAAACAAGCGTTAATAAAGAACAATCAGATTTTATAAGCGAGATAAAGAATGCATCCTATACATTATTTCACTTAGTAAATGAAGTCCTGGATTTTTCCAAAATAGAAGCAGGGAAAATGGATTTTGAAAAAATTGACTTTAGTCTTTCAGAACTGATATCCAATTCGGTTTCATTATGTATGCCTGATGTACTTAAGAAGAATCTTAACATTTTCAGCAGTATTGATGAGGGCACTTGTGACCATGTTAAAGGAGATCCGATACGTCTTAAACAAATATTGATTAATTTGATGGGAAATGCTGTTAAATTCACTGAAACAGGGCATGTTAAGCTTTCAGTAAGAAAAATAGATGAAACGGAAAACGAAATTTCCCTAAGATTTGAAGTATCGGATACAGGAATTGGGATCCCTGCTGATAAACAAAAAAAACTTTTTGAGTTATTTACACAAGCAGATAGTTCAACTACAAGAAAGTATGGGGGAACTGGGCTTGGGCTGTCAATTGTCAAAAGGATTATTACTCTCATGGGAGGAGAAATATGGGTAGAAAGTGAAGAAGGTATGGGCGCTTGCTTTATATTTACCATCTCTTTAGAAAAAGCAGAAGGATTGGAGCAGCCAAATATTATATCTGAAATAAATTCTCATGTAGAAGAGGAGCAGGCATCGGCTAAAATAGTACGCAGGATATTACTCGTAGAAGATATTGAAGCCAACAGAAAGCTTGTCTCGATCATGCTTAAGAAATTAGGATGTACATATGATGTTGCAGTCAATGGCCAAGAGGCTGTTGAAGTTTGTCATAAAATACGATTTGATTTGATATTCATGGACTGCCAGATGCCAGTTATGGATGGCTATTTCGCAACAAGGCATATTAAGATGCAGGGGAATCTTAACTGCACTACCCCTATTATTGCGATGACGGCTCATGCACTTGATGAAGACAGAGAAAAATGTTCTGTGGCAGGAATGGATGATTATATTACAAAACCAATCAATCAGCAGATATTGAAGGAAATGCTTATCAAATGGAGCTAGGTTAGAATTGAATGTTAATTAAATAGATTACAAATAGCCGATTGAGATAATAATGTGCCTCAATCGGCTTTGCTAATAAAATAGTATGCGGCTCAATATACAAATTGGTACTGTTTTATTTCACTTTTATTTATTTACCACTACACATTACAGGGACTTGGACAAAGCTCTATACCTGCCTCTTGCTAATCCTTTGGCATGGATTGGAGATTGTGTGCCTTATACAGTAAGAATAATTAGAATGGCAATGTTGTAAACTTACTTCATGAATGATAGACTTATTTAAAAGGTGTATAGACGTATTAAGAGTGAGGGAAGTTCAAAATGAAAAGAAATGATATAGTCATAAAATATGGAGATACTCCAAAATCTATGGTAAAAGACATTTTAGATAAAATCAAGATAGAGGAAGAAATAAACCCAAATATGCTGATTGGAATTAAACCCAATTTAGTTGTGGCCCAGCCTTCAGTCTATGGAGCAACAACTTCACCGGAGCTGGCAGCAGGGGTAATTGAATATCTTCAGTCAAAAGGTTTTAAAAATATTATCATTTTGGAAGGGTCATGGATAGGAGACCGCACATCGAGTGCTTTTAAAGCTTGTGGATATGAGGCATTGTCTAAAAAATATAATGTCCCGCTCTTTGATCTCCAGAAGGACAGCAGTAAAGTATATCAAGTTGAAGATATGAAAATAAATGTCTGTGACAAAGCGATGGAAGTTGACTATATGATTAACATGCCTGTTTTGAAAGGACATTGCCAAACCTCTATTACTTGTGCTCTGAAAAATATGAAAGGCTGTATTACCGATAAGGAAAAGAGAAAATTTCATACTATGGGACTACATAAGCCTATTGCCTATCTTAATAAAGTTGTTAAGCAAGATCTTATTATCGTAGATGGACTAATGGGAGATTTAAACTTCGAAGAAGGAGGAAATCCTGTTCAAATGAATCGTGTCATTGCAGCAAAAGATCCAGTGCTGATGGATGCTTATGCTGCGCATCTCATGGGATATGAGGTGGATGAGATTGAATATATCCGAATTGCTGAGGCTATAGGAATAGGCAGTGCTGACATAAGACATGCAAATATAGATGAGCTTAACAAAGATAAGTTAGGAAGAAAAATTAGTCCGACCCGAAGAGTCCAGCATTTAGCAAAACATGTAGATGAAAAAGATGCCTGCTCCGCTTGTTATGGAAGCCTTATTCATGCACTAGACCGAATGGATAACAAGGGAAGTTTAACAAAGCTTAAGAAAAAAATATATATTGGCCAAGGTTATAAAAATCAAAATTGCCCTGGAATAGGCATTGGTGAGTGTGCGAAGCATTCAGATGAGTATATTCCTGGATGTCCGCCTTCTGCTAAGCAGATTTTACAATATCTAGAAAACAATGTATAATGATTAAATTGTCTATAGAATTACCGAAATAATAAAAACTACTCTTAAATAATATGAATACTGAATAAGTAGAAAGGATTAAGAGAATATATGAGAGATTCAGTTCAGATAGGAAGATACCGCCATTTTAAGGGGATGGAATATGAAGTGATAGCACTGGCTAAGCATAGTGAAACGTTAGAAGATATGGTTGTTTATAAGGCACTGTATGGAGACTATGGCATTTGGGTAAGACCAGCAGCTATGTGGCAGGAAGAGATTACTAGAGATGGAAATACCTTTAAAAGATTTGAAAGGATAGAATAATGGACGGAACGAAAAGAAACAATATTAAAATAGGTGCAGCAGTAAGTGTTGTACAAAAGCAAGATCAGCCTAGCGGTAAACTCACTGAAGGTAAAGTAAAGCGTATCCTCACTAATTCATCAGAACACCCTCATGGGATTAAAGTTATGTTGGAGAATGGTGTTGTAGGAAGAGTAAAGGAGATAAAATGATTAGAGATATTTATCAAAATATATTAGAGGAGAAAGAAGTAAGAAAAAGCCTAATCGAGTTAAGAAAGGAATTAAAAGAGGAGAACAATAGGACCGCACTTTTATACCACCTAGCAGGAGATTATTCTGTCTTTTATAAGTTGTTAGAAGCAGAAGATGCTAAGGTCCGCAAAAATACAGCTTTAATTATGGGAGAACTGACTGTACCAGAATTTATGGGTCCGTTATATGCTGCCTATCAAAAGGAAGAAAAAATGTTTGTTAAAAGTGATTATCTTGCGGCAATCCGTCATTTTGATTATAGTAAACTGCTGAAAGAACTTAAAGAGAGACTGGATTTCCTAACAAGCAGGTCAGTTGAAGCGGAAAGTCTTAAGCACATTAATGAAGAGATCAGAATGTTGACAGACATGTTAGTTGAAATGGAAAAACCTGATATGCACAAATTTAGCGGATACGATGAACTGTCTGATTTAATTCTCCTTACAAACAGAGATCATAAAGAGGTGACATTAAATCAAATTCATAAGGGTCAGGCAAAAGAATTTGGTGCAGGCGTCATTGTCAGAACAGAGGATCTTAATGAAATCCTTTCTATTAGAACTTATTCAGACTTACTGTTTCGTTTAAGAAATGTTAGCACAGTAGAAAATGAACCCATTATTGCTGCAAATGAACTCTATGGAGGAGGCTTACTAGATTTTTTGAAGGCTAGACACATAGAGGATTGGCCATACTACTTTAGGATAGAAATTAAGAGTAAAATGCCACTAGATAAGAAAAGTGTTTTTGCTAAGAAAATGGCTTCTGAACTTGAGAGAATTTCAGAACGGCAGCTTATTAACTCAACTTCTAATTATGAATTTGAGATAAGATTGATTGAGAATAAAGAGGGCGTATTTAATGTGTTAATTAAACTCTATACGATTAAAGATCAAAGATTTGCGTATAGAAAGAATTCTGTTGCAGCAAGTATAGGACCTGTTAATGCAGCACTTATCGCAGCACTTGCAAAGGATTACTTAAAACAAGGAGCTCAGGTATTAGATCCTTTCTGCGGTGTTGGGACGATGCTTATTGAACGTAATAAACTAGTTCCTGCAAATCCTATGTATGGACTTGATATTTTTGGAGAGGCAATTGAAAAAGCTGTAGAAAATGCAGAAATAGATCATACAATCATACATTTTATTAACCGGGATTTCTTTGATTTCAAGCATAACTATCTATTCGATGAAATATTTACAAATATGCCTGCTCGTACCGGAAGAAAGACAGCAGAAGAGATTGAGGGTCTATATAATAGATTTTTTGAGAAGTCAATTGAAGTATTAAAAGACGAAGCAATCATTGTTATGTATACACGAGACAGAGATCTTGTAAAAGAGAATGTCAGAAATAGAAAACAATTTACTGTCATTAAAGAGTATGAGATATCTAAAAAAGAGAAGGCCTATGTTTTTATTCTACAGGTAAAAAAAATCACGTATTAGAAATTATGTTTTGATGGAGGGGATCAAAGTGGAAGAAACATTTTATTGTCCGGATTGCAGCTCCAAATTGGAGCGCATTTACGGATGTGGGTCTGATAGTTACTTGTGTAACACATGCAGAAATTTAATATCTAGAAAGAGAATTTTAACTGAAAAAGATATGGTGAAGAAGGTTGTGGAACTTGTAGCAAAAAAGCTGAATGAAAAAGATATATAAACTTTTTCATTCAGCTTTTTTTGTCTTAATATATCAAAAATATGGATTTTTAGACTAATATATAGTTTTGATTTATTAGCAAAAATATGTTATATTTAAGATGTTTAAATGAAAAATATCCATTTTTATAATAAGTTATATTATTAATAAGATTACATACATAATAAGACAGACAAAAATGTCGAAAAGCTTTATCATTCAATTAAGTTAAAAGAAAGAGAGAAAGGTTATGATAGAAACCCTTTTGATAGCTGTAGTAGCTGCCAAAATAAAGAAATATTCTATTAAGCCGCTTTTGAAATCATGGACTATTTATCCGATATTAGCCATTGAGTTAATGTACTTAGTTATTCAGATTTCTATATTTTTTGGTTATTATGGCTTAATTAAGTATACTAATGTTTTGGAAACCATTTATTTAGCTTCCTTTTTATTTGTTATTATGAAATACAGGCAATATATAAGTGCTATCATAGGGTCTGCTTGTGTTGTTTTTGGAACCCTATTAAATCATATAGCAATCGCTGCTAATAACGGAAAGATGCCTGTATTTCCTTCCTTGTCTTACTTAACTGGCTATGTGACACCAGACGCATTTACAAAAGTAGAGGATATACATATTTTAGGGGATGCTTATGTGAAGCTGAAGCTGTTAACAGACATATTTGATTTAGGATATACTATTTTAAGTATTGGAGACATTTTTATCAGAGCTTTTGTTTTTATCATCATCTTTAATGTCATTAAAGTTTTGCATCAAGAAAATACTATGGCTGTGACAGAAAATTAAA
Organism: Clostridia bacterium; assembly: GCA_029239755.1. Lineage (GTDB taxonomy): Bacteria > Bacillota > Clostridia > Lachnospirales > Cellulosilyticaceae > FMMP01. The sequence goes on along the minus strand of JARBUI010000020.1, from coordinate 38,576 downwards.
GGATACATAGTTTATAGTCTAAAAATATAAGGAGAAATATATGCTTAAATTAAGTGCACTAGAAATTATTTTTCGGGCTATTCCAGAAGGGTTTTTATATATACTCGGGTTTTATGCTTTTTCAAAGGCGAGAATAAATATTAAGCGGTATGTTGTTTCAAGTATGCTAGGGGGCGGATTGATAGTGGTTGCCAGGGCCTTGCCTATTAGTTATGGCATACATACCATTCTACTCATTCTTTCACTTGCTGCGCTTAGTACTTTTGTTAATAAGATTGATAAAATTAAATCTATACAATCCGGGGTACTAGTATTTGCTTCAATGTTTATATGTGAAGCAATTAATGTACTTCTCATATATGGTGTATTTAAAAAAGATATGCAACAGATATTTACTGACCCTAAGTTAAAAATAATCTATGGGATTCCTTCACTTGTAATCATGGGAACCAGCTTAGGGATGTATTATAGCAGACTTTCGAAGAGGAAGGAGCTTCACAATGTCTAGAGTAGAATATATCGCCGACCAAATGGCCGTTAAAATAGCAGCTGAACTACAATTAGATGAGGATAAAAGGGCTGTAATGGCTTACGGGCTTTTTGCCTTTATGCATATGTCTTTATGTGCGTTATCGGTCATTGTAGTGGGAGCACTATTTGGCGTGCCACTTGAAGCTTTTCTTATTTCTTTGACTGCTTCTTTTCTTAGAAAATCATCAGGTGGAGCCCATGCCAGCAAACCTTGGATCTGCAATGCTGAAGGAGTCATTATATCTGTGGTTCCTGCTATTTTATTAGGGATATGGCACTATCAATTAACTATTTATTTGGTTTTTATAACAGGGGTGATTGCCTTTATTTGGGCTTATTATATAACACTAAAATTAGCGCCAGTAGACAGCCCAGGCAAGCCTATAAAAAAACAAGCAACAAGGGAAAGGCTTAAAAAAAGATCTCTATTAATTTTAAATGTCTATGTTGTTATAGCACTTGTTAGTTTACTAGTCTATTACCTGACAGCAAATCGTCTGTTTTTAAAGTACTCATTTTGTATAGTCATAGGCGTAATCTGGCAAGTATTTACACTAACAAAGACAGGACATTTATTATTAAATTCAGCAGATGTTTTTTTAAATAATTTATTCAAGAAAAGGGGGAGAGAATCATGAAACATCTTAACCACAAAGTATTAATGGTCATTGCAGCGGTATCTACTATTTTTGCATCTTTAGTTGCGACATCAGCATGTTTTTGGGCTGGTTATCAACCAGAAGAACCAAAATGCTTAAGAGAAGAGTAAAATAAAGGTCGGATAACCGACCTTTATTACCTTGACATTTAGAGGAAATGACTTATGAAAAAGTTTGAAAACAATAAACGGAATCAGATCAATGATATAGTATCGGTAGTAAAGATATGTTCTTTCTTATTTATAGCTACTATTCTTTTTAAATATATTTTTGCAAATAATAGATATGAACAAACTATTGAATATAAAAACTCTATTTTATTATTTTTTGGAATAACTATTTTAGCACTATTGGCTATATATGGTGTCTGGAGATTTTCAGCAATTAAAAAAATAGATATTAAATATGGTCAATACATACAGTATGTGGAAGATGGGCTGTTTATTTTATTGTTTGCTATAGTTGTCATGGAGACTGGTGCTTATGACAGTCATTATAAATTTCTTTTTTTATTCATTATCATAACGGCAACGATACAAGAGGGTATGAATTTAGGAATGATTGTAGCAATTATTTCTACAGGTATTATATTAGGGATGGATTTAATAATGGTATCTGGTGCAGCAATTAATTCGTATTTTGAGGATGACCTTATATTAAGCGGTATTTTTATACTTACAGCATGGCCGTTAGGTCACTATGTAAAGATTGAAAGAGAACACATTAAAGGACTTGAAAATATGGTACATAAAGATGGGCTGACAGGAGTCTATAATCATAGGTTTTTTTGCGATACATTAAGACAGCAAGTCATAATAAGCGAAAAACAGCAGCAGCCTATCTCTATGCTCTTTATCGATATAGATTTTTTTAAGGAATACAATGATCTTCATGGGCATCAAAAAGGGGATGAAGTACTCAGGACCATTGGAGAGCTGCTAAGTAGCAGTATAAAGCCAGGGGAGGTAGTTGCCAGATATGGAGGAGAAGAATTCGCCATATTACTTCCTGACACAGGAGAAGATGAGGCAGTTCAAATTGCTGAGAAAATAAGAGAAAAAATAGAAAAGACTTATTTTATAGGACAGGAAAATCAGCCTAATGGCAATCTAACGATTTCTTTAGGGATATCCACCTATCCTACTAAAGCAAAAAACGATGTGGAACTCATTAAAAGTGCGGATGATGCACTTTACAGAGCAAAATTCTTTAATCGTAATCGTGTAGAAACATATAGTTCTATTTTAGATGATCTCAAAAAAGAAATTGATGAAAAAGATGTGGAACTCATTACTTCAGTTAAAACATTAATCAGTGTTATTAATGCTAAAGACCGCTATACCTATGCTCATACAGAAAAGGTTGTACTTTACAGCCGTCTCTTGGCAGAGCGACTAGAATTAAATGAAGAGGATAAAAAGACACTTATTTATGGAGCCTATATGCATGATATAGGTAAAATTAATATTAATAAAGAAGTCCTCAATAAAAAAATGCCGTTAAATGACGAAGAGTGGGAACTCTTAAAGCAACATCCTTCTCACGGGGTTGAAATTATTAAACCAGTTATTTCTTTAAAAAGTATTATACCACTTATCTATCATCACCATGAACGTTATGACGGAAAGGGTTATCCCCATGGACTTAAGGGAGACGAGATTCCTTTTCTTGCTCGTGTACTTACAGTTGTCGACAGCTTTGATGCTATGACTTCAAATAGGCCTTACAATAAAAGAAAGACTTATGAAGAGGGAATAGAAGAACTTAGGCGCTGCAGAGGAATACAATTTGACCCGGCTATTACAGATGCCTTTATAGAAGTTATCAAGACAGTTAAAGATAACCTAGATAATTTAATGTAAATAATTTAATGTAAATAATACAAATAGTACTTATGATGCTATTCAGATTTTACTTGAAATCATTTATAAATAATGATAAAATGACTTGATTAGGTAGAGAATCTTTAGGCAATTTTAATTGGTAAATCTCCTAGTGCAGGTTGATTTTTTTAGGTTCGAAATACTCTATTAAACTTAAGATAATAAAAGGAGAGAACTCAATATGAGAAAAAAATTATCGTTTTTAGCAGCAATGACTCTATCAGTGACGATGCTATTAACAGGATGCGCAGGCAGTACTCAAAAAACTGCAGAAGCACCAAAAGCTGAAGGAACTGAAGCTGCACAGGCAGCAGAAGGGGGAACATTTAAGGTAGGACTTGAATGTGGATATGCACCATTTAACTGGACTCAAATGGATGACTCAAATGGTGGGGTTAAGATTGACGGCAATGCAGAATATGCAGGTGGATATGATGTAGAAATTGCTAAAAAAATTGCTGAAGGCTTAGGGAAAGAATTAGTTATTGTTAAAACAGAATGGGATGGTCTTGTGCCAGCTTTAATTTCTGGCAAAATTGATGCAATTATCGCAGGTATGTCACCAACTGCAGAACGTAAAGAAACAATCGATTTTTCAGACAATTACTATAAATCAGATTTGGTTATGGTTGTTAAAAAAGGTGGAAATTATGAAGGCGCTGCTTCTATTCAAGATTTCAGCGGAGCCAAAGTAACAGCTCAGCTCAATACCTTTCACTATACAGTAATCGACCAAATTAAAGGGGTAGAGATACAGCCGGCTATGGACAACTTCCCAGCTATGAGAGTTGCTCTTGAGTCAGGCATGATTGATGGATACGTTTCAGAGCGCCCAGAAGGTGTGAGTGCTACAGCTGCTAATGAAAATTTCGCAATGGTAGAATTTACAGAAGGATTTACTACTTCAGATGATGATACAGCAATTGCTGTAGGCGTTGCAAAAGGCAGTGAATTAACAACAAAAATTAATGAGATCTTAGCAGGCATCTCAGAAGAAGAACGTACAAGTATTATGGACGCTGCAATTAAAAATCAACCAGCAGCTGAATAATAATAATGATATGAAACCGAGTGCATTTAGATGCAGTCGGTTTCGTGATGTTTTTAAGGAGGCAGAAAAATGAGCTTTGAGTGGGTAGTAAAAATTATTTCAAACAACGGGCCAATGTTCATTCGTGGAGCTGGTGTGACACTCTTTATTTCCATGATTGGTACTATTTTAGGGTCTATAATCGGTTTACTTATAGGGGTTGTACGTACTATTCCAATGCCTGAACGTGGAGCAAAAAGAATTATTCTTAAAGTAATTAACGCTATTCTTTCTGCATATATAGAATTCTTCAGGGGAACACCTATGATTGTGCAGGCAATGGTTATTTATTATGGTTCAGCCTTAGCATTTGGCATAGACATGAACCGATTAGTTGCAGCAGTCTTTATTGTATCTATAAATACAGGGGCATATATGGCGGAAATTGTTCGCGGTGGTATTGTTTCTATTGATAAAGGACAATTTGAAGCTGCACATGCTATAGGGATGAATCATATTCAAACAATGACTAATGTCGTGCTGCCACAGGTTATCCGTAATATTTTACCTGCAACTGGCAATGAGTTTGTCATAAATATTAAAGATACCTCAGTACTTAATGTTATTGCGGTAACAGAATTATTCTTCCAAACAAAATCAATTGCAGGAAACAATTTTAGATACTTTGAATCATTCTTTGTTGCGTGTATTCTTTATTTTATCATGACCTTTACAATAACAAGAATTTTACGTGCTATTGAAAAGAAATTAGATGGACCAGATAACTACAACATGATCGGTAATCAAATGCAAGTTGAGAGACCTGAAGATATGCTGCGCAGAACAAAAAACAGCGGTCAAGGCCACGCCTAGAGTTAAGGAGGAGAAAAACATGGAAAAAGTAATTGATATTCAGCACTTAAGTAAATCCTTTGGAACTCATGAGGTATTAAAAGATATTGATTTTTCAGTAAATAAGGGAGAGGTCGTTTGTATTATTGGCTCATCAGGATCAGGTAAATCCACACTTCTCCGTTGTGTTAATCTTTTAGAAAAGCCAAGTGGTGGCCAAATTATTTATCATGGAGAAAATATTTTAGACGATAAGCATGATATTTATGCTTATCGTACAAAGTTAGGTATGGTATTCCAACAATTTAACTTATTTAATAACCACAATGTTTTAAGCAACTGCACAGTGGGGCAGATGAAAGTATTAAAGCGTTCCAAAGAAGAAGCGGAAGAAGTTGCTATGAAATATCTCAAAATCGTAGGAATGGATCAATACGTTAACGCTAAACCTAAACAATTATCGGGTGGCCAAAAACAGCGGGTGGCTATTGCCAGGGCCCTTTCTATGGAACCAGATGTGATGTTGTTTGATGAACCAACATCAGCGCTTGATCCAGAAATGGTAGGAGAAGTTCTTAAAGTTATGAAAGAACTAGCTGAAACTGGACTTACTATGTTAGTAGTAACTCACGAAATGGCATTTGCAAAAGACGTATCTGACCGTGTGGTCTTTATGGACAAAGGGGTTATTGCAGAAGAAGGCAGTCCAGAGCAAATCTTCAATAATCCAATTGAGGACCGTACAAGAGAATTCTTGAAACGTACTTTGGCTCAATAGCCATAAGTTCATAAATTAAGTTAAAGTAAAAAGTCTTAAAACGGTTTATTCGTCTTAGGGCTTTTTATTTTTTGGAAGCATTCATAAATAAATAACTCTATCAAGAAATTAATATAAACAAAGTAGAAGTATCAGCCTGAGAAGATAGCTTGAAAATTGCTATTTAATGGTATAAAATCAAGACATAAATGAAGGCAGGGGGAATAAACTATGTTGACAAGAGTAAATGCTAAAAATGGTGATGAACTTTCTATTTTAGGATTTGGCTGCATGCGGTTTCCTGTAAACGGCGGAAATATAGATGAACCGCGAGCTATTGCTATGATCCATGATGCTATTAAAAAAGGTGTTAATTATTTTGATACAGCGTATATCTATCATAATGGAAAGAGTGAATCTTTGCTTGGGAAGGCATTGTTAGGCGGTTATCGGGAGCAAGTAAAGATTGCAACAAAACTTCCACCTTTTATGGTGAATAAACTTCAAAACGCAGAAAAAATTATTGAAAAACAGCTTGCAAGACTGCAAACAACTTATATTGACTACTACCTTCTTCATATGCTGACAGATAAGGCTATGTTTGACCGTCTTGCTGCACTAGGTGTAATGCACTTCTTAGAGGAACTCAAGAAAAAGGGTACGATTAGGAATATTGGATTTTCATTTCATGGCAGTAAGGCAGATTTTGAATTAATTGTTCAGGCCTATCCATGGGATTTCTGTCAAATACAGTACAATTATATGGACGAAAATAATCAAGCAACGAAGTCAGGTTTAAAGCTTGCAGCCAGACTAGGTATCCCGGTAATTGTTATGGAGCCGCTGCGTGGTGGAAAGCTCGTCACTCATTTGCCTGAGGAAGTGAAAAAAGCTTTTGCTGGCTATAATAAAGAGTGCTCTCCAGTTGAGTGGGCTCTTAAATGGGTATGGAATCATTCTGAAGTAAATGTTGTATTATCTGGCATGAGTGATGAAATTCAGTTAAACGACAACATACGTATTGCCTGCGAGGCAGAACCTGATTCATTATCAGCTGAGGAGCTTAAGATATTTGAGAAGGTAAAATCTGTTATGATGGAAAAGACAAAAATCCCGTGTACTGCCTGCGGCTATTGTATGCCTTGTCCTGCCGGAGTAGATATCCCTGGCTGTTTTTCCTGCTATAATGATAAATATCTTTTGAAGGATAAATCAGTACGTTTTCGCTATCTGCAAACTTTAGGAGCAATGTCTGTAAAACCTGCAAATGCTTCACAGTGTATAGAATGTGGAAAATGTGAGAGTCATTGCCCTCAGGAGATAGCTATACGTGAAAAATTAAAGATAGTAAGCAGAGAAATGGAAGGTATATTTTACAAACCTGCAGTGGGCATCGCTCGGAGAATTTTAAAACTTAAATAACTGCTAGAGAAATGATGGTGACTATGAAAATTGAGATAGACAATAACATAATAGAATGTGACGTTCAATATGGCAAGAGGACGAAATTATCCATTCATATAGATTCAATAGGGCTTATAACTGTTAAAGTTCCTAAAAATACAAGCAAAGAGATAATTATAAAAGCTGTGGAACAGAAAAGTAAGTGGATATTAGAACGTTTAGATATCATTTCAAAAGCAAAGGAAGTCAGGGCGGAAAAAGAGTATCATGATCAAGGGAAATTTCTTCATCTTGGAAAAGAGTATTTTCTTCATGAATTAATAGAGGTTAGTGACCTAGGAGAAGAAGAATTAAAAAAAAGACTCAAGAAGTTTTATATCTCTAGTTGTAAGAAAGTTATAGGAAAACGAATAAAGATATATGAAGAACAGCTCAAGGTAAAACCTAAAGGGGTTGAAATAGTTGAGTCCAAAAACTACTGGGGAAGCTGCAGCACAGATAAAAAAATAACCTTTAATTATAGGCTGGCGATGGCCCCAATTGAGGTTATTGATTATGTGATCATACATGAACTCTGTCATCTCATTCATATGAATCATGACAGGTCTTTTTGGAGACTTGTTGGAAGTATTGTATCAGACTACAAAAAAAAGCAAGAATTTTTACAGAGATACGGAATGTATATGACATTATAATTTATCCTATATTGATTAATTTATAAGTACTAAAAGGATATTATTTTTTTATTAATAGGTTAAGGTACATACGTATACAAAAATAGGAGATGATATAATGAAATATTTATTTATAGAATACCCAAAATGCAGTACATGCCAAAAAGCAAAGAAATGGTTGGACGAAAATAATATTATGTATGAAGACAGACATATTGTAACACAAAATCCAACAGAAGAGGAATTAAGAAAGTGGGTTTCACTTAGTAAGCTGCCGATCAAAAAGTTCTTTAATTCAAGCGGTATTTTGTATAAGGAAATGAATTTAAAGGATAAACTCCAGACAATGACAATGGATGAACAGATAGCATTATTAGCTTCGAATGGTATGTTGGTAAAACGTCCCCTCATTATTGGCGAGGGGATCGCTCTAGTGGGATTTAAGATAGAAAACTGGGTGCAGCTGAAATAAAACTACGATCTTAATCTATTTTGACGGGTATTTTGTGAGTTATTTTTACTTCTAAAGGAGAGACATGGCAGCTATAAGCAAAAATCTCTACGCCGGCACTTGCGGCCGCTTTGACCTTTTGAGCAAAAGCCAGATCCATAGAAGGGTTTGGACTAAATCCTTTTACATTATTGCACTGAATGACAAAAAGCAGTACGGCGCGGGAACCGCTTTTAACGACCTTTATCAGTTCATCAATATGCTTGCGGCCGCGTTCTGTAGGAGCATCGGGGAAATAACTCCAACCATCTTTTTCTAATGTTACACCTTTAACTTCAACAAAACAACTCGTTGCCCCAATTAACTGAATATCAAAGCGGCTTCTACCGTAAAATATTTCCCTTTTAAGTATAGGATAATTTTGGAGTTCTTCGATTATACCTGAGGAAATGGCCTCAGCTGCAAGGGCGTTAGGAAGCTGTGAATCAATTGAGACCCAATTTGAACCTTTTTTAACCATTCGGAGTTCATACTTTGTTTTACGGTGAGGTGAGGAATGATAAGACACTATCACTTCTGCTCCGGGATATAACAATTCTTTTAATCGGCCAGTATTGGGGATATGAGAGATTACTTCTTCACCTTCTTTTTCGATATGTGCTATAAAGCGATTGGGCCTGCAGATGAAGGTTCCATAATAAATGTCATAGTCTAATTTCACGGGAGTATCCTTTCTATATATAATAACCTTTTGTTATATTATAATCCAAATTTAAAGAGCTATACAAACTGTGCACCTCAGCCTGAAATAAGATGAGGTGCTTTTGTTATGTAAAAATTAGATGTGTTTTGTTAAATTAGATGGAAATTTGGAAAATTAAGGGGTATAATGTAATTAAAAAGGTGAATTTGACAGCTAATAACTCATTTTGATTAGGATAAATAGCTTGGGGGATATAATGAAAAAACAACTGAAATTAGAAAAGTATATGATCTATATAGCATGTTTTTGTACACTTATAATCAGTAATGTTTTTGTAACGAGTGTTTATGGCATGGAATCAGAAAAGGCTGTTCTGTTTATAAGTTCCTATAATGAAAATTTTATCACTGTCCCTGAACAGATTAAAGGGCTTAAGTCTGTCTTTGATCCGGAGCATATTCATTTTGATATTGAATATATGGATTCTAAGAGACTGGATACCGCTCGGCATAGAATCTTGTTTTATGAGGTGCTTAAAAATAAGATAGATAACCTTGAGCCCTATGATGCAGTTATAGTGGGGGATGATAATGCTTTGCAATTTGCTATGGATTACCAAAAGTTACTATTCGATAAAACACCGATTATATTTTTGGGTATTAATAACCTTGATCGAGCGAAGCAAGCAGCACAAAATAGGTATATGACAGGATTAGTTGAGGCAACATCTTTAAAAGAAAATATTGAAATTGCCAAAAAATTTAATAAGGATGCCAAAAGAGTTGTTGCAATTGTGGATAATACTTTAACCGGAGTAGGTGACAGAGAGCAGTTTTATGAGATAAGAGGTGACTTTAAAGATCTATCTTTTGAGCATATTAACACAGCTTATTATACTTTTAGTGAACTTGGAAGCATATTGCAAAAAATCGAAAAAGATACTATTTTACTGTATTTAAGTATGTTTCAAGATAAAACAGGAAGGGTCATATCAATTGATGAAGCTGTTGAAATAATAAAAAATAATACAAATGTACCCGTTTACCGTGCATCTATAGGCGGAGTAGGGGAAGGGCTGTTAGGAGGGAAAATGGTCTCCTATTTTGAGCAAGGAAGGCTGGCAGCTCAGATCGTTATGGATGTTTTTGGAGGGAAGCCGATAGAATCTATTGAGATGATAAAAGAAAGCTCTAATCAATATGTTTTTGATTATAATATCATTGAGAAGTATCATATAGAAAAACGTTTGATTCCAGAAGATGCTGTTCTTATCAATAAAAGACTATCCTTTTATGAACAGAATAAAAAGGTTGTTATTATAGTTGTTTCAATAATTACCTTACTTATAGCAGGTATTGTTATCATGATGATAGATAACATTAGGAGAAGGGTTGTTGAAAAAGCATTACAGGAAAGCCATGAAGAATTAACTGCTTTATATGAAGAGTTAACGGCGTCAGAAGAGGAACTAAGAACCCAATATGATGAGATACAAGTGTATACAGAAAAGCTGGAAAGCTTGCAGCAAAAATATAAAATAGCTATTAAGGGAACCAATAGTGCTGTTTGGGAAATAGACCTAGAAGATAAGGAGATATATTTTTATCAAGGGACTTCCAACATTCTAGATACAGTTATAAAGGAAAAAGAAAATATTCATAAAGTATTAGAACAGTTTGTAATTCCGGAAGATAAAGAACTTTTACTTAGAGAGTTTGCAGAAGTTGCAGACGGAACTAAAGAAGAAATATACTGTCAAGCGCGGATAAAAAACGGAGAGGGAACCTTGAAGTGGCTGCTTGTTAATGGGAAGAGTATTACAGATGCTAATGGGAATTTAAAGTTTATGAGCGGTATAGTTCTTGATATTTCAAAAATCAAGGAGCAGGAGGAATATATAGAGCATCTGGCATATCATGATGCATTAACGAATCTCCCTAATAGAGTATCTTTTATGAATAAGCTTAAAGAGGAATTAGATGGAGCAAAGTCAGGAGCTGTAATGCTTTTGGATCTTGATAATTTTAAAGAAATTAATGATCTCTTAGGTCACTCCTATGGGGATATGGTTTTGAAAGAAGTAACAAATGAGCTTAATAATATAGCGGATGAAAAAATGTTTATATCAAGATTTGGCGGAGATGAATTTCTTATTCTTATTATGAATGAAGACGACCCTAATATAATTAAAGAATATGCTAAGAAGATAAGTAAAAGACTAAAACATAGTTTTATTATTAAGAATGAAGAAATATATGTCTATTATAGCATGGGTATTACCAGGTATCCGTATGATAGCAACGATGCTAATCAACTGATTATGAATGCCGATACAGCTATGTATCAAGTTAAGCATTCAGGTAAAAACAATCATAAGTTTTTTAATAAAGATATGATTGAAAGATTAAGAGAAAAGGCTAATATTGAGTTTATTTTAAGGGATGCCATAAAAAATGAAGAACTTATGCTGATGTATCAGCCCCAAGTTCATGTGGATACTGGAGAAGTAGTTGGTTTTGAAGCACTTTTGAGGCTTAAAAAACATAGTATACCACCAAACTTATTTATACCCATTGCGGAGGAAACGGGACTTATTATCGATCTAGGGAATTGGGTAACTCGTGAAGCGATCCGTCAAATGGCCGAATGGAGAGATAAGGGATTTAAGATAAAACCTATGGCAATTAACTTTTCAGCAAAACAATTAAAGGATGAAAAGTATCTTGCATTTCTTGAAAAAGCTCTAGAAGAAAAGGCGATAGATCCTAAGTATTTAGAAATAGAAATAACAGAGAGTATTTTGCTGGAAAGAAGAGAAGAGACTATAGACTTCCTTAATAAATTAAAATGTAAGGGAGTTAGAATAGCTTTAGATGATTTTGGTACGGGATATTCTTCTCTTAGTTATTTAACTTTTATTCCTGTAGATAAGATAAAATTGGACAAGTCATTAAGTGAAAAGTTTTTAGAAATGGAAAACATAAAGGTAATGGACAGTATTATTTCTTTAGCACATAGCTTAAACTTACAAGTTGTTGCAGAAGGTATAGAAGAAGTAGAACAATATAGGAAACTTAAGGTTGGAAGATGTGATTATATTCAGGGATATATTTTCAGCAGACCACTAAAACCTGAAGCAGCAGAAGAAATATATAATCGTCCTTTTTTAGAGGATGTAAATGTAGTTTTATAAAAGGGTATAGATAGGAAGTAAAAGCTAAGAGAGCACCTGTAATTGGGTGCTCTCTTAATACATTATTTGCCATTTTCAAACAGAATGATCTCTATGTAGTAGATTTGAAACTACTAACGGTATTTGGATATAGTGTTGAATTATATCTTTTGTGGTAAAAAAAGGTATAAAGTTATTGGATACATGCACTTTCTAATCAATTTTTCATAAAATAATATTGAACTGCCAAACCAAAGTTATAAGGTTTCAGATCATGTTACTGTGATAGATTTGAAAGGAGATTTTATAATATGCCTAATTATAGACCACCTATGCATAGCGCAAACTCAAGAAATATGTTTGATACTGTCATGCTGGATGTTGATAATGTTATTTTAGATAAATGTGATTCGATAGACGAAATGCCGCTTGCTATGGCTTACGTGCCATGGCAGAAATGGAAAAGTGTATATGATCTTAATAAAGCTTTAAAAGTTGGAACAATTTTTCCAGAACTTGACCTTCCATTTTGTGGAATGAGAGGTGACAATACATGAATCGTAACGAACGAGATGAATTATTAAACTATATCTATACTGCAAGTTTTGCGCTTGATGACACAATACTTTATCTTGATACTCATCCCACAGACAAGGATGCTTTAGATTTTTATCAAAAATGTAGAGCAATCAGGATGCAAGCTATGAAAGAATATGAAACGCATTTTGGACCGTTGACTGAAGAAGGCGTAAAAGCAACAAATAAATGGACTTGGATAGAAGATCCATGGCCATGGGAAATGGGGAGATAAAGTTATGTGGAATTATGAAAAGAGATTACAATACCCTGTCAATATTAAAAGCACAAATGCAAAAATGGCACAAGTGATTATAAGTCAATTTGGAGGCCCTGATGGAGAACTAGCTGCCTCCATGCGTTATTTATCTCAGAGATATACAATGCCTTACAGAGAAGTAACTGGAATTCTCACAGACATCGGAACGGAAGAACTTGCTCATATGGAGATTGTGAGCTCGATTATCTATCAGCTTACTAAAGACTTAAGTCTTGAAGAAATCAAGGCATCTGGATTCGATAAATATTACGTAGACCATACTTTAGCTCTATGGCCACAGGCAGCTTCTGGCACACCATTTACTGCTACATTCTTCCAGTCAAAAGGTGATCCTATTACTGATCTAGTTGAGGATTTAGCTGCAGAACAGAAAGCAAGAACCACTTATGATAACATTTTGCGCCTTATTAAAGATCCTGATGTAGCTGATCCGATCAAGTTTTTACGTGAAAGAGAAATTGTACATTTCCAACGTTTTGGCGAAGCGCTTCGCATCGTACAAGATCATTTAGATGCTAGAAATTTCTATGCATTTAATCCAGAGTTTGATAATCGTCCTAGAGGGTAATAGGAACTAAACGATACAGCACTTGCTAAAATGCAGGTGCTTTTTCGTTGTGTAGAATAAAGATTACAAGCAAAAAGGTATGTAGCTTTATCTAAATAATAGAGACATAAAGAGATGTTTGTGATATGCTATAAAGAAGTATATCCTGAATAGATGACCAGGATAAGAAGTAAACTATGCATGAAATAGAATTCGTGGTATTAAGGAGAAATACAATATGATAGCATTAGGGAAAATCCAAAAACTAAAGGTTATAAGAAAAACTGAAATAGGAGTTTATCTTAATTCAGAAGACACCAGGGGAGAAGATGATATATTACTGCCTAAGAGTCAAGTGCCGCCAGATACTGAAATAGGCCATGAGATAGAGGTGTTTGTTTACAAGGATTCTGAGGACAGAATAATAGCTACAGTTAAAAAACCAAAGGTAACTATTGACAGCCTTGCTGTATTAAGTGTCGTAGAAATCACAAGAATAGGTGCCTTTTTAGATTGGGGATTAGAAAAAGATTTGTTTTTGCCCTTTAAACAGCAAGTAGGAGAAGTGGTAAAAGGAAAAAGTTATTTAGTGGGTGTTTATATAGATAAAAGTAATAGGCTATGTGCAACTATGAAAGTATATGACTTCCTAAGCAGTGAGTCACCCTATAAAGAAAATAATAAAGTCCAAGGGACTATCTATAGAATTACAGAAGACTATGGAGCTTTTGTAGCGGTAGACAATAAATATCATGGGCTCATTTCTAATAAAGAAATCTATGGGAATTATAAAGTAGGGGATACCGTAGAAGTAAGAATAAAAAAGATAAGGCCAGATGGCAAATTGGAGCTTAGTTTAAGAAAACAGGCATTTTATCAAATAGAAGATGACGCACAAAAAATTATGAATAAGTTAAAATCAAATGATGGTAAGCTTTTATTAAATGACAAGAGTTCGCCCGAGAAGATTAAAACTGAGTTCAATATGAGTAAAGCAGCTTTTAAAAGAGCTGTTGGGCGGCTGATGAAAGAAGGCGCAGTTCAAGTGACGGATGAAGCCATAATGATAACTTGGAAAATGGATTAGAATTAATCCTATATTTTTATAAAAAAGTAATTGATAGGGGTCAAAGCTTATCAATTACTTTTTTATTATTATATAATAAAACAACAATACAGCTATTTTACAATTTATTTATTTCTTACAGAGATCACAGACTTTTCGATATCACGTATTGTAGCATTTCCATATATTCTAATAAGCAGCTGTATTTGTTTTAATACTTCATTGATATTTCCTGATACACTCATTGTTTTTCCTCCTTGTAGATGTAAACTTATAGACTTTTATTATGCTGATTTTTAGCATATACTTTTCATTTATAGGACTACGTAGTCATAAATGTCATATATTGTTTCTGATGAATAAATTATAACACAAATAGAACATATGTTCTATAGCTTTTTGAAAAATATTTAAAAACCTATTGACATTAACGCAGCGTTATAGTTTAAAGTAATCTTGTAAGGAGGTGATCATATGGAATATACAGTACAAAAACTAGCGAGCCTAGCAGGAGTCAGTACAAGAACTTTAAGATATTATGATGAAATAGGAATTCTTAAGCCGGCAAGAATTAATTCATCGGGATATCGCATTTATGGAATGACAGAAGTTGATAGGCTGCAGCAAATATTATTTTACAGAGAATTAGGTGTAGGCCTAGAAGATATAAAAGATATAGTCACTGCACCTGATTTTAATGGTTCCAAAACACTCAGAGAACACCGAGAAAAACTCCTTGAAAAAAGAGCACAATTAGATTTGTTAATTGCTAATGTAGATAAAACAATAGCACAGTCGGAAGGGAGAATTAAAATGACAGATAAAGAAAAATTTGAAGGATTTAAACAAAAGATGATTGATGATAATGAGAAAAAGTACGGAAAAGAAATTCGTGAAAAGTATGGAGAAGATTCAGTTAAGAAGTCAAATGACAAACTTAAAAATATGACGGAGGAAGAATATGATGAGGTAACTAGGCTAGCTGATGAGGTCACCCAGACATTAGCAGAAGCTTTTATAACGGGTGACCCAACGAGTGCTTTAGCGCAGAAGGCAGCTGATTTGCATAAAAAGTGGTTAACTTATTATTGGAGTGAGTATAGCAAGGAAGCCCATGCAGGCTTAGCTCAAATGTATGTTGATGATGAAAGATTCAGAGCTTATTATGATGAAAAACAGCCTGGTATGGCAGTTTTTTTAAGAGATGCTATTCTTTTCTATACAGGGATTAAAGCCTAACCCATAAAGAGTTAAGCATAAAAGAGTAATGGCATAGAGCTGTTACTCTTTTTAATATTAATTTAATAAGGATTCTAAAGATTTAAGTTATTAGCGAAATTATGATGAGAATATGGTATAATAGACGAAGTTTATTAGAATGTACTTATCATAATATCAAAAAGAAGGTCAGCATAGTGTTAATCAGAAAAGATGTTTTAAATTTAACTTTACCCATAGTGATTGAACAAACCTTTGTAATGCTTCTAGGAGTATGTAATACAATGATGGCTGGACACATTGGAGAAGAGGCTGTATCAGCTATTGGGATGGTAGACTCTATCAATAATATGTTCATCTCTTTTTTTGCAGCTTTATCTGTAGGGGCAACTGTAGTTGTAGCACAGCAAATAGGGCAAGGGAAGACTAAAGAAGCTAATGAAACTATTAAACAAGCATTGGTATCAGGAGCAATTATTTCTACAGTTATTACCCTCTTCATTTGGATTTTTAGAGATATACTCATTAATAGGCTTTATGGTTCGGCTGCTCAGACATTGAAAACTGATGCTAAATTATACATAGAATTTACATTGCTGACATATCCGTTTATTGCAATAGAACAAATTTCAAATGGCATTTTAAGGGGCAGCGGGGATACAAAAACGCCCATGTTTATCACCCTATTTATGAACATAGTCAATATTTTTTTAGGTTACGTCCTTATATATGGAGTTAACTTCAGAATTCTAGGTTATGTCATAGATATGCCTTCCCATGGCATAAGAGGAGCGGCTATTGCTATTGCCGTTGCCAGACTGGTAGGGACAGCAATTATTTTACTCATTTTAATTAGGGGAACTAAGGTCATTAAAATAAGAAAAATGTTTCCTTTTAAGCTTCTTATTAAAACACAAAAAGATATCTTTAATATAGGCATTCCGGCTGGGGTAGAACAGCTGCTTTTTAATACAGGAAAACTTATTGTGCAAGTCTTTATTGTAACTATGGGAACAACATCTATTGCTGCTAATACAATTGGCATGTCAATTGCTACAATGATTAATGTAATAGGCAGCTCTTTGGCACTAGCGGCAACGACATTAGTTGGGCAGTATGTTGGAAGAAATGATATTCAGGGAGCTAGAAGCACGCTTATTTATCTTACACAATTTGCAACTGTGTGTATGGCAGTAATTGGTGCTCTTTTTTTCCCTATTTCTCCATGGATAGCGAGTCTATATACAGACAGCCGAGAAGTTATCAGACTATCCTCAACACTCATTAGAACGAATAGTATTGCACTTTTAGTATGGCCTATTTCTTTTGTTCTTTCATCAGGGTTAAAAGGCGCAGGAGATACGAGATATACAATGACTACTGCAATTGTTGGTATGTGGATCTTTAGAATTTTTACTGGATATATGCTAGGGATTGTACTGAATTTTGGTGTGTTAGGAATTTGGATTGGGATGTATACAGATTGGGTTGTCAGAGGACTTTTATATTGCTTTAGACTACAGGGTGAACAGTGGATCAAGCATAAGATTGTTTAGAAGTACATGCAAAATGCATTTTTAGTAAGAAAGGAATAAAAGAGTCATATTGTTTAGGCAACAGGCATACAATCCTATATAAGATAGAGTGTTTAGGGTATTTATGGGGGATCAGAAATAGTAAAAAATAATAAGGGGGAAATAAAATGAGCGAGCAAGATATGAATCAAATGCAAGAAGAATTTACACCTGAAGACATCGAAAAAAACAAAGTTATTTCTGGATTAGCCTATTTGTTATTTTTCTTACCACTCATCGCATGTCCGGATTCGAAGTTTGGTAAGTTTCATGCTAATCAGGCACTTATCTTAGTAATAGTCAGTATCATCGGGAATGTCATTCTAGGAGTGATTCCTGTTGTTGGTTGGATACTACTTCCTTTTTATGGCATAGCTATGCTTATTCTTATGATCCTTGGCCTAGTAAATGGATTAAATGGGCAGGCAAAAGAACTGCCTATTATTGGTAAGTATAGAATTATAAAATAATCTATTACAATAATAAAAACACAGCTCTTTACTTAGAAGATATGAGCTGTGTTTTTTTGCGTAATAAGAAAGAGGTTCGATTAAATTGCATTAGAAATGCAGAAGGCAGAATAAAATAAGCTAGTTAAGTTGACCAGCAGTCACCTTAACTAGCTTAGCAGCTTTACTTAAAGGCCTAGAATGTGTGCCGTATTTGCGACTAAAAAGCAAATGATTATCCCAGCTAGGGTAGGGACGAGGAAAGAGATGACAGTCCATTTTAAACTTGCAGTTTCTTTTTTGATTGTCCAGCATGTGGTACCACAAGGCCAATGCATAAGCGTAAAGAGCATTACGCAGAGTGCAGTTACTGGTGTCCAGCCATGGGAAATAAGAAGTGTTCTTAATTGCTGCAGGCTGTCAAACTCCATGATGCTTCCTGTAGACATATAGCTCATAATAATGATAGGAATGACTATTTCATTAGCAGGCAGGCCGAGAATAAAAGCAATTAAAATATAGCCATCCAGTCCAATAGCCTTAGCGAAAGGATCAATAAAAAAAGCACAATGTGATAAAATACTTATATCATAAAACTTAATATTAGCCATAAGCCATATCACACATCCAGCGGGAGCTGCGACACAAATTGCACGACCAAGGACAAATAATGTTCGATCAAAGATAGATCTAATAATAATTTTACCTATCTGAGGTTTGCGATAAGGGGGCAGTTCTAAAGTAAATGTTGAAGGAATTCCTTTTAATATTGTTTTAGAAAGAATTTTTGAGATAAAGAGAGTCATAAAAACGCCAAAAATAATTATCGCTGTTAGAATAAGTGTAGAAACAATAGAATTCACTGGTTCTGCAAGCATGCCTGTAAAAAACATAGTAATAATAGCGATTAATATTGGGAATCTTCCGTTGCAAGGGACAAAGTTATTTGTAATGATTGCAATGAGCCGCTCTCTAGGAGAGTCAATAATTCTGCATCCAGTTATCCCAGCAGCATTACATCCAAAGCCCATGCACATCGTTAAGGCCTGCTTGCCGCATGCACATGATTTTTTAAAAAAGTTATCTAGATTAAAAGCTATCCGTGGGAGATAGCCCAAATCTTCAAGCAAGGTAAAAAGAGGGAAAAATATTGCCATAGGAGGCAGCATGACAGAAACTACCCAGGCAAGTGTTCTATAAATCCCCAGTACCAACAAACCATGTACCCAAGAGGGTGTCCCTAAATAGGTAAAACATTGTGTAAGCCTATCTTCAAACCAAAACAATCCTGAAGCAATGATTTCGGAAGGAATGTTAGAGCCCGTAATCGTGAGCCAAAAAATAATACCTAGAAGTAAAATCATAATGGGTATCCCAAACTTTTTAGAAGTAAGATACTTATCAATTTTTCTATCCCTGGCATTATAGTGGTCGTTTGTAAATGAAACGACATTTCTGCTTAGCTGTTCAGCAGTGTTTACAAGATGCGAGACAATTTTATCTCGAAATCCATCGAGATCAATCCCATGTGTATTTAAAAAATCTCTGGCTTTCTTAATCTCTCTTATCAGTTCGTCATGCTCACTAAGATTAAAGTTAAAATACCTACCCATAGCGTCAATAAGCGTTTGATCCCCTTCTAAGAGCTTTAGGGCCATCCACCTGGTGTTAATTTCACAGCTTAAAGAAAGTTCAATAGATGACTGGATTTCAGAGATAGCTTTTTCGATTACCTCATCATAGTGAAGCGCTAATGGTTTAAGAGCCGTTTCTTTGAAGGAAGTATCATAAACAGCATCCATTAGTTCGTTTAATCCATTCCCTTTATTAGCACTTGTGCCAATAACAGGAACCCCAAGTTCAGTTTGAAGCCTTTCGAGATTAATATGTATTTTTTTTCTTTTTGCCTCATCCATTAGATTAACACACACAATAACCTTTGAAGTAATCTCAAGAGTTTGAAGAACAAGGTTTAGATTTCTTTCCAGACACGTGGCATCTACTACTACGATTGTTGCGTCAGGATTTCCAAAACAGATAAAATCTCTTGCAACTTCTTCTTCAACGGAATTGGCCATTAAAGAGTAGGTTCCAGGAATATCGACCAAAATAAAATGCTGGTGTCTATGAATATACTTACCCTGAGCGTTTGCAACTGTTTTGCCAGGCCAATTACCAGTATGCTGGTTGAGTCCTGTTAAGCAGTTAAAAACAGTACTTTTACCAACATTAGGGTTTCCAGCTAGTGCGATGACTCTATCATTTGGGCTGCTTTTTTCTATCTTAAGTTCTGTTTCCAGAACCCGTGTTCCAGTTGATTTATTTGTGAGGCCCATTTTATTTTTCCTCCTTACTTTTAACCTTTTAAATACTATTAATAAATCAATTTCTTTCGACTAAATAGTTAAATGATCGAAAGAAATTGACGTTGAATATTTATGGTTTAAGTGTCTCCACTAAAATCATTGAAGCTACTTCTTGGCGGAGGGCAATGACAGCCCCTCTAATAAGATAAGCAACAGGATCACCAGACGGACTTTTTTGCAAAGGTTCTATTACAGTATCATGAATGAGACCTAGGTCTAGCATCCTTCTTCTTACTAAGCCATCAGAAATAAGTTCCTTTACTCTGCATTTTTCGCCTAGGCGAATTGAACTAAGCGGAATAGTATCATTATTCATATATCCATTCATCCCCTATTAATAAGCTGCTAACTAGAAGTGTATAAGCATGAGAAAACTTTCTCTAATACCAAAATATGCCTAATATGGATAGAGTGTTACGGATATATGATTAACAGCATAGCCCTATAGCAATTATTTAATGATATGCCTTATAATAGTATATGAATACAATTGGTTAACTAGAATAGCTTTGAACTGACAATTATTTGCCCAGGCTGCATAACTATAAATAGAATTTGATCCTATACTTGAGGTATATATATGTAGTGTGATAGAGTATAATTAAAGGAAGATTTTACATACAAGGTATAACTAAAAAACATAGGATTGTTTAGATGATTTAGGATTAAATATTTCATTTTATAGAGGTATAAATGATGGAGATAACTTTAAAAGACTCAGTTATTATGATAGTAGATGATATTCCGGAGAACTTAATGCTGCTTTCGGGGATTTTGCGAAGCAGAGGGTATAAAATTAAAGCATTTCAAAATGGAAATATGGCAATAAGTGCTGCTCTTAAAAATCCGCCCGATCTTATTTTACTAGATGTGATGATGCCCGAAATAGATGGATATGAGGTTTGTAGCCGCTTAAAACAAGATGAAAGATTTCAGAATATTCCTATTTTGTTTATCAGTGCGTTATCATCAACATTTGATAAATTAACAGCTTTTGAAGTTGGCGGCGTTGATTACATATCCAAGCCTTTTGAGACAAAGGAAGTTGAAGCAAGAGTAAAAGCGCACCTCACTATTAGACTTCTTCAAAAAGATATAGAGAAACATAACAGCGAATTACAGCATATCATTAAAGAGCAGGTACAAGAGATTACAGAGAGTCATCTGGTTACAATATTTGCAATGATAAAACTTGCAGAAGCAAGAGATGATGATACAGGAAAACACATAGAAAGAACGAAAACTTTCTGTAAGACTCTTGCAAAGAAGCTGCAGGAAAACCCTAAATATAAAGCATTCATAGATGATACTTTTATTGAAAATATTTATAATGCAAGTCCTCTTCATGATGTTGGAAAAATTGCAATACCAGACAGAATCCTTTTAAAACCTGGAAAGCTGACAGGAGAAGAATTTGAAATCATGAAAACACATACAAATTTAGGTGAGAAATATCTTAAAGAAGCTTATTGTGAATCTAAAACTAATTCATTTCTTAAAATGGGGATAGAGATTGCTGGGTGCCATCATGAGAAATGGGATGGGAGTGGCTACCCACGGGGGTTAGTTGGAGATGAGATTCCTTTAAGTGCAAGGATTATGGCTATAGCAGATGTATATGATGCTTTAAGATCAAGGAGAGTTTATAAAGAACCTTTTAGTCATGCTGTAAGTATATCTATAATGGCTGAAGGAAAAGAAAAGCATTTTGATCCTGATATACTTAGTGAATTTTTAAATAATGCTGATGTATTAGCAGAAGTTTTTGATACATTAAATGACATTGAAGTCTAGAACTAAAAAATGGAGGGACTAAATGAAACTAGAAAATGAGAATGTCTCACATGAAAATGAGCAAATGTTTGGTAATGTATTCGAATTAGCAGGCGTGGGGATAGCAGAATTGTCGATAGATGGGAATTTTAAGAGGGTTAATGCACCCTTTGTTAAAATTGTAGGTTATTCTGAAGAAGAACTAAAGAGCATGACTTTTGGAGATATTACCTATGCTGATGATCTAGAGATTGACAACAAGTACGTTAAAGAATTAATAGAAGGAAAGAGCCATGGATATAGTTTAGAAAAAAGGTATATTAAAAAGGATGGAACAATTGTTTGGGTTAATTTAACAGTAACCCTAGTGTATGATAAAAGCCAAAAGCCTGATTACTTTTTAAGTGTTATCCACGATATCAATGGTAAAAAACAGACAGAGTTTGAACTTAAAAAACAAGCTAAGGCACTTTTTTATAGTCCTGTAAGTATTATTGTTACTAATAAGAGAGGTATCATTGAATATATTAATCCTGCTTTTACAAGAATCACTGGATTTACAGAAGAAGATGTACTTGGAAAAAATCCTAAAATTCAGGCTTCTGGTGAAATGGATAAGAAGTTTTATAAGCTATTATGGGAAACGATTCTAAAGGGTGAACTGTGGCGAGGTACTTTTATCAATAAGAAAAAAGATGGGGGATTGTACTGGGAAGATGCTTTTATTTCACCAGTTTTTGATACTGAAAATAAAATCACACACTTTGTTGCAGTTAAAGAAGATATAACCGACAGCATAAAGTCTCAGCAAGCTCTTTTGCAGGCAAAACAAGAAGCTGAGAAGGCGAATCAAGCCAAAAGTATTTTTATAGCCCATATGAGTCATGAAATTAGAACCCCTCTTAACGCTATACTCGGATTTTCACAATTGTTAATGGATAATACAAATATTTCGTCTGATCACAAAGATAAAGTCAAAATTATTCATAAAAACGGTGAACACCTGTTAGGAATGATTAATGAAATTTTAGAAATATCTAAAATAGAAGCCGGCAGAGTAACGCTGAACATATCTTCATTTGATATTCATGCATTACTTGAAGATATCAAAAACACTTTTTATCTGCGTATTCAGGAAAAAGGGATTAGATTTGAGTTTATTATTGAAAGTAATTTGCCGCGTTTTTTAATAACAGATGAGGTGAAGCTGCGTCAAATATTAATTAACTTAGTAGGCAATGCAGTAAAATTTACCTATGATGGCAGCGTAAAAATATATGCTGGTATAAAGAATCAAAATGGAAGCAGGCTTCTGTACTTTTCGGTTAAAGATACAGGGGTAGGCATAGAAGAAAAAGATCTTCGTAGCATTTTTAATAACTTTGTGCAAGTTGGGCAGAAAAATCAAAATGAAGGGGGTACAGGATTAGGACTTGCGATAACGAGAAAGTTTATTGAAAAACTGGGTGGGGAAATAACGGTAGTGAGTACACTTGGCGAAGGATCAGATTTTAGTTTTTATATTCCTATTAAGGTATCCGATTTTGAAGCATTAAAAATGGAAGATGAGTTAACTAGTAATGAGCTTAGTAAAAATGCTGATGAAGAAGTGGCAGCCACCCAATTAGACCATTTGCCGACTGCTATAAAGGAGCAGCTTAAAGAGGCCCTTCTAGAAGGAGATATTGATGAAATAGAGAAAATAATAGATTTAATGAGTTCTGTAAACTCCCAAGATGTAGATATCATGAGGCATTTAAGTCAGACATTTCAATTTGATAAGCTTCTTAAATTATTAGGCAAATAAAGTATTTTACCTCTAGTCTTACTAGAGGTTTTTGTGAATGTCGGCATAGGCTTATTAACTCGAGTAATGCATATTTTTATCGATTTTCAGAGTATTTTAATGTATACTATATAAATACCACTATTATAAACAATTTGAAAGAGGGGGTAAAGATATGAAAATGAGTTTATCAAAAAGGATTACATTCTTCGTAGGATGTTTGGTTCTGGTGATATCATTAGTTCTTGGTTTTTCAGCTTTTAAATTTAGTGAGAATACTACTCTTTATGAAGTACAAAATACTTTAGAGCAGTATGCAAAGGTTAGTGCTCAGCATATAGATGCAAAAATTTCACTTCGCATAGAAATTTTAAAAGAAGTAGCAGCTAGAGAAACGATAAAGACAATGGACTGGGAAATTCAGAGAGACTCTCTTAAGTTAGATGCTGAGCGGTTAGAGTATTTAGACCTGGCAGTTGTCTTGCAGAATGGTACTGCACAATATGTTGGTACAGGGGAAACCACTGAGCTTGGAGACCGAGAATACATTAAGAAAGCTTTAGAGGGAAAACCCAATGTATCTGATGTTATTATCAGCAAAGTAACAGGCAAACCTGTTATCATGTATGCTGTGCCAATTGAAAGAGATGGTAAAGTCGTTGGGGCATTAATTGGAAGAAAAGACGGAACTGCCTTAAATGACATTACTGATGAATTAGGTGTTGGCGAAACAGGTTATGCCTTTATATTAGGAAGTGACAGTACATTTTATGCACATCCTAATAGAGAATTAGTTATTAGCCAAAGAAATGTACTAAGTGATATTGAAGCAAATGGAAGTCTTAAAAACTTTGGGATAGAACTGAGTAAATTAGGATTAGGGAAAGAGGGAGTTGTTAGTTATTCATTTGAAGGTGAAACGCGCATAACAGCTATGGCTCCCATTCCAAATACTAACTGGACACTTGGGATTGGTACTTATGAAAGTGATATTTTAAGTAATATGCATAAACTCAGAAATGTTATATTATTTACATCTTTTTTAGTTATTTTAGTTGGGCTTATTGCTTCTGTACTTTTAGGAAAATCTATTAGTAAGCCTATTACATATATATCAAGGCGTATAGACAGTCTATCAAAGTATGATTTAGTTTTTGATAAGAATGATAAAATAATGAGGTCACTTGGAAGAAGTGATGAAATAGGGACAATAGCGCGTGCAGTTATTACGATGCAAGAGAATTTAACAGCGCTCATTAAAAAGATTTCATCTATATCACAGCAGGTGGCTGCGTCTTCAGAGCAGTTAACTTCAACAAGCCATGAGGCAGCTACTGCAGTTGACGAGGTTGCAAGAACTATAGAAGAAATTGCTAGAGGAGCCAGCGACCAAGCAAAAGAAACACAAGAAGGGGCTATGCATATTAATGGACTAGGTGAGCATATAGTAGAAAACCAAAACATGATGACACGTTTAAATGACGCTGTTGAAAAAGTAAATAGACTGCGAAATAAGGGAGCAGAAGCGCTTAAAGTTTTAGTTCAAAAAACAAATGAAAGCGATGAGGCAGCTCTTAGAGTACAACAAATTATTATTGAGACAAATCAAAGTGCAGAAAAGATAGAAATAGCTAGTCAAATGATAAAAAGTATTGCTGATCAAACCAATTTGCTCGCTTTAAATGCTGCCATAGAAGCAGCGAGAGCAGGTGATTCAGGAAGAGGTTTTGCAGTAGTAGCTGATGAAATCAGAAAACTTGCAGAACAATCTAACCGTTTTACAGATGAAATTGCAGTAATTATTGAGGCACTTACTCGTAAGACTGAAGAAGCGGTAAAGACGATGGGACAAGTAGGTCAGATTGTTGCGGAGCAGAACCAAAGTGTAGAAAATACCAACAAAAGATTTGACGGTATTTCTGATGCCATAGAAAAGATACGGGGTATTATAGAATCGTTAAATCAATCAGGACTTGAAATGGAAAGTAAAAAAGAAGAAATCATTGGTATTATACAGAACTTATCAGCTATTTCAGAAGAAAATGCTGCTGGTTCAGAAGAGGCTTCGGCATCAGTAGAAGAGCAAACAGCGTCTATGACAGAAATAGCAAATGCAAGTGAAGCTTTGGCAAAATTAGCAGAAGAAATGCAAACGGATATATCAAGGTTTAAATATTAAAAAGTATATTATTTTAATTATTTAATAAAATGGTATAATAAGGTTAAGGAATAGTATTTTAAAATTTAATTGACAAATATTATTCTTTAATATAAAATTCTAATTAATAGTAATTATTAATTAGTTTATATTCATTATAGCTTAGCATTTTAAAACTAAAACGAGTATGAGGAGGAATTGTCATGTACGAAGAACAAAAATTTTTTGTCTGTAAGCATTGTAAAAACCTGGTTGGAATGATAAAAGATGCTGGAGTAAGCATGATATGCTGTGGGGAAAAGATGACAGAACTTGTACCTAATACCACCGAGGCAGCGACTGAAAAACACTTGCCTGTTATAACTGTTGAGGGGAATACAGTAACAGTGGCAATTGGGAGCGTTTCACATCCTATGCTGGAAGAGCACCATATAGCCTGGGTATATCTTCAAACAGAAAAAGGTGGTCAGCGTAAATGTCTAAGTATAGGAGAAGAGCCTCAAGTAACCTTTGTACTTGATAATGATAAAGCACTGTCGGCATTTGCGTACTGCAATTTACATGGATTATGGAAGACAGAAATAAACTAAAACCTAATTTATTAAAGGAGCGTTGATTCATGAGTAATTTAAAAGGAACAAAAACAGAAGCTAATTTAATGGCAGCCTTTGCAGGTGAGTCACAAGCAAGAAACAAATATACTTATTTTGCCTCAAAGGCTAAAAAAGAAGGATTTGAACAAATTGCAAAGCTTTTTGAAGAAACAGCAAATAATGAAAAAGAACATGCTAAAATCTGGTATAAGCTTTTACATGATGGGGTAGGTTCAACAGCAGATAACCTAAAGGCCGCTGCTGAGGGCGAACATTATGAGTGGACAGATATGTATGCAACTTTTGCAAAAGAAGCTAAAGAAGAAGGATTTACTAAGATTGCTTATCTTTTTGAAGCTGTTGCCAAAATTGAAAAAGAACATGAAGAAAGATACCTTGCATTACTTAAAAACGTTAACGAAGACAAGGTGTTTGTAAAAGATGATAAAGTTGTATGGCAATGTAGAAATTGTGGGTATATACATGTAGGAGATAAAGCAGCTGAAAAATGTCCAGTATGTGACCATCCAAAAGCTTATTTTGAAGTAATGGCTAAGAATTATTAATTAGCTAACTACATAGAGTATATATAATAAGCAACATGTTTATAGCGGCAAGCCTCCTGGCTTGCCTTTTTTAAACAGACAGGCCAAGAGGTTTAATGCAGCAATATATAAGATCTTAGACTTAATTAATAGATGGGATAATTCTCATTATCTTCGTGGACTTTCAAAGCTAACGGGTGTTGGTTCGGGATTATTAAAATACCTTCCAGGAGAAGAGAGGTTGAAGTAAAGTTTTGAGTCTTCTGTAACTCCAAAGTCTTTATTAGATCCTGAATCTTTTATTTGATTAAGGGCTTCTCTAAACAGGGCGTTATGAGCTTCTTCTCTGTTTAAAAGGAAGTCAATCGTTTCTCTGACGTGCTTATCATTAATTTGTCTGTACAAATATTCATAGACTACCTTTGCTCTTTGTTCAGAGGCAATATTTGAAAGTAAGTCGGCAGCCAAGTCTCCTGTAACAGTGACGTAGTCTGCTGTCCAAGAATACCCGGATGAGTTAACAAGGCCAGGTGCTAATCCTAATATGACATGGCTTTGTATTTCACCGGCTTCTACCGCCTTATAATCAACATCATGTCCGTTAAGTAAGTTAATAGTCGCAGCTACCATTTCCATATGACTTAATTCTTCAGAACCGATATCTAAAAATAAGTCTTTTATAGCAGGGTCTTTAACTCTAAAGCTTTGAGAAAGATATTGAAGTGCTGCCTTTAATTCGCCATTGCCGCCGCCAAGCTGCTCTTGCATCAAGACTGCATATTGTGGATTAGGTTTTTCTACTTTAACTTCTTTTAATAACTGTTTTTCATGCTTAAACATTAATACAATACCTCCTTTGATGTGTGAAATCTAATATTTAGCGGACAATATCAAAGTTATTATTGGTATATGCCAGTCAAATATGCTATGAAGTTTATCCCATGATAACCTACTAGATGAATGATATATGCTATTACTAACTACACCTATTCACATTTTAATTTACTAATAATTTTATTCGAAGAAGGACTAATATAAAAAGTTATTAAATATAAAAAGAAGCAATACTTGTCCTCGTATTTAACGTGTATAACATGAAGGACAGCATGACCCCAGGGCTTGTATTTAGCTGCTGTGAGGATGCTTGATGCAGGGTGTCTAGGTTAAATGTGAAAGAGTTGGTATGCACATGAGATGAGCTAAGGATTGATGATCAATCCATGAAGTAGGGGTTATAAATCTCTCGCTACGTGCTTTTATAAAAGAGGGGTGGCTAAGCTTTGATAAACAATGAAATAGCCTGTTAAAATGAGCGTCATGTGTATCCCAAGTTGTAATACAGCTATCGCATACATTTTCTTTATTTCTTTTAAGTAAATCTAAATAAGTAAAAGTAGCTCGGAGTGTTGTATAGGTATGAGGTGATAGAAAATAGATGCCAAAGTTGAATTGCGGAATACTTTGCAAATCGTAAAATTGATTAAGAGTAAAATCGGTCTTTTTTAGGAGTTCTGATGACGTTTTATTTATTCCTGTAAAGGAATAGGTCATGCTATTGCCCTTTGCATTGGTTTGCCCTTCACTCTTAGAATGACTCCGGGTAGTCTGATCTGCATCAGTTGTTGAATGCGTGCTCGCACATATGTTTTTTGTATCAGTCGCTTTAATGGTTTGTGTATTAAAACAAAAGTCAAGACTATCATCTACATCGTAATTAGTTATTAAGGTATTCAAGTTTTTGCAGTCCAGTTCCTTTGAAGTCGTTAGTGTCTCACTTTCAGAAGTGGTATGAGATAAGTTTTGGGAATCAGATTTGCTTGCATTATTTGTACAGGTGTCCGATGTGTTATGATTATAAGTAAAAGTAGTGATTTTAAAAGAATCTAATAAAGTACATAGGTTCTCTAGCTGGTAGATGCTGTCCTTTATTTGTTCTTTTTCTGCGGGGGTCGCTAAAAAAAAGAGAATATACTCCTCACTTCCCATCAACTTATGGAGTTCTTGAAGTTCAGAAAAAATTCCTTTATTCGTATTACTTCTAAAAGTAGGATTTATAATAACAGAGGATAGACTAGTTATTTTATCTTGATTAAATAAATTGCTTAGCAAATCATTTTTTTTATTAGTATCTATCACCTCAATGAATAGGTTTGAGTCTTTAATATCTAATGCATTTTCAATTAACTTTAGAGAAGTATAGATATCTTTTATGCTTTGAATGGCTAGATAAGCAGTGACCTTTGCAGGAGTGACTCTTAAAATATACCCTATAGCTGTTCCTAAATGATGAAGTGCAGCCAGCACTGGAATCATTCTCTCAATTATGTAGCTGCAGCACGATTCTGGGATATTTTTGAGTCTGATGAGCTGTATAGAAGATGTATCAGCTACATCGGCAGTCGGCGATAAGGACATCATTTTAAGTTGTCTGAGATATTCTTTATTTAAGATCTCTTCACTTAAACTTAGCGCATGCTTGAACTCTTTTATATCTCTTAAATAATCCATGGAAATCCCCCATTCTAATCCTAGTCATTAAGTTAATGAGTATGTTAATTCATTTTATGCCATAAAGGGCCATTTATTATAGACAAATAAAAATAAATCAAAACTTACCTTAAATAGGTATGAAAAGAAGGTTAAAATAGTTGCATTAAAGTTATACAAGTGATAATATAAAGCTAATGATATTATAAAAGGTGATGGAGTTCACCGTAACCGCATGATGCTAATGACTCCTACAGACACTTCTATTTTTGTGTCTGTAGGAGTTTTTTGATATGCATGAACTAACACAGAGATGTTTCATCATTATAAGGAGGAAGAAAAATGGCAGCAAGTTTAGGAATCATTATATTATTGGGGATGTTTGCGAATTGGATTTTTACTAAGCTAAAGTTACCTGGGCTGCTGGGGATGCTGATAGTAGGGGTCATAATAGGGCCATATGGGCTTCGTATAATTGGATCAGATACTATGAGTATATCGAAAGACCTGAGGCAAATAGCACTTATTATTATTTTGCTGCGAGCAGGAATTGGTATTCGCACAGATGATTTAAAAAAAGTAGGAAGTACGGCTCTCAAGATGAGTTGTATTCCAGGGATAATAGAAGGGGCTGCTATTGCTTTTGCAGCAACTGAATTATTAGGCTTTTCATTTGTTCAGGGAGGAATATTAGGCTTTATTATTGCAGCAGTTTCTCCAGCAGTTATTGTCCCTCAAATGTTAAACTTTATAGAAATAAAGTTAGGGACAAATAAGAGTATTCCAACCTTGATTTTAGCAGGGGCTTCTATAGATGATGTAGTTGCCATCACCTTATTTAGTGCGTTTGTGGGGTTATACAGTGGAAGCAGCATTAATATAGGGCTGCAGTTATTAGGCATACCAGTATCGATACTATTCGGGATTGCCCTTGGAGGAGTCATTGGATTTATTCTAGTCAGATTGTTTTCAAGACATCATATGAGAGACAGCAAAAAGGTTCTGGTGATACTAGGCATTGCTATTTTACTTAGTACACTTGAAACCTTATTAAAAAATAAGGTTCAAATAGCCAGTCTTTTAGGGGTTATGACTATTGGGTTTATTCTTTTTGAAAAAATGCCTTTAGTAGGAGAGCGGCTTGCTCATAAATTTAATAAGATATGGGTCTTTGCTGAAATACTCCTTTTTGTACTCGTTGGAGCCGAGGTGAATATTACTGTTGCCTTAAAGTCAGGAGGAGTTGGCTTAGTGATTATCCTCATTGGTCTAGTGGGGAGGAGTATAGGCGTGGGCTTATCAGTTTTAGGAACGAATCTTAATTTGAAAGAAAAAATGTTTTGTGTTATAGCCTATGTTCCTAAGGCTACAGTTCAAGCTGCAATGGGAGCAGTCCCGTTAGCCCTAGGCATAGCAGATGGGAATTTGATTTTAGCTATTGCTGTTTTATCTATTGTTATAACAGCACCTTTAGGGGCAATTGCAATTAAAACTGCCGCCCCAAGATTATTAGTTCAAGAATAGACAGATAAAAAAATATAATTTCAAGATAATTCATATGAAATATTTTACATTCTTATCTCTTTTATTATATAATAAGGTGTATTTAGCACTTTTAGAGAAGATAATTAGGGAGGAATGATTTATGGCTATTTTAGTTACAGGCGGCGCAGGCTATACGGGATCTCATGTATGTATTGAACTTTTAAAACAAGGATACGAAGTTATTATTGTAGATAATTTTTTAACCTCCAATGCGGCAACACTGGCGCAAATTAGAGAGAAAAGCGGCAAAGATTTTAAGCTTTATGCAATGGATCTTGCACATAAAGAGATAGTAGAACGTATATTTAAAGAAAATGAAGTAGAGGGTGTTATCCATTTTGCAGGCATTAAATCAACAGGGCCTTGTAAAGATCAGCCTATTAAGTACTATCACACAAATCTTACAAGTACACTGATGCTTTGTGAAGTTATGAGTGAATATAATATTAAAAAGATGGTGTTTAGTTCTTCTGAGGGCTTTTATGGTGATAATGGAGAAGGTTCAACGGTTTATGGAAGCGCAAAGCTTATGATAGAGCGTATTTTAAAAGAGGTCTATCAAGTTGATAAAAGTTGGGGTATCAAAATTATGAGATACCTGGATAGCCAGGGAAATGTTTATACAAGAGAAGATGTAAAGGTTGAAGATATGTGCAGTTTATACATTAACGCATTTAAGCAAATACAGGAAGGCTGTCTGCACACTTACGAAATCAACATTTCAAATAAACAAATCAGTGTGAAACAGATTCCTGCATTTGAGGGATACGAAAGTTAAGATCGTTTATTACGTGACAGGGCACAGTTACACTTATAAGTATACTGTGTTCTTGTTTATGTTGAAAAAGCGCTGTTGTTACGTATGCTTATTCATATCAAAACAAGGTAATAGAGGAGATGGAATATGTTTGAGCTAATTGAAAAGTTGTTGCCGGTAGTATTAATCATTGGACTTGGCATTATTCTAAGAGAACGGCAGGTTATAAGTTTTTCAGTTGTTAATGGTTTAAAACAGCTTATTACTAAGGTTGCATTGCCATCAGTACTTTTTTTGTCATTTTCTAAATCAAAGTTAGAAACAAAGTATATTGTTATATTTGTATTAGTTTTTATGATGTGCTGCATTCTTTATGGAGTAGGTACTTGGATTAATAAGTACTATCGCAAGGGTTTTGGAGAAAAGTTTGCACCTGGATTTTTTACAGGATTTGAACTAGGCATGGTAGGTATTGGGCTTTTTACAGCTCTATGGGGAATCGAGCACCTCAATGTAATTATGCTGATGGGGTTAGGACATGAAATTTTTATTTGGTTTATCTATGTCCCTTTGTTGGAATATAGAAATACTGGGAATTTTAATATAAAAGATACGATAAAATCCTTTGCATTCTCACCCATTATCCTAGCAATTATAGTTGGGATTGCTGTTAATATAGCAGGCATATATGATTTTATTTCAGGAGGTTTTTTGGGAAAGAGTGTTATACAAACATTATCACTTCTTTCGCAGCTGACTTCACCTCTTATTCTTATTGTCATTGGCTATTCCATGGTTATCAAAGAGGTGCAGATCAAAAAAGTCATACAATACATTTTAACAAGAGCTTTAAGTGTAGGCATACTTGGAGTAATTACCCTGTTTCTCATACATACTTTTATAGGAAAAGTAGATCGTTTGTTTGACGTTGCATTTTATTTCTTCTTAATGCTCCCGCCGCCTTATATATTACCTTTGTTCATAAAGGATAATAAAGAAGAGGAAGAGCTGTTTAGTCAAATGTTAGTTTATTATACACTTTTATCATTTGCTGCATATATAGGATTAATGCTTATAAGTCTATAACTTGATCCTATTTAGTTATACTGAAAAGAGTCTCTCATACTAAAATATGAGAGACTCTTTTGAATATAGAATTATAGGACTTTAGCTGCAAAATCGCGGCCGAATTCAAGAGCTTTTTGAAGGTCTTCTTCACTTGGCTTAAATAAAATACTGAGTGGCTCTACCGGAATAGGAAATCTAAGTTGTGTAAGTCTTTGGTGAATGTTTTTAACAGCTTCTCCGCTCCAGCCGTAAGAACCAAAACAACTTGCCTTAATGCCTTTATGAATAATTGGATTTAATGAAGAAAGAATCTGCCAAATTTGAGGGAGTGTATCTCCGACAATTGTAGGGGAGCCTAATAAAAGACCTGTACACTCACCTATTTCATGTAATACAGCATTGATATCAGAACTGCCTAAGTCGTATACCAAAATATCAACGTTCTTAGAGGCTGACTCGATGCCTTTTTTAATTTGATTTGCAAGCATCTCTGTATAGCCATAAGCGGAAACATAAGCAATGACAATACTAGGTGTAGGGCGTTTGTATGGTGAGGCCCATTCCTGGTAAAGGGCTATATATTTATCCATATTTGAAGCGTCCAGTACCATACCATGGCCTGGGCAAATATAATCGAGTGCTAAAGGTTTTATTTTACCGAGAGCACTTAGAACAGAAGGTTTAAAAGGCCCCATAATCATGTCAAAGTAGTATTTATAAGCTGATAAGTAGTCCTCGTCTTTGTCAGCAGGCAGGGCACTTTTAAGAACACGTTCATCAGAATAGTGTGCACCAAATGAATCACATGTTATCAGTGCTTTATCTTCTTCGATATAGGAATAAATAGTGTCTGGCCAATGAAGGAAAGGGGCACTGATAAAACGAATGGTTTTGTTCCCAAGAGACACACTGTCTCCATCTTTGACAACCTGGCTTTTGAACGGAGCATTAACAATATTTCCTAAAAATTTAATAGCTTGTGCACTTCCAAGTACTGTAGCGTCTTTAGCATAAGATAAAAGTTTTGCAACAGAGCCAGCATGATCGGGTTCTGTATGGTTAACAATAATATAATTTATCTCTGCTGGATCTGCAATAACTTTTAACTTTTCTAAATAATCATCAAAAAATTTATCTTTTACTGTTTCGAATACTGCAAGACCCTCGCTGCCCTTAAGCACATAACTATTATAGCTTGTACCAAATTGTGTCTCCATAATGATGTCAAATACTCTAAGATTAGGGTCAAGTGCACCTACCCAAAATAAGTCCGATGTAATATTAAGTTGTTTATACATATGAGTAACTCCCTTATTTAATTATTTATATCATTTAAGAATAATTATAAAATAAATAGGATTATTGTCAATACTTATGCGATTAAACCATTTAGAGGATTTTATTCTTTTTAGCCCTTATAAAACAGATGGAATGGGACAAAAATAATAAATCATAGGCAGGGAGGTGCAGTATGTTTGTTCCAAATACAGTTATTTTTGAAAAAGGTTCGTTAGATTATGCACTAGGAAGTCAAATATATGACAGATTTAAAAAAGAGTCCAATGTAAAAATAATTGAAGCATCATCTAATAGGGTCGGACCACTCATTCCAGGTGAAAACATGTATGAGAAATACAGAGCAGGCAAAAAAATATTAGTTGTTGGAGTTAAAAAGAGTCTTAGGTTTGAAAGCTGCAAGCCATCAGCACATTATCAGCTGCCCCTTGTAAGCGGCTGCATGGGTCAATGTGAATACTGTTATTTAAATACGCAGTTAGGTGATAAACCATTTGTTAGAGTGCATGTTAATATTGATGAGATTTTAAGTCAGGCAGAGAAATACATGCAGGAGCGAAAACCAGACATAACACTGTTTGAAGGAGCAGCCACATCTGACCCCATTCCTGTAGAACCCTATACACATACTTTAAAAAACGTAATAGAGTATTTTGGAAATACAGAACTTGGCAGATTTCGATTTGTTACAAAGTATAATGATATTGATAGCTTGCTTGAGGCTAAACATAATGGGCATACAACAGTACGCTTTAGTTTAAATACTGAAAAAGTCATTAAAGACTATGAACACTTCACGTCTTCTGTTAAAACGAGAATTGAGGCAGCAGCAAGGCTGGCTGACAAAGATTATAACATAGGGTTCATTATAGCCCCAGTGCTGCTTTATGCAGGCTGGCGGGATGATTACAGGAGACTTTTAGAAAATTTAAAAGAGATGATGCCGCAAAATAAAGCCATAACGATTCACTTTGAAATTATCTCACACAGATTCACAGCAAAAGCAAAGAATACTATCCTGCAAATATTTCCTGAAACAACACTTCCTATGAATGAAGAAGAAAGAAAATTCAAATATGGACAATTTGGCTATGGAAAATATGTTTATACAAAAGAAGATTTAAGTGAGATGAAATCTTTTTTCGAGGTGGAATTAGACCGCTTATTTGAAAATAAAATCATTCAATATATTATTTAGTCATAAGTCACAGGCCTTCAGATGTAAGATTATGTGTTATAATAAAATAGATTGTTTAAGTAAACTGAAAGTGCAATAGCGTTTAGAGAGGGCCTCATGATGAATTTAGAAGTTAATAAGATTTATAATGGTTTTAGATTAATTGAAGAAACGTATATAAAAGAGTTAGATGGAGTGGCCCAGCTTTTTGAGCATGATAAAAGTGGGGCTAAACTTATTCATATATTAAATAATGACGAAAATAAGGTATTTACAATAACCTTTAAAACACCACCTGAAGATAATACCGGCACAGCCCATATTGTAGAACATGCTGTATGCTGTTCATCAAAGAAGTATCCCCTTAAAGATACATTTATAGAAATTCAAAAGGGCTCTTTGTGTACAGCACTAAACGCTTGTACTTATCAAGATATGACGATGTACTATTGTGCAAGTAAAAATGAAAAAGATCTTTTGAACCTCATACAAGTTTATATGGACCTAGTATTTAATCCTCTGGTAACTTCAGATGATAGGTATTTTAGGCAGGAAGGCTGGCATTATGAACTTAGAAGTAAAAAGGATAATATCACATATAATGGGGTAGTGTACAATGAAATGTTAGGAGAGTATGATGATCCTTCTGCTGTTCTTGAGCATACCATACACAAATCACTTTTTCCTGATACGGTATACCGTTATGACTCTGGGGGAATACCAGAAGAAATAGTAAAACTAACCTATAATGAGTTTTTAGATTTTTATAGTAAGTATTATCATCCTTCAAATGCTTGTATTTGCCTTTATGGCAATGCAGAAATACTTTCTCAGTTAGAACTTTTAGATAAGGAATATCTTAGATTTTTTGATAAGAAAAGGGTTGAGGCAGAGATCACCTTGCAGCAGACTTTAAGTGCACCTATAACAGTTTGTGAAAAGTATTCTGTTTCAGAAGAACTGGATGTTTCGCAAAAGGCGATTTTTGCCTTGAGTTTCGTTATAGGAACTTCGGAGAACACTGAACTTAGATTAGCATTTGAGATACTTGAGCATATGCTTCTT
This sequence comes from Clostridia bacterium, assembly GCA_029239755.1. Classification (GTDB taxonomy): domain Bacteria; phylum Bacillota; class Clostridia; order Lachnospirales; family Cellulosilyticaceae; genus FMMP01. Next base: position 2,134 of record JARBUI010000020.1, on the reverse strand, counting down.
AAAAGTTCTTCATCCCCGCTTGTTGAAAGTTTAATTGTACACAACAGCCTTGGAAAATGTATTGATGAAGGAGGATATGACAGCTGCAGACGTCAGCCCATTTTTTCTATTGTTTTAAGAGATGCCTGCTGCAGTCAAAGAACATATTTCGAGCGGGCTGTTTTTCAAGTGTTAGAACAGCTTGCATATCAGGGGATTGATCAGAAATTACTTCAAGCATCAATAAGTACTATTGAATTTGGACTTAAAGAAGCAGAGTTTCCTTTTGAACCAAGAGGTGTTGTTTGCAGTGAACTTATAGAAAATAGCTATTTGTATGGGGGAGATCCCTTTGCGTATCTTAGATATGAAGAGAATCTTGAAAAGATAAAAAAGAAAGCAGAGAAAGGATATTTTGAAGAACTTATAAAAAAGTATTTTTTAGAAAATACACATAGAGTATTTACTGTACTTGAGCCATCAAAGACATTAGAAGAAGAAAAACAAGTCATACGAGAAAAAATGCTTAAGCGCTATAAGAAAAGTTTAACAACCCAGCAAATAGCTAAACTTATTGTGGATAATCGTGAGCTTGATACTATGCAGAATAGTCCTAATTTAAAAGAGTCGCTGCAAAACCTGCCTGTGTTAAGTCTTGATGATGTGTGCAAAGCGGCAGAAACAAATATCCTTCAAGAAAATACATTAGAAGGAATAAGGGTTATTTTTAACCCGGATGATGCAAAAGATATTATTTACATTCATTTATTATTTGATACAACGGCAGTATGCGAAGAAGATATCCCTTATATAGGCCTTTTATCTAGTCTCGTTACTTATCTTGGAACTGAAAGTTATACTTACCTTGAGATTGATCAAATCATCAACACCCATTTGGGCGGGCTCGGATGTCTTATCAATGCTTATGCAAATGTAGAAAATGAAAGTGACTATAAGCCTTTCTTTAAGATAACAGGGAAACTGCTTATAAAGGAACTGCCACATTTTATTCTAATTATGCAGGAGGTCTTAAGCAGTACAAAGTTCACTGAGCAGTCAAAGATAAAAGAAATAATAGAGTCTATTCAATATGAACTAGAAAGAAGTTTTGGCGGTGCGCCTGAGTATGTGGCAGCTAAAAGACTTTATTCTTATATTACACATGCTGGGGCTTATGAAGATTTGGTTTCAGGTATAGAGTATTATCATTTTATAAAACATCTCTGTGATCAATTCGATGAAAACTTCAAAGAAATAAGTGATAAACTATGTGAAGTTTATGGAAAAATCATAAGTAAATCACATCTTACAATAGCAGTAACAGCTGAAGAGAAAAATCATAAAACAATTGAGGAGCACCTTAGTTTACTTATAGATAGTTTAAAAGATAAAAAATTAAACAAACATATATATACGCTTGAACCAACTATAAAAAATGAAGGTTATCTTACTATAAATAATCTGCAAAGTGTGGTGCAAGGGGTTAATTATAAGACCTTAGGCTATAAGTGTTATGGATCACTGCAGGTTGTATGTCATATTTTAGAGAGTACTTATCTATGGGATAAAGTTCGTTTGCAGGGGGGAGCCTATGAATGTAATGTCATGGTTAGCACGGATGGAACTTTGGTTATTTGCTCATATTCGGACCCTGGTCTTTTAGAGACGCTTGAAGTATATCAAGGAATAGGGAAGTTTTTAAGAACACTAAGTTTAGATGAAAGTGAGCTGCATAGATATATTATTGGCACCATCGGTATGCTGGATAGTCCCATAAGCCTTGAGCAAAGAAGTGAGAGGACACTCACTTCTTATCTTTGTGGTATTACGAATGCTATGTTACAAAAAACGCGTGAAGAAATACTAAGTACGACGATTGAGGATATCTGGTTCTATGCGGATTTGTTTGATGAAGCCGTCAGCCAAAATATAGTCTGTGTTATTGGAAAGGCAGAAAAAATAAAAAAGAGCAAAAAGATTTTTAAATCGATCCTGAGATTGCCTTAATCATAATGAATAGAATGGGACACCTTGTTTTTTAATAAAATGAGGTGCTTTTTGGTACTATAAAAGTGTAGTTGTTAAGTCAGTATAACTGATAAGACGGCTGCACTTATTTTAATTTATAATAAAGGGAGTAATTGGTCTGGCGGGG
>JARBUI010000019.1 GCA_029239755.1 Clostridia bacterium | reverse complement strand
TTAGGGAAACACCCGTTCCCATACCGAACACGCAGGTTAAGACTAAATCGGCCGATGGTACTTGTCTGGAGACGGACCGGGAGAGTAGGTGGTTGCCAATATTATCGGGGTGTGGCTCAGTTTGGCTAGAGCGCCTGATTTGGGTTCAGGAGGCCGCAGGTTCGAGTCCTGTCACCCCGATTACATAAATACATTTGGGTCACTAGCTCAGTTGGTAGAGCACTTGACTTTTAATCAAGTGGTCCCGGGTTCGAATCCCGGGTGGCTCATTGGATATAAAATATCCATAAATATTAAGACATGCGTGAGTGGCTCAGGGGTAGAGCATCTCCTTGCCAAGGAGAGGGCCGCGGGTTCGAATCCCGTCTCGCGCTTTAGTACATATTTTAATAGTTGTATGCCCAGATAGCTCAGTCGGTAGAGCAGAGGACTGAAAATCCTCGTGTCGCTGGTTCGATTCCGGCTCTGGGCATTTTTTTATGTCTTTTATTAATTTGTAGATAGGCTTTATTTGAAATTTACTGCATATAATGGATTGTAGTATAGTAAAATAAAAATTAAAGCTTTAAAAATAGAACAGACAATACATCTTAGGAACTGATGTGTGAGGTCGGGCCATTTTTTGGCAGCAGGATAAAAAACTGTGGGACTATAATGAATAATTATAGTCCCACAGTTTTTTTATATTTAGATTAAGTTTACGTATATAGAGCTCATGATTAATAGATATTAGCATAATTAGTGGAGGTGCTAAGTATGGAAAAAGAATCATATAGAAGTTTGGAAGGGAAAAAGGTTACGTTTATTGGATTTGGAATCAATGCAGTATTAGTAGCAATTAAAATATTTGCTGGAGTCATTGGCAGAAGCGGTGCAATGATTGCAGATGGAATGCATTCATTATCAGATTTTCTTACGGATATTGTTGTTCTGGTAGGATTTAAATTGACTGAACAACCAGAAGATGACTCTCATAATTATGGACACGATAAGTATGAAACCCTTGTTACTGCAATCATAGGCATTTTTTTAGTGATGGTCGGGTTTAAAATATTAAAATCAGGATTAAGTAATATAGTTTCTATTATCTATGGTGAAACACTGCCAAAGCCCGGCGTAATAACATTAGCAGCAGCAGCAGCATCCATTATCTGCAAAGAGCTCTTATACCGTTACACAGTGGTAGTAGGAAATAGGATAAACAGCTCAGCAATTATTGCAAATGCATGGCATCATCGCTCAGATGCACTATCATCTATTGGGGTATTATTAGGTATTGGAGGAGCTATTATTTTAGGAGAGAGATGGACTATTTTAGATCCAATTGCTTCTATTATAGTTAGTCTATTTATCTTTAAATTAGCTTTCGAAGTTATCATTCCAGCTGTCAAGGAACTCATGGAAGCAGCTTTAAGTGATGAAGAAAGAGAAAAAATTAAAGAGGTACTGGTAAAAACTGCAGGGGTAAAGTCATTTCACAAATTAAGAACAAGGAGAATAGGAGCTAAGGCTGTTATAGAAACGCATGTTCTTGTTGAAAGACATCTTAATATAATGGCAGCCCATGATATAGCTACAGAAATAGAAATTGAATTTAAGAAGCTTTTTGGAGAGACATCTATTATAACCATTCATATTGAGCCCATTGATAGATAAGCTTATAAGTTATAGAATTGACTGAAATTTTAAACTATGATATAATGAAAAACGCAGTTTTAATAATTAAACTAAGTTTTTAAAGATAGGTAATAGGACTTATTCAGTTAGAAGGAAACAATGAGCCAAAAGAAAGATTCCTAGTAAAATATTAGGAATCTTTCTTTTATACTAGAGAATTTGGAGGCAATAAAGACATGGGTATTAAGAAGAGTGCAATAAGAGGAATCATAGGGCTAATGTTTTTATTAAGTGCATATAATGTATATCCCCAGGAAACAAAATTATTGCAATTGGAAGAAGAGCTTCAAGAGGTAAATATAGACGCACCTGAGGAAGAGAACAAAGAAAATGTAACACAAATTAATCTAGTGTCTGTCGGAGATATAATGATGCATGAAGAGGAAATAATATCCGGTTATCATGCTAAGACAAAAACATATGACTATCACTATATGTTTGAACCTATTAAAAACTACATTCAAAATGCAGATTTAGCAATAGGTAACCTGGAACTTACACTTGCTGGTAAAGAGAAAAAATATACAGGATATCCATGCTTTAATGCTCCTGATGAGCTTGCACTTGCTCTTAAAGATACTGGGTTTGATATTCTGACTACAGCAAACAATCATAGTCTAGACAGACGATTTTATGGGATAAAACGCACAATACAAGTACTGGATAAGCTACAAATACTTCATACAGGAACTTTTATTACGTCTAAAGAAAGTAATGAAATGCTTATAAGTGAAGTAAATGGAACTAAAATAGCCTTTCTTGCATATACCTATGGAACAAACGGAATAAGTTTTGATAAAGGAAAAGAATTCAGCGTTAACCTTATTAATAAAAATAAAATGATGAATGACATCGCTAAAGCAAAACAGTTAGAAGCTGAACTTATATGTGTAAGTATCCATTTTGGGGATGAATATGTAAGAGAACCAAATAATAAACAAAAAGAAATAGTTAACTTTATAGCAAGTCAAGGAGCTGATATTATTTTAGGGAGTCATCCTCATGTATTACAGCCTATTGAAATAAGAAAGATAAAAAAGAATGATGAGGAGAAAGAAGTAGTTATTTTATATTCTCAGGGCAACTTTATATCAGCGCAAAGAGACAGATATCAAGATGCAAGTGCACTATTTAATATAGAATTAGAAAAAAATTGTGATACAAATCATATAAGTATTAAAAGTGTAACTTACATACCAACCTGGGTTGACCTTTCACGAATAAATGGGCAATATCATTTTAGAGTGCTGCCAGCCAAAAAATACATACATGTCTTTGAAGCGAAAAAAGATGCGTTGATTAGTCAGAAAGATTACAATATACTTAAAAGAAGTCTGAAAGATGTAAGACAGATATTAATGAGTAATGATACGAGAATTCATGAACAGCTGACCTTATTGGACGAGTAATTATAAAAAATATGAAATGTTATAAAAATTTAAACTAAATTTAATAAAGTATGCATTGCAGATTAATTTACTAAGTGATATGCTTTTAGTAATGATAAAACAATTGTAATATAACATAATTAGAATGATATAGGGGGAATATAAATGAGTGGTTTGATGAATTTACTAATAGAATCAGGCTTTTCAGTAAAGCCAATAACAACTAATGCTTCAGCGTTTCTTAAGTTAACAGGACTCATTATTAATGATAATTTACGTTTAATATATGAAGAAGAGCAAGATGGCACCCTTATGATAAGAGAAATAGCAGTAGATGAAGACTATGTAAATCTAGGGTATACTACCAGGGTATTAGAATGCTTAAGCAAACAAAATGCATTTAATATTATATTACCTTTTGTTACAACTCCTAGGCTTGCACATATATGCGAAAAACTTGGCATTAAAAGAGATGATACTTGTGTTAACAAGTACGGATATAATAGCGCCTTTTATGCTTTAGCAAGAAATTATGTATTTTACGAAGGAGATTATGGACATTATATTGTAAGAAAGCTGGATGAATAATGAACAAAAAAGTGTTTTTAATTGGCTCACCGCCTGCAAGCGGTAAGACATATGTTGCAAAAAAAATTGCAGGGCGTCTAAAAAATCCTGTATATCTTGATAAAGATACTATTATACCCTTATCAAAAGCTGCTTATTTTGCGGCAGATGAACCTTATAGCAGAGATTCAAAGTTCTTCAATAAGTTTATAAGGAATGCAGAATATCAAGCAATACTTGATATAGCCTTTGAGGCACTGGCATTTAATGATAATGTTATTCTCAATGCCCCTTTTACCAAAGAATTTAGAGATAAGGAATATATACAAGATCTGAAAAAGAAACTTTTAGGCTGCGGAGCTGAACTTATAACCATCTGGGTACATTGTGACTTAGAACTTATTCATCAAAGAATGAAAGCCAGGAACTCAGACAGAGATAAGTGGAAGCTTGAAAACTGGGAGGAATATATTAAAACAAAAGATAACAGTATCCCTAAACTAGAAGGCATACATGTTGTTGAAAATAGAGATGAAGCAACAGTAGAACAAACTATTAATCATATATTTAATACTATAGCATGATATAAAAGAGGCACGCAGAATAATCTGTGTGCCTTTTAACATTTAGGTTGTAGTCCCTTCAATTAATTCAACAGCTACAATTTGACTATAGATTTTTGTAGCTGGGTCATCCTCTATAAGGTGTATTATATTAGTACAAAGCAGTTCGCCTAATACTTGAATAGGCTGAGCAATAGTAGTAATTTTAGGATTTTGCAGTATCCTGGTAAATTGAGAATAGTCATAGCCTATTATTTTCATTTTATCAGGAACTGATATGTTATGGTTAAGGCAGTAAACATACAAGGCATACGCCAAAATGTCATTGCTGCAAAATACGCCATCAATATCTTCTAAAAATCTGCTGACTTCTTGCTCAATAAAGCTATAGAAGTATTCAAAAGTAAGATGAGCATGCTGGTATTCAATGATTTGATAAGATACATTATTCTCAAGGCATGTAAGTTTAAATCCATCTGATCTTTTGTTTGCTAAACTAGCAAGTTTTAGTGAACCAGATATATGCAGCAGTCTTTTGCAGCCTTTATCAATAAGATGTTTAGTAGCAAGTACGCCGCCAGTAAAGTTATCAGATCCAATATAAGGTATTTTGTCATCGATACATCTGTCAAAAGTAATAACAGGCTTATCTATACTTTTATACGCTTCTGTATTAATGAGATGACTTCCCATAATAATCCCATCTACTCGCTTTTCCTTTAACATATTAATATAGGACAATTCTTTTTCTTTATCATCCAGAGAGTTGCATAATAGTATTTTATACCCATTGTTTTGGGCAGTCATCTCTATGTGTTTAATGAGTTCAGAGAAAAATACATGAGAGCAGTCTGGAATAATTACGCCTATAATTAAAGATTGCTTTTTAGATAAGGATCTTGCTATATAGTCAGGATGATAGTCTAGTACCCTGATACTATCAAATACTTTTTTGCGCGTAGACTCACTGATACTTGGAAAGTTATTCATAACTCTTGAAACAGTAGTAATAGATACACCTGCATGTTTTGCTACATCTTTTATGCTGGGCATTTTAATTCTCCTTAAAACATTTAGTTTAAACTACGTAATTATCTTGAATATATGATGTTTTTTTAAGTATAACATGATTGAAAATTTTATGGATACTTTTTTAGTTAGTAAGACTTGAATGAAAATAAATATTTGTTAATGAGAAAAAAGAAGGTTTGAAAACGATAACACTCATAAATTATGCTTTCAAAATAATAATAAAGTCTAAATAATATTATTCCATGTACTGATACTTAACAAATAATTTAAGCTACAGCTAGAGTACCATAAATACTTTTATTAAATGATTATAACATATAAAGAAATTAAAATAAAGATATATGAAAACGGTTAACATGTATAAATTATTAAATTATAGATATTAATATAAAAAGCTCTATGATAATAGATAAAATCACATAAAAACAATAAAAATAACTCTTGGAGTATAAACAATAAACAAAAATATATAAAAAATAATTATGAAAACGGTTGACAATTTTGCAATTGGAATATATTATTTAAGTGTAAAGGATAAAACAATCATTAATAAGGGGGATATAAAAAATGAATAAATTTAAAAAAGCATTTTCGGTGCTTCTATGTGGAGCTGTGGCATTAAGTGTGGGAGTTGGATGTTCAAAAGAACAATCAGTAGGCCAGACACAGGCAGAAAATACAGAAGCTAAAAAAGAACAGACAAAAGAGAGCACTGCCCAAGCTTCAGCTGATGAATCAGTTGAAATTACATTCTTAAATTCAAAAGGTGAAATACAAGCACAATTAGAAAATATGGCTAAAGCGTTTAAAGGGGAAAATCCTAATATTACAGTAGAAATAATACCTTGTGGAGCAGGACAGTCTCCTACAGAAATGTTAACTACTCTTTATGCATCTAATAATGCTCCAGCAATCGCGATGTTAGATCCGGCAGATGTAGCTGCATTTAAAGATAAATTAGGAGATTTATCAGGGGAAAAATGGGTAAATGATGCAATGCCAGGATCACTTGATGCATTTAAAGTAAATGATAAATTAGTAGCATTTCCATTTGCAGTAGAAGGCTGGTCACTTATTTATAATAAAGCTGTTTTAGATGAAGCAGGGGTTGACCCAGCTGCCATTAATACCACAGCTAAGCTTGAAGATGCATTTAAAAAGATTGAAGAAAAAGGTAAAAAAGGTGTAATTATAGCACCAGAAGATTGGTCTTTGGGTGCGCACTTCTTTACAACTGCATATAGCGGCCAAGCAAATAGTACAGCTGATATTAAAACATTTTTAAATGGCCTTGCTAGTGGGAATACTCAAATCAAAGATAATGCAGTTGTAAACGGATTACTAGATACCTTTGATGTAATGAAGAAATACAACTTTGCTAAAGCAGATCCACTTTCAGCAAAATATGAAACGAATCCTGAAATCATTGGATCAGGCAAAGCAGGCTTCTGGTTTATGGGTAACTGGGCATGGCCTCAAATTAAAGAATTCGCTGGAGACAATACAGAATTTGGATTTATTCCGGTACCAGTAAGTAATAATGAAGCTGATTATGGCAATACACATATGCCGGCCGCAGTTACAAAAGCATTAGTTGTAGATGCAAGTATCAATTCAGAAGAACAGCAAGCAGCAGCAAAAACATTTTTGAACTGGATTGTTTATGAAGCAAGTGGTCAAAAAGGACTTGTTGAGGAATGTTCTATTATACCGGCATTTACAAATATTTCTTTAGAAATTAATGATCCACTGGGTAAATCCATTCAGGCCTATATTAAAGAAGGTAAAACATCTAATGGTGTTATGCTGTCAAACAAACATTGGGGAGATATAGGAGCTGCTATGCAGAAATATTTAGGAGACTACTCAAAAAGAGATGAGTTATTTAATGATGTTACTACATACTGGACATCAGGTGATTATAAATAATATAAGCAGCAGCTAGAGTGTAAATTAGTACACACAATAGTAAAGGTGTGTACTAATTTATAATTAAAAAAATATAAAAGACTAAGTTATAGTTTGATACTATCCTAAATAGAAGGGAAGTTGTGGTATGAAAGATGAAAAAAATTTCTTTAGTAAGTTTAGAACATATATGTTGTTTGCAGGACCAGTTACATTAGCATTTTTTACAGTAGTAATCATTCCCTTTTTATATGGACTATTTTTGACTTTTACAAATTGGGATGGTGTCTCTGCAAACTATATGATAGTAGGTTTTGAAAACTATAGGACAATATTTAAAGATGCTGCATTTATTCAATCTTTGGGATTAACATTTAAATATGTGATCTTTACAGTTTTAATAACTAATGCAGTAGCCTTTACGCTTGCGGCTATTTTAACAAGCGGTACGAAAGGTCAGAGCTTTTTTAGAGCAGGTTTTTTTACACCTAACTTGATTGGGGGAGTGGCATTAGGATATGTATGGCAATTTGTTTTTAATAATATAATAACTTACTTCGGAAAAAATATAGGGATGACAGCACTGCAGTCTTCTTTTTTATCAAGTCCGAAGCAAGCATTTTGGGCACTCGTAATAGTAGCTGTATGGCAATATTCGGGATATATGATGATTATTTACATAACAGGATTTTTAAATATACCAAAGGATGTTTTGGAGGCAGCAAGTATAGACGGGGCAGCAGGGTGGACAAAGATAAAGAATATTACTATACCGCTTATCATGCCGGCATTTACAATATCAGTATTTTTAACACTTCAGCGCACATTTATGGTTTATGATGTTAATCTTGCTTTGACTAAAGGGGGACCGTTTAAGACAACAGAACTTATCTCTATGTATGTTTATAAAAAAGCCTTTACCGAGAGAGCATATGGTATTGGGCAGGCACAGGCGGTTATATTATTTGTTATTGTAGCAATTATATCTATTACACAAGTGTACTTAAGTAAAAAGAAGGAGGTAGAGGCATAATGCTTGGCAGAAAAAACAAAATAATGGGACACATTAAAGTAGTCGTTCTAGGTATTCTATTTGTACTCTATTTAGGTCCAATGCTTTTTGTACTCATAAACTCTTTTAAAGCTAATAAAGACATTATTCTTAATCCACTTCAAATTTTAGGAAACTTAAATATCAAGAATTATATTGAAGCTGCTGAAAAAATGAAATATATAAGTGCATTTGAAAATTCTCTTCTTATTACCATTTTAAGTGTAGGACTTATTATTTTAACAGCGTCTATGGCGGCATACATTTTTTGCAGAAAGAAGTGGTCTGTTAATAACTTTATGTTCTATGCAATGATTGCAGCAATGATTTTACCATTTCAGGCACTTATGATACCACTTGTAAGTATTTATGGGGGACAATTAAATGTCCTAAATAAATGGACACTCATTTATATGTATATTGGATTTGGAGCTCCCTTAGCGGTATTCATGTATCATGGTTTTATTAAAGGAATACCTTTGGAACTAGAAGAGGCTGCTCAAATAGATGGAGCAAGTCAGCTTAAAGTATTTACAAAAATTATATGGCCGATATTAAGACCCATTACACTGACTATTACAATATTAGATGTGTTGTGGATTTGGAATGATTTCCTGCTGCCATCTTTAATACTTGTTGAAGCAAATGATAGGACGCTGCCGCTCTCTACCTTCTATTTCTATGGAACATATAGTGTGGATTTAGGACTTATGATGGCAGGTCTTGTATTAACGATTACACCAGTTCTTATTCTTTATCTATTCCTTCAAAAATATATCTTAGAGGGTGTTGTTCAAGGGGCTATTAAATAGATAGATGACAGTTAATTAAGGAGATTGAAGATGAACATACAAAATAAAATAATGCTAATTACTTATGCAGACAGCATAGGGAAAGACTTGAAAGATTTGAAATATGTGCTGGATAATTATCTGAATAAAGTCGTAGGAGGGGTGCATATATTGCCATTTTTTCCTTCATCTGCAGATAGAGGCTTTGCTCCTATGACCTATCAGGAAGTAGACAGGCCTTTTGGTAAATGGGAAGATATTGAGTCTATCAGCAAAGAATACTATACTATGTTTGATTTTATGATTAATCACATTTCTAGATCGTCTCATTTTTTTAAAGACTTTATAGAAAAGAAAGATACATCTGAGTATAAGGATCTTTTTATTAAATATAGTGACTTTTGGACAAATGGCTATCCGAGCCAAGAACAGGTTGATAAGATTTACAAAAGAAAACCCAGAGCGCCTTACATAGATATAGAATTTAAAGATGGCAGCACTGAAAAAATATGGTGCACTTTTGACGAAGAACAAATAGATCTGGATGTTAGAAAGCAAGTAACATTAGAATTTATAAAGGAAAATCTAAAATTTCTATGTGAAAAAGGAGCTTCTATTATTAGATTGGACGCCTTTGCCTATGCAACTAAAAAAGAAGGAACGGATTGCTTTTTCGTAGAACCGGATACTTGGGAGATACTTACTTATTGCAGTGATATAGTAAAAGAATATGGCGTTGCTATTTTGCCGGAAATTCATGAACATTATACTATTCAGATGAAAATAGCGGATAAGGATTACTATGTATATGACTTTGCATTACCTATGCTTGTTCTTCATGCATTATATAGCGGAACGAATAAAAGGCTTATTAAGTGGCTCAAAATATGTCCAAGAAAACAATTTACCACGTTAGATACACATGACGGGATAGGAGTGGTAGATGTAAAAGATTTGATGACAGATGAAGAAATGGAACAAACGAGAGCCAATTTATATGCACAAGGAGCTAATATAAAGAAAAAGTACAGCTCCACAGCTTATAACAATCTTGATATTTATCAAATCAACTGTACTTATTATTCAGCACTAGGAGATAATGATGCAGCTTATCTCTTAGCAAGAGCAATTCAATTCTTTACCCCAGGGATTCCACAGGTCTATTATGTGGGTTTGTTAGCAGGCAGAAATGATATTGAACTATTAGAAAAAACGAAGAATGGCAGAGATATTAATAGACATTACTATTTGCTTGCGGAAATCGAGCAGGAAGTTAAGAGATCTGTAGTAGATAAATTATTTAAACTGATGACTTTTAGAAATACCTATGAAGCATTTAATGGTGAAATTGTCGTCAATGATCAGGCAGATGAAAATATACTAGAAATAAATTTTGAAAATGGAGAGTATAAAACAACACTTCTAGCTAACTTGAGAGACAAAGTATTTACAATTAGTTATTATGACTTAGAAAATAAGGCGTGGAAGATGCTGGATTTATAAAGTGCATTATAGGAGGAGAAAAAAGTGGAGAAAAAGTGGTGGCATCAATCAGTAGTTTATCAAATATACCCCAAAAGTTTTAATGATTCAAATGGTGACGGGATAGGAGACTTGCAGGGGATTACTGATAAGTTAGACTACTTGAAAGAACTTGGAATTGATGTCATTTGGTTATCTCCAGTCTATCAATCCCCCATGAAAGATAATGGGTATGACATCTCCGACTATCACGATATGGCCCCTGAATTTGGATGTATGAAAAATATGGAAGAACTGATCAGCAAGGCTAAGGACCGTAATATTAAGATTATTATGGACTTGGTAGTTAATCATACTTCAGATAAACATCTATGGTTTAAAGAAGCGAAGAAGTCTAAAGACAGTCCCTATAGAGACTATTATATATGGCGGAGTGGGGGGGCAGATGGCAGCCCGCCTAATGATTTAAAATCAGCATTTGGAGGGTCAGCTTGGGAATATGATGAAACAACAGAGCAGTATTATGCACATCTCTTTGCTAAGGAACAACCAGATTTAAACTGGGAGAATCCTAAGGTGCGTGATGAAATTCATAAAATGATGAACTGGTGGCTGGATAAAGGCATAAGTGGCTTCAGAATGGATGTTATAGATCTTATAGGGAAAGAAATTGATAGGAAGATTACGACTAATGGGCCTCATTTACATAAATATATAAAAGAAATGAATGAGGCAACATTTGGAAAGTATGACGTACTGACTGTGGGGGAGACATGGAGTGCAACGCCTGAAATTGCAAAAACGTATTCAAATCAAGACAGACAAGAGCTGTCAATGATTTTCCAGTTTGAACATATAACTGTAGATTGGGATGAAGTACATAGTAAATGGCTGCCGAAAGATTTAGATTTTATAAAACTAAAAAAGGTTTTAAATAAGTGGCAGACAAAGCTTGGTAATGAAGGATGGAACGCTTTGTTCTGGAATAACCATGACTTGCCGAGGGTAGTATCAAAAAGAGGAAATGTTCAGGAATATCGGGTAGAATCTGCTAAGATGCTTGCAACCCTCCTTCATTTTATGAAAGGAACTCCTTATATTTATCAAGGTGAAGAAATCGGAATGACTAATGTAAAGTTTGAAAACCTTGGGGATTATGATGATATAGAGATATATGGGTTTTATAGAGAGAAAATAAAAGAAGGCTTCACACAGAAAAAGATAATGGAAGCTATATGGGAAAATGGACGGGATAATGCAAGAACCCCAATGCAGTGGTCGGAAGAAAAAAATGCAGGGTTTACAGAGGGATCCCCTTGGATCAAAGTTAATCCCAATTACAAAGAAATAAATGTTGCAAAGGCACTTCAAGACGAGAGTTCAATATTCTATCATTATCAGAAGCTTATTAAGCTTAGAAGGCAGATGGAAGTTATTGTGTATGGGAGTTTCAACTTAATATGCGAAGAAAGTCCGAATATTTTTGCTTATACAAGAACTCTTGGAAAAGATAGGTTATTAGTTATTAATAACTTTTTTGAGCAGCGAGTAAATTTTATATTACCTAAAGAAATAAAATATGATACATGTAAGCCTATTATAAGTAATTATTCAGATGCCTCTTATCTACCGGATTATATGACACTTAGGCCATATGAATCAGTCGTATACTTACTGACATAATAGAATGCTTGTAAAAAGAGGGGATGGTATTGTACTATCCTCTTCTTCGTGTTAACCCATAAGAAAGGAGTGATAAGATGACAAAAAGGATTACTGCGGATAGGGTTTTGAAAAATGCAGAAATAATTCTTAAAGAAGAAAGCTATGGACTTAGCCAAATACTTCAAGATGCCAATCAGTTTATTAAGATGAATAAAGCGAAAATAAATAATCAGCTTAAACCAGCTTACCATTTTACAGGAGAAATAGGATGGATAAATGATCCTAATGGATTTTCATGTTATAAAGGAGAGTACCATTTATTTTACCAATACCATCCTTACGATAATAAATGGGGGCCTATGCATTGGGGGCATGCGGTAACAAGGGACTTTATTAAGTGGGAACATCGGGAGATAGTTTTAGCCCCAGATCAGTTTTATGACCATGAGGGTTGTTTTTCAGGTACTGGCCTTCAGGCAGAAAATATGCATGTGCTTATGTATACTGGAAACAGCTATGAAAAACCCGATAGTGTTGGCCTTAGCAGGCAAGTACAATGCCTTGCTGTAGGAAATGGATATACATATATAAAATTAGAAAGCAATCCGGTAATAGGAACACATCAAATACCTCACGGCTGCAGCTTAGCTGATTTTAGAGATCCTAAGATTTGGAAGAAGGGAAATATATACTATGCAGCAGTTGGGAGCAGACATAATGACGGAAGCGGCCAAATAATACTCTATCAATCAGATAATCTATTAGAGTGGAAGTATGTTGGCACCATGCTGAAAAGTGACAATAAAATAGGGCGTATGTGGGAGTGCCCTGACGTTTTTGAATTAAATGAAAAAGATATACTGCTTATCTCCCCGCAGGAGATGAAAAAAGAAGAGCATAGATTTCATAACGAATATGGAACAATATATATGATAGGCAAGTTAGATTATTTTAGAGGCGAGTATATCTGCAGCAGTTATGATGAAATAGATTATGGACTGGATTTTTATGCACCACAAACACTAGAAACACCGGATGGCAGGAGGATTATGATTGCATGGATGCAGTTATGGGAGCGCAATATTCCTTCAAGCCATTTAGGGTGGGCAGGAGCTATGACATTGCCTAGAGAACTTAAGTTAAAGGCGGATAGGCTAATTCAGGTACCTGTAAAAGAAATAGAAAAGTATAGGCAAAATGAAGTTAGGTATAGAAATGTAAAAGTGCAGGGTATATCAAAATTTTTAGGTATTAAAGGGCGACAAATAGAACTGCAGATAGATATCGATGTAAAAGAGTCAAAAAGGTTTGAAATCAAATTAATGAAAGGCAAAGATGCTTATACAGAAGTTATTTATGATACGAGTCTCCAAATCCTTACGTTTGACAGATCAAACAGTAAAAGCGGGATAGATGGATTAAATAGGAGAACCATGCCTGTAAATCTCTATGACAATAAGGTAAAATTGAGGATTTTTATAGACAGGTATTCAATAGAAATTTTTGCGAATGAGGGAGAAGGAACAATGTCATCTACTGTTTATTCTAATATAGAAGATGATGATATAGAGATGATGAGTGATCAGCTTATTTTAGTTGATATTGTCAAATGGGATTTGATTATTAAGTAAACTAAAAGCAGACATAGGATAAGGTATTGGAATAACCTTGTCCTATGTCTGCTTTAGTGTTTATTGAAAGTTAATATTTAAAAATCACCTTATCTTTAAAGCTTAAAAGAACTTTTTAAAGAAACAATTCTATTAAATACAAGTTTTTCGCTGGTAGTATATTTTGAATCTACTGTAAAGAAACCATTTCTAACAAGTTGGAACTTATCGAGAGGCATCGCATCTTTAAAAGCTGCATTTTCTATATAGCCATCAAGCACTTCAAGTGAATGTGGGTTGATTTGTTCTAAAAAGTGTTTGCCTTCATTTTCAGGAGCATCATCTAAAATAAGCGGTTCAAAAAGTCTAAACTCTGCTGGTGAGGCAGTCTGAGCATCTACCCAATGAATAGTAGCTTTTACTTTTCTGCCAGTAAAGCCAGAGCCGCTTTTGGTTTCTGGATCATAGGTACAGTGTACTTCAGTAACATTACCATTTTCATCTTTAACTACATCGGTGCATTTAACAAAGTAAGCACCTTTAAGCCTTACTTCATTGCCAGGGAATAGCCTGAAGTATTTCTTAACTGGTTCTTCCATAAAATCTTCTTGTTCAATATAGAGTTCACGAGAAAAAGGAACAAGTCTTGTCCCAGCTTCTTCGTTATTAGCGTTATTCTCAACTTCTACCATTTCTGTTTGATCTTCTGGGTAGTTCGTAATAACAAGTTTGAGAGGTTTTAGAACAGCCATAGCAAGAACCGCTTTAGGCTGTAAATCTTCACGAAGGAAGAAATCAAGCATTTGACTGTCTACTGTTGAATCACCTTTAGCAACGCCTATTTCGCGGCAGAAGTTACGAATAGCTTCAGGAGTATAGCCACGTCTTCTAAGTCCTGCAATAGTAGGCATACGAGGATCATCCCAGCCATCTACAATGGCTTCATCAACTAAGAGTTTTAATTTTCTTTTACTCATTACAGTATTAGTCATATTAAGTCTTGCAAACTCAATTTGTCTTGGAATGTATGCCATTTCACATTCTCTAACAAACCAATCATAAAGAGGTCTATGTGCTTCAAACTCAAGGGTACAAATAGAATGTGTAATACCTTCTATTGCATCTTCAAGAGGATGGGCGAAGTCATACATAGGATAAATACACCATTTATCTCCAGTGTTGTGGTGGGTTGCATGAGCTATTCTATAGATAATAGGGTCACGCATGTTAATATTAGAAGAAGCCATATCAATTTTAGCACGCAGAACCTTTTCGCCGTCTTTAAACTCACCTTTTTTCATACGCTCAAATAAATCAAGATTTTCTTCAACACTTCTTTCGGAATAAGGGCTTTGAGTACCAGGAACAGTAAGGGTGCCACGGTATTCTTTAATTTGTTCTGCAGTTAAGTCACAAACATAAGCCTTGCCTTTTTTAATTAAAAGAACAGCTCTGTCATACATTTCATCAAAATAATCAGAAGCAAAATAAAGGTTGTCCCAATCAAAACCCAGCCATTTCACGTCCTCTTTAATAGATTCTACATATTCAGTATCTTCTTTAACTGGATTGGTGTCATCGAATCTTAGATTTGTTTTTCCTTTAAACTCATCGGCAAGTCCAAAATTTAAAACAATAGATTTAGCATGGCCTACATGCAAGTAGCCATTTGGCTCTGGCGGAAAACGGGTAATAATTTCATTATGCTTACCAGTTTGGAGATCTTCAGCAACAATATTTCTTATAAAATTAGATGTAGTATTTTCCATAGACACAGTATTTCCCTCACTTATAAAAGATAATTTATTATATTTTAAAAAGTTAAAATATGGATTATAATAAATATATGTAACACAGTTTTAGATGTGTTTATACATTTTACATATTATTATACATGTAAATCATAATTTTCATATGATTAAAAGTTGTTATCATTATATTTTAATCTAATCTAACTCAAAAATAAAGGGATAGTATGACAAAAAAATTAAAAATATAGTAATTCTTTTTATATAATACTATAAACTATACGCATATGGAGGATAATAATCATGCAAGCAATAAAAGAAAAACGGTTTTATGAAGAAAAGTGGTTTTGGATTATCATCATGGTTATCGTAGTTTGTCTTACAAGAGGAAAGAATACGAAAGTCATCATATGCGGCAATGGCAATGGGAGCGGCAACGATTAGTTTCTAAATGCTGTAAGGCGTATGAGCTATAAGATGACTTGTATCGTTTAAGCCTGTGAGTATAGGAGAAAGCTTACTATCAAACTGAATAGTTGTAATACAAGTATTTCCTAAAATCATTTGGTGATACATAGTCATTTGCCAATTAAAGAGACCAATAAGTGCGGCTTTAATTAGCCCGCCGTGGGAAACAATAACTATTTTTTGCCCTGGATGCTTTGATACAAGACTCAGAATACATGTTTTTGCTCGTAAGCTAGCATTTTGTATACTAAGCTCTCCGTCATACATGGGACCAACTGTTGTATCAGTCCGCCATTTCGAAAAATGATCAGGATAGGTATCTTTAATTTCTTTATAGGTAAGTCCTTCCCAAGAACCAAAGTGTATTTCAGTTAACTCTTTGATAGGGACAGGAGAAAGAGGTGAGCCTTTACAAATGACCTTGGCGGTAGTTAATGCGCGGTTTAGGGGACTGGTGTATACGCCATCAAAATCTCCATCTAATCTTTGGCGAAGAAGATCTGCTTGATACATACCAACCTCAGACAAATCTATATTTTGTATACCTTGAAATTTACCAAGAACATTCCATTTCGTTTCACCATGTCTAATAAGTAATAATGTAGTTTTCATAACAGCTCCTATAGTTTGAATGCGTTTTGATATAGTATATCAAATTTAATTTAGCCTATCAAATTTTATAAGGATTATTAAATTTAATACAAATCATTAAATTTAATACAAATCATTAAATTTAATACAAACCATTAAAAGAATAAAAGTTTAGTAAGAGGAAGTTGCTCAAAGTATAAAAATGGTATATTATAATAAATAGACATTATTAACAAGGACTTAATAAGTTGAATATACTATTAAATAAACTAAAAACGATGAGAGAAAGAGTACTATATCTAAGTTATTGCAGAGAGAAACTCATTTGGCTGAGAGAGTTTTATACAAAGATATAGGAAGTGCATTCTTGAGTTTAGTGTGTGAAAGTAAGTAGCATACTACGGATGGCTAACGTTATATGGCTAATAAGATAAAGTACAAGGATCTATTGTGCTTTAAACAGAGTGGAACCGCGAGTAACTTCGCCTCTGAATAGGAGGCGGAGTTTTTTAGTGCTTAAATGACTTGCAGCGGTTAACCTTAGAGAAGCCTGGCAACCTTTTAAAATGTTAAGGAGGAGGAAATATGGGGTATATAAAAGAGCAAATTAAAGTTATTAAAGAAAGAGATCCAGCTATTAAAAAGAGTATTGAGGTATTTTTATATCCATGTTTTTATGCACTGCTCTTTCACAAAATAGGTCACTCATTATATAAAAAGAAAAGATTTTTCTTAGCGAGGCTTATTTCGCAGGTATCAAGAGGATTAACAGGTATAGAGATTCACCCTGGGGCGACTATTGGTAAAGGGCTTTTTATAGATCATGGTATGGGTGTTGTGATAGGAGAAACATGCGAAATAGGAGATAATGTAACTATTTATCATGGTGTAACCCTTGGAGGTACGGGTAAAGATCATGGCAAAAGACATCCTACAATAGGTAATAATGTTATGATTGGCACAGGAGCTAAAGTATTAGGTCCATTTAAGGTAGGGGATAATACGAGAATAGCGGCCAATGCGCTGGTTCTTCAAGAGGTACCAGAAGACAGCAGTGTAATAGGTAATCCAGCTAAAGTTGTAAAAACAAAAGGTAAAAGAGTTAATCCGTGTGATGAACTTGATCAAGTTAAAATGCCAGACCCTATAAGAATGGAAATTTGCGGTCTTAAGAATATGATAGAGGGTCTGGAGGATAAAATAAGAGTACTTGAAGATAAGTTGTCGGTTAAGAGTGAGATGCATGAGTATCATTGTACTGATGAAGAATGTAGAGTAAGAGATATATGTCATGATTATAGAGAAGATGAGTAAAGAGAGGAAAAAATATGATAAAGATATACAATACTTTAACAAAACAAAAAGAACAATTTAATCCAGTTGAAGAAAATAAGGTACGCATGTATGTGTGCGGACCTACTGTCTATAACCTTATTCACATTGGTAATGCAAGGCCCTATATTATATTTGATACAGTTAGAAGATATTTTGAAAGTATAGGTTATGACGTTAACTACGTACAAAACTTTACGGATGTAGATGATAAGATTATTAAAAAAGCTAATGAAGAAGGCAAGACAACAGATCAAATAGTAACTTACTATATTGAAGAAACTCTAAAAGATGCAAAAAACCTCAACGTTAATCGTGCAACCCATCATCCAAGGGTAACAGAAGAAATGGATGGGATTATTAAAATGATCCAGATCCTCATTGATAAAGGACTTGCTTATGAGGTGAATGGAACAGTTTATTACAATACGTCGGCTTTTTCGCAGTATGGCAAACTTTCTAAAAAGGTCTTAGAGGAACTTGAAGCTGGGCGAAGTGAAAGAGTTGAGATAACTGAGGAGAAAAAAAATCAAATGGATTTTGTGCTGTGGAAGCCTAAAAAAGAGGGTGAGCCTTTTTGGGAAAGCCCATGGAGTAATGGCAGACCAGGCTGGCATATTGAATGTTCTGCTATGGCAAAGAAATATTTAGGAGATACAATCGATATTCATGCAGGAGGAGAAGATTTAGTTTTTCCTCATCATGAAAATGAAATTGCTCAAAGTGAGGGAGCAAATGAGGCACCTTTTTCTAATTACTGGATGCACAACAGTTTCCTTAATATCGACAATAAAAAGATGTCTAAATCTCTTGGGAACTTTAAAACGCTCCGCGAGGTAGGAGAGGCATTTGGCTATGATACAGTTAGATTTTTTATGCTAAGTGCACATTACAGAAGTCCGCTTAACTTCAGCGGTGAACTGATGGAGGCTGCAAAAAATGGTCTTGATCGTATCAAAAATGCCAAAACTACTTTAGAGTTTGCAAAATCTCACTCAAAAGAAGAACAAATAACAAATGAAGAATTAAAGCTTTTAGAAGAATTGCCTAACTTTGAAGCCCGTTTTCATGAGGCTATGCAAGATGACTTTAATACTGCAGATGCCCTAAGTATTATCTTTGAACTTGTTAAGTTTGCAAATAGTTATGCAAAAGAAGGCGCTACTCAGCCTTTTATATTAAAAGTTTATGAGCTTTTTATAAAGTTGACAGATATTTTGGGAATACTTTATACACATCAAAGCAGCAGACAAGATGGACTAACAGATGAACAAATACAAGAGTATATTGAAAAGAGAACACAAGCTAAAAAGGCAAAAGATTTTAAAGAAGCTGATAGAGTACGCGAGTTTTTAAAGGATAATGGTATTATTATAGAAGACACTAGAGAAGGCGTACGTTTTAAAAGAGTATAGAGCTAGGAAGCTCTATGGCTAAGAAGCTTTATAGCTGTGAAGGAGAAAGGTATGAATGAGAATATAGAAAGCTTGTTAAATCACACGGCAGGTGGGGTGAAGCATAAAGCTAATGAGTACTCACCTCTTGCGCTTGCTTATATAGGGGATGCTGTGTATGAAATGTTTATACGTACTTATGTACTTAATAAAGGCAATGCCCCTGTTAATAAGCTTCATAAAGCTTCGAGAGAGCTAGTGAGAGCTGGTACGCAAGCACAGATTTATCATATAATTGAAGCTGAACTAAGTGAAGAGGAGCAGGACGTACTGAGAAGGGGTAGAAATGCAAAAAGTATTTCTACTCCAAAAAATGCCGATATAACAGAGTATAGACATGCAACAGGATTAGAAGCACTTATAGGTTATTTGTATTTACAAGGGAATATTAAGAGGATTGGTGAACTCATTAACTTCGGCATCAAGGAGCTATGAGTGGGAGCAATATGAGGAGGAATAACAGTGGCAAAACACAGTGTTAAAAATGCTTCGAATGCAACACAGACTTTTATCAAAGGAGCATTTATTTTATCACTAGCAGGACTTATAGCAAAGGTGCTAAGTGCATTTTTTAGAGTTCCGCTAGGAAACCTTATTGGGGATACAGGCATGGGATATTACCAAGCAGGATATCCTATTTATACATTATTTACTGCAATTGCAATAGTAGGGATTCCATCTACTATAGCTAAATTGGTTGCAGAAAAAAGAGTTTTAGGAGAATATAGAGCAGCTAAGGATATTTTTACACATACCATGAAGCTTATGCTTATAATAGGAGCTATTGTTTCTGCACTTATCTTTTTAGCAACCCCATTTATGATTAGTGCATTTGGATGGGTGCCAGAAACAAAATATTCTTTATGGGGACTAGCCCTTAGTCCGTTTTTTGTGTGTATTATGGGCGTCTTTAGAGGTTACTTTCAAGGTACACAGGATATGGCCCCCACTGCTATTTCACAAGTGTTAGAAAACTTAGGAAGAGTTATAGTAGGACTTGCACTTGCCTTTTTCTTTTTTCCTGATCTAGGAAGAGCAGCTGGAGGAGCATCTTTTGGGGCTGTAGCCGGCGGGATATGCGGAGCACTTGTACTAGCTCTTTTCTACTTGCGTAAAAGAAGTTCTATTAATCGTGAGATTGAAGAGAGTTCTAGTTCAAAAAGTAAAGAAGTAAGTTTTAAAACAGTTACAAAAATGGTACTTGTTATAGCTATACCTATTTCTATAGGAGCAGCTGTTAATTCTATTATTAATTTCATAGACTCTGCATTAGTTATTAAAACTTTAACTGAAACAGGGCTTGATAAAGAAATGGCTAATGCCTATTTTGGACAGCTTGGAAAAGTATCAACCTTTATTAACTTTCCGCTTACTTTTGGTATGGCACTAGTTATTGGGCTTGTACCTGCTATTTCAGAAGCTGTTGCAAAAAAAGATAAAGAAGAAGTACAGACAAAGATAGAACTTGGGACACGCTTTGCTATTCTTTTGGCTATGCCCGCTTCAATCGGCCTTGCAGTTCTTGCTAATCCTATCATGAATTTTATCTATGCTAATGCTCCAGATGGAGGGAATATCCTTGCCGTTGCGGCACTTAGCATCCTCTTTATTATGTTAGGACAAGCTTTTACAGGTATCCTGCAAGGTGTAGGAAAGGTATGGCAGCCCGTTATTGGAATAGGACTTGCTGCTATTGTTAAAACTATACTTAATATTGTTTTAGTAGCTACACCTCTTAAAGTGGTAGGAGCAGCACTCGCATCCATTGCTGCGTATGCTGTATTTGCTGTTTATAACTACATGATGATGAAAAAGTTTACAGGCTTTAAACTTAATACAACACTTGTGATTATTAAACCCCTTCTTTCAACACTTGTAATGGGAGCTTTAGCTTGGGTGACTAACTTTATTCTTGTCTTTATAATGGGCACTAACTCATTTGCTAAAAATGCACTGATTACGCTTGTAAGTATTACAGTAGGAGGGATAGCTTACCTTATACTTATATTTCTAACGGGAGCTGTCACAAAGAAAGATATTCAAGAGATTTTAAATAAAAAGGAGAAATAATAATTTATGAAATTTGCGTACGGTAAAGATAAACCTAGGAACAATAGCACAAGTAAATTTAAGAGTGACAAGCCAAGCGGATTCGGACAAGGAAAACCAAAGCAAGAAGGCTATAAAAAAGAGGGATCATGGCAAGATAGACCAAAACAGGAAGGCAATAAAAAAGAAGGATCAACCAAAACAGGAAGGTTATAAAAAAGAAGGATCATGGCAAGGAAAACCAAAACAGGAAGGTTATAAAAAAGAAGGATCATGGCAAGGAAAACCAAAACAAGAGGGATACAAAAAAGAAGGATCATGGCAAGGAAAACCAAAGCAAGAAGGTTATAGAAAAGAAGCATTTAAGCAAGACGCGCCAAAACAAGAGGATTATAAACAAAAAGGATTTAGAGGCAGAGATAATAGGCCTAATAGGTTTGAGCAGGATAAGTTTGAAGAGGAAAGACCAATTGATGAAAATATCCTTTATGGCAGAAATGCAGTTATAGAAGCCCTAAAAGCAGGCAGAGATATTGATAAACTTTTAGTGCAAAAGGGAGAAAAAGAAGGTTCTATTATTAAGATTGTAGGAGAGGCTAAGGATAAGGGCATTGTCATTATCGAAGCTGAAAAATCAAAACTAGATGAGATAACTGGAAGAGAAAAGCATCAAGGTGTTGTAGCCTATGCAGCAGCTCAAAGTTACGTAGAGATAGATGATATCTTACAAGAAGCAAAAGATAAAGATGAGCCTCCTTTTGTACTTATTCTAGAAAACATACAAGATCCTCATAATCTAGGGGCTATTATTAGATCTGCTCATAATGCCGGAGTACATGGCATTATTATTCCAAAAAGAAGAGCAGTAGGATTATCTGGTACAGTGGCAAAGTCATCAGCAGGGGCTATAGAATATATGAAAGTTGCTAAAGTAACTAATATTGCACAAACTATTAAAGAGCTGCAAGAAAAAGGCCTATGGATTGCGTGTGCAGATATGGATGGTAAAATGATGTATGAGGAAAACTTAACAGGACCTATAGCTATTGTAGTAGGGAGTGAAGGCGAAGGGGTATCTAAACTTGCCAAAGAGGGCTGCGATTATGTTATAAGTATACCGATGTATGGAAAAGTATCTTCGCTTAATGCTTCTGTAGCAGCCAGTGTCATGGTTTATGAAGTAGTAAGACAAAGAAAATTTAAAGGCTAGTTAAAAACACAAGAGGAGATGGTATCTCCCCTTGTGTTTCTTTTTCTTCTTGAGCCTAGTAATCTCTTTTGTATTATACTATTAACAGAAAAATTTTTTTATAGTATACTAGAAATAATACCTATTATGGAGGTGAGAGGAGGACATAAGTGGAAACATTTTTGCTAGTTGACGGTTATAATATGGTGTTTGGATGGGAATATTTAAATAAAATAGCTAAAGAGAATTTAGATCATGCAAGAGATAAGTTAGTGCAAATTTTAATTGATCACCAGGGATATATAGGAGAACAAATAATTATTGTGTTCGATGCCTATAATGTAAAGGGAAATTTGGGACAAGTTATCTCATTTAACAAATATGTAGATATTATATATACAAAAGAAAAAGAAACAGCAGATGAATACATAGAAAAAACAGCCAAGGCTATTCATAGAAAATATAAAGTTAGAGTTGCTACGTCTGACGCAACAGAACAAGTTATTATTTTAGGTGCAGGAGCTATTAGAGTATCTGCTGCAGAACTACTGGAAGAAATACAGCTTAAAAGACAAACGAACAAAACATACATTAATACGCATCCTCAGGTAAAAAATAATCCGCTGGAAAGTTGGATGAATAAGGAAACATTAGAAAAAATGGAGAAACTCCGAAGAGGTAAAGTAGATTAAGGAGGGGTGCAGGATGATTATTAAGGAGCAAAGTCTTAATATTAAAGGACTAGAGTTAATGTCAGACGAAGAGCTTATACATTTATATCGCAATGACCAAAAAGAAGCCGTTGAAGTTTTAGTACAGCGTTATAAGAAGTTTGTCAGGGCTAAAATAAAAGCAAATTATTTTATTGGAGCTGATAAAGAAGACCTTGTTCAAGAAGGAATGATTGGCCTATTTAAAGCGATATGCGATTATAATCCAAATAAAGAAACAAGTTTTAAGTCTTTTGCAACAATATGTATTACAAGACAAATTAGTACAGCTTTTAAAATGGTATCCAGGCAAAAGCATATGCCCCTTAATACAAGTATTTCATTAAACCTTCCAATTAGCAGTAAAAGTACAGATGAGGAAGAAGAAAGTATTACGCTGATGGACATCATAAAAAATAATGAATGTGTAACTCCAGAGGATGAAGTTATCAATCAAGAGAATCTTAAGGTTCTAAATGAACATATCTTAAAGGCGCTCAGTAAGTTAGAATGGGAAGTTCTTAATCTTTATACCCAAGGAGAAAATTATCATGAAATAGCACATCTGCTGGATAAACCCGTAAAAGCTATTGATAATGCCCTTCAAAGAATTAAGAAGAAACTAGGAGACATCAGGCGAAATTAATTTAGTACAGCTCTTAAATGAGATTTATAAAAATGCCAGCAGATAGTAAACTATCTGCTGGCATTTTAAATACGCTAGTATTTAATTTAAATGATTAGCAACGTGGAAGTACATCTTCGATACTGTCTACACGATTCAAGTTAAAGTATACAACCTTATTATTAGCATAGTTAACTGCTTTAATAAAGCATTTGCCAACAGCAATAATAATTACGCACATTTTGCAGCCTTCAACATGGATAATCGTTCTCTGATTAATAAGTCTGCAAGCAGCGTCTCTTAAACTGCATCCACAAGGTACATCAGTATTATTATAGCATGGGCTGGATATGCCGCCTACACCAATTGGTTGATGAGGTAAATTGTCTGGGCATACATTTACGCAATAATCTCCTACGTTATCACATTGATCTGGTCCATAAGGGCTAACAGCACTTGGGCAAGGGCCATAACCATAAGGACTAGTAGCACCAGCTACATAAGGATTAGCAGTGCCGTCAAAAGGGCGAGTATAAAAATTTCCTTGATTTTTTCTACAACAACTCATATTAAATCCTCCTTATTAATGATATGAAAATTAAACCGAGATTACAATTAAGGTAAAAGATCCTCAATGTAGTCTATACGATCGAAGTTAAAATATTTAACATTGCCACTGCCAAGTTCGATTGCTCTTATATAACATGGGCAAATTTGTGCTATAATTACACAGTAACTACAACGATCGACTCTAATAATTACTCTTTGATTCACAAGACATCCTATATCATGTTGATATCCCATAAAAATACCTCCTAATAATTTATGACTTTAATGGACTATAGAGAAGCGGAATGTATACCGCATTATTTTTCTCTACTATAAGGTATGAAACTTTTGACAGTTATGTTACAAATAAGTCGAAAAAATACATAATCACTTATTTTATAGTACTTAGATAAAAGGGGATTTTTATTTAGATTTAAGTATCGCTTGCAAAATAGTAAAAAATAGTTAATTAGTTAATATTATTTTGCATTTATTCAATAAAATGTTATAATCACATATATAAAAAGTCGCATTATGCAGAACACAGAAGTTTAAAGAAAAGGAGATAGCCAATGAGTCTTTATACAAGTACTAGAAAAAAATTAGAAAATATTACAGCTACACAAGCGATCCTTCAAGGCATATCAGAAGAGGGAGGACTATTTGTTCCTGTAAGTATTCCTAAAATAGACTTTAATCTTGAAGAGGCAAATTCATGGGATTATAAAGAGCTTGCGTATCGTGTTATTAAATTGTTTTTTGAGGATATAGAAGAAAAGGATTTAAAATATTGTATTGAACATGCATATGATGAAAAATTTGATAATGAGGAGATTACCCCTTTAGTAACTACTAAGACGGCAAACTTTTTGGAACTTTTTCATGGACCAACTATAGCTTTTAAAGATATGGCATTATCAATACTGCCTTATTTTATGCTGACAAGTAAAAAGTATAATAAAGAAAGCAAAGATATTGTTATTTTAACAGCGACTTCAGGAGATACAGGTAAAGCTGCATTAGAAGGTTTTGCAAATGTAGAAGGAACTAAAATTATTGTATTTTTTCCAGAAGAAGGTGTAAGTGAAGTTCAAAAGAGACAGATGGTTACTCAAGAAGGAGAAAACACTTTAGTCGTAGGAGTAAAAGGGAATTTTGACGACTGCCAGACTGGCGTAAAAGAAATTTTTTCTGATAAAGCATTTGAGAAAGAAGTTGCTGATAAAGAGTATAAGTTTTCTTCTGCAAATTCTATTAATATAGGAAGATTGGTACCACAAGTAGTTTATTATTTTGCTGCCTATACAAAATTAATAAGAGAGGGTAAACTAAAAAGCGGAGAACCAATGAATGTGGTAGTGCCAACAGGTAATTTTGGAAATATCCTTGCGGGCTATTACGCTAAAAATATGGGGCTCCCTATTAACAAATTTATATGTGCATCTAATACTAACAAAGTCCTGTTTGATTTTTTTGAAGAAGGAATCTACGATAGAAACAGGGATTTCCATCTCACTATTTCTCCTTCTATGGATATTCTTATTTCAAGTAATCTTGAAAGACTTCTTTATCATATAAGCGGCGAAGATACAAAACTTGTAACAGATATGATGAACAATCTAAAGAATGAAGGGAAGTATGCTATTACAGAAAGTATGAAAAATGAGCTTTCAGACTTTTATGGTGGTTATGCGGATGATGAAACAACAAAAGCTTATATAAAAAAGGTATATGAAGAGGATGGATATCTTATGGATACACATACGGCAGTAGCCTATGCCGTTTATGACCAGTATACTAAAGAAACAGAAGATACAGTGCCTAGTGTGATTATATCTACTGCAAGTCCTTATAAGTTTACAAACAGTGTTATGACAGCGATAGATAGCAAACATGAAAAAACAGATGACTTCACATTGTTAGAAGAAATGCATAAACTGATAAAAGGAGATATGCCACAAGCTATGGATCAAATAGCAGAAAGACCTATCAAACATCAGACAGTATGTGAAGTTAGTGAAATGAAAGACATCGTAAGAGGTTTTTTAATATAATAACACAAGCTCCTATTCCATATATATAAATTGTATAGAATGATGGATAATATGTAAAAATAAGGAGTGGTAAAAGTGAAAGAAGTAATGTATAATGAGTATGCTAAAGAAGTACTAGAAGCGCTTCCGAAAGGAGCATTCTTAAGTGTGTCTGATGGTAATGAAGATAATACCATGACAATTGGATGGGGGACCATTGGCTTTATGTGGGGAAAACCTATTTTTATGGTTATGGTAAGATACTCAAGACATACTTATAGATTAATTGAGGCGTCAGACTGTTTTACGGTGAGTATTCCACTGCAGGCTAATCTTAAAAAAGAATTAGGTTATTGTGGAAGCAAGTCGGGAAGAGACTGTGATAAATGGCAGGATTTGAATCTTACCAAATTAAAAGCCCATAAGGTGAATGCACCTCTTGTCGGGGAATGTGAGTTACATTATGAATGTAAAATTATTAGCAGACAAGAAGTTACCAGTCAAACGATTATGCCTGACATGGCAACAACATTCTATAATGATAATAACTATCACGTACTCTACTATGGTGAAATAGTAGGCACCTATTTAAAGTAAAAAGGAGAATTGTAATGACTTTATATGAACAATGGAATAATTATGGTGAAGATGCTAAAGAAAGATCAGTAGAAGAATATAAGAAAGTAGTTGAGAATTATTTAGCAAGAGAAAGAGATGTTTATGACTATATGCTTTCTAATAGGGAAGAAATCGTAGAAGGAACTATCTCAGAACTTGGTAAACGTTTTAATATGGATGAAATCGAATTTTTAGGGTTTGTAGATGGTATTAATTCAAGTCTTAAAAATGGAGAATATAACCTTGATGACCTAACAGGGGAGTCTTCTGTGAAGTTAGATTTTGACTTAGAAAAGCTTTATTGGAATATGTTAGACGCAAAAGCAGAATGGCTCTATAATCTTCCACAATGGTCAGAACTTTTATCAGCTGATGAGAGAACTTCAATTAAAAAAGAGTATAATAAAACTAAAACAGTTGTAAAAGAGAAAAAAGTAGGACGTAATGACCCTTGCACTTGCGGCAGCGGGAAAAAATACAAACAATGTTGTATGAAATAACTGCTTAATTGGCAGTTATTTTTAAATGTATATAAGAAAGGAGTAAAAAAGTGGATATTAAATGGTCATACTATCTTATAGGCATTATTTACATACTCGTTTGTATGCTTAGAGTTATTAATAATACTAAGACAGAGGCATTTAAAAAGCAAAATAATGATAGTATAAAGCTGCTGGTCATTAAAAAAGATTTTTTTACCACAGTAAGTTTTATATGTATCGTGGTGACACTCTTTATTAACATAGCGGCGTTAAAGGGAGGAAAACCTATCAATAAAGCGAGCATCCTTATCACATTACTGGTTATTGGTTTTACTATAATCAATAGTGTTTTAAACATACTCCTTTCTAATGAAAATGAAAAGATCCTCCTATCAGGATATGAGCTTGAAAAAGGAGAAATAGAGACCTTTAAATTAAAAGAAAGAAAAGGTTTTACCTCCTACGATATAACTTTTACCAAAGAGATTGATAGTTATAATTATGCAAAGTTATTGGTCTTCGGGAAGAATAGAGAACAATTTAAAAATGTTATTCAGAATCTAACTAAAGATAAATAATAAAATATATTAATAAGAAATCTTATGTCTATAAAATGACATAGGATTTTTTGTTATTTTAAGATATAAGAATATTTTAGTATTTATTCTAAGTTTATAAAATAGGTTATATATTATACAAGCAACAATTATTAAAAATATACAGAAATCGTCAAGTTATATTAAAAAACTAACAAAAAAAAGCTCTTATTATAAACAAAATTAACAATAATATTTCATATTATTAATTTATATAGGATTAATTTAAAAGAGGTTGTTAATAATATTAATAGTTGAATAACAGGGAGTATTAAATTATATACATGTTGAATGAAAAAGATATATTTTTATAGAAGAGTGAATACTATACAGAAACGTAAAATAACACTTTATTTTTTATAAGAAAGTGATAAAATATAAACAGTTATTCAATGAATGAGTATGTATAAAAAAATACCATTGATCTAGGGGGCCTTTTATGGAAGATATTATTAAACAGATTATACAAATTGATTCTACTGCACTAAATACCAAACATACTAATGAAGAATCACTTAGATTAAAAAGAGAACATTATGAAGAACAAATGAAAATATATAAAGAAGATGTACTTAAAAAAGCGAATGCAAGGGCAGAAGAACTCTATAATCAAATTGTAGAGAGTGGTATGGGACAATACAAAATTGAAGAGGAAAAAAGTAAACAGGCTGCACTCCTTATAGAAAATCGTTACCTTCAAATTGAGGATGCGCTGCTGGATAAAATATTTAGCGAATTGTTTATGGTGGAGGGATAAAGTGAACCCTTTTGCAGCTTATAGAACGATTAATACTAAATTAAAGTCAAGAAGAAAAAATTTGCTATTAGACAAAGAATGGGGAAAAGTTTTAGAACTTAAGTCCGTTTCGCAGGTTACAGATTTTCTGAAAAAAAGGCCAGGTTATAAAAATCTTGTAAATGAACATAGAATAGATGAGCTTCATAGAACTGATTTAGAAGTTATTTTAGAACGCTATATAGTAAAAGAAATAGAAAGTATGCTTCATTATTTTTCAGGAGCTTATAAAGAGTTTTTCAAAACTTTTTTGATGGAGTCTGAAATAAATGACTTACAATTACTGCTGCGTAGTATTTCAAGAAATGAAAATATTGATGAAATAGAACGTTTTTTTACTCACTCATCAAAGTATGGATTATCTATTTATCCAAAACTATTAGGCTGCAGAACTGTTGTACAGTTTATTGAAGCCCTTAAGGGAACAGTATACTATGATGCACTCAAAACGATGGTACAAGAAGATGTGATAAAAAGAGAATTTCATATGGAAATGAAGCTCTATATATTGTTTTACAAGGAGCTTATGGAAAAGGCAGAAGGCCTTTCTCCAAAGGACAAAGAAATAGCAAGAAAAATGATTGGTACTCAAGTAGACTTTATTAATGTGCAGTGGATTTATAGAGCCATTAAGTACTACGATATTTCTCCAGAAGAAATACTTATCTATAGTATGCCATTTGGGAATAAGCTTACCTATCAAAAATTAAAGAACTTAAGTTATGTTAAAAATTTAGAGGAATTTAAAAAGCTTGCTAAAAAGTATCTTTCGTACTCACTCTTTGAGGAAGAAAATGATGCATTTTTAGATCGTGTCATTTATAAGCATATCTATCAGTATATCATGAAACTAAATGATAATGGGGAAAGTATTGCCACGTCTTTAGCGTATATATATACACTTTATATAGAAGTGCAGGATTTGATTGCACTTACAGAAGGGATAAGATATACTTTGTCGGAAAATGAGCTGAAGAAATATTTGGTTCATACTATATAAAGAGCGGAGGAAGCTATACATGGCTATTGAAAAAATGTTATTGCTGAATCTAGTAGGCTCACTAGAGGAAGAACATGCCATATTACAGCAATTAGTTTTATATGAAAATGTTCATTTAAATTTAGAGCACAGCAATGAATATGATAACAACTATATGATTCATGAGTATGAAATTGCAGTACCTAGCAGTAAAGAATTACAGCAGGAAAATTATTCAGAGATTGAAAGCAAATATAGTGTCCTTGAGAATACCGTAGTGCAAGTAGCATCAGATTTAGATATAATGCTTAAATTAGATAAAACGAATATTAAATATTATGGAGCTAGTGACGCAGTTAATGACTTGCAGTTTGTTAAAGATAAAATCGAACCAAGTATTGATATTATTAAGCAAAAAAGAGCACGTATAAGAGAACTTGAAGCCTTCAAGGAAAAGATCAAATATATTCATAAAACCATAGATTTTCATTCGCTTACCCAGCTGAATTATTTTGAATATGAAATAGGTATGCTGTCAAGAGACAACAAACTTCATATCAAGAGAAATTATGAAAATATCAGTGCAGTTGTTTTCAAAGTAGGGGATATTGAAGATTCAAGAGAAGACATCTATCTTGTTCTCTATTTAAAAGAGTTTAAGGAAGAAACTCAAAGAATTCTTAAATCATTGAATTGGCACGAACTTCTGATTCCGGAAGGGATAATAGGGAGCGAAGAGGAACTTGGTAAAGCTGTGAATGAAAAGATTTCTGAGTTAAAACAAGAAATAATCTATTTGGAAAAGAGTGTTATTGAAAATAAAGAAGAAACAATTCTTCGTTTAAATAAAATCTACACAAGAATAAAACTAGAGCAAAAAATAGTTGAACTTAAAGAGCAGATTATTCACGGGAATAATGTATTTATGCTGAATGCTTGGATAAGGAAAAAAGACAAAGAAATACTCGAAGAAATAGTAGCAGATGTTACTGATAAGTATGTTGCTATTTTTAAGACAAGGGAGGAAACGGGAAGGCAGCTCTTGCCTCCTACGCTTCTTAAAAACAACTGGTTTTTCAAACCATTTGAAACCATTGTTAAGCTATATGGACTGCCTTCATATAATGAAATTGATCCCACACCATTCTTAACCATTACTTTTTGCCTCATGTTTGGGATTATGTTTGGGGATATAGGACAAGGACTTGTTTATTTTTTAGCAGGGCTATTTATGTATAAAAAGAATGAAATAGCAGGAGGGGTACTCACTCGTCTTGGAATGAGTTCTATCTTATTTGGATTTGTATACGGTAGTATCTTTGGAATTGAGCATATTCCTATTCTTGAGGAAATAGCTTTAGTACAAGGAGGTCCGCTAAATCCAACTAATATTATGCCTATCTTATTAGCAGGGGTAATATTTGGGGTAGTTACGCTTACCGTATGTTTTATAATTGGCATTATCAATACGCTTCGCAGAGGTGATATTGAAGAAGGTATCTTTGGAAAAAATGGTATCGTTGGTTATTTGTTTTTTATGGGACTTATTATGACAGCGGTAACTATTGTAAAAATAATACCTATTCCAGCCCTAGTGCCTATTAGTATTATGCTCATTACTTTAATTATTATGATATTTAAGGAGCCATTAACTCATTTGATAGAAGGGAAAAGACCACTTATAAACGGAGATAAGACTTCTTACTATATAGAAAGTGGTTTTGAAGGAATAGAAACAATACTTAGTGCATTAAGCAATGGCATATCTTTTATCCGTATAGGTGCATTCGCACTTAATCATGCAGGATTATTTTTAGCTTTTTTAGTTATGTCAAGAATGACAGAGAACAGCATACTTAAATTTTTTATACTATTAATTGGGAATCTGCTCATTCTTACGCTTGAAGGACTAGTTGTGTTTATCCAGGGCTTAAGACTTCAATATTATGAAATGTTCAGCAAGTATTTTAAAGGAGACGGAACTCCTTATCAACCAATTAAAATACAAGAATAAAAAATTAGACTTGAAAAAATGAGAGGATGAAAATACAATGATACAATTAATAACTTTTTTAGCAATAATCATATCGGTTGGAACAGTTTCAGTAGGAGTAAAAATGATGAGATCAAACAAACGAGGGAATATTAAAGCGGCTATGTTTACTTCTTTATCATTATTTAGTTTAATAGTTATTGCTTTTGGAGCAGTAGGTTTTATCAATCCAATATTTGCAGCAGAAACCACAAGCGTAGCGAATGCAGCAGGGATTTCTTTAGGAGAAGGTTTTAAATATTTAGCAGCTGCTTTGAGTACAGGACTTGCAACAATCGGAACGGGTATGGCGGTTGGCTCAGTAGGTTCTTCTGCTATTGGAGCTGTTTCGGAAGATTCTACTATACTTGGTAAGACCCTTATATTTGTTGGTATGGCAGAAGGTATTGCTATTTATGGTATGATTATCTCTATCTTAATACTATTTGTATAGAAAGCATTATTTATAGAAAAGAGCGTTTAATATGAAATCATTTATAATAAGCGATAATAGAGATACTTGGCTAGGGATGAGACTGGCAGGTATTGAAGGGGTCATAGTGCATACTAAAGAAGAAGTCATAGATTTTCTGAAAGCAGCTGTTATTGACCCAGAGATAGGTATTATTATACTTACAGAAAAAATAGTAGACTTAGCAAAAGAAGAAATAATGGAATATAAGCTAAAGCGAAAAAAACCACTAATAATTGAGATTCCAGATAGACATGGTACCGCTAGAGGATATGATGTGATTACAAGTTACATCAGAGAATCAGTTGGCATTCGTATATGAGGTGATAGAGATGGTTACAATCGAACAAAAACTTACCTTGTTTTCTAAACTTTTACATCAGGATATTAAACAAGAAATTGATAATAAAATGATTGAGCTTGACAAGGAATACGAGCAGAAAATTCTTAAAGATAAAAAAAGTGCAGATAAAGCTGCTGAGACTATTATCCAAAATGCTGTAAAACGCGCAGAAGCCAAAAAAACTGAGCTTATCAGTAAAGGTAAAATGTCAAGTAAGAGAGAAATGATGCTTGCAAAAGAAAGATATATTACCACATTCATAGAAAATTTAAAAAGAAAAATAAGAGTCTTTACTCAGACTGAAGCTTATAAAGCGTATTTAGGTCAGTATCTTAATCAATTTAAAGATTTAAATGGATACGAAAATGATCTAATCATTTATATGACACAATTAGATTATAATAATCATAAGGAATATGTAAAGGAAAAACTGATTAGTTTAGGACTAAATGGCGAAAAACTGAGTTTCCAAATAACTGATGACAGTATACTAGGTGGTATTATTGTTGAAGATCCTAAACTAAATATGAGAATAGACACAAGTATTGCTGCTTTAATTCAAGACTCAAAAGGATATATTATTGAGTCTGTATTTGGAGCAATAGGGGAGGTTGGTGAGATACTTGAATAATCACTTCGGAGTTGTAGAGCTTATTAATGGGCCTGTTGTTAAAGGAACGAAGATGTCAGCGTTTAAAGTAAATGAAATGGTTACTGTAGGAGAAAGACAGCTTATTGGTGAAGTGGTTTCACTTGAAGATGAAGTGGCTACAGTTCAAGTTTACGAAGAAACTGAAGGCTTGAGAGCAGGAGAAAGAATATGTTCTACAGGAGCGCCTCTTTCATTAACATTAGGACCTGGGATGCTTGGAAATATGTTTGACGGTATTCAAAGACCTCTTAAAAAGATAGAAGAAATATCTAAAATATTTATTCCAGAAGGAATAGGTCTATTATCAATAGACGAAGATAAAGAATGGGATGTGCATCTTACTGTAAAGCTTGACGATAGTTTAGGTCAGGGGCAAGTGTATGCAACAGTACAGGAAACACTTAGTATTATGCATAAAATTATGATTCCGCCAGGCATTAAAGGTAAAATAGTAGAAGTTAAGCCAGATGGCAAATATAAGCTAAAAGATACGATCGCAGTTCTTGAAATGGAAAATGGAGAGAAAATGAATCTTTCTTTGATGCAAAAGTGGCCAGTAAGGAGGCCACGCCCTGTAAGTAAAAGAGTCCCTATTTATAAACCACTTATTACCGGACAAAGAGTTATTGATACTTTTTTTCCCCTTGCTAAAGGTGGGACAGTAGGACTTCCGGGAGGGTTTGGAACAGGTAAAACTGTAACACAGCATCAGCTGGCAAAGTGGAGTGATGCAGATATTATAGTGTATATAGGCTGTGGTGAACGTGGGAATGAGATGACAAATGTACTTGAGGAATTTCCAGCCCTAATCGACCCTAGAACGAACAGACCACTTATGGAACGAACGATTTTAATTGCTAATACTTCTAATATGCCTGTTGCGGCCCGTGAAGCAAGTATTTATACAGGTATTACTATGGCAGAATACTTTAGAGATATGGGGTACGACGTAGCTATTATGGCAGACTCTACATCAAGATGGGCAGAAGCTCTTCGGGAAATATCAGGCCGTCTTGAGGAAATGCCGGCAGAAGAAGGATTCCCAGCCTATCTACCATCAAGGCTTGCACAGTTTTATGAAAGAGCAGGCTGCGTTAAGACCTTAAATGATGAAGAAGCATCTATTACTATTATAGGAGCTGTATCTCCTCCAGGAGGAGACTTCTCAGAGCCAGTAACTGAAAATACAAAAAGATTTGTAAGCGCCTTTTTAGCTCTTGATAAAAAGCTTGCTTATGCGAGACATTATCCTGCTATTAATTATTTAACCAGCTACAGCGGTTATGTTACCATGCTTGAAGATTGGTATAAAGAGAATGTTGCAGATGACATGTTAGAGCTAAGGGCAAAAATGATACGTCTCTTACAAGAAGAAGAAAAGCTTAATGAAATTGTTCAATTAGTTGGAGAAGATGTTCTTCCAAATGATCAAGCGCTTGTATTAGAAATTGCCAGAACAATTAAGAAAGCATTCTTACAGCAAAATGCTCTGCATAAGGAAGATACGTATGTATCTTTAGAAAAACAGCATAAAATGCTTATAGTTATTGATACGCTTTATGAAAACACGCTTAAATGTGTTAAAATAGGCATTCCTATTTCTACAATACGTAAAGAGCCGATTTTTGAGGATGTTATTAAGATGAAATATGACGTGCCAAATGATCAGATTGAACTATTAGATAAACTATGTGAAAAAATAGTAACTGATTATAAAGAGTTAAGGCAGAAATATCAATAATATTAAGGAAAGGTAATCCTATGAGAAAAGAATACTTAAAGTTAGAAAAAGTAGAAGGACCACTCATTGTCCTTTCCAATATCCAAGATGTAGCCTACGATGAGATGGTTGAGATTAAAATAGAGAATGGTGAGACAAGGAAAGGAAAAGTCATTAAAATTGATGGAGATAAAGTAGTTGTCCAAGTTTTTGAGGGAACTGCAGGAATCTCTACTCATAATGCTTCTGTTAAGTTTATGGGAGAACCTCTTAAGCTCCCATTATCAAAAGAAATATTAGGAAGAACATTTAATGGTATTGGTTCGCCTATTGATGGAGCTTATCAAGTTATATCTCAGAATAAATATAATGTTAATGGACGGCCTATTAATCCTGTTGCACGTAAATATCCAAGAAACTTTATACAAACAGGGGTTTCAGCAATTGATGCGCTTATGACACTTATTCGGGGGCAGAAACTTCCTATCTTTTCAGGAAATGGTATTGCCCATAATGAACTTGCGGTTCAAATTGTTAAGCAGGCTAAGATTGAAGGGGCTAACAGTACTAATTTTGCTGTTGTATTTGGAGCAATGGGAGTAAGACATGATGATGCAAGCTACTTTATGCGTAGTTTTGAAGCAGCAGGAGTACTAGATCACGTTGTCATGTATCTTAACTTAGCAGATGATCCTATTACTGAAAGAATATCAACGCCGAGATGTGCACTGACAGCTGCTGAATACTTAGCGTTTGAACATGATATGCATGTACTTGTTATCCTTACAGATATGACCAGCTATAGTGAAGCGTTAAGAGAAATGTCATCTACCCGCGGTGAAGTACCTTCACGAAAAGGCTATCCAGGTTACTTATATAGCGATCTTTCAACCATTTATGAAAGAGCAGGGATGATAGAAGGTAAAGAAGGGTCTATTACCCTTATACCTATTTTAACAATGCCAAATGATGATATTACCCATCCTATCCCTGACCTTACAGGGTTTATTACAGAAGGGCAGATTGTTTTAAATCGTGAACTTAATCAAAAAGGTATTTATCCTCCAATAGCTATACTTCCTTCATTATCCCGTCTTATGAAAGATGGTATAGGTGCCGACTACACAAGGGAAGATCATGCGGATTTATCTAACCAGATTTTCTCCTCCTATTCAAAAGTTCAGGATGTACGCTCTCTTGCACAAATTATTGGAGAAGATGATTTAGGAGAGATTGATAAGCTGTATCTTAAGTTTGGACGTAGATTTGAAGAAAAGTTTGTAGCACAAGGGAGCGGAGAGAACAGAAGTATTTCTGAGACCTTAAATTTGGGCTGGAAGATCTTATCCATATTACCTAAAACGGAACTTGATCGTCTTAAACCAGAAATGATTGAAAAGTATTATAGAGGTAAAAAGGAGTAGTCATTATGGCGGTACTTATTGCACCCACTAAATCTAATCTCATAAAGGCAAAGGCATCATTAGACTTATCTAAAAAGGGATTTGAACTTTTAGATAAAAAAAGAAATGTTCTGGTTAAAGAAATGATGAACTTAGTAGATAAAGCAAAAGATATCCAGTCCAGAATATATAACACGATTGAAGAGGCTTATGCAGCACTTCAAACAGTGAACATCACAATGGGAATCAAGAATGTTGAGAGTATAGCTCACAGTATCCCAAAAGATGAAGAGTTTGAAATACTCCTTAAAAGTGTCATGGGGGTAGACATACCTATGCTTAAGTATGAGGAAAAAGATGTACTGCCGACCTATGGATTTCACAATAGTAATCCTGCAATGGATGAGGCTGCTCATAAGTTTAGAGAAGTAAAATATATGATTTATGAGCTGGCAGAGATTGATAACTCCATTTTTAAACTAGCTCGGGAAATACAAAAAACTCAAAAAAGGACAAATGCTCTTCAGCATATTCAAATACCAAAATACAAGGAGCAGGTTAAGTATATTCAAGAAGTATTAGAAGAAAAAGAACGAGAAGATTTCTTTAGATTAAAAAGAATCAAAGGTCGTTCAAACTAACATTTGGATAATTTTTCACCAAAAAAATTCACGATTTGACTTGCATAATAAGTGAAAAGTGATATAATAAAAATACGAAACAGAACCTGAGGTGTACGAAAACCTGTTATTTTGAACCTACAACATAAGATTGGGAGACCGATTTCGCATTAGGCAATGTCAGGCCACAAGCTAATTCCCTTTGGGCAGTGGAAGGCAGAACCTCGATGGAAGGTCACCCCCCTAGTACGGCTAGGGCGTCAAAATTGCAGGAACGGCATTTTGGGACATATTTATTAATATTCATTAATAAAGCACATATAAAAGCACTGATTTACGAATCAGTGCTTTTTTTGTGTGTCGCATTTGATTTTGGGAGACGCTTCTTAGGCATTCACAATTTCTCCCCCATTAATATGAATAGTTTGCCCCGTAATATAAGAAGCAGCTTCGGAGGCCAAAAAGACATAAGCCCCGCTGCACTCAATAGGCTGACCAGCTCTGCCCATTGGCGTATTATTACCAAACTTAGAAACTTGCTGTTCATCCATACTAGACGGAATGAAAGGGGTCCAAATAGGTCCCGGTGCCACAGCATTAACCCTTATACCTGATCCTGACTTAGCAAGTGACATAGCTAAAGAACGGGTAAAGGCAGTAAGGGCGCCTTTTGTCATGGAATAATCTATAAGTGTATCGTGACCATGAAAAGCAACAACAGAAGTTGTGTTAATGATACATGCCCCGGATTTGAGGTGAGGAAGAACTGCCTTGGTGAGATAAAAAGCGCCATAAACATTCGTCTTAAAAGTTTTATCAAACTGCTCATTGGATATTTCAGGCAGTGTTTGACATACATATTGGACAGCTGCATTGTTAATAAGGATATCAATTTTGCCATATTCAGACAGCACCTTACTCACGATGTCTGTGCAGAAGGACTCCTGACCTATATCTCCGGCTAAAAGCAGACATTTGCATCCATATCCTTCCACAGCTTTTTGCGTAGCTGAAGCATCTTCATTTTCATTAAAGTAAACAATGGCAATATCTGCGCCTTGTTTAGCAAATGCTATTGCAACTGCACGCCCGATGCCGCTGTCAGCCCCGGTTATAATAGCTGTTTTATCTTTAAGTAAGTCTCCTTGTTTAACATAAGTGTCATTGTCATAAATAGGTAAAGGATTCATTTCATATTCAAAGCCAGGGTGTTTTGTTTGATGTTGGGGGGGAAAAGATTTTGGAAAATTCATTATCGTGCTCCTTTAATTAAGTCAATTTTAACTTAGTATATACAGAAAGGAATGAAATTACCCATGGCATATTATAAAGTGAATGGCCCTGTTAAAAGGATACGTTAATTTTTGGAAAGGTTGTTCTTCACTAAGACAAGTGTGCATAAATATATAAAGGAACACCTTTTTTAAGGAGGGATAATGAAGATGATAGATACTAGGAGAAATAGAAAAAGGCATACTCATTATAAAAGAAAAAAGTCTTATTCTACATTGTGGATTCTCATCATTATGATAGGATTGTGGTATATGTTGTTAGGTAAAGACATGGTTTCTAAAGCCTTACCTTCTACCCAAATGCCTATAGTAGAGGCAGATAAAGGTTCAGAAATAATAGATGAGCCTACTTCTTATAATAGCTTATGTATTCAAGCCAATATAGCAAAAATATTAGCATACACTTTAATTGAAAATAAGTCTTTATATACAAGTCTTATTCAGGATGAAATATGGTATAACAAATATTATGATGCATTAGAAAATGAATTAGATTTTACATATTTAAAAAAAGAAGATGCTTTAAAGTCTATTACCTATTCACAAGTAACAGAACTTTTGAATGCAGTACTCGGAGATGGGTATGGGATTAATATAGATGCCAGCGAGGAAAATTTAAATAAAAGTATTAGTCTTAATAAGTTTGTTGAAGTCTATACAAATGCTCTTAAACATACAGGTAAGGGCATCGCGCTTGATACGATGGATATGGTGATTATTGCAACACCAGCAAATAATGAAACGTTAGGTGCATGGAAGGCAGCCACAGATGTAGGGGAATATGGCTTTGAAGGGCTTATACTTGATCCGCTTAAAAATAATACTGTAAGAGCAGTGGTTAAAGACAAAGAAATCTTGTGCATAACAGGGATAGTCAGTAAAGAGAGTGTAATTAAAGAGTGCTATATTTTAAAAGTAGAAGATAAAACGGCAGATATTCAAGTTAATAATATAAAAGTTACCTATGACAATACGGCACTAAATTCAAGTGAAGAAGGAACAATATGTAATATTACAATAAAAGATAATAAGATTATAAGTTATGAGCTGCAGCAGAATAAAAACACAGATACACTTATTAAAGTAACACCAGAATATATTGAACTTAAAAAAGCAGGCAGGCTGTATTATGATTACATAAAAGTTTATGATAGAAGACAAGAAGGAACTTATACTACACTAGAGCAGCTTCCTTGTGGATTAGAAGTAGAGTACATCTGTAAAGATGATAAAATAAATAGTATTCAAGTCGTAAATGATAATCATGACGATAAGATTCGCGTTGTTTTATCTTCGCCGGAAAATGAAAATTACGCCCATGATAATGTACAATTAATAAGCAGTGAAGAATATGATATGGTTTATAATGATAAAACAACCATTCTTGATAAAGAACAGGTATGGGATGCGAGGACATTTGAATGGTCAAAAGATGAATCTACAATTAGGTTCGTTCCCAAGTCTGATTCTGCAATAAAAGTTCTTACTTTAAAGAAACAAGGAAATAATCCTAAATATAAAGGAATTATTGAGGTTACTAAGGAGAACGGAGTATTTCATATTATTAATGAATTGCCGCTTGAAGATTATATAGCTGGAGTTATACCAAGTGAAATGCCAACAAGTTACGGAGTTGAAGCAACTAAAGTGCAGGCTGTAGCAGCAAGAACTTATGCTGTGGCCAGCAAGAGGTCAAGCAAATACATAAAGTATGGGGCTCAAATAGATGATACTACAGATTCTCA
The DNA here is from genome assembly GCA_029239755.1 of Clostridia bacterium. Classification (GTDB taxonomy): domain Bacteria; phylum Bacillota; class Clostridia; order Lachnospirales; family Cellulosilyticaceae; genus FMMP01. The sequence goes on along the minus strand of JARBUI010000019.1, from coordinate 44,400 downwards.
GGTATATAACAACGTTGAAGCTGATGAAATTGCTTATAAGGCAGCTAACGAAACAAAGGGAGAAATTATTTTATCTAATGGACATAGCATCAGCAGTAAGTTTTATGCCACGTCATGCGGTTATACAGCAAACTTCGGTGAAGTATGGGCAACAGGAGATACATTCCCAACTAATACCCCAAGTTATCTGGTATCAAGACAGCAGTATTTAGGGGATAAGTTAGTTAGTAATATGGGTGATGAAAAAGAAGCCTATAAGTTTTTTACACTTAAACCTTCGCAAGTTGATGCTTTTGATAAAGAATCTCCTTGGTTCAGATGGCAGACTAAACTAACAGGCAAAGAGCTGGAAGCTCTTATTAATCCTGCCATTAGGAAATTAAGTGCCAATTATCCAAGTCTTGTAAAAGTGCTGAATGAAGATAAAACATGGGGAACAAAAGAAATAGATTCTGTAGGAAGTATTAAGGATTTAGAAGTTAAGAAGCGTGGTCAAGGCGGAAATATTATGGAGTTTGTGATCATTGGAGATAAACACATCGTTAAGGTTTCAACTGAATATCTTATCCGAAGTTTATTTTCCACAACAGATAAAGGAAGCCTTAATATCACAAGAGCAGATACAACTGAAGTCAAAGGAATGTCGCTCCTTCCAAGTGCCTTTTTTAGTATGGACATTAGCTATAATACTGATAATTATATTAAAAATGTTACACTCTATGGGGGAGGCTTTGGGCATGGGGTTGGAATGAGTCAAGATGGTGTAAAAGGCATGGCAACAAGAGGTTATACTTATAGAGAGATTTTGAGACATTATTATCCACAAGTGGAAATAAAAAGTGAAAAATATTAAAATATCAACAAACAAAAAAGTTCTTCCCCAGGAGCGGAGCCATTAGCTTCGCTATCAGGAGAATTAAGTTCTAAGGGAACAAAACATCAAGAAAAGTTATGTGAAGAATTATGAAAAAATTATGAAAAATTATGAGCAGGAGAAGAATAATAAACTTCTCCTGTTTTTCTTTGCACTCCAAACTAAGTCGCCGGCATCAAGAAATGTAAGGGGGAAGCGAAAAGAATTATAAGCAAGAAAGAATAATGATGTCTAATTTTATGTATTTAATACTCTAAACTTCAGCTTCGTGATGCTAGAGGCTTCGCTTCGTTATCAAGAGAATAAAGTGATAAGTGGAAAAAAATTTACGGGATAAGAATAATAATGACTGATTTTATGTCCCTAAATACTTAAAACTCTTGATATTTCAAGTTGCTTTACAACCTAAAATATTCTTTCGGGAACATATTTGATAGTGATGGAATAATTGGAGAAGATAAAAAACATTTAATGCTATTAAATCCTGAAACCTGAGCTGAAATGGCGCAGGTACTATATAATATATATTTAAATTAATATTAATAAACAAGAAATGCACCTGATATGTCATAATCAGGTGTTTTGTTTAATTAACTTATATGAACATGTTCTACTAGATGAGCAATTAATTTTAGAATCATATATACAATAATGTAGACGAATCAGTTAGAATGCTTTCGCTCCTTATAATCAAAACCCATGATGTAATGCACAGGTGTATATAAGGATATAATTCATTATTATTACATATGCATATTGACCACAAACAATTGTATGTTATACTATTATAGATATGGAAATATATGTAAAATTTCTGAGGTTTTAAGTCTGAAAAATTATATTGGGGAGGACAGAGATGTTAAAAAAGATGAGATTTAATTTAGGTGTTATCCTTGCGGTTATAACATTCTTAGCTGCAAGTGTTGCATCATTAGCAGCAGACACAAAAGAAAAGAATATTACTGGGGTTATTCAAATTGCATGTGCAGAAGAAGAGCCGAAGTCTGTTATGAATGGAGCTTTTGCATGTCTTTTTCAAGATGGGACGGTACGATATTTTCAGGCAGATTATTATTCGCATAAGTTAGGTTCTCTTGATAAGAAAAAATGGAGTCACATAAAAATGATTGACATGGGAACATCTGTGATTATAGGCCTAAAAGATGATGGGACGATTGTCGTTGAGGGGGCAGCATTTAAGACCATTAATACTTTAAAAGACATAGTTAGTGTAAAGGCTAACAGTAGTTATATTTTTGCTATTAAAAAGGACGGCACAATTTATGAAGGAGATACTTATACAGGTAAAATTGTCAAGCTAAAGAATATAGTCCATGCATCCTATTATGCTCCAGAACCATATTTTGAAAGGGGCATTGTGGTAAACAAAGATGGCAGTGTACTTGTGGTGGGAGACTCGGATAAACAATTAGAAGCAGCTAAGAAATGGATAGGAATTAAGCAAGCTGCTGTAGGGCCTATACATGCTGCAGCAGTTAAAAATGATGGAACAGTTGTAGCTACAGGATTAAATACAGACAATCAGTGTGATGTTAGTGGATGGGCAGATATTGCTCAAATAGCAGTTTCATACAATATGACCATGGGATTGAAGAAAGATGGCACAGTTGTTGTTGCTGGTAAGACTTCAGAGATTAAAAATATGAAAGGGTTTGAAGGTAAAAAGTTTGTACAGCTTGATAGTAACGGGAGTATTATCACAGCTTTAACAGATACAGGAGAAGTAGTGACAACTTGGGAGTTACCTGCAGCATGGAATAAATACTATGCTTTAGTATCAAGCGAAAAGTAAATAGTAATAATAACTACTGCTTCCTTATCATAGATTAGGAAGGAGAGTGGAAGCTTTGCTGTAAGGAGAATTAGGATTTAGACAATAAAAGAACAAAAAAGAATATAGAACAAAAATATGAGCAGGAGAGGAGTAGTAAGCTTCTCCTGTTTTTTATTTAGGCTTAATACTTATGATAGGTACTTACGTACCTCACAGGAAAGAACTTTTTTATGCTTTCTCCCTATTTTACAGATGAAATATCAGAACTGCTTAAGGGAGAGGAGGATTAAGGAAAGTTCATCATAATTAGAATTTAATTGACATAGATGTGTCTTGGTCTTACAATATAGTTAGTTAGACTAACTATATTGAGGTGCAAAATGGATAAAGACATTATTATTAGCGCAGATGCAGTAGCATTGTTTTGTCGTATGCAAATGAACGTTAAAAGAGATTTGCCAATTAGACCTAGCGAAATGGGAGTGCTGATATTCACACAAAAACAAATGGGACCAGTTACCCCGTTGATGATTAGTCATTTTTTTAGAATTGCAAAACCTTCAGTGACATCTATGGTCAATGCCTTGATCAAAAAGGAGTATTTAGTGAAAACTCCATCCGCTATAGATGGCAGAAGCTATACCGTTTCAGCTACAGACAAAGGAGCTGAGCTTGTTGAATCCACATATAATGAATATTTTAAAACAATGGAGCTGCTTAGAGAAAAGATGGGCGTGAATGAGTTTAATTTATTTATACAGTTAATTCAAACGGCAAACAATATACTAAGTGAGGAGAAATAAGATGAAAGTACTAGTAACGGGAGCTTCTGGCAATGTGGGCAGTTATGTAGTAAAAGAATTATTAAAAATGGGTGAAAAAGTAGTAGCCGCAGGTACAGATATTAAGAAGCTTAAAAATATGTTTGGTGATAAAGTTGATTTTATTGAATTTGACTTTACAAATGAGCATACTTTTACAGATGCTTTAAATGGTGTAGATAGGGTATTTCTAATGAGACCCCCTCATCTTGGTAAACCACAGGATTTATATCCTTTCATTAATGCTATGAAGTTAAATGATATTAAGTTAGTATCCTTCTTATCCTTAATGGGAGTTGAAAATAACACAATTCCTCCCCATCATAAAATAGAGAAATATATTGAAAGCATAGGAATCCCCTATGCACATATACGCCCAGGGTTTTTTATGCAAAATGTATCGGGCATACATTCAGTAGAAATTAGAGAGCAGGATAAGATTTTCATACCTGCAGGAAAAAGTAAGACAAGCTTTATAGATGCTGCAGATATCGGTCTCTCTATAGCAGTAGTATTGCATGAGCCCGAGAAATATAGAAATACTGCTCACACAATTACAGGGTCTGAAGCTTTAGACTATTACCAAGTAGCAGAAATATTAAGTAAGCTCACAGGGAGAAGAATTACATATGATAACCCTGGATATTTAAAATATAGAAACTATTATATAAAAAAACGCGGTCTTAATAAGAAATATGTAAATGTAACCATGGCTCTTTATTTTATGACAAGAATGGGGACTGCAAAGGCAGTAACATATGAGTTTTACAAACTAACAGGGAAAAAACCAAGAACATTTGAAAGTTTTGCAAGAGAAAATAAAGAAGCATTTACGAAATAAAAACTTTCTTCATCTATGGAGCAAAGTATGAAAAGAAGGTATAATAAAGTTTTATGCATATTTATAATACTATGAAAAAGCGAAAGAAAAGGACTAAGTGATAAGTTCTTTTTCTATGATTTGGATTTAAATAGTTTAAATGCTGTTGATAAAATTAAAGGAATTATGGATAAATTAAATGTCTCGTCAGTAGATGTTTTGCTGAAAAAGAGAAAAAGAAATGTACAAGGAGGATTAGTTTGAAAAGAGCACTTATATTAGTCAATGCATTTTTAAGATTAAAAGCAGCAATGAATCAACCTATTAGACTTAAAGAAGAATTGAATAAGTTAGGGGTAGAGGTTGATATAGAACCAAATAGTATTAATACGGCAATGATTATGGATGGAAAGCCGCTTTCATTTTTACAAGGCTATGACTTTGTAATTTATTTGGATAAAGATAAATATACCTCTGTTCTGCTTGAGAGAACAGGGCTTAGGCTTTTTAATAGTCATAAATCTATTTTAGTATGCGATGATAAAATGGAAACACATATTAAGCTGTCAGGTCATGGCATCAGTATGCCAGATACTATCCCAGGGTTATTTTGTTATTATGAAAATGCATCTATTAAAGAAACATTGCCAAGGATAGCTTTGATTGAAGGGAAGTTAGGTTATCCTTGCATAGTAAAAGAATGTTATGGATCTCTTGGTGCGGGTGTGTATTGCGCTAAAAATCGTGATGAGCTTTTATCGCTTATGGAAAAGCTAAAGTGTAAAGAGCATCTTTTTCAGAAAATGATTATAGGAAGCAAAGGAAGAGATGTAAGGGTTATTGTAATTGGAGGCAAGGTAGTTTCGGCTATGCAGCGGATATCAGAAACAGATTTTCGTTCGAATATAGAGTTAGGTGGAAGAGCTGAACCTTTTGAACTCCCCCAATCTTTTAAAGAGATATGTGAAAGAACTGCAAATATATTGAAGCTTGATTATTGCGGCATCGATCTTTTGTTTGGGGAGTCTGGAGAACCGCTGGTATGTGAGGTTAATTCAAATGCTTTCTTTGGAGCAATGGAAAGTGTTACAGGAATAAATGTTGCCGAGAAGTATGCGAGATATATTTATGAAACGATCTATTAAAATAATTGAGAAAGCAGCAAAATAATATAAAAAGTTTCTAATAACTTTATAAGCAGTCTGAAAAAGACTAGCAGTCACCCTGCTAGTCTTTTTGACTTTTCGTTATACCATTCATCTCCGTAATCATGGCCCACGTAGATAGTTGCAAGTATACATCCAATAAGGTTATTAGTCGTTCCTTTGCAGCCGTTAAATAAATGAGCTGTTTCTCTGACAAAAAGCCAAAGAAGAGAGTGTATGCTTTCCTTTATAGAAATAAATATAATGCTTTTTTTTTCTGCAGAGACTTGTAATGCTCTATCATCATTAGAACACCCAAACTCATCTTTACTTTCTTCAGGGAGAAAAATAACTTCCCAGTCAACTTCAGAAATCCCGCAAGCGGCAATAAGCTTATTAATTTGTGTTTTTAGTAAAACCTCAGAACTTTTTTTATTAAATGTTACTTTCATAATGTCCTCGCTTCAGATGTATTACTATTCATAGATTTAATTCGTCTTTAATTCGCATAATCTGACAATTTTTCTTTTGAAATAAAAAGATTAACTTATCGCTTTATTGAAGTTAGTCAGAAAATTTTATAGTCAAATCATCTTCTTGAGATTTAGAGACATTAATTTAATTGTTATAGGATTCACAAGGGGTTAACAATATATATAAAGTGACAAAATATAGTCTAAATGTATACAAGCAATCTAAAAAGTGTTATTTCTTGACAAAATTATAGACTATTTTTATAATTGTATTAGACAAAGAATTACTAGGTAAATGTTAGCAGTAATAATAAGAGTACTTACATAAAAAATAGAGTTAATTTATTACTTTTTTTTTGGAGATAATTTCAGAATAGTTCGAAAAGTTTCAACTGTTTTATATTGTAATTTAAATGAAAAAGCTATGAGACGTTTAGGAATATTGAAATAAAGGTATATTGGAGCGAATAATAAATAATTGATAAGTGAAATGAGAGGAAGTAATAGGGATGAAAGTTGAATATATTAATCCGTTTGTAGAAGCAAGTCAAAATATTATTAGACAAACTACGGGACTTGATCCAGTTCTAGGCAGTATATATACTAAAGATATTCCTAAAAAGGGGGAACATGTTGCAGTTTTAATTGGTATAACCGGGTCAATACAAGGGACTGTTATTATGTCCTTTAAAAAGCCACTGGCTTGTAAGATTGTATCTTTTATGTTAGGCGGTATGCCAGTTCCAGAATTAGATGAAATTGCTAAAAGTGCAATAGCTGAGCTATGCAATATGATTTTGGGGAATACAGCTAGTATTTTCTCACAAAAAGATATTGGAGTAGATATAACGCCTCCAACTGTTTTAACAGGAGAAAATATGCAGTTTAGTCCCGCAAAGTCTGTAACAGTTTGTGTACCATTAGAGTTTGAGGATGGGGATACTATGGATATAGACATTATCCATAAAGTAAGTTAAAGATTTAAGTAATGACAGCACCCTGAGAGCTATTAGAATAGTAGCACTTAATAACCAGATGCCTCATATCTTAATGGTATAAAAACATGAGTGTAACTACAATATAATATATATGTTATTTCTTTGCTTGAAAAGGAAATACTGTAGTTATTAAATAGAGATAGGGAGGTGTTCCTATGAAAAAGAAAATAAAGGTATTAATTTTAGATGATAGCTTGCTTTTTAGAGAAGTTTTATCCAGAGGGATTTCTACAGACTTAGAAATAGAAGTAGTCGCTAAAGCAATTGATCCTTTTGATGCAAGGGATAAGATATTACAGTATCAGCCAGATGTTATGACATGCGATGTAGAAATGCCAAAAATGAACGGAATTGATTTTATAAAGCGGTTATTACCTCAGTATCCTCTTCCGGTTATTGTGGTAAGCTCTATTAGTGATGCTGTTTTTGATGCAATGAATGCTGGGGCTGTAGATTTCGTTACAAAACCTAATATGCAGTCTGCGCAAGGGGTAGAAGGATTTATTCAAGATATTATTGCAAAAATAAAAATAGCTGCAAGCGCGAAGGTTATGCAGCCACACATAAGAGGAAATGAGAATCTTAATATAGGACTAAACGGAAACGGAAGAATGGATATACAGAGGGTGGTTGCAATTGGAGCTTCAACTGGAGGGACTGAGGCCATTTCCAACCTTTTAAAACAGTTGCCAAAAGAGATGCCAGGAATCGTAATTGTTCAGCATATACCTCCTATGTTTTCACGAATGTTTGCAGAAAGACTTAATAATCAAACGGGATTCGCAGTAAAAGAAGCGGAGTCAGGCGATTATTTAGAACCGGGAAAGGTATTAATTGCTCCAGGTGATCAGCATATGAGTATTAAAAAGATAGGTGCTAGGTATAAGGTTTTAGTAGCTCATGGCGAGAAGAAAAATGGACATTGCCCTTCTGTAGATGTATTATTTGAATCTGTTGCTAAAGAATGTTCAGCAAATGCTATTGGCATTATTTTAACAGGGATGGGTTATGATGGGGCAAAAGGTTTATTAGCTATGAGACAAAAAGGAGCAAGAACTATTGGACAAGATGCAGCATCATGCGTTGTTTATGGTATGCCAAAGGTAGCGTTTGAAATTGGAGCAGTTGAAAAACAAACTTCACTGGATAATATTTCACAAGTGCTGTGTTCGATGCTGCGGCAGAGTGTATAAATTAAATATGGAAGCAGATAATTTTATAGAATGACAAGCCATAGAAGATATTTTTCGAATGGCTTTTTTTGCACGAGGAAGTATTAGCTAAGGTGCCAGGCTATTTAACAGATGTTAAGTTATTGTAAGATTATACACAGTATACATCATAGAGTCATAACATATATATAAAAGGATAAAACATACATATTCAAAAGAAAAACATAAGAAAGGAAGGATTATCAGAAAAGAGGAGAGGAAGATGGAAGTTAAAGCATATGATATAATGCTTGCACCTATTATACTTGGGGGAGTTGAGATTCTTAAAAATATAGGTTTACCACTGAGGTTTTGCCCAGTTGCAGCGCTTGTGCTAGGGGTTATACTTGGAACAGTGTATCTAGCAGAGGGAGACATTAAGCAGGGTGTTTTAAAAGGAATATACCTTGGCTTTACCTCAGTTGGTATGTATTCAGGCACAAAGAATATAATGAAAAAATAAGAGTCGATAACGGTTTGAAAAATTTATAAAAAAATGTTTTTTACTTGATTAAAAATGTATTAAATGTAGAAAAATTTTTTTTTACTACTAAAATCGACAAATTTTTAAGCAAAATATACAAAGGACAAGTTCTTAAAAGAAATGGTTGATTTATTAATTACCAAATAAAAATTGTGTATTAGCATATTCAACAAAATACAGATTTGAAAAATGAAAAAAATAGGGCATACTTTCTGCTAAATAGTTGCTATAATATGTTTGTAACTTCCCCCAGATGTTACGGCAAATATGAAACTATTTGCTACCCCTAGAATAAAATACCTTCTCTCATGGAGAAAGACCCGTCGTCTTTCTCCACTTTTTTTATGCTTTTTTAGGATGGCTATTACCATATAAACACTAATGCATAGAGGAACTTATGTAAAGTATAATGCAATTAGGGATACCCCCTATTATAAACATAGAGAGTTATCTAATCGTGGGAGGCTGCAGCATGACTAAAAAAAAGTATTTAAGATATATCATGATAGGTGTAGTACTGATAGCAGTTGTAGTAGGGATTTATATTAATAAACATTCTAGGCTGTCAGATGTGAATTATACACAGTTTTTAACAATGATGAATGAAAAACAAATCGAAGAAGTCATCATAAGCAGTGATGCAAAATTAAAATTTAAGCAAGTTGGGGATGAGTCAACTTATCTTACGGATAACCCCAGGGTAGAAGGATTCAAAGAAAAATTGCTGCTTAGTGGTGTGAAAGTTACTGAAAGCAGTAATAGTAGCTCCTACTTTGCTCAATCTATTTTTAGTATGCTTCTTTTTGTTGGTTTAGGTGTTTTTATATTCGCAAATGCCAAAAAGCGTGGTATGGGCGGCGGTATGATGAGTTTAAGTGCTAGTCCTGTTGAAGCCAATAGGCTTACCCAAGATTTTTCAAATATTGCTGGGAACGTTGAAGCAAAAGAACAAGTACAGGATGTTATAGACTTTATAAAAAGTCCTGATAAGTACGTTAAGATGGGTGCTAGAATGCCAAAAGGCATTATCCTCTACGGACCGCCAGGGACAGGTAAGACGCTTATGGCAAAAGCTATTGCTAAAGAGGCTGATGTAGCCTTTTTCTCGGTAAGTGGATCAGATTTTGTGCAGTTATATGTAGGAGTAGGAGCAAGCAGGGTAAGAGAAATTTTTGCAGAAGCTAGGAAACATAAGAAGGCAGTTATTTTTATTGATGAGATAGATGCAATAGGAAAAAAGAGAAGTCATAATGCAGCTAATAGCAATGATGAAAAGGATCAGACACTTAATGCACTTCTAACAGAAATGTCTGGATTTAAGGAAGATGAAGGCATTGTGATTATTGCAGCGACTAATAGACTTGATATGCTGGATGATGCACTTCTTAGGCCGGGAAGATTTGACAGGCATATTGAAGTTGGATATCCAGATGTTAACGCAAGGGAACAGATTATTAAACTACATCTCAAAAATAAACCTATCTCAGATGATGTGGATACAAAAGCACTTGCTAAGCAGACCGTTTATTTTACAGGAGCGATGCTTGAAAATCTTCTGAATGAAGCAGCTATTTCAGCTGCTAAAAGTAATATTTCAGTTATTGAGAAACAAGATATCCAGACAGCTTTTTATACAGTTATTGCTGGAAAAGAAAAGAAGGACAGAAGCTCTATCACTCAATTAGACAGAGAAATAACAGCATTTCATGAAGCGGGACATGCACTTGTCACGAAACTTGTTGCTCCGGATAATAGTGTGGCTAAGGTTACGATTATTCCCAGCACTAAGGGAGCCGGCGGCTTTAGCATGAATATTCCAAAGGATAAAATGTATTTGACCAAAAAAGAGATTCTTAATCAGATTAAAATAAGTTTGGCGGGCAGAGCAGCAGAAGAAATTGTATTTGGTGTGGAAAATGTCACTACTGGTGCAAGTAATGATATCGAAAAAGCCAGTCAGTATATAAAAGACTATATTGTAAAGTATGGCATGGATGAAGAAGTGGGACTCATTAATCTAGGAATCATTATGGGACAAGATACGTTAGATAATACCTCATTAGTGAAGAAGTGCTCAGAGGAAATGAAAAGGCTGTATCATGAAACTAAAGATTTAATTATAGATCATAGAGGTATTTTAGATGAACTTACACAAGCTCTTTTAGAAAAAGAGACTCTTGAAGAGTCAGAAATAGCTAGCTTCTTTTATTAGAGGCTAGCTTTTTTAATGTCCATTTTCTTGTTTAGTAAATCAATTATGTCATTTTTCCAGTATAGTCGTACGCGATTAATTGTTTTGATAGGGGTAATCTTACCTTTGCTTACAAGTTCATCAAGATATTGCCGTGAACAATTCAGTATTGAAGTAGCCTCAGCTGTTGTAATTATCTCAGTACATATAAAATCTATTAAATGGTTTTTATCATCAAATGAATATTTCATTTTAACGCCCCCTTACCAATATATTTACTATTGTAAAGTATAAACTAAAAATTATCAACAATTAATGTACTTGAAAAATAAGTTATTGTATTTAAGCCAAACTTTTAATTTTCTTCATATACTTGGTTTATAATAAAAGATAGTAAATAGTATTATGAGAGGTAAGATAAAACTTAATTGAAAAGGGTGAGCCTTATGAATATATTAATTATTGAAGATGAAGCAAGGGTAGCAGATATTATGACAAAGTATCTTGAAAAGGAAGGGTATAAAGTCTATACCTGCTATACGGGCAGAGAGGGACTTGATATATTTTATCATCAGAAAATAGACATTGTTTTGCTGGATTTAATGCTCCCAGATATTCAAGGAGAAGATATATGTAAAGAAATGAGACAAATATCAAATACTTATATCTTTATGATCACTGCAAAAGGGAATCTAGACAGTAAAATAGACGGCTTTACTATAGGGGCAGATGAATATCTTGTTAAGCCCGTTAGTCCAAGAGAAGTTGTTGCAAGAGTTAAAGCTCTTGATATGCGAAAACAAAGGGAAGAAAACAAAGATATACTTATATTTGATAAAGGGCGTTTGAAAATTTACCTGGAGGAACGGGTAATAAAGGTTGATAATGAAGAGATTCCGCTGACTCCAAATGAGTTTGAGCTGCTTTATGAACTAGCAAGTTCACCAGGAAGAGTCTTTACAAGAGACCAGCTCATAGAAGCCGTTATGGGGATAGATTTTGACGGATTTGACCGAACGATTGATGTCCACATTAAGAACCTTAGGAAAAAGATAGAGCAGGATACTAAAACGCCAAAATATATTAAGACTGTTACAGGTATAGGTTACAAGTTTGAAGGGGACGCAACATGATTACGATGCGTAAACAAGTATTTGGGATTTTATTAACCTTGGGTACTTTCATTATTTTTACTATCTCATATGCTGTTAATATCTCGATTCAAAGACATTTTGAAGTCTATACAATGGCAAATATTAAAAGGGCAGGTGATGCCATTGTAGGTGTGCTGCAGGATTTATATGAAGTTGATGAGTGGAATCATAATATAGGACAGGAACTTATTATTGAAACGTATATGGGCAATTTTGCAATTTCTGTACTAACACCAGATAAAAAATTTATTTGGGGAACAACCCAGGAGCAGCTGCTAGATAAGATTAAGAAAAATGATAAAGTGCTCATACCCTATAATGCCCTGCCTTATCGCTTTGAGGACAGACCGATTTATAGTAAAGCTGGTGTATTAGTTGGATATGCAAGGATAGGCTACTATAGTTCAGCCATTTTATCTACCAATGATCTTATGTTTCAAGCAAATGTTAATCGCACAATACTCTGGTGCGGTACTATAATTTTAGGTTTTTTTAGTCTATTAGGCCTTTATATTTCCAGACTCTTCACGCATCATATTTATGGTATTTCCAAAACATCTATAGATCTTGCTGATGGCAAGCTCAGTGCAAGATATCACTGTAAAAGTAAGATTAAAGAAATAGAAACTTTAAGATATAGTATGAACTACTTAGCTCAAAGACTTGAAAGTCAAGATACCATAAGAAAAAAACTCATATCAGATGTATCGCATGAAATCAGAACCCCACTGCATATTTTGCAGAGTAATTTAGAGGCTATGATTGATGGATTTTATCCGATAGATGAAGAACAAATGCAGCTGCTCTATAAAGAGGTGGTACGTTTTGGTAAACTGCTTAATAATTTAGACAAGCTTAAAAATGCAGAAGAGGCTGAAAATAATATGGAAATGAGGCCGCTGAGCTTAAATGAAAGTATAAAAGATGTATTTGATGCATTTAAAATAGTAGCTAAAGAGAAAAAAATAAAGTATCAGTTAAATGATAGTGCCTCTCAGAATGTAATCATATTAGCTGATAGGGATTCGATCAAGCAGCTTTGGATGAACCTTCTTTCAAACGCTTTTAAGTTTACGGATAAAAAGGGAGAAATTATCGTTACAACAATGACTAGAAATAAGGAATGTAGTATTATAATAGAAGATACTGGAATAGGTATAGCTAAAGAAGATTTGCCATATGTTTTTGAAAGAATGTACCGGGGAGATAAAAGCAGGGAGAAGCATGAGGGAAGCGGACTTGGGCTTACAATTGTTAAAAGAATCATTGAACTTCATAAAGGTAAGATTGATATAGAGAGCACAGAAGGCAAGGGAACTAAGGTCACTGTCATTATTCCTATTGAAGAGCTGGGGAATACTCCCGGAAATATAGGAACTAAGGTTAAGTCCTATATGAAGCTAGGTATTAAAAGTTAAGCTAATTAATGCATTTAAGAAAATGATACTCATAAACAAATGAAGAAAGGGAAAGAATATGTTAGATGCGAAAGATCCATATTTGCTGCTTAGTATAGTCAATATGAAATTACGAGATGAATCAGATACACTGCAGGATTTATGTCTTACTTATGATAAAAACATAGAAGACATTATATCAAGGCTAAAAGCTATAGACTATGAATATGATGCGAAGCTTAATCAATTTATTAGTAAGTAGTAAGAAGGAGGGAGTGAACTATGAATTTTGAAGAAAGTCTGAAGAAATATGCACAGCTTATCATTAAAGTAGGTGTCAATATACAAAAAGATCAGTGTTTGATGATTAAATCACCGCTTGAAGGAGCTGCTTTTGCAAGAGAACTTACAAAGTATGCCTATGAGGCTGGAGCAAAAAGGGTCTATGTTGACTATAATGATGAAGAGATAACAAAGCTTACCTATACCTATGCAACAGTGGAAACACTTGGGGAATTTCCAGCTTGGATAGCACATGGGTATAATGAGCTTGCAGAAAAAAATGCAGCATTTATCAATATCAGTGCGAGCAACCCTGATCTTTTAAAAGATGTTGACCCCGGGAAAGTAATTGCGTATCAAAGAGCTACCGGGAAGGCTTTAGAGACCTACAAGAGGTATATTACTAATTCAGATGTAACATGGTGTGTTGTATCTATTCCTACAGCTGCTTGGAGCAGAAAATTGTTTCCAAATGTATCTGAGGAAGAGAGTATCCGATTATTATGGGATAAGATTTTTGAAGTGACCCGTATTTATGCAGAAGATCCTACTAAAGCATGGAAAGAGCATACCGATAATTTGGCCGCTAAATGTGAGTACTTAAATAGTAAACGTATTAAGTCTCTTAAATACACAGCCCCAGGAACGGATCTAACGGTAGAATTACCAAAAGACCATATATGGCTCGGAGGCGGCGAAAATAGTACAAAGGGAACATACTTTGTAGCCAATATGCCAACAGAAGAAATTTTCACCATACCCTATAAATACGGGGTAGAAGGGACACTTACTTCTACAAAGCCATTTAACTACAGCGGCAATTTAATAGAGGATTTTACGCTTACCTTTGAAAAAGGTAAAATCGTTAAGTGCAGTGCTAAAACAGGTGAAGGCATGCTTAAAGAACTGATTGAAACAGATGAAGGTTCTCATTATCTTGGGGAAGCTGCTATTGTGCCTCATGGATCACCTATTTCAGCGTCTAATACCATTTTCTTTAACACCTTATTTGATGAGAATGCTTCCTGTCATTTTGCAATAGGACATTGTTATCCGACGAATCTAAAAGATGGAACGAAAATGAATAAAGATGAATTAGAAAAAGTTGGAGCCAATACTTCTATGATACATGAAGACTTTATGGTAGGCTGCGGCGAGATGACTATTGAAGCAACTACTGAACAAGGGGAAGTATTCTGCATACTTAAAGATGGAGAATGGGCTTTTTAATAGCAGCATATTTTATAAATAATGTAACGGTAGGCTTATATGCCTACCTTGTTTTTTAGTTAAATAAGATGATTAGAGGTTGTATAAGCATAGAAATTAAAGGAAGATTTTGCTATAATAAATTAATGAATGTGGCTTTTAAAATGCAGTAATAAGGAGGATGTAAAATGGGATTTATTAAGAAGCAGTTTTTGGATATTATTCAGTGGCTTGATGATAGTCATGATACTTTGGTGTATATGTATCCTATGGAAGATCAGGAAATACAATACGGAGGGCAGCTTATTGTAAGACCTGGTCAAACAGCAGTTTTTATTGAAAAGGGTCAGTTAGCTGATGTATTTGGTCCTGGTACCTATAAATTAGAAACAGATAATTTACCTATTCTTGGAGACTTAAAGGGATGGGCATTTGGTTTTAAATCACCTTTTAAATCAGACATATTTTTTGTTAATACAAAAGATTTCTTAAATAATAAATGGGGAACTCAAAGTCCAATTTGGATACCAGATAAAGAATATGGTCAAGTACAAGTCCGCGCCTTTGGAACGTATACCTTTCATATAGAAGAACCTGCAAAGTTTGTTGCAACAGTATCTAGCACCAGATCACGCTATACTTTAGAAAGTATCAGAGATCAACTAAGAGAATTTATTGTAACTAAATTTGCAGATATTGTAGGCAGTCTAAGTATTACAGTTGCTCAAATTGCGTCAAACTATAATGAAATAGGAGAGGCGCTTCAAGTTACCGTAAGTGATTCGTTTAAGGCACTCGGACTTACCATTACAAACTTTACAATTGGAAATATTAGTTTACCTGAGGAAATAGAAAAGGCTTTAAAAGAACTTACCAGTATGAATATGCTTGGCAGTATCCAGGGCGATAAGCTGACCAAGATGCAGATTCTAAGACAACTGGATATTATGGAAAAATCTACACAAAATGAGGGACTTAATGCTATGATCCAGGGCGGAATGGGATTAGGTATGGGACTCCATATGGGAAATACTTTTGCAGGAGGACTCCAAAATCTAGGGAACTTAGGACAGACGCCCCAAATGCCAACAGAGACTATTATCCCTGCTGCGATGCAGTCAGATAGGGCAAATAGTGCAAAATCAGAGGGCGTGATTAGCTGTTCTAACTGTAAGGCGAGTATTGCTGAGACTTCTAAATTTTGTCCTGAATGCGGAAACAAAGTGGAGATCGCTAAACCAAAAGTAAAGTTCTGCTCGGAATGTGGATCGAAGCTACCTGATGGTGTTAAATTTTGTCCTGAATGCGGCACAAAATCTGTATAATGAAGAGGAGCCATTATGAATATATCTATTAAGGCGAGTATAGAAAAGTATAAGTGGATTATTATTGGGATTATTGTGATTATGCTGGTTGTCCTGCTGCCCATGATGACTTTTGCAGATGTAGGAAATAATGTAGGTCGAAATAGAGGAAGCGGAGGTTCAGGTGGAAGTTATAGAACCAATAGTTTTGAACTTTTTTATCTGATATCCTTAATTTTGAGGCTAGGGCCAGTAGGATGGATTATTATTATTGTCTTAGGTATTCTTTATTTTAAATATGCAAGAGGAAATCAAGGGACAATGGGGACTTCTAGTGAACCAGTCAGAAGTTATATGGATGAGAGTTATAGTATAGACAGACAAAGTATTCGCCAGCTTATTGAAGAAGACCCTAATTTTTCTGAGCAGATGTTTATCAGTCAAATAACAAATATGTTTATGAGACTACAGCTGGCTTGGATGAATAAAAAGTGGGAAGAAGCAAGGCCTTTTGAAAGTGATGCTCTGTTTAATATGCACCATATGCAGCTTAGCCAGTATGTCGCAAGTAAAACAACTAATAAAATGGAAGATATTTGTGTTCTTAATACAGAAATTCAAAGCTACCGCAAGCAAGGAGATTACGAATACTTAGATGTTATTATTAAAGCAAGATTCATCGACTATGTTATTAATGATGAAACTGGCAGTCTCGTTAAAGGAAATAATAAATTCCCTGTTACAATGACTTACAGGTGGAAGATGATGAGAAAACAAGGCGTAAAAAGCACTTATAACCATGTAGATGCTGCGGCGTGTCCTAATTGCGGCGCTAATATTTCTATTAACCAAGCTGGAAAGTGCGACTATTGCAACAGTATTGTTACAAGAGGAGATTATGACTGGGTGCTTTCGGAAATAGAAGTTATTTCCCAAGACTAAGATAGTATAGACAGGATAATAAGGAGAAACGACATGAAAATATGTGTATTAGATGCAGCAACACTTGGAAAAGATATAGACGTGCGTCCAATTGAAAAATGTGGAGAGCTAGTCATCTACGACCTTACGCTGCCGCACCAGGTTAAAGAACGTATTGGGGACGTGGATGTTATTATTACTAATAAGGTGATACTAAATGAAGAAAATCTTAAAGATGCAGCAAAGCTTAAACTCATTGCACTGACAGCTACAGGCTATAATAATATAGACACAGATTACGCTGAAAAAGCAGGTATAGGCGTAGCCAATGTAGCTGGATATTCTACCAAAAGTGTTGCGCAACACACGTTTGCTATGCTTTTTTACATGATGGAACACCTTAAGGACTATGATGAATATGTAAAAAATAAATACTATACAGAGTGTGAAACCTTTGCCTTTATAGCTTGGCCTTTTCATGAACTTGCAAACAAGACCATCGGTATTATAGGGATGGGTGCTATAGGCAAAGAAGTAGCAAAAATTGCTGATGCCTTTGGTGCGAAAATTATTTACTATTCTACTTCGGGTGAGAATAACAGTAGTCATTACAAGAGAGTAGATCTAAAGACACTTCTTAGGGAAAGTGACATTATTACAATCCATGCTCCTCTTAATGACAACACAAGAAATTTAATAGGATATAACGAGTTAGCTCAAATGAAAAGGGAGGCTATTCTACTTAATTTAGGGAGAGGGTCTATTGTGGTCGAAGCTGATTTAGCCAAAGCACTTAATGAAAACATGATAGGGGCAGCAGCACTTGATGTTTTAGAAAAAGAGCCCATCACTAAAGACAATCCTTTGTTTCAAGTAGAAGATAAATCTAAATTGCTCATTACACCCCATATTGGCTGGGCAAGTGTTGAGGCAAGAGAGCTTCTTATAATAGAAGTTGTAAAAAATATAGAAGCATACTTTAATCATGAAGTCAGAAATAGAGTAGTCTAAATGAAGATAAAGAGCAGCCATCAACAAGTTATTAAACTTGTGATGGCTGCTCTTATCTTACTACCTTTAATTATTGTTGTGCTGAACCTTTGTAATTCTGAAATACTTTTTGAACAATTGTGCCACCGATTTTACCAGCTTCTCTTGCAGTAATATCTCCGTTGTATCCTTGTTTTAAAGGAACGCCAACTTCTTTGGCAACTTCATATTTCATAGATTCAAATGCACTTTTATTACTTCTGCTTGACATAATTATCCCCCTCTTAGGTCATAATATTTTTTAGGAAGTATAGAATATTTAATTCTTAGGAGGGATTAAATAATTCATACTTACCTTGATATTAATATGTGCAGATTGAAGTTTATTATTCTGGTATTTTTAACCTATTACATAAAAATAAAGAAGGCTATCTATAGGTCATTGTGACCTTTAGATAGCCTTCGCTTCATTTGAGATTTTATGCCTGATTAACTGAGCCGAACAACTCCATTTTTTCTTTTACTGTAGCTTTGATTGCTTCAAAGCCAGGAGCTAATAATTTACGTGGGTCAAAGCCTTTGCCTTGTAAGTCTTTGCCAGCTTCGATATATTTACGAGTACCTTCTGCAAAGGATAATTGACATTCTGTATTAACATTGATCTTTGCAACGCCAAGAGAGATTGCTTTTTTGATCATATCTTCTGGAATACCTGTTCCGCCGTGTAAAACTAGTGGAACATCTCCAGTTGCTTCTTTAATAGCAGCAAGTGCAGTAAAGTCTAAGCCTTTCCAGTTTTCAGGGTATTTACCATGAATGTTACCAATACCAGCAGCTAACATTGTAACACCTAAGTCTGCAATAAGCTTACATTCAGCAGCATCAGCTATTTCACCAGCACCTACAACGCCATCTTCTTCTCCGCCGATTGAACCTACTTCTGCTTCTAAAGAAAGGCCTTTAGCTTCTGCAATTTTAACAAGCTCTGTTGTTTTTGCAATGTTTTCTTCAATTTTATAATGAGAACCATCAAACATAACTGAAGAAAAACCAGCTTCAATTACTTTTAAAGAGCCTTCGTAGCTGCCGTGATCTAAATGAAGGGCAACAGGTACAGTAATGTTTAAATCCTCAAGCATACCATTTACCATACCAACAATTGTTTTATAGCCTCCCATATATTTTCCAGCGCCTTCTGATACGCCTAAGATAACTGGTGAGTTGTTTTCTTGTGCAGTTAATAAAACAGCCTTTGTCCATTCTAAGTTATTGATGTTAAATTGGCCAACAGCATATTTTCCTTCACGTGCTTTGTTTAACATGTCTTTAGCTGAAACTAACATAATGTACCTCCATTTTATATACGTTTTTTAGAGAAAGCAGACACCATCTTTATTATTTCTCTTCTCATGGGTTATTATAACTTTAAATGGATAAAAATGAAACAAAAAATTAACAATTTTAGTATTTAAATATTCATCTGATCATGAAAATAAGGGCTTAGATAGCTGAGATCAACTAGACAGAGCATGGTCTTGGTATTACAATATAAGGAGTATAAGTATAAGGAGAATAGTTAATCGGTGAAAACAACATATGATAAGACAGTAGTTCCAGCGTATATCGAACATTTTTCCTGTATAGGGGGAGCGTGTGAAGATACATGCTGTGCGGGATGGTATATTCCTATAGATGAAGTAACCTATAAAAAGTATAAAAAAGTAAAAGATAATGTATTTAGGAGAAGATTAGACAGAGAAATTGTGGCTAAACGTTCTAATCCTACTTATGATCATGCGGCAAAGATAAAGTTAAAAAACGGCAGGTGTGCCTTTTTATCAGAGAAGGGACTGTGTGATATTTACAGTACACTGGGGGAAAGGTATTTAAGTGATACATGTACACTTTATCCAAGAACTATCAATAGAATCAATGATAGTTTAGAGTGCTCCCTCATCTGCTCCTGTCCGGAAGCCGCTAGAAAAATTTTATTAAATAAAGACAAGATGACATTTACCCACATCAAGGGGCAAGAAAGAGAGAATACAATTAGTGCACATATTTGTATAAGTCCTAATAAGCCGCAAAAGTGGCAGGATTATTTTTTGGAGCTTCGTCATTTTATAATAGATGTTCTGCAAAACAGAAACTATTCCATCGAAGAACGATTCATGCTGCTGAATGTATTTATGAATGATTTAGAAAAGTTTCTGACATTCCCTCTTATTAAAAAAATACCGGAATTTATAAAAGACTATCATGAAACGATTCAAAAGCAGAAAACTTATAGGAGCTTAAATGATAGTACTTATGACACAAAGTGGTATATAAGTATCGCTAAGGAGCTTAAATCTTTAAAAACAAATAAGAAAATAAAGTCTAAGAGATACGAAGAATGCTTAGATAGTATGCTTTTAGGGCTGGATCTTTTAAAGGAAGATAATCTTAAACTTTCTTGCGTGAAATATGAAGAAGGCAATCAAAAATACTATGCAAAGTTTTTAAGTGAAAAAGAATATATACTAGAGAATTATTTTGTTAATTATGTATTTGAAAGATGCATTCCGCTAGATGATAATAGACCTTCTAAGAGTTTTAAGAGGATGAATCTTTATTATCATTTAATTAAGCTGCATCTTGTTGGGATAGCAAATAATAGTCAGGAGCTTACTGAGATGCAGACAGTTAAGCTTATCCAATCGCTGTCCAAAACGTTTGATCATGATGATGAATCCTTTGCAGGTCTTATGACATTTACTGAGGATAACAGATAGCTATTAAAACATAAGGGAGAACTGAAAATGAAAATACTATTTATAACCATTCCATGGATGAAATACTACAGTGGTGAAGGGGATGAAGAAAAGGCCACACCTCTATGCGGCTATATTTTTCAAAATGTCAATGGTTATTACTATGGATATAGCGAAGGCCTCCATACCATTGCAATAGAAAATATTGAAGGGATATCTTCAGATGAAGAGAAAGCTGAAGATGTACTTGTTGTATGGACTTCTAAAAATGCAGAAAATCAGAACAAAATTGTAGGCTGGTACAAAAAAGCTACTGTTTATAGAAAGGCAAAAACTTCTCTTACGCTGGACAGTGATAGAGTTGAGCTTTGCTATAGTATAGCTGCAAAATCTGAAGATGGGACACTTCTGCCTACTGAACTAAGACTTTTTGAACTTAAGGATATGGAAGAAGGCATATCCTTTGAAAATGATTTTGAACTTATAAAAGATGTTGCTATGTATACCCATAATTATGGCGGGGAAAAGTTTAATACGCTTCTAAATAACAAGGATTTAACAGCTGAATCAGTTTTGAACTTTGCAGAGTATGAGATGTACTTTTCGAAAGCAGATGAATTTCTAGCGAAAGACTTATATGGAAAAGCCATCAGGTGTTTTAATAAGGCAATAGCAGTAGAACCGGACTTAGTCATGGGGTATGAATGTAAAGGAAGCATTTTGCTTAGTCTAAAAATGTATGATGAAGCCCTTGAAGTTTATAAAAAGGCTGCTCAAGTAGAAGAAGATAATGATGAAGTATGCTACTGCATAGGCCTTTTATATGGGCTTAAAGAAGATTATGATAAGTGTATAAATTATCTTACAGGCTACATAGAGGGTCATCCTGCAGACAGTAACGCTATAGCAGAAAGAGGAATAGCTTACTATAATCTTGGAAACATTGAAAAGGCGAAAGTAGATTTTGCAAGAGCTTATCAAATGGATTCGGATAATCCTGTGTTTCACAAGCTGATAAAGTATGTGGCTGCTAAATGATTATTGATAGCCGTATAGGAGGACAGATATGAATAAAATAAACTATCAGAAGCTATTAGATGAGACATTGAAAAAGATAGAGAGTGAGGACAAAGTTCCTGCCCTTTTATTGCATTCGTGCTGTGCCCCTTGCAGCAGTTATGTTATAGAGTATTTATCTAAGTATTTCTATATTACTGTATTCTATTATAATCCTAATATTGATGAAAAAGAAGAATACCTTAAAAGAGCAAATGAGCAGCAGCAGCTTATTGCAAAAATGCCCACTAAGTATCCTGTTAAGTTCCTTGAAGGATCTTATGATGTTGATGAGTATACAAAAATAGGAGCTCCTCTAGCTCATGAAAAAGAGGGCGGAGCCAGGTGTTTTTTGTGCTATGAAATGAGACTTAAAAAAACAGCAGAAACAGCTAAAGAGCAAGGCTTTGATTACTTTACAACAACACTTTCGATTAGTCCGCTTAAAAATGCTGCTAAACTTAATGAAATAGGGAAAGTGTTAGAAGAAAAATATAATACCGCCTATCTTTACTCTGACTTTAAGAAGAAAGAAGGTTATAAAAGATCTACCTTATTAAGTGAACAATATAATCTTTATAGGCAAGACTATTGTGGGTGCTCTTATTCAAAACGTTATTTGAAAAACTAAAGAGCATTTCTTATGATTGTGTCATATAACAACTATGTTTATGAATATGTATTAATATCAAACTATTTAAGGGGGAAGTAAAATGACCGCCCAAATGATATGTATACTTATTATAGCTATTGTTATTGTAGTCATCGGTATAGCATTATTTTCATCTTATCCTAAGCCAACAAAGACAGAACTAGGAGAACAGGCTATAGACTGTGAAGCATTTGAAAAGAGCCAAGAGGCAGAAGCAGAGGTTCTGGAAAGTGAGCAGCCGGAACCAGAAATACAAGAATTAGAATCAGAGGCAGAAGAAATATCTGAGGAAGAAGAATTAAAAATAGATGAACTTATATCAGAGGCAGAGCAATCTGGAATAGAAGAAGTTATCCCGCAAGTAGAAGCATTTGGATCTGAAGATATCATGCAGGAAATACAAGATGAAGTAATAGAATCTCAAATAGAGGAACCTGTAATAGAAACAGCTGAGGCAGAGTTATCAGCTGTGGCAGAGGAAGAAATAGAAGAAATACAGTTGGAATTTGTGCAAGATAAGGTAACAGAAGAAATTGAGGAACAAGAGGTACCTGAAAGTCTGCAAGAGGCACCACAAATTATACAGAAGAAAAAATAAATGGAATAGATAGCCTGGCAAATATTTATAGAATATTCATAACGGTAGTATAAACTATAAAAAGAGTTGAATGATCATTTCAACTCTTTTTATAGTTTATACACGTAAGTCAGCAAATAGGATACTACGATTTGGCTAAAAAAGACTTATGGTGTATAGATGGGGTAAATGGTATAATTATTATAGACTTAGTCAAAAGGGGGAGAAGATTTTGGATAATGAAGAAGTTATTATTGATATGGATAAAATGGATAAAACTGAAAAGTTAAATCAGTTTGGAAATGGCCTTAAAAAAGTAATCTTCACAGTCATTGTGATTTTAGCTGCAGCTGTTTTGGTGCTGACGAGTGTTTATAGGCTAGAGACAGGAACTGTAGCTGTGATTACGAGATTTGGCAATGTACTGCCTGTTAATGAAAGAGCTGGAATACATTTTAAGGTGCCTTTCATTGATCATGTTCAAAAAGTTAATGTGCAGGAAGTAAAAGAAATGCAATATGGTTTTAGAGTTCAAAAAGAAGGTAATACCACTCAGCCGGCAGAGTATGTTACAAATAATGAAGAAGAACTCGTTATTGTTAATGGTACAAGCAATAATGCATCAATTGTTTTACTTAATCTTATTGTGAGGTATCAGGTTGAAGATCCGATGAATTATTTGTTTGAGGTAGATGAATTAGAAAGCACTATGCGTTTGGCACTTGAGGATGTTGTTAGAAATACAATGCAGACCTTTACAATGAATCAGGCAGTTGAGCAAAAAGAAGAAATTGATAAAGCTATCCTTCCGGTACTCCAGAAGAAGCTAGATAAGTATCACGCGGGTATTAAGATCACACAAGTTACAACCCAAAATGTAGAATACCTTGCTCAAGTGGATGAAGCAAGACAAAAAGTAGAAGAAGCTAATCAGTATAAAAGAGGAAGAGAAGAAGAAGCTGAAAAGTATGTTAATACAGTTATCCCAACAGCTAATGCAGAAGCGACTAAACTTCATGAAGATGCCAAAGGATATCATGCACAGGTTATAGCAGGGGCTCGTGCAGACGTAGCTGAGTTTGAGGCGCTTTACAGCGAATACGTTCAAAATCCAAAGGTTGTTAAAGAAAAGTATTATATAGAAGCTATGCAGACTGTTCTTAAAAATAATCAGTTTATCATTGATCAGACAAATAGCGGTAACCTTCTAAAGTTTTTTGATATAAATGACAAAGCAGCTAAATTAAATGAAGAAGGAGGTACTTCAAATGAAACTCAGAACTAAAATAACAGCAGGAATCATGCTGGCAGTTACACTTATTATTGTGCCAAACTTCTTTTATACTGTTGAACCTGATCAAGTTGCTACTGTCAAAAGACTTGGCGTTATCGAAAAGGCAATCATAAAATCTGAATCAGAAGACTCAGTTAAAGCTTCTATGAAAGATAACAGTACATTAAAAGATGTACAGTTTATTTCACGAAGAGGTTTATTTTTTAAAATACCTTTTATAGATCAGGTACGCACCTACGATGCAAAGTACCTTACTTATATTTCGCTCCTAGAGACAATTAATACAAGTGACAGAAGAAAGCTGGATATTCAGATGTATGCTCAGTATCGTATTAAAAATCCAGCCATTTATCAAATCACGGTAGGAACGGACAGTAATCGCAAACAGCTTATGGACAGTAATGTTTATCCTGTTGTTATTCAGTCAGCTAATAAACTTAAGTTTGAAGAATTTTTTAACTCTGAGACCATGCAGACTATGATGGATGAAAGAAGAGAGCAGCTTAATAAAACCTTAGAAAAAGAATATGGCATTGAAGTTATTGACATAGGTATTTTCAGAAAGAACTTTCCGCAGTCTACAATAGCAAGTATTGAAGAGAAAATGATTAAAGAGATTCAAAAGGAAAGTGAGAAACTACGGGCTGAAGGAGATGCATTTTATACAACATCTACCTCTGAGACAAACCGTAAGCAAAAAGAAATTATTGCAAAAGCAACAGAAGAAAGTGCCATTATTAGAGCTGAGGCAGAAAGACAAGCGCTTGAGATCTATAGGGCCTCCATGTCTAAAGACGTAGAGTTCTACAAGTTTATCCAAAGAATGAATGCCTATAGAGATATTCAGGATACAACCATATTTGTTGACAAAGAGAACTCTTTCTTAAAGGATTTACAGGGATATTAAAATGCATCGTATGTCGGGGTAGGCTTTTGAGCCTACCTTTTTTATATTTATTCATTAATATGCTCAAGACCTATATTAAGTAAGTCGGTTACATGTGAATCGGCTAAAGAATAATAAACTATTTTACCTTCTTTACGGGATTTTACTAAGTTATACATCTTTAGAAGTCTAAGCTGATGAGATATAGCAGAATGTGTCATACTAAGGCTGGCAGCTAGGTCACATACGCACATTTCTGAAATATAAAGTGCACTGATAAGTTTGATACGGGTTGGATCTGCGAACATTTTAAAAAGTTCTGAGAGTTTTATGGAAATTTCATTACTTGGCATCTCATTGGCAGCTTTATCTACTACTTCTTGATGAATAACTGTACATGAGCAAATCTCTAGTTTGTCTGGCAATATAACCACCTCCATGACCTTGTAATAAATAGAGTACGGGTTTTTATAAAAAGTGTCAAGATTATATGTTAAATTAATATAAAATACATTTTTGATGTTGATAATCTACTCATATAGTTGTACTATGAAAAGAGAATATTTTACAATAAACCTTGATTAATTTACAATAAAATATAATAAATCACAATATTATAAACAATAGAGTACTGAATAGTTAAGAATTTGCGGAAAAATCTAATAAAGGTTATTTATATAAAGGAGGAGTCGTTTGTGATAGATTTTAAAAAAGAATTAGAGAAGTTTAGTCCTTTGCTTGATGTGGATCATATTGAAGACAGAATAGGAAAAGACGATATTAAGGATTTAATAGATGTTTTAAAGGAATTTAATCAAAAAAAGTCTGAACGTCTGAATCATGAAGAGTAGAAGAATTTATTATGTAAGGAGTAAGGGTTATGGCGTATGCATGTCCATATTGTGGGGAACAAGTAGATGATGAAAATAGATGCATGATTTGTAAGAGAGATTTAGAATGGGTGGCAAAGATTTATGCAAAAAGTAATAGTTACTATGTAAAGGGCTATTATGAAGCGAAGAGTAAGAATCTTTCTTCGGCTAGTACTTATCTTGAAAAAGCTATTTATTTTAATAAATATAATATAACTGCAAGGAATTTATTAGGTCTTATTTATTTTGAAATGGGTAAAATTGGTTCTGCTTTAAAAGAATGGATTATCAGTGCCTCCCTAAGTAAAGAGGAGAATATTGCAGAGGAGTATATTCAAAGGATACAAAATTCCCCAAAGATGCTGGTAACTTATAAAGATTCTATTGCTCTTTATAATAAGGCACTCATGTACTTAAAACAAAAAAATAATGATATGGCTATTATAAGACTAAAAAAGGCAGTTAGTCTCAACCCTAATCTTATTGAAGCAAGGAATTTGCTGGCCTTATGCCATATAAAAGAAAAGAAATTCTATAAAGCTAATGAGCAGCTTAAAAGTGTATTATCAATTGATCATTCCAATCTAAAGGCGCTTGCTTATTTTAAAGAACTGAGCCATGAAGATACAGATAAGGTGCAGCCTTATGAACTTGAGTACATACCTAGACAATCA
This sequence comes from Clostridia bacterium, assembly GCA_029239755.1. Taxonomy (GTDB): domain Bacteria; phylum Bacillota; class Clostridia; order Lachnospirales; family Cellulosilyticaceae; genus FMMP01. Next base: position 17,567 of record JARBUI010000019.1, on the reverse strand, counting down.
AAAAATAACTATGTTAAGCCTTCGCGGATTATTAACCGTGGACATATGCTTGCTGGTTATGTTATTTATTTTGTTATTGGTGTACTTTGCATGCTCGTGGTACAAACCTCTCTCATTTTACCTAATAAAACCAAAAATTATGAAAGGCAAATAGTAGAACTAAAAGATTCAGAAATCAAGATGAGTAGTTTGCTTGAAGAAGAGCGCAGACAAAGTCAAGCTGAGATCAAAAAATTAGAAGAGCAAAATCAAAAGCTAGTACAAGAAAAGCAAGGCAATGAACTTGCCTTATCTAAAATGGCTCAAAAGGAAAAAATAGCTCAAATTACTAACCTTAAGAACAAAAAGGAATGGGTTCAGGCGGCTGAAATTTTATATAATGTGGCCCCATCCTTATTGGATGATGACACAACGGCTCTATACAATAAGCTTAAAAATGAGGTTTATCCAAAAGCTTCTGCCATTTTATGCGATGAGGGGTATAAGCAGCTTAATAAAGGAGAGTATGTTGAGGCGAAATCGAAGCTTGAAAAATCAATATTATATGGGCCTTCAGCAACAATTCTTAGAAGAAGCTTATATTATTTAGGCCGCGTAGAAAAAGAACAAGGCAATATAGAACAGGCAAAATATTACTTCAATACTGTTACGGAGCAGCACAAAGGAACTAATGAAGCGTATTGGTCAGCAGGAGAATTAGAGAAATTAAAATAGATAAGTATACATACTCCTTGAAAATTTTGCATATAGTAAAAATTGGAAAATTATTGACAATTAATGGAAACTATAATATTCTAGTGATATGCAATATTTTGCAAGAAGGAGGAGTAAATTTTGAGAATCGATTTTATAATGGTAAATAGAACACTAGTGGTTATTTTAGAAGGGGAACTTGATCATCACACGTGTGTTGAAATTAGACAAACTGTAGATAGAGAGTATCAGAAAAAAAGGGCTAAGAATCTATTGTTTGATTTTGCCAGCATAAATTTTATGGATAGTTCTGGCATAGGTATGTTAATGGGCAGATACAGAAGTGTCGCCATATGTGGCGGAGAAGTTGGGCTTTTTAATGTATCACCAGAAGCAGAAAGAATACTAGCAATGTCTGGAATCCATAAATTAATGAGAACTTATACAAGTAAAGAAGAAGCAATCCAAGCTTTAGCGTAGTATTAACTTAGGGGGACATATTGATGCCAAAGAAAAATAGTATGCAAATACAATTTTCAAGTAATTCATCAAATGAATCATTTGCACGGGTAGCGGTAGCAGCCTTTGTATCGCAGCTTGACCCTACCATGGAAGATTTATATGATATTAAAATGGCTGTTTCTGAGGCAGTTACAAATAGTATTATACATGGGTATGAAAATAGAGAAGACGGTCAAATCTGTATAAAGTGTGCCTATGAAGATGAATTAGTAAGTATAGAAGTTATTGATAAGGGAAAGGGAATATCAGATATAGAAGAAGCTATGACTGCGCTTTATACCACGTCTATAGATGAGGAAAGAGCAGGACTTGGTTTTACTGTGATGCAGTCTATGATGGATGAAGTACAAGTCTTTTCTGAGGTGGAAAATGGGACAACTGTAAAGATGAAAAAGTCTCTTGGGGTAGAGTAATTTATAGTCTGGGGAAAGGTGGGATAAAATGGATCATACCCTAGAGCTTATTAAAAAGGCACAAGAAGGAGATGATGAGGCTAGAAATCTCCTAGTGCAAGAAAACATGGGTCTTGTTTGGAGCTTAGTGCGAAGATTTGGTAATCGTGGTTATGATATGGAAGATTTATTTCAGATAGGAAGTATAGGTCTTCTTAAAAGTATAGAAAAGTTTGACTTAAGCTTTAATGTAAAATTTTCAACCTATGCTGTACCAATGATTGTTGGCGAGATTAAAAGATTCCTTAGAGATGATGGAATGATTAAAGTCAGCCGTTCCTTAAAAGAAACAGCTTATAGAGTAAGGCTTTTGAAAGAAGAACTTATAAAAGATCTCAATAGAGAACCAACTATTAATGAAATAGCAGCAGGACTTGATATGGGAGTGGAAGAAGTCGTTGAAGCATTAGAATCAAATGCGGAGATTGAATCATTAAATGCTATTATTTACCAAGGGGATGGCAAACCTATTACATTATCAGATAAAATTGATCAATCCCCAACAGAGCAGAGTGATTTAGTTGATAAGATTGTTATTGGAGAAGTTATTAAATATTTATTGCCTTTAGAAAAACAAATTATTATGTTAAGGTATTTTGAAGATCGTACACAGACAGAAATAGCATCGCTTCTTGATATATCCCAAGTACAAGTATCCAGAATAGAAAAAAGGATACTTAAAAAAATGAGAAATATGTTAACCAGTAAGGGCTAGCTTTTATGCTAGTCCTTTTTCTATTATCCGAACAATAAGTTGATAGAATTGATTAGAAAATTAAAACGTTCGGTAAAAGCAAGGATAAATTGGCTGGAAATGGGAAAATATATAAAAATAGCTACTAAACTGGCAAAGTATAGATAGACAACTTGAATTTATCGAACTATAATCATGATACACTATTTAATGTTCGATAAAACCGTTGACTCAAGGTTTAATCTATGTTACGCTTTAAATAGTTATAAAAGGTTAATACTTACGAAAGGGGAACCACGATGAGTGTTTTCAGAGTATATGTAGAAAAGAGAAAAGGTTTTGATGTAGAAGTAAGACGTATGAAGAAGGAATTAAAGGAGTTTTTGCATATTGATTCAGTTACCGATATACGTCTGTTAAATAGATATGATATAGAGCACGTTACGAAGGAAGCTTATACAAAAGCCTTAAATACTATTTTTTCTGAGCCGCAGTCAGATATAGTTTATGAAGAAGATTTAGCTGAGACAGGAGAATATGCTTTTGCAGTCAGTTTCTTAAGAGGACAGTATGATCAAAGAGCAGATTCATGTGTCCAATGTATTCGCAGCATAGACAGTCAGCTCAGTCCTATTGTTAAGACAGCAAAAGTTTATATCATTAGTGGTAACCTTACAGAAGAAGACAAGATAAAAATAAAAAAGAGTGTTATTAATCCTATAGAGGCAGAAGAAGTATCTTTAGATAAAGTAAATTCTTTGGATATGAGCTATCCCGTTCCAAATGACGTAAAGATCTTAGAAGGCTTTACTCATTTTTCAAAAGAAGCGCTAGAAAGTTTCAGAAAATCAGAAGGACTTGCTATGAGTTTAGAGGATCTTGTGTATTTTCAGGGATATTTTAGAGGAGAAAAAAGAGATCCAAGTTATACAGAACTTAAAGTAGTAGATACCTATTGGTCAGATCACTGCAGACATACAACTTTTATGACAGAACTGACAAATATTGAAATAGAAGAGGGTGAGTTTGCAGCCCCAATTAAAGAAGCACTTAAAGAATATTACGGTATGAGAGAAGAACTCTACACAAACAAGTCTAAAAAAGTTACCCTTATGGATATGGCAACGGTTATTGTAAAATATCTGAAAAAGAATGGGAAGCTTAAAGAGCTTGTTGAATCAGCAGAAATTAATGCGTGCACAATAGAGGATACGATTAAAGTAGATGGGAAAGATGAAGAATATCTTATACTCTTTAAAAATGAAACCCATAATCACCCTACAGAAATAGAACCTTTCGGAGGAGCAGCAACTTGTCTTGGAGGAGCCATTAGAGATCCGCTTTCAGGAAGAGCTTATGTTTATCAAGCAATGCGTGTGACAGGGGCTGCAGATCCAAATGAAGCGATAGAAAATACAATATCAGGAAAACTCCCACAAAGGGTTATCACAAAAACGGCAGCCAGAGGTTATAGCTCATATGGTAATCAGATTGGGCTTGCAACAGGTGAAGTTAAAGAGTACTACCACGCGGGCTATAAAGCAAAACGTTTGGAAGTTGGAGCTGTAGTTGGAGCTGTTAAGAAAAGTCATGTGAAACGTGAAGAGCCAGAAACAGGAGATGTTATTCTGTTAATAGGAGGCGCAACAGGCCGAGATGGCTGTGGAGGCGCAACCGGTTCTTCCAAAGAACATACAGAAGACTCCCTTAAAGAATGTGGATCAGAAGTACAAAAAGGTAATCCAGTAGAAGAAAGAAAGCTTCAGAGACTTTTTAGAAACCCCGAGTTTTCAAAACGCATCAAACGATGTAATGATTTTGGAGCTGGCGGCGTTTGCGTAGCTATTGGTGAAATTGCAGAAGGACTTAGGATAGATCTTGATAAAGTACCTGTTAAATATATGGGACTTGACGCGACTGAACTTGCTATCTCAGAATCCCAAGAAAGAATGGCTATTGCAATAGAAAAAGCTGATCTTGACAAAATGATACAGCTTTGTAACGAGGAAAATTTAAATGCAGTATGTGTTGCAGAAGTCACAGAAGAAAAACACCTTGTGATGACATGGAGAGGCAAGGAAGTTGTTAATATAAACAGAACATTCTTAGACAGTGCCGGTGTAACGCAGCAAAGAGGTGCAAAAGTTACCGCTCCTATTATCAATATTGAAACGGGCATTTTATCAAAAGATATGATTTTAAATACACTCAAAGATCTTAATGTAGGTCTTCAGAAGGGACTAGGGATGCAGTTTGACGGTTCTATTGGAGCGGGGTCTGTGCTTATGCCTTATGGAGGCAAGAATCAGTTAACAAAAGAAGTAGGGATGGTAGCTAAAGTCCCAGCTATAGACGGCGAGACAACTGCCGCAACTTATATGACTCATGGATTTGATCCGTATCTTTCAGAGAAATCACCTTTCCACGGTGCGCTTTACGCAGTGGTAGAAAGTATTGCTAAGATTGCGGCACTCGGAGCAGACTATACAAAGACTTACCTCTCTTTCCAAGAATACTTCGAAAGACTTGGAGAAGATGAAATAAAATGGGGCAAGCCAGTTGCAGCACTTTTAGGTGCCCTTAAAGCCCAAAAAGAGTTAGGAATAGGAGCAATCGGCGGTAAAGACAGTATGTCAGGTACTTTTGAAAATATCAGCGTGCCTCCAACACTTATATCATTTACATGTAACCTTGGAGATGCCAGTACCTGTATAAGCGGCAGCCTTAAGGAAGCAGGGAATCGTCTTGTTTATATAAGCATTCCAAAAGACAATCAGTTTATGCCGGATTTTGAAAAGATGCACGAGGCATATGGTGCTGTGTATGGTTTGGTTAAAGAAGGTAAAGTAAAGAGTGCCTATGCTGTTGGTAAGGGAGGCGCCATCGCGGCGATTACTCAGATGTCAATAGGTAATGAGATTGGGGTAAGTGCCCATCTTCCATCTCATATAGCACCTTTCATGGCAAGCTATGGGGACTTAATATTAGAAGTAAGTGAAGAAGTAATGCAAAGCTTAGATGAGACAATCTTTACTTTAATAGGTTCTACGACTAAAGAAGATGTTATCAAAATTAACGAAGTGACTTATTCACTTAAAGAAGCTATAGAGGCCATGCTCAGCCCAGTAGCAAAGGTCTTTACACAAAAAGTAGACAGTGAAACAGAAGCGAAGGATGCTACCTTTAGAGCTGAGAGAAAAGTTTATGTAGCCAAAAATAAAGTTGCAAAACCACAAGTTATGATTCCTGTATTTCCTGGGACCAACTGTGAATATGATACAAGGCGTGCTTTTGAAAAAGCAGGAGCGACAGTTAAAGAAGTCTTATTTGTAAATAGAACAAATAGTGACATAGAAGAATCTATGGAAAGACTTAAAGATGCTATTAAAACTTCACAAATTATAGCCTTTCCAGGAGGATTTTCAGCAGGTGACGAGCCGGACGGCAGCGGTAAATTTATCGCCTCAGCTTTTAGAAGCGAAATGTTAAAAGAGGCTGTTCACGAGCATTTATATCACAAGGATGGACTTATGTTAGGGATTTGTAATGGATTCCAGGTGCTTGTTAAATTAGGACTTCTGCCTTATGGGGAAATAAGAGATATGGATAAGGATTGTCCAACACTTACCTATAATACCATCGGCAAACATATTTCCCTTATGGCAAAAACAAAGATTACAAGTGTACAGTCTCCGTGGCTAAATGGTGTAAACTTAGGAGAAATATATGAGATTCCATTATCTCACGGTGAAGGACGCTTTGTAGCACCGGATGAAGTGCTTAATAGACTGATTGAAAAAGGTCAGGTATTCAGCCAATATGTAGATGAGAATGGCTTTGCAGCTAGCTGCGGCAATGTAAATGTTAATGGCAGTATGCATAATATAGAAGGAATCTTATCAGAAGATGGCAGAATCATCGGTAAGATGGGACACAGCGAACGTATTGGTGAGTTTGTACACAAAAACATTCCAGGTCTCAAAGATCAGCAAATTTTTGTATCAGGTGTAGGATACTTCAAATAAAAAAATAACTAGTAGATGTTGTGGAGGGACGAACCGTGGAAAAAAGAGAATTATTATATGAAGGAAAAGCAAAAAGAGTTTATAAAACCGATGATGAGAGATTTTTTATTGTAAGTTACAAAGATGATGCAACAGCTTTTAACGGAGAAAAAAGAGGAACTATTGAGGGAAAAGGTGTTGTTAATAATCGTATGAGCAATATTATGTGTCAAATGCTTGCCAAGCATGGTATTGAAACACATTTTGTTGAAGAACTTAATGAGAGAGAAACTGTTGTTAAAGCAGTCAAGATAGTGCCTCTTGAGGTTATTGTACGTAATGTAGCAGCTGGATCGTTTTCTAAAAGATTTGGGGTAGAAGAAGGAACAGTTCTTAAAAATCCAACGTTAGAATTCTGCCTTAAAGATGATGCGCTTGGAGATCCTATGATTAATGATTATCATATTTTAGCTTTGGACATTGCAACAGAAGAAGAGCTTAGAGTGATGAGTGAAATGACTTTCAAAATAAATTCACTTTTAGTAGAGCATTTTGCTAAACTTGGCGTTAAACTTATTGATTTTAAAATAGAGCTTGGCAGAGTAGACGGTAAAATTATTTTAGCTGATGAGATTTCTCCAGACACATGCAGATTCTGGGATGCCAAAACAAATAAAAAATTAGATAAAGACCGTTTTAGAAGAGATCTTGGCGGGGTAGAAGAAGTTTATCAAGAGATGTTAAATCGAGTTACAAAATAGGAGATAACCTTATGAAATTTTTACAAGATGATTCTTTACATGAAGAATGCGGCGTTATAGGTATCTATAGAAATGAAAAAGATGCAGCTAGTCTTGCATACTATGGTCTTTTTGCGCTTCAGCATAGAGGACAGGAATGTGCAGGTATTGCAGTTAACGATAATAGTGTTGTAGAAAGCTATAAAGGTATGGGACTCGTTTCTGATGTTTTTAGTGAAGATACGTTAGAAGATTTAAAAGGCAATATTGCTATTGGACATGTAAGATATTCAACAGCAGGGGATAAAGACGTTAGAAATGCACAGCCTCTTGTAGCTAAATACAAAAGAGGAGACATTGGTCTTGCTCATAATGGCAATTTGGTGAATAGTGACAGCATTAGAGAAATGCTCGAAGATGACGGGGTTATTTTTCAAACTACAACCGATTCGGAATCGATATTGAACCTTGTTGCGAGACACAGTAAAAGAGGAATTGAGTCAGGGATTAAGAATACAATGAGTCTTTTAAAGGGAGCTTATGCTCTTGTCATTACAACAGGGAATAGCCTTATTGGTATTCGTGACCCCCATGGTCTTAGACCGCTCTGTATAGGCAAACTTACTGATGGCTATGTGTTTGCATCAGAAAGCTGCGCTCTTGATGTCCTTGATGCACAATTTATCAGAGACGTAGAACCAGGGGAAATTGTGATTATAGATAAAGAGGGCATGAGAAGTGTTGAGCCCTCAAACTGGTGTCAAAAGCATCTTTGTGTTTTTGAACTCATTTACTTTGCAAGACCAGACAGTGTATTAGACGGAGACAGTGTGTATGAGTTCAGACAAAATGCAGGAAGACTCCTTGCAAAACAAAGAAAAATTGAAGCTGATATGGTTATGCCTGTACCAGATTCAGGGGTCCCTTCTGCTATAGGTTATGCTAAAGAATCAGGCATTCCTTATGGTGAAGGACTTGTTAAAAACAGATACATTGGACGTACGTTTATACAGCCTACACAGGAAATGAGAGAAAATGCAGTTAAAATTAAGCTTTCTCCTCTTAAACATAATTTAGAGGGCAAACGTGTTATTATGATTGATGACTCTATAGTAAGAGGAACTACATGTAAGCGTATTGTCGAGCAGGTCAGAAAAGCAGGGGCAAAAGAAGTGCATGTATGCATCACTTCGCCTCCTGTACAGTATCCTTGCTATTTCGGTATTGATACGCCTTACAGAGAATATCTTATTGGGGCTAATATGACAGTAGATGAAATCAGTAACTATTTAGGAGCTGACTCATTAACCTATCTTGGAGAAGAAGAACTTAGAGAAGCATGTGGACATAAGAGTCAATTTTGCAAAGCCTGCTTTAACGGAAGATATCCAATGGAAGTACCTATTGAATGTCAGCCAACAGATAATAATTAAAACAACTAGTTATATATAACTCGTAGCGGCAGGCCTCCGAGCCTGCCTTTTTTAATTTGAAATAGGAGAGTGCGTTCTTTGCACGCTTCTTGTTAGACTCAAGATGGATTATATTAAGTTGTGAATGATATAGGAGGAAATTATGTCTAATAAAATAACATATAAAGATGCTGGTGTGGATGTACACCGCGGCTATGAAGCAGTAGCGCAAATGAAAGAGCATGTTAAATCAACTTTTACAAAGGGTGTCCTTACAGATATTGGTAGCTTTGGAGGAGCCTTTTCTCTAGGTGCATTTGCAGGTATGAAAGAACCAGTTCTTGTATCAGGTACAGACGGAGTTGGGACAAAGCTAAAACTCGCTTTTGACCTTAATAAGCATGATACGATTGGCATTGATGCGGTAGCTATGTGCGTGAATGACATTATCTGCGGAGGCGCAGAGCCGCTGTTTTTCCTTGACTACATTGCAACAGGCAAGATTGCACCAGAGCATATTGCAAGCATTGTTAAAGGGATTGCAGATGGATGTAAAGAAAGCATGTGTGCATTAGTAGGGGGAGAGACAGCAGAAATGCCAGGATTTTATCCAGATGGTGAATATGATGTGGCTGGTTTTGCAGTAGGGATTGTAGACAGGGCAGAGATGATCGACGGTTCTTCTATTAAAGCTGGTGATGTCATCATTGGTCTTCCTTCATCAGGTGTACATAGCAATGGCTATTCACTTGTTAGAAAATTAGTAGAAGTAGCAGGGGTTGATCTTAGCGCGTATAGTGAAGAACTTGGCGAAACTTATGGAGAAGCACTGCTTAAGCCTACTAAGCTTTATGTGAAGGCAGTTAAGGCAGCTAAAGAAGCAGCTAAAATTAAAGGTATTGCTCATATTACAGGAGGCGGATTTATTGAAAACGTTCCTCGTATGCTGCCAGCAGATGTAGATGCTAAAATCAACCTTAAAGTTATTGAAAAACCAGCTGTTTACAGCTTTTTAGAAAGGACTTCTAACTTAGGTGTAAGTGAACTCTACAATACTTTTAATATGGGTATTGGCATGATGATGGTAGTAGATGCAGCTGATAGTGATAAGGTTATATCTGCACTTAACAGCATGGGAGAAAAAGCCAAAGTTATTGGTGAAATCGTAAGCGGAAATCAAGGTGTTATCTTATGCGAGGATTAAGACTAGGTGTTTTAGTATCAGGCAGCGGTAGCAACCTGCAAAGTATTATTGATGCTGTAGAAAACGGCAAGCTTAAAAGTCAGATTGTATGTGTTATTTCAAATAAAGAGCAGGCTTATGGACTTGAACGAGCCAGAGGGCATAATCTGCCTGCTATTTTTATTAACCCTAAAGCAGGTAGTTATGATGAGGTGCTCTTAAATACACTTAAAGAACATGAAGTAGATTTAGTAGTACTTGCCGGTTATTTAAAAATAATCGATAAAGAACTTATTGAAGCTTATAAAGGAAGAATTATTAATATTCATCCTTCACTTTTACCTAAGTATGGGGGTAAGGGCTACTATGGTATTCATGTGCACGAGGCTGTTATTGCAGCCGGAGAAAAAGAAAGCGGTGCGACTGTTCACCATGTAGATATAGGAATTGACACAGGAGATACCATTCTTCAAAGAAAATTAGAAGTTTATGCTGAGGATACGGCAGAAAGCCTTCAAAAAAGAATTTTGAGTGAGATTGAGCACAAGATCTTAGTTGAGGCGATTGCATTATTAGAAGGGAGAGCATAACAAATGAAGATATTAATAGTAGGAAATGGCGGAAGAGAATCTGCAATTGCCGATACAGTTAAAAGATTTCATCAAGACGCAGAGATTTTTGTAGCACCTGGCAATGGGGGAACAGCAACTGCTTTTACCAATGTGCCTATTGCAGCAGACAAAATAGATGAGTTAGCTGAGTTTGCAAAAAAAGAACAGATTGATCTAACAATTGTTGGTCCAGAAGTGCCGCTTGTTCTCGGAATTGTTGATAAATTCGAAGCATTGGGGATAAAAGTATTTGGGCCTAACAAAGAATGTGCGCAGTTTGAGGGCAGCAAACGTTTTACAAAAGAATTTTTAATGAGAAATGATATTCCTACAGCTAGGTATGCAAGTTTTAACAGTGATGAAGTTGAAGCCTGCGTAGCTGAAGTAGAGAAGTTTAGTCTGCCAGTTGTTGTTAAGGCAGACGGCTTAGCTGCTGGCAAAGGGGTTCTGATTTGTGAGAGCTATGAAGATGCTAAAAAGGAAATCAGAGAAATTTTCTGCGGTAAGTTTGAAGGAGCAGGAGATACGATTGTACTTGAAGAGTTCCTGACAGGTATTGAAGCATCCCTTCTTTGCTTTGTGGATGGCAAAACGATTGTCCCTATGGAGACAGCTCGTGACTACAAACGGGCGCTTGATGAGGATAAAGGACTAAATACAGGGGGAATGGGAGGGTTTTCACCTAACCCTATTATTACAGCTGGTGTTAAGAAAGCTGTTGATGACAAGATATTAGAGCCTATTATTAACGGATTTAAAAAAGAAAACCTTGATTTTAAAGGGGTGCTTTTTATCGGACTTATGATAGAAAACGGAGAGCCCAAAGTACTTGAGTTTAATGTGCGTTTTGGAGATCCAGAGACACAAAGTGTACTTCCAAGACTTAAGACAGATTTAGTTGAAATTTTAAGTGCTTGCATTGAGGGAAGACTTGAAGAGGTTAAAATAGAGTGGGATGAGAGACAAAGTGTGACACTTGTACTTGCTAGTAAAGGATATCCAGAGACTTCACATAAAGGGGATGTGATTACTGGGTTTGATAAGCTGAATGAGGAGACTTATTTGTTCCATGCAGGGACTAAGAAAGTTGGCGATGAGATCCAGACAGATGGTGGCCGTGTTCTGGCTATTACCAGCCTTGCGAGTAATTTAGAAGAAGCTAGAGCAAATGTTTATGAAGAAGTTAAAAAGATCAACTTCTATGGCATGCAGTATAGAACAGATATTGCAAAATAGGTTTTATACACGGTTAACTATTGTGTAGGAGAGTGAAAAGATGAATGCAAAACAAATCAAAAGGTTAGTACCGTCTTCAACTATTGGCATTGTTGGAGGAGGGCAGCTTGGACGTATGATGGCGTATGATGCCAAACGTATGGGATATGATGTTATTGTATTAGACCCAAAACCTAATGCGCCAGCGGGGCAGGTTTCGGACAGGCAGATAACGGCTGATTTTTCAGATATTACGGCTCTAAGAGAACTTGCTACGCAGTCTGATGTAATGACCTATGAATTTGAACATATAGATGTGGAACTTCTAAGCGTACTGGAGAGTGAGGGTTATGCCATTTATCCGTCAGCTCGTACGCTGAGGATGATTCAAAATAAATTTGTACAAAAAACAGCTCTAAAAAAAGCAGGCATTCCTGTTCCTGATTTCTATCCGGTGGGCAGTTTGGATGAGCTTGCTAAAGTTTTTGAAAAGCTTGATGGGAAAATGGTTTTAAAAAGCTGCACTGGAGGCTACGACGGCAAGGGTAATGCTATTATTAAAGATAAGAGCCAGCTTGAAGAAGCCTATCAAATGCTTTCAGGCTATGAACTCATGGCTGAGGAATTTGTAGAGTATGTAAAAGAAGTGTCTATTATTGCAGCAAAAAATCATGAGGGAATAGTATTTTACCCTGTTGCAGAAAATACTCACAAGGACAGTATCCTGATTCACTCCATTATTCCTGCAAATATTACAAGCGATATAGAAGAAAGCATTAAAGATGCAGCCCAAAAGGTTGTTAAGGAAATGGATGATTATGGACTGTTTTGTATTGAGTTTTTTGTAGATGCCAAAGGCAATGTTTTGGTAAACGAGATTGCACCCCGTCCTCATAACTCTGGACATTATTCTATTGAAGGCTGTATTACATCACAGTTTGAACAGGTTGTACGCATTGTAACGGGTATGCCGCTTGGAAGTGCAAGGCTAAGGTCAGCTTGTGCAATGTACAATTTGCTTGGATGCAATGAGGTTGATGGGGCGTACTATATTGAAGGATTAGAAAACATTTTAAATATGGAAGACTGCCATTTCCATTTATACGGTAAGGCAGATACAAAACCTCAAAAGAAGATTGGGCATATCACCGCTTTAGGAGAAACAACTAGCGAGGCAGCACTTAAAGCAAGAGAAGCATTATACAGTATACAAGTTAAAAAGATCAGGGAGGTTTAAGCACATGAATGAAAACATAAAGGATAAGGCACCGATAGTTGGCATTATTATGGGGAGTCAGTCAGATTTAGGTGTTATGAAGATGGCTGCTGCGATTATGGATGAATGTCAGGTGCCTTATGAAATCAAAGTTGTGTCTGCACATAGAACCCCTGATCGCATGTATGAGTATGCTAAAAATGCGGAAAAGAGAGGCATTGAGGTTATAATCGCTGGGGCAGGCGGGGCAGCTCATCTGCCAGGGATGGTAGCATCTATGACCTTTTTGCCTGTCATCGGGGTTCCTGTTAAGTTAAAGGAATTAGACGGGATGGATTCACTGCTTTCTATTGTTCAGATGCCAGGAGGGATACCTGTGGCTACGGTAGGGATTAACAATGCTAAGAATGCAGGTATTTTGGCTGCTAGAATTGTGGGTATTAAGCATCCTGAGATTAGAGAAAAATTAGGCGAGTACGTGCAAAAGATGAAAGAGGGCATTGTGTATGACCTTGAGGACATGCTTGTAGAGAGTTAATAAGATAAGCTAGTGGCATTTGTGGGATGCTGCTGGCTTTTTTAAATTTCTAAGCTCAGATGTTCTTCCTCTCATTAGTGTTCCTTATCATATTCGCCTATATAGAGAAAAATTAATTTATCATATTTTGCTTTTTTATACCATCCTATTCCAATCATTGAAATTCCTACAAGCAGTGAAATTGTTCTTCTGATAGAATCAGGCGAAAACAAACATGAAATTACCAGCCCAGTACCGGTTCCTGTAAGAAAATCTATGATTGACTTTTCATGTTTTAAAGTTTTGATATTATTAAGCGTTTCCACTAAATTATCATCCGCTTTCATTTTGAACTCCGAGTCTTGTAGCCGTTGGGCACATAACAATTCATTTGCACTTATACCCAATTCTACACATAATATTGGAATAACAGAAATGTCAGGCATATAATTCCCATTTTCCCAACGGGAAATTGTTTTGTTTATAACCCCGATTCTTTGACCTAATTCTGCTTGGGTTACACCTTTTTCCTTCCTTAACTCTGCTATAAATTTCCCTATTTGCATTTGCTCCATATTAGGCACCTCCTATATTTAAAATTATAGCAAAGAATAGCATTCTTGTATTGCCCATAGATAGCGAATTTCTTTATTTAATAGGAATTTGATGCAGAGTCTGAACTCAAGGCATATGCAGCTAGTTTAAAATAATTATAATAAGCAAGCTTCGGAATCTACATTATAGGTTCTGCAGCTTATTTTTTATGAAATTTTTAGAAAATAATGATATAATATGAAATATACAGCAAGTTCATATTTTAAATGATCATACATAGGAAGAGAGGATAAAGAAGCTGAACGGGCACTTAAACTTATGGATGAATGTCTAAGTTTAAAAGGATATAGTTTTAAGACAAGAAAAACTTATATCAAACATATAAGGCGCTTTCTAAGTTCTGTTCACACACTGCGCCACTCATTTGCGCCCCATCTTTTAGAAGGTGGCACTGACCTGAGGTTTATACAAGAGCTTTTAGGGCATTCAAGCTTTAAAACTACTGAGATATATACACATGTCGCACAGAAAAACATTTCTAATATACAGAGCCCGTTGGACAAACTATCAAATAAAGAGCTAGTTTAAATGATAGATATGGATTCTAGATATAGCAATATTTCTCGACACCAACGTCGGGAACATCGCTAATTCATAAGTATATAGAGACATAGACTTAGATAATAATTCAGTTAGCTGACATATTCTATTTCGAAAAATTAATAATAGAGGGAGAAAACTAATGCCATTATTTGAACTAAGCAATAATAAATTAAAATTTAATGATGAAGTTCCATTTAAACTAGAAAAAGAAATTCAAAAACTTTGTGAAGAAAACTTAAATGAAGTATTTAATTTACAATTCGTATCCTCAGAGTTTTCAATAAGCAATTTCAGACTAGATACATTAGCTTTTGATAAACAATTGAATTCATTTGTTATTATTGAATATAAGAGAGATAAAAATTATAGTGTTATTGACCAAGGGTATGCCTACTTATCTATTATGTTAAATAATAAGGCTGATTTTATTTTAGAATATAATGAGAATTGTAAAGATAACCTTAAAAGACAAGATGTTGATTGGACACAGTCAAAAATTATTTTTGTTGCACCTTCATATACCCCATATCAAAAACAAGCAATAAATTTTAAAGATTTACCTATTGAGTTGTGGGAAATAAAGAAATACTCAAATGATTGTGTTTATTTTAATTACATAACAACAGCTGGGGCTAAGGAATCGATAAACACAATTTCAAAAGGTAATGATGAAATTGAAAATGTGAATAAAGAAATAAAAGTATATACAGAAGATGAACATTTAGATAATATTCCTGAAGATATAGTTGAACTATATGAAAAGTTCAAAATGGCGATTTTAAATATTTCAGATGGAATTGTATTAAAACCAGTAAAGAGATATATTTCATTTTCAACTAAAAGAAATATTGTAGATGTTTGTATACAAAAAAAGGCAATCAAACTGTGGATAAATCTTAAGTTTGGTGAATTAGATGATCCAAAAGGTATAACACGTAATGTATCAAGTACAGGTCATTGGGGAAACGGTGATTACGAGGTACAAATAAGTAATGATGAAGATTTAGAATATATAATTAGTTTGATAAAGCAATCTTATAAAATTAAGGAATAACAAACGACCATACGCCAGCTAACAATGTATCTCCGTTCGCTTCGCCCACCTCTTCACTGGGTGCAAGCACCGCTACGAAGAAGGGCTCTGAGGGTACAGTTCAGAGGTGTCGGAGATACGAGGACGTTATCAGACATTAAGTAAAGGGGTAGTAGCGATGATAGAGGTTTTCAAAATATTATCCGAGAGATTTGAAGTAGAAGTTGTAATAATTCTTTTATCAATAGGGCTAATAGGGTACTTATTCAAAAAATATGTAGATATAAATATGATGAATGAATTTGATACATTATTAATTCCAAAGATTGAAAATGAGTGGAACAAAATATTATGGACAATAGCTTCAGCATTTATTTTCAATGCCTTTTTGATTTTCTATGCATTAACAGCTTTAACAGTGATGCAAAGCTATTTGGTACATATTAAGCAAATATCATTAATATTTTTTGTAATTACATTTATATCTCTTATGTTTAGTATTTTTTATAGATTGACGTTAAAACCTATATTAACTTGGTTGCACATTTATACCTTATTGACATATTTACTTAAGAAAATACTAAAATTATTAAAAAAAGACTATGGTAGGTTAAAAGAAAGAGTAAGTAATCTAGTGTATAAGATATATAAGGAGTTCTATTTTTATTTTTCGTTTATAAGTATTTTGAGTTTAGCGGTATTGTATATGGTTTTAATATCAGAACACTTTAGTAAATCGCCTTCAAAAACATTTAATTCTAGTAATATAGTTGAATGGTTTATATGGTATGGGGCATCTACCGTAGTTATTTTTATAATTTTGTTAATGTGTAAAGGATTAAGTAAAATCATCCGTGACAACAAACCATCTCTTTCAAAATATGTCATGAGAAAAATTCATAGTAAAGATATAGAAAATAAAAAAATATATTTATTTTACTTATTGGACAAAAAAAACTTAGTACTAGGTGATCATAAAAGTTATGAAGATTCTAAAACTCTGTATTTATATGATAAAGATCAAGATAGTTATTTAGAATTCAAAAAAGTAGATAATAATGAATAAATTCATAATACGTCTGATAACAATGTATCTCCGTTCGCTGCGCACACCTCTTCACTGGTGCAAGCACGCTGCGAAGAAGGGCTCTGCGGGTACAGTTCAGAGGCGTCGGAGATACGGAGACGTTATCTGACATAGCCAATCTGTGAAGCAAACTCTTATCACATCTAAGAGTTAAGGTTTTAAGTCCACAGTTCATGCCTGCTGAAGGAATTGGTACATGGGACATTCATAGTGTATTTATTGTTAATATAAAACGGAAGATTGGAGAAAAGATTGATGGAAAAATTAAAAGTATATTTAAAAGTTTTTTTGACATCAGGTATATTATTTGGTCTATCGATGGGAGGATTAGTTGGTATTGCTTCTATTTTATTTATTGGAATTCAGAAAAGTTTGATGGTTGGTGTGTTAACAGGAGTTGCCTCAGGAACAATATTTGGGTTATTGATGTCACTGATTTTAAGTACGATGCATATTGTAAGCACAAATAAAATTTTAGTTATTCATAGAAAAAACAAGTATTTGGTTAGGCAGATTTCGTCCATAGATGTGGCTGTGCAAGTCGATTTTTTATATGATAACTTCATATCGCAAGTGAAAGAAAATGCAGATTGGTTAATTTATAATCAGAAAAGTAAAAGAAAAGTTGAATTGAAGACTTCAGCAACAATGAGATCTTTTGGGGAGATTATTACAGTTACTTTTAGAGGTAAATATAATAATCTTACCGAAATAGAAGTGGTAAGTAGGCCCAAATTACTTACTACAATTGTCGATTACGGAAAAAATTTGCAGAACATATTAACGGTTGAACAGATGTTGAAAGGAGTAGCATCACTTAACATTACTGGTAGTTAACGGTTGGCTACATCAGATAACAATATTTTTCCGACATTCATCAGCCTTTAGATTGCTTTAGATTAGTAGTATAGCGCTGATGAACATCGGAAAAACGAAACGTTATATGCAATTCCCAACTTGAGTCACCTCATCTTGGGGCAATGTTTGAAAATCAGTTGTATTGGTGGTTAGGTTTATTTATGACAATAGT
>JARBUI010000018.1 GCA_029239755.1 Clostridia bacterium | reverse complement strand
GTATGGTTTGCAGGATTTAGCACCTTGAATAATGCACGTACATTATTCTGGTTGCTGGGCTTCATCGGGCCAGTCCCTCTGCCTCTCTTTATAAGAGTTTTATATGCAATATATTTAATTTTATAGATACATCATCACGCATCTCTTAGCGAATGATATGTTTTGTAGTATACCGTCCACATTTAAAAAAGTCAATACCCTTTTAAGAGATATATTTTTACTCTTTAATTCCACCCTCTCCTATTTTTAGATTTTTTGTGAAATAAGTCTTTCTTATATCCCCTGCCATCTCTGACCAAGCATCAATCCCGATCCTTTTCATTAAGCAAAGGTTGTATAACTTTATATTTTGCGGAAACTTATCTGCATTATTTGCAAGCGGCATCAAATATTCACAAGGGAAGGTATCACAATTAAAACAGTAATCTACTCCTTTTTTATTAACACAGTCTAGTGTTTTGCATGTTTTACCTTCAACCTCTAAAAATAAACATATATTACCGCCACTGCATCCTTTACAGGTTATCTTCTCCGCAGGTATTTTTGTTTTGGCAGAAATTCTCTCTTGGAATTCTTTTGTTACATTGTCTTCAAACATCTCACAGTTAAAGCAGTCAATACCACATGGCGCTACAATTTTTTGTTTCATCTTACATGCCCCCATTTAAAATATTTATCAAATGGTTAGACACTTGTATCTACCAAAAAGTTACATCGACTCTACTACTTTTTTCAGATTATATATGAATTCATCTTTTGTCCATTTTGCTTGTACAGTATACAAATAATTAATTTTTTTAAGCGATGATAACTGTCTGAAATGCTCTTCTTTAAGTTCTTCTGTTCTTTCTTGACCATAACCTTTTGGCATTTCTAAATGATGATCCCTCATAAACTTAATCCACAAATAACATTTGCATGGTTTTTTAGGATCGATTAAACTGCAGCGCATCTCGAACAGTTCTTGAAGTCTTTTTTTCCCTCGGTGAAGGATGACCTTTACATTTTCAATAGATAGTCCCAAAACTTCTGCTATTTCTTGGTTTTTGAGTTCCATACAGGTTTTTAATAAAAAGCATACTCTTTGGTTTTTGGGTAAGCACTTTAAAAAAGCATGTAGACATTTTTCTCTCATCTCATCCATAATAAGGTTATCATCGTAATCAGGTAAGTACTCCATACTATGAAAGAACTCCTCTTCACTTTGACCTAAGTTTTCAGTTATTCTAGTTACGGGCAGCTTGTCTATGTATTCGAAAAACCTATAGCTTTCATTAATGACAATGCGGTAAAGCCATGTATATAATTTTGATTTTCCATTAAATTTTGCAATGTTTTTATACGCCTTTAAGAAAGAATTCTGCAGAACATCTTCTGCATTCTCATGGCTTCCAGTCAATCTATAAGCACACGCGTATAACTTTTTATACTGCTTATAAAAAACTTCCTCTAATTCTGCTATTAAGTTTCGGGTATTCAAGCCTGGCTCCATCTAATTCCCTCCTTTTCACCTAATCCGGCTTCTCATTTTATATTTAATTATCAGAATTAGGACATAATAATTAGAGCCCTATCATTCGTAAGAATTTTTTGTAAATTATCTTTATTATCACCTATTATATGAGTTATTAATGAAATGTCAACAAGCTTATTCGATGTATTTAAGTTATTTTTATAAAAATAAGTATCTAATTTAAAATAAAATCATATCCTAGTAAATAAACATGTTTACTTGGTTATACTTTTGTTGTATACTCATAATTAATTTACAAAGGTTTTTATTTCTGTTAATAGATTATTTTAATATTTCAAAGGAGGTTATCTTAATGAATTTTTATTCAAAAGTTATTCACGGCGGTATATCTGAAGACCATGCAACTGGAGCGGTAAGCGTTCCAATTTATCAAACATCTACCTATAGACAAGATGGTATTGGCAAACACAAGGGGTATGAATATTCCAGAACAGGCAACCCAACACGCCATGCATTAGAAACACTTATAGCAGAACTTGAAGGGGGCGTAGCTGGTTTTGCATTTGCTTCCGGTCTTGCTGCCCTATCTACAGTTATGATGCTCTTCAAAGCCGGTGACCATATTCTTTTATCAGATAATGTTTATGGAGGGACTTTTAGAGTAGTTGACAAAGTATTTGTTAACCTTGGAATCGATTATACTCTAGTAGATACTTCTAATCTTTCTGAGGTAGAAGGCGCAGTTCTTCCTAATACGAAGGCAATCTTTATTGAAACACCAACTAACCCTCTCATGAAATTAACTGATTTATCAGCTATTGCTGCACTAGCAAAGAAATATAATCTTCTTTCTGTAGTAGATAATACTTTCTTTACACCATATCTTCAAAGACCAATCGAACACGGTATTGATATCGTTGTTCATAGTGCCACCAAATATTTAGGCGGACACAGCGATCTAGTAGCTGGTCTTGTTGTTGTAAACACTGAAGAGTTAAAGGAAAAGATGCACTTTGTACAAAATGCAGTAGGGGCTGTTCTAGGACCACAAGACAGCTGGCTTCTGATTCGAGGTATTAAAACACTTGCAATCAGACTTGATAAAGCACAAGATAATGCAAAGAAATTAGTTGAGTTCTTATCAGCACTTCCTCAAGTTAAAAAGATTTATTACCCAGGAATGGGGGCTATGATTTCCTTTGAACTTGATACTGCTGAGGCTGCTCATAAGCTTCTTGAAAATGTAAAAATGATTGCACTCGCAGAAAGTCTTGGAGGTGTTGAAAGTTTGATTTCACTTCCTGCTGCCATGACCCATGCTTCTATTCCAAAAGAGCAAAGAGAAAAACTCGGCATTTCAGATAGCCTTGTGAGATTATCCCTCGGTATAGAGGATGCTGATGATATTATCAATGACTTGAAGCTTGGATTAGAGTAGTAGGAGATTGAAAAACCGCCATTAAAACTATTTAAGTAGTTTAATAATTTTTAGTCATATTTTATAAGGTCCACTGCAGAGAGGGCAGGATATCTTTTGGTGCTCCACCCCAACCCACAGCCAACCGGAGTCGCCCCAAAAGATACCCTGTCCTCTCCACAGCTAGCCATTGATAAGTTTGGGTAACGATTAAAAAGATACAGTAACTACAATGTATAACCAACTCTTAGGATTTGATAGAAAAATCTTAAGAGCTAATTTAAATGATTCCTAGTGGTGTTTATTTGTTAGATGAACTTCACGAAAGCACTTGCGATTTTACAAGTTTCTTTTGTAACAGGTAGGGCTTTTTCGTATTTGCTTAAATGTTGTCTGCCTTTTAACTATTTTACTTATGTTGAGAAACGACAGCCTAGCAGTAAGGGGATTTTTTCGGGTCGACTCGGGTTGGCTGTGGGTAGGCGCGGAGAGCTGAAAGAGTCCCCTTACTGCTAGGCGAAACTCCAACTAGAGCTGTAAAGTATAATTGCAAATCACTATTTTTTATCAAACATAAGCTTACAACCTTTGATAATCAAGATCTTTTTAGTTTTATATTAACTATAGAATGGTATGGAGGGATAATATTATGCATTATATTAATGATATACGCGAACTTATCGGCAACACACCTTTACTTAAATTAAACCGCCTTGTCCCTGGGCTTAAAGCCAACCTTTTTGCAAAGCTGGAATATTTTAGTCCAGGTGGCAGTGTCAAAGACAGAGTCGGCCTCGAAATTCTTACTGTTTCTGAAAAGCAAGGGCTGCTTAAACCTGGTGATACGATTATAGAAGCTACTGCCGGTAATACTGGCATCGGTCTTGCTATGGCTGCCTTTGAAAAAGGCTATAGCCTAAAGCTTGTAGTTCCCGCAAAGTTTGCCATTGAAAAACAGGTACTTATGCGTGCACTAGGCGCCGAAATCATTGTAACACCAACAGAAGATGGCATCGAAGGAGCTATTAAAAAAGCTGCTGAACTTGCCCGGGAAATACCTAATTCTTTTATGCCAAGACAGTTTGATAATGAGCTTAATGTGGCTGCTCACCGTAAGACTGGTAAAGAAATTTATGATGCTCTTGATGGTAAAATTGATATTTTAGTAGCTGGTGCAGGATCAGGCGGAACTATTGTAGGCATTGCTTCGTATCTCAAAGAAATGAATCCTGATATTCAAATTGTCCTTTCTGATCCTATCGGCTCTATACTTGGAGGCGGCGTGGAAGGTACCTACCATATAGAGGGAATAGGTAATCATTTTGTTCCTAGTATCTTTGACAGTTCTTATATTGATGAAGTAGAGAAAATATCTGATGAAGAAGCCGCGTACTATGTACAGCTTCTTGGCAAAAAAGAAGGTGTCCTAGTTGGTTCATCTTCAGGGGCATCTATTGCCGGTGCTATCAAGCAAGCTTATAAGGCAAATAAGGAAGTGAATATTGTTGCCGTACTTCCTGACAGAAGTGACAGATACTTTAGTCAAAATCTTTATGACTTTGAGTTTAATCTTTCTGATTTTAGATTTAATGCGTTATTTGACGGGTGGGCGGATGCTTATGATGCAACTGTATCAAGTGATAAGGGTGAATACCATGAAGTCTTTGATAACTACCAGGAGATATTAAAGCAGACCGTTAAACAAATAGATAAACCTAGCGGATCAATTGTTCTGGATATTGGTTCTGGTACAGGTAATCTAGGCTATGTTGCTTCTCTTGCCGATTATACAGTTACGGGTGTGGAACCTAACCTTAAGATGCGAGAAATCGCCGCAGGAAAGTATCCTAATATGCATTTCGCTGATGGAACGTTTTTTAACATCCCAGCCTCTTCTGAGGGTGTAGATGCCATTATCAGCAGCTATGCTTTTCACCACTTGTCTGATGCTGAAAAAAGAGATGCAGCTAAGCTGTTTGCCGCCAAGTTGAAACCTTATGGTAAAGTTATCATAGCTGATACCATGTATGCTTCCCTAGAAGATCGAGAGGCTATTTTGCAAGATGCATTAGCTAAAGGCTATAATGCTTTAGCTAATGACCTTCAAACAGAGTTTTATACTACTCACGACATACTGCAAGACTTATTTGTTGATGCAGGTTTTAGTGTAACTTTTAAACAAATGAATAAATTTGTATGGATTCTTACTGCTGTTAAAGCTTAGTCATTTTTGCAGCATAGTTTTTAAGAATTTATAAAGGTCATGAGATTACCATAATGATTATTATTAACATGTACGAAAAGGAGAGTATTTGAAGTAAAGCAAACTTCAAATACCCTCCTTCTATTTATACTCACCATGCATTATCAATCCCTATAAATACTGCAATCAGCAAAAAACAAAGATATAAATATTATCTATTAAGTATTAATTAAACAGCTTTATTACTATTAGCAATCTCTACATATTTCATAATATCATTGTAAAGCTCTTGAATACCTGGATAATCTATTGGAACAGGCAAGAATGGCAAACGAGGATCTCCTATATCTACTCCTCTTAAACGAATAATCGTTTTAGATGCTCCATACATAGATGGGAAGCTTACTAAGCGTTTAATAAGACCTAGAACTATAGTCTGCCATTTTTGCGCTTCTATGATATCTCCTGCAACAATACATCTTTCAAGTCTTAGATAAAGTTCAGGCATACATCCATATGTGCCTCCAATCCCGCCATCAGCTCCCATCATTCTGCCAGCTAGATACTGCTCATCGGGCCCATTAAATACAATAAAGTCAGAGCCTCCTGCTTGTTTAAAGGTCATAATTTGCTCTGCTGATTCTGAGGAATTTTTTATACCAATAACACGCTCGTTTTTAATCATTTTATTAAAGAGGTTCATAGATAAGTTGTACCCTGTTAGTTGAGGAATATTATAGATGAAGAATGGTACATCAGCAGCATAGGTAATCTCATTCCAGTGCCTTTCTATACTCGCTTCTGAAGGCCTATAATAAACACTTGGAACTGCAGAAGTTGCATGAACCCCGCAGCTTCCAGCATGTTTCGCAAGATCAGCTGCAATATGTGTAGCTGCATGACCAACGTGATTAATAATAGTCATGTCGTCTCCAACCGCTTCCATAACAGCTTCTAAAACTTCTTTTCTTTCAGAAGTTTCCATTAAGAATCCTTCACCTGTACTACCACATACATAAAGACCCTTTACTCCTAGTTCTTTATACCAAAGAGCGGCTTTCTTTACTGCATCTAGTGCTATTTCTCCATTTTTGTTATAACAAGCATTAAATGCAACAATAACGCCATTAAATCTAGATGTATCATATAACATAAACAGCATCTCCTTTTATAGTCAATTTAAAAATATATCAGCCCTTTACAGCTCCCATTGTAATACCTTGAGTAAAATACTTTTGAAATACGATGAAAATAATAATCATTGGAAGAGAAGCTAATGTCGCTCCAGCCATGAGTACACCATATGGAGTTGTAAATTCTGCCTTCAGAAGGGCAACCCCTAACGGAAGGGTTTGCATTGTCACACTACGCGTTAAAATCAATTGCATAAAATAATCATTCCATGAATTCATAAATGTAAAGATAGCAAGCGCCCCAAGTCCAGGCTTTACAAGGGGAACGATAATTCTTGTGAAAATACCCATTTGTGTACAGCCATCTATCTTTGCAGCTTCTATAAGTTCACTTGGAACTGTCTGTGTGAACTGTTTCATCAAAAACACACCAAACGGCCAACCAACAGCTGGTAATATAAGTGCTTGATAAGTATTAATCCAATTTAATTTAACTAATATAGTAAATAAAGGAATCATAATAACTTGTTTTGGTAGAGCCATAGCTGCTATAAAAAGCCAAAAGACAAAGTTACGACCAGGAAACTTTATTTTGGCTAAAGCATATCCAGCCATTGCAGCTGTAGTACATACGATAACTAAGGTACACGTTGCTACAAAGAAGCTGTTAAATGTCCAACGTAGCACAGGGGTTTTAAACAAAGCTATCCAGTTATCTAGTGTTGGTGCTAAAGGAAACCACTCTGGCGGAACTTGCACTGCTACATTTTGAATTTTAAAAGATCCCGTAACTATCCAATAAAACGGAAAAATAAAGAAAATTGTAAAAAAAGTTAAAAGCGCCATAGATAGTACAGAGAGTACAGTTGGTTTAGTTTTTATTGTTTTTTCCATAATGTTGCTCCTTTCTAATACTCAATGTCACTACCAAAGAATTTATACTGAATAATAGATATAATCATAATAATAATTGCTAAGATAACTCCCATTGCAGATGATAGACCATATTGATTAAGCGTAAAAGCTCTTTCATACACTTGATACATAATAGTACTTGTATTATAAGCTGGTCCACCTGATGTTAATAACTGAATAAGTGAGAAACATTGGAATGAGTTAATCGTTGTAATAATAATAATATACAAACTAGTAGGCATAAGCATCGGCCAAGTAATATTTTGAAATACTTCCCAATTTGTTGCTCCATCAATTTCAGCCGCCTCTATATAGGATACAGGAACATTTCCAAGAGCTGCAACGTAGAGGATTATTGGCTGCCCGACAGCTGTAGTAATAAGGACTGCCATGACAGCCGGAAGAGCAAAACGTGCATCTGCTAACCAAGATATTTTTTCTGTCCCCACAGCACTTAAAAGATAATTTAGTACTCCGTAATTAGGTTCATAAATAAATCCCCATACTACGGTAACACTTACTACAGAACAAATGGCCGGCAGATAGAATACCCCCCTAAAAAAAGAACGTACTGCAGCTGCTTTTTTATAAATATTTACAGATACAAATAAGGCAAACAAAACAACTATCGGTACACTTCCTATAACAATGAATAAGGTGTTTCGCACACCCTTTAAGAAGATTTCATCTCCAAACAGATGGATATAGTTATCAAGGCCAATAAACTCAAAATTTCTAAGCGAATAATCAAAAAAACTTACATAGATCCCCCTTGCCATAGGTATAACAATAAACCCTATAAAAAAAATCATAACTGGCAGAATAAAAAGATAGCCTGCGATCCAGTCTTTTGCCTCATAACTTAGACGAAATTTTTTTCTTGGCGTTTTATTTTTAGCAGCAACATTTGTAATTTGCGCCATATCAAGTCACCTCTTTACTTGTCTCATTTAAAAAACATTGATTTTGAAAGAGATAGAGTGACTTATGCCACTCTATCATGATACTCTTTATTTTTTAGCAAGGGTTTCGTTTGCTTTTTCAACAAATGAGTTAAGGGCCTCTTCAGGTGTTTTAGCTTTAAGGGTAGCATTTTGTACTTCTGGGAACCAGTAGGTTCTCATTTCAGCAAATCCAGGTACTGCATTATAATAATTTCCTATGTAAGGAACCATTTTTTCAGCAAACTTGCTCTCTTCATCATCATATAAATTTGTTATACTACTTCTTACAGAAAGACCTCCTGTCGCCATAAGGTTCTTTTTACCCCACTCAGCATCATTTGCTAGGAAGTCTACAAATGTTTTTGCTGCTTCAACCTTTGCTGGATCTCCATTATCAAAGATACCGATTCCTCCAATATAAGCCTCTAGTCTAGGATCGTCCTTTTCAGTAGCAACAGGAAGCGGCATTAAGATATCTTCCCATTCTCCAGTTTTTACAGAAGCATTCGTTTTCTTTAATACTGCAGAATATAGTGCTGAAACAACAGCTTTTTCTTGTAAGAATAAGCCCATCGCATCATTTGAATTATAACTTTCACTGCCTGGAACAATCAGTCCTTCGCTTACACCATCAACTACCCATTGTAGACCTTTTATAGCTTCTGGTGTATTCATAGTATATTGTGTCATATCTTCATTAACAACACTGCCACCATAAATATGTGAGACAAAAGCACGTGTTCCTTGATCTCCTCCCTGACTCTTACTAAACCAAGTCATTGGTGAAACATCTGCTGGTGCAACTTTTTTTACAGCACGTAGAAACTCTGTAAATTCATCAATCGTCCACTTTCTAAGAGGATCATCAAGAGGTAGCATATCTATTAATCCATTTTTCTCAACAAATGTTTTGTTTACTCCTAGCATGAAAGGTGCTGTATTAATAGGATACATATAAGTCTTACCATCTAGTTTACAAGCATTTAGTATAGATTCCGGAATATCTTTGATATCTGCCTCTTGAAGCATGCTATCTACTGGAGCCATAACCCCTTGTCTTGCATAGTCAATAATACGACCTGGATAATCATAAACTAAATCTGGCTGAGAATTAGAAGCAATAGCAGCACTTAACTTTTCAGGACCCCCATCAAAAGAAAGCATTTCTACATTTACTTTAATATTAGGATATTTTTCATTAAAAGCTGCTACAAGTCCTTCTTCATATTTACCAGGTAATCCATCTATTACTTGGTAGTTAGGGTAGTTCCAAAAAGTGATTTCTACTTTTTCATCTTTTTTCTCTTCAGCTTCTTTTTCTTTTGTGGGAGCAGCTTGATTCTCATTAGTTGCAGTCGCATCCGGTGAAGCTGATGAACCAGAACAGCCAGTAAAAATACTTGCAGAAAGTATTGCCACACTTAAAATACTTGCCATAAATTGATTTCTTCTCATAACTAAGTACCTCCTAAAATAATTTAATTTAACAATCCCCACACATATTGTTATCTTGTGTGTTTGTCTAAATTGTTATGTATTAAGATCATATTATCACGCCATATAGCAAAAATCAATAAAAATAAAAAAATTTTCTTTTTTTATTTTTATATTGAAAAAAAATATCCTTTTGTTATAATAAACTTAAGTTACTCATTATAACAGTTGGAGGGATGCTATATGCATAAACATAAAGAAGATATTTTAAAACAAATAAAGGGTGGTCTGATTGTTTCTTGCCAAGCTTTAGAATATGAACCTTTACATAGTCCTTATATTATGTCTCGCATGGCTTACGCTGCACAGCGCGGAGGTGCATCAGGTATAAGAGCTAACAGTATAGAAGATATTAAGGCAATTAAAAAACTCATTACTTTACCTATTATCGGTATCATAAAACATGATTATCCTGACAGTGAAGTAAGAATTACAGCGACTTTAAATGAAATAGAGCAGCTAGTTGCAGCAGGTGTAGAAATTATCGCTACTGACGCTACCAATCGTTTAAGACCTCATGGCATTACTTTAGAATCCTTTTTTAAAAAAGTAAGGAGTAAGTATAAAGATCAATTATTTATGGCTGACTGCTCTACGCTGGAAGAAGGCTTAAAAGCTGAAGAGCTGGGATTTGATCTAGTTGGAACAACTTTGTGTGGGTACACAAGTTATACACAAGATCAGCCTTTGCCTAATTATAAGCTTATGAAGGCACTAGTAAGTTCTTTAAAAGTGCCTGTCATAGCTGAAGGGGGCATTTGGTCTCCTGAAGATCTCAAAGAAGCTATGAACTGCAAGGTATTTACTGCAGTAGTAGGCTCTGCTATTACAAGACCAATGGACATAACGCAAAAATATGTTAGTGCAATAAAAAATTAATATAGCTTTTCTAATACAGAAGCTGAAGTAATTTCTTTGTTTCGTTTAGAGGTATCTATGGTTCTCTTAAAGTATTCTGTATAAATGACATCTAATAGATAGAGTTGTGCGAGTTTAGCTGATAGAGAACCTCCTTGAAGTGGTCCTTCATTAGCACCACACAATAGGGTCAAGTCAGAATATGAGGTAAGCGGAGACTTTACAAACCGCGTCATGCAAATTACTTTAGCCCCTGTATTTTTAGCTATTTTTGCGATATCTATTATATCTTTAGTAGATCCCGAATAAGAAATAACAAAAGCTACATCATCTGGGGTCATAAGTGATGCAGACATAGCTTGTATGTGTGAATCCGTAATACATTCTACATTAGATGTAATACGGATAAACTTATTTCTAGCCTCCAAAGCTGTGACTAAGGAAGCTCCTACGCCGAAAAATAAAATTCTTTTAGCCTGCGCAAACCATTCTACTGCAGCTTCCAAATCTTTTTTATTAATGAGCTGATAGGTTTGCTCAAGTGCATTTATATTTGTCATAAGAACTTTCCTAGCTACATCTTCTAAAGTATCTTGTTCTAATATCTCTTCTGCTAGTGTTGATACGCCACCTGCATCTGATGTTAAACTCTGTGCAAGTGCTACCCTAAAATCCTGATATCCTTTTAATTTAAGTGTTTTACAAAACCTAAAAACGCTTGTATCTCCTACTTTACATTCATCTGCTAAATCTGTGATAGACATATAGAGTACTTTTTTAGGCTGATCTAATATAAAATTAGCTACTTTTTTTTCTGCTTTAGTAAATTCATTAAAATGTGATTTAATCTGTGTAAAAATATCAATACTCGTCATTTCTTCTCCTCCTTTGTAATTTCCATATGTTGCTTTTAGCAGCTGCCTTTAAGTTCTTGGCACGCAATATAAGTAGCACCTAATACTCCTGCTTTATTGCCTAACTTCGCCTTTTCTATTATAACACCTCTATAGCTCGGCATAATGTAACAACTAAACTTTCTATTAATTTGCTTAACTATATATTCCTCTTCTAATACCCCTCCGCCTAATATAAAACATTTAGGATTAAAAATATGTGTTAAACTTGCAAGCCCTATCATAACTTCATCTATCCATGCATCAACTACTTTTTTAATATCCATATTTCCCTTATGAAGCTGTTCAAAAATAATACGTCCATTATTATATTCCGAATCTATGCGCTTCGCTTCAGACACAAGTGCTGTCACCGAGGCATACTGTTCATAGCAGCCCTTTTGCCCGCACCCACAGTTTTTACCTTCTGGATGTAAAAGAATATGTCCAAACTCACCTGCCAAGCCGCCATGTCCTTTATAGATTCTCCTATCTATAACGATAGCTCCTCCTATACCCGTTCCATAAGTTAAACAAAGAAAATCCTTCTCATTTTTCCCAGCTCCATAGAAGGCTTCTCCTAAAGCTGCAGCATTCACATCATTTTCAACAGCTACTGGTACCCCAAAACATTCTGATATAATTGCCTTAACTTTCATACCTGTGTAATCAGGTATGTTTGCATTAGCAAAAATAATTGTTCCTGCTCTAGAGTCAACTTGTCCAGCTGTGCTTATACCTATACAGTCATAGCCCTTATACCCTTTAATAAGCCGGCATACCTTATCAATAATATACGTTCCACCTTTTTTTGCCTCTGTAGGCTCCTCATAGCTGGATATAATTATTCCTTCATGCGTAGTCTCAGCGATCTTTAGAGCCGTTCCACCAATATCAACAGCCAGTACCTTCATCCTTATTCCTCCTCACTTAATTTAACTTTTATCACCATTTTTTTAATAACTTCTTTCTCATTTACTGCGATACCAGGCATATGTCCATCTTCTGGCAAGCATAAAGCAAAGTATCCATATGTTAATGTCACCGTTTCATCTGCTTGTCCTTTATATAGCACGCAATCATTTTCTATATTGTAAATTTCTTTTTCTTCTAATTTTCCAATCGGTGTATTCAAAAGCTTTTCTTCTCCAACTAACATGACATGAATATCTATGTATTGTCTATGGGCTTCAAAAAAACCTTCTTCAACATCTTTTGTACTATAGGCCATAATGTTAGCAAATACATTATCATTGTCTATAATAACCTTGCCTACCTCTAATTTTATTGGTAAATTCATTAAAAAATCTATAGCACAATCAAGATTTTTAGACTTCCCTCTATACTGATTTATGTTATCTAACTTATCCCAAATCATATTCTCATCCCTCCACTAAATTATACTGTTAGTATACTATATGAAAAATATTTTTTCTATTATTTTTTTAAAAAAATATTTTTCCGAAAATATATTGTAGTTTTTACTTTTGAATGCTATTATTTTATTAAACATTACCAAAAATTCATGCGCTGCCAGTTGCCTAAAGGGAGGGTGATTACTGATTAGTCTACATCCTGTTTATGACATTTGAAAATTAGCATCTTATAAGTATGGGGAGGTATGTATTAATGCTTAACAAAGTAAAAATTGGATCACGTTTAACTTTAGGTTTTGCTATACTTATTGTTTTTTCTATTATCATTGGCGTTGTAGGATTGGTAAATATCCAAAAAGCAAATGATCTAAGCAACAAGATGTACTTTAATTCCTTTATGGTGAAATCTGCTGCATTAGAGGCAAACGCAAACATTATTGCAGTACATAGAGCTATGAAAGATGTTTCCTTATCACAGAACAATAATCAACTTGAAGCAGCAATAAAAATTTCTAGTGAATATGATGCAAAAGTATTAAAGAACTTCCAAGTCATCAGTGATCATTTTCTTGGTGATACCAGCTTAATTGATGATGCCCTAAAAGCATACCAAGATTGGTCTCCCATACGTGAAGATACAATCAAATTCATGCGAGAAGGAGATGCTGTCAGAGCTTCAATAAATACCAAGACCCAAGAAGCCATACAAGTTTCTGTGATTAGCAAGAACATGGAAAATTTAATCAGCGAAGTAACAACTCATACGGAATCATTCAAGGATGAAATAGCTCAAACAAATCATGCTTCTAAAATATTCATTTTAGGATTATTAACAGCGGTAATCCTTTTAAGTATTATAATGGCTTTCTGTATTACCCGTAGTATAACAATGCCTGTAAAACTTCTAAACACACTAGTAGAACGGGTAGCTGACGGCGACCTAACAATTGAATATAAAATGAAACTTAAGGGCAGAGATGAAATGACTAGCTTGTCAAAATCTTTTATTGAGATGCTTAGTAACTTAAAAGGACTTGTTGGTCAAACTTCACAAAATGCTGCTATAGTGGCAGCTGCTTCAGAACAATTAATGTCCGGAAGTCAAACAGCAACAGCAGCATCAGAAGAAATCACCTCTTCCATTCAGCAAGTAGCAGCAGGAGCTGAACAACAAAATCTTCAATTAAATGAAGTAACTCATATTTTATCCGAGCTTGCAGCAGGGTCTGAGCAGTCTGTTTTTAGCATGCAGGGAATTTCTAGTGAAGTCGATGCTGTAAATAACTTATCTGCTGACGGTAAAAATGACCTCAATATGATTATTAAACAAATGGGAGTTATTAATGAAACATCACAAGAATCTGTAAACAAAGTAAAAAGCTTAGAAGATAAATCTAAATTAATACAAAAAATAATTGAAGTAATCAATAACATCTCAGCACAAACAAACCTACTCGCTTTAAATGCGGCTATAGAAGCTGCCCGTGCCGGAGAAGCTGGAAAAGGTTTTGCAGTTGTTTCTGTCGAAATACGAAAACTTGCAGAACAGTCAGCCGCTTCAACAAAAGATATTTCTGCTATTATATATGCCATACAAGAAGAAATACTAGAAGTGATTGAGTCCATTGAAAAAGAAGAGAAAAATATTGCGGAAGGATTAATCAGGGTTAATACAGCAACCACATCTTTTGATAAGATCACTAATGGTATTAGTAAAATAATGAGCTGTGTGCAAGATGTTACTGCTGCTTCCGAACAAATATCTTCGGGTACCCAGCAAGTTGCAGCCTCTATCAAGCTGCTGGCTAATATAGCTGGAGAGAATGCCGCCATTTCTGAGGAGGTATCAGCATCTATAGAAGAGCAGACTGCAACGATGGGAGAAATGTCAACATCCGCTGTCACCCTTACCGAGCTATCTGCTAACCTCCTTTCAACGGTATCGAAATTTAAAACTAATTAGAAAAGGAAAAATCATGCGTGAAACTCTCTTTGGTGAGATATCATAATAGTTTCTACAACCTACCATTCTAAGACATAACTAATGAAAGAGTGTTAAAAAAAGTCCAGGTGACTTTTTCTAACACTCTTTCATTAGTTTAAATTTATATAATATCATTGATTTGTATAGTTCTTTTTACTCTTAATTATGTATATTATAATTATTTTTTATAACAACTTAATGCCTCTCCTAAACAACATTATCTTTTCTCTTCTTCATAAGCATTGACACCTATATATAAGCTGAATTACTATTATTATGATAACTAAAATTTTAGTAAAATTCGACAATTTTTCACTCTTTTATTGTGCCAAATTGTTGTCAAAAGCAAATATTTGTAAGTTTTAAAGATAATTTGTTGCACAAAATCATATATTACAGTATAATGATTGTACATTATTTATAAAATCAGGATTCGCCAAGGAGTTGATACTTATATGGATAACTTCATCACATTCAGCATTAATGATCAAGTTATGGGTCTTGAAATGTTGAGTGTCGAGAGGATTCTTAAGCTTCTTAATATTTCTCCCATCCCTAATTCACCCGAATATCTAGAAGGAGTGATCGATGTACAAAACATGTTAATTCCTGCCATTAATTTGAAGAAAAGATTTAATTACACATCCTCAGCAGTGTTGCCTGACAGCCATGTCATTGTTATATCCAACGAAAATGAAAGATGCAGCATTATTGTAGATGCAGTAGATGACATCGTGCAAATCAGTGATCATGAAATTGTAAAAACCAAAAGTAATAGATACATATATGGAGTAGCTAAAATCAATGATACTATTATTAATTTATTGAATCCTAACGCTTTAGTCTTTGATTAGATACTGCCTTACTTTTAAAGATTATTAGAAAGGATTTATTTTATACAAGGGGGAGGTAAAAATGGATCAGTTATCACCAGACAACGTATCAGAGTTTTCTACTGTTAACCGAAAAAACTTGGATGAGTTGGTTAGCTTAGTCGAAGAACTTGTTATCAATAAAGTAAAAATTGAGAAGATGAAAAATGAATTTTCTAATAGCACTCAAGCCAAAATCCTGGATCAGGAATTAAGAATTATCTCTGAAATCCAAGAATCCATAAAAAAAGTTCGATTAATTAAAATTAAGACGATAAGTAAGGCATTATCAGATTTAGTTGACCAATACTCAAAAGATTATTGTATTCATACCCAGTTTCTCTTCAATGGTCAAGAAACTCAAATAGAGAACTCTCTTATCAGCTATATACATAATTTGCTTGCTTACTTCATAAAAGATATTTTTGAAAAGGAATTTGTTATTTCAGACCAAGCACTTAGCCAAATAAGTATCTCAGCTCAGTCTGACGGCAAAGATTTAACTACCATAATAGAAAGTAATGGGAAAGGATTTGATGCCGAAAAAATTTGCAATGTACTTAATAAAAAGGATATAGACTTATTATCCTTTAGCGAGGATGAAGTTAGAAAATTTATCAGTCTTACGAGCAGTTCTGATAATATTGATTACTTGCTTAAACTGAGGCAGGATTTGCTTCATTTAGGCGGCAGCCTTAAATTTGAATCCGAACTAAATACATTTAGACGTATAACGATTGTTATTCCAATGTCTTCTTCTATCATGCAAGGACTGCTTGTAACAATAGGTAATCAAGTTTATGCGATACCTTTGGAATTTATCGAAACCATTCTGGATAAGAAGTCTGTAAAAATCAAGAAATCCCATCGTTCTCAAATGATTCTTCATATGGAGCATGTCATCAGACTTATAAATGTTTCAGACCTATTACAGGTTGAAACTAGTGAAGAACCGTCTTGCATACTTATTGTAAATTCAAATAACAGCAGGGCTGCATTGTTAGTAGATTCTCTTCTTGATCAAACAGATATGGTTATCAAAAACAAGCCGCCTATTATCAAAGATGTGAATGAAATTAAAGGAACAACTATATTAGGTGATGGTTTAGTTACGCTTGTACTAGATATCCCATCTATACTTAAAGAAATATAAAGGGGTGAAAATATGCAGGTACTAACTTTTTTTCTTGGACCAGAAAGATTTGCAATTGATATTAAGCTAGTTGATACTCTTGAAAATAAAATGCCTATAACCCCTGTTCCTAAATCCAAAACTTACATCACTGGATTAATTAGTCATCGCGGTGATGTTATCCCTGTGATTAATACGTGCTTAATATTAAGTGAAGACAGCATAGATAATCTTCTTGAAAAACTTATTATCATTAACCTAGAAAGTGGAAAGATAGCTCTTGCTGTAAGTGGAATTGATGATGTGCTTGATATTGAAGAAGAAAACATTGAAACGGTGAATCTTAATGAAGATATGTCTGTAGTGAACATAGATACACATATTATTCCTTTATTAACCTACAAGCAGTTAAAAAAAATCTAAATGTGACATGGAGGTATTTCATATGATTAGAAAATTAAAAAATGGTGATTTAGACGTTGACGCACTTGAAATTAGTGATGTTATTGATATTAACTTGCTTCAAACTTTCCAGGATAACTTCGCTGTAGGGATGAATATTGCAAGCGTTACGGTTGATAAAAATGGAGCACCTGTAACTAATCCGAGCTCTTATACTAGTTTCTGTATAGACTATACACATTCTACTAAAGCAGGAGATGACAGATGCGCATTATCACACAAGAGAGGCGGTGAAGAGGCTGCGCGAACCGGAAGACCTTACATTTATACATGTCACGCAGGCTTAATAGACTTCGCAGCTCCAATACTTGTTGACGGACACCTTATAGGAACTATATTAGGGGGGCAAATTTTAACTTCTGCTCCTGAAGAAGAAAAATATAGAAAAACAGCTTCCGAGATAGGTGTAGATGCAGACGGATATGTTAATGCTGTTAAAAATGTTTATATGACTAAAGAAGAAAATGTAAGAGCAGCAGCAGAAGTATTATTTATTGTTGCCAATGCTCTTTCAAAAACAGGCTATGAGCAGTTAAGGTTAAGTAGCATGTCTCAAACTCTTTCTGAGAACTTTAGTCAAATTTCTGCTACTATGCAAGAACTAAGTGCTTCATCAGTAAATGTTACTGATAATCAGCATAAGTTAAGCGAGGAAATCATCAACGTAAAGAAGATATCTATAGAAATCAATACAATACTGGATTCTATAAAGAGTATTGCTGATGAAACAAAAATGCTTGGACTCAACGCGGCTATCGAAGCAGCTAGAGCTGGTGAAGCAGGAAGAGGATTTGGCGTTGTTGCAACTGAGATAAGAACTCTGTCTCAAAACTCAAAAGAAACTGCTTTAAAAGTAATGGAGCTTACAAGCAAAATTCAAGAATCTGTTAACAAAACAATTGACACATCTAATGCCACACTTCAAACGACTGAACAGCAATCAGCAGCAATCGAGGAAGTTACTTCTAATTTATTGGAAGTTACTAACCTAGCTGATGAGCTAAATAATATGGCAAATCATAAATAATTTATACATATAAAATCAGCTGCCTTCTCAAAAGAACTTCTAAATTCTGTGGTGAAAGGCAGCTGATTTTTATACTACTTCCCCATCCTCACTTCTTAATGTGCAGATAAACTTCTTCAAAAATATCCGCCGGTAAAGGTCTGCTGTAATAGTACCCCTGAATCGTATGACATCCCATTTTTTTAAGTAGTTCTGCTTGTTCTTTGGTTTCTACTCCTTCTGCTACTGTTTCTATGTTTAAAAGTTCTGCTAACCTTATCATCGTAAGAGTTATGTTTTTACTTATATTATCCTTTTCTATTTCACTGACGAAACTCCGATCAAGCTTAAGTATATCTATTGGCAGCACTTTAAGATAGCTTAATGAAGAGTACCCTGTACCAAAATCATCTAATGCTACCTTTATCCCTAGTGCTCTTATTTCATTCATTTTCGCTATTGTCTGCTCTTTATCTATAATGGCCATACTCTCTGTTAACTCTATTTCTAGACAGCATGGATCTAATCCTGATACTTTAAGTGCTTCTTTTATTATTTCCAACATGTTATTTTGATAAAATTCAGTGGCCGAGATATTAACTGAAACGATATATTTCTCAGCCCCTCTATCCTGCCACCTTTTGTTCTGTATACAAGCTTCTAATAGTCCCCATTTACCTAACTCTATAATAAGGCCCGTTTGTTCTGCTATAGGTATAAATTGTCCTGGTGACATAAATGCTTCTTTAGAATGTTTCCACCTTACAAGAGCTTCCATTCCTACTAGCTTTTCAGTAATAACATCTATTTTAGGCTGATAGTATAAAATAAACTCATTGTTCCTAATAGCTTCCTTAAGTTCCATAGCTATAACTTGCTGGTGCAGAACTCTTTCTTTAAGTTCACTGTCAAATAGTGCCAAAGTCTTAGTATGCTTTCTCTTGATGTCCTGCATAACAAAAGTAACGTTCTGATAAAGCTTATTAATTTCATCCCCTTGACTAGGATAAACGACAGCCCCAGCTGATATTTCTACCCTATAATCAACGTTATCTTTTATTTTTATACTTGAAATATGTCTTACTAGCTTTTCATATAGAAGATTTATATCTTTTTCATTCTCTATTGCAAATAAAACTGCGAATTCATCGTCTCCCCTTCTGCAGCATATAGCGTCTTTAGGAATAAGTCTATTGATTGCAGCCGCTACCTTTTTTAACACATTGTTGCCTACTTTTTCTCCATAGATACTATTGATAAAACTAAACTTGTCAACATCGATGTACATCAGTGCATACTGTTTATTTCCCTCACTAGCCTCTAAAATGGCATTTCCCTCTATAAGGAACTTCCGCTTATTGTATAAACCTGTCAGCTCATCTTCAAAAGCTAGCTTTTGTATGGTATCTGCATTACTTTTAATTTTTTTAGAATGAATCTCGAGTTCCTTTGAGAGCTTTACTCTATCTGTTATATCGAATCCTATTGAAAGGATTGTTCTTACTCCTTCTCTATCTGTACTCCATATAATCGACCGCCACATAACATACTTTGTATCCCCGTTCTGGCAATCTATAACCTTTTCAGTGCTTTTTTTGCTGCAAAGCATTTCTCTTATTCTATCTTGTTTATTTGTTTCATTGATATGAAAAATTTCATCAAATACTTTTTTGTTTTCTTCTGCAGCATAGCCTAATTTGGCTTTCATATAACCGTTTATATTTAAAAAGCTTAAATCATCCTTCCATACAACAACCATTGTCTCTGCCTTATCTAACATATTATACATAAGATCTCTTTCACGCTCATTAACCTTTTTATATCTTTGGCTGCTAATCCAAGCTGTGAAAAGTGCTATTATAACCATCCCTATAAAATGAAGTACATAGAGCATCATCCTTATTCCCCCTTTCATTTGAACCCCCTGCTTATCCACATTACTCTCTGTAATATAATATGTGAGATAATCAAAAGGGTTCTCTAGACTTTCTCTATCTATTTGCATTAAAATAACTAGTATTTTATATTTATGCAAAAATTCTTTGGTAATTATATGAAAAAATCATATAATATATTGTATTTTTTAAATTTAATGAGTAAAATAAAATAACACATGAAAATAAAGGGCAAAGGTGGTAACATGATGAATAAATTAAAAGTTGGTATCGTTGGTGGTACTGGAATGGTAGGTCAACGTTTTGTGACACTACTTGATGGCCATCCTTATTTCGAAGTAAAAGTTATTGCTGCTAGTAAAAACTCTGCTGGCAGAACATATGAAGAAGCTGTAGCTAACAGATGGAAGATGAATACTCCTATTCCAGAAGCTATTAAAAAGTTAGTTGTAAAAGATGCAGCAAATGTTGAAGAAGTTGCTTCTGATGTAGACTTCGTTTTCTGCGCTGTTGATATGAAAAAAGATGAAATTAAAGCTCTTGAAGAAGCTTATGCAAAGGCTGAAACACCAGTTGTTTCTAACAACTCTGCACATAGATGGACCCCTGATGTGCCTATGGTTATTCCAGAAATCAATGACAGTCATTTAGAAGTTATTGCAGACCAAAGAAAAAGACTCGGTACAACAAAAGGCTTTATTGCAGTAAAACCAAACTGCTCTATTCAAAGTTATGTACCAATGCTTTCAGCATTAATGGAGTTTGAGCCTACAACAGTAGTTGCTTCTACTTATCAAGCAATCTCTGGTGCCGGCAAAAACTTTACGGATTGGCCAGAAATGATAGATAACGTTATTCCTTATATTGGCGGCGAAGAAGAAAAAAGCGAGCAAGAGCCTCTTAGAATTTGGGGAGAAGTGAAGAATGGAGAGATTGTTAAAGCACAAACTCCAATGATTACAACACAATGCATTCGTGTACCTGTAACAGATGGCCACTTAGCAACTGTATTTGTTTCCTTTAAAAACAAACCATCTAAAGAACAAATCCTCGAGGCTTGGGCAAACTATAAAGGTAAGCCACAAACACTTGAACTTCCAAGTGCTCCAAAACAATTCATCAAATACTTTGAAGAAGACAACAGACCACAAACTAAGTTAGACCGTGACGCTGAAAATGGTATGGGTATTACAGTAGGCAGACTTCGTGAGGATTCTCTCTATGACTATAAATTTGTGGGACTTTCACACAATACAGTAAGAGGTGCTGCTGGCGGCGCTGTACTTATTGCAGAACTTTTAAAAGCAGAAGGCTATATTACAAGCAAATAATCAAACTAAGGCTTGGATTACAAAAAACGGGCAAAATGCATTTCCCTGTTTCATAATAAAAGAGGTTGTTCGAAAAAGTCATTTAACTTTTTCGAACAACCTCTTATTTATAGGAACGAGAGTTTAAACGGAAATGGGGGGGTTATTTCACGTATTTACTCTCAAGTTCTTCCAATACTTCTAGATATCTTTTTTGAACACTTTGCTCTTCCATCGTTTTTTCAAATGTTTCGCATTCTTCGTTAATCTTGTCCAGTGTTGCCCTTGCTAATCCTTTTTCTGCAAAGGGATAAACAAGATTATCTTCCTTATCAATATGTCTATTAAGAAGGTTTGCATAAGACACTGCATTTGCAATAACATCTATTTTAGCTTCATCATCGCCCTCTTTTACTTTTTGCAGAGCCTCTTCCAGCTCTTTCATATGCAGCCTACCCATATCGTGCTCTACCAACATACCAAAACGCACAAGTTTTTCTGCTGCTCCTCCCATTTCGTCAATCATTCTATTAAAGAGCATTTTTTCTTCCTTGCCATGGTGATGGGTATCTGCATAACTTCTTACAAAGTCTATCATTTTAGCAAAGTCATCATAATCTATATCTTTTCCTTTTAATAAACCATAGCTAGCTTTCCTGATAACCATGAGCATCCTTTTAATATATTTATGTTCCTCAACCATCAATAAGATACCATCCATATGCTTACCCCTTTCTAATGGAACTTAGCCCACTGGCACTGCGTACAAAGGAATAATTTGAATCTATTCCTTTAACAAAACCAGATATCCATGCATCCTGCAGCAAATAATAGTTATTAACATCTCCGCCTATAGCATCCCAATATTCCTTATGAAGGCAAGCGGTCGTCTGCCATGTAAACTCTGTTTCTGAATCCATAACCGTTTCATGCACTCTGTCACAAGGCATTCCAGCCAGCATAAAATCAAAAACTGCTGTAAATAAGTCCCTGGGAGCAGTCACTTCTACATCAACTAAATCGGCTGCTCTAGTTCCATTATGCTTGTAAAGCTCTGAAATTTCTCCTATTGTCACTTGATGCTTATTAATAAGTCCTGTAACAACTGCTGCTATTCGATACTCAACGCTTTGAATTTTTGATTGCAGCCATCCATGAATATTTCCATGGTCTATAATCTCTTCAAGTGGCTTATTGTCTGGATAACCATACTTTTCATAAATACTTGACTTCATTTCTTCAGCCGGTATCCCTTTTGATATTGCGTAACTCATTATTTCTTCCAGTAATTCTTCATGCCATAAAACTTTATTATATAACCAGTAATGTATTCTTCCTAAAAATGCACTCATTCTAAATCCCCCTTTTCAATTATTTAATAGCTTCTCCTACAGTCTCTCTAATAGCTCTCATAACATCTTCTACATTTATGCCATGTACTTGGCAAGCCTCTTCAAGAGTTTCTGCCTGAGCTGATGGACAACCTACACATCCCATTCCAAAGCTGCCTAGTGTTTTAACTGCATTTGGATAATTTCTGATAATCTCGCCAATTGTAATATCATTTGAAAGTTTCATATTTACTTTACCTCCGTTTATTTTATATAATTTTGATTGAGATTTAATTTTTTAATCTGATAAGCCTATTATAGCCATAGATTTTAAACTTATATGTACCCATGGGTACAAAAATTAAATTTTTTATATTCTATGACATAAGCCTTTTCTCTCCTTCAAGTTCTTGGATTGATCTAATATCTTGAGTGACTTCAAGTGTTCCTAAAAACTTCCCACTCTTATCTCTTACAGCAAAATATCTTATATACACAAATTTATCACCCATTTTGATCCAAAAATCTTCGTGATCTTTTTTACCTGACTTAAGATCTTCCACAATTTGCTCAACGATATGAACACTAGCAGGCGGATGACAGTTACCAACTTCTCTTCCAATAACAGATTTGGTTCTAGGAAAAATACGTTCTTTTCCTTGTGAAAAATATTTAACTATACCGTCTTTATCAACAAAAGTGATATCAAGAGGTAAAGTATTAAGGAGTGATCCTATCTCTTCTATTTTTAGAATGCCTGTATCAAAATGAATAGTGCCTTTATCAGCAGAATTATCACCTGATCCGTTAGATGCAATAATTGCTTCTTTTACCGTATTCCCTTTTTCTGGCTGCCATTTACCCTCAGGTTCTATTAAAGAATAGCCTATCTCATCACTATCCTCTTCAACAACCTTCCACTCATCCTCGGATAAAGTCTCTATAACCATAGGCAAAAGAATATTTTCTTCTTTAAAGATCATCTCTTTGATCCTAGTAAGTGTTTCTTTTGCTAAACTTATTACTTTTTCTCTGCTGATCTCATTTTTATTTTTTAACATCTCTTTAACAGACTTGATGGATGCTCTAATCTCATCATCCACCCCCCACATAACTTTAGGAGGCGCAACAATGCCATACTTCTCCATAAAAGGAAAGAGCAGATTTTCTTTTCTTTTGTAGTGCTTATCAATATCAGAAAGCAAATTAAGTTCCTCTAAGAGGCTCCATTTACTATCTTCTGTGTTTTCCTTTTCAAAGACTTCTAAACTCGGATAGATTCTGTCTTCTATAAGCTTTTCGAGAGCCCTGTTCTCCAAATAAAATGTTTGTACAGGATGGCCTTTAATATCTTTTGGATCCTTTGACCTATGAATTTCTTCTATTGATCCTTTAAAAACTGCTGCATGAACGTCACAGAGCCTTTGAACTTCTTCTATAGGCATTCCTTCTGATATAAGAGCCTGTTCCATTTCTGATATTTCCGTAGGCGAAACCCCTTTAATAAGTTCTCCAAAAGCTTCTTTAACTTCATCAACGCTTTTACCTTCATGAAGCTGTTTTATGAGCCTTTTGAGCTCTTCTTGT
Source organism: Clostridia bacterium (assembly GCA_029239755.1). Lineage (GTDB taxonomy): Bacteria > Bacillota > Clostridia > Lachnospirales > Cellulosilyticaceae > FMMP01. The sequence continues at coordinate 56,476 of JARBUI010000018.1, read as the reverse complement.
CTAAACTCACGGTTATTAATGAGTTCACTCATCTTTTCACTTCCTCATGATTTAATAATCCTTCACTAAGCCTCGCTCAGCATTTTTTCTGCAAATGCTTTCCCGAAATGAATACATGCTGTGAGTTCTTTATCGTCAGGCATATATTTTGCTTTTAGGCCTTCTTGCAGCACTTTAACTTTTGCTTTAGCTAAATGTTCTTCCAGAAGCTTAGGGGATTCACCGCTCCAACCATAGCTTCCAAAGGCAGCTCCTACCTTGCCTATAAACTTAAGTCCCATTAATTCGTCTATAATAGGACTTAAAGAAGGCAAATAACCATTATTAACAGTGGATGAGCCTAATATAATCCCTTTTGCTTTAAAAACCTCTGCTAATATATCATTTTTATCTGCCGTTGCACTATTAAAGAGCTTATAGGATACTCCTGCCTCGGCAATTCCTTTGGCTATAAAATCAGCCATTTTGTGTGTTGCTCCCCACATTGAATTGTAGATAATAACCACACTATTTTCTGACCTGCCGGTTGCCCATTCATCATAGAGACTCACAATCTGCATAGGGTCTTTTCTCCATATGACACCGTGCGCAGGAGCAATCATATCTACTGGAAGCCCAAAACCCTTAAGTTCAGCTATCTTTTTAGTTACAAACTTACTAAAAGGGGTCAGGATATTCGCATAATACTTTAACGCTTCTTGATAAACTTCACAGTCATCTACTTCATCATTAAACAGTCCTGGTGAAGCAAAATGCTGCCCAAACGCATCGTTTGAAAACAGTATATTTTCGCCTGTAAGGTACGTAAACATACTGTCTGGCCAGTGGAGCATAGGTGCTTCAACAAATATCAAGTCATTCTTACCAATGTTAATCTTATCTCCTGTAGAAACAACTTTAAAATTCCATTCTTTGTAGTAATGTCTTTTTACACTTTCCTCACCTTTTTTAGATACAATGACTGTGGCATTTGGAATATATTCCATAATAGTTGGCAGGGCCCCTGAATGATCTGGCTCTGCATGATTAACTACTACATAGTCTATTTGACTGATATCTACTATGTCTTTTAGGTTTTCTAAAAATCTCTCTGTTAAAGGTTCCCATACAGTATCTATAAGTACAGTCTTCTCATCCTTTACTAAGTAACTGTTATAGCTGGTTCCTCTGTGAGTAGAAAGTTCATTTCCGTGGAAATGCCTTACTTCCCAGTCTGCAGCGCCTACCCAGAACACATTATCTTTTAGCTTTTTCACATTAATCCTCCATATAACATATTATTTTTTTGTAATAGCAACGCGCCATACATCTGGCCCTTGTGCAAGATACTTCCATTCAAACTTCTCCGGAAACTCTGCCTTCAACTGATATTGCAGAGGTTTAGGGTCATGGTCATTTATAAGCTCTAGTGTTTCCCCTTGTTCCAGTACTTCAATTGCCCCAAAAATCGTTGGGTGTTTATCTCTAACTGGTATCTCTCGTACATCAATTTGCGAACCATAATTCATCGTTATCACATGCTCCTTCATTAAGTTATATTTAACATTTATTCATCATTAGTTTTACCGTAATTTCTTACGTTATCCCCATTTAAAATCATTATTGACAAATCCTAAGAAGTGCGCTATATTAATTTTATAAAATACAATTTTACACAATTAATTATTTGAAAGGAGAATATATTATGTCTATATACGATTTCAGTGCAACTTCTATTGGAGGCCAGCTTATAAATTTTGATAAATATAAAGGGAAGGTTCTTATTATCGCTAACACTGCCAGCAAATGTGGTTTTACTCCACAATATGAAGACCTGCAAAAACTCTACGAGGAGTATCAAGATGCCGGCCTTGAAATCTTAGGATTCCCTTGCAACCAATTTGAAGGACAAGAACCTGGGGCTAATGAAGAAGTTCAAACCTTTTGCACTATAAACTATGGTGTTTCATTTCAGTTATTTGAAAAAGTAGATGTACGCGAAGAAAACGCTCATCCTTTATTTAAATATTTAATAGAAAACGCACCTTTTAAAGGCTTTGATTTAAATCATCCTATTGGTAAGATTCTGCAAAGCCTGCTTCAGGAAAAACATCCTGAGTTTCTGATAGATGACTCTATTAAATGGAACTTCACAAAGTTTCTTATAGACCAGAACGGCAATATAGTAGGCAGATATGAACCTACTACCTCTCCGCTAGATATGGAAGATGATATTAAAAGACTTCTACAGCAGCTGTAATTTATTTTAAGCAAAATATAAAGCAACCTCTGCCTACCTTATCTTTAGGTAGGCAGAGGTTGCTCTTTTTAGTTAAAAGTTGACTACAGTTGGTGGGTTTCCTGAAAAGTCTGATAAAATAGCCTCCCCATGCTCAATATAAAAAACTTCGAAAATAGGATTATCCGCAGATTGATATAGTTTTTTTACCATTTCATATTGTTCAAGAACTTTGTTTTTTATAACACTATCTTGTGTAAAAGTTACTTTCCCTGATAGTCTTACCGTCACCATTGCACTAGATGTAGCCATAAATTCAATATAAGGATTTTGTTGTAATTGTTTGTATGCATCTTTTGTATTAGCAGTACAAAAATAAAACTTGCCGTCTTCCTCCATCATGAATCCCCAAGGTCTTACCCTTGGTTTGCCATTATCAACTGTTGCCAAAGCCCCACTATTGTTCTCTCTTAAAAATTTCAATATCCTTTCCATATTAAAACTTCCTTTGCTATTTAAATTTGATATATTTGTTATAACTTAGTATAATCATATTCAATAACTCACTTTTATACAAGTACTATAATTTTTTGTACATAGTACAAAAAATCGTACTATTAAGGAGGATTTATATGGCGTTTAGAAAGGAATTATTTGATATTAAGTGTCCTGTAGGTATTACTCAAAATGTTATACAAGGCAAGTGGAAACTTATGATCCTCTTCATCTTGAAAGATGGTGTAAAACGATTTAATGAGCTGCATCGTATGCTGCCTGATATAAGACAAGGTTATTTGACTCAGCAGCTTAGAGAGCTTGAACAAGACGGCCTTGTCCATAGAGAAGTTTACAAAGTTGTCCCTCCAAAAGTTGAATATTCTCTTACAGATATGGGTGAGCAGTTTTTACCCGTTATAGATAAGATGTATGAATGGGGCATCGACTATTTAAAATTTATCAGAGAGTGATGATTAAGAAAGGCTTAAATACCATCGAATAATTATTTTTATCTGCGAATATATTAAACTAGATTTAAGTAATGAGGTGGTTTCATTGAAAAACACTTTTAAAAATATGGTGTTTGAAGGAGGCGGTGTTTGGGGGATAGCTTATCTTGGTATGCTCGATTACTTATACCATAATGATCTATTAGAGAGCATAACAAGAGTGGCGGGTACCTCTGCTGGTGCTATAACCGCTTGTATTATTAGCTTTAATCTTTCCTTTAAGGACACTGTCGCTATTGTAAACTCTCTGGAGTATAATAAATTTTTAGGCAGAGGGGAACTGCTTGGCCCTAAAATTATACCAGCAGCTATAAAAGTGAGCCTTAATAAGCTTTTTGGAGATATTGATTGTGTTTATAGGCTTATTACACAATATGGGTGGTATTCATCAGAGTACTGCTACACCTGGATAAAAGAGCAAATAGCCTCTCAGTTTGACTGGAGCAAAAAGCTCCCTCCCTATACTTTCGCAGATTTTAAAGATGATTCTCTTCACAAACATAACCATCCCTTCCGGGATCTATATGTAGTAGGAACAGATATCTCAAATCGTATTTCCCGTGTTTTCTGTTATGAAAATACTCCTGATATGGAAGTAGCTGAAGCTGTTAGAATTTCTATGTCTATTCCTCTTTTTTTTGAATCTGTTAAAACTTCATTCCGTACAGAAAGAGAATCTGATGTAACAAATTTCTTTTCAGATGGGGCAGTGATGTATAACTATCCTATTAACCTTTTTGATAAAGAAGATCCTCCTGAAAAAACGCTGGGAGGCATGTTTAAAAGTGACCGCAGCCCTCAGCCTATTAATAACTTAGTTGACTTTATTACTAATGTTTTAGCCTGCACACTTGATGCCCAGCTCGAGGTCTACCTTAATAATCCTGAAGATATGGCACGCAGCATTCAAATAGAGACAAAAGATGTCTCCTCTACAGATTTTAATATAGTGACCGGTGATTCAACTTATGACTTTTTATACCGCCAAGGGTATCTAGCTGCCCAGAACTTTTTTGCAGCGCCTGCTAAACCACGTCATGCTAATCATTTTTTTAAATATAAATAGTATCTATATTCCTACACTTAAATAAAACTAAGAAATAAGGCTGGCTTACCATAGAAGCTAAAATTCTATGATAAGCCAGCCTGTTATATTTCTTAAAACCTAATATGCTCTGCCCCAATATACCATTGACTGAGCTGGTTTACCGCAGCACACGCAAGTATCTGCTATTTGTTCTTGTTCAAAAGGCATACAGCGAGATGTTGCACCTGTTTCTTCTTTAATTTTTATTTCGCAGGCCTCGTCTCCACACCACATCGCTTTTACAAAACCAGGTGTCTCTTCTACTGTTTTCGCAAACGCTTCCATGGTTGCTGCAGTGTATGTGTGTGCCTCTCTGTGAGCTCTTGCTTTTTCTAACATTTCTTTTTGCATCTTTGCAATAAGATTTGCTACTTCTTCTTCAATATTATCTAAAGATACAATGATTTTCTCTCCTGTATCACGTCTTGCAAGTACCGCTTGATTAGCTTCAATATCTTTTGGACCTATTTCTAAACGAACAGGTACCCCTTTCATTTCATGTTCACTAAACTTCCAGCCTGGCATCTTATCACTGTCATCTACTTTTACCCTTGCTATACCAGATAATTTTTGTTTAAGCTCATAAGCTTTATCAAGTACCCCTTCTTTATGCTGCGCAACAGGAATAATCATAACTTGAACTGGTGCTACTGCCGGAGGCACAACAAGACCACTGTTATCTCCATGTACCATGATAAGTGCGCCAATAAGACGTGTTGTCATGCCCCATGATGTCTGGTGTACATGCTGCAGTTGGTTATTTTTATCTGTATACTGAATACCAAAGGCTTTTGCAAAACCGTCTCCAAAGTTGTGGCTGGTGCCTGATTGAAGAGCCTTACCATCATGCATTAAGCTCTCAATCGTATAAGTTGCTTTTGCTCCTGCAAATTTTTCTTTTTCTGTTTTTTGTCCTTTAACAACTGGAATAGCTAGGACATTTTCACAGAACTCAGCGTATACATTGAGCATACGTACTGTTTCTTCTTCTGCTTCCTCTGCTGTTGCATGAGCAGTATGCCCCTCTTGCCATAAAAACTCTAAAGTACGAAGAAATGGACGGGTTGTTTTTTCCCAGCGTACTACTGAACACCACTGATTATAAAGCTTTGGAAGATCTCTATGAGATTGTATTTCTTTTGCATAGTGATCACAGAATAAGGTCTCTGATGTAGGTCTTACACAAAGTCTTTCTGTAAGCTTTTCATTCCCCCCATGAGTTACCCATGCTACTTCTGGTGCAAAACCTTCGACGTGATCTTTTTCTCTTTGAAGCAAGCTCTCTGGGATAAACATTGGCATATAAACATTAACATGCCCTGTATCTTTAAAACGTTTGTCTAACTGCTGCTGAATAAGTTCCCAAATGGCATAACCATAAGGTTTGATAATCATACATCCTCTTACACTTGCATAATCAACAAGTTCAGCCTTTTTAACAACATCTGTATACCACTGCGCAAAGTCTTGATCCATATCAGTTATTTCTGATACAAATTTTTGTTTTCCTGCCATAATAGCCTCCTAATTTATTTACATTTTATTATAAACACTGCCATCCGCCTTTTTAAATATAATAAAGCCCCTATGCTTAGTAACATAGGGGCCAAAATATCGGCGGTACCACCCTGATTAATACAGTATAGCTTCTTTAGCTTACTCTATTTTCTTAAAGTCTCTATAACGGGAGAATCCGCTGTACTTATGATTTCATACAGTGCTCTGAGATTTGGACAATAATGTCTGCTTTTTATGGAAGCCTTTCAACCGGTGAACTTCCTCTCTTTCAATCTTAAAAGCTTATGAACCTTATTGATTTCTCTTCATCGCTGATAGGTTATTATATTTCTTATTATAGAATAATCAAATACTAATCTATTGTCAAGCTGAAGAATAAACCAATATCTGCTTATCTGCTGCTTCCCATAGTTTTTCTTCAAAGCCAATTGCAGCCATTTACCGTTCCTCCAAAGTTACATTTTTTTATTGTTATTTCTATTTTAATACTTTCAGGGTGCCTTTCACAGATGAAACTTTGTGCAATATTGAAACAACTTTAAAATAAAAGAGCACCTACATCATTGTGCCTCATTAATTCTCTGCACCCTTATTTCTTAACGATTTTCTTCTTCACCTCTCTTTTCTAGCTAAGTATCTGAGTGATTAGCAGGAAGGGGGAGGATGTCTTTTAGTGCGACCCTAAGTTTGGCTGTGGGAGGCGTGGAGCGCCAAAATACATTCCTCCCCTTTACTGCGCCCCTTAATCAGCTACTTCAGATGATAAGCCTCCACTTTCATACGTATATTTATAAATCCCACTCATAGAATGTAATAAAATTATTCAAGGAAGGAAACTCCCCTATGATCAGGCAAGATCTTTTTACAAATCCTACTGATGAACAAAGACACCAGTTATTACGTGACTCCTTAAACCGCGCAGGTAGACCTGAAGATTATGAAAACATATTAGAACTATTAAGCCCCCCACCTGATATAACTGAGTACGCCTCCCCAGGTTCACTAAAAAACACTACCATTGGTATTATTGGCGGTGGACTGGCTGGTTTATCTGCTGCCTATGAACTTAGAAAACTAGGTGCAAACATTACTCTATTTGATGCTCAAGGCGACCGACTAGGCGGCAGGATATACACTGAGTACTTTGATGAAGCTAGGCAATACTTCGGAGAATTTGGAGCTCTCAGAATACCTGTTTCTCATGAAACGACCTGGCACTATATTAATTTATTCCATTTAAATACAGAATCCCTTGCTGCACCAGCTTCCAACAACATTATTTATGCTCATCAAATTAGACTTCGCAGGCAGCCCAGCGGTCAAAATATCACCGAGCAGCTTTATCCGCAATATGATTTAACGGAAGCAGAGGCTGAAATGTCTTGGCCAGAATTAACAGATTATGCCCTTGATACTCTATTAAACAGACTGTCTCCTGAAATGCGAACTGAAATACTGAAAATCCTTCCTGAGTACTCGAATGAATATGCTGGGATTACTAAGATGAGTACTAGACAAGTTATGGAAATGCTTGGGCTAAGCCAAGAAGCCATAAACCTCCTATCTGCAGTGGAGCCCTTCACATGTGCGCTATTAAACGCTAGCCACGACGAAGTTATGAGCGGCACATATTCTCTCGATTTTGCCAATGTTTATAGGATAAGAGGAGGAATGGTTCGTCTTCCTATAGCCTTCTATCAGTCACTCCTAAACGAAAATCCTCCAGAATATAATCTTTCACCTGATTTATTAGGCAAAGTAAGTATTAGGCTGGGGCAAAGTGTAACTGGTATTTCAAATCCCTCAAATATAGATAGAGTTACTTTACGTTATAACAACTCCAACGGCAGTGAAAATACAGAATCCTTTGATTATGTCATATGCACTATTCCATTTTCAACTTTAAGAGAAGTTGAAGTAACCCCATTTTTCAGCAATCAAAAAATGCAGGCAATCAAAGAACTTAACTACATCGATGCTCAGAAAACGCTCTTTTTCTGCAAGGAACGTTTTTGGGAGAAAAATGCGGATTATGGCAGAATGAATGGCGGTATATCTTTTACTGATCTACCCATTCAATCTATTGTCTATCCCCCTGATCACCTGCGATGTGAAAGTCCAGAAAACTGTACATACGATACCCCGGGCGTATTGCTAGCCTCCTATAATTTAGGACCTGATGCACTTAGAATAAGCAATCAAAATGCCCTCCGCCGTTTTGATTTAATCAAACGAAATGTAGAAGAGGTGCATGATCTTCCAGGTGGATATTTAGATACTCTTATTAATAGTCATAAAACTGTTCATTGGAACGATGAACAGTGGGCAAGAGGAGCTTTTGCGGTAAATAATCCAGGACAAAAAGTAAACTTTTCTTATGCTATGCTGCAGCCTGAATATGATAACAAGGTATTTTTTGCTGGCGAGCATGTTTCGACTAAACCAGGGTGGATGCAAGGGGCATTATATACAGGTAAGGCTGCAGCTAATAGGGTTGCACGTCAGGATATAAGATAAAATAAAAAATGAAATAAGTTGGATAAAAATTATAGGGTATCTCAATGAGATACCCTATAAGCTTAATCTATTTAATTTAAATATTTCTTCCTAACAATTTTCACTCTGTTAGCATTCCCTACTTATAATATTATCTTTAGAATTCATTTACGCTCTAGGGCTATTTGATGAAATCTCCACGCATAGGTGTAAAGATATCTATCATGAGTGAGTCATCTTCTAAACATACAAGACCATGAGGTACATCTTGAGCAGCATAAAAACAGTCCCCTGCTTTCAGTAATTGTTTTTCCCCATTCATATTAGCTTCAAAACTCCCTTTAATAATATATCCACATTGGCAGTGAGGATGTGTATGTATATCTCCTACCATACCCTTTTGCCATTTAAGCTCAACTACCATAAGCTCGTCTATATAGCCTTTTATTTTACGTATAACGCCATTTTCTAAATGTGTCGCTATAACTTTTTCATCTAAAATAAACATCTTCTATTCCTTTCAGCAACATCCCTTATGGGCACTATCTCTTCTTTACTTGTGATCTTTACAAGATAAGCTTCTTCTTATTATATTAAACCAAACCATGCTGGTATTGTCAGGCTGATTGCTGGAATATAGGTTACTAACAATAGTACTAGAATAGTTACTGCAAAGAAAGGCAGTAATTTTCCTATAACTGTCTCTATATTCGTGTTTGCAACTCTGCATCCTGTAAATAATACAGTTCCAACTGGAGGAGTAATAGCTCCAATACAAAGGTTAAAAGTCATCATAAGACCAAAATGTATTGGACTCATACCAAAACTCTGTACTATAGGTAAGAAGATGGGTGTAAAAATAAGTATTGCTGGAGTTGGATCCATGAAAGTACCAAGTATGAGGAGGAATATATTCATAATCATTAAAATAAGGTACTTATTAGTTGTAATGCCTAACAATGCATCTGCAATAATAGTTGGAATTCCTGTATAAGCCATAACATAGGACATGATAGTAGAAATACCTATCATAAATATAATTATAGATGTCATATTTGCAGCTTCTAATAAGATTCTAGGAATGTCTTTTAATTTTATACTTCTATAAATCATTGATAAAATTGCTGCATACACTACTGCAATTGCAGAACCTTCTGTCGGTGTGAATACACCATTTAGAATGCCACCGATAACGATAACGATTAGAAGCAAACTTGGTACTGCATCTATAAATACTTTTAACCCCTGTTTAAATGGGATTTTAGTTTTCCCTTTATATCCAAGTCTTGCTGCCATAACCCCTGCAACTACCATATTACCAAGACCCCAAAGAATCCCCGGTATATAGCCTGCCATAAATAACGCACTAATTGAAACTGTTCCTGCAACAGTAGAATATACAATGAGCGTATTACTTGGCGGAATCATCATACCCGTAGGGGCCGAGGCCACATTTACTGCCGCATAATAACTTTTGTCATAGCCTTCCTCTTCTTCAAGAGGACCCATAATACCACCTATAGCTGCTGCTGCCGCCGCACCCGAACCTGATATAGCTCCAAAAAGCATGTTGGCAACGATATTGGTCTGTGCCATTGAGCCTGGCAGCCTTCCTGCCAAAAGCTGAGCACAGTTTACAAGCTTTCTTGCTATGCCTCCATTATTCATAATAATACCTGCAAGTATAAAAAATGGAATTGCAAGGAGCGAAAAAGAATTCGTTCCTGCAAACATTTTCTGGCTTGACATTAAGACAGCTTTTCCCACTGGCAAAATAGCAAGCATAGCCATGGTAGAAGCAAATCCTATACTGATACTGATTGGCGTACCAATAATCAAAAGTATAGTAATTAATACAAGCATAATCAACCCGCACATTAGTGCAGCGTCCATATCATCAACCCCAATCGTAATTAAGTGTATAAGTTTTTAGTTTGTCTTTACAATAAATAATTAAGCTTTCTCTGTTTTTCTGATTAAGTCTATCATATTACATATTGTATAGGCTGTAGTAAGAACGCCGCTAATAGGTAATGCTAAATAGATAATTCCCATTTTTACAGGCAGTGCCGAATCCATTTGAGGCATACCTAGCTTCACTGCTTGAAGACCTCCACCCACTAATACAGCTAGCACAAATACTAAAATAACGATTTCACTTATCATGCTAAGAATCATTTGCATCTTTGGCGAACATTTACCAAGAATAAATCCAATATTCATATGTTCTCTTTTGCCAAATATATAAGCAGCATTAATAACTACTAACCATACAAACATATATCTTGCTAACTGTTCTGTAACTGCACTTGGATTATTAAAAACATATCTTGTAATAACCTGCCAGGTAACCAGCAAAACCATTATACCCATTACAGCTATGCTAAGACTTATTGCCACCTTATTTAAATTATTTCTAATAGTTTGCACCCGTTTTTTCCTCCTATAGCCTTAAAGCCTTTATAAGTCTTAAGCTTTATTTCATAGCTTGAATAGCATCATAAACCTTTTTAATTTTTTCGTTACTGCTAGTTAACTCTTCATGTAATGGAAGAACTGCTTGTTTAAATGATTCAGTATCAACGTCTTTTGTAATAGTAACATTTTTGTCAGCTAGTGTAGCCATTAACTTTTCAACATCTTCATTCCAAAGTTTTGAAACTTTTTCTACAGCTATTTTCGCTTCTTCATCAAAAATGGCTCTGTCTTCTTCTGATAAGCTTGCGTAAGTATCATGGTTGATTATAAGCCAGTCTGGAACAATAAGGTGCTTAGTTTCAGACCAATATGGCGCAACTTCATAATGCTTAGAGTTTACATAAGTGATTTCATTGTTTTCAGCACCATCTACAACCCCTGACTGAATAGCTGTATAAAGCTCACCCATTGCCATAGGTGTTGCATTTCCGCCTAAATAAGTCATCATTTTTACATATGTATCACTTTCCATTGTTCTAATCTTAAGAGCCTTCATATCTGCAGCACTTTTGATAGGTTGATCTACAGTGTACATACTTCTAACACCCGCTGGAAGATAAGTTGCAATATTGAAACCGAATTGCTCTGTATCTTTCTTAACTTCTTCCATAACTGGAGATTCTAACATGAATTTAATTGCTCCGTCTATATCATCAAAAACGAATGGAATATCAAAAGTTTTAAAGTAGTCAGATACACTACCTGGATGAGTATTATTTACGATAGACATCTCAATAGTACCTGCTTGAACTTGTTCAAGTGTTTCTCTTTGATTTCCCAATGTTTCATTAGGGAACAATTTGATTTCGTATCTGCCGCCAGTTCTTTCTTTAAAGCTATCGCTAAATTCTTGCATGACTCTATATTGAGGATGCTCTTCTGTTTGATTAAATGCCATTCTCCAAGTTTGTGTTTTTACAGGTTCACCTTTATCTTCTGCTTTTACTTCAGTTTTTGTTTCACCTGCAGCTGTTGGAGCCTCAGCTGGTTTACCGCATCCAACTAAAGAACTAACTGTAACTGCTGCCAATACTAATGCCCATAATTTCTTCTTCATTTCATTACCCCCTGAAATTAATTAGTTTACTTAGGCTACATTTACTTAAACGTTTACGCAGCTTTTATTTTTAAATAATAACACATCTGATCTATTTGTCAATATATATTTATATTCTACTTGTTTTTATCACATATTGACCAATTATACAGCCTATTCTCTCTAATTTCTTTGTCTTCTTTTATTTTTAATACTTAGTAAACGTTAACTTAAACATAGAAAAAAGACAGTGCAGTTAATAACTGCACTGTCTTTAATCAACTATATCTAAATTGCTTTTCATTGTAATTAAAGAATTAATTAAAATGGTACTGCTTGGAGGATATTCCCCCTTGACTACATAATCAAAAAGGGTTTTCATAGCTATATAAGCTTGCCTATTCGGCCTTTTGTGTATAATAGCACTCAGAACATTTTGCCTTAGAAGTTCGATACTCTCAGTAAAGCTGTCATTACCAACCAATTTTAAACTTTCATGCATATTTAAGTCTGTTACGACTTTGCACATTTGAATTGTATTTCTTGCACTGCATGAATAAATCGCATAAATGTCTTTTTCCCTTAGGAGCACTTCCTTAAGTGTAGAGTATACCTCTGCGTCTTTTAAATCGCTTACTCTAACAACCTGTACGTGCGGTGCATTATTTTGTATATAATCCTCAAAGCCTTCTGCATTATAGTACTGGTCAACCATTTCCATATCTCCAGTAAGTAAAATCTTCTTATTCCCTCTCACATCAGTGAAACTCGTTAATAGTTCCGCCGCTAAGCTTCCTGCCATGTGGTCATAAGTTTTTACACAGCATAATCTTTTATCTTTGAGTATATCTGCGCCAATCAGTACAACCGGTATATTTTTATCATAAAACTTTTCGATAAAGTATTTTGATTGATTATGATTTACGCCTACTGTTAGCAGTCCATCTATTTCGTCCCCATATTTTTCATAAACTTCTTTAAGTTTACTGCCATTACTTGAGGGTGATAATATATAGGAAAACTCTAATGTTTCAATATTAAATTCTGAAACTTCATCTAAAAATTTCCTTATGCCTTGCCATAAACATAAGTAGTAGTATCTATTTTCATTTGTAGGTTCTGGTATTACAATAGCAAACTTGACTGTTTTTCTTTTAAGAGATGCTGCTACGTAATTTGTCCTATACCCCATTTCATCAGCAACTTTTTTAATTTCTTCTCTCATTTGATCACTTACACCTTCTTTATCATAAAGAGCTCTATGCACTGTTGTCATACTAACATTCATAGCTTTAGATATATCTTTTAATGTAGCTTTATGAGCAGCCATAAGTTTAACCTCCTTCATACGATACAGCTTAAACGTTTACTCTAGTCTTTTTGCATATCTTATCATTTCTCAAACGTCAGCGTGATATCTTTTCCTATAAACCTAGCAGAAAAGCCTATACCATCTCATTATACCCGATTTATAGCGTTTGACAATCAATTAGTAATAGACTATAATTTTTTATAGCAATTTAATATTTTTTCTAGGGGAGCTTTTAGCTGAGAGTGTACACACAGTGCAGACCCTCATAACTTGTTTACAGATAATGCTGCTGCAAGGAATGAATGTGATATCATTACCTATTGCCTACACATTCGTAAGGTAATCTTTATTTTATCGCACTTTTATGCCCCTAGCAAAGCTAAATTAATCTTTGAAAGGGGTTTTTTCGATGCAGGAAGTTTTTGGTAAATTATTAGAAGTTAGTCCCATGGTTTGGGTGATCCTCGGAGTAATTGTTGTATTATCCGTCCTTGGATTAGTCGTAACAGCAAACAAGAATAGCAAAAGTTCTTCTGTATTAACTACAAAAAAGTTAGTCTATGGGGGAATGTGTATTGCTATTGCCTTTATTTTATCTTACATAAGAATTTATAAGATGCCTCAAGGTGGCTCTATTACACTTGCCAGTATGTTTCCTATCATTTTATATGCCATGGTATTTGGTACCATCCCTGGCATAATAGCAGGAACAGCCTACGGCCTTCTGCAGCTTATTCAAGATGCATGGGTACTTAACTGGGCTCAATTACTCTTTGACTATCCTTTGGCTTATGGCTTTTTAGGACTTGCTGGACTTGCTCCAAGTTTCTTAAAAAATCTAAAAATCAGAACCTGTGCTGCTGTATCTATTGCAATACTAGGCAGAGGCCTTATGCACTTCTTATCCGGTGTTATATTCTTTGCTGATTCAGCTCCTGAAGGACAGAGTGCCATCATGTATTCTCTTGTTTATAATGGTTCTTATATTATCCCCGAGCTTATTATCACCTTAATTCTTTCAGCTCTACTAGTCTCTACTCCTATTTACAGCATACTTAAGACTAATGCTGCTAAACGATTTTAGGTAAAACATAGTAGTTAGTCATACACATAAAATCAAATTAATAAAAAAGATTTAAGCTTTTAGTATATGCTTAGATCTTTTTTTATTGTTTATCATTGTCATCTATAAAAATTTACTGATAAAAAATGCTAAATTTCTACAATAAAGGGAGTTTTTTTTAACAAGTCATATTGAATTTCCAATAATTGTAGTATAATATAAGGGTTACAACCTATATTAAATCTTTTCACATCATTGCACTCGCTCCAAAGACTTCAATTTAGAATAGGATGTGTTCCAAATGCCTTATGATAATATAAAAAATGCAGCTTTAAAATTATTCTCAGAAAAAGGATTCGATGGCACTACTATTAAAGAAATTGCCAGTGCATCGGGTCTCAAACCTTCATCTGTTTATTCTCATATTACAAATAAGGATGAGCTTTTTATAGGGATATGGAACCAATGTGTTGTGAATACTTTTTCAAGTGTTGCTGATATTGAAATAAAAATTAAAAATAAGGTGCTTACTGATCCTGGGATCATTTTGTATACCTACTATATTACAATAATTAATCATTTTATAGATAACCCTAGTGATTACTTATTCTTAAAGCAAGCCACCTTCTTTATCAAAGATAAGAGTATGCTAGATAAAATTAAAATTAAAAATCCACTGGATACTGATATTGCTTTTCAGTATTTTGGCAAATACTTTACCGAACTGCAGAGACTGAACATTATTGCTGAGACCGACACTAATGATTTATGTTCTTCTTATATCGGCATCATCATTGCCTACTTAGAGCAGTATTTAATGTATAGCATTAACCTCAGTCATCATTATATTGATGCGCTGTGGCATGTCTTTTGGAAAGGGATCTCCAAATAATTTTTTTACCTATTGCGAACGATTATTCGTTTGTTTATATATATATCTACATAATGGAGGGATATACTATGAAACTAAAATGGAAAATATGTCTTATCATTTTTTTAGTGCTTGTTATGTTTTCTGCCATTCTTGGTATTTTTGTTTACATGAAGACAAGTGATATCTTAAGTATGAATATACAAAAAGAACTTGAATCAAGCTCTAATTTAGGTCTGCTTCTTATAGATAAACACTATCCTGGTGATTGGAAAATAGAAGAAGGCAAACTTTATAAGGGCAATGCAGTGATAAATGATGACTTTACAGTAGTTGATGAAATGAAGGAAGCTACAAATATGTATGCTACTTTATTTATGAATGACACTAGGGTATCCACAAATATTATAGGTACAGACGGCCAAAGAAGTATTGGTACAAAGGCTTCTGAAAATGTTATTGCAGCTGTCTTAAAAGATGGCGATGATTATAATGGTGAAGTTATGATAAGCGGAATTGATGTTGAGGCTCACTATACGCCTTTAAAAGATAAAAATGGTACTATCATCGGTATGTGGTTTGTTGGTATTTCTTACAAGGAAGTATTAAATGAGTTTATTAAACTGGCTTTGTCTCTCATTAGCCTTAGCTTAGCTATGATTTTTATTGGTGTTTTTATTGCTCTTGCTATTGCTAAATATATTACTAAGGATCTAGAGGTATTGCAGAAAGATATCACCTTCTTTGCATCCGGCGATTTTAGTATCAAGATGAATGACAAGGTTTTAAAAAGAAAAGATGAAATCGGGTACATAGGCAAATCTATCGAAAGCATGCAAGAAGGTATAAAGAGTATTGTAAAAGACGTTGTAAAAGGAACTAGCAGCATTGAAGAAAATGTTAATCATACAAATCTTCAATTAGAAAAGCTCCACATTGATATTGAAAGCATTTCTGCTACAACAGAGCAGTTATCTGCTGGACTTGAGCAAACGGCAGCATCTGCTCATGAGATGAATGAAACTGCTGTTACAATTGAAGCATCTGCTCAAAATACAGCTAATCTGTCCAAAGACAGCCAAGAAGCAGCAAAAAAAATCAAACAACGGGCAGAAGAGCTAAAAATAAAAGCAATTACTTCTCAAAACATTGCACAAAGTGTTTATAATGATACATATAAAAGTGTGATGCAGTCTATAGAGAAATCAAAATCTATTGAGCAAATAAAAATTTTATCAGACACAATCCTTAATATTGCTTATCAAACAAATTTATTGGCACTTAACGCAGCAATTGAAGCCGCCAGAGCTGGGGAAGCCGGCAAGGGTTTTTCTGTTGTTGCTCTAGAAGTTAAACACTTAGCAGATGTTTCAAAAGAGGCTGCTGCTCAGATACAAAAAATAACAAGTGAGGCTATTGAGTCAGTAGACAGCTTAGTCTTAGACTCTAGAAACATGCTGCAGTTTATGGATGATACTGTTGTTCAGGATTATAAAACCCTTGTTGAAACGGGAGAGCAATATAATTCTGATGCTGTTTTCATTGAAAACCTTGTTGCAGACTTTTCAAGTACAATGAATGGATTAAGTGATTCAATCAAAAATATTGTACAAACTATTGATGAGATTAATTGTGCCGCAAGTGATGGTGCTGAGGGGGCAACGCATATTGCACAAACATCTGCTGAAATAGTACAAAGCGTTAATACTTTAGTATTGCAGGCAAAACTTACAAAAGAAAGTTCTAATCAATTAGTAAATGAGGTTAGCGAGTTTAAAATATAGGATTTGAGTAGCTTCATGGGGGAGGTAACTATGAATATTAAATATAAAACTTTGATTATAGCTGTTATTAGTACGATTTTAATTATATCTTTAACTTATTTAATATTTCATATTGCCTATTTTGGATATATTAATGATACTGAGGAATATCAAATTAATAAAAGCTTTGAAATCATTAACCAAATGCTAAATAAAGAAAAAGATAACTTGGAAGTAACTGTCACAGACTGGGCCCATTGGGATGATACGTTCTACTTTATAAAAGATTCTAATCTTGAATATATTGCATCAAACTTACAATATAATAGCTTAGAAACTCTAAATCTAAAACTAATTATTTTTTTAGATGACAAGGGGCATATTATCTACAGCGAGCACTCAGAATTAGATAAAGAGCTCATAGACAGCATAAATAGGAAATTATTCTCAAATAAGGAGAGCCTTAGCAAAGTAATATCATCAAGTGATATACATGATGTTAAATCTGGGATATTGCTAGCTGAGACTAAAGCTTTTTTAGTATCCGTTGCTCCTATAACTACTTCAGATGAACTCTCAGCAAGCAATGGCTCACTGATAATGATTCGCAGCGTTGACAACGAATTATTAGATTATATACAAAACGTAACAGGAGTTACTCTAGAGTTTAGCGAATATACTACTCAAAATTTTAAAAGCCATGAAAAAACTAATACTTTAAGTTCTTCTATAAGGAATCATCAATATAAATCATTATTAAAAGCATCTCAAAGTATATGCGATATAACTGGAGATAGTAACATCATTCTTTCCGTAACAAAAGAAAACAGTAACTATAAAGATGTATTTTACTACTTTAAGTTTTTCCTTATTGGATTTGTACTTACTATACTATTTATTAGCTTTATTATTTTAGCTGTTATCTATAAATATATTTTGAATAGGTTATTAATGCTTTATAACTTTATGAATACCGTTGCCACTACAAAGGATACTTCTCTGTCGATTTCTATGCCCGGCACAGATGAGTTCTGTACGCTTGCTAATGCTGCTAACAAAATGTTGTCACAGCTTAACTCTGCTTATAAAGATATTAGGGAGATGAGTGAAAGATTTAGAATCATCATGGAAGCTACTAGTGATGGCTACGTGGAGTTTGATATCTCAAAAGAGGAACTGTATATCAGTCCTGAATGGAAATCGATGATTGGGTATACTAGTGAAGACGGCCATTCACTATATGGTGAATATATGTCTAAAGTTCACCCTGACTACTACGAATACATCAAACAAGCTTACGCAGGGATACTCAATCAAAAATCTGATTACTTCCAGTATGAATACCCCCTAGTTAGGGAATCTGGTGAAACGACATGGGTTTTAGAACGAGGTAAAATCACTCAAAAAGATGCCTCTGGCTATCCACTAAGATTAGTCAGTACTTTAACTAATATAACAGCAAGAAAAGTCCATGAAGAAGAAATTTTATTTTTAAGTTACTCCGATAAACTTACAGGACTTAAAAACAGAGCGTACATGGAAGAACAATTTGATGAACTGGATAAAGATAAGAACAGCCGCTATTTTATAATCATGGGAGATCTTAATGGTTTAAAATTAACCAATGATGCTTTTGGTCATAAAGAGGGCGATAAACTTCTTTCTATTGTAAGTACTATTCTTAAAGAAAACTGTGCATCTGATGACATTATTTCTAGATGGGGCGGCGATGAATTTATTATCTTAGTAAAACATAAGGACAAAAACTATGTGTCTCAACTAATTTCTAAAATAAGAGATGCATGTTCCCTAGTAACTGAGTTCCATTTTAAAGTCAGCATCTCTTTAGGCTATGCAGAAAAAAGTGAAAGCAGCATTGATGCAAATGCTGTTATGAGTCTTGCTGAAAACCGTATGTATCGTAACAAGCTCATTGAAGATACAAGTGCAAGAAATGCTACTATCAGTTCTCTTTCAAGAACCCTTCATGAGAAGCACAGTGAGACTGAAGAACATACTATGCGTATAAGAAACCTCAGTTTAAATCTAGGCAAAAGGCTTAAGCTCTCTCAGGACAAATTAGATGAATTAGAGCTTTTAGCTCTGCTTCATGACATAGGTAAAATCGGAATACCTGATCACATTTTAATGAAGCCTGGCAAGCTTACAGCTGAGGAATGGCACATTATGAAAACCCATAGTGAAATTGGCTATAGAATTGCCAAATCTACTCCTGAGCTGTCTCATATTTCAGATGAGATATTATCTCACCACGAAAGATTTGATGGAACAGGTTATCCAAACGGCTTAATCGGAAAACATATCCCCTTATTATCAAGGATTATTAATATAGTTGACTCTTTTGATGTGATGACTCATAGGCGTGTCTACAAAGATGCTGCTGATCTGAATTATGCTCTTGCAGAACTGCGAAGATGTTCTGGTACACAATTCGATCCATTTATTGTAGAGGAATTCCTAGGTCTTTTGGAAGAGCAAGGGATGAGTAGTGACTTGCTCGAAGATATCATATAATAAACAAAAGGATTAGACGAACTATCGTCTAATCCTTTTTCTATTTTAGGTTAAGGCTTTGCCTTTTGATTCCAATGTTTTTTGAAATCTGTTTCTTTTGTTCCAGGATCTTTATCTAATCCACTCTTTTTTCTGCTTTTTTGTGATCCTTGCTGTGGAATATTAAGCCTGTTTTCATCTGTCAAACTCATCACCTCTTTTCTTATTAGCTGATGTTTTTTTAATATGTGATAAGATTTTTCGTTGCATCAATAGGCTGTGTTAATCACTAAAATTTTATTCATAAAATAGGATATCCCTATGACTAATCATAGGGATATCCTGTTTCTTTAATATGCGCCAATATTACCTTTTTATAGTGGATAAACGTATCTGATGTAGTAAAATCCTCGGCTCTTTCTCTTTTTGAATCGATAATAATTTCTTTGGTTACCTTACCGGGCCTGCCTGTAAGAATATAAATTCTATCTGACAGATAAATGGCTTCATCTATATCATGTGTAATAAATAAAGTTGAAGATTTAACATGACTCATAATCCTTAAGTACCAACTATGCATGCTGGATTTAGTAATAGTATCCAGCGCACTAAAAGGCTCATCTAACAACATCATTTCTTTAGAAAATAAATAGGATCTTAGAAAAGCAGCTCTTTGCTTCATTCCTCCTGAGAGCTGAATGGGATATTTCCCTTGTGTTCCTTCAAGTCCAAAAACTCTAAAGTAGTCACTCGCTGCTTCTCTAGCTTCTTTTTTTCTATATCCCCTAATAAGCATCGGCAGGGTAACATTATCTAAAATAGTTTTATAGGGCATAAGCAAATCTTTTTGCTGCATGTAACTTATTCTTCCAGTTTTACCTGTTATATCCTCTCCTTTTAAAAACACCTGACCTTTTGTAGGGGATTCAACTCCTGAAACAATGTTAAATAATGTGGTCTTCCCCACACCGCTTACACCTAGTAAGGCCACGATTTCTTCATTATTAACCTGCACATTAATATCCTCTATAATTCTTGCGTCGTCATACTCCTTACAAATCCCTCTGGTTTCTAGTTTAATCATTCTTTAAACCTCATTCAGGCAAATAGTCATTAGTAAATCCTTCTGCTTTTAAATCCTTTTCTAAAAGACCTTTTTCATACATCCAGCTATAGAAGGCAACCCAGCGGCTTTCATCTATAGTACCCCACTTATCTTTTTCTGCTTGATATTCCTTAGCTAAAAACTCCTGACTCTTCTTTGCAAGTTCACTATCTACTTCAGGGGCGTTTTTCACAAGCATTTCTGCTGCTTCATCTGGATTTGCTATTGCATATTCATATCCTTTAGAGGTTGCTTCTAAGAACTTCTTAGCCTGATCACCGTTTTCCTGTAAGTACTTTTCACTTGCTGCCAAAACAGGTGTGTAAAAATCAAATACTGGATTAATATCTCTAAATGAAAGGTAATTAGTTTCTAGACCTTTTAACTCAGCAGCAACGCCATCCCATCCATAGTAAATCCACACAGCATCTATATCTGTTTGAAGAGCAGTAACAACATCTGTTACAGTATTAGGTATGAGTTTAACCTTTGAAAAATCTCCCCCATCCCCTTCTACTATTTCAGTAAGAATTGCTTTCTCAAAAGGAGTATCCCAAGAAGCATATCTTTTTCCTTCTAAGTCTTTAGGAGACTCTATTCCTGTTTTCTTAAGTGAGATAATCCCTGATACATTATGATCAATAATACTTGCCACAGCTACAACTGGCAGCGGACTGCTTGAAGACCTTGCAGGCCCGATTTCTTCTTGAAAGCTTACTGCAAACTGCGCTTTATCAGCTGCTACAAGCTGCAGAGCGCCCCCTTCGGGTGGCTGAACAATTTCTACATCGAGACCTAAGTCTTTATAATAACCTTTTTCTAAAGCTACATACATCCCTGTATGATTGGTATTAGGTGTCCAGTCAAGAACAACAGTAACCTTTTTGGCTGCATTATTTTCCGCATTATCAGTGTTATTATCTGGCACTTTTTCTGAGGTGCAGCCTGTCAGTACTAAAAGTCCCGCAAGCAGTATACTTGAAAATTTCTTCATGATTATATCTCCTTTTAATTTTTTATATTGTTCCAAGGGGTTACTTTTCTTTCAATATAGCTGACCCCTTTCATAAGCAGCAAACTCAGTATGCTTATAAGTAATATCACTGCAAACATTTTATCAAAAGCGTATGACTTTCTTACCCTTGTCATATATACGCCTAAGCCTTTATCCCCGCCTAGCCATTCTGCAATTACTGCTCCTATAATAGCATAAGAAACAGATACCTTAAGTCCTGCAAAAAGCCCTCCTAAAGCACATGGGAATTTAATATGGACTAAAATCTGATTTTGAGTGGCTCCCATCGATCTCATAAGCCTTATGGTATCTCGGTCTGCTGCTTTAAATCCTTCTAAAAGTGCAATAACAATAGGGAAAAAGCAGACTAAGAAAATAAGAAAGATTTTTGGTGCAATACCATATCCCATCCACAATACAAGCAAAGGGGCTATAGCTATAACTGGAATGGTTTGTGAGATAATAAATAAAGGGTAGACAGCTCTATGAACTAACTTATACCTATCCATAGTGATGGCCATGATGAAGGCAAAAACCATACTTAATGTAAGTCCTATAAAAGATTCTTTTAGGGAGACTAAAGTATGGCCTAAAAGCACGTAAAACTCTTTCATTAAAGCCCTCACTACATCCAGCGGCGAGGGGAGCATAAACTTAGGTATGAGGCCCATCTCAGAAACTCCTAACCATATTAAAAAAATGACTATGAGTAATACATGAGAATAAACTTTATTCGTGATGCTTTTTAGTTTTTTTCTCAATACTCCATACCCCCACAGAAGGATTATAGGCTATTTTTACATAGGACATTACGCTGGGTGCACCTGCTCTAATACATATCTTTTGACACTCCTTAACAATATCCATTAGAGTATCAACGTCGCCTTCGATTGTTGTCTCAAATGGTCCTACAAATGTATTAAGGCCTGTACTTTTAATATAGGCTATTACCTCATCCACCACACGTATAACCTCTTCTCCTTCTACAGCTGGCAAAACTTGAATAGCTATTGATGCATTGTATTGTTCCATCTTATATCCCTTTCTTGTTTTTAGTTTTAGTATGCCAAAAAAGCCACTTAGAAAATCTAAGTAGCTTTACTTTACTCTACACTATCTTTCCTACGCCAGAATTACCTGGATCAGGTACAAGGGTTAAGAATATTTACTATTCTCTCTCAGCCAAAGAACTATTTAGCACCCCACTATTCACTTAACTGTTTAAATATACTAAATGAATAAATTTATGTCAAGCTTTCTTTAAACTTTACATGAAAGGAAATATGAATACTTTATTTCCAATAATTATGGTATAATTTAATTAATCAATCAAGAACTTGGGTTCAACTATTGAATGGTTAGGGCAAAGGGGGGATAAACCCATGAAAATTAAATATAAAATAGGAATAACGGCTGCTGTAAGTATTCTTTTTTTGCTTTTTGCGACTTATTTAACGTTTAATTTTGCTTATTTTGGATATATAAAAACAAATCATGGACAACAAATAACCCAAAGCTTTAATGTTATCAATCATATATTAAATAATGAATATGAGAGCATGAAAAGAACTGCTTTGGATTGGGCTCATTGGGACGATACCTATACTTTTATAAATGATTTAAACAGCAATTATATCAGTTCTAATTTAACCTACAGCACCTTGGATTCTTTAGATTTAAAAATGATGCTTTTCTTAGATTCTAAAGGCAGCATCCTTTATAACACTTATACTAAGCTGCGTAAAGAGACAGCAGCAGCTATGATTCAAAAGCTTCTGCCTAAAAACAATCACCCCAAAGCCCTTATTGCCTTCGCTGATAATCATGATATTAAGGCAGGATTACTACGGGTTCACGGCCAAACCTTTATAGTAACCGCATGTCCTATAACAACTTCTGATGAGCTTAATGAAAGCAATGGCTCTTTAATCATGTTTCGTGAAATAAACGAAAAGATGTTAAACTATATACAAGATGTATCCAATGTACAAATAAATATACACGGGTATTTATATGAAAATTCTTCTGTTAATAAAAGCTCCAAATTTTTAAATAAAAATATAGACGGCTTATCTTCTGCAACTGTATCACAAGGCAACCGCATTTTAAAGGATATTAATGGACAGCCTTCAATAGTCCTTTCAATAGAAAAATATAATAGATATTATTCCGATGTCCTTTATTATTTTAGAATTTTTATGGGCAGCTTTTTATTAATTATAGCTATGATTTGTTTAATAGATGGAAAGATTATACATAAGTATATGCTCTCTAGGCTTTCTAAACTTACTAGGTTTATGGATACTGTCGCAACCACAAAGGATACTTCTCTGCTCATTAATATTTCTGGTGATGATGAATTTAATAAACTCGCTGCTTCTGCAAATAAAATGCTTTCTCAGCTAGGCTCTGCCTATAAAAACATCAGTGATATGAACGAACGTTTTAAAATCATTATGGAGGCTACTAATGATGGTTATCTTGATTTTAACGTACTAAATAAAGAGCTCTACATCAGCCCCGAATGGCAGGCTGCCATAGGCTATGTAAGCAAAGATGTTCATTCATTATTTGAAGAATATATTTCTAGAATTCATCCGGAATGCCTCGAACATCTGAAAGAGATTTATCCCTCTATTATGTCAGGTCAATCTGATTACTTTCAAGTACAATATCGCATTATAAAAGACATAGGCGATATCATATGGGTTTTACATAGAGGTAAAATTGTAGAAAAAGACGTATCTGGTCTGCCAGTAAGGGTAGTTAGTACCTTAACCAATATTACGGACAGTAAAAATCATGAACAAGAAATAGTGTTCCTAAGTTATTCTGATAAACTTACTGGATTAAGTAATAGAGCCTACATGGAGAAACAATTTGAAGCTTTAGATAATGATAAGACCTCAAACTATTTTATCATTATGGGAGATCTTAACGGCTTAAAGTTAACAAATGATGCTTTTGGTCACAAAGAGGGAGATAGGCTTCTCTATATTGTGAGCAATCTTCTAAAAGAAAGTTGTGCTGGAGACGATATCATTTCCAGGTGGGGAGGAGATGAATTTATTATATTAATTAAAAATAAAGATGAGCATTATATTTCTTATCTAATCCACCGAATCAAAAGTGCCTGCACACAAGTAGTAGACTTTCATTTTAAAATTAGTATTGCACTTGGCTATGCAAAAAAAGATGAAAACAACCCCGATACAGAATCTGTTATGAGTTTAGCTGAAGACAGAATGTACCGCAATAAGCTTATAGAAGATAAGAGTGCCAGAAGTGCTACTATAAGCTCCCTTTCACGAACACTCCATGAAAAACATAGTGAAACCGAGCAGCATACGATGCGCATAAGAAACTTAAGCTTAAGTTTAGGTGAAAGACTTAGGCTTCCTCAAGATAAATTAGATGAATTAGAGCTATTAGCATTACTTCATGATATAGGTAAAATTGGTATACCTGACCACATTTTAATGAAGCCAGCTA
This sequence comes from Clostridia bacterium, assembly GCA_029239755.1. Lineage (GTDB taxonomy): Bacteria > Bacillota > Clostridia > Lachnospirales > Cellulosilyticaceae > FMMP01. Next base: position 31,501 of record JARBUI010000018.1, on the reverse strand, counting down.
AATTAACTTCTGAAGAATGGTATATCATGAAAACTCACTCTGAGATAGGTTACAGAATTGCAAAGTCTACCCCTGAATTATCTCATATTGCTGATGAAATACTCTCACATCACGAGAGATTTGATGGAACAGGTTATCCTAATGGTTTACGAGGGGAAGACATACCTATTTTAGCACGCATTATTAATATCGTAGATTCCTTCGATGTTATGACTCATAAAAGAGTTTATAAAGATGCTTCTAATACGGATTATGCTATAGAAGAATTAAAAAGGTGTTCTGGAACACAATTTGACCCTTTTATTGCCAATGAGTTTATCAGCCTTCTTACAGAAAATGCTGATTCCAAAGCTGCCGCTAGCTCCTGTTAGTCATTACTTTTACAATACTGTATTTATGTACACCTAGGATATTATTTACTATTTAAGGTTATCCCCTTATACTAAATAATATAAAGACCCAAATAATAAAGGAGGTAATATTATGAAACGTTATATCATTATTGCTCTTATCATAATAGGCGCTCTAGGAATAGAAGCTTATGAATGGTATGCTATAAGTCAAATAAATACTCCAGATGTATCTTACAAGGAACTCCAGACTGACATTGATCTTCTCACAGAAAAAAATGCTAGCCTCATAAGTGAAAACAAAAAATTAAAAACTATGAGTGAAGAAAATACGAAGTTAATTAAAGAACTCCAAGAACAATCTGCTATAGTAAGTGCTAAGCTTAATGTTATCGAACAAGGTGAAATTGAACTTTTAATCGATAAGCTAAAAGATAGAGACTATACAGGAACATATAATGAAGAGTATACTTGGTATACTGCAGCTGAAGCTTTAGGTACCATTGGTAAGCCAGCTATTCCTTATTTAATTAAAAAAATAGATACTGAAGATGAATACGAAAGGTCTTTAGTGTTTTATGCGCTGTTACTTGCCAGCCAAGCTGATAATGTTAAAGAATTTGCAGGAGATGACTATATTAAAATAACAGATAGTTTCAACCCTGAAGCCCAAGAAGAAATGAAGCAAGAAGTACTTAAATGGTGGGAAAAATATAAAGATAAGTTTTAACCCATCTGCACATAGTATTTAATAAGAGCATCTAATCTTTAATTTCTTAAGGATTAGATGCTCTGTTTATTAGTCTTCTGCTGATTTTATTGAGGTATTCGAAATACATATCATGCTAAGAATAACTATAAGTACTCCTGATAATAAAAACCATTTAGGAACACCTATGATTTCTGCTCCTGGTCCAGCAACTAAAAGCCCTGCTGGTGTTGCAATAAGCATCATACTATTAACCACTGACATAACCCTGCCTAATACGCTAGGGTCAATCTTGCTTTGCAATAGTGCAAAGTAGGGGCCAGAAAATAACGGTGCGCTAATCCCCATCATAGCTGTTAATATTACAAAAGCTATAAAGCCATAAGCTGGCAAAAGTCCTGAAATGATTAAAGCTGTCCCCATGATTAGGATAGATAAGCTTATTGTAGTGATTTTTTTTAATCTATCTCCTATAGTGCTAAGAACTAGTGAACCTAGTATCATTCCCACCGCAAACATAGCTTCAACGACACTTGCATGAAACGCTTCTCCTTTTAAGTGTCCCCTAACCATTAATGGAAACAAAGAGCTTACAGGAACGTAAATAAGCATATAAAAAGATGAAAGAATCGTAAGTTTAAATAACCCTTTATAACTGGCTAGTTCCTTTATGCCATAAGCGATTTCTTTTAACATCCCACTGTTTTCTGTATCTGCACTACTTTTTTTGGGATTAGGTATGCTTACTGCTATTAGCGTAATAGACGCTATAACCGCTCCTAATATGTCTACGATCATCACATATTCAATTGTAAGTACTGATAACATCAGCGCTGCCAAAGCTGGTCCTAGCGTATAAGAGGCTGACTGTATTAACTGGGTAATACCTGATGCTGATGTTAACTTTTCTTCTGGTATAATCATAGGAATAGATGCTTGCATGGCTGTCATATGAAAAGCCCCGCCTAAAGATCTAGCCGCTAAAGCCAGATATATGATCCATAGTGCCGGCTCTCCCGTCCAAAATGCTGCCATTAACAGTAAAGTCACTGCTGCTATGCCAAGATCCGCCATAATCATGATGATTTTTCTATTATGTCTGTCTACAAGTGTACCAATAAATGGTCCAAGTATCCCATGCGGCAAAAATCCTGCAATAGAAGCAATAGACAGTACAACTGCTGAGTTTGTTTTGATCGTTAACCACCAAATAATGGCAAACTGAACCATAGAACTCCCAAGTAGTGAAAAGGCCTGACCCGCGGTAATCATATAAAACTGCTTTTTCCAATGTTTAAATGTATTTTCCATGCTCAATTCTCCTAAGTTTTAGTTTATTTTCACTTTATATAGTGCTTATATCTTTCATAATCTGACTCTTTGCACTCTACGTCTACTAGTATGCCTTGGCTCTCATAAACAGCAGCCTTCACACTTGCGTTACTATTAAGGTAGGCTAATACTTCTCCTTTATCATAGGGAATCAGCATTCTGCAGAAAACATATTCTTTAAAGATATTTGCACAAATAGCGTTGATTAATAAATCAACTCCCTCTCGCTTCTTAGCTGAAATATAAATACAATTATTTTTATCATTTACCTTCTCCAGTTCATCTACTAAGTCCATTTTGTTATAGACATAAACAACAGGTATATGATTTGCGCCTAGCTTACTTAATGTCTCTCTTGTAACTTCCATCTGGTCTTTGTAATGAGGATTCGCATAATCCACTACATGAATGAGCATGTCAGCTTCTGTGACTTCCTCTAACGTCGATCTGAATGCCTTAACAAGATGATGGGGCAGCTTATTGATAAATCCTACAGTATCCGTTAATAAAAAGGACTTATTATCTGGCAGCTTAATACTTCTCACAGATGTTTCCAGTGTGGCAAATAACATATTCTTCTCAAATACCTGCTTATCTGCCGAACCATTAAATAAATCTACCATAGCATTCATAACCGTTGACTTGCCTGCATTTGTATAGCCAACCAGAGCCACTCCCCTTAGCTCTTTCTTTTTACGCATCTTTCGTTGGTTTTGGCGTTGTAATACAAGTATTTCCAATTCCTTAGTCAGCCTGCTGATTTTGTCTTCAATCTTTCTGCGGTCAAGTTCCAGCCTTGTTTCTCCGGCCCCTCTGTTTTTCAAACCAGCTCCTCCGCCCTGGCGGTCCATGGATTCTCCTAGCCTGATTAACCGCGGCAGCATATACTGCAGCTTTGCAATTTCGACCTGAAGCTGAGCTTCTCTTGTTCTGGCTCTTTGTGCAAAAATATCTAGGATCAGCATCGTTCGGTCAATAACTCTTCGTCCTAAGGCTTTCTCCAAATTGCGAATCTGCGATGGTGACAGTTCATCATTAAAAATAGCTACGTCCGCATCGTTTTCATCCATTAATGTCCGTACTTCTTGAATCTTGCCTGCTCCAATATAGCAAGATGGGTTCATACGGCTTAACTTTTGTGTCACCTTATCAACGACTTCTATGTCACATGCCTCGGCTAAATAAAATAATTCATCCAGTGAAATCATAAAATCTTGATAGTTGTTTTGATAGACCCCTACTAATATTGCTTTTGTTTTTTGTTCCATATAATCAACTCCCTCTTAACGTAAAAAAGCATAGACTTCTGCCTGTGCTTTAAGTAAAAGGAATTGAACATAACGAATCAAAAGATATTCTCACTGCTCCATAAACAGTAAGATATCTTTATTCATTAGACGCATAAAAATCTATTTTAAGATACACAAAAAGAGGGCAGATTTCTCCCTCCCTCTTTAATATACTTTTGTATATAAATATATCACTCATAGGGTTTTCTTAAAAATGGGCATACCAATCCGATTACTCTTGCACACAGGCAGAGCCTTTAAGCACTATTAAATTAGTTACAAAAAGTATTTACTCGGATTTTAATATAACACATACTAAGACAACCCTCCTCATTCAAAATTGATTTTATGATATCATATTTAACTTACCTTTTCAACTACTTATTTAAACTCTGTATTAACACTCAAATTAAACTTGATTGTTAGCAACGCGGCTCCTATACCAATCACACCCGTTATGATAAATCCTGCAACGAGTCCAAACTGACCTGCTAAAACGCCCAGGATAATAGGTCCTATAATCATTCCAACCCCATAGATCGCTTGAAAAAATCCCATAGCTGAAGCTCTTTTGTTATCTTCTATCCCCCTTATACTAAGTCCCATTAATAGCGGAAATACCATGCTACGTCCCACTCCAGCAAAAAATTGAACAAGCATTAATAGAGATAAACTGCTGACGAATGGTGCCAGCATACAAAGAACTGCAGATATAAGAAATCCATAAACAAGTGTTCTACTCTCTCCCCACCAACGAACAAATACTGTAGCTGCTAGAGAAGAAACCCATATCGCCGGAATAATATTAATTGCTGTCATCATACTAAGGTGCAGACGATTAGCTCCTAAGTTTTGTGCAACAATCGGAATAAAGCCAAACGTTGTAGCAAAAGTAATAAACTGAGATAGAATAGCTAGTATTGAGACCTTCCCTAACATACCATCTAGCGTAACTGTAAATAAACCTTTTAACTTTAGAGGTACTCTATGTATGGCTTTATTTTCAGTAATGAAAAAGCTTAAAACAAGTCCGCATATACCGCCAAAAGCTCCAAGCAGATACAGATATCTTGTTCCAAACATTAAGGATACTACTCCGCCAATAGCCATAGCCACAAGCTGTCCCAGTGCATTATATGCATTCATAAACCCTATGGCTTTAGGAGATTCCTCCGATCTATAATAGCTGGCAAATAAAACAGTAAATGCAACCCAAGTTGAAGCTGATATACCAGCCAAAAGTCTTGTAACAAGTAATGAAAAAGCTGTTGGGAAAAAGAAAGTTATTAAAGAACTCATAACAGCAATAAACATCCCCATAGTAATAAATAATCTTCTTTTATTAAAACGGTCTGAAATAATCCCTAAAGGAATTCTAAGCAGCGTCTGCGTCAGTCCATACGAACCTGTAATAATACCAATCATTTCATAACTAGCTCCAAGTTCTTTGGCATAAGTTGAAAGCTCCGGTACATAAGCATAAAGCGAAAACCAAAAAAAACTTGTTGCCATCATAAATAATACTTTTTGCATCATTTTTATATCTCTCCTACTTATTTAATATCATTCATCACCATTCTCACTTTTTATTCTGCTCATAGACTCCTCTCATAAAACTATATCACAATTAAATGCTAATACAAATAAATTATGCTTTTTTATAACGCTAAAAAGACGCCGGGAGTAGCGGCGCCTTTTTTTGGAGTATCTATGTGATTATACGTAGAAGAGTAGGTCTACGTATGTTGGAAATGGCCAGTTAGCTGCAGATACCATTGTTTCTAATTCATCTGCTACAACTCTTAATGTTTGCATTGCTTCAAACACGTATTCTCTAAAGAACTTAGCAAGTTCTTCGATTTCATCGTAATTTTTAGTTTCAAGTAATATATTATCAAGTTCATCGATCTTACTCATTAATGATTCTGTAAGATTTGATAATTTAACTGCATAAGCTTGCTCTTTTTCTAAGCTAATGTTAAGATCAAGTTCTTTTTTAACTTTAAGTGTTTTAAATACTTCTTTGTTGTATTTCAGAACAGCTGGAAGGATTTCTTTTTTAGCCATATCAAGCATTGTTAACGCTTCGATATTAACTGTTTTTGCATAACCTTCTAGCATGATCTCACAACGAGCTTCAACTTCTGCTTTTGTGAAGATGCCATGTTTTTCAAATAGTGCAACACTTTTTTCTGATGCAAATTTTGGAAGCGCTTCTACAGATGTTTTTAGATTGTTAAGACCACGTCTTGCTGCTTCTTGTACCCACTCTTCACTGTAGTTATTACCATTGAAGATAATTCTCTTATGATTGGCCATTGTTTCTTTAACAATCGCTACAACTTCTTTCTCGAATTCAGCAGCTTTTTCTAATCTGTCTGCAAATTCTTGAAGTACTTCTGTAACAGCAGTGTTAAGAACGATGTTTGCTCCTGCAATAGATACTGAGGAACCCAGCATTCTAAATTCAAACTTATTACCTGTAAATGCAAATGGAGATGTTCTGTTACGATCTGTTGTATCTTTTCTAAGCTTTGGAAGAGCAGCTACGCCTGTTTCAAGGAATGCTTTAACAGTTGCCTGTGCTGTTTCTCCTTTTTCAATTGCTTCTAAAATAGTTGTAAGTTCATCACCTAAGAACATAGAAACGATCGCTGGAGGAGCCTCATTTGCTCCAAGTCTATGATCATTACCTGCACTTGCTACAGAAACTCTAAGAAGATCTGCATATTCATCTACAGCTTTAATAATTGCACTTAAGAATAATAAGAATTGTGTATTGTCTTTTGGTGATTTGCCTGGTTCTAATAAGTTTTCGCCAGTATTAGTTGAAATTGACCAGTTATTGTGTTTACCTGAACCATTTACACCTGCGAATGGTTTTTCATGAAGTAAGCAAACAAGATCATGTTTGTCTGCAATCTTTTTCATAAGTTCCATTGTAAGTTGATTGTGGTCTGTTGCAATATTAGTTGTTCCAAAGATTGGAGCAAGTTCATGCTGCGCTGGTGCAACTTCATTGTGTTTTGTTTTTGCTAAAATACCAAGTTTCCAAAGCTCTTCATCTAACTCTTTCATATAATCAGAAACTCTTTGTCTAAGGTTACCAAAGTAATGATCATCGAGTTCTTGACCTTTAGCTGGTTTTGCACCAAATAAAGTTCTGCCTGTTAAAATAAGGTCTTTACGTTCTTTGTACATTGCTTTATCTATTAAGAAATATTCTTGTTCTGGTCCAACAGTTGTTGTTACTCTTGTAACTTCTTTTCCGAATAACTTTAAGATTCTTAGAGCTTGAACGTTGATTGTTTCCATTGAACGAAGAAGTGGTGTCTTTTTATCTAACACTTCACCGCCATATGAGCAGAATGCTGTTGGGATATAAAGTGAGTCATCTTTAACAAATGCATAAGATGTTGGATCCCAAGTTGTATAACCTCTTGCTTCAAAAGTTGCACGAAGACCACCTGATGGGAATGATGATGCATCTGGCTCTCCTTTAATAAGTTCTTTCCCTGAAAATTCTAAGATAATTTTTCCGTCTGCACCTGGTGCAATAAAAGCATCATGCTTTTCTGCTGTAATACCTGTCATTGGCTGGAACCAGTGAGTATAATGAGTGGCTCCTTTTTCAATTGCCCAGTCTTTCATAGCACTTGCTACTACTTCTGCTACTTCAGGTTGAAGTGCTGTACCCTCTGCCATAGTTTTTTTAAGAGATTTAAAAATACTTTTAGGCAATCTTGCTTGCATTACTGTTTCATTAAATACATTACATCCAAAAAAATCAGTTACTGTTGTCATTGCTAAACTCCTCCTCGATTTAACCTATTATTTTATTTTTATTTTTTGTTTTACTCTTATGGTTCTAATCTATGGACATCTCTTGGGAACATACTTGCCTCTCTGATATTTTTAAGGTTGAGAAGCTTCATAACAAGTCTTTCAAGTCCTATTCCAAGACCACCATGCGGCGGCATGCCATACTTATGAATATTTAAATAATGCGTAAATTCCTCTGGGTGCATACCCATTTCTTTCATTTTTGCTACTTGTTCTTCATAGTCATGAATACGTTGACCACCTGTTGTGATCTCAAGTCCCCTGAACAATAGATCAAAACTCAGTGCAAACCGACTATCTTCTTTATCATTCATCGCATAAAACGGACGTTTTGATGCAGGAAAATGTGTAATAAATACAAATTCACTTCCCCAGTTTTCTTTTGCATACTCACACAGCAGCACTTCATCTTCTGGGTCTAAGTCATATTTATTTTTTCCGCCTTTGCCTTTCATAAGCTCTACAGCTTCAACAAAAGTAACCGATGGTATAGTATCTATTACAGGAAGGGTTACCCCTAATAGTTTAAGCTCTTCACTGTAATTTTCGCTAAGATACTGCACTACATGCTTTAACATAGCAGTTTCCATCTCCATCACGTCATACATATTATCTATGAATCCCATTTCAAAATCAAGCCCAATATATTCATTTAAGTGTCTTGATGTATTATGCTTTTCGGCTCTATACACAGGAGCTATCTCAAAAACCCTGTCAAAAAATGCTACGCAGGTTTGTTTGTAAAACTGTGGGCTTTGTGCTAGGTAAGCCTCTTGATCAAAATAATCCAGCTTAAAAATGTTAGCTCCACCTTCAGCTCCTGCTGCTACTATTTTAGGAGTAAACACTTGAGTAAAGCCTTCTTTTAACATAAATTCCCTAAATCCAGATACAACACCTTCTTGGATTTTAAAGATAGACTTCTCATACGGGTTTCTAAGTGCTACAGATCTATTATCTAAATTTGCTTCAAGGCCGCACCCTAGTTTTTTGTGTGCAACATTAAGCGGATAATCACTTTGAGGTCTGCTAAGCACTTCAAAATCAGTCAGCTGAAGCTCTATACCAAAATTTGCCCGTTCGTCTTCTCTGATATGTCCCTGTACTCTTACATAGCAGCCTTCTTTCAGTTGTTGTATATCCTTGCCGCATTTATCTTTTTCATAAATAGCCTGAACAAGATATTTAGCTGTTCTAAGAATAACAAATGAAAACTCACTCATCGTTCTTATTTTGTGTACACATGCTTCCAGTGTTACAGTACTATCACTGTTTTGCTTTATTTCATCAATATCTGCAGACTTTTTAATTGATACGCCATTCATCTTTAACAACCGATACTCCTCCTTTCTGCTCTATTTGAGTTTTGCAAGTTTTTGTTCAAGTATATCTTTGATCATCTTTGGATTTGCTCTTCCAGCCAGTCTCTTACTGCACTGACCCATTAAGAAACCAAATAATTTTTCTTTTCCTGCAAGATATCCTTCTACTTCTGCAGTAAACTCACTCACTACTCCATTTACCACTTCTTCTATTTCATCTGCACTATCATTCATGAGGAAGCCTTCATCCTTAGCAATTTGCTGCGGAGACTTTTTGCCTTCCAACATCATTTTAAGAATAGCCTTAGCATTATTCTTGTTAACGACTTCTTCTTCAGCCATCTTTACAAGTTCTGCAAACTCTGCCGCTGTAAAAGGTATATTTTTACTGTCTAGTTCTCCCTCATTTACGTATCTTAGAAGGTCTACTACTATAAAGTTTGCTACTGCTTTATAGTTTGCATAGCTACTGATAGATTCATTATATAAATCAGATATTTCTTTATTCGCTACGAGAATTTTTGAATCTGCTTTGTTAAGTCCATATTCTTTTGTGTAAAGATCTAAACGTTCATCAATAAGCATCGGTAGTTCTTTTCTTATAGCTTCTATATCATCATCCGTAATACTTACTGGAATAACATCAGGCTCTTTAAAGTACCTATAATCATGTGCATCCTCTTTGGAACGCATCGAAGTTGTTACGCCTCTATTGTCATTAAATCTTCTTGTCTCCTGAATAATCTCTTCACCGGCATTAAGCATTTTTGTCTGTCTTTCTATTTCATACTCAATAGCTCTAACAATTGATTTAAGTGAATTAAGATTTTTTATTTCTACTTTTGTGCCAAGTTTCGCAGCTTCCGGCCTTTTAAGGGAGATATTAACATCTGCTCTTAGAGAACCTTCTTCCATTCTGCAAAGGCTGACTCCTGCATATTGCAGCAGTCCTGCTACTTTTTCTACATAAGCTTTTGCCTCTTCCGCAGATCCCATATCTGGCTCAGAAACTATTTCTATAAGCGGTACGCCGCATCTATTGTAATCAGCAAGACTTGCATTTTCGATATCATCATGTACAAGCTTACCTGCATCTTCTTCTATATGAATACGGTGAACACGAATGTATTTTTCTTCTTCACCCATATCTATTTTAACCTTACCATCTATACATAAAGGTAAATCAAACTGTGAAATTTGATATGCCTTTGGAAGATCAGGATAAAAATAGTTTTTTCTGTCTATCTTTGAAAATCTGTTAATGTCACAGTTTAATGCAAGCCCGCCTTTAATAGCATAGCTTACTACCTGACTGTTAAGCACTGGAAGTGTGCCTGGAAGTCCGGTACACACAGGACAGCAGCGGGTATTTTGTTCTCCGCCAAAGTCTACCTCGCAATTACAAAAGATCTTAGTATTTGTAAGGAGCTGTGCGTGTATTTCAAGTCCTATTACAGGAATATAATTTGCCATTTTTATCACCTACCTCTTCGTTATAATTTAGGATTTATACGCTTAAAACTCGTTTCAAATGCATCTGCTACTTGAAGTACAGTTGCATCATCAAAGGCTTTGCCGACTACTGACATACCTATTGGCATACCCGCATTGTCGTAACCGCAAGTTGTTGATAGTGCTGGAAGTCCTGCAATATTAACTGTTACAGTGCAAATATCCGCTAAATACATCTTAACTGGATCCCCTTCGATTTCTCCTATTTTATAAGCTGTTGTAGGTGCTGTTGGTGTGATGATAGCATCACACGTATCAAAAATACCTTTATATTCTGCTTTAATCTTTTGCTGCACATAAAGTGCTTTTTTATAATATGCATCATAATAACCACTGGATAATGCATAAGTTCCAAGCAGAATTCTTCTCTTTACTTCTTCTCCAAATCCTTCCTTACGCGTACGTGTTATACGCTCGTCATAAGTCTTAGCATCTGGCGTACAATATCCAAACTTAATGCCGTCATATCTCGCAAGGTTTGAGCTTGCTTCCGCTGAGGCTATAAGATAATAAGCTGCTATTGCATATTTGAGACTTGGCATAGAAACCTCTACGATTTTGGCTCCCATCTTCTCATACTCTGCTGCTGCTTTTAGTACAGCACTTTTGACACTCTCATCTATTCCATCTCCAAAAAATTCTTTTGGAAGAGCTAATTTCAGCCCTTTAATATCTTTCCCTAATTTGCTGCTAAAATCTATTTTTTGACGTTCTGAAGTCCCATCGTTTACATCGTGTCCAGAAATAACATTTAGTATGCCTGCACAATCCTTTGCACTATGAGCAAGCGGTCCTATCTGATCGAAAGAACTTGCAAAAGCCACTAACCCAAATCTTGATACGGCTCCGTAAGTTGGTTTCATCCCTGTAATACCGCAAAATGCTGCTGGCTGTCTTATAGATCCTCCAGTATCAGATCCTAAGGATGCTGCTGAAAGCTTTGCTGCAACAGATGCTGCACTTCCGCCTGAAGAACCTCCTGGTACCCTTGCCTTATCATATGGATTTGTTGTCTTTTTATAATAAGAAGTTTGTGTTGAACCACCCATCGCAAACTCATCCATGCTTACTTTTCCTAGTATAACCGCATCTTCAGCCAGTAATTTACTTACGGCTGTTGCATTATACGGCGGTACAAAATTTCCAAGCATTTTTGAACCACAAGTTGTTCGTATTCCCTCCGTACACATATTATCTTTAATGCTGATTGGAATACCTGTAAGAGCGGATGCTTCTCCTTTTGCAATTCTGTTATCTGCATTTTCAGCAGTTTTTAAAGCTTCTTCTTCGCATACTGTAATATAACTGTTTATTTGTCCATCTATTTTATTAATCCTATCAAGGTAATATTTTGTAAGCTCCGAAGATGATATCTCCTTTTGATCTAACATCTGTCTAAGTTCAAGAATACTCTTATCACATAGCTCCATAAATCTCCTCCTAACTTGCTACTCCATAATCTTTGGTACTACGAAAAACCCATCTTTTTTGTGAGAAGCATTTGCAAGAATTTTTTCTCTGTCAAAAGACTCCCGAGGTTTATCTTCTCTTAAATTCACCAGGCTTACTCCCTCACCTTTTGAATTATCATCCTCATCAAAAGTTACATCATTCATAGTATCCATAAGCTCAACAATTGCGCTCATTTCAGACACTAGCCTCTCTTTGTCTGCCTCATCAATCTGAAGCTTTGAGAGTTTCGCTAAATAAGTAATTAAATCAGTATCTAACACTCCTATCACCTACCTAATAGATTACTCCAAATTTTACTACTATCATAGACTCTCCAAGTCTTTCTAATTTATAACACTCCTAAAAAAATAAAAAACGCCACTTACGTAACATGACATCATGTTAATAAGTTAGCGCCATTGCTAAATCAGATTCTCTTTGTGACTCATTATACATGGTGAATTCTAAAATTTCAAGTGTTTTTTTTTAGTAGCCTTGTATTTTTTCATGAGCTGAATTTAAATAACAAAAAATGCTTATTTATTCACCTTTTATATATTTAAATATATTCTATTTTGCATTTAATGACACTATAAAAGTCTTTTTATCTCTGAAAAGTATAATTCTCCTTCATTATATGACTTTGTTTTGTAAGATACCACAAAAATGATGGAATGATTGAGTTCTGCTTCATAATCCATTGACTTTTTTCTATATAAATGCTATAAAATAATCATATGCAGGAACAAAGGCGTTCTTTGGGTAAACCTTACCCAAAGTGCGCCTTTTTTTGGCTGTTTTGGAGTATCCGGGAATAAATTTTTTTAAGGAGAAATGCATGATGCTAAAAAAAGAAGGTCAAATCAGAATTCCTTCAGGATGTGCTATTTCAGGTTTTATTAATCGAAATGGCAAGCGCATTTCTGGAGATCAAATAGTAAAATCTATTTCCTATATGCACGACCGTTCAAATGGTCTAGGAGGTGGTTTTGCTGGCTATGGGATTTATCCTGAGTATAAAGATTTATACGCTTTTCACGTTTTTTACGAAGATAGTGCATCCAGAGAAGAAACTGAAAGGTTTTTAGAAGAACACTTTGATATCGTCAACCTTAGCCGTATTCCTACCAAGAAACACAAGAATATTACTAATGAGCCTCTGATCTGGAGGTACTTCCTAGAGCCGCTCCCAACAAAGCTTGCAGCAAGTCAGCTCGAAGAAAAAGAATTTGTTGCCCAGTCTGTTATTAATATTAACATTAAGATTGATGGTGCTTATGTTTTTTCAAGCGGTAAAAACATGGGTGTTTTTAAAGCGGTTGGTTTTCCTGAAGACGTTGGGGAATTTTATAGACTGGACGAATATGCTGGTTATGCGTGGACAGCTCACGGAAGATATCCAACTAATACACCTGGCTGGTGGGGCGGGGCTCATCCATTTGCCCTTCTTGATTATACTATTGTACATAATGGTGAAATTTCCTCTTACGATGCTAACAGACGTTTTGTTGAGATGTATGGTTATAAATGTACACTTCTTACAGATACAGAAGTCATTACTTACATCATAGACTTTTTAAATCGTAAGCATAACCTAAGCTGCGAAGATATTGCTAAAATTATCGCTGCACCTTTCTGGAGTAAAATTGACACACTTCCTGCAAAAGAAAAAGAAAAGGCACTCCTTTTCCGTAATATGTTCTCAAGTCTTCTGATTACAGGGCCATTTTCTATTATCCTAGGTTTTGAAGGAGGTATTATGGCGCTTAACGACCGTTTAAAACTTCGTTCAATGGTAGCTGCTGAAAAAGATGATATGGTGTATATCGCCAGTGAAGAGTGTGCCATACGTGCAATCTGCCCTGAAGTAGACAAAATTTGGTCTCCTAAAGGCGGGGAACCTATTATTGTAACTTTAAATAATGGAGGTGATTCGTATGGCAATTAATTATTTTTACCCTGATTATGAAGTAGTACGTAATGAAAAAAAGTGTATCAAATGCAAAGTTTGCGTAAGACAGTGTGCGAACGAGGTGCATACTTACGATGAAGAATTTGATTGTATGACAGCAGATGATGCGAGCTGTGTTGACTGTCAAAGATGCGTGAGTCTATGTCCAACAAGAGCTCTTAAAATAGTTGAAACGGATAATATTTTTAAGAAAAATGCTAACTGGAGCCAGGCTCTTATAACAGATGCTTACAGACAAGCCGGAACGGGGGGCGTACTTCTGTCTAGTATGGGAAATCCTCAGCCTTATCCAGTATACTGGGATAAAATGCTCATTAATGCAAGCCAGGTAACAAATCCTTCTATTGACCCGCTTCGTGAACCAATGGAAACTCAGACCTTTTTAGGTAAAAAGCCTAGAACCATTACGTTTGATAAAGAGGGGAATATTACATCTCCTACTTATCCAAATTTAAAACTTAATATACCTATTATGTTCTCAGCCATGTCCTATGGTTCTATCAGCAAAAATGCTCACGAAAGCTTAGCCAGAGCTGCTGAACAACTTGGTATCTATTACAATACAGGTGAAGGCGGACTTCACCAGGACTTCTATAAATATGGTGCAAACACTATCGTTCAAGTTGCATCTGGCAGATTTGGCGTACACAAAAAATATTTAGAGGCAGGCGCTGCAATAGAAATCAAAATGGGTCAGGGGGCAAAACCTGGCATCGGCGGGCACCTACCTGGCACAAAGGTTGGAGAAGATGTATCCAGAACAAGAATGATACCAAGAGGTACAGATGCTATCTCTCCTGCTCCCCATCATGATATTTACTCTATTGAGGATTTAAGGCAGCTTATTTATTCTCTTAAAGAGGCTACTGATTACAAAAAACCTGTAATCGTAAAAATTGCTGCTGTACATAACGTAGCTGCTATTGCATCTGGTATTGCCCGATCTGGAGCAGATATCATTGCTATTGACGGCTATAGAGGTGGCACCGGCGCTGCTCCAACAAGAATACGTGATAATGTGGGTATTCCAATAGAACTTGCTCTTGCTGCTGTAGATCAAAGACTTCGTGATGAAGGCATTCGTAATGATGTTTCAGTTGTAATCGGCGGCAGTGTCCGAAGCAGCGCTGATATCGTCAAAGCTATTGCGCTCGGTGCTGATGCTGTCTATATTGGCAGCGCTGCGCTTCTTGCCCTTGGATGTCATCTGTGTCGAAGCTGCCATGGTGCTAAGTGTAATTGGGGTATTGCAACACAAAGACCTGATCTTGTAAAACGACTAAATCCAGAAATCGGCTACAAACGTTTAGTAAATCTTGTTCATGCCTGGGATCATGAGGTGAAAGAAATGATGGGCGGTATGGGTATTAACTCTATCGAATCCCTTCGCGGCAACCGCTTAATGCTTCGTGGTATTGGACTCACTGAAAAAGAACTTGAGATTTTAGGCATATCTCATGCAGGTGAATAAAAGGGGGGGCAAAATAATGAAAAGAGTATATGTAAATGAAGACTGGTGTCTTGGCTGCCACCTTTGTGAATACCACTGCAGTTTTGCAAACAGCGGTAAATCTGACATGGTAAAAGCCTTTAATGGAAACACTAAAACAACTCCTCGTATTGTGATTGAAGAAGGAGACGATATTAACTTTGCAGTGCAGTGCAGACACTGTGATGAACCTCTTTGCGTAAAAGGATGCATTGCTGGTGCTTTAACTGTTACAGACGGGGTTATTACAATAGATGATACAAGATGCGTGGGATGTTATACGTGCGTACTCTCTTGCCCATTTGGCTGTATTGTAACAGATAATGAAAAGGTAATTAAAAAGTGTGATCTTTGCATCTCAAGAACAGGGGAACCTGCTTGTGTCAAAGGTTGCCCTAATGCAGCTATTGTCTTTGAGGAAAGGGGTTAAGTCATGAACTATTTAATTATTGGTAACTCTACAGCTGCTATTGGCGCCGTAGAAGGTATAAGAAGGTTAGATACAACAAGCAGCATCACCATTTTATCTGATGAGACCTATCATACTTATTCGAGACCCCTTATCTCTTATTGGCTAGAAGGTAAAGTATCAGATGAGAAGATATTTTATAGGCCTCAAGACTTTTATAGTGCAAATAAATGCAATGTGCTCCTCGGTAAAAAAGCAGTTAAAATTGATAGATCCGAAGGTGAAGTGATCCTTGAAGACGGCAGCGCTGTTGCATATGATAAACTTCTTATTGCTACCGGCTCAAGGCCTTTTGTGCCGCTAATGGAAGGCCTTGATACTGTCTCTAATAAGTTCACTTTTATGAAGTATGATGACGCTAAGGCTGTAAAAGCTGTTCTTAAACCAGACAGCAAAGTACTTATCATAGGCGCCGGACTTATTGGTCTTAAAGCTGCAGAGGGCGTTTACAAAATGACTAAAGATATTACCGTAGTAGACCTTGCAGATAGAATCCTTCCTAGTATTTTAGATAATGAAGGCTCAAATATAGTACAAAAACATTTAGAAACAAAAGGTGTACGCTTTATTTTAAGTGATAAGGCAGCGAAGTTTACTGATGGTACTGCAATCCTTGAAAGTGGGACTGCACTCGATTTTGATATACTTATTATTGCTATAGGTGTAAGGCCAAATACAGAGCTAGCCAGTGAATGCGGTCTTGAGGTCAATAAGGGAATTATTGTAGATAGTACCTGCAAAACTTCTGATGCGTCTATCTATGCTGCTGGTGACTGCACGGAGAGCTTTGACGTCTCAACGGGTACTGAGAAAATTCTTGCACTTTTACCTAACGCTTATATGCAGGGAGAAGTAGCTGGCCTAGCTATGGCTGGCGGCACTAAAACCTATGAAAAGGCTATTCCAATGAATGCCATTGGATTCTTTGGTCTTCACATGATTACTGCCGGCAGTTACGATGGAGACGCGACTAGTATTCAAACTGAAGGAAATTATAAGAAGTTAGTCCTTAAAGACGGGCTGGTTAAAGGATATATCATGATTGGTGATGTAGCTCGTGCTGGGATTTATACATCTATTATTAAAGAACAAATCCCTGTACCAGATTTAGATTCAGAACTACTCGCTTCAAAACCTCAAATGATGCTGTTTAGCAAATCCCGCAGGCTTCAAAATTTAGGGGGTGTTAATGTTGGAAATTAATGCATGTTCACTTCACTTTCGTGACTTAAATGAAAAACTAAAAGCTTCTTCTGACAGCAATGTAAAAATTACTAACTGTTTGGGACATCGCTATATAGGTTCTGGCGTTGCTGGCAAAACAATTGATATTTACGGAACACCGGGTAATGCTCTTGGCGCTTATCTTGCAGGCAGTACTATTAATGTTTATGGCAATGCACAAGATGCTACAGGTGACACCATGGATACTGGTTCTATTATTGTCCATGGGAACTGCGGAGATACAACCGGCTATGGTATGCGCGGAGGTAAAATCTTAGTTAAAGGCAATGGCGGATACCGTGTTGGTATTCATATGAAAGAATATAAGGAATGTAAACCCGTTATTATCATCGGAGGCAAGGTTGGTGATTTCTTGGGCGAATATCAAGCTGGCGGAATACTTATTGTGCTTGGACTTGAAAGTGAGGGTGATCTACCTGTAGGAGATTTCTGCGGGACTGGTATGCATGGCGGAGCAATCTATATTCGCTCTCATACGCTGCCGACTGATTTACCCGCTCAAGTAGTTGCCACGCCGGCTACAGCTCAGGACTTGTCTGAAATTGCTGAGTATATTGATGATTTTTGCAATGCTTTTGATCTTGATAGTCAAACACTTCTTAAAGATCATTTCTATAAGCTTACTGCAAATTCAAAAAACCCTTACAGACAGCTTTACACTCATCATTAATTGTTTTACACTATTATTAATATATAAAGTAGAAGTTAATAATTTATTTATAGCTTAATTTATAGATTAAGTTATAAATAAATCTAGCTATAAATAGATTAGCGTATAAACGGATACTCTATTTATAGCTGTTCTTACCCGGTATTTATTATAATAGGAGGATTTTGTATGTCATATAATAAGCTCGGCGCATTAAGGTTTGTAGAAGAAAATGACGTTAAATTTATAAAACTTCAATTTTGTGATATATTTGGAGAGCTAAAGAATATATCTATATCCTCAAAACAACTTAGCAAAGCCTTTGATGAAGGGATCGCCCTAGATGCTTCCTCTATCAAAGGCTTTGGAACAATTGAGGATTCTGAACTGTTTTTATTCCCAGATCCAACTACCCTTTCTATTTTACCTTGGAGGCCTCAACACGGAAAAGTTGCTAGACTTTTCTGTGATATTAAGACTGCTGACGGGAAATACTTTGAAGGCGACAGCCGCTACATCTTAAAACGTACATTTGAAAAAGCTAAGGAAATGGGATATGTTTTTAAAGTAGGTTCAGAATGTGAATTCTTTCTGTTTAAAACAGATCAGGAAGGCAAGCCTACACTTGAACCTAGTGACAAGGCAGAATATTTTGATGTTAGTCCTCTGGATCAAGGCGAAAACACAAGGCGCGAAATATGTTTAACGCTTGAAGAAATGGGCTTTGAAATTGAGACTTCTCACCATGAATCTGCCCATAGCCAGCATGAAATAGATTTTAAATATGATCATGTCATCGCTGCTGCTGATAATATTCTCAGTTTTAAGACAGTAGTAAAAATCATTGCTCAGAGAAATGGCCTTTATGCTTCTTTTATGCCGAAGCCTCTTGCAAATACAAGCGGTTCAGGTATGCATATTAATATGTCTCTTTATAAAGATGGTGAGAATATATTCGATACAAAACCTGGTAAACAAATGCCAGAAACGGCAGAATACTTTATTGCAGGGGTACTTGCTCACGTTAAAGAAATGTGTGCTATAACAAATCCTATTGTTAATTCTTATAAAAGGCTTGCATCTGGATTTGAAGCACCAAGACATATTACCTGGTCTTTTAAAAATCGTTCTTGCCTTATAAGAGTTCCTTATACCACTTCAGGGTATAATAGAATTGAGCTTCGCAGTCCTGATACAACATGTAATCCTTACCTTACACTGTCCCTCATCCTCTCAGCTGGCCTTGATGGTATTACAAAAAAGATGAAACTTATGGCTCCCTTAACCAGCAATGCTTATACCTTAACACCTACTGAATTAGAAGCCTTAAGTATAGATACATTACCTCAAAGTTTATATGAAGCATTAAGCTGTATGAAATCAAGCGACTTTGTAAGAGAAACGATAGGTGATCATCTGTTTACACACTATTTAGGACTTAAATTAGAAGAATGGAATATATATAATCAGACAATACATGAATGGGAAATACAAAATTATCTTTAATCTGAAGCGTGGAAAAGATATTGATAGTATCTACCCAAAAACAGTCTTCAGATGCCTTGTATGATATCATTAAACCGCTTGTTTTTTCTGGTTATGATTATGTCGCCTCTGCTAGTGAAGCTCGGAGAAAATTTGACTATACTGATTATGATCTTACCATCATCAATACACCTTTACCAGATGAATTTGGCTCTGAGCTAGTCCTTGATATAGCAGACAAATCTTTATCTGCTATTCTTATTCTTGTGAAGTCAGATCTTATAGAGCAAGTTCAGGAAAAACTCGCTGTTACAGGTGCCTTTGTGGTAGGTAAGCCCATTAACAAACAGGTTTTATTGCAATCCATACCTTTTGTCCTTAACTCTAAGCAAATAATAGCCACCTTACGAGAGCAAAACAAGGCTCTTAAAAGGAAGATGGATGACGTCAAAGTCATGGAACGTGCTAAATACTGTCTTATTCAGTATTTAGGGCTCGATGAAAAACAAGCTCATAGGTATATTCAAAAACAGGCCATGGATCTTAGGGTTTCTCAAAGAACTGTAGCTGATAATATTCTCAAGACTTATGAAGTATAATTTAGGGGTGTGATTATGAAAATTAATTTTACTAAAATGCATGGCATAGGTAATGACTATGTGTATGTAGATGGTTTTAAACAAGTAATAGAAAATCCAAATGCTTTTTCAGAATTTGTGAGTGACAGACACTTTGGCATTGGTTCTGATGGACTTGTTATGATTTTGCCATCAGACTCGGCTGACGCTAAAATGCGCATGTTTAATGCAGATGGTTCAGAAGGTAAAATGTGCGGCAATGCCATCAGATGTGTCGGCAAATACCTTTATGAAGCAGGCTATACAAATAAAACTCAAATATCGGTTGAAACTCTAAGCGGTATTAAATATCTGACTCTTGTTGTTGAAGATGGCAGCGTAGTTTATGTTGAAGTTGATATGGGCAAAGCTATCCTCGTACCAAAGGATATTCCTGTGTTATCTGAACTTGATCTCCTTATCGATGAACCTATACATATAGAAGGTACTGCTTATGCTATTACCTGTGTATCTATGGGCAATCCTCATGCAGTAACTTTCTGTGATGATGTAGATACTGTTCCTCTTGAAGTAATAGGACCAAAATTTGAATTTAATCCTCTCTTCCCAGAAAGAATAAATACTGAATTTGTACAAATAATAGATGCAAATACAATTAAAATGCGTGTATGGGAAAGAGGCTCAGGTGAAACCTTTGCCTGTGGCACAGGTGCTTGTGCAAGTGCTGTTGCAGCTGTACTAAATGGTTACTGCAAAAAAGGTGATGAAATAACTGTTAAACTTCTTGGGGGAGATCTAAAAATCACTTATCTAGAAGATGAAACAGTTCTTATGAAAGGCAGCGCAACTAAGGTTTTTGACGGTGTAATAGAATATTAAATTATCATGAAATATTAAAATGTTATAGAATATTAAGGTATGATAGGTTATTATAGTGTTGTAGATAACCCGTAGTGGCAGGTCTCGCGCCTGCCGTTTTATTTTTCTATAACCAAAAAATATTAGTAATTGATTAGGAGGATAAATAATGGCTTTTATTAACGATAATTATTTAGAACTTAAAGACAGTTATCTCTTCGCAACCATTGCAAAAAAGGTTAATGAATTTGTAGCTGCAAATCCAGATAAAAAACTTATCCGCATGGGTATTGGAGATGTGACACTTCCTCTTACTCCATCTGTTCTTACAGCAATGCATGAAGCAATAGATGAAATGGGTAAAAAGGAAAGTTTCAAAGGATATGGCCCAGAACAAGGCTATGATTTCCTTCGAAATGCTGTTAAAGCTTATTATGAACGTATTAATGTTTCTCTTGATGCTGATGAGATCTTTATCAGTGATGGGGCTAAAAGTGATGTGGGTAATATCACAGATATATTTGGAAACGAAAACATCGTTATGATTCCAGACCCAGTATACCCTGTGTATGTAGATACAAACATTATGTCAGGCCGTGAAATTGTTTATTTAGACTCAAATGCTGAAAATAACTTCTTGCCTATGCCTCCACAAGACGATGAGATGGCAGATCTTATTTACCTCTGCTCTCCTAACAATCCTACGGGTTCTGTTTATAACAGAGAACAGCTTACTGCATGGGTAAATTATGCAAAACAAAGTGGTGCTATTATTTTATATGATGCTGCATATGAAGCTTATATTAATGATCCTAGTCTTCCAAGAAGTATCTTTGAAATAGAAGGTGCAAAGGAATGTGCTATTGAATTCTGCAGTTTATCAAAAACAGCAGGCTTTACTGGAACACGCTGTGGTTATACTATCGTGCCAAAAGCACTTGTAGGCTATAATACTGACGGTGATGAAGTAGTTGTTAATAAACTTTGGAACAGAAGACAAACAACTAAATTCAATGGTGTTCCTTATATTATTCAAAAAGGTGCTGCTGCTGTCTTTACTGAATCAGGACAAAAAGAAATTAAAGACAATGTAGCTTACTATATGGAGAATGCTAGAATTATTGCCCAGGCAATGAAAGAAAAAGGTATTGAATATGTAGGCGGAGATAATTCCCCTTATATTTGGCTGAAGTGTCCAAATGGAATGGGATCATGGGAGTTCTTTGATTATCTTCTTAATGAGATTGCTGTAGTAGGTACTCCAGGGGCTGGATTTGGAGCAAATGGGGAAGGATACTTTAGACTTACTGCTTTTGGGGGTAGGGAAGCTACTATTGAAGCGATGGAGAGATTTAAAAGTATTTAGTTTTGTGTTACTTTAGGATAAAGAATTGGTTTATCCATATATTTAACCGTAGCGGCAGGCCTCCGAGCCTGCCTTTTTTGTGTTTCACGTTAGGCTGCGAATTCAGGAGGAGGGATAACTTTTTGTTCTCCGTCGGCGCGCTCCAAATCGAACAAAAAGTTATCCCTCCTCCTGAATTTTCTAAGGTTAAAATATTAAAACACTTAAAACTTGGCACTATCTTAGATCTATTTTTTTATATTGCTACGCATGTTTTTATTTTAATCTCCCCTATTCTCCTCACTTCTACAATATGGTATATTATTGATATACTATTTAAAATTATCTTAATATTACCTAAGTTACAGTAAGCGTTTACTAAATTTCACCTGATTATACAAGATCTGCATTGAAGATCTGCTACTCATTCTTTTAGATTAACTACTACATACAATGAATAGTTGAGAAATGTACACTTCATTCATGAGTGTGGGAGTACCATAGTTATATGACATCACACTACTAGCTATCAAATTATAATACTATTGTGGAGTAAGATTATAGGTTTTAAGGAGGAAGAATCCTATGAATAGAAACAATGTACGCGCTGGAATAAAGCTATTATTAATATCGATTATTTTTCGAATTATATCGTTTGTATTCTTTAGCTTTTCTTGGCAATGGCCTAATATATTTGTAAGAGCAATTGAGATAGTAGTAGGACTTTTATTTTTAGTTACTTGGCTAATTTATGGTTTAAGAAAGAAGGCTGGATTTAAAAACGGGCTTGTTATTGGTTTAGTTGGAACAAGTGATGCTTTATTATTAATGCTATTATCGTTAGTGCTATATGTAAATAGAGGGGCTTATTATTTTGGCCCAATAGAAATGATGGTTTGGAATATTCCATTATTAGGTATACTAAATATTTCTAGTCTTACATCAAATATCATGATATATGTTGCACCATTTTTGGCAATCTTTCTGACAGCAATAGGGAGTTTTATAAGAAAAAGTGAAAAATATAGTTTTCAAGAGAAAGCTTAATAAATTATAACCTTTTTTTATTTATATGAAGGCGTCCGTAGAGTGACACCACATAACAATGTATCTCCGTTCGCTGCAACCACCTCTTCACTGGTGCAAGCACCGCCACGAAGAAGGGCTCTGGGGGTACAGTTTAGAGGCGGCGGAGATACGGAGACGTTAGTTGAAACCTCAATATCAGATGGAAAATGCTTAACAATAATAAATGTAATCAGTTACCCATGTATTAGTTTTATATTTCGATGTAAAGAAATTTATATTATTCTTGGAGGAAAACAATGAAGAAAACACCATTAAGATGGCTTGTTTCTTCTATAGTTGTATTGGCTCTTGTAGTAGCTATTGGTGTAATTAAACTATATGACGATTTTTTTCCGATGGCTAAACCTATACAATTCCCTACTATAGAAAAAATTTCAGTAATAGAAATATCAAAAAACGATTTAGATATAAAATACACTGATAATGAAATAATTAAAACAATTGCAGAACATTTTTTAAATGCTAAAGCAACAAGAAGCTTATCTGTGAATGATGCTCCTACTGTTAAAGAATATTATATTGTGAATATCATTGAAGAAGATAGCAGTAGGGTTTACACATCTTTTATTTATCAAGAAAACTCAAAATGGTACATAGAACAACCCTACTGGGGTGTTTATGAAATGGACAAAAATATATTCTCTTTTATAGAGGACGGTGACTGACAATCATAACCACATTCTTCGGATCGCATCATTTTTTTAATGTGGCATAAAAAAGCAAGATAGGTTGCGACAATGCGAAAAGCTATACGTAACTTTAAGAGAAAGGGCGATTAATACAAAGTTTCAGCTTTGCATTTATTTAAGAGTAAGTTAGAACATTTTAAGTATTCATAAATAAATGCTGTAAATGGAGGGATATTTTTTGTTGAAGTATTTTTTTCTTATCATCGGATTTGCATCAACACTAATAACTATTTGGTCAGATATACGTGCTTATCAAAGGAACGAGTATGACCCTATTGCATTTAGGCTTAGAAAGGGATATGAATGGAAACCAATTATTATAGTTTCGTATTTCGGTTCTTTAATGCCACTTTGGTATTTTAGTTTCTTTGCTAAATCATCTGTTTACTTATATGCGTACATCGTATACCTTCTGAGTAGTATCAATTTAACTAAGACCATTTTGAATTTTAAGTGTTATCATAAGGTTAAAAGAAAAAGAATCTTAATTGAAATTATAAGTTGTGGTGCATTGACAGTTTTAGCAGTAATATGGGGGTATCAAGTACTTCTTGTATAACTTAATGATAATACTTTGGTTTTACTAAGGTTATGACCTCTATGCTCTCAGGTGATATCGATTATATAAAAAGCTTTTCAACTTATTATTAAAGAGACAGAAAATCCGTTTAAAGATAAAATGTAGGGGGAAAGTATATGATAATGATTTGGAATCAAAAAGAGGTATATTGTGGGTATTCACTTCAACAATTTAACAAAGTAATGGATGCTTTGGATTTTAGTAAGATTAAATATAAATACAAAATCGCTAACAACTTTGGATCAAGTTCAGGCAGGGGTTCATTCGGGCAGAATATGAAGTATGCCCATATGTATTATGTCTATGTACATCAAAAAGATTATGATCAAGCCTGCTTTGCATTAAAGAATGTAAAACATGAATAATGGAGGCTAGAATATGATAATTATAGATACCAAAAAGTGCATTGGCTATGAAAAATGCGTTAAAGATTGTTTTTTAAGAGATATAGAAATAGAAAGAAGGGGGATAACTGGATGAAAAGATCAGATGTTGCAGTTGAGAGGTTTCTAGACGGATATAACTGTGCGCAAGCAGTTTTATATTCATTTTGTGACTATTTAAATTTTGATAAAGATACAGCATTGAAATTATCATGTGGCTTTGGTGCTGGTATGGGGCGCAAAGAAGAGGTTTGTGGTGCCGTTTCAGGTGGAATTATGGTTATAGGTATGTTATATGGAAGAGGGGAAAATCAAGATCGTTCTTTAACTGAAAATACATATCTTATAACAAGAGAATTAATGGATAAGTTTACAGAAAGACAAGGAGCTTTTATTTGTCGAAGATTACTCGGAGATTGTGAATTGACAACTCTGGAAGGACAAAAGGAGTTTAAAGACAAAGATTTATTGAATACGGTTTGTAAGGCATGCGTAAGAAATGTAGTTGAAATTATTGATGATATTGTTGATAGAAGCACACTAAGATAAGAGTTACCTAAGTCTGCGTAGGTGTTAGAATGCGAAACGTTAGCCGCTAAATAACATTGTAATTAAGAAAGGGCTCATTTCAATGAATATTAACTTTAGAAGAACACTCATTAAAGATATAGATAAGTTAATTGAGGTACAGAACAGAAGCTTCTATGAAGATTATATAAAATACAATGAATGCCCCGCCTATAATGAGTCAAGAGAAGCTATGAATAACTACATAAATGAACTTATAGTTTATGTTATTGAATACAATTGTGAGATAGTTGGTGATATAATAATTCGTGAAATAGATGAAGAAAATTACTACTTAAGAGTTTTGTGTGTTGTACCAGAATTTCATAACCTTGGAATAGGCCAAGAAGCAATTAGATTTATTGAAAAAGACAATCATAAGGTTAAAAAGTGGGAATTGATTACTCCATCTAAAAGTACTAGAAATCATTATTTTTATGAAAAGATGGGCTATGTTAAGATAGGAGAATACAAACATTCAGATATACTAACAATGTTTAAATATGAAAAGGAAATAAAAGGATAATATATAGGTGATACTTTACTTTTTTCCTATGAATACAGGGAGGTTTTAATGAAATATATTGGCTACATTTTTATAGGATTTTTCGTTTTTTGGATTGTGGAGTTTTTATCTATAAATGTGGGAACTGCAATTGGCGCAGGTCCAGGTGAGATAGGGCTTGCCGTTAGTGCAATATCTATACTATGTGCAATAGTAGTTATATGCACACTCATAATAGTTGATACTATCAAAAGCAATAATCATAACGAGTAATTTAGGTATATGCTTAACTGGAATATTTGTTTAACTTATTAAGTTTACAAGCCATTCTTACATATCATTAAAGACGCCCCATCCAATCAGGAATGCGGCGTCTCTTAAATTTCAAAACTATCCTATTCATATTCCTTATAATCTAAATATAAGAATTCTGCCTCTATCCCATCACCCTGACAGTCGGAGCAGTTAACCCCTAACATAGAACCTGTAAAACCATTGCCGGCGATGCGTTCATCTGAAATATTTCTCATATCTAAGATGTCACCAATCTTATTATAATTTACACTGTCCGTTGAATAATAGAATTGCAGCTCTTTTCCACGGATTTCTGCTTTTAGATAAATAATAGATATGCTATCTTCTATATAAATAGAAACACTATCTTCCAGCTGCATATTGACTAGGGAACTTACGCATAAAAGTTTTCCTTTATCATCCTTTGTCATTTTAAGATAATAATGATTGTCACAGTTATAGTAAACGAGTAAGCCAGCAATATGATTCAAATGCCTAGGCTCAAAATTCATAGCTGTAGAAAGATCACAGTACATACTCTGTTGTCTTCGTGCAAGCAGCCCTTGAAAATACTTTGACATAACAGAGGCTCCGCCTTTTATTAAAAGAGCGCCCTTTTTGACAGATATGCCATTAGAAGTAAATGATTTTCTAAGTGTCATATAATCTAATGGGATTTTACCATCAAAGAAATCAACAAAGGCTGATTTGTCTATTTTTTGCTCGGTATCATAAGGTATTTCAAATGTTATTTCAGGCATTGATTGATTATTTTTGGAAAGCTTGAACCATCCATCTGCAGTCCACTCTACATTTTGAATGGCTGTTTCTCTTCCTAAAATGCTGCACTTATCAATTGGTCTTGAACATAAATGTGCCATGTACCAATTGCCATCTTTGCCTTGAATAACCTGTGCATGCCCTGCTCTTGCCAATTGACAGTTTTCTTGCCCTGCGGACTTAATGATAGGATTGTGAGGATTTTCTGCGTAAGGTCCCCATATGCTTTTAGATCTTAAAACTGTTGCACAGTGATTAAACTCTGTCCCTCCTTCTGCCAAAACCAAATAATAATAACCGTTATGTTTCATAACATTAGGTCCCTCAGAAGTTCCAATGGCTGTTCCCCTTGATACACGGACTGGATTTCCTAATAATACTTTATTTTTAGGGTCATACTCTTGTACATCAATGCCGCTGAAACGTATGGTATCGGCACGGTGGTCTATTGTCATGTTAACTAAATACTTTCTTCCATCATCATCATGAAATATAGATGGATCGAACCCTGATTTGCTTAATGGTATCGGTTTAGACCATGGTCCTTGTACACTGGGTGCTGTAACTAAGAAATTGAAAGTATCTTTGTATCTTGCTCTGTTTGTGTATACGATGGTATAAGCAAGATAAAATAATCCTTCAGAATACGTAAGGTTAGGTGCCCATATGCCACATGCCATATCAATTCCGGTCATATCGAGCTCCGTATCATCTGTTAAAGCATATGCAGCAATTTCCCAATTGACTAGATCCTTTGAGTGATGAATGCATACTCCAGGGAACCATTCAAATGTAGATGTTGCAATATAATAGTCTTCTCCAACTCTTAAAAGAGAGGGGTCAGGATTAAAACCTTTTAGTACAGGATTTTTAACAAGCATAACTCTACCTCTTTTCTTTTTATTTATTTTTAACCCTTTAAGCCGGTTGTTGCAATGCCTTCTACAAAATATTTCTGACAAATAAAGAATAGGATAACAACCGGTAATACCGCAATACCTGATACAGCCATTACTTTATCCCACTGTACAACAGACTCTGCATCCAGCGATAATTTTAGTGCTAAAGAAACTGTGTATTTCTTCACAGAATTAATATAGATCAGTGAATTAAAGTAATCATTATAGGTCCATAAAAATTGGAATAACCCTGCTGAAAAGAGTGCTGGCTTCATTAATGGCAGTAAAATATGTAAGAATGTTTGAAATGTGCCGCAGCCGTCTATATAGGCAGACTCATCTAAGTCCATAGGCAAGCCTCTAAAAAATTGTACTATCATATAGATAAAAAATGGATAACATGCAAATCCCGCTGTAAGATAAAATGGCCAGTAGGAATCTAAAACATTTATATTTCTAAATAGCATATACCTTGGGATAATAATAACTGCATTAGGAAGCATCATCGAAGCTAGCAGCATTGCAAACAGCAGCCCTTTTCCCTTAAAGCGAAACCTTGCAAAGCCGTAGGCTACAACTGAACTTGAAATTACAGTTAATAAGGTTGTCGGTAATACCATAGCGAATGTATTGATAAAAAACCTTGTATAGGTAGTTCCCCCGATTCCTTTCCATCCCTCTATGTAGGACTTTAAGCTATATGCCAAAGGCAATAATTTGGTTGAACCGTAGATCTCTTCGTTGGTCTTAAAGCTTGCAAAAAACATCCAAACGAGTGGATAGATCATTATAACACCTAGTAGTATCAATATGGAATATGCGATAATTTCTTTTATAGTGTTCTTTTTTAGTTTACTCATTTTTCTTCATCCTCCTAAACATTTATCAATTATTTATGCTTCATCACCATAGAAAACCCACAGCTTTGAAGAGGCAAACATTAGTAATGTCGTTCCTACAATTAGGAAGAAAATAATCCAAGACGTGGCTGCTGCATACCCCATCTTAAAATAAGTAAACCCATCATTGTACAGTTTAAGTCCTAACATATAAGTCGATTTCATTGGACCGCCTGAAGTAATAGTAAACGCTGAGGTAAAGTTCTGCAGGGCATTGATTGATTGCATGATAATACTAAAGAAAATAATTGGAGATATCTGGGGAAATGTTACACTAAAAAAGGATCTTATTTTCCCCGAACCATCAATAGATGCTGCCTCATATAACGCCACTGGAACTGCCTTTAGTGCTGCCAAATACATTACCATTGATGAGCCAAACTGCCACGCCTCTAAAAGGCTCAGTGTCGGCAGGGCTAGTTTCGGATTTCCAAGCCATGATATACCGCCGATTCCAAATGAACTTAATATCGAGTTTATAAATCCATTATCCATAAACATGAGCTTCCATAAAATAGCCACTGCGATGCTTCCTCCAAATAGAGAGGGAAGATAATATACTGTTCTTAAAATACCAATTCCCTTTCTGCTCTTACTTAATAGCAAGGCTATTAATAGGGACATGATGATCTTAAAAGGAACAGTATACAGTGCATACTGAATTGTAACAAAAAGTGATTTCTTAAATTCCTTATCCTTCGTAAAAAGTGTAATATAGTTATCAAGCCCAACAAAATTCATTTTATCCAAAACATTATAATCACTAAACGAATAGACAAGAGACGCTATAAGTGGATAGGCTTGAAAAACGATAAATCCGATGATCCATGGTAAAAGATACAAGTACGCTTGATTTTCTCGCTTAGAATTTATTGACAACGTCTTCTTTGCTTTCATTATAAGCCCTCCGTAACACATTTATTATTCATTACTTTTCTCATAAAAAAATTATAGCATCTTCTTTTAACCTTCTGTAGGAGTTGGATTTATGATAAAGTTTCATTTTTACTCCTCTTTGCTTATAGCCTAAAAAGAGATTCTACATGTTGTCATTCATTTCTTACAACATGTAGAATCTCTTTTTAGGTTTCTATTATTTTATAAAGTGTGTCATGGATCATTTTCTCTATGGGAATTTCAAAACTTATGACTGTTGCGAAGTTTATTTTACTTTGGATAGCTAATTTGCTTCTCTCCCCATAGTTGAGAATAAGCCTCCTATTTAAGTTTGTCAGGCCTATATTTTTAGATTTCGGATCATTAATCTTATCATAAACACCTTGTAATTCTTGCTTATTCATTCCCTTACCATTATCAATCACTGTAAATTTAATATAAGAATCTTTCTTTTTAATTTTTATTTTAATATAAAGAGGCTCTAAATTCCCTTTCATACCATGGCAAAAGCTGTTTTCAACCATCGGCTGCAGCATTAATCTAAAAATCTGATAGGACAAAACGTCCTCATCAACTTCATAATAAACAATGCTTCTGCCAGGAAATCTTATATACTGTATTTCAAAATAAGCTTTTAAATAGCTTAATTCTTCTTCAATAGTAACCATTACCATTGGATTCGTAAATATGTACTTTATGATGCTGTTTAATTCTTGCAGCATACTATGAGAAGTCGATTCTTTACCAATCTCCTTTAATATTTCCATATCCATAGTCTGCAGCGTATTAAAGATAAAATGCGGATTGATTTGCAGCTGCAATGCCATCATTTCAGCTATTTCACTTTGATGTTGTTTTTCCATAAGCCTAACTTGCATCTGATTATTTCTTAAATACAAATAAATAATATTATTTAATACCAGACTATATTCATCTTTAATAGCTGATTCAGGTTTTTCAATGACTTCTCCCTTTTCTGCCGCCGAAAAAATTTCTATACATTCCTCAATATATCTAAATGAGCGTTTTGTAGTAATCCATGCTAAAAACATAATCAGGAAAAAGTTGAATATGACTAGTAAAATGATTTCTTTAATTTGCATAGAGCTATTTTTCATAAAATAGGATAATGGCAGCAATGAGACTTGGTATGCGGGAAAACAACTAGATTGTTTCATACAAATAAAATAGTCTTTACCATCAATCTTAACCCAGCTTTGATTATTTGAATAGACTCCCTTTTCTTGATACTCAAGGATTATTTTTTTTATAATGTTATTCTTAAAATCTGAGCTTCCATATAACTTATCATCATTAGAAAAAATAATTTCTCCATCACTATTTACAATACTAATAATTTGGTCACCTGTTGCTAATAAACTGTGTATCATTCTATTAAATTCTTTTTTCTTGATATTAACAACAATAACGCCATCCATATACGTCATGCGTTGATATATGGTCATAACATCAACAGCGACATCATATTTATAAAACTGTAAAGAGCGAGAAGATATGAACTGATTTTCACTTTCTTTCATCAGTCTATATTCCTGCATCCAATCCTGATCATAAAAATTATCCGTAGCTGCCAGCTGCTCAGTTGTTGAGTTTATTATTCTATTGGTACCATTAAGATACAGATATACAGAATATATATACGGGTGTGAAGACTCATATTTTTCTAACAGCTCTTTTAAGGCATTTAAAAAAATAGAGTCTTTTAAGTCCATTTTGGAATACCTCAAAACTTTTTTCAGGGATAGTCTATACTGTGAACTACTCATCATCACATCTTGTTGATAAATGGTATTATAAATAGAATAACTTACACTATCATCTATACGATTGAGTGTATGAGCACCTTGACTCATCAGCTCCTTTTTTTCACTTCGGAAAACAAAGAGACTGCTTATTACAAAAAAACCTGCTAATAAAAGTCAATAGTCTATAAGCAAATTTTCCTTTTTATTTTTACCCATACTAACAAGCTGGCATAATTCCATTTTATACCAGCTGA
>JARBUI010000028.1 GCA_029239755.1 Clostridia bacterium | reverse complement strand
AAGTGGTTATGGGAATACTTTTGAATCGTTAGCCGGTACCATTGGAATGGTACTTGGCAGTTGTGAAACGTTATATTCCTGTGATACCTATCAGTTTACAGATTACTCCAAGTATTATGCCGGCATGTGGGATGAAGGGCATAAGGCAGAACACAGGGATAAACAGTTTCCAATTGATCTAGATAATGCATATCGGATGGGAAAACGCCTTTGTGAGAATGCATAAATAGTACAAATGAGCAGGTTAAGAATAATAATTAGCGTTGACATGTTCCCTATAACCCCGACATCAATAATGACCTCTTGAGCCACCTTGTTTACGGGAACATGTCTAAATAAATATCCGACAATATTAATGATTGCCAAAATAAGTAATGCACACTGTGCGGTATCGTTAAACCGTAGGGTGTGCATTTTTTTACCCTAAGGGTGTCCAGGGTTAAATTGTATCAATTTCATAACCTTAATGAAAGTTGGTCATCATGGTTCAAAGACATCTAGTAGTAAGGCGTTTATTAAAACCATTAAGCCTACGTATAGTGTTATATGTTGTGGTAAGGACAATTAGTATAGTTAACCACATAAAGAGGTTGTAAGTGTTCTAACAAGCAATAAAGTAGCGGTATATAGGAAGTATTCGAACGTTAATAAGGAACTGAGAGAGAACTTGAAAGTCTCTAATTAGTAGCTTTCCTTAACTAATGTGATTGAAGCTTTCGAGACTATATGTTATTGATAATACTATCAAGTGTAATATGAATAAACGTATAGACAGGAGCTGACAACATGGTTAAGGTAGGATATGCTAGAGTTTCAACAACAGACCAAAACTTAGACAGGCAGACCGAGGCACTAAATAAATATGGTATTAATAAGATTTACTTTGAGAAATTGAGTGGAGCTAAAACTCACCGTCCCGAGTTTGATAAAATGATAGAGGAGCTCACAGAGGGAGACATAGTAGTAGTTGCAGAGTTAACCCGTCTCTCGCGTTCTACGGCTCAATTAATAGCAGTAGGTGAGGCGTTTAAAGAGCGAGGAATACAGCTCATAAGTCTTAAGGAAAATATAGATACAACAACACCGAGCGGACGTTTAATGTTCGGTATGCTCGCGGTTCTAGCGCAGTTTGAGCGAGAGATTATAGTAGGGCGTACAAAAGAGGGACTAGCCATCGCCAAACAAAAGGGTGTTAGGATGGGGAGACCGCCTATAAATAATGATAGGATGGATTTAGCCGTTGAGCTTTGGGAAAGTGGTAGATATACGGTATCAGAAATTACACGAAAGACAGGAGTAACAAAGGCGCCATTATATAGAGAAATAAATAGATGTGAATTAACGAGAGAGGTCGCTATATAGCCTCTCTTTTTTTGACTCATTCTAACAATCTCTAAATTTTCTACTAAATACTTAAGAGAAATCCCTGCAGCAAGGGAGACTATACGTCAAACAGTCGTCAACGGTTTTTATCATTTGCCGTATAAATTAAGAAATGATGGTTGGTGACCCGTATTAAAATTAACTTACGTCTAATGGTAATGGCGTTGACTCTTGGGGCGGGAATGAGTCTTGAAAAGTTAATATATCTTCAATAGAGGGGTATTACGTCTTAAAACGAGATAACGAATAAAGCGAATTGAGATAGATAATTACTCACTTCGTGAGATAATTCTCCATCTAGTAAACATGCTCATTAAATAACCTAATAAATTCAAACGGTATTTATTACGGTATTACCTATAGCATTAAACATTCGCCAATCCGTAATAAGTAATATAAGAAGATGTACTTTGCCTAGTGAGGGCGTTAGCCCGAAAGCCCGTAAGGGCTCATAATTGTTACGGTAATAACGTTAATAGCATAATAGTCGTTACACTACTAATTGTATATTACTCGTCACACTTCTATTTGATTAATTTCCTCTTTGAATTTGCTGTTTCAAAATCTATTGCTATAAAATCGAATTTCATTAAATTAAACCTCCTTATACAACCAACTGAATTAATTGTTATAAATATTCAAAACAATACCCACTGTAAAACTATTTTATTTAGTTCTTTTTTTAAAGCTATAGGATATAGCACATTAATCTTTTCATTTCTTTTGCAATTTTAAAGACAGCTAGCTTGAGCTAGTTAGATAATTTTAAAAATCAACCAATGAGGAAAAATCAAATTATAGAAACGTCAAGAACAAAAACTAAATAAATATCAGAGTCTTATATATGAGAGATCTATACGTTTCAAATCTATAGGTTTTTTAAATTCAGTGATAGACAGCTCGTGAAAAGTGAAAACATGAAACAAGTATAACAAAAGAATCCTTAACGTAGTTGTAATTAATGTATTACAGATGTTAGACATAGCAAGCCGTACATATAGTAGCCGTATTCACTCCGCCCTGCTCTACACTTTGATATGCTTATGAAATACAAGATATTTATTAAGAATATGGACATAGCATAGTATCTAGAATATTCCAATACAATAATTTAATTTTTCATGTAACAAACTCTCGTAACTTTACTAAATCATTGAGGAGTTAAATAAAAGAGGTTTAGAAAGGGCGGAAGAGTTATGAAAACGTATGAAATTGATGGTGTAACAGTAGTTGTAAACGGCACTTTAAATATTCAAAGAGCAGGAGAAGCTCTAAATGAAATAATTAATGATATAATTAAAAGGAAGCATGAGAAATCGAAGAGTGGCATGATGCATAGTGATGCCAATGAACCAAAGTAAAATGATATAACGAGAAGTAGCATAAAGACTAGATTAGCAGTATTATTTAATTATATTAGTCTAGCGTAAATACAAGACTATTCAACTTACTTTCATTTACTAGAATTATTGACTAGCACGAGGGGGCACAAATATGGCAAAAATGAATGTATTAATTTATTTACGTAAATCAAGAAGTGAAGATAACGATTCAAATGTATCTTTAGATGCACATAAACGTACTCTTATTGAGTTATGTGAGCGGTCGGGGTACTCATACGAAGTTAGGCAGGAGATAGGCTCCTCGGACTCAATAAAGTTTCGAGAAGTATTTAGCGAGATATACGAGGAAATAAATACAGGCGAAAACGGATACGAGGCAATCGTAGTGCATGACTACGATAGATTGAGTCGTAGTGGTAGAGATCTTGAGGAAATAAAGGAGTTATTTAGATATAACGGGATTAAGGTCATAACACCTGCGAAAGTTTATGACTTTGATAACGAGGCAGACGATCAAGAGACGGATTTTAAGGGTTTCATGGCAAAAATGGAATTTAAAATGATTAAGAGCAGGCTTAAAAAGGGTAAGATAGCGGGAGCAAAAGCGGGCAGATGGGTTAACGGGACTCCGCCCTATGGATATATCTACGATAGATTAAATAAAGAACTTGTAATTGACGAAGAAAAAGCTAAAGTTGTAAGAATGATATTTGAGGAAGTTCTACAGGGAACAGCGTATTACAACATAGCGCACAAGCTTAATGTTCAAGGGGAAAGAACGAATAAGGGCAAGCTATGGTATGATAATACGATATCACGCATGATAGCAAACCCAACGTATAAAGGTACCGCAGTTTATGGTAAAACGTCGGGAAGTGGGCATACAAGCCGTAAGACTACGCCCTTAAAAATCAAAAACGCACAAGAGTGGATAACAGTAGAAAACGCTTATCCTCGCATCGTACCTCAGGAGTTATGGGACGAGGCTAATAGGGTAGCGAAAGCTCGTAGAATTGTACCACATAAAGCGAGAGCAGAGTTAAATGCATTGAGTGGCCTTGTGAGATGTGGGGTATGTGGCAGCTTGATGAGGGTACAACATAGGAATAAGGAGGGGTGGAACGACTACATTAAGAAGTGTCAACATAGAGATCTTCTTACAAATAAAATCTGTGCTAATCGCGGGATGCCATTAGGTGACTCGCTACGTATGATTTTTACAGCAATACGAGAATACAGAGAAGAGTTATTTGATTATTTAAGGCATAATGAGGGTTCGGATAAGGAAGTCGTGCAGCTCATTGAGCAACTAAAAGCAATAAGTAAAAAACAGTTAGAATGTACTAACTCAATAGAAAAAGTAAACGAGGGCTTTGATACTGGATTTTACACAGCAAATGAGGCAGTATCACGTAAAAAGTTATGGGAGGAAAAGCATACAGTATTAGAAGAGCAAAGAGAGGATTTAGAGAAGAAACTAAAAATAGCTGAGAGTGCTCAAATTGAAGAAAAAATAGAGATTTTAGACGGAATATTAGAAATAGAAAACTTAGAGATAAGCGATGAGCAGATGAATAAATTTCTTAAATCAATCATTAGTTCAGTTACATTAACTAGGGTAGGGGAAGAACCACCACAGCTTATGGTGAATTTTCTATAACCTCTTAACCGTAGTCCAATTACAATACTATCTTAAATGAATATTAAAAACTATTTTCTTGTATACTAACCTCAAGTATAAGAACAAAAACTAGGAGGTTTTATAATGAGCGTACCTGAAAAAGTTTTAGCTAAAGAACGTAAAGCCAATAGATTAATTAATGAAAAATCACCTTACCTGCTTCAACATGCGCATAATCCTGTGGACTGGTTTCCGTGGGGAGGAGAGGCATTTCAAAAGGCAAAAAGGGAGAATAAACCTGTGTTTTTGAGTATAGGTTATTCATAGTTATGTGAGTACTATGCCAACCTGTCATTGGTGCCATGTGATGGCTCATGAATCTTTTGAAGATCAAGAAGTTGCGGAACTGATTAATACACATTTTGTATCTATTAAGGTAGACCGAGAAGAAAGGCCTGATGTAGACAGTGTTTATATGACAGTATGCCAAGCCTTTACTGGGTCAGGGGGCTGGCCCCTTACAGTTATCATGACACCTGATCAAAAACCTTTTTTTGCTGGGACGTACTATCCCAAACAGTCAAAGTATGGGAGACCTGGCCTGATGGATTTGTTAAAAGGTGTTGCAAATAAATGGGAGACGAATAAGGAAAAATTAGTTGCTTCAAGTGATGAAATTATGGAAGCACTTGAGGATCAGTTTAGTGTACTAAGTAAACCAGGAGATTTAACTAAAAGTACTATTAAAAGGGCCGTAACATTATTTCATAACCAATTTGATGTGACTTATGGAGGTTTTGGGCAAGCGCCTAAATTTCCTACACCACATCATCTGATGTTTTTACTGAGATATTATCATCTGGAAAAAGATCAGAAGGTACTTCAAATGGTAGAAAAGACTCTGCAGCAAATGTACAAAGGAGGCATATTTGACCATATTGGGTTTGGTTTTTCAAGGTATTCGACAGATCGTATGTGGCTGGCACCTCATTTTGAAAAAATGCTTTATGATAATGCACTTCTTACAATGACTTATTTGGAAGCTTACCAAGTAACAAAAAATGAACTTTATAAAAAAGTTGCCGTTAGAACGATGGCATATGTACTAAGGGAGCTTACTGATGATGAGGGTGGATTTTACTCAGCACAGGATGCAGACAGCGAAGGGGAAGAAGGCAAGTATTATGTTTTTAAACCTAATGAAATCATAGAAGTTTTAGGAGAAGAAGACGGACAGTATTTTAATCAGTATTTTAAAATCATGCCCTCTGGAAACTTTGAAGGTAAAAATATCCCCAATCTCATTTCTAATGAAGATTTTGACATGCCAAATGAAAGAATAGATAGATTAACAAAAAAGGTCTTAAGGTATAGAATAGAAAGAACTTATTTGCATAAGGATGATAAAATACTTACTTCATGGAACGCTCTTATGATTGTTAGCTTTGCTAAGGCTTATAAGATTCTTGAGAATGAAAGGTATTTAAGTGCAGCAATTAAGGCTATTTGCTTTATTGAAGATAAGCTTATTAATGATAATGAAAGAATACTTGCCAGATATAGAGAAGGAGAAGCTTCTTATCTTGGTTATCTGGAGGATTACTCATTTTTTGTGTGGGCACTTATTGAGATGTATGAGGCTACTTTTGATATAGATTATCTTAAAAAAGCTTTAAAGTATAATAAGGAAATGATAGAGTATTTTTGGGATGACAAAAAGGGTGGGTTTTTCCTCTATGGAAATGACGGTGAACAATTAATTGCCAGACCTAAGGAATTATATGATGGAGCAATGCCTTCTGGTAATTCTGTTGCGGCTTATAATCTTCTTAAACTTGCAAGGTTGACAGGGGAAAAAGAGCTAGAGGAACTTGCAGACAGGCAGCTGAAATTTTATATATCTAGTACAAAAGAGTATCCGATTGGATATAGTTTTTATATGATGGCATTGCTTTTTGCACTTTATCCATCGGGGGAGATCATATGTGTTTTAAAGGATTGCGATGATTTAAACCATTTGAAAAGCTTAGTAAGCGAGAAGTTTATCCCTAATAAATCAATACTCGTAAAAACTACTGAAAATGAAAAAGAAATAAATAGTATCATAAAGACTTTAAAAGACTATAGTTTAAAAGATGATCAAGCAACTTACTATGTATGCGAAAATCAAGCATGTTCATCACCTTTTAATGACATTAATGAATTAAAAAGAAGACTTTAAATTGAGAAAGCTAAGTGAATGAGGGAAAATTACTCTCTAAATTCACTTAGCTTTTTATGTTGACTTTATATAAGTGCATAATAATACATTATGTAAATAAAAATACATTCTGGTAAAATGATAGCGCCTAGGTAAATCTTTTAACACTTTAAGTATTTTCCATTGACATGAATAATTAATGATTATATAATATTTTACAATGGATTAGTTATAATTACATAAAACACAAAATAAGAAGGTTTTAAAGTTAAGAATTTCATTTGTGCTAGTATTTTGACTTATAATTAAGCGAAGAGGTTAACTAGTCTATACTTATGTCTACAAGCTTAAATGTACTAGTAAGAAAGTGGATTCACAAAGTAGTAATTATGTAAACAAGAGGAGATGGAAACATGAAAAAGACATTAGCTATGATAATAGCTTCAACACTTGCGCTTTCAATGCTTACTGGCTGCGGCGGTAATGCAGGAGCTAAAAGTGAGGGGACTAAAACTGAGAGTCCTAAAACTGAGGAGCCTAAAGCAGACAAGGCCAGCCAAACACTTGTTTTTGCACAAGGAGCTGAACCAAGAGGGCTTGACCCTGCATTTGTTGATGATGGTGAATCATCAAAAGTTATTGTAAATATTTATGAAGGACTTTTAGCTTACGAAAAGGATTCAACAGAAGTTGTGCCTGCACTAGCTGAAAGTTGGGAAAAAGCAACAGATGGCCTTTCTTATACTTTTAAATTACGTCAAGGTGTTAAATTCCATGATGGTACTGATTTTAATGCAGAAGCTGTAAAAACAAACATCGACAGACAGATTCCGCCACAACGTAAAGAAGATATGCCTTATGCAAGCTTCGTGTTTGCAGATGTAAAAGATGTAGAAGTTATCGATGATGCGAATGTAAAAATTAACCTTACAAAACCAAACTCAGCTTTTCTTGCAAATCTTGCAATGAGCCTTGCAGCACCTATGGTAAGTCCTAAAGCTCTTGAAGAAAACGATGGTAATGTCAATAAAGCACCAGTTGGAACAGGTCCTTTTAAATTTGTTAGCTGGAATCCAGCAGAAGATATCGTATTAGAAAGAAATGAAGAGTACTGGGGAGAAAAAGCAAAAGCTCAAAATGTTATTTTCAAATTTATCCCTGATAACTCTGCAAGAATCGTTGCACTTAAAAATGGTGAAGTTGATATGATTGATGGTATTGACTCAACAGGCGTTGATCAAATCGAAGCAGATGGCAATGTTATTTATAATGTACCAGGTATGAACATTAACTATATGGCTTACAATGTATCAAGAAAACCATTTGATAATCCTGCTGTTAGAGTTGCTCTTACTAAAGCAATCAATGTACCAGAACTTGTAACAGCACTTTACGGAGATTATGCAGAACTCGCAACTACAATTCTTCCTACATTTATTCCAGGATACAGCAAAGATGTTAAACAAACTGCTTATGATCCAGAAGCTGCAAAAGCTGAACTTACAGCTGCAGGCTTTAATCAAACAATTAAGATGATTGTATATAATAATCCAAGACCTTACAATGCAAGAAACAAAGCATTAGCTGAAGCAATTCAATCTTATTTCAGCAAAGTAGGTGTAAATGTTACAATAGAAGATTATGATTGGACTACATATAAAGATAAAGTAATAGCTGGAGATTATGACATTTGTTTCTATGGATGGATTGGGGACAATGGTGACCCTGATAACTTCTTAAACCTTTTAGCTGATCAAAATCCAGCACTTAATGTGGCTCGTTTTAATGACCCAGCGTTCAATGAAATCATTGCACAAGGGACTTCTACTGAAAAAGGACCTGAAAGAGATGCAATTTACCAAAAAGCAGAGCAATATGTTGCTGATTTAGCTGTTTGGGTACCAGTTTCTCATGCATCAAACCTTTCAGCACACTCACCAAGTGTTCAGAATTACTCTTACCATGCAACTGGAAATATATTCTTTAAAGACATGTATAAGGAAGCTGCAAAATAATAGTAATTTCAATAAATGATAGAGTAACAAATACCATTCATTAAAGAAAGTGAATGGTATTTGTTATGTTAGCAAATAGATAAATAATTCAAAAAGTAGTTTATAGCACAATAATAAAAATAGGAGGGAAAAGAAAAGATGATAAAATATATCATAAAAAGAATATTGCTCCTTATTCCAGTACTTTTAGGTGTTTCCATTATCATTTTTAGTATTATGCGTGTTTTTTCACCAGATCCTGCATCTATTGTGTTAGGACAGCATGCAACACCAGAGAAAATGGTAGAATGGCGGGAAGCCAATGGACTCAATAAGCCAGTTACTGTGCAGTATGTGGAGTATATGCAAGGTATTTTTAAGGGAGATTTCGGGAAGTCATATTATACTAAAACGCCTGTGGCAAAGGAGATTTTTTCACGTTTTCCTGCCACAATTGAACTAGCTATT
This sequence comes from Clostridia bacterium, assembly GCA_029239755.1. Lineage (GTDB taxonomy): Bacteria > Bacillota > Clostridia > Lachnospirales > Cellulosilyticaceae > FMMP01. Next base: position 7,254 of record JARBUI010000028.1, on the reverse strand, counting down.
TGTGCCATTATTTTAGCTTCTATTATAGGTATATTTTTAGGAGTCATCTCGGCAGTCAAGAAGAACTCGATTATAGATAATATAAGTATGATTACAGCTTTAGTAGGGGTTTCGATGCCTATCTTCTGGCTAGGTATTTTACTTATCATACTCTTTTCAGGAACCTTAGGCTGGGTACCAGCTCAAGGCAGAATTGAGACTCTTTTAAGACCTGGCAGTGTGACTGGTTTTTATTTAATTGATAGTTTAATTGAGGGGGATTTAGAATCCTTTGGCTCAGCTCTTAAACATTTAGTATTGCCTTCTATCACGCTTGCGATGTACTCTATGGCAATCATTGCAAGGATGACAAGAAGTACTATGCTTGAAACATTATCAAAAGACTACATAAGAACAGCAAGAGCAAAAGGTATTGCTGAGGGCAAAGTTATTAGAAGACATGCACTTAAAAATGCTCTTATACCCATTGTAACCGTTATTGGTATACAGCTTGGCTATCTTTTAGGAGGAGCCGTACTTACAGAAACAGTATTTGCATGGCCAGGTATTGGTAAATTTACGGTTGAAGCAATTATGAAGTCTGATTTCCCGATTGTACAGGGAGTTGTTTTACTTGTTGCATTTATCTTTGTAGTGATGAATCTTGTTGTTGATATTGTTTATGCATTCCTAGATCCACGTATTAAATATTCTTAAAGGAGGGGTTAGATGAAGACTCAAAAAGCAGTTCAAACAGAAAACGGCAGCATCGCCATTGAAAAGCCAGAATCTCAATTTAAGCAAATGTGGTATGCGCTTATTCAAAATAAGGCAGCTGTTGCAGGAATGATCATTATTATATTCTTAATATTCTTGGCTGTATTTGCAAAGTTTATTATGCCTTATGATCCTAACTATGCAGACTTAGCCATTAACAAACAGGCTCCATCTGCTGCTCACTGGTTCGGAACAGATGAACAAGGCAGAGATATTTTTTCACGTGTAATTGATGGAACCAAAATTTCACTTTCAGTCGGAGTGACGGCTGTTGCCTTCGCGTTATCTTTAGGAACTATATTTGGCGCTGTAGCAGGCTATAAAGGTGGAAAAATTGATACCGTTATTATGAGATTTATGGATATCATGCTGTCCATACCAGATATTTTGCTTGCTATTACATTTATGGCAGCACTTGGACGAGGTATTGACAAAGCTGTTATTGCTATTGGAATTTGTTCAATCCCTGAATATGCTAGAATTGTAAGAGGCAGCATCCTGTCTATTAAAGACAGCGAATATGTTCAGGCAGCTAAAGTTATTGGAAATAATGATATGAGAATTATTTTTAAACATATACTGCCTAACGTTCTTTCGCCTATGATTGTCCGTGCCACACTTGGTATTTCAACGGCTGTATTAAATACGGCAGCACTAGGATTCTTAGGGTTAGGGGTACAGCCGCCAGCAGCAGAATGGGGAGATATGTTAGGCCGTGCAAGAGTATTTATTTTTGAAGCACCCTATATGCTTATTTTCCCAGGGATAGCGATAACAATAACAGTACTTGCATTTAACCTTTTAGGGGACGGGCTTAGAGATGCCTTTGATCCTAAAGCTAGAAAATAATAAAAGAAAAGAGGTGAAAAAATGTTACTTGAAGTAAAAAATCTTAAAACTGAATTTAAAATGAAAAAGGGTACTGTAACGGCAGTCAACGATGTGAGTTTTAACTGCGAAAAAGGAGAGATTTTAGCTATAGTTGGAGAGAGCGGATCGGGTAAAAGTGTCACCTCTTTGTCCATTATGCAGCTTTTATCTGAAACTGCAAAGATTTCAGACGGAGAGATTTTATATAAAGGTGAAGACTTACTTAAAAAATCAATCGATGAGATTCGTGATCTTAGGGGTAATCAGATTTCTATGATTTTCCAAGAACCTATGACATCTCTTAATCCAGTACTAAGAATAGGTGATCAGCTTACAGAAAGCATTATGCTTCATATGAAACTTTCAAAGGCAGATGCACTTAAAAGAGCAGTAGAAATGCTTGAAATTGTAGGTATTCCTTCGCCAGAACTTAGAGTAAAGGACTATCCGCATCAAATGTCCGGGGGTATGAGACAAAGAGTTATGATAGCAATGGCACTCTCATGCAATCCGGAGCTTCTCATTGCAGATGAACCAACCACAGCACTTGATGTAACTATTCAAGCACAAATCCTAGATATTCTCTATAGACTTAGAGAAAAGCTGGGAATGGCAGTTCTCTTAATTACCCATGACCTAGGGGTAGTATCAGAGGCTGCGGACAGGGTTGTTGTTATGTACTGCGGAAGAATTGTTGAAGAAGCTTTGGCAATAGATCTATTTGAAAAGCCTCTCCACCCCTATACTAAGGGACTTTTATCATCTATTCCGCATATTGACGAGGACAAGGAAAGACTTTATGCAATTAAAGGAATGGTTCCTAATCCGCTGAATATGCCGCCAGGATGTTCTTTTTCAGATAGGTGTGAAGAATGTATGGCTATTTGTAAAAAAGAAATGCCAGATGTTGTAGAACACGAAGGACGTAAAGTAAGATGCCATTTATACAGCAAAAATGGGGAGGTGACTCAATAATGGAAAAGGAAAAAGAAATATTATTGGAAGTAAAAAACCTTTCCAAACACTTCGTAGTTGAAAAGAATTTTTTCGGTCAGCCTATTAAGATGCTCAAAGCGGTTGATGATGTTTCTTTTAAAATATACAAACAAGAAGCGCTCGGTCTCGTTGGTGAAAGCGGATGCGGCAAAACGACAATAGGGAAGATGCTTGCTAATGTTCACTCAGCTACAAGCGGACAAATCATATATAACGGGGTTGACCTTGCAAAGCTGGGTGAACGTCAAAGAAGAGCTTATTGTAAAGATATTCAGCTTGTGTTTCAGGATCCTTATGAGTCCTTAAACCCTAGAATGAGTGTTGGAGACATTATTGCAGAGCCTATTAGAATTAATAAATTGCTGCCAAATAATGAAATAGAAAAACGCGTTAATTACTTATTAAATTGTGTTGGGCTAGCTAACCATCAGAGAAATAGATACCCTCATGAGTTCTCTGGCGGACAGCGTCAAAGAGTTGGTATTGCAAGAGCTCTTGCGGTTCAGCCTAAACTGATTGTATGCGATGAGCCTGTTTCGGCACTCGATGTATCCATACAGGCCCAAGTACTTAATCTTTTAAGTGATTTAAAAGAAGAATTTGGTTTAACCTACTTATTTATTGCCCATGGGCTTAATGTTGTCAAACATATCAGTGATCGTGTAGGAGTTATGTATCTTGGGAAAATGCAGGAACTTGCTGATAAAAAAGAACTCTATGATAATCCTACTCATCCTTATACAAAAGCACTGCTATCTTCAACGCCGGTAACAAATCCAAAGCTTAAAGCTAAAAAAGAAAGAATTATCCTAACGGGAGATGTACCAAGCCCAATTAATCCGCCTAAGGGATGTCCTTTCCATACGAGATGTTATAGGGATAAAGTAGAGAAGTGTACAGTAGAACGACCAGCATTTGTAGATGTAAGCGGTGCAGAGCATTTTGTTGCTTGTCATCTATATAAGGCTTATTCTCAAGAAGTTAAATAAATATGCGTATTTTAAGCGGCTTTAGTACGGTATTCTATCGTGATAAAGCCGCTTTGTTTCGTCTAAAATCACTTAACCGCTAGATTCATTTTTAAAAATTATAGTTCGTACAGACTTTTAATCTGCATATATTATAGAAAGTGTATATCTTTGCACAAACTATCATTTTTTATATTATAATAATTGATAAGATGCGGCGTTTCAGAAGAAAAGCGAGTTGAAAACAAGAGTGAGAGGGGCGGAACATAATGGATAAAAATTCATCTACACCAATTTATGTCCAGCTAGAAGAGGCTATAAAAGAAAAAATAAAAAGAAGAGAATATCTTCCAGGGGAAGAACTGCCCACTGAAAGAGAGCTTACGGCATTATTTAGCGTAAGCAGAATGACAATAAGGCAAGTCATTTCAAATTTAGTCCATAAAGGTATATTATATAAAATACCGGGTAAGGGTGCATTTGTGTCAAGAGAAGTTATCGAGAAGAAATTTGAAATTGAAAGCTTCAGCGATGATATGAGAAAACGTGGCCTTGTTCCAGGGAGTAAAGTGATAGAGTTTGAAAAGATTAGTGCAGATCAGGAGATAAAGGATAAGCTTAGACTTTCGGATGGGGAAAAGATATACTTCTTAAATAGACTTAGATTAGCAGATAGTGAACCCATTGCTATTGAGTACTGTTATCTTCCGGAAAGAGTTTTCCCTAACATCATTAAATATAATATGGCAAACTGTTCACTCTATACCATCATGAAAGAAGAATATAATATACACTTTAATTATATGAAACAAAGCCTAAAGGCATCGACGCTGGCGAAAAGAGATGCTGAGATGCTGCTTGAAAAAAGTAAAGGCTTTGGACTCGTTTCAGAAAGACTAATGTATGACACTAAAGAGACTACGATCGAATATACTAAGACAATTTATCATGCTGAACGGTATACTTTTAACATGATGCTTTTTAGCAATAATGAGTTCGGCTATTAAATCACTGCCTGAAAGTATATAGTCAACTAGTTTAAATGAATTATAAAATGTAATGCTGCAAATCTTGTAGTATTACATTTTTTTTGTATAGATAGATGACTTTGTAAGTATATGTTGTATAGATACCACATATTAATGTATAGACAATATCAAAATGCTAATGATGCACTGATACTGCAATCAGCAAAAGTTTAATAAGGCATAAAGATTGTTTTGAAACATAATGTGTTAAAAGGTGAAGGGGGGGTGATAAAATGAAATGTTCAGAGAATGTACTTAATAGAATAAAAGGAGGACTCATTGTATCCTGTCAGGCACTTGAAGATGAACCTTTGCATAGTTCGCATATCATGATGAGAATGGCACAAGCAGCCCTGGTGGGCGGGGCAGTTGGTATTAGGGCCAATTCTCCTGAAGATTGTGCACAGATTAGACAAAATGTTGATTTGCCTATGATAGCTATTTACAAAAAGGTTTATGGTACTTGTGAGGTTTATATTACCCCAACAATAGAAGAAGTTAAAGAACTTCTTGCTATTCAACCAGAGATTATTGCAGTTGATGCTACAAATAGATCTAGACCAGATGGTAAAACGCTCAAGGAGTTTTTTAAGGAAATAAGAAAGATATATGGCGGACTGCTTATGGCGGATATCTCGAATCAGGAAGAAGGCATAGAAGCAGAAAAAATCGGATTTGATATCGTCTCAACAACGCTTGGCGGCTATACTGATTACACATTAGGAAGACCAAAACCAGATATTGAATTAATAAAAAACTTAAAGAGTATATTAAATGTACCTATTATCGCAGAAGGAAATATTGATTCACCTAGTCACGCTGTAAACTGCCTGAATGCAGGAGCATGGGCTGTAGTTGTGGGTGGGGCTATTACCAGGCCACAGCTAATTACTAAAAAGTTTGTTGATGCTATTAAAAATATTTAATACACGCACTGATAAAAGATGTGTATATACATAGATAGTAAAGAGAAAAGAGTGCACAGCAGAGTAGGGGAAAGTGTTATCATGCTAAAAAAATGGGGGGAGAATTATGTTCAAACAACTGCAAAAAATCGGGAAATCCTTTATGCTTCCAATTGCCATACTGCCAGCAGCAGGTTTGCTCTTAGGTGTAGGTGGGGCGCTATCTAACCCAACTACAGTAGCTGCCTACCCTTTTCTAAACGTTGCGCTCCTACAGGCAATATTTAAAATCATGGCATCTGCAGGAAGTATCATATTTGGAAATCTATCACTGTTACTCTGTATTGGGTTAGCCATAGGACTCGCAAAAAAAGATAAGGGAACAGCAGCACTAGCTGCAGTAGTAGGCTACCTGATTATGACAAGCACCACTAGTACCATGCTTGGAATCTTTAAGCCAGATGCGCCTGCCATCGATACAGGTGTTATCGGAGCAATTGTAATAGGAGGCTTCGCTGCCTATCTACATAACCGCTATTATAATATTCAGTTACCTGCAGTTTTAGGTTTCTTTGGAGGCTCGCGGTTTGTACCTATTGTCACAGCATTTGTAGCTATTTTTGTAGGAACATTCTTCTTTATCATATGGCCGCCATTTCAGCAGCTGCTGATAACTTCGGGAGAAGCGATTTCAAAGATGGGACCTGTTGGCACTTTCTTCTATGGTTTCTTGATGAGGCTTTGCGGGGCAGTAGGTCTGCATCATATGATATACCCGATGTTTTGGTTTACAGAGCTGGGCGGAGTTGCAACTGTGGCTGGCGAGCAGATTGCTGGAGCACAGAAAATCTTTTTTGCAGAGCTTGCGGATCCTAATCATGTGGGACTATATACTGAAGGAACACGTTTCTTTGCTGGACGTTTTGCAACCATGATGTTTGGGCTTCCTGCAGCTTGTCTTGCCATGTATCATGTTGTATCAAAGGAAAAGAGAAAACTCTTTGGGGGATTATTCCTTGGAGCGGCACTAACTTCTTTTATCACAGGGATAACGGAACCTATTGAATTTATGTTCTTATTTGTTAATCCGCTCTTATATGTGTTCCATGCTTTTTTAGATGGGGTATCCTTCTTTATAGCAGATATTTTGAATATTTCTATAGGAAACACCTTCTCAGGCGGAGTTATCGACTTTACGCTCTTTGGAATACTGCAAGGAAATGCAAAAACAAACTGGCTGCTTGTAGTGCCAGTAGGAGCCATTTGGGCAGCACTATATTATTTCTCATTTAAGTTTTTTATTACAAAGTTCAACATTCTTACACCAGGCAGGGGCGAAGAAGTCGCTCAGATGCCTAAAGTCACTACAAAATCTTCTTTAAAAGAAGAAGCGATTGCTGTCATCGCTGCTTTAGGCGGAAAAGAAAACATTGAAGAAATCGATGCTTGTATCACTAGGCTAAGAGTCAGTGTTAAAGAAGGTGACAAGGTAAATAAAGAAGAACTTAGAAAGATAGGAGCAACTGCTGTTCTAGAAGTTCAAGGAGGAATACAAGCCATTTATGGTGCAAAGGCAATCCTTTATAAAAATATAATTGAAGAAATGATAGAAATAGAAGAATAGCCCCGAGAAATGATATGTACCCCCTTTACTGGACAATACCAGTAAAGGGGGTTATTACGTGAAATATAATTTTGTATTTAAATTGAATTGTGTCGAGCTATATAGAA
>JARBUI010000036.1 GCA_029239755.1 Clostridia bacterium | reverse complement strand
TTCTGGGGAATCGGTATGTTTTGGGGTCCTCTGATTTTGAATAGTTATATAGAAGAAAATAGTTATAGCTTGGGATTCTATATTTTTTCAGAGATGTTGATTATACAAGCTATTGTACTTTTTGTTTCAAATTTTTATCCATTTCAGGCAACGAAAGAAGTATTATAAGAATTATAGAAGATTTCAAAAGCTATAGGAGAAAAAAATAGCATATAAATAAGGGAACCCAAAAAGGGAAGGGTTGAATCACGAGGTAATGTGGAATGGTTTAAAGAGTAATAGGAGATGAGTTTCTTCAGATATAAGAATAGACTTTTTTATTCTAAAGAAATATAACTATGTGAACTTATTAATCTATTGCTTTAAAGGCGGAAGAAAAGTGAATCAATTTTATAGAATTGAAAGTAAAAGAAGGAAACTCCTGCTAAATTTTGTATTAATTTGGCAGGAGTTTATGCTTATTTGGGGAAATTATAGTTTATAAAATTAATAATATAAGCTGAGATATTGCAAATACTAGATTTAAGGGAAAGCTAAGAGATAAATTACAAGTGATAGCTAACAAAACAGAAGCTTTAACTAATTTATTTGTCAGCTTTGTGACCAGTTATTAGATTAATGATGAAAAAATTGAATTTATTTAGAGGTATTATGCGTAGAATTAAAAATATCATTAACCAAGAGAATTCTGCTAAATCTTGTATGACTTGACAGGAATTTTTTGCTTTAATAGAAAAGCTTAAGATAATGGTGACGGTGTTGTTAATTTACAGGAACTGTATCTACCTATTTTGAGATGTGCAAGTATTGAATAGAAAAGATGGAAATAACCCTAAAGAAGCGAATACAAGTTGGAGGTAAGTCAATGGCATTTAAAGATGCATTTAAGACCTTTCCAATTATTGAAACAAAAAGACTGATATTACGTTCTATGAGTAAAGACGATGCCCTTACTTATTTACAATGGTTTTCAACTAAAGAGGTGCGAGAATTTCTAGGTAGTTTAGCATATCCTAAGAATATCGAAGAAAGCTTACGATTTATTGATAATATGAATGGCATATATTTTACAAAAAAACGTACAATTTGTTGGGGTATTGCGCTTAAAGAAAGCAATGAACTAATTGGACGATTTGAGATATGCAGGTTTATTCGTCAGTCGATGGCAGAAGTTGCATATTCAATGGCGAAGGAGCATTGGAATAACGGATATATGACAGAAGCATTACGCGCTGTAGTAAAGTTTGGATTTGAAATAATGGACTTGCATAGAATAGAAGCTACAGCAGCAACTGAGAATGAGGCAAGTGCTAAAGTTTTACATAAAGCTGGATTTATAACAGAAGGGATTTTGCGAAAGTATAACTATGGTAATGAATTTCGAGATACATATATTATGTCAATTTTAAATGAGGACTATTTTAGCAATGTAGTAAATGGCCAAAATGTTTAACAATAGCCTGCATGGATATTATTTCTATGCAGGTTTTATTGCGTATATCTTCATAATAATGGACAATCTAACCATATAAATTATCGGGAGGCGTTATTCGTGGAAAATAAAACCTACTACGATCCAAAAACTAAAAATCACGATATAAACAGTCAAAATACTAACAAACCTAATCGTTTAATTCACGAAAAGAGTCCATATCTACTCCAACATGCCAATAATCCAGTAGATTGGTATCCATGGGGAGCAGAAGCGTTTCAGAAAGCACAGCGTGAGAATCGGCCTGTATTCTTGTCCATAGGCTATTCCTAGCTATGCTTAAAATAATGTAAGGATGTTACTTTAATTTACGTGCCATTGGTGCCATGTCATGGAAAGAGAGTGTTTTGAAGATCAAGAGATAGCAGATGTGTTGAATCAGCATTTTATTGCCATTAAGGTTGATCGGGAAGAAAGACCGGATGTGGATGGAATCTATATGTCTGTATGCCGGGCTCTCACAGGGCAAGGTGGCTGGCCTTTGACGATTATTATGGCTCCTGATAAAAAGCCCTTTTTTGCTGGAACTTATTTTCCTAAGCATAGAAAGATGGGTAGGATGGGGCTATTAGAGCTTTTAACAACATTACATCAGCATTGGGAAAAGAATCGGAGTGAAATCCTAAAGGCTGGTAATGAAATTGTCAGTATCCTGCAGCGACCAAAGCCGCCAATTGGAGAAGGTCAAATCGGAGCGGATTTGTTAAAGCAAGCATACTTGGAATTAGAAAATAGCTATGATCCCCAGTATGGCGGTTTTGGCTCTGCGCCTAAATTCCCTACGCCTCATAAGATAACTTTTTTACTTAGGTATTGGCAGCATTTTAAAGAGCCAAAGGCACTTGCCATGGTAGAAAAAACTCTTATGTCTATGTGGCAAGGAGGGATTTATGATCACTTAGGGTATGGCTTTGCTAGATATTCTACCGATCAGAAGTGGTTAGTGCCTCATTTTGAAAAGATGTTATATGATAATGCTTTATTGTGTACTAGCTATCTGGAAGCCTATCAGTGTACTGGTAATCAGGAATTTGCTAGAATCGCTGAAGACATTTTAACCTATGTGATGCGAGATATGATGGACAAAAATGGTGGATTTTATTCTGCGGAAGATGCGGATTCCGAAGGGGTGGAAGGAAAATTCTATGTTTTTACCAGAAAGCAGGTATTAGAGATCCTTGGGGAAGAAGAAGGAACGCTTTTTGCTGATTTTTATCATATATCTTCTCAGGGAAATTTTGAACATGGGACAAGTATTTTACATCTTATTGGACGAAATCTAGAAGAGTATGCTAGAGTTGTCAATAAAACGGTAGAGAATTTGTCTGAGGTGCTAAAAAAAGGGCGGGAAAAACTGTATCAAGTGCGAGAAGCACGCATACATCCATACAAAGATGATAAGATCCTTACAGCTTGGAATGGGTTGATGATTGCTGCATTTGCTAAAGCAGCACGAGTACTGAAACAAAGTAAGTATGCTAAAGTGGCGGAACAAGGGATAGCGTTTATTTATGAAAAACTAATGGGGTCAAACGGGCGTCTGTTAGCACGCTATCGAGAAGGAGAAGCAGCCCATCTGGCATATCTTGATGATTATGCATTCTTACTCATGGCTCTTATTGAAGCATATGAGACAACCTGCAATGATTACTACTTGCAGCAGGCTGTTATATTAGCGAAGGATATGGGAGAATTATTTGGGGATCGTACTGAGGGCGGATTTTATTTTTATGGCAATGATGGTGAAGAGTTGATTGCACGCCCCAAAGAAATCTATGATGGTGCAATTCCTTCTGGTAATTCTGTTGCGGCTCTAGCATTGCAAAAATTAGCTGATATGACAGAGGATAGGAGTTTCAGCGATACAGCAGAGCGATTGTTAGGACATTTTGCTGGAGAAGTCAGCCGATATGCAGCGGGTTATACTTTCTTTATGATGGCTGTAGATTACTACTTAGCTGATAACACCAAGATTGTAATTGTTGGTGATAAAGAGGCTGCTGATACGAAGGCTATGTTTGATGTAATTAACAGTTATTTCTTGCCTTCTGCTGCAATACGATTTTATAATAAACACTCCCAGGAAAATATGGAATACAAAGAAATGGATCATAAGGCTACTGCTTATATCTGTAAGAATTTTGCCTGTCAGCCACCAATTACTAATGCTGAAAAATTGCGCAATCTGCTTGTAAAAGAGTATAATGAGATTAATCAATAATGATTATCAATAAATAAAAAAAGTTATTGATAAGAGTTGAGAAATATGCTAAAATTAACCTCATAAAAGATGTAATTGTTTTGAAATGAAAGGGGAATATAAAATGATCAGTACGAAACTTCAAAATGCATTTAATAATCAAATTCAAGCTGAAATGAACTCGGCACATATTTACTTAGCAATGTCTGTAGAAAGCGAGGCTAAAAATCTTAGTGGTTTTGCTACCTGGCTTAGAGCTCAATACCAAGAAGAGAATAGTCATGCTTTTAAATTAATTGATTATTTATTAGAGCGGGGCGGCAGTGTTAAACTGCAAGCTAT
>JARBUI010000017.1 GCA_029239755.1 Clostridia bacterium | reverse complement strand
GTTTTAAATTTTGTTTCTTTGAAAACATAATAAGAATAACACCGACTACAATACAGACTGGTGCCATAACAGCCGGCTTTAAAAACTCAGTCCACTCTCCTAGGGATACAATCCATGCTGTTATTGTGGTTCCTATATTGGCCCCCATAATAACACCAACCGCTTGCTTTAGAGACATTAGTCCTGCATTTACAAACCCTACAACCATGACAGTTGTAGCAGATGAACTTTGAATAAGTCCAGTAACCCCTGCCCCTACTAAAACACCTAAGAATCGATTGTTTGTTAAAACCTCAAGCAAACTTTTCATACGGCTTCCGGCTGCTTTTTGCAAACCTTCACCTAAATATTCCATACCAAAAAGAAATAATCCAAATCCACCTAAAAATCCTAGGACTATGTTTAACCAATTGATTTCATTCATGATTATCCTCCCATGCTAGTTTTACATACAGACTCATTTTAGCATCGTTTTTTTTTATAGACAAGTTATATTTTAATATCTTATATAAAAATATATACATTAATTTTGTCTATTTTTGTTATATTTTTCTACTTTATTTATTTGATCCATCACAAAATGGCAGACACAAACGTCTGCCATTACTGATCTATTAGTCATATTTACTTATACTATAAAAAAATATTTTGACTATAGTATAGTTCCGCCTCCAAGTACAATATCTCCATCATAAAATACAATGGCTTGTCCCGGCGTAATAGCTCTCTGATTCTCTTCGAACTCGCATAAAATAATTTCATCGTCAACCATTTTAATCCTGCAAGGTGATGCTTGATGACTATATCTAATTTTTGCCAAGCACAGCAGTTCACCTTCTAGTTTTTCAAAAGCCATAAACTGAAGGTTATTTGCATAGACAGTTGTAGTAAAAAGTTCTTCATTATCCCCTACAGTTACGGTATTATCTTTTGGATTAATACGTGTAACGAAAACAGGCTTGCCCATTGAAAGTCCAAGTCCCTTTCTTTGTCCAATTGTATAATGAATAATGCCTTTATGCTGCCCTATCACTTTACCATTTTTATTTAAAAAGTGTCCTGATTTAGGCTTCTCGCCTGTTTCTCTTGCAATATACCCTGCGTAATCATCATCAGGAACAAAACAAATTTCTTGACTGTCTGGTTTAGTTGCTACTGCAAGACCAATTTTTTTTGCTATCTCTCTCACTTCATCTTTTGTATAGTCCCCAAGAGGCATGAGTGTATGAGCCAGTTGATACTGCGTTAAATTATAAAGTGCATAGGTTTGGTCTTTAGCAAGGGTCTTGGATTGTTTTAACATATATCTGCCTGTTTTTTCATCTTTAATAACCCTTGCATAATGACCTGTTGCTATATAATCTGCTCCGATTTGAAGAGATTTTTGCAGCATAGATTCCCATTTAACGTACCTATTACAAGCAATACATGGATTAGGTGTTCTGGCATTTTGATATTCTTCTAAAAAATAGTCTATAACATGTTTCTTAAAATCATCTCTGAAGTTCATCACATAGTGAGGAATATCGAGCTTCTGACAGACTCTTCTTGCATCATCTACAGCTGATAAACCACAGCAGCCACCATCTTTGTCTGCCTCGGCATCTTTTTGCCAAATTTGCATTGTCATACCAATAACATCGTAGCCTTGTTCTTTTAAAAGATAAGCTGCTACAGAGCTGTCAACTCCGCCTGACATACCTATGACAACTTTAGGTCTAGCTTCTTTAGGCATTGCAGCAACCTGCCTCCTCTTCATGCTCATGGATATCTTCTTTTGGCTCTTCCAGTCCTTCGATTTTAATATTATTCTTTTTAGCATAATCCCAAAGAGCTGCATGAAGTGACTCTTCTGCTAATAAGGAACAATGCATTTTAACTGGTGGCAGTCCATCTAAAGCTTCTGCTACTGACTTATTAGAAATCTTTAAAGCTTCTTCTATTGTTTTGCCTATAACAAGTTCTGTTGCCATAGAGCTTGTCGCAACAGCTGCTCCACATCCAAAGGTTTTGAACTTAGCATCTTTTATGATATTATCTTCTATTTTAAGGTAAACTTTCATAATATCCCCGCATCTAGCATTTCCAACGGTTCCAACACCACTTGCATCTTCAATTTCTCCAACATTTCTAGGATTCATAAAATGATCCATTACTTTTTCACTATACATCGTATTCACCTCGTATTTGTCATTTTTCTATTTATTATCTACTTGTTCGTCTTTAAAAAATCTTCATAGAGCGGAGACATTTCTCTCATTCTTTGTACAATTGGAGGCATCTTCTCTATGACAAAATCTATTTGTTCTTTAGTTGTTTGTTCTCCAAGGGTAAATCTTACCGACCCATGAGCCTTTTCGTGAGGAAGCCCTAATGCTAAAAGCACATGTGACGGATCAAGTGAACCTGATGTACATGCTGAACCACTAGAAGCAGCTATCCCATTCATATCGAGTAAAAGGAGGAGCGATTCCCCTTCAACAAACTCTACCCCTATATTAACATTATTAGGAAGTCTGTCTGTCTTATGCCCATTAAGTTTACAATAAGGAATACTGCGAATTAAGCCTTCTATAAGTTCATCCCTAAGCGTCGTCAGTCTTGCAACTTTATCATCAAAGTGTTCATACGCAAGCTCTATTGCTTTTCCGAGTCCTACTATTCCTGGTACATTTTCTGTACCTGCACGTCTGCCTCTTTCTTGTGCTCCCCCATGTATAAAGGTGCCTATTTTAAGACCTCTTTTGATGTATAAAACACCTATCCCTTTTGGTCCATTAAATTTATGTCCTGATAAAGAAAGAAGATCTATATTTTGTTCTTTAACATCAATCTTCACCTGGCCTATTGCCTGAACAGCATCAGTATGGAAAGGAATGTTATGCTCTTTAGCTATCTTACCAATCTCGCTAATAGGCATAATCGTTCCTATTTCATTATTAGCATACATGATTGTAATAAGAATAGTTGTGTCTTTAATAGCCCTTTTAACATCTTCAGGATTTACCATTCCTTCGCTGTCAACATCTAAGTATGTTATTTCATAACCTTGCTTTTCTAAATACTCGCACGTATGCAGTATGGCATGATGCTCTATTTTAGATGTAATAATATGATTACCTTTTCCTTTAGACACTTCTGCTATACCTTTAATAGCCCAATTATCTGCTTCAGTTCCGCCGCTGGTAAAAAAGATCTCATTTGTATTAGCCCCTAGACATTTAGCTATAGTCTCTCTTGCCTCATCGATGGCTTTTTTATTGATTTGAGCTAATTGATAAACGCTGGACGGATTGCCGAAGTTTTCTGTAAAGTAGGGAAGCATGGCTTCTACTACTTCTTTTTTAACTGGTGTAGTGGCTGCATTATCTAAATATATCTTGTTCATTATTTTCTACACTCCTTTAATCTACTTATAAATCCTCCGTGCGGATACTTCCGCTGCATTGTAGACTTAAATATAATATATATGTGATGCATTTTCATTTATTTTTTCATAGTCATCCATAAGCTGCTTTAAGGTAATATTATCTACTACTTTGTTAATACTATCCCTAATTTTTTCCCATACTGATCTTGTAACACACTTGCCGTCTAAACTACAATGGTAAGTATTATCTTCACAAGTACAATCTGTTGGTGCAAGTGAGCCTTCTAGAGCCCTTAGAATATCTCCTATAGTAATATCATTTGGGTCTTTAGCTAAAAAGTATCCCCCCTGGGCTCCCCTTACACTTGTCACTAAATCATTTTTCTTTAAAAGTGCCATAAGCTGCTCCAGATAGTTTTCTGACATACATAATCTTTCTGCAATGCTCTTTAACGAAATCTGTTTATCTTTGGAATAAACCGCCAAATCAACCATTGCCTGTAATCCATATCTACCTTTTGTGGATAATTTCATCGTATCTACCTCCAATCCCTAGTTATCTTGTAGGAATTATATTCAGAATAGCACTAGGTGTTTTTTTTGTCAATATAAGTCTGCTAAAAAAAATAAAAACAATATCACCAAACGATGATATTGTTTTTATTCATTTTTGAACCTCTATTAGAATATACTTTAATATATTTAGAAATTTATATAGTTAAATGAGCTTGGAACTTAATAAATAATATATCATTAAAAATATACTACCTACTAGTGACTTCTGCTCCTAATGCCGGCTACGCTTAGGAGCAGGACTATCTTTTGGCTATAAATAATTTCATAAGCCCAAGTCTCATTATTTTAAATAATCACTAAAGATTTATAAAAAGGGGATACTCTACCATTTTACAACTCTATGCTATATAGTATGCTCACATTTTTAAAATGTTCCTTATACTTACTAATATTTTATTCTATAACTAGTATATTTCGTTCCACTTTTTTTGACAAAATTTTCCGTACCGATTCATTGAGTCTTTCCTCTGAGATCATTCCTTTTTCATAGGCCTTTAAGATTGCCTCAGCTGCTGCTGCAATATCCTTAGGCATGAGCAGAATATCATTTCCTGCTAAGAAACTCATTACAGCCGCTTCTCCATTATCATAGTTTTCTGCAACAGCTCCCATATTCAGCGCATCGGTTATCATTAACAGTTTCTTTGTATCAAATAGTGTCTGCATATACTGAAACCATTTAATTGATAAAGTAGCTGGATATTCTTCATCTACATCCTTTACTAATAGATGTCCTCTCATAAGTACATCAATCCCACTCTTTGCTGCCTGTATAAAAGGAATTAATTCTTCCTTTTCAAGCTCTTCCTTAGTCTTATTAACATACGCTAATCCTTCATGTGAATCTTCTTCAGTATTGCCATGTCCCGGGAAATGTTTTAGAACAGGCTGTACTTCTTGTGATAAAAGACCTTTGGCATAACTAATTACCATGGGTGTTACTTCTTCTTGTGTTTTGCCAAAACTTCTCGTACCTATTACTGTATTGGTCTCATTATTATAAATGTCTGCTACTGGTGCAAAATTAAGATTAAATCCTAACCCTTT
The DNA here is from genome assembly GCA_029239755.1 of Clostridia bacterium. Lineage (GTDB taxonomy): Bacteria > Bacillota > Clostridia > Lachnospirales > Cellulosilyticaceae > FMMP01. Next base: position 66,903 of record JARBUI010000017.1, on the reverse strand, counting down.
AAGTACTTCCCCCATCCTTCTGGCTTCTTTATAAGCAGCTGCCACATCTCCTGTTTTCCCTATACTAAAAGCTTCTTGAAATGGCACCTCAGTAATGTCGCTATTTACACCCACTCTGCTGACCATACCGCCTTCTTCGTCTACACCTATAAAAAGGGGAATGTCAGAAAAACTTTGCATTTCTTTTATGAGTCTTGTAGTCTGCTCCTTTGTTTGAATATTCCCTCTAAATAAAATAATTCCTCCTACATTGTATTTAATAATCTTTTCTTTAACCTCTTCATTAACTTCTATTATGCTATTTCCTTCCTTGTCATTTTGTATATCAACTATAAAGAGCTGTCCAATTTTTTCATTAAGCGTCATATCATTCATTAATGTTTCAATAGGATCTTCTGGTATTTCTACCTCTTGCTCTTGTACTTCCTCAACTTCCTGTGGAGGTTTAAAACTTGTCATTTCTTGTCCATTTTCATTGTTTTTTATATCAGAATCTTTTTCTATAGTATTCGTAAATGTGCATCCTGCTAAAAGTATGCTTAAAAGAAAACTATATAAATAGTAAGTTAATTTCCTCATCTCATATACTCCTTTTATTTTTTTCGAAGAAAGTTTTATAGATATTATTTTACTAAATTCCTATAGTTATATATAATGGTTATAGACTATTTATATTGATGTAGTAAGAGTCAGCAAGAAAGACTCATAAAACAAGTGAGAAGGATGTGCCCATAAATGGAAAATATACATACTAATGATGCCCTTAAAAATGCTCTATATGATAAATCTTATGCTTGCCCCGTATGTAATCAGGCTTTTACTGCTAAGTCTGTAAAAGTAGGTAAAAATCAAGTTGTTTCAGTCGATAGTGATTTGTATCCTAGATATTCAGTTGTTAATCCTATACTTTATGACGCTTTAATGTGTCCGCATTGTGGTTATTCTGCCATTACAAAATCCTTTGACAGTCTCCTCCCTAAACAAAAGGAATGGATAAAAGCTCAAATTTGCGCAAATTATAAAGCCCATGCCTATTCTGAATATACTACGCTGCCTGAAGGAATACACAAACACAAGATGGCTCTGTTAACATGTATGACAAAAAAAGGTAAAACGGGTGAACAGGCTTATATTGCACTGCATATTGCATGGCTTTATAGGGACCTGGGAGATGAGAACAATGAACTTTCATTTCTTACAAGAGCCTATGAGGGGTTTGAGGAAGCTCTGTCTACAGAAAGATTTCCTATCTTTGGTCTTGATGAAATGACTGTTATGTATATCTTAGCTGATATAGCCTATAAGTTCGGGAAAATATCAGAAGCTAAAAAATATCTGTCCGTTATCATTACATCTCCTGGTATTTCCGGACGCATCAAGGACAGAGCTCTTGAATTAAAAGATAAAATAAATCATCAATCATAAAAAGACCCTAGTAGGGTCTTTTTTACCATGCTGGATACCTGTCAAACCAGGCCTGATCTTCTTCAAAGAGTATAAATAAATCATTTGATAATTGTTCTATTTCTTTAGCTAATTCTATGCCAGTAAGTAATTCTTTTTCAATGTTTTTTGCTCCTAAATAAGCTCCAAGAATATTCCCTGTTACAGCCCCTGTACTATCACTGTCTCCGTCATGGTTAACAGCTAGAACGAGTGCTTCTTTGAGATTATCTGGATAGCTTAGGGCCGCATAAATGGCTATAGCAAGCGTTTCCTCTGCAACAAAGCCCTGGCCTAAGGTTTTAAGTTTTTCATAACAAGGATTGCCTTCTTTAGCAAGACTTATGGCTTTTTCAATAGCTGCCACGCATTCTTCACTGTTTTCTTTTTGTTTCAGACGATTTAATGACTTAAGAATAGCCTCCTGCAGTTCATCTCCTTGTATAATGTAATGAATCATTGCAGCCAAAGTACCTGCAGCAAGGTAACCTGTTGGATGTCCATGAGTAATTGCTGCTGCATTCACCCCTACATCAAAGACATCTTCTTCACACTCTACAAGTCCTATTGGAGCTACTCTCATCATGCCACCGCAGCCTTTACTGTCGTTGATTGGCTTTTTGACCGTTCCCATAATACCTTTTCCTAAGGTGGTAATACAAGTTACTCCTGGATCTCTGTATGCATGTAAAGACTTGATTTTTATCAGCCATCCGTCATAATCACTTAGGTTCCAGTGCGGCGTTTTAAGTCCTTGCGTATAAAGCCATCTAAGATAAGCCCTAAACACAGCTGTAGTCGTTTCAGGAATAGTTCTTTGCATCTTTTTCCTATAGGCTCTTGCAGCACTTCTTATAAGCCCTTCTGCGGTAAATAAGGTCATCTGAGTATCATCTGTAATGAGCGCGCAATTTGTATGTTGTGAAAAAAGAAGATTTGCCAGACCATTTTCTCCATACCTGTCCAATATCTTATCATAACTCATAAATTCTATTGGCGCACCTAATGCATCACCAATAGCTCCTCCTGCCAAACATCCATAAAAGTGATCTGCGCTTCTTTTCATTAACTGCTACCTCCAGCTGATTCTAGTGATTGGTATAATATTTTAATTTTATCAACTTTTGCCGCACTTTTCAATGATTATCAAGTAAAATTGTATGTTTTTATATTCCAATTCCTTTTGTTTATCGGTATAAAGGTTAAATTAAAAGGCAAGCACCTAAGGCTTGCCACTTTTATAAACTATCGTTTATCATTGCAGCAGTAAGTCTTGGGAGCTTGCCCTCTATTTCAATTATTCCGTTTTGTTTTTTAATGGATTAGTCAAGAATTAGATTATTAATAGCGGTTCCAGGTGCTACCATAGGCAGGACTTTTTCATCAACACCAATTCGGCAGTTAAGAAGCGCTGGTTTTTTACTCGCAAGAGCCTCTTTAAAAGCATTTATAAAGTCCTCTTGAGTGTAAACATCATATCCTTGTACATCATATGCTTTTGCTAATAACGTGAAATCTGGGCCTCTGTCTAGAGTCGTTTGAGAATATCTTGCTTCGTAGAAGGTTGTTTGCCACTGCCTAACCATTCCAAGGGTACTGTTATTCATAAGAACAATGATAACTGGTACATTATAGTGTGCTATTGTTGCAAGTTCATTGCAATTCATACGAAATGAACCATCACCCGCTATATGCACAACTTGGTGCTCAGGCATGCCAATTTGTGCCCCTATGCTGGCACCTGTTCCATAGCCCATTGTCCCAAGTCCCCCTGAACTTAAAAAAGTATTAGGTTTTGTATATTTATAAAACTGCGCAGCCCACATTTGGTGCTGTCCAACCTCTGTTGTAATAATAGCATTGCCATTCGTCTGCTCATAAATATTTTCCATAATAAATTGAGGTCTTAGCGTATCATCTTTTTGATAATCAAAATGGAACTCTTCTTTCCAACATCTCACTTCATCAATCCATGCATCATGTTCCTGCTGAGGGAAAAGACCTGTTAACGCAGTAAGGATTTCTTTTACATCCCCAATAACAGCACTATAAGCTGCAATATTTTTACCTACCTCCGCCGGATCGATATCTATATGGAGAATATTAGCATTTGGAGCAAACTTTGACACATCACTAATAACTCTATCGCTAAATCTAGCACCAAGCGCTATGAGCAGATCACACTCCGTTGCTGCAAGGTTAGAGGCTTTACTCCCGTGCATTCCAACAAGGCCTGTTGAGAGCGGATGCGTTTCTGCAAATCCACCAATTCCCATAAGGGATGTTGCAACTGGTGCTTGGAGCTTTTCTGCAAACTTTAATAAAATTTCATTGGCACCACTTCTTATGATACCTCCTCCGCTATATATCAGCGGCTTTTTAGCTTCTTTAAGAAGTATGAGTGCTTTATCTATGTCCTCTTGTCTAATAGTATGAACTTGCACGCCAGCTTTTTTAGGAGTTTGAGGGATATAGTCACAAAGCGCTGCCGTAAGATCCTTAGGAATATCTATAAGAACTGGTCCTGGCCTTCCTGATTTAGCAATAAAAAATGCTTCTCTTATGGTATCCGCAAGCTTAGTAATATCTTTTACGATATAGTTATGCTTTGTAATAGGCATTGTAATCCCTGATATATCTACTTCTTGAAAGCTGTCTTTCCCAAGAAGCGGAGTTGCTACGTTGCCTGTTATAGCAACCATAGGAACTGAATCCATATAAGCTGTTGCAATACCAGTTACTAAATTGGTTGCTCCCGGTCCTGATGTTGCAATGCAGACACCTACTTTCCCAGTAGCTCTAGCATAGCCATCAGCAGCATGAGAAGCTCCTTGCTCATGTGCCGTTAAAATATGCTTAATCCGATCACTATTTTTATAGAGTGCATCATATATGTTAAGAACTGAGCCTCCGGGATATCCAAAAACAGTATCTACTCCTTGTTCTACCAAACACTCAATGAGTATTTGTGATCCATTTATTTTCATATTTACCCCCTGTCTCCTATCTAAAATTTAAAGATTGCTCCGGTATTTGCTGATGAAACAAGCTTTGCATAACGTGCTAAGTAGCCTGTTTTAACCTTTGGTTCTGGCGCTGTCCAGCTTGCTCTTCTTTTTGCAATCGTTTCTTCATCAACTTCTAATGTGATTGTACACTTATGCATATTAATACTAATGATATCCCCGTCTTCAACCAGTGCAATAAGTCCGCCTTCTGCTGCTTCAGGAGACACGTGTCCTATAGAAGCCCCTCTTGTTGCACCTGAAAATCTGCCGTCTGTAATAAGCGCTACATCTTTATCAAGTCCCATACCTGCAAGGCATGCTGTTGGTGAAAGCATTTCTCTCATGCCAGGGCCGCCTTTTGGTCCTTCATATCGTATAACAAGGACATCACCTTTTTGAATTTTACCTGTATTAATAGCTTCTGTAGCTTCCTCTTCGCTATTATATACTTTAGCTGGCCCTTGGTGAATAAGCATTTCTTTAGCAACTGCTGAACGTTTTACAACGCATGCATCCTCAGCTAAATTTCCTCTTAAAACTGCAATGCCACCTGTCTCGCTGTATGGATTCTCAATAGGTCTGATAACTTGTGGATTTTTGTTAGCTACGGATTCTAAGTTCTCTCCTAGAGTCTTGCCTGTAACTGTCATTAAGTCTGTATTTAATAAATTCTTCTTAGTAAGTTCTTTCATAGCTGCTGCTACGCCGCCAGCAAAATAGAGGTCTTCCATATGATGCGGTCCGGCTGGTGCCAATTTACAAAGATTTGGTGTTTTATTACTGATCTCATTTGCCATATCTAAATCAATACTTACTCCTGCTTCATGGGCTACAGCAGGTAAATGCAGCATTGTATTCGTACTGCATCCTAGAGCCATATCTACAGTTAGTGCATTTTGGAAAGCCTTTTCATTAACAATGTCGCGCATCTTAATATCTTTCTTTAGCATATCCATAATAGCAATACCTGTTTTTTTAGCAAGTCTTACACGTTCTGCAAATACAGCAGGAATAGATCCATTTCCTGGAAGTGCTATACCTAATACTTCGCACATGCAGTTCATGCTATTTGCTGTAAACATTCCTGAACAAGAACCACAGCCTGGGCAGGCATGCTCTTCAAATTCATAAAGTTCTTCATCAGTCATTTTACCAGCAGTATGGCTGCCTACAGCTTCAAAAACAAGAGATAAACTTACCTTGCCACCTGAAACGTTACCTGCAAGCATAGGGCCGCCACTGACAACAGCTGTAGGAAGGTTCAGCCTTGCTGCTCCCATAAGCATACCTGGTACAATTTTATCGCAGTTTGGTACAAGAACTAACGCATCAAATGCATGAGCTATTGCCATACATTCAATAGAATCTGCAATAAGTTCTCTTGTAACAAGGGAATATCTCATTCCCTCATGTCCCATAGCAATCCCGTCACATACACCAATAGCTGGTATTTCAATTGGTGTTCCTCCTGCAATGCGAATACCTGTTTTTACAGCTTCTGTTATCTTATCAAGATGCATATGTCCTGGTACGATTTCACTTTTAGCCGTTACAACACCAATAAGGGGTGCGTTGATTTCTTCATCTATATAACCCATTCCTTTAAAAAGAGAACGGTGCGGTGCTCTTGCTGGTCCTAATTTTACTCTATCGCTTCTCATGTTTTCCTCTCCTTTATCTGGATATTTTTATCAATATTAAAACTTAAGGGCATTTTATAAAATGCCCTTAAACTTATCTTCATTAGAAAATATCTGTCCCATTGCTGTTTGCGTATTCTTTGAATGCATGTAATAGTTCTTTTGTAACAGGCCCTGCAACGCCTTCGCCAATAACTCTTTCATCTACACTTGTTACTGGAATAGCTTCTGCTGCTGTCCCTGTTAAGAAACATTCATCAGCGTTATACACATTAAATAATGTAAATTCTTTTTCTACAACCTTATAACCTAATTTTTCTGCAAGCTCCATAGCCGTACGTCTTGTAATACCGTCTAATATGCCTACATGAATTGGAGGTGTATACACAACATTATCTTTTACGATAAAGATGTTATCTCCTGTACACTCTGCTACTATCCCATCATGATTCAGCATAAGTGCTTCTGGTACACCAGCTCTGTTAGCTTCCATCTTAGCTAAAATATTATTAAGGTAATTTAAAGACTTAATTTGTGGATCTACGATAGTTGCTTTATTACGTCTTTGAGCTGCTGTAACAATCGGCATGCCTTTTGTATACATTTCTTCTGGATAAAGCTGAATAGTTGCTGCAATGCAGAATATTGAAGGCACAGGACAATTTTTAGGATTAAGCCCAAGATCCCCTTTGCCTCTTGTTACAACTAAGCGAATATACCCATCCTTTAAATCATTTTTCCTGCAAGTTTCAAGAAGAACTTCTGTCATTTCTTGTTTGGATATAGGTATGTTAAGCATGATGGCCTTTGCAGCTGCATAAAGTCTATCAATATGCTCCTCACATCTAAAAATACGACCATTATATGCTCTTATGCCTTCAAATACGCCGTCTCCATATAAAACACCATGGTCAAATACTGATAATTTGGCCTCATCTTCACTTACAAATTTCCCATCTAAATAAATAACCTTGCTACTCAAAGTTCTTCCTCCTCATAATCATTTATTTAACAGCATCTGCTATTAATTGTCCCATCTCTTTTGTACCAATACATTTCATACCAGTACTCATAATATCACCTGTTCTGTAGCCCGCATCTAATACTTCCATAACGGCTGTTTCAATTGCCACAGCTTCTTTTTCCAGGCTTAAAGAATACCTGAGCATCATTGCTGCTGAAAGGATAGTTGCAATAGGATTAGCTTTATTTTGTCCTGCTATATCTGGTGCACTGCCATGACTTGGCTCATAAAGCCCAAGTGTTCCTTCTCCAAGTGAAGCTGATGCAAGCATACCAATTGAACCGGTAATAATACTCGCCTCATCTGATAGTATATCACCAAATATGTTAGATGTAACGATAACATCGAATTGTTTTGGATTAACAACAAGCTGCATTGCTGCATTATCAACGTACATATGGCTGTAGGTAACTTCTGGGTAATCTTTTGCCACTCTTGCTACTACAACTCTCCAAAGTCTTGAAGACTCTAAAACGTTAGCTTTATCAACTACACAAACTTTTTTATTACGTTTCATAGCAGCTTCAAATCCTACTCTTGTAATACGCTCGATTTCTGCTACTGTATATTTTTCAAGGTCAGATGCATACGTCTTTGAATCATCTTCTTCGCACACAACTTTTTGCTTTTCACCAAAATAAATACCGCTTGTAAGTTCTCTTACAATAAGAATATCAAGGCTATCCCCAATAATCTCTTCTTTAAGAGGACTTGCATGTTTAAGCTGTGGATACAGTACAGCAGGTCTAAGGTTTGCAAAAAGGCCAAGTGCTCCTCTTATCCCTAAAAGACCTTTTTCTGGTCTGTCACCATTAGGAAGATTATCCCATTTAGGTCCTCCAACAGCTCCAAGAAGCACTGCATCAGCAGCCTTACAAGCATCAATCGTATCTTGTGGAAGTGAATTCCCTGCAAGATCAATTGCAATACCACCCATTAACTTTTCTTCGTAGTTAAAAGTATGACCGTAAACACTTGCAACTTTATCTAATACTTTAACAGCTTCTTTAGTGATATCTGGGCCGATCCCATCACCAGGAAGCGTTACTATTTTATAATCCATCTTCTATATCCTCCTCTTTCTAAGTTCCTTATTTTCTTTGTTTAGTTTATAAATAAGGTTTAAATCTTTTCTCGATATCCTTAATCAGTTTATACTCAATTGAATCAACAAGTGCAATCCAGCTGGCTTCTATAATGTCAGTCGATACGCCGACAGTACTCCAGTAGTCTTCACCATCTGTAGATTCAAGCAATACTCTAACCTTAGCAGCTGTTGCTGATTTTGTATCCAGGACTCTTACCTTATAATCTGTCAGATGTACCTCTTTAAGCTCTGGATAAAATACCTCTAAAGCTTTTCTAAGGGCTGTATCTAACGCATTAACAGGTCCTTCTCCTTCTGCTGCTGTCATTTCAACTGCGTTACCTACTTTTACCTTGATAATAGCAGAAGAACTGACTCCCTTGGAGCCCCTTGGTTCTTCACCAATAATTTTAAACTCCTCCAGATCAAAAAACGGTTTATATTTTCCGAGTGCTTTTCTCACAAGAAGTTCAAAAGTACCATCTGCTCCTTCAAACTGATATCCCTGATGCTCTAAATCTTTTATGCGGTCAATAATACGCTGGGTCACTTCATCATCTTTTGTAATCTGAGGCGAAATCCTTTGTATTTTTTCGATAATTGTACTTCGCCCTGCAACTTCTGACATTAAAAATCTTCTTTCATTACCCACACTGTTTGGAGGTACATGTTCAAAAGAAACAGAAGCTTTTGTCACGCCATCTATATGCATGCCTGCTTTATGAGCAAAAGCACTTTTTCCAACATAAGGCATATTATCTTTTAATGAAACATTAGCTATCTCTGCTACCCTTCTTGAAAGTGTAGTAAGCTTTGGCATATTCTCTGCTTTAATACATTCATAGTCTCTTTTAATCTGGAGATTAGGAATAATAGTCGATAAATTGGCATTACCGCATCTTTCTCCAAAACCAACAAGTGTACCTTGTACATGCGTAGCTCCGGCTAGGACTGCCATGATACTGTTTGCAACCCCCATACCCGTGTCATCATGAGTATGTATACCTATTTGTACATTCACATGACTAGCTACTTCTTTAACAATTTCATAGACCTCATCCGGAAAAGCTCCGCCATTTGTTTCACAAAGTGCGATACAGTCTGCTCCAGCCTCTTCTGCTCTTCTAAGTGTACTAAGTGCATACTCTTTATTATTTTTATAGCCGTCAAAAAAGTGTTCAGCATCAAATATGACTTCCTTACCATGATCTTTAAAAAACTTAATAGTATCATAGATCATGTTTAGGTTTTCTTCTAACGTTGTTTTTATAATATCTGTGACATGAAAGTCCCATGTTTTACCAAAAATTGCTACCGCAGGGGTATCTGCCTCAAGGAGTGATCTCACATTGCTATCTTCTGATACTTCAATATTTCTTCTTCTTGTACTCCCAAAAGCCGTAAGCTTCGCTGTCTTTAGACTCAGTTTTTTAACTTCTTTAAAGAATTCAAGATCCTTAGGGTTTGAGCCAGGGTTGCCAGCTTCAATATAGCTGACCCCTAACTCATCTAAGGTATTTACTATTTTTAATTTGTCTGATACCGAAAAGGAGATACTTTCTGATTGCGCTCCATCTCTAAGAGTGGAATCTAAGATAGCAATTGTTTGCATAACTTTATACCTCCTTTTTTTCTTCTTGATCGTACAGCATATTATTAATAGCTGAGATATAGGCAAGGATACTTGCTTCTACAATATCCATGCTTACACCATAGCCATTGTATACTCTGTCATTATTTCTAATTTTTACATTCACTTCTCCTTGTGCATCTGTTCCGCCTGTAACAGAATTAATAACAAAGTCCTCTAAAATAAATTTTCTGCCTACTAATTTATCAATAGCTTTGTAAGATGCATCTATTGGTCCATCATAAGAAGAAACAACTTCCTCTAAAATATGTCCTGTCTTACTAAGAAGCCTCATGGATGAAGTGGTAGTAATGGTATTACCTGAATTAATAACAAATCGGTCTAGCTTGTAAGCTTCTGGTATTGGCACCATCTTTCTGCATACCAGAACCTCAATATCTCTGTCTGTTACATCTTTTTTCTTATCTGCAAGAATTTTAAATTGCTCAAAGGCAGTCGTTAAGGCCCCTTTGTCAAGTATATAGCCCATAGATTTAATTTTATCTTCAAAAGCATGTCTTCCGGAATGTTTTCCAAGTACCATCTTGTTTTCTGAAAGTCCAATAGACTCTGGTGTCATAATCTCGTATGTGCTCTTATTAGCAAGCATACCATGCTGATGGATGCCTGACTCATGTGCAAAAGCATTTTCTCCGACTATGGCTTTATTAGGCTGCACACGCACACCTGTGATACTGCTTAAGAGTTTACTTGTTCTATGAATTTCTTTTGTAAAAATCCGTGTGTCTAATCCATAAATGTCTTTTCTAGTATTAAGATTCATGACAATTTCTTCTAAAGCAGCATTTCCTGCCCGTTCACCTATACCATTAATCGTACACTCTATTTGCGTAGCCCCTGCTCTTGCTGCAGCCAGTGAATTTGCAACTGCAAGACCGAGATCGTTATGGCAATGAACTGAAATATCTGCTTTGTGTATATTAGATACGTTTTCTTTAATCCCTCTAATAAGTGCTGCAAACTCTTCGGGAGAAGTATATCCTACAGTATCAGGTACATTAATAACAGTTGCTCCTGCAGAGATAACGGCTTCAAAGATTTGATATAAGAAGGCTGGGTTGCTTCTTGAAGCATCTTCGGCTGAGAACTCTACATCCTGACAAAACTTCTTTGCATATTTAACCATTTCAATTGCAGTAGCTAAAACCTCTTCTTTTGATTTTTTCAGCTTATATTCCATATGAATGTCAGATGTTGCAATAAAGGTGTGAATTCTTGGATACTTTGCACCTTTTAATGCATCTGCTGCCGCATCAATATCTTTAGTAAGGGCTCTTGCTAAACTTGCTACTGTAGTGTTCTTAATAGTTTTTGCAATAGATTTAACCGATGCAAAATCTCCTGGAGAAGCAATGGCAAAACCAGCTTCCATAACATCTACACCTAATCTTTCAAGTTGGCTTGCAACTTCTAGTTTTTCAGCTAAATTCATACTGCAGCCTGGCGATTGTTCACCATCTCTAAGTGTTGTATCAAAAATTTTAACAAAGTTTGCCATATACATCCCCTTCTGTTATTTTAGTTATCTGTATCTGTTGCCCATGACATCATGCTTCTTAATGATTTGCCTACTTTTTCTACTTGGTGATCTGCTTCGATACGACGAATAGCATTGAAGTATGCACGATTTGATTGGTTTTCTACAATCCAGTTTTTAGCAAAAGTACCATCTTGGATTTCTCTAAGAACTTTTTTCATTTCTTTTTTAGTTTCTTCTGTAATAATACGTGGTCCTACTGTGTAGTCTCCATATTCTGCAGTATCAGAGATAGAATATCTCATGTAGCTGAATCCGCCTTTATTGATAAGGTCTACGATTAATTTCATTTCATGTACACATTCGAAGTATGCACTTTCTGGTTGATAGCCAGCTTCTACAAGTGTTTCAAAACCAGCTTTCATAAGAGCTGTTACCCCACCGCAAAGTACTGCTTGTTCACCAAAAAGGTCTGTTTCTGTTTCTTCTTTAAAAGTAGTCTCTAAGATACCGCCTCTTGCACCGCCAACACCTGCCGCATACGCAAGAGCAAGATCTTTTGCATTACCAGTAGCATCTTGGTAAACGGCGATAAGACATGGAACGCCTCTGCCTTCTTCAAATTGACTTCTTACAGTATGTCCTGGCCCTTTTGGAGCAATCATAACAACGTTAACATTTGTTGGAGGCACAATTTGCATATAGTGAATATTGAAACCATGTGCAAAAGCAAGTGTTTTGCCTTCTGCTAAGTTTGGAGCAATATCTTCTTTGTAAAGTGCCGCTTGCTTTTCATCATTAATTAATATCATAATAAAATCTGCTGCTTTTGTAGCTTCAGCTGCTGTCATAACCTTAAGACCAGCTTTTTCTGCTTTTGCCCATGAAGGACTTCCATTATATAAACCAACAATAACGTCTACACCTGATTCATGCAGATTAAGTGCGTGTGCATGTCCTTGGCTTCCATACCCAATTATTGCTACTGTTTTGCCTTTTAATAAATCTAAATTACAATCCTTTTGATAATACAATTTTGCCATTTTAAAATCCTCCTTAAGATTTGTTATTATTTAATGAAATATTATTTATGATTAAATCAAACTCTGTTACTTGAAACTGGGTTTGTTTTAATTTTTAAGTTCTTTTTCTCCTCTTTGAAGTGCTGTCAGCCCTGTTCTAATAATTTCTTTAACGCCATAAGGCTCCAGCATGCTTGTCAGGGCTGTTATTTTTCCCTGATCACCAGTTGCTTCAATAACGAGAGAGTCTTTTGAAACATCTACAATATGTGCTCTAAAAATATTAGCTATTTCAATAATTTCTGCTCTAGTTTTCTTATCCGCAGTTATTTTAACAAGTGCAAGCTCCCTGTAAATAGCTGTATCTTCTTTAAGCTCAATAATTTTAATAACATCTACTAACTTGTTAAGCTGCTTTTTAATTTGTTCCAAAGTAGATTCATCAGCATCAGCCACAATGGTCATACGGGATACAGTAGGATCTTCTGTTTCTCCTACAGATAAACTATCTATATTATATCCACGGCGGCTAAATAATCCAGATATACGGCTTAGTACGCCTGAGTGATTTTCAACCAGTACAGATAATACGTGCTTTTTCATATTTTCCCCTCTTTTCTATAATGTAGACTCTTTATCGCTAACAATAAACTCTAAGAAATAAGGTTTATGACTTGTTAATGCCTCATCAAGTGCTGCTTCTATTTCTTTTTCATCTGATATTGTTTTAGCTGTGATACCATAAGCCCTTGCAATAGCTGTAAAATCTGGATTTTTACTAAGTGCTACCCCATGTTCCTTGAGATCACCATTTCTTCTTTGAATCTCCCTAACCATGCCTAAACCACTATTGTTAAATAAGATAATAAGAGGGTTTATTCCTTCTTGCACAAGTGTTCCAAGTTCAAATAAGCTCATTTGAAAGCTTCCGTCTCCAAGTATACTGACTACTTGTTTATCTTTATTCCCTATACTTGCTCCTATAGCCGCCGGAAGGGAGTAACCCATGGTACCAAAGCCTCCAGAGCAAATAAGCTTTCTGCTGCCTTTAATCTCCATATTTCTCATGGTCCAGAACTGATTTTGCCCAACATCTGCTGCAACAATCGCCTGGTCATTTAACATTTCTGATAATTTTCTTACAACCAGCTTTGGATTCACAGCATCTTTTGGATGTACCTCTTCTTTAATCTTCTTCTTACTTTCTATCTCTTCTCTCCAATTCAAAGTATCTACTTTTCTAATAAGGGAAGTAAGTCCTTTAAGAATAGATTTTGCATCTCCAACTACAGGAATTGTAGCTGATGTGATCTTGCCTATTTCTGCTGGATCAATATCAATATGAATAATATTAGCATTTTCATCAAAAATACCCAGATTAGCTACAGCTCTGTCTGCTATACGTGCGCCTATAAACAAAATGGTATCTGCATGTTTAAGAGCCCAATTGGAATGGACATAACCATGAAGTCCTATCATGCCACAGTTATATTCTGAAAAGGTTGGAAGAGCTCCTGTTCCCATTAAAGTGTGTACTACCGGTATATCTGATTTATATATAAACTCTTTAAGCTCATCTGCAGCATTTCCTAGGACTACCCCTCCTCCAACACAAACGAGAGGCCTTTTACTATGTTCTAACAATTTAACAATTTTTTTAATTTGTCCAACATGTCCTTCTATAGTCGGCTTGTAGCCTCTAATTTTAACTTCTTTTGGATAAATATAATCAATTTGTTCTTCTTGTATATCCATAGGAAGATCAATCAGTACAGGTCCTGGTCTGCCAGTTGTAGCAATATAAAATGCTTCTTTAAGAATCTTTGGAAAATCCTGTGCATTTTTAACTAAATAACTGTGTTTAATAAAAGGCTCTGTAGCTCCTGTGATATCAACTTCTTGAAATACATCTCTGCCAATAAGACTTAGTTTTACTTGTCCAGTTATAATAACAATAGGAATAGAATCCATATAAGCCGTTGCTATCCCTGTAATAAGATTTGTAGCGCCTGGTCCTGAGGTAGCGATACATACTCCAACTTTCCCTGTCGTTCTCGCATAACCGCTTGCACTATGCACAGCTGCTTGCTCCTGTCTCACAAGTACATGATGCAAGGAAGAGGTTCTCAGTGACTCATAGACGGCTAGTACTGCAGCACCTGGGTAACCAAATACTGTATCTACCTTTTCTTCACATAAACAACGTACTAATACGTCTGATAACTTCATCACAATTCCTCCTTCATTTTACTTATCATTCTAAATAATCAACCAATTTAGGAATATATATAAAAAATCCCCATCCCTATAACGGGACGAGGAATATTCCACGCGTTACCACCCATTTTGACCTATAAAGACAGAATTATAAGTCCACTCATCAGGTTCTATCAAACCCTTGCCTTTAACGGAGCGTCCGGAGACTTCTTACTTGGCTTATGCCTTTCACAAGTTCTGCTCAAGAGTGATTTACATTTTGCGTCAATATTAGCTTCCACCACCCGCTAACTCTCTAAAATTGATTCTGCAAAAGTCGTTCTCCTTCATCGCATTTTACTATTAAGTATTAATTTATTAGTATTCTATCAACATTACGATAGGGTGTCAATATTTTTAATAAATTTTTATACTTAATTTTATATTTCATAATTTCTTGTTTAATAATAAAAAATCATCCACTATAATATATTATGTAAACCTTTTTCCTTTTAATGATTCTACAATAGACATAACAATCTATCAATCTAGGCCTTAGGAAAATAAATGTTCTTTCTATTAGGTTTACATAATATGCAAACCTAATAAGATTTATCTTTGATATTTAAAAGCATTTTGTATAAATATACATAATATCAATTTTTTATTACATCTAAGAAACTATTTATTTCCACAAAATAATTAGTTTATGGTATTATCTAAATAACCATTATCAGCTTTGCTCCAAACAAATTTCGCTAATTATTACCTTATATTTTTATGTATAATAAAAAGATCATAGTATGAAAGGAATATAATCTTTTCATACTATGATCTTTTAAATGTCACTTTTAACTTCTATTTCTTTCTGCCGGCTCTTACTCTGTCCCCTTCGTCTAATAACTTTTTACGAAGTCTGATAGCATCTGGTGTAATTTCTACCAATTCATCATCTTCTATAAACTCAAGTGCTTCTTCAAGTGAAAAGATTCTTGGCGGCGATAATCTAACCGCATCATCTGAGCCTGAGGCCCTTGTATTAGTTAATTTTTTGTTCTTGCATGGGTTAACTGTCATATCTTCTTTTCGTGAGTTCATACCAATGATCATGCCTGAGTAAACTTCTGTTCCTGGTTTGACAAACAAAGTTCCTCTATCTTCAAGGCTGTTTAAAGCATATCCCATAGTGGTTCCTAATTCTTGTGCGATGAGTACGCCATTACCTCTTCTAGGAAGCTCCCCAACATATTCTGTGTAACCCTCAATCGTACGAACCATTGTTGCTTCGCCTCTTGAATCTGTGATAAGCTCACTTCTAAATCCTAGGAGTGAACGGGTTGGGCAAAGATATTCTATTCTAATGTGCCCATTTTCAGGCTCCATGCTTTGCATAATTCCTTTACGCATATTCAGCTTGCTAATTACAGAACCAGAGTACTCTTCTGGAACACTTATGATAACGCGCTCAACTGGCTCTACAAGCTTGCCATTTTCATCTGTATGCATAATAACTTCAGGTTTAGAAACCCCTACTTCATAGCCTTCTCTTCTCATATTTTCAAGAAGTACAGACAAATGAAGCTCCCCTCTTCCAGATACTCTATACCCATCGGTCGTATCCATTGGTTCTACTCTAAGCCCAACATTAATTTCTGTTTCTTTTTCTAATCTGTCTTTAATATGTCTAGTCGTTACAAATTTACCACTTTGTCCAGCAAAAGGTGAATTGTTAACTAAAAAGTTCATCGCAAGGGTTGGTTCTTCAATAGTAATTGGCGTCATCGGATCTACCTGACCTGCTTCTCCTATTGTTTCTCCGATAGAAATATTTGGTATCCCTGCAAGAACGACAATATCGCCGCTTGTTGCTTCTTTTACTGCAACTTGTTTTAATCCTTCATATACCATGACTTTTGAAATACGTGCCTGTCTTAGATTGCCATCGTTATCTGCTATCTCAACGGTTTGCCCCTCTTTGATAACTCCTTCATAAATACGGCCAACACCTAATCTGCCTACATAATCATCATAAGCAAGTGCACTGATTTGCATTTTAAGAGGTTTTTCATCTTGCTTTGGATATTCTCCAACCCGCTCGATAATTGTTTCTAGAAGCGGCATAATATCCTGTCCTTCGTCTTCTAACTCATACTGCATAATACCTTCTTTCCCGATTCCATAAAGGATTGGGAAATCTAACTGTTCATCATCAGCCTGCAAATCTACAAATAAATCAAACGTCATGTCTACAACTTCTTCTGCTCTATGGTTTGGCTTATCTATTTTATTAATAACAAGGATAGGTTTAAGCCCAAGTTCTAATGATTTCTGAAGCACAAATCTTGTTTGTGGCATAGGCCCTTCTATAGAATCTACTAATAAAATAACCGTATCTACTGTACGTATAACTCTCTCTACCTCAGATGAAAAATCACTATGTCCTGGAGTATCTACGATATTTATTTTATAATTTTTATATTTTATAGAACAGTTTTTAGAATAGATTGTAATACCTCTTTCTCTTTCTAAATCATTACTGTCCATTACGCAATCTACACGTTCTTCGTTATCTCTAAATACCCCGCTTTGACTTAAAAAAGCATCTACAAGTGTGGATTTACCTGCATCTACGTGGGCTATTACTGCTATATTAATAATTTTCATATCACTCATTTGTATATGAACCTTCTTTCTGCTATTTTAATCACAATTATTGATTTTACCACCTTTAGATAAATTATTCAATATAAATCTTTTTTATACAAAAATTTTCTATAACAAAAAAAGATGATCTCTAGTTGGTTAGAAATCATCTTTTACTATAAATTGGTTTTTATTATTCTTCTGGATTTGGTGCATTTACAGGACAAACATCTGCACAAGCGCCACATTCTATACATTCAGCAGCATCTATTACGTATTTTGAATCTCCTTCAGTAATACAAGTTACTGGACATTCGCTTTCACATGCGCCACAGCTAATGCAATCTTCATTAATAAAATATGCCATGATCCGTTACCTCCATCGTATGATTGAATTTCTAATTTATAATACTATTGAATTTCTAATTTATAATACTATTTTATAGGTAACCTGTCAAGAATTTCCGTGAATTTCAAGTTGTGATATCTTGCTTAGTGATGACGAGATGATAACCTTTTTCATTCTCATCTTTAAAGTACTTCACTAATAGGTTCACTTGATCGTCTTCTTCACTTGCTGCATTCTTAATAGCAGCCTCTCCTTTTTTTAGAAGTGATTTGATTAAACCCTTCGTAACTCGTTTTCCGTATTTTTGGAGTTCTTGACTCTCTTTCCATATAACAAACTTACAGCCATTTTTATAACCCATACATCCAAAACCTTTTGTCCCTTCAACAATATCACTGCCACATACCGGGCACTTACCCAAAGATTCTCTTTCTATTTTAGTTTCTTGAGGTTTCTTCTCTCTTTTAGTTTTATCAGAAGTTAATGGCATATTGCTTTGGGTGTTCATACTTTTTAGCACAGTGGCCTTTTGAGCTTTAATATCACTGACTGCATTACATATGAATGTTTTAATGTGCTGTAAGAATTCTTCTTTTAAGACACTTCCTTTTTCTATATCCTGAAGGGTTTTCTCCAGCCTCCCCGTATATTCAAGATCCATTAGTTCCTTAACGGGTAATGTTTCTATGATATACCTTCCCTTGGGCGTACACCTTATATTTTTCTTCTGCATCATTGTATACTGAGTAGCATTAAGTTTTTTAATCGTTTCTGCTCTTGTAGCGGGTGTCCCAATACTAAATCCACTCAAAATAGCTTCCATCAAATCAGTGTCTTCTTTTTGCTCCTCTTTTTGATCTTCTTTAAATTGCTTACCGCAGGTCTCCATTGCTCTAAGCAATGTTTTTTCAGTATATGGAGCAGGCGGCTTTGTTTTGTGTTCGGTTAAATTTGATTCTCTAGCAGTTACATTTAATCCCTTATCAACATTAGGGAGTATGACATCTTTGGTTTGCTCCATCTCTATCTTTTTGTAGCCTAACTCTTTTTGAATCTTACCTTTTGTAACAAAAATATAGTCTGTATCATGGACAGTCGTCTCTAAAACTGTTTCTTCTATTTTAGCCGGAGGCATGAACTGAGCTATAAATCTGTTTCTTATAGCTAAATAAACCTTCTCTTCTTGAGGTGTTAAGTTTTTAGGTATGATATACGTAGGGATAATAGCACTATGGCTTTCTACCTTACTGCTGTTAAAAACTTTTTTGGATACTGTAAATTTAATTTCATTTTCAAATGGTAATCCTTTTTTAAGCGTGTAGAGCACACTTTTAGCCTTATCAATAAGACTCTCATCCAAAACACTGCTGGCTGTCCTTGGATAGGTGATATATTTCTTTTCATATAAGCTTTGGGCAGTAGCCAATACCTTATCTGAAGTAAACCCTTCATATTTACTGGTAATATATCCCTGCAATGCTGATAGATTAAAAAGACTTTGGGGATATTCTGTTTTCTCTGTAACCTCTTTTTTTGTAATCGCTGCATCTTTACCTTCTATTTTTGCTTTTATATCTTTAAGATAAGTTTTATCTTCAAACTTATCTTTTTTATCCTCTGTATAGAAGCCTTCATACATTAATGCATCCTTTGTAAACTTTGCTGCTAACTTATAGTATGGCTCTTGTTTAAAGTTCTCAATTTCAATATCTCTGTCATAAATCATCTTTAAAGTTGGCAGAAGAACTCGTCCTACATTTAAAAGCTCTCCTTTCCCCCCATATTTAACAGTCGCTACTGATGTCAGATTAATACCTATAAGCCAATCTGCCTGTTGTCTGCTAATACCCGCATCTTGCAGAGGCTTTAGCTGTTTGTTGGGCACAATAGCCTCTATTCCCTTTATAACCTCTTTTTCTGTCCACTCATTAAGCAGCAACCTATAAATAGGCTTTTTAACTTTTAAATAGGCAAAAATAATATCAGCGATAATCTGCCCTTCTCGGTCATAGTCGCATGCCGATATAACAGATTCTACGTCTTTTCTGTTTATGAGTTCCTTTATACACTTAAGCTGCTTTTTAGCTCCTGCATCAGTTGCTTTTTTAAGCTTATTTTCTTTTATCTTATATTCAAACTTTGGAGGAATAAAGGGAAAATACTCAAGACGCCATGATTTCATTTTTTCATCATAATCTTTCGCATCAAAGAGTTCTAAAAGATGTCCAAAAGCCCATGTAATTAAATAATCTTCCCCTTCAAGATATCCGTCACCTCTCTTTGATATCTTTAGCGCATCTGCTATATTTTTAGCTACAGAAGGCTTCTCAGCTATTATTACCCTCATCATTTCATCTCCTATATTAAAAATATGAACGTGTAAATGTTCAAAAACCTTTACGGATAAAAGCAGACACAATGGTATCTTCTCCTTTGTGTCTGCTTTACTTTAGCTTATAAACGATTAAAATAAGTATACCATAAATCTTAAGCAAAATATACCCCTTTTGCCTTCTGCCGCAGTGCTAAGCTTCTTAATATTTAATAATTAGTACTGTAAAGGTATTCTTTTTTGACTTTAAGAAAACTATATAGTATATATAATATATTACTGCAAGTATACACTTGAATTCATGAAAGTAGGTTAATGTTATGAAAAGCAAACATTATTTACATGGCGGAGATTTAGACAGAGTCTCGGAGATGTATCATATTGACAAAGATACTATATGGGACTTCAGCGGAAATATTAATCCTCTTGGCATATCTCCTAAGGCTAAAGAGGCTCTTAAAAAAAATATCGACCTTATTGCTACTTATCCTGATAGAAACTATACAAGCCTTAAACAAACAATTGGGGCATATTGTCATATAAATGCTTCTCACGTTATTGTGGGAAATGGTTCTACAGAACTTATTTCAATTGTAATAAATGCTGTTAAGCCCCAAAATGCCCTTGTTCTGGGTCCAACCTATTCTGAATATGAAAGAGAGATAGCCCTTAATGGTGGTCTATGCCATTATTATGCTCTAAAAGAACAAAGTGAGTTTATATTAGATATAGAAAACTTTATGAACGAGCTCAAAAAAGATTATGATATGCTGATTGTATGTAATCCTAATAATCCAACCGGAACGGGTATTACGCTTGATATCCTTACACTCATCATCAGCGCTGCCCAAAAACTTGATATTTTTGCGATGATTGATGAAACCTATATAGAATTTTGTGATGATCCATCGGCCTACTCAGCAGTATCTTTAGCTAAAGATTTTGATCATTTATTAGTTATACGGGGAGTCTCTAAGTTTTTTTCCTCTCCTGGACTTAGATTCGGCTACTGCATTTGTTCAAACCAAGGCCTTATAGCTTCCACTCAAAAACTTCAAAACCCATGGAGCATTAATAGCTTGGCGGCATTTGCTGCAGAAATAATGTTTACAGATAAGGCTTATATCGAGCATACCCATAGTTTAATGGCAAGCGAAAGAACACGTATTCTTCATGCCCTTTCTGCTACTCCATCTATTCATGTATTTAAACCGGTAGCTAATTTTGTTTTATTAAAAATTCTAAATCCATCCATTTCATCAGATTATGTATTAAATGCGCTTATTAAAGATGGCCTTCTTATACGGGATGCAAGCTCATTTCCTTTTTTAGATGACCGCTTTATAAGGTTTTGCTTTTTGAAGCCAAATCAGAATGATGTTCTTTTATCTAAGTTAAAAGATCTACTGACACAAAAAAACTAGGATATAGTCTTTTAGGCTAAATCCTAGTTTTTTATGATATTTTAGTTCTCTAAACTCTCTGCTTCTTTATCTTCTCCATCAACAGCCTCTTCATTTTCTGAATCTGCCGTTTCTTCACCTTGTAAGTCAGTATTTTTTTCATCCTCTGAGTAATTCATGAAATCTTTAATTTTAACATACTCTACTTCTTCATCTTCATAAATATCTTCATCAAAGCCATCATATTCATCATAATCGTCAGTTTCATCATAATCATCATCAAAGTATTCATAATGCTCTTCTATATCTTTACAACTCTTTTTAGCAAGCCAAATAACTACTGCAACGAGTATAAGAATAACACTTACTGCAAGGGTAATCCAAATTGCCTTTTTAGAATTCTCTTTTTTTATCAAGTCCCTAACCTCCTCTAATGTTAATGGAAACTCTTTCATTCTAGTTTTCATAAAATCAGCTCCTTAAGTTTCTTAGATTATTATACCAATATTTAAGTTTCATAACAATGGTAATATTATTTTTCTCCGAATACACTAACAAAAACTTGTCTTTGCCTTGGTCCATCAAATTCACATAAATAAATACCTTGCCACCTGCCTAAGAGTAATCTCCCCTCACTAATAAGTACTACCTGCTGAAAACCTACGGTAGTTGCTTTGATATGTGCTGCTGAATTCCCCTCAAAATGTTTATAGTTTCCATTCCAAGGATACGCCCTATCAAGTGCATTAAGCATATCTGCTTGCACATCTGGATCAGCATTTTCATTTATTGTAAGTCCTGCTGTTGTATGCGGCACATAGATAATGCAGTAGCCGCTTGTTATATGAGACTCTTTAACACACTCTTCTACCTTATTTGTAATATCTAACATTACGTCTCTTTTAGGTGTCGAAAAATTAATCTTCTGAATCATATTTTATGACTCCTTTTTAGTTTATCGTATTTCATCTAAATTATACGGTGTAACTTGATATACGTAATAATTAAGCCAATTTGAAAACAAAATATAGGCATGTGAACGCCAACGCACAACTGTGCCTTTTTCCATTTCGTCATCTATATAGTAGTTGTCCGGCATTTCTATAGGAAGATTCTTTTTAAGATCTCTCATATACTCTTTTTCAAGCGTACCTGGGTCATATTCCGCATGTCCAGTGGCAAAAATGTTCCTGCCGTCATTAGAAATAACAAGTGCAACTCCAGCTTTATCTGAATGTAAAAGTAATTTAAGACCATCACATGCAAGTATTTCCTCAGCAGTAACCTCACTATGTCTTGAATGAGGTATGTATACAATGTCATCTAATCCTTGCAGCAGCTTTTCAAAGTTAACAATAGTATGCTCAAATACCCCAAACTTCTTTTGGGTAAGCTGATACTTTTGTATGCCATAGTGATAATGAAGTCCAGCCTGAGCTCCCCAGCAGATGTGAAAAGTTGAAGTAACATGCTTTTTAGACCACTCCATAATCTGTGTCAGTTCATCCCAATAAGTAACTTTTTCAAATTCCATTTGTTCTACTGGTGCTCCTGTTATAATCATGCCATCAAATTTTAAATCCTTAATTTGATCAAACGTCTTATAAAAGGTTTCAAGATGCTCCTGAGAGGTATTCTTACTATCATGGGATATAGGCCGAAGCAAAGTAATATCAATCTGAAGCGGTGTATTTCCAAGGAGCCTTAATATTTGTACTTCTGTTTCTTGTTTAATAGGCATGAGATTCAGCACTACGATTTTAAGTGCTCTTATGTCCTGAGATACAGCTCTATTTTCATCCATCACAAATATATTTTCTTTCTGCAGTACTTCTATAGCTGGAAGTGCATTAGGAACTCTAATTGGCAAATTTATTCCCTCCCTATTTCTTATTCATTATACTTTCACGTATTGAACTGTAAACTTTCACTAAACTCTCTTAATTTAATCATGTCTCCCTCTTCCCATAGTGTCCAAAACATTTCGTAAATTTCATGCATGTCTCTTGTACTATTCTTATTATTTAGAGCTTGAATGCTGCTAAAAATATCTGCTATCAAATTAGATTCTAGTTGAAAGGATTCTTGACACTTAAGGACCTCTTCTCTTATTTCAGCCATTTCTCTATCTAACTGATAGGCTGCTTCTGCTGCCTTAGTTAGTCTTTCTTGTATCTGAGTAGGCATGTTTTGCTTATACTTATATCTTAAGGAATGCTCTATCGTTGCCCAAAAATTCATCGCAAGTGTTCTAATTTGAATTTCAGCAAAAATCATTTTTTCTCCATGTCCTGTCTGGACAGGATATTTTATGATAATATGGTAGCTGCGATAGCCACTGCTTTTTATATTTGTAATATAATCTCTTTCTTCTTCAATATAAAGATCTTTTCCATGCCTGGCTCGTATAATATCAATAACTTTGTAGATATCTTCTGCAAACTGGCACATAATACGAATACCAGCTATATCTTCTACTTTCTCTTCAATCTCATCGACGGGTATGTTCTTCTTTTTTGCCTTTTCCAAAATACTGGATATTTTTTTAACTCTGCCTGTTACGAACTCAATTGGTGAATATTCATCTAAACTTATGAACTCACTTCTTATACTTCTAAATTTCACCTTTAGCTCTTCTACTGCTTGTGTATAGGGCAATAAAATCTGCTTCCAGTTTTTCATTTCCATTTCAATTCACCTCCACATGACATACCCCTTATGCTCATTATATATAATTATTGCCATATGCTCAACTTTTAAGTGAAATATTACTTCTTTTTATGGATTATTTTCATAATTAAGTATCTTGTCTCATAAATTGTACTAGCTGCACATTTCTATCCATACTATGAAAGGAGTTTCTATGAGAAAAAAATCACTTATTGCCGGAACACTTATCTTAACACTCGCCAGCCTCATTACAAGGTTATTAGGCTTTGGCTTTAGAGTCTA
Source organism: Clostridia bacterium (assembly GCA_029239755.1). Classification (GTDB taxonomy): domain Bacteria; phylum Bacillota; class Clostridia; order Lachnospirales; family Cellulosilyticaceae; genus FMMP01. The sequence goes on along the minus strand of JARBUI010000017.1, from coordinate 42,676 downwards.
TATGTCAAATATAATGGGTGCAGAAGGCATGGGCCTTTATCAGCTTCTCTTTCCTATTTACATGCTGCTCTGGGCTGCATCATCTGCTGGTATATCACTTGCTGTATCTAAATTAGTTGCTGAACAAACTTCAAGGGGGCAGCACAGCAATGCTGTTCGAATTCTTAAAATATCCCTGAGTATCGCTTTAACAGTAAGCGTTGTTTTATCCTTAGGACTATACACATTTGCTCCACTCATTGCCACCTATTACATCCACGAACCTGTTACAACTTTGTCTCTAAAAATACTTGCCTCCTGTATTCCTTTTATGTCTGCAGCCTGCTGCATCAGAGGCTATTTTCAAGGACGTCAGGAAATGTCAGTCTCTGCCCTTGCTCAAATAGTTGAACAAGCAGCAAGAATGCTTGTTATTTACTTATTTGCAGGCCTTTTCATTCCAAAAGGTCTTGAATATGCTTGTGCACTAGGTGTTTTAGGGATGTGTGTAGGGGAAGTCTTTTCATTTATACTCTCTTTTACAGCTTTTAGGTTAAAGCAGCGCAAGCTGCATTTCACTAAGCCAACACTTGCTTATCATGCAACTTTTAATACTTTACTCGCCTTGTCTATTCCCATAACAGCTAATAGATTCTTGACCTCCGCCCTGCAGTCCTTTGAAAATATCCTTATCCCTATTCAGCTGCAGAAGTTTGGTCTTGACTCAAGTGCGGCTTTATCCCTTTATGGCAAGTTCAGCGGAATGGCTCTGCCTCTCCTTTTCTTTCCATCTATGGTAACTATGTCTCTTTCTACGGTATTAGTCCCTGCAATATCAGAGGCCGTTACAAGAAACAACCATATAACCCTGCAAAAAATTATCGGAAAAGCTATTCAGTTTTCTGCACTGATTGGTATTGGTGCTACTGCTTTATTTTTGTGTTTCTCTAAAGAAATCGCTACTGTTTGTTATGGCATTGAAGATGTAGGAGCACTTCTTAAGCTGCTTGCTATTATTTGTCCATTTCTCTACTTACAAAACATTCTTACTGGAACAATGAATGGTTTAGGCATGCAGAAACAAACCTTTAAAACAAATATCTTTGGGTCACTTACATGCATAGCCATTATACTTACTATTGTGCCTCAAAAGGGTATTCTGGGATTTGTTCTGGCACTTCTCGTCCAATCTGGATTCGTAACTATTTTACTGTTATGGCATGTACTTAAAAACATAGACTTACCTATTGATATCAATAACTGGATTGCCAAACCGATTGTTGCCGCCCTAGCTGGTGCACTCACTACTACATATATCCACCATGCTTACTTAACTGCTGTATTTTCATTAGGTATAGCTACACTTATTGCAATTCTAATGCTGGGAGCTTTTTATGGAGCCATGCTCTTTATTTTAAAATGTGTTACAATCAAAGACATTAAAATGTTTATAGGCTCTTAGAGCCTTTTCTTTCATTTAAGAGTTTTTTTATTTCTTTTTCATAGCCTTCTTCAGTAGGCTCATAATAAAGGGTTCCTTCTAATTTATCCGGAAGATATTGCTGCTTAACAAAATGATGTGGATAGTCGTGCGCGTATAAATAACCCACGCCATGTCCCATATCTTTTGCCCCATTATAATGACTATCTCTTAGATGTCCTGGAACCATGCCTATATTCTTTGTTCTTATATCTTCTATTGCTCTATTTATTGCAAGGTAGCTGGCATTACTTTTAGGTGCACATGCAACATAAAGAGCGGCTTGAGACAAGATGATGCGTCCTTCCGGCATCCCTATTCTTTCAACTGCTAACATAGCATTTGTAGCTAAAATAAGTGCCTGCGGATCTGCATTTCCTACATCTTCACTGGCACAAATGGCAATTCTTCTTGCAATAAATTTGGGGTCTTCCCCAGCTTCGATCATCCTAGCCAGATAGTGAGCTGTTGCATTTTGGTCACTGCCCCTCATGCTTTTAATAAAAGCTGAAATAATATCATAGTGGTTATCCCCATCTTTATCATAATTAAGCACTTTCTTTTGAACGCACTCCTTTAGAACCTCACGGGTAAGATGTATCATTCCATCCGTTGAGCGTTCTGTAGTCATAGCAGCGAGTTCTATCGCATTTAGGGCACTTCTTGCGTCTCCGCTTGTACTGACCGCAAGATAATTCATTGCCTCTTCTGTAATATCCATAGCATAAGAACCAAGCCCTCGTTCTTTATTATAAACAGCTTCTTTAATAATCTTTTTTGTGTCTTCAGTACCAAGAGGCAAGAGTTCAAATACTAAGGACCTAGATATAAGTGCTCGGTTCACCTCAAAATAAGGGTTTTCTGTTGTAGCCCCTATTAGGACAATCGTGCCGTCTTCTGTATAGGGTAATAGTGCATCTTGCTGTGCTTTATTGAAGCGGTGAATTTCATCTATAAAAATAATGGTTTTCTTTCCGGTCATAGAACGCTGCACTTTTGCGTCCTCTACTGCTTTCACAATATCTGCTTTACCAGATGTCGTCGCATTAAGTACAATAAAATGTGCTTTTGTGCTGCCTGCTATCACCTTAGCAATTGTTGTTTTACCAGTCCCAGGAGGGCCATAAAAAATAAGAGACTGCAGTTTATCAGCTAAAATCGCACGGTAAAGCAGCTTATCTTTACCAAGAATATGTTCTTGTCCAACTATTTCATCTATTTTATTAGGTCTCATTCTCGATGCTAATGGGGATTCACTGTTTCCTTTTTTTTCACTGATATATTCAAATAGATCCATAAACTCACCTTTCTCTGTAGTATAGGGATAAAATGTGTAGGATATTTGTAGATTGACACTTTTATTTCATTATATTGGATATCTAGAGTTTATACAATTAATTAAATATTTGACATATGTCCTCACTAGTTTCAACCATTTCATGATATGTCTGAACCTTATAAACTGGAATTAATACGCAAAGCAAAATCGCTTGCTGATGAGACCGGAGTTAACTATAAATAAGAAAATGAATACCCCACGAATTCTGAATCATTTTCTGAAATTCGTGGGGTTCATTTCTATTTTTGGGTTCTCTAATGTTCTTATTATAAATTTTCTTTTATCTTATCAACTACTTCTTTATATTCTTCATCACTTAGGTATACTTTTGCTGGATTCATTTCAAATGTACTGCCCCAATTAAGGCCGTCTTCATACTTTGGAACGATATGAAAATGAAGATGAGGAAGTTTATCTGAATATGCCCCATAATTAATTTTATTGGGGGAAAAGGCTTTTTGGATTGTACCAGCCACTTTCTTTACATCTTTCATAAATAATTCCAGCTCTTTATCTTCTAATTCAAATAATTCATTTACATGTTTGTTATAGGCTACAACACATCTGCCTTTATAGCTCTGCTCCTTAAATAAAAAAACAGTCGATACCTCAAGCTGAGCGATTTCAATCATTAAATCTTTAAGTCTTTGATCCTTCTCGCAGTAAAAACACGTATTTTGATTACTCATACTAAAATCTCCTCACTTATAATTACTTTATTTATAATCGTTTATATTCACCTAATGAAAAAACGCTATATCTAAACTATATTACCCTATTTTTACTTATTCTACAACTTAGTCATATCAATACTAAAAAGCTTTTCTCTACTGCACATACAAAGCACCCTTTATCTATTAGCTCTATGCCTATTTCCAAGCAAATGCCTTCAATATTTTTCAGTATATAATACGAATTTTTAATTGACATTCGAAATATAATTCTTTATCATGTCTTATATACAGAATATAATTCATAATAAGGAGCGTGTAATATGACAATTGACCTTGATAATAACGATAAAGAAATCTTAAGAGAATTACAAAATGATGCTTCAATATCCAATCGTGACTTGTCAAAAAAAATAGGGCTTTCACCATCAGCTTGTCTTGCAAGAACTAAGAACTTAATAGAAACTGGTGTTATAAAAAAATTTGCTACTATTGTTGACGAAAAGAAATTAGGAATGGAAGTCATTGCGTTTGTTCTCATCAACTTAACCCCTCTAAATAGGGAAACCATCCATTCATTTTTAAAAGATATAAATAGGTTTCCTCAGGTTCAAGAGTGTTACACACTTACAGGAAGCCACGACTATCTGCTTAAGATTGTAGCAAAGGATATGGAAAGTTATCGGGACTTTATAATTGATTCATTAATGCAGAATTCTGTAATCAGCAGTGTTGAAACAAGTATGGTGATGGGAACGGAAAAACGAACAGTTTATGTTCCTATTGACGGAGATTAGGAGATGATAAATTTGAAACAAATAAAAACAGCATTAAAGGCCGCCTTTCCTCATACAATCCCTGTATTTACCGGGTTTATCTTCTTAGGTATTGCCTATGGCATTTTAATGAAAAGTAAGGGCTATGGCGTCTACTGGACTATTTTGATGAGTCTTGTAGCCTTTGCCGGCTCAGCTCAATATGTAGCCATTACTTTTCTTACATCAGTTTTTAATCCCGTATATGCTTTACTCATGACATTAATGGTAAATGCCAGACATCTGTTTTATGGCATTTCAATGTTGGATAAATACAAAGATACTGGCAAATTTAAGCCCTATCTTATCTTTGCTTTATGTGATGAAACATTCTCTATTATCTGTTCGGCAGAACCTCCAGAAGGCGTCGACCGCAACTTATTTATGTTTTTCATTACTCTGCTTGACCATAGCTATTGGGTACTCGGTTCAGCACTTGGCGGATTACTCGGTTCTATGATTTCATTTAATACAAAAGGACTTGATTTTGTCTTAACTGCCCTTTTTATCGTAATCTTTGTAGGACAGTGGAAAGCTCAGAAAAATCACAAACCCGCAATAACAGGTGTTTTATGCTCTATCATTTGTTTGATTATCTTTGGACAAAATAGTTTTATTATTCCTTCCATGGCGGCAATATTGGCTGTATTAAGCCTATTCCGCAAAGAAGCAAAAAAGGCGGGAAATTTAATAAGGGAGGAAGTACAATGATTTTAACAAGTATTCAAACTTTCATTATTATTTGCATGGTAACTCTTGGCACGATTATAACAAGGTTTTTGGCTTTTATTTTATTTCAAAACACTAAGGCAAATCATTCATATATCAGTTATCTAGGCAAAGTCTTACCCTATTCTGCTATCGGTTTGCTGCTGGTATATTGTCTTAAAGGTACCAGCTTTAAAGCTCCTACATATGGAATACCGGAAATAATAGCAATAATTTGCATTATTGTTCTGCATTATTGGAAAGAAAATACACTTCTTAGCATCGGGGCTGGTACAGTTATCTATATGGTACTTGTTCAATTTGTCTTTATTTAAATTTTATTTTTTAAGTAGGGCTTCTCAAAGTCTCACACTAGCTGAGTTTCCAATAAAAATCCTTTCAATTTATTATCATTTTCACCATTAATTTCACATACTATATTGACATCTTTTTTACCGTGATTTATAGTAGTACTAAATAATACTACTATAAAGGTGATGCGATGGATTTTAACGAAGCGTTACAAAAAATAGGCTTTTCCCCGCTTGAGGCAACTGTCTATATTACTTTATGCAAGCATGGCAATTTAACTGGTTACGAGGTAGCCAAACTTAGTGGTATCTCCAGATCTAATATATACGCTGCCTTGTATAGTTTGCAGGATAAAGGCATGTGTCATGTTTCAGAAGGTGAATCTACTAAGTATGTACCACTATCTAAAGAAGAACTTATTCTCTCAGCAAAGCGAAATATGACTAAAACACTTGCGGATATTGAAGAGCATTTTCCTGACAGAATAGATGTATCTGAACCCTACGTAACTATAAAAGGTTATGATAATGTACTCTCTAAAATTAAAAACAGCATTTTACAATGCAAGTCACATCTTTACATCTTAAGTACTTCTTCTTATATTGAGCTATTAAAAGAAGAACTTTTTATGATCAGTCAGACAAAAAAAGTTACAATCTTATGTGATAAAAAAATAGACATCAGCCAAGATGTAACCTTTGGTATCAGAAATAAATCCCCCCAAGGATTCCATATGATCATTGATACCAAATCAGTTATTACTGGTGATTTAAAACATGAAGGTTCTCAGTGCTTATACTCTAGCAACCAGTCATTAGTTCGTCTTATGAGAGAATCCTTTATTACAGAATTAGATATGATTACTTTAACCAATCATTAAGGAGGATATAATGCATACTTTACATGGTAATTTTACAACTGAAACAAATTTTTATGGCGGAAATGATGTGTTTGACTTAGTGGGTCAATACGGGAGTCCCCTATATGTTTATAATGAAAACATTTTAAGAGAACGCTGCCAAGATATGAAGAACTTAGTGACCTATGATAATTTCGTACCTCACTATTCTATCAAAGCAAATACTAATATTCATCTTCTAAAGATCGTAAGAGAAGAAGGTTTGCATGCGGATGTTATGAGTCCAGGCGAAATATTTCTGGCTGAGCAAAGTGGTTATAAGACTGATGAACTATTCTTTATTCCTAATAACGTTACAAAAGAAGATATGCTTTATGCCATCAAGCGCAATGTAACAACCAGTATTGATTCGCTCGATCAGCTTAAAATGTATGGTGAACTTAATCCAGGCGGCAAGATAGCTATTAGATTTAATCCTGGGGTAGGTGCTGGCCATCATGAGAAAGTAGTTACAGGTGGTAAAAAAACAAAGTTTGGAATAGGCTCTGAATTTATTCCTGAAGTTAAAAAGCTTCTTGAAACTTATGACTTAACCTTAATAGGTATTAACCAGCACATCGGTTCTTTATTTATGGATCCAGCTCCATATATCCAAAGTCTTGATTCTATTTTAAATATTGCAAGGCAGTTTGATGATTTAACTTTTATCGACCTTGGGGGGGGATTTGGTATTCCTTATCATAAACAAGATGGTGAAAGCAGATTAGATATTAAAGGTCTTGGTGAAATATTAGATGAGGTACTTCATGACTTTGCTGATTCTTATGGCAAAAAGGTTCAATTCCAAATTGAACCTGGAAGATATATTGTTTGTGAATCCAGTGCGGTTCTGGGTAATGTTACTGCTTTAAAATCTAATGGTGATACAAAATATTTAGGATGTGATATAGGTTTTAATATTTTACAAAGACCTATTATGTATGATTCACATCATGATATTGAGATTTATTCTAAAGAAGCTCGTTTAAAGGACGTTTCACCGTTTACAGTAGTAGGCAATATCTGTGAAAGCGGAGATATTCTTGCAAAAGACAGACTGCTTCCTGAAACACAGATCGGTGATATCATTGCGTTAATGGATGCTGGTGCTTATGGCTATAGTATGGCTTCTTGCTACAATCAAAGATTTAGACCTGCTGAAATACTAGTTGAATCAAGCGGCAGCGTTAGATTAATCAGAAAACGAGATACATTTGAGGATCTCATTAGAAATATGATTTAAAATGAACGGAACAAAAAAAGAAGCTATTGGGGATTAGCTTCTTTTTTTTGTTCCGTTCATTTTTTATAAACAGGAAAATAGATATATTATGGGGAGATTATGTGAGCAAGAAAGCTGAATCTCCCTTGCTCACCTTTATCATACAATAACTTTTTTAAGAAATTATGAATTTAAGATGAATAATTCTACTTATTCTCATCCAATTTATGGAAAATAGGTTGAAGATCCCTTCAACCTATTTTTGTTTAGTTTATTTATTCAGCTTCATATGCTTTAATTACTATTCTTCTACTTCTTCTTCAACTTCAACATATTCATATTCTACGCCGTCTTCTTCTACTACTTTTGTTCCTACTTGTGGTTCAACTTTTTTGCCAACTGTTAAATTAGGTTCTTGCACAGCCGCTACAGCAGCTTTTTTTACTGGAATACGTACACTTTTATTGAGACCAAATTCAATAATGAAAAGATCGTTAATGATATCTACAACTTTTCCAAATTCACCTGATTGTAATAATACGTATTGCCCTACTTTGATAGCATTTTGCATTTGAACAACTTCTTTTTCTCTTTTCTTTTGGGGTCTGATAATCAAAAACCACATAATTCCAAAAAAAACGGCCATATAAGCAACTGTTACGAGCATCCCTGCTCCGCCACCTACTGCTCCTGTAAATCCTAGTACTGTACTTGTCATCTTTTGTTCCTCCATTTTTAATTATTTTTATATCCTTCTAAACGCATTTTTTTGTATCCCTCGAAGTTTCCTTCATCTAATGCATTACGGATTTCTAACATTAAGTTATTGAAATAGTGAAGATTATGAATGACGCATAGTCTCATACCTAACATTTCTTTTGCTTTTAAGAGATGTCTGATATAAGCTCTGCTATGCCTCTTACAGGTAGGGCATTTACAGTCCTCTGCTATAGGCATATTATCTTTTTCATGCTTTAGATTAAATAAGTTTAGCTTTCCACGATTGGTATAAACATGCCCATGCCTGCCATTTCTTGCAGGTAATACACAGTCAAAGAAGTCTATGCCTCTTTCAACGGCTTCTAATATATTCTCTGGTGTTCCTACACCCATTAAATAAGTAGGCTTGTTTTGGGGTAAATAAGGTACCACTGCTTCTAATACTCTGTACATTTCTTCGTGTGATTCACCTACTGCAAGTCCACCTACTGCATAGCCAGGAAGGTCAAACTCTCTTATAACCTTTGCATGTTCAATTCTAACATCCTCCAGCACGCCTCCTTGATTAATACCAAAGAGAAATTGTTCTTTATTAATCGTTTCTTCCAGTGTATTTAATCTTTTCATCTCATCAATACAGCGTTTTAACCATCTTGTCGTTCTCTCTACTGAGGGGATGATATACTCTCTGTCAGATAGAGCTGGCGGGCACTCGTCAAAGGCCATAGCAATTGTTGATGCAATATTGGACTGAATCTGCATACTTTCTTCAGGCCCCATAAATATTTTTCTCCCATCTATGTGTGAAGAAAAATGTACTCCTTCTTCTTTAATCTTACGCATAGCAGCAAGAGAAAACACTTGAAATCCACCAGAGTCTGTGAGTATTGGTTTGTCCCACACCATGAACTTATGAAGTCCACCTAGTTCCTGTATAAGCTTATCGCCAGGTCTAAGGTGTAAATGATACGTATTTGCCAAAACGACTTGTGTATCAATGGCTTCTAAGTCTTCAGTAGAGACTGCCCCTTTAATTGCAGCTACAGTAGCTACATTCATAAATACAGGTGTTTCTATGACGCCGTGGGGTGTATGAAATCTACCTCTTTTTGCACGTCCTTCTACTTTTAGTAATTCATACATGTAATATCTCCAATCTTTTTAATACTATAATACAGTTTACAAGAAAAATCCATCTTTTTCAATAATAGTTCTTGTTATTTTACTCTTTTTTAATAAGTATTAATCAATTCTTATTGAAGATATACGCTTCGTCTGTTAAAATTATTGTTATTTACTAAATTACTGTTAAAGGTGGTATCAAAATGTCAGGATCAATATTTGGTAAGATGTTCTGTGTTTCTACTTTTGGCGAGTCTCACGGCAATGCCCTGGGCGTCATCATTGATGGATGCCCTTCTAATATCGCTCTTTCAGAAGAAGAAATTATGAAAGATATGGATAGAAGAAAACCTGGCAATGCAAAGGTCGCTACTTCTAGAAAAGAAGATGATACAGTTGAAATATTATCTGGTGTATTCGAGGGAAAGTCGACTGGCACTCCTATAGCCCTTCTTATAAGAAATACTAATCAAAAATCTGGTGATTATTCAAATATAAAAGATGTGTATAGACCATCTCATGCTGATTATACTTTTGATATGAAGTATGGCATAAGGGATTATCGCGGGGGTGGGCGTTCTTCTGGCCGCGAAACAGCTGCAAGAGTGGCTGCTGGCTCAATAGCTAAGAAGTTTCTGCAAGAACTTGGTATCACAGTAACTGCCTACGCAAGGTCTATAGGGCCTATTGTCGTTCATGACGAAGACCTTCATTTAGATCACATCTTATTAAATCCAGTCAATATGCCTAATAATAGTATCGCTGAAAAAGCTCTTGATTATATTGAAACAGTTAAAAAAAATCAAGACTCTGTAGGCGGAACAGTAGAGTGCCTTATTCGCGGTGTCAAAGCAGGAATTGGTGATCCTGTATTTAATAAATTAGATGCATCCCTTGCTTATGCCATAATGGGAATAGGCGGAGTTAAAGCTTTTGAAGTAGGGGCCGGTATAAAAGCTTCTGCAATGCTTGGTTCCCAGTATAATGATTCCTTCTATAAGGATAATGGAATAGTAAATAAACGCACTAACCATTCGGGTGGTATATTAGGCGGCATATCGGACGGAACAGATATTTTAGTCAAAGCACATTTTAAACCTACCCCTTCTATTTCACAAGTACAAAATACCATTAATACAAGTTTAGAAGAAACTACTGTTCAAATCACAGGACGCCATGACCCTATTATAGTTCCCCGCGCTGTAGTCGTGGTAGAGTCAATGGCTGCACTTACCCTAGCAGACTTACTCCTTTGTAATTTAGGGGCTAATATCAAAAACATCAAAAGTATGTACTAAAAGTCCCTCTTAGTCACTATTTTAAAAATGCACTAAATATTTTATTATTTTTGTGCTTTTTGTATATATAGATGCTTGAATTAATATTTTTTAACAATTATATATGAATAATTCTAAAATGTTTGTTTATTTTTCATCTTATATAATTGTTTTAATATTGTATAATGAAGGTATAATTAACCAACTGGCAGGAGGTATGGAAATGAATAATATTAAAATTACAAACATAACAGATGTAGATAGTTTTTTTAAAACAGTAGATAAATGCAAAGGTGAAATTCAATTAATCACTTCTGAAGGTGATAAATTAAACTTACGTTCTAAGTTATGCCAATATGTTTCTTTAACAAAAATCTTTTCTGACGCAAAGATTGATGAAATTACTATCGCTGTTGCTGAACCATCAGATGTAGAATTACTTCTTCAATATTTAATCACAAGATAAATTGTAAATCTCACACCCCATAATACCTATTAGGGGTGATTTTTATTATTAGGTATATAAAAGACTCCCTTCTCGGGAGTCTTTTATATACCTAATAATTCTATTACAGCCTGCTGCCGTTATCTACCCATTCTTTAGCATTAATGACATTTCTTTCTGATGGTACGTTTACCTGAGTTTCATCCATAAGCCTCTCAGTATGGGCCCAAGCAGCTGTTCCTTCATTTTTGATAGGGTCATCGCTATAAAGTCTTTTGTTATTTTCTCCTCTAACTGGTTCAGCTTTTTTATCGTTCATTTGATCACCTCGTCTGCCCTTTCTTGTTTACATGATGGATTACACTCTTATATTCTCCATGTTCTCTATAATGTATTCAAGACTTTTAGGATAAGCGCTGTTAGAGCTCTTTCAAAATGCTCATCATCTTCCTTTTGCCTTTTTTTAGGGCCTTTTGTATGTCCGCCCTGGTGTCTTATCTTTTTGCCAAGGTGCCTTGTAAACAGCAATTGATCAATATTACCTTCAGTATAATTAAGACCGTTCTGATTAATAGCATAGCCTTTTTTTGAAAGAACCATTGCAGCTAAACCATAATCCTGGGTAATAACTATGTCTCCTTTTTGTACCCTATTAACTAGCACAAAGTCTACTGCATCTGCTCCTTTAGAGATAACATGTGTTACTGCTCCTGCTTTCTCAATAACATGAGCTGTATCACAAAAGATAAATACTTCTATTTTAAATTGTTTAGCTATACTTATGGTATGATCTACAACAGGGCATCCATCTGCATCAATGAGTATTTTCATCTTTTCACCTATCTGTTTCACTATTATTTACTCTTATTATAGGTGTATGTCATTTTAAATGCAACTTGTAAACCAAGTTAAACCTCTAGAATAATCGGGAAAACACTTGGTCTTCTTTTTGTCTTCTCATACAAAAATCTTTCGACTGCCTTTTTAATATTTACTTTTAGCACAGCTCTTTCTATCATTTGATTTTTTAGACATCCCTCTATCTCAATTCTTGCAATTTCTTTAACTTCATTAATAAGTTCTTCTGAGTCTTTAACATATACAAAACCTCTTGTAATAATGTCGGGTCCTGCAGCAATACTATAACTTTCTTTTTCTACAGCAGCTACTATAGTCAGCATGCCATCTTGAGCAAGGTGTTTGCGATCTCTAAGTACAACATTGCCAACATCTCCTACTCCAATGCCATCAACAAACACATTGCCTGTACGGACTTTGCCAGTCACCCCTGCTGTCTTATCTGATATTTCTAAGACTTGTCCAGTTTCTAAAATAAAAATATCAGATGCTTTCATACCAAGTTTCTTTGCTAAATCTTTGTGGTGTTTAAGATGTCTGTATTCTCCATGGACAGGCATGAAATACTTAGGATGCACCAAGGTATGAATAAGTTTAAGTTCTTCTTTATAAGCATGACCTGATACATGTACATGTTCTAATGCTTCATAAATGACATCAGCCCCTTTCTTAAAGAGTTCATTAATAACGCGGGATACCAGCTTGTCATTTCCTGGAATAGGTGAAGCTGAAATAATAAATAAATCGTTAGGCTCTATCTTAATTTTTCTATGGGCAGAAAATGCAATTCTAGCAAGTGCAGCCATCGGCTCTCCTTGACTGCCCGTTGTAATAATGGTGATCTGGTCACTTCGATAACGACCTATTTCATCTAACTCAATCACGTCTTCCTCTGCTATATGAAGATAACCTAGTTCTCTAGCTACTTCCGTAATATTTTCCATACTCCTGCCGCTGACAGCTACTTTTCTTCCGTGTTTTACAGAGGCATTCATAATCTGCTGTATGCGGTGGATGTTAGAAGCAAAAGTTGCAACAATAATCCTGCCCTCAACATTTGTAAATATCCTATCAAGTGTCTCTCCTATAGACTGCTCAGAAGGTGTATGACCCTCCCGTTCCACATTAGTACTGTCTGCCAGCAAAAGTAGAACGCCCTCTTTGCCTAGTTCTCCAATCCGTTCTAAATTCATCTTAATCCCGTCGACCGGGGTATAATCCACCTTAAAATCCCCTGTATGCAGCAGTATACCGATAGGTGAATGAATGGCAATACAGCAAGCCCCTGCTATACTATGGGTACTGCTGATAAATTCAATTTTAAAATTTTGTGTTTGTATAATCTCTCCTGGGTCTACATTGTTAAGCGTGCATTTATCTAATATCCCATGTTCTTTAAGTTTATTTCCAATGATACCTAGCGTCAGCTTAGTACCATATAGGGGTACATTAAGCTGCTTTAAAATATACGGAATGCCTCCTATGTGGTCTTCGTGTCCATGAGTTAAAAAAATTCCTTTTACATTTTTTGCACGCTCTAACAAGTAATTAATATCAGGAATAATTAAATCTACTCCATACATTTCTTCATCAGGAAAACCCATGCCGCAATCTATAACAATTATCTCTTCTCCGTATTCTATAGCTGTTATGTTTTTTCCTATTTCCCCAAGTCCGCCTAGCGGAATAACTTTTATCGTACTATTTTCTGCCATTTGCGTTGCTCCTTTGTACTTATAAGACTATTTTATTTTCATTAGTTTACCTTGTTAGCCTCCTTTTCATTCTTAGAAAAACATAAAAATAAAATAGTTCCAATAAGAAAGACAAGCTAAATGAGTTTGAACTCAGGACTTTAGCTTGCCTTTTACTATATCTTTATTGAAAAAGGAATTCGTTCGAAATTATAAAATAGACCATGTAAGTACAAATAAACCAAATACTATAGATACCATAGCCATAAGTTTAATAAGTATATTAATAGCTGGCCCCGCTGTATCTTTAAATGGGTCTCCCACGGTATCCCCGACTACTGCTGCTTTATGAGCATCAGATCCTTTTCCGCCAAGATTGCCTTCTTCAATATATTTTTTTGCATTATCCCATGCTCCCCCTGCATTGGCCATCATCACGGCAAGAATAAAACCTGTTGTAGTAGCCCCTGCAAGTAGGCCGGCTACCCCATTAGGGCCAAGAATGAGCCCTACAACAAGTGGTGTTGCAACACCTAGAAGTGCTATTTTAATAAGCTCTTTTTGTGCTGCTTTTGTACAAATATCTACACAAGATGCATAATCCGGCTCAGCCTTCCCTTCCATAAGCCCTATTATTTCTTTAAACTGGCGCCTTACTTCAACTACAATCATACCAGCTGCCTTGCCTACTGAATTCATAGTAAACGCAGCAAATACAAAGGTTGCCATCCCTCCAACAAATAAGCCTATGAGTACTTGTGGGTTTAATATTGAAAGATCAAATGTGAAATCAATGTGATTCTTTTGTACAAGAAGCTCTATAGAATCTTTATAAGCCGCTATAAAGGCGAGTGCTGTTAAAGCAGCAGAACCTATAGCAAATCCTTTCCCTGTAGCTGCTGTAGTGTTGCCTAGTGAATCTAGAGCATCTGTTCGTTTCCTCACTGCCGCGTCAAGCCCCGCCATCTCTGCAATACCACCCGCATTATCTGCTACAGGACCATAGGCATCTGTTGCAAGCGTAATACCTAAAGTAGATAACATTCCTACAGCTGATATTGCAATGCCATATAATCCGAGATTAAAATTATTCATTCCCCCAGATATAATATAGCTTATAATAACAGATATCCCTACTACAATAACAGGTAATGATGTTGATAACATCCCTACTGACATACCACTTATAATAACTGTTGCCGAACCTGTTACAGCAGAATCTGCTAGCTGTTTAGTCGGTTTATAGGTGCTGCTGGTAAAATACTCTGCAAAGAATCCAATAAATAATCCAGCTATAAGACCGCATAGTATCGAAAAATAAATACCTATATACTCACTTCCCAGAACTTGTACTACTAAAAAATAACTTACAATTGCAATGATAATCGCTGAGCAATAAATGCCGCGCCTTAAAGCACCAAGCAGTACTTTTTGAGAAGCTTCTTCTCCTGTTTTAACAAAAAATGTTCCTATAACAGATGCCAATACACCGATACTTGCTACAAGAAGAGGAATAATAACTCCCTGCATACCAAGACCTGCGGCAACTGCAAGAGCACAAGAAGATACGATTGATCCTACATAAGACTCATATAAATCAGCTCCTAACCCAGCCACATCTCCTACATTGTCTCCCACATTATCTGCAATAACAGCTGGATTTCTTGGATCATCTTCTGGTATGCCGACTTCAACCTTACCTACAAGGTCAGCTCCAACATCTGCTGCTTTTGTAAAAATACCTCCTCCAACTCTTGCAAATAATGCCATAGATGAAGCACCCATGCCAAAAGTAAGCATTGAAGAAGTAATATAAACAATTCGCTCTGCAATAGGTAATCCCCTATAATACCAGTCTAATATATAATACCATATACTAAGATCCAAAAGACCAAATCCAACCACGATAAGGCCCATCACCGCTCCACTTGAAAAAGCAACTCTAAGGCCTGCATTGAGACTTTTTGAACAGGCGTGTGTTGTTCTTGCATTAGAAGATGTTGCTATTTTCATTCCTAGAAAGCCGCTGAACCCTGAAAAAAATCCTCCGGTGATAAACGCAAAAGGTACAAATACTGAAACATAGCCAAAGCTGCTTAATAAAAAAAGTACAATAAACATCCCTAAAAAAAAGAATCCTACCCCTTTGTATTGGCGCACCAGATAGGCATTTGCTCCTGTTCTGATATTTTTAGCAATTTGCTGCATCTTATCAGAACCTTCACTTTCTTTTATAACACAAAAACTGAAATATGCTGCAAAAAGTAATGCAAGTGTTGCAGCGACTGGTGCAAGTACTATCAAATTCATAAAAACTCCCCCCAATGAATGAAATGCTTTTCTTTCTACTTCATTCTATAGGATTGAAAATACGCTTTCAATAGATAATAGTCTTTATTTTCAAACATTTCTATTTACTGTTTTTATACTTATTATAACTTTTTTTAATAATGAGGTTAATTTAAGCATTACTTTATGGTCATTCATAAAATTTACTAGGATTTATTTTTTTTACATTTTTTTATGTTAAAATAGAGTTGCATTGTTCAAAAAATAATATAGGAGGTGAATAACCTTGAGACTTAAACATTTTCTGCCCTTATTTTGTATCCTATTCACACTTATTTATTTTATTTATTCAGGTATTGTAGAAAAACAAGGCTATTATAAGCCTCTTCATTCACAAGTCAATCTTGATCCTATTCTATCTAAGTCTATTCTAGAAGAATCTGACTACAAACTTATCTTTGAACAAACTGGTATTGCCAGACCAATTGTTGAGGAACTTAAAACTATGCCGGATTTTAAACAAAAAGTACTCGGCTTTCAAAAAAATTATTTATCAGCTCAAATAATAGGTTCTGCGGATATAAACTTTTTTACAAAAGAAGATGTTATTAATGATAAAGATACCAATGCAATACCAGGTTTTGAACTCGCTCCTTATCATAATGGTTATATATTTTTGACTAAATCTACCTATACTATGAGTTGGCGTCATGGACATGCGGGAATAGTTATTGATGCCAAAAGGGGTAAAACATTAGAAGCTCTAAGTCCTGGCACTTCCAGTATGGAACAAGATGTAAATAAATGGCGTTACTACCCAACCTTTAAAATGATGCGGCTTAAAGATGTAAATCAAGCTAAGCTCGATGAAATTGCATCCTATGCTTATTCTAACTTACAAGGTATTCCCTATGATATCTTTGCAGATAAAAACCAAGGACAAGCCCCTAATGCTACTCATTGCTCGCTTCTTGTATGGCAAGCCTTTAAATCTTTTGGTTTTGATCTTGATGCCACAGACGGACTTCTAGTTTCTCCCGCAAATATTGCAAGCAGTCCCTTTTTAGAAACACTTCAAATTTTCGGATTTAATCCAGATAAGGATTGGTAAGATGAAGAAACGAAATCAAGTGATAGTCCTTTGCATCATAGTTATAGGCGTCTTATGCTACTTTGTCCTAAGGCGCCCTTTAATCTATGATATTTTACTTAGTACGCCAAGCAGCTCTCCTGATTTTAGCATGAATATCTTTTATAGTGATGTCACAATGAACTCTATAAAAGGGTTTGAGGTATCTAAAGATACTGTTAGACCCCTAAAGGCTGCCTTTAAAAGTTATACCGAAGGTTTTTTAGCATCAGCTCACTATAGGCGTATTTTATCTCGGATTAACCGTTTCAGAAAAAACCATGGCTTACTGCCTCTCCATTATTTTCATGATTACTATGAAGATGATTCCATCATTATTGTTTCTTTTACAGGAGGACTAGAAAAAATCTATATACTTGATAAGAAAACGCTTAAGGTAAGTAACCTTCAGTACAATGATACAGATAATTTGGGTGATATGTATGTTTCACATATTAGGCGGGTTAACGATCGCCTTATCCTACTCGGTGGAGAGGTAAATGCCTATAATGCTTTCATTTATCAGATAGATGCTGCTAATCTTTCAGTTAAAAAAGCTATTAAAACAGCTACTCACCCCAGTGCTGTTCAGGAGGAACATTACACGATTGATACATCTGGAAATGCTGTCTTCATCAGTAAAGGTACCCTACAAGTACTCTCTTACGAAAGAGGTGAATCATTTCATATACCACTGCCTTTTGACCCCCAGTACGTCTTTAGTAATGAGACCCAGACTATTGCTTTATCTTTAGATGATGTTAGTATGCACTATGCACTCTATGATCATAAGCTTTCTCTTTCTCATACAGGTGAACTAGCCTTACCCAGTCAAAATGCGCTTCTAGTAGATGCTTTTTTAAGAACTACTCAGCTCTTTCTTATTAGCTATGATCATGCAAACAATGTCTATCGAAATTATATCACCTGTTATGATCTTTTTACTGACAAGCTTATCTATTGCATGGGCCTCCATAAGTATAAGGACTCCGCTCTTCTTGACGGCTCGCTTAACTAATTATTTGATGACGCCCAAAATTAATGCTATACTATATTTATGCAATGAGATAATAGCTTATAAAAAAACATTAACCGCTGAAATCTTACACTTCTGTAGAACTTCACTCATTTTTAATATAGCTTAGAAAGAAGGATATAAAAATGGCATCTCAAACACACATTTTATGCTTTGTAAATAATAAAGGTGGGAGTGGTAAATCTACAACTTGTGCCAATATAGGATATTCTTTGTCATCTCTTGGCTACAAAGTGCTTCTTATTGATGGAGACATGCAGCTTAACCTCTCTCTTGCCTATTTTGAGGAAGAATTTGTCCTTGAAACGGCTAAAAGTGAAAAAAACTTATATGCAGCTATTAAATATCAAAAAGATCTCTCTGATTATATTTTATCTACCAGATATCCTAATATAGATATGATTCTCTCTTCTACTTTGATGAGCTCTATCGAATACGAACTCTTTACCAAATGGCAAAGAGAATATATTCTTAAAAATGGTTTAAAAAAGATTGTAGAAAGAAATGAGTACGATTATATTTTGATTGATTCCCCTCCAACTTTAGGGGGATGGGTTATGAATATTCTATGTGCCTCCCACTATATGATTACTCCTGTTGAAGCAAGTCCATGGGGACTTTTTGGCCTGGCTAACTTATTTGACTTTTTAAGCGATATTAAATATGTTACTCCAGACCTTCAAATGCTGGGCGTATGTATTACTAAGGCTGATACACGAAAAAATTACCTTAAGCAAACTATTACAGCTCTTGAAGAACTTAAACATACCTATGTCTTTGAAACGTACATAAAAGTTGACAGCAGCATAGAATGGTCACAGGAAAATGGCAGACCTGTAATGGACTACAAAAAGTCAAGCCGAAGTGCTATAGAATATTTAAGTCTTACAAAGGAGGTTGTAAGCCGTGTCAATCAGCAGCAAAAGCATTAACCGTATAAATAAAGCTGTAGAAACTCAAAATACACCTGCTAAAGTAGCCCTGATACCCCCGCCAAAAACTTCTGAACAAGACGCCTCTTCCACCGAAGCTTCTGAAACTTCAGGTATTACACAAAAATTGCCTGATTACTTATTATAGAATATAAAAGGAACTATTTAACCCCTATCTAGGGCTAAATAGTTCCTTTTTAGATTTAATATATACTATTTTTATAACGTTTTTGAGATTTAAATGATATCTCTCATCACGAATTTTGCACTAAAATAGTTAATTGACCCATCGAAGCTTGTACCATATACAACATGTTCATTCTCGTCATTAATGCCCATTTTTACTCTTACTTTCGTATTGTATGTAACAGAGGTATTATAATTAATTTGAAGGCTCTCAATTTCCTTATGACAAAAATCCTCAAGATCAATCATATCAACTACCCACTTTACATAGTAAGCATTATTCATGTGTTTATTGACGTCTATCTCTGTATACCTAGCTTTTCTAGTTTCCTCTTTGATAATTTCAGTAGGCAAAAGTATTTTCCCTAGAGTTTCTCCTTGATAAGGAAAATCTAAAACATCTAAAGGAGGAGCTATGCCTTTAATTTTAACAGGCCTTTCTGTTTCTGCATCAATCAGAATATAGTCTCCTATAATATGTCCTATCTTTTCTTCATTTTCTCCAAATAAATCAAACAACCTTACTGCAAAAAGCTTATCATACCCCCCAGGATAAGTTTCTATAGCTATTTTCTCCTGCCAATTAGGATATTTCATCATACTAAATTTCACCCTGGAAATTACCCAGTAATATTTAGGCTTATCTCCATTTTTATAATAGCTTATCCCTAATTTAATTGCATGATTAGCCGCTAATTGCTGCATATAATGAATGATGCCATACATAGCTAATTTTTCTGTAAAGTCTATATCCTCAAATTCTATTTTGTGTTCTTCTCTTAATCTTAGCAACATCTTTCCCTCCCCAAAGCATGTGTTCAATCATGAATAAACATGGCATCCCCGAAACTAAAGAATCTATATTTTTCTTTAACCGCTTCTTTATAGGCATCAAGTACATTTTCTTTCCCTGCCAATGCACTTACCAGCATAATAAGCGTCGATTCAGGCAGATGAAAATTTGTAATGAGTCCGTCTATACACTTAAAACGATAGCCCGGATATATGAAAATGTTCGTCCATCCGCTGCCTGCTTTGATCATACCCATATCATCTGCATTAGATTCTAGTGTCCTCGTACTTGTAGTTCCAACAGCTATAATCTTTCCACCTGCTTTTTTAACATCATTAATTACTTTTGCATCTTCTTCTTCAATACTATAGAATTCTGAGTGCATATCATGCTCAAGTACGTTTTCTACCTTAACAGGCCTAAAAGTCCCAAGACCCACATGCAGTGTAACATAAGCTATCTTAACACCCTTTTCTTCTATTTCTCTTAAAAGCTCTCTAGTAAAATGGAGTCCTGCTGTGGGAGCTGCTGCACTGCCTTCATGTTTAGAATAGACTGTTTGATAACGTTCTTTATCTTCTAGCTTTTCATGAATATAAGGGGGAAGAGGCATTTCTCCCAGCTGGTCAAGTACTTCTTCAAATATCCCTTCATATTTAAATTCTACAATTCTTTTGCCGTCTTCAATAATATCTTTAATTTCACCCCTGAGAAGCCCTTGTCCAAATATGATTGTATCACCTATCTTAGCCTTTTTACCTGGCTTAACAAGCACTTCCCAAGTTTTTGCTGCTATTCTTGTAAGCAGCAAAAACTCAACTCTTCCTCCTGATGGATGTTTTTCTCCAAATAACCTGGCGGGGATAACTCTTGTATTATTAAGTACAAGGCAATCTCCGCGGTTAAGATAGTTAATGATGTCATAAAAATGTTTATGTTCTATACTGCCAGGCTCCTTATCAAGCAGCATAAGCCTTGATGCTATTCTGTCTTTTAAAGGTACTTGTGCAATAAGTTCCTCTGGAAGCTCAAAAGAAAAATCTGATGTTTTCATATGTGTCTCCTATCTTTCAACTGTTACTCCGTTGTAGTAATATGTGAGTATTTCCTTGTAATTATACCCTGCTTTAGCCATCCCTTTTGCACCGCTTTGAGACATGCCAAGCCCATGTCCAAAACCTTGTCCATAAATGATAAGGTCGCCAAAAACTATCTCATTCTGTAGAGGTATACTAAAACTACTGCTATTTGAGCTATTGCCAGATGTACTATTTAGAGTTTTAACAGTTTCTGCTGATTGAACTGTGCTGATACCAGTTTGTATAACTCCTATCCCATTAGAACTAATAATACTTGACCTACTGATATCCTTCTGAACAAAATTATCTGCTGACATAATACTGACAGTCATACCAGATGCAGACTGAGCAGGCGTACCTATAAAGTTTGAAAAGCTAAACAGCCTGCTTTTCAGTGATCCTTCTTTAGTACTGCTAAAAAAGCTTCTTACTGTTTCATTTTTCAATATATGTGAACCGCTTGTCCCTAATAGTGTTAAAGTCTGCACGCGTCCACTAGGTGTTCTTGATGTAATCTCTGCTCCTTGCAGATTTCCTATATTAATTCCTTGATTAACAAGTGATGTATTTATTTCACTTATTGTAATCGTACGTATCCATGGTTTTTGAGCTGGTTCGCTCTCAAACCGGTCTACTACTGCTCGAAAATAAGGGACCTCATTTCCCCATATGTACTTAGCATCTTCTGTAATACCTCCGCTAGTTGAAAAATAAAGGGCTTCTGCAACCTGGTTATTATACTTAATTACCTCTCCTCTAGTTTCATCTACTGCTAGATTAGTACTTGGACTTTCACAGCTAAATCCTTTGTAAACTTGCGTAGCCGTAGTATCCACAACATTATATCCTTTACTTAAATATCTATTGTATTGAAACTCAGCTATAGACCTAGCTGCAACCGCTTGAGCCTTAAGTGCCTCTTGTGGCCAACCAGGTGCCATTTCAACTGGAACAACCCCATACAGATAGTCTTCTAAATTGACTACATTAATAGCAGTAAGTCCCCCTGACTGGCCACTTACTGCGCCTACTGCACCTCTATATTTCCTTGTACTTCCTACCTGCGTAAGCGGAAAGCTGTATCCATTCTCAGATCCCTGTAAAAGCAGCGGACGACTGCTGTCACTAATAAAAATCAGTTCATTACTATCATTGAATAATCCAATCCTTAGAGAAGATGGTGGTACTGCTAAAAGGCCCTCTTTATAATTATTTATATAAACACAATAAGTCCCAGCATCCAAATAGGCTGCAACTGCTCCATTACCATAAGTCTTTGCAGCTTCCTCAGCATCCCTAAAGGTGTTATAGATGCTTCCTGTAAAATAGTAATCTTCTGCTGCCTTTTTAAGAGTAACACTATTTGAATTAAGTAATCCTTCTTCCTTAAAACTATTTCCATCTGAATATCCCAGTAATAAATTGTTTTGACTGGCTATACGAATACTTGCTGCATCTTTATAAAGGGATTCTAATCCTATTGTAATAGTTTGCTTCGCTGCCCCCAAAATAATTGTATTAAAAAAACAAAATATACTTAAAACAATAACTATACAATATCCATTCTTTAGCTTAAGTTTTTTATTCAAGTCCGCTCCTCCTTAGTAGTAACTTATACTCTCTATATTATATAGGTATCCTCTATAAAAATCTATCATTTATAATAATCTGTACATATTTTTAACTCACTAAGCCATTTCTCTACTTCATCTTCATATACATTACTTAAATATTCGGCATTAAAATATTCTTGAATATCTTTTATGGCCAACTGATTACAGCCATCTGCTTGTTTATTTCTTAATACTTGATTATACGCTCTTTTAGAGACTCCTTTATAAATTACAAGCTTTTTATAAATACTATTAAATTCTATCCAGCTTTTAGCAGATGGAAACGCTGCATATTCATCCCACTTATTTTTACATAACCTCCACCATACAGGATGAGTATCTATCTTGCAGCCTTGATGGCTTAAATAAGTCTCCTCAAGCCAATGAGATTGGCCTCTAAATGTTTGCTCGGTCCACCTGTATATTGGAAAAATGTTTAAATAACTTTCTCTATCGTACACAAAAACAGCATCAATAAAGCTATACTCCGCTATACATAGAGGCATATATATACCGTGCCAATTAGATACATCTATAATGAGACTAAGTTTTTTTACTTTTTCCTTGCTGCATTTTTCTATTATACTAAATATTGTCTCATAGGGCATATACGTAGGGGGATTTTGGGAAAAATCCAAAAACATTCCCTGAAGATTCCCTTGCCCAATAAGAATGAGAATGATTTCACTATCCTTGATTTTCTGTATCCCTGTTTTTAAAAAATCTTCAAAAGTCTCTTCTGTGGCAGCCTGCATTTTCAGCTCACAGGTTTTAATAGTCTCTTCCCCATTATAGAAATATTCATGTACTCCCCCTTGTCCTATTTCCCTTATCTTTGTCTTAAGATCTTTAAACCTGCGATACATAGCAATACAGCTATTATTAAAGAGGTAGCCTCTTGCAAATATCTTTATATTCGGTCTGCTTATTTGCGTAATCTGATTTAGTTCAAAATCTAATGCACCAGCAATTTCACAATTACCTGCGCCATAAATTAATATACTATGACTACTCATATGGACTTCCCCTTTATATTTTTTATGTATACAGTTTCTATTCTCTTATTAATATATGACCTTATACCCCTTCCTATGAGTATCCTTCGCTATAGCCTAAAGATAAAGAAGATTTATTTTATCTAATAAATCTTCTTGTCTATAGGTTGCATATTTATCCAAATTTAATATTATATTACAGAGAAAGATCAAAAATTCACTGAAAGGACTTGTCATAAAATGAAAGATCTATTACCTTTAATTTTTATAACACTAGCTACTAGTTTTAATAATAAAAATAATTTCAGAGCTTCAACGCCTTCAAATAATATGAATTCTGATGACAGTATGTCTTCTAATAACAATATGTTCGCTAATGGCATGCCTTCTACTAACAACATGTCTTCTAATGGTATGCCTTCTACTAATAACATGTCTTCTAATGGTATGCCTTCTACTAACAACATGTCTTCTAATGGTATGCCTTCTACTAACGATATGTCTTCTAATAACTTCGCAGCTTCTACCGGCCCATTTAGGCTTCCGCCTCTTGGATATGCCTATAATGCATTAGAACCATATATTGATGAAGCTACTATGAAAGTACACCATACGGGACATCACCAAACTTATGTAGATAAGCTTAATGAGGCATTATCAAAGTACCCTCAACTTTATAATGTCTCACTTGAAACCTTACTGAATAATATTGATAGACTGCCTTCTGATATTAGAGAAGCTGTTAGAAATAATGGAGGCGGACATTATAATCATTCTTTCTTTTGGAAAGTAATGACGCCTAATAGAGGGACTGCGCCTAATAGCAGCCTAAGAGCTGCTATTGACAGAGACTTTGGGAGTTTTGAGAACTTCAGAAATGAATTTAAACAAACTGCTCTAAATACTTTTGGTTCTGGATGGACCTGGCTCTTAAAAGATGACTCAGGTAAGCTTCAAATAGTTTCCACTCCGAATCAAAATACCCCCGTTCCCCTTGGACTCGTACCTATAATTGCCATAGACTTATGGGAGCACGCTTATTACCTTAAACATCAAAATCGCCGTAATAACTATATAGATGACTGGTTTAATGTAGTTAACTGGGATTACGCAAATCAGTCATATAACGCATAAAATCTTATAAATTAAAATATCCCCGGATTATACGCAGCAGCGTATAATCCGGGGATACTCATTTGTTTATTTAAACTACTCGCTTACTTCCTGAGTTGTTAAAAATCTTATTAAAGCTGCAACAGCTTCTTCTTCATCTTCACCATCAGCTACAATCTCAATGTTCTGACCTTTAATAGCCCCTAGTGACATCATACCCATAATACTTTTAGCATTAACCTGTTTTTCATTAACTACAACAGAGATATGGCTTTCGTATTTGCTCGCTATCTGAACAAATAATGCCGCTGGTCTTGCCTCAAGTCCATTTTTGAATTCTAGCTTAATTACTTCCTTAATCATTTTTAATTCCTCCTCTTGTTTGTCTGATTTCCTCTGCAATCTCACTTAGTTTTTTTAATCTATGATTGACTCCTGACTTTCCTACTGGCGGACTAATAAGTTCTCCTAATTCTTTCAAAGTAGCACTTGGGTATTCTAGTCTATAGGCAGCTATTTCTTGCAAGTTGTCAGGTAAAGCAAAAATACCAATGGTAGCTTGTATATATTCTATATCTTGCATTTGCCTAACAGCGGCAGATACAGTTTTTTTCAGATTAGCTGTTTCGCAATTAACAATGCGATTAACGTTGTTTCTAACTTCTTTTACAATACGTATATTTTCAAGTTCCATGAGAGCGACATGAGCCCCTATAATGTTAAGTAAATCTACTATCTGTGTCCCTTCTTTAAGATAGACTACATAGCTAGTTTTGCGTGGTACAATTTTAGGCTCCATCTCTAGTAAAGTCATCACTTCTTTTATAAATTCTGCATGCTTTAGAGTAGGATTTACAAATTCAAGATGATACCCTTTCTCCGGATCACTTACTGAACCTGCACCTAAAAACGCGCCTCTAAGATAAGCCCTTTTACAACAAATACTTTGTATAATGGTTAAATCTACATAATCTCTAATGACAGGCTTTCCATCATTATACTTTAGTATTGTAGTTGCTTTTAACACCTTCAAAGAAGCTTCATTGTCTTTAATCTGTAAAACATAAGTTTTTTTCTTATGAAATTTTTTACTTATCTTAAAGACTACCTTTGTATTTATATTAAAAGTTTTTTTAATCATTGTAAAGTACTTTCTTGCAATAGCCGCATTTTCTGTTTGAAATTTAATAGAGTATGCATCATTTTCATATTTAATTTCTCCTGACATCAGTATAAGTGCCGCAATCTCAGCAATCATACAATGCCTCGCACCCAATGGTACACAAGTAAGCTCTTTTTTTACATTGGAGGAAAAAGACATATTTGCCACCTCTTTTATGTAATTTTAACAAATAAACTCTTTAAATATACATCTAGCTAATTTTTCTGAGTCATGTCTAATAAGTTTCTTATCTTTATAAACTCTAACCAGTGGTGCTTCTATTCTTCTGATAGTATTCCATATTTCATCTTTTTCATTAAACTTTAAAATATCTGCGCCATCTTCAATGTACTGTCTTAGATATTCATCAGCTATTGATTCATCATTAACTATCACACTATGAATGACATTCTGTCCAATGTACTTCTCAAGTATTCTAATATGTTCCTCTACAGAGAATCCTGTTGTTTCTCCTGGCTGACTCATAATATTAGCCACATAAATTTTTTGTGCTTTAGATTGTGAGATTAGTGTGGGAACTAAGTTTACCAAAAGATTAGGAATAATACTAGTGTATAAACTTCCCGGCCCTAGGATGATTAGGTCAGCTTCCTGAAGCGCATAGATAACTTCTTTTACTGGTCTTGGCTTAACGGGATTAAGTGCAATATCTTGGATAAGAAAACGTGATTTTTTTCCATACTCTACAATCTGGGTTTCTCCTTCAACTCTTTGCCCATTTTCAAATTTAGCATATAGCTGAACATTTTCGAGTGTAACAGGAAGTACCTTCCCAGTAATAGCAAGTACATTCCCCGTAACCTTAACTGCTTGTTCAAAACTTCCTGTGATATCAGTAAGTGCGGCTAAAAATAAATTACCTAAATTTTGGCCCTTGAGTGATCCCTCTTTAAAACGATATTGAAGTATTTTTTCCATAATAGGTTCCGTATTAGCAAGAGCAACAAGACAGTTCCTAATATCTCCTGGGGGCATGATCCCCATCTCTTCTCTAATTTTACCAGAGCCCCCCCCATTATCAGCCACTGTAACAATAGCTGTAATATTGGAGGTATACTTTTTGATTCCTTTTAACATAGTTGATAAACCAGTTCCGCCGCCTATTACAACGACTTTAATTTCTTCATATCTCAAACCCATGTTATTTCCCTCTTTTACTATCTTTATCAATATCCCTATGCTGAATCATTACAGTGTGTCCCTCGTCTTGTATAAACTTGTAAAGGGCATTAGCAATAGTAACTGATCTATGTTTGCCTCCTGTACAGCCAATCGCAATCACCAGCTGATTTTTACCTTCCTGCATGTAGTTCGGTATCAAAAAACTGATCATATCCTTTAATTTTGAAAGAAAGAGCTGTGTCACCTCAAATTGCATGACATAATTCTTAACAATATCATCATTCCCAGTATGAGGTCTCATTTCTGGTATATAATATGGGTTGGGCGCAAATCTTACATCATATACAAGATCAGCATCAATTGGCATACCATATTTAAAACCAAAAGAAACAATAGTAATCATCAAACTGTTAAAGGCCTTTTGTTCACTATACATTTTATAAAGCACTTCTTTTGTATCTTTAGGGAGCATATAAGAAGTATCTATAATGTGATGCGCTTTTGAGCGCATTTCTTTTAGGATAGCTCGTTCCCGCTGAATGCCTTCTTCAACTCTTTCACTTCTAGCTAATGGATGCAGTCTTCTTGTCTCTTTGTATCTTTTAATAAGTTCCGCATCACTGCAGTCAAAAAATACAATCTCGTACGTATGTCCTGAAGACTTTAAGTCGTGTAAGCTGCTGAATAAATCCTTGAATAAGACACCTCCTCTAATATCAATGCCAAGAACAACTTTACTTAGTTTGTCCTTTTGAGGAACTATGAGTTCTGCAAAGTTCGTTATTAAAGTAGGGGGAAGATTATCTACACAGTAATATCCCATGTCTTCAAAAAAATTAATGGCACTACTCTTTCCGGCTCCTGACATCCCTGTTACAATAATAAAATTCATAATTGCCTCCTAATCTATCTTAGTCCTTAGTTGCTTATTATTTTTATTTCCGGATGCAGATCTATATTAAATTTTTCTTTTACTGTCAGCTTTATATGCGCTATAAGCTCTTTAACATCTTTAAATGTAGCGCTTCCGTCGCTTACTACAAAACCACAGTGCTTTTCTGATACCATCGCCCCGCCTATTCTATAACCTTTTAGCCCTGCATCCATAATAAGTTTACCTGCAAAATATCCTTCTGGCCTTTTAAAGGTACTGCCTGCACTGGCCATTTCTAGTGGTTGCTTATCCCTTCTTCTGCCTGCTAAGTCTTTCATTACCCGTGCTATTTGGTCTCTTTGACCCTTTGTGAGCTGAAGTACTGCTTTCAGCACTATATAGTCATGAGTCTGTATACTGCTTGTTCTATAACCTAGGGCTAACTCCTCTTTAGTTAGGGTTCTTATGCATCCCTCATGATCCATTATATCTGCACTTATGATAACATCTTTTATTTCTCCGCCGTAAGCTCCTGCATTCATTGCAACTGCTCCCCCAAGTGTTCCCGGAATACCCTGTGCAAATTCAAATCCCGTTAGTTCATGCTCAAGTGCAATACTTGCTATCTTTGAAAGCAGTGCTCCGCTATATGCAGTAATCAGCGTTTCTTCTACTTTTATATCACAAAGATTTTTATAAAGCTGAATCACAACTCCTCTAATGCCATCATCATCTACTAATAAATTACTTCCGTTTCCAATAATATAATAGGGGATTTGTTTATTCTTACATAAACGTACTGTATAAGCCAGCATCTCTATTGTTGTAGGTGTAACAAACAGATCTGCTGGTCCTCCTATTTTAAAAGAAGTATGCTCTTTCATAGGTTCATTAAGTAAAATATTTTCACTTGGTATCTTCGTACATAAATCATTTAATACTTCATTTATCTGCATTTTTTCAACTCCTTGCCTGGATACCAATCTCTCCATTAAATACTCTATACATTATTATAATATACATTATTTTTGCTCATAATGATAGTATTATTTCCTGTGTTTAAAAACATAGTCCTAATATATCAGCAAAATAAAATTGGATTTATTTAACTCCCATATTTTGATATAATTTTTATTTATTCCCTCTAAAAAAGTACTAATTTGTGTTATAATAGAATAAAATGTACATATGTATTTTATTAGGAGCTAAAATGATGGGTAAAATAAATAATAAGTTGAAATTAGGTCACTATAGAACAAAAGAAAAAAAGAGTACCAAAACTTTTATCTATCCACTAATAATAGGACTAATATTATTAGGAGCAGTTTACCAAATCTATAGTGTATATGCACATGCTAGCGAATATGGCCGTATTGGCAAGCTCATTGATGTCAATGGACATGCAATGCACCTCTATACTTCTGGTTCTTCAGATATTCCTTTAGTATTTTCTTCAAATATTGGTACTTCAACCCCTTATGCTGACATGTATCCTCTTATCAGTAACCTTTCTTCTGAAGCTAATGCAGCTGTTTACGATAAACCAGGTTATGGCTGGAGCGATATGACAAAAGCCCCCCGTGATATTGATATCATTGCGTCTGAAATACATACTTTGTTACAAAATGCTAATTACCCTTTACCTTTTATATGGGTAGCACACTCAATGGGCTCGTTGGAAGCACTGCGTTATGCACAGCTTTATCCTGACGAAGTAGCTGGAATTGTTTTAATTGATGGGGCTTCGCCTGAATTCTGCAGCGAGTTTAATAATATTATGGTTGTAGAATCTTTTATCACAAATGCGCTGCGTAACATAGGTTTATTAAGGTTTTTTAAGGATACTGAATCATTTCAAAATACACTTAATCCCAATGCTTCTCTGCCACAGGAGCTTAAAAACATGAATGAAGGTATAACTTTAGAGAAAGCATGGAACCGCAATATGCTTGAAGAAAAATTAAAATTACAGTCAAATGCTAAGGTTATCCTTGAAGGTGGGAATTTAGGAGATATCCCTCTTCGCATTATCACCTCCAAATCCAATCCTTATGGCACTTGGCAAAAAACTCAAACTAAAATGCTTGATTTATCGTCTAACAGTAGCCAGGCTTTTATAGAGGGATCTGTTAATTTTATTGAAGATCATGATATTAAGACTATTCTCAGTGTTATTGAAGAGCTAAAGCTCTCTTTACAGCCAGAAGAAGAGTAAAAAGAGACCGATAAAAATTCTTGGGTTAAGAATTTTTATCGGTCTCTTCGTTAAGTCTTTTATAGTGTAACAACTTTCTCTGCCTTTAAGATAATATCAGTTATTTCTTCCATGTTAGTAGTTCTTCCTACTGCCAATATACTGTTTCTTCCTATTGTACTAACACATGTACCACATGCCAAAAGTTCTACTCCTGCACATTCAAGTGCATCTAGTATATCTATAAAGTAAGAGCCTCTTACAACGAGTTTTACTCCTGAGCTATAAAATATAATAACATCCGGTTTATCGATACTAGCAAGCATTTTTCTAAGAATAGTGCCTAAGAGCGTATGTCCTATTTCTCTATCTCCCTTTCCTAATGTATCACTGTTAATAATAATAGCATTCTTATACACCGTATCATATCCCCCTTAATGTACTTCGCCTAACATTATTGTATGCTCATTTATAGGAATAAGTGATTAAGGTGCATAATGCACTAGGATTAAAATTAATTCGACTTCTTTAAATACTTTATAATATCTAAAATGCCTTTCGCAATAGACGCCATTAAAAATACTGTATTAATGACAAACCCAGCAATAGCAATTCCTCTTGCATTTTTTGTTTTTATGCCTACAGCTCCTAACACTGTTCCTACAATTGTAACAGGAAGTCCTATAATAGGAACAATCCATCCTAACGAGCCAACTATCCCTAATATAAGTGAAGTCCATGCCCCTTGCTCTGTATGCCTAGCAGGCACTGGTACAGATTCCGCTCCATTGTCTGTATCATCTATTTCATAATCATCATTTAAAAAATCTAATTCTTCTCCTAGAGTTGTCTCTTTCATCATCACAACCTCCATTTTCCATAATTTGCTTTTATTATAACTTATACTGGTCATGTTTTAAAGAAAAATTTCATGCCAGAGGATCATTTTAACTTAGGGCCTTTTGCCTCTCAATGTCATGACTAATTAGATGCTTTTATCTCTGTCCATATGCTGCTGTATAACTCAACAATATCAGATGGGTCATTAAACATTTCCATATTAGAATGACTAATCACCTCATCTTTTGGATAAGCTACTTCACTCTCTTTAATTTCTTCTGGCAATAAATCTCTTGCTTTACTTATTGGTGTAGAATAACCGATATACTGTGCATTTTTTGCTGCTATATCCGGTCTACATAAAAAATCAATATACTCATAAGCAGCTTCAACATTTTTACTTGCTTTAGATATAACAATAGAATCTACAAAATAGTTAGAGCCTTCTTTAGGAATAGCATACGCAAGGTCTGGATTTTCATTCATCATAACCATTGCATCTCCTGCCCATGCAACCATAAGGGCCGCTTCTCCATTAACCATTTTACCTTTTCCTTCATCCCCTACATATGCGAGAACTAGAGGAGCCTGCTCAATAAGCAGCTTCTTCGCCTCTTCAAGCTCTTTTTCATCTCTTGTATTCATAGAATATCCTAATTTTTTAAGAGCAACCATGATCGAGTCTCTTTCACTGTCATACATAAATATTTGCTCCTTATATTTTTCATTCCATAGTACATCCCAGCTATCTACAACATCCTCTACCATCTTTGTATTATATACGATCCCTACGGTTCCCCACATGTAAGGTACTGAATAACTATCCTCTGGATCAAAAGGCAGTTTTTTAAATCTATTATCAATGTTTTTATAGTTATCTAGTTTTGAAGTGTCTACTTTTTGAAGCATATCCTTTTTAATCATTTTCTCAATCATATAGTCTGATGGAAAAAGAATATCATAGTTAACATTACCCGGTTCAACCGTTGCATACATCTCTTCGTTATTGGCATACTCTGAATAGACTACCTTAATGCCTGTTTCTTCCGTAAAAAGATCATTGACCTCTGGATCAATATAATCCCCCCAATTATATACTGTAATTGCATTTTTACTCTCTCCGCACCCTGCAAGAGATAGAATCAGCAAACTTACTGTGATGAGCATGGTAATTGCTTTTGTTAACTTTTTCATTTGTTTACCCCTCTCTTAATAATCAAATTATTTTGTCTGCGATTTACTTAACTTCTTATTAACTTTAATATTCATCACTAAAAGTATGATAATGATGGTAGAAAACATAATGGTTGAAATAGCATTAATCGTTGGATTGACTCCTTTACGTGCCATTGAATAAATTTTAATAGATAATGTATCTACTCCAGCTCCCTTATTAAAAAAGCTAACCACAAAATCATCTATTGATAAAGTAAATGCAATAAAAGCTCCCGCTATAACTCCCGGCATGATTTCTGGGAAAATGACCTTTTTAAAGGCATACCAAGGGGTTGCTCCTAAATCAAGTGCTGCTTCATAAAGATTGTAATCCATCTGCTTAAGTTTTGGCATAACTGAGAGAATAACATATGGTGTACTAAAAGTAATATGCGAAACAATCAGTGTAGGTAATCCAAAGGGTAACTTAATAACTGAAAAAAGCATCATGAGAGAAATACCTATTATAATATCCGGACTTAAGAGTGGAATATATGTAATATTCATGGCTATGTTTTTTTGCCATGAAACCATGCGGTTAATTCCCATGGCTGCAAAGGTTCCGATAACAGTAGCAGCAAATGAAGAAATAATAGCAATAATAATCGTGTACATAAAGGCTTGCTGAATACTTGCATCATTAAACATTTTAGCATACCAGCTTAAAGTAAATCCCTTCCATATTGGAAGTTTTGAGTTATTAAATGAAAATAACATAAGCAGTGCAATAGGAGCATACATAATAATTAAGATGATGACCACATATGACTTTTTTATAAAACTAATCAAAATAGCCCCCCTCCTTTATCTAGTGAATCTTTTTTAGACATAAATGCCAAAGTGATAAGGACAATAATCATCAGAATCATTGATACTGCAGAGCCAAAACCAAAGTTATTTGTCCGTGTAAACTGTTCTTCAATGATATTTCCAATAAGATTAATTTTCCCTCCTCCTAATAATCTGGTGATGAGGAATGTAGTAAGCGCTGGCATAAATACCATTACAATTCCTGTTACAACACCTGGCATACTTAGTGGCAAAATAACCTTACGAAATGTAGTTACTTTATCAGCACCTAAATCATAGGACGCTTCTATTAAACTTGGATCTATTTTGCAAAGGACATTGTATATTGGAAGAACCATAAACGGAAAGAAATTATAGACCATTCCAAAGATTACTGCGCCATTACCATATAAAAAAGTAATAGGAGCTAATTGAACCGCCTTAAGCATACTATTAATAACCCCATTATTTTCAAGTAAACTGCCCCATGCATAAGTCCTAAGCAAAGAATTCATCCACATTGGAAGAACTACAAGCAGTAAAATAATCTGTTTATTCGTCATATGTTTATCACTTAATATCATAGCTAAAGGATAGGCCATTACAAGACATATAACTGTACTTATAAATGCGAGTTCAATAGACCTTATAAGTGCTTTTATATAATAATCTTCTAAAAATTTTTGATAGTTTTGGATTGTAAAAGATCCGTCTTTAAAAAAACTGAAGTAGACAATCAACAGCAGCGGAACAACGATAAAAATAGCTGCCCATATTAAATAAGGATAGGCGAGAGACTTTCTATGCATACAGTTATCTCCTTTTCATAATATGAATATCTGCAGGCGTAATAATTAAACCTACCACTTGCCCTATGTATGACATGGCAGTAGAATGAATAGTCCATAGAAATTCTCCCGTGTTAACAAGCATTTCATAATGTACCCCCTTAAAAGTAACAGATTCCACTGTGCCTTTTAGCATACCTTCTTCTTGGGAAACTATTTGTATATCCTCGGGTCTTACTACAACATCAATAGATTCCTGCTCATCAAAGCCACCATCAACACATTCAAAATGGGTATTATGAAATACCACTAAGCAGTCTCTTATCATTTTGCCCTCTAAAATATTACTCTCCCCAATAAAATTAGCTACAAAGGCATTTTTCGGTTCATTGTAAATATCAACCGGCGATCCTATTTGCTGTACTCTTCCTTCATTCATTACAGCAATGGTATCTGACATAGTTAGTGCCTCCTCTTGGTCGTGGGTCACATAGATAAAAGTAATCCCTACTTTTTGTTGAATTTTTTTAAG
Source organism: Clostridia bacterium (assembly GCA_029239755.1). Classification (GTDB taxonomy): domain Bacteria; phylum Bacillota; class Clostridia; order Lachnospirales; family Cellulosilyticaceae; genus FMMP01. The sequence continues at coordinate 8,434 of JARBUI010000017.1, read as the reverse complement.
CTCAAGCTGCATGCCTTTTCTGAGCTTCAAGTCAAGTGCTCCAAGAGGCTCATCAAGCAGAAGTACTTCCGGCTCATTTATCAGTGCTCTGGCAATAGCTATTCTTTGCTGTTGTCCACCACTTAATGAATCTACTGACCTTTTTTCAAAACCTTTCAGGTTAACAAGTTCTAACATTTCACTTACTTTCTTTTTAATTAATTTCTTATCTATTTTTTTTATATGTAAACCAAATGCTATATTATCTTCAACATTCATATGTGGGAACAATGCATACTTTTGAAATACTGTATTAATTCTTCTCTTATAAGGCGGGAGATTGATAATATTTTCTCCCTCAAAGTATACCTCTCCCCTGCTCGGCTCTTCAAACCCACCTACAATACGAAGCAGAGTAGTTTTACCACATCCGCTGGGCCCTAGTAAGGTTAGAAATTCATTACGCTTGATATACATGCTGATATCTTTTAATACTTCTGTATCATCAAATGTTTTACTAATATTTTTTAAATCAATAATATAATTCTTCTGTATGTCTTTGTTTTCCATATACTATCATGTCTCCTTTAAAAACTTGGTGGCGTTGCAACCCAAAGCACTGTTGCTTTTGTTTTCCCTGGATTTTGCAAGTAATGATCACTAGTAGGCCTAAAGTAAAAACTATCACCTTTTTTGGCCTTAAACTTTTTGTTCCCTAAATGCACATAAATATTCCCTGCAATGACATAGCCAAATTCTTCTCCCTCATGAGGGGCATCTATAGTAGACTTTCCGCCTGGCTCTATATTGATAAGGATAGGTTCCATATCATTTTTTTGAGCATTGGGAATTAACCAAGTAATCATATTTCCGTCTTCTCTGTCTTCTTTTTCAAATACGTCTTGCTTTGTAAAAACAATTTTCTCTTGACTCGACTCATTAAAAAAGTCCTTTAAGTTAGTCCCTAAGCATTCTAATATATCAATTAACGTCGCAATAGATGGGGATGTGAGTCCTCTTTCTACTTGTGAAATAAATCCTTTTGAAAGTTCACATCTATCAGCAAGTTCTTCTTGAGTCAGCCCATTTTTCTTTCTTAATTGATTAATTTTGGCACCAATATCCATACACTCTAACTCCCTTTTTATATTATTTCTATATTATATAAACTTTTTGTTTACTATTATTAAACTTTACCTTAAAAATTATACCTACTAATAGGCTAATCGTCAATAAGATTATACAGAAAATTTAATTTAATAAAGTAATTAGTTTAGTCTTTCTTCTACATGTTAACCATATATATCTATTATGCATCGATACTACCATAATGTTTAAGCCTATTACTTATTTAACATATTAAGGCTAAGTATATAACTTCTATCTATTCTAACAATGAGGTATTTATGTATATATAAAGATTTAGGTATACACCATGAAATATTTCGCCAAATAAAAAAGAAGGTCCTATAAACTTATAAGCCTTCTTTTTATTTGTCTACCCTTCCTCACTTCAATTCATGCTTGATAAATTACTCACCCACGGTTTTTGAATGCTTTCTTTTAAACTATTATAAGTATTAATTGACCTTAACTTTTCTAGCTCTAGTTCCTGCTTAATCACTACTTGTTTATCATATTCTATTACATTTATCATCCCTGCTTTATATCGAAGGGCTGCTGACTTAGTCTTCTTATCTAAAATATCAAATTGCAATTGTAAACTATTTATTTTTTCTTCTAAACTAATAAGGGACGAATAGTTCGTTATTAATGATTGTTTTAAATTTTTCTGCTTGTCTTCTAAAGTGAGTGTTTCAGCCTCTGCAGCACTTTTCTTCGTAAGATAGGTAGCCAAGAATATAGGAGCATCTCCATCAGTAAGAAGATTATCTTCTTTTAGTTTGGCAAGCTCTTTATCATATTTAAGATAAGTGTCAACCTTACTGCTAGCATATCCTTCTACTAAACCTTTTATTCTAAAAGATTCATATTTAATATTTTCATCTAAGCTGTACTGCGTTATATCTTTTCCCGTAATAATCTTAAAGTATGCCTGAGCATTTTTGAGTTCTTCTTCTTTAGATGTTTTGCTCGACTTAAGATTTATAACATCGATCTCTTTACTTTGATAACTTATAGGATTAACTAGGCCCTTTTTATTTTTAATCTCCATTTGTTTAAGTTCTTTTGTACTAATTTCTATATTTTTATTAATCAATTGTATTTCCTTTTGCAATATGATAATTGTATTATACTTATTGGTAATATCATTTGCTATCTGATCTTCTATCATCTGTTTTTGTTGTTCATTCTGTGCTTTTTGCAAATAAATACTTTGATATTCATGATAAGTAGCAGAATCATTAAGCTTTATTTGCTCTTTTAATGCATCATATTGGTTACTATTAATAGAAATTTGAGTACTATAAGTAATGGCAGCCTTTATTGCGTCTTCTATCTTAAGAACAGGTTTTTGATCTGCTGCATATACAGGCATAGCTGATAATGAGATTACACTTACTACCGCAGCAACGACCTTAATTAAATAAGCTTTTACTTTCATGTTATCACTCCTTTATTCATATCTTAACGCTTCTATAGGGTCTAATTTAGCTGCTTTATAGGCTGGATAAACACCAAATACAAGTCCTATAATACTTGATGTACCTACTGAAAAAATAACCATCCCTAATGTCATTCTTGCTGTTACTGTAATAAGGCTGCCTATTAATATGCCACCTAAATAACCGATAATCATTCCAATTATGCCGCCTATGACTGTAAGAATGAGTGCTTCTATTAAAAATTGACTCAGTATTTGTTTATCTGTCGCTCCCAATGCTTTTCTTATACCTATTTCTCTTGTTCTCTCCCTTACCGTTACGAGCATGATATTCATGATCCCTATCCCTCCTACAAGCAAGGATACCGCTGCTACAAGGCTTACAAATATATTGAGTGTATTAATAATATTATTGATTTGATCCACTTGTGATGTTAAAGTTGAAACATTATAAATGTCCTTTTTCCCATGTCTTTTCTCAAGTATGCGCTCGATAGGATAAGTATAATCATTAGCATTATACTCATCTTTAATTACTACATAACTCGTATAGCTTCTTCCATCACCATAAGCCGCTATCCTATCTACTGTTGAAAAAGGCAAGTAAAGAATGAGGGGAATCATATCTACAGGCACAAAAGAAGGCACTGTACTTTTAACAATTCCTATAACCTCAAACGATTGTGGCTCTCCGCTTATATTAACATCGAACGTTTTCCCTATAGCATAGTTAGGATTGCTTCTATTATACATAATTCGAGAAAAGTTTTCATCTACAACAACGACATTATTTTGAAGCCCTACATCAGCTTCTGAAATCATTCTTCCTGCCAAAATTTTAAAAGACCTAATTTCGTTTACATTATGGGTCATTCCAAAAAGCATTGCATCTTTAATATTTTTTTTATAATCCCTGGCACTAGCATAATAACCATCATGAAAATTCATAGCTGTCTTTACTTCAGGAATTTCTTTAAGAACTTCTAAATCTTCTACCGTTATCATGCTCTCACGGGTGGATTCTGTTGTTTTAATTTCTATAGTGCCTTTTCCAAGCTGAGAAAATTCATCATCAAAATAGCCCTTAACCCCTTCACCAACACTTAATATAATAATAACAGCACCTATGCCTATAAACATGCCTAACATTGTAAGGAAAGTTCTTAGTTTATTACTTTTAAGCTGACTAAGTGCACTTTTAATTGTCTCATTCATGCCATATCCTCTCCTTTATTCGTCCCTTAACGATTCTACTGGTTCAAGTCTTGCTGCTTGGTACGCTGGGTAAACACCAAACAATAATCCTATAGCTGTTGATGTACCAACTGAGAAAAGTATCATACCAAATGTCAGCTTAGCCTCTATATTATACATCCCTCCAACGACTATCGATCCAATGTAGCCAATCAACATTCCAATTGTTCCTGCAATAATGGTTAGGATAAGTGCTTCAATAAGAAACTGCCTTAGAATAACTTTATTTGTGGCCCCAAGAGCTTTTCTGATCCCTATCTCACGAGTCCTCTCCTTAACAGTTACAAGCATAATATTCATAATTCCTACGCCGCCTACAACAAGTGATATACCTGCCACAGCACTTATGAATAAAGTAATCATATTCATCATCTTATTAGCTGTCTCTATAAGATCTGCTGCACTTGTTACATTATAATTATCTTTTTGTGAATGTCTCCTATTTAAAAGCAGCCTTACTTGATTGGTTATTTCCTTAGGGTCAAATCCATCTTTTATCCCTCCATACGCGCTTGAAACCTTACCTTCTGAGGTTGTAATAATATCTAATGTGGTAATAGGTATGTATAAAGGCGCCTGAGAGAGAGCACGTTCTAGAAACTTTTGCGATGCATTTTTTGGCATTTTACTATTGTACACACCGATAATTTCGAATGCTTCGGTTTTGTCACCTACAGTAACTTCAATGCTATCTCCAATAGCACTCTTGTAATTTGTTTGCCTTAAAATAAGTTTTGCATAGATATCAGGTATCACTGCTACCTTAGCTGCCGTCTGGCTGTCTTTCTCTGTATAAACTCTTCCTGCTAGCAGTTCTAATTTTTCTACAGAAGTGAAATATTCTGCTTCAGAGGCAAATAAAGAAATATCTTTTGTCTCACCCTTTTTATTGTAAACACTTCCCTTTTCATATAAACTCCCCATAACCGTCTGGATCTCCGGCATAGCCTTAATCACTTCAAAATCGTCTGCTGTTAAGAGTAAGTGTGAGGACTGATCCTTACAATTTACTTGAAAAGCACCAAGACCTATATCACTGTAAAAAGTCTTTGTATACTCTTTAAACCCTGCCCCTAATGATAAAATCATAATAACGGCACCTACACCAATAAACATCCCAAGCATCGTAAGAAATGTTCGTCCCTTATTGCTAAGTAATTGTTTAAAACCGAGCTTTATACTTTCTCCTAAATTCATATTTATACACCTCGCCTATTCATGATAGGTGTATCCTCTATAATGATCCCATCTCTAAAAACTACTTTCCTTTTTGTGTATTCTGCTATATCAGGCTCATGGGTTACCATAACAATAGTAACCCCTTCATTATTAAGCCCTTGAAAAATATTCATTATTTCTACACTTGATTTGCTGTCTAAGTTCCCTGTAGGTTCATCAGCAAGAATAATAGAAGGATTATTCACCAAAGCTCTTGCAATAGCAACTCTTTGTTTTTGTCCCCCCGAAATTTCATTAGGAGTATGTTTAATTCTGTTCCCAAGACCAACTCTGATAAGTGCATCTAACGCTCTTTCTCTTCTTTCTTTGGGCTTAACTCCCCCATACATCATGGGCAGCTCAACATTTTCAACTATTGTAAGTTTTGGCAAAAGATTAAATGCTTGAAACACAAAGCCTATCTTTTGATTTCTTATTTTTGCGTATTCTTTATCTTTTATTTCTGATACGTTAACGCCATCAAGGATATAGGTCCCACTCGTTGCATGATCAAGACACCCTAGTATATGTAAAAATGTTGTCTTACCTGATCCTGAAGCCCCCATAATAGAAACAAATTCTTCCTGTTCTACCTTAAAGTTAATATTAAATAATGCCTGTAGTTCAAGCTTCCCATTGCGATATATTTTATTCACATTTTGTATATCTATCACTTTACATCACCTGGTTTTTCGTATGAAACCTTCATACCTTCTTTTAAAAATTCTGTTGGATTAGCTACTACCATTTCATTTTCTTTTAGGTTTTCAACTTCTACGTATAACCCATTATTAAGACCTTGAATGACTGCTCTTTTTTCAAGCGATCCGTCTTCTTTTACTACATAGACATATGTATCATTATCATCATCCTCGATTGTCGCTAATAAAGGAATAATACATACTCCTGATCTTGTTTCAGTAATGATTTTAACATCTACTGAAAAACCTGGTTTAATAATATTGCCTGGTTCTGAAACTTCTATTTCAACTGGAATGCTTGCATTACTTCCTGTTTTATCAGAAGCTGCTTGTTCTACGATGGCAACTGGAGATACCTTGGTTATTTTGCCATTTACTTCTATAGTTTTTGAGCCTGTGTACTTAATTTTGGAATCCAGCCCTACTTTTAAATCTGCTGCATAGTAAGGAGAAACATCGCAATTTATAATAAGTTTGCTTGGATCTACAATTGTTATAAGCGCAGCCCCTGGTGTAATAGGCATTCCCTCTTGTTTTGGTGCCTCAATAATAACGCCATCGATAGGTGCTGTAATAACTACTCCTGATTTTTTCAAATCATTCTTTGCATTAAAAATTTGTGTCTGTAGATTCTTAACTTCTGATTGCTTCATGCCGATACTTTGCTTTCTATTTGGATCTTGTATTTGATTAAGTAAAACACCTAGTGTATATTCTGCTGTTTGTTGCTGGAGACTGGCAGCCTCTATAGACTTATTAGCAGATTCAATAGCCGTCTCCGTGCTTTCTACTTTTTGTTCTAAATTAGTAAGCGCAGTTTTAGCATCATCTATCTCTTTTTGAGAAGCGAGTCCTTCACTAAACAATTGTGATTGTACCTCGTATTCTAGCTTCTGATTTTTTAAATCTCTTTTTAAGTTGTCAAGATTCGTTTTTTGCGTAGACAATAAGTCTGCTGCATCTTGCTTCGCTTTTTGAGCTTGAACAACCCCACTTTGTGCATTTAGTATTTCTTGTCTTGACCCCCCAGTTATAAGCTGATTAAGTGCATCTTCAGCTGTCTTAAGCTGAACTTCTAGAGCTTCTAACTGTTTTTGTGTTCTTTCTTCTGTATCTTTATCTAAGGTAAGGAGTATATCCCCTTTTTTAACCGTATCTCCTACTTTTTTATGTATTGTAACTATTTTATTAGCAGTTTCTCCATATATAGTTTGAGTATCTTTTGCTTCTAACTTCCCACTTGAGGAAATTTTAGTTTGTATATCATCCTTTTTAACTAACTCTACTTTTACACGAGGACCATTTTTGAATCCCCCTATCTTATCTTCTGTCTTTGGCCTTTTTGAAAGTGCTACTCCTATGAATGCTACGATGATAATTACAACTATAATTCCTATCCAGATCTTTTTATTCTTCATAATGCCCTCCTCATTTTTGTATCAACATTTATTTATTTTTTTCATCCCTCGTCATTTCCTAAAACCATTATTCATTTTAACTATTTTTAGCGGAAGATACGATCTCTGCCTTCATAATATAAGTAGCGTAAACTACCTCTATTGATATATCATTTGTTTGTTTTGTTAGAAAAAAATTTTATTTATTGTAAATATAAATTTAATAGAAAATTTATATATTGTATTATTCTTTATAAACTCCATATTTTAATACTTCAATATATTTATCAAAATCAACTATGGCTTCATCTGCCCCCAAAGGCTTATTACCAGATGTAATACTATTAAGTTCAGTCTGCCTTTTTATTAATCCTTCAAACAAAGTATATGTGATAAAAAGTGCATCTTCCTTAGTAATGCCATCTCTTAATTTACTTTCATCTAAATATTTTATTAAATAATCTTTTATAATCTGAGGATCTGGTTCATAATATTTTTTAAATTTATCAAGTGATTCATCAGTACTCTTAGGCGGAGAAATAAAAAAACTTTGAATAATCCTATTTTCTAATGGATATTTCATAAAACTTTTATGTTTAATAAGAGATATTTTCTTCAACCTATCATAAAAATCCTGATCGTCTATTTTACTAATTTCTTCAAGCACCTCATTATTAATAGCTACAATAACATGTTCAAGCACATATAAATAAAGATTTAATTTATTAGTAAAATAATTAAATAAACTTCCTTTTGATATTCCTGCACTATTAGCAATTGTGTCGGTTGAAGCCTTCTCATAGCCCTCATTGCCGAATTCCTTTATTGCCGCATCAAGTATGAGCTTTTGTTTTTTATCGTCTAGATTTAAAAACTTACTAGTCATATATTTAATCACCTTTAATCATTATTTTTAAATTCACTCCCTAAATTTACCACTCTGACTTATTAGTCAGGTATCATTATATTATCCTTTGACTTATTAGTCAATAGCACTATAAGACATTTATGTAATTTTAAAACTATTCCTATTTAATTGCATAATAGTTAGTGCAATATACCGAAGAGTTATCTTGAAACATAAATCTACACGACAAAAAGACTACAAACTGTTATAGTTTGTAGTCTTTTATGCCCGAAACCGGAATCGAACCGGTACGAGGGTTAGCTCGCAGGATTTTAAGTCCTGTGCGTCTGCCAGTTCCGCCACTCGGGCATATTAATTTGGCAGCCACCTACTCTCCCGGCTCGTCTCCAAGCAAGTACCATCGGCCGACTAGGTCTTAACCTGCGTGTTCGGTATGGGAACGGGTGTGTCC
>JARBUI010000027.1 GCA_029239755.1 Clostridia bacterium | reverse complement strand
ATTTAAGTTTTGATTATCAAGCCCTGAGGCTTTTTAATCTCTGCCGCTTATCAGTGGCGACTCGTATAATATTACACGAGTTTTCTACATAAGTCAACACCTTTTTTAAAGTTTTTTATTATTTTTCCTAATACTTTACTTAGGACTTGATAATACGTATTTCTCAAACTAACTCGTATAACTATTTTCTTCCGTTTCAGGATATTTTATTCATAAATATAAAAAAACAAGACTTTATCTATTCTAAGTCTTGTTCCTTTCTCTCCCTATACTATTAAAGCACTGTCCCTAAACATTGTTTAAGAGATTTCCTATTTAAATTCTTTCCTATGATATTGAGAACTGCGGTTTCTTTTTGCTCACATACTTCTATAGAAATATCTCTTGCTGTACAATTGATTTCTATTGAGTTCCCTTCCGGTGTCATGATATAACCCTTTATGCGTAAAATATCACCACAGCTGCCATCTGTCATCTGGGATAATGCCCTCATTAATTGCTTCTTGTTCATTGGTTTTGGATAAATACTTGTGCTATTAAAGAGCATGGCATGGTTTATGACTTTTCTTATATGTTTATGGTTAGTATAACCACATTTGCTTAAACTCTCAAATTCCCAATCTCTTATCTTCTCCCACTCGATTGACATGATTATGCTTTCTAGTCCCGACAAATCTTTTATCTGCTTTATAGAAGAAGAAATTTCTTTCTGTGATAACTGAGTTGTTTTACTTAAAAGGATGGTACCCGAAGAAATCAATTGCAAATGCAGCATGTCTCTCTCTTCATTTCCCATAGTTTCTATGGATCTAGGGTCTACTATTGTAATGATACTTCCCATCTCACAAACATCTTGAATCTGCGGACTGTAAGCAACATCAAAAAAGTCATCCATATTAAATATGCCTGAAGGCTCTACAATAATACGATCATATTCTTTGGCTAAACTTATGACAAGGTTATGAAAATTCACCTTTTGTGAGCAACAAATACATCCCCCTACAAGCTGTTCTACTGCTATGTCATTATTCCTTAGAATTGCCGTATCGATGCCGGCTGCTCCAAATTCATTCTCAATGACTGCAACACGCTCATTCTTTTTCATATGGTACTTAGCATATCTTTTTATAAACGTAGTTTTCCCAGCACCTAAAAATCCTGTAATTAGATCTAACTTTGTCATTACTTAATACTTTCCATAAGTTTTAGCGATGTCAACCATTCTTTTTGCTCTGTCAAAGGAAGCATTTGCTGGATACTCGCACCCTGTTGCTAACATGAATCCACCATCTTTTTTAAAAATATCGATTTGTTCCTTACATTTTGCGTCCCACTGTTCATCTGTGCCAATTACAGCCATAGCGGGAGGTACACAACCGATTAACGTTACCTTATCCCCATATTTTTCTTTACATTCTGCAAAATCCTTACAATCATCTGGTGGATATAAGAAAGAAATGGCAGCAGGTTTCATAGTTTCGATTTGTGCATCAAAATATATCCTCTCTCCACAGTTATGTATCATAACAAGACAGTTTCTTTCATGAACCACATCTGCCAGTTCCCTAACTAGATCCCCCTCCATTTGTCTCCACATCTCTTTAGACATAATCGTTCCAGATGCAAAGAGAGTATCAAGCATTATAGCACTTACTCCTGTGTCTATTAAAGCTGAGGTATATTCTTTTAAAGTTTCATTAATTTCTTTTGCTGCAGCATAAACCGCTTCTGGATCATCATATAAATCCATGTACATATCTTGTTGGTTACGCAGCATAGAAAGGACTCCTAATGGTCCAAATACAAAAGCTACAACTGGAAACTCTCCCTTGGATGCTTCTACAAGTTTTTTACAGGTCTCAATATGCATCATCATACGTTTTGAAGTTCTATAATCTACTTTTTTAATCTTAGCATAATCTTCTATCTCTTTAATGACTGTATCTGAATAATCTGGATGAGCTGCCTCGTCAGCTGGATAAATTAACTTCTGCCCCCACGCATCACATTCAATTGATAAGTCAATTAAGGTGACTATACAATCTAGATCAAATTCTTCAACTGTTTTTAAAAGTGCCTTTGCACATATATCTGCATTATTAGCCCATTCTTTATAGCTCGCTCCAACTAACTTACGTGAAACACCACTTAAAATAGGGTATACAGGTACCCGATCGGCCTCTTGATGCTGTAAAGTTTTAACCACACGTTCCATTGAATTCATAAAACAAACCTCCTGTCATTCTCTTTATTCCAATTCATTGTTATACACTTATCGTAAACTTTTAAACCCTTTATTTATAGCAACAAATTATGTTTGTTATAAATATATCTTTTACTTTCGAATAGTATTTTTAGGGTTTTGAGAATGAGAACGAGTCTATTTTGGGTATAAAATAGTGGTTTTTACTCCCTATCTTATAACTTTAGAGAGTTTATGTAATTTATTACTAGATTTTTTACTTTTTTATTCTTTATTAATCTATTAAGAAATAATTTTAATCTCATATACTGAATTTATCGAAAAAGCAAAATAGTCTGTGTTTACAATTGCTTAGTTTCTATTTTACTCCTATAATAAGTAATATACTTATTATAGGAGAATTAACAATGACTTTATTAGATAAATATTTCTCTTTAGATTTAACTGACTCCCCTTATAAAAACAGTATCTCTCATCTCGAGGATATGCTTAGTTTAATTAAACTCTATCTGGCCTGCTTTGAACTTCTGTCTGCTAAAAATGAGATTCACTCAGAACTGCCTGGCTTTATCACCCTAGCCTGGAAACACATTTTGTCGCGCGAAGAGGCTAGTGAAAAAGCTCATGTTCATCTTCCTCTTATTGATTTAAGCAAAACACTTCGCCTTTCTTTCTATGAATATTTATGCCTTCTTTTGGCTGTCAGTCCTGAATTAGATGAGGGCCTTTGTAAAACTTACACTCAACTCTGTGGTTTTGCCTTTCCTACATTTCATTTAGGCATGTGTCTTTATGGTATGACAGAACCTATTACTAAACAGATTTTCATGGATTCCGACCTTACTAAGTCTCCGTTAAAATATGTATTATTTCATGAAGACGAATGTTTTGACAATAAGCCCCTAATGCGCCATCCTCTCTGCATCCAAAAAACTGTTATGCTGCACTTAACAGGCACACTGTCTTTAGATGATGATTACTGTACTTTTTTTGATGCTCATTGTAATCTTGAGCTGGCTCCTATTCATACTTATATTGAAGATCACCTATCTCAGCATCTCTCTACAGCACTTGCCCCTTGCACAGACGCTCTTAGACATGCTGTCATTCTCACGGGTATACATGGCGTTGGAAAGAAGACGATCATCAAATCAGTCTGCAAAAAACTAAGTCTTCATTGTATCTTTGTAAAAGTCTCACAGCTTCGTCACCTTACAAAACAAGAGCAGTCCTCCTTTGCTTCTCACTTAGCTTTTAAACTTTTGCTTAGCGAAAGTGTCCTCTGCCTCGATGCTTGTAATGAAAAAGAAAATACCGCTATCTATGAGCATATTCTCACTGAGATAACGCCCTTAGTACATACTGTATTTTTATGTTTTGAAAAGCCTCTCGAAGCTCCTTTTCACTGCAATGACTTTCATACGCTGGATATTCCTGTAACAGCAGAACATCTAAAAGATAGAATTGTTGCTTGGTCTTATATGGCTCAAAAATATCATCTATCTATTGCTCCCAAACTATTTGCCAGTAAATATGATTTAACAATAGGACAGCTTGAGAAAGTCATTAAGAATTGCATACTTTTATGCCAGTATAATGGGGATACCGAGATTTCTGAAAAACACCTCGTGAAGGCTATTCTAGCTACGAATAAAATGAGTTCGAATACCTATTTAGTGAAACATAAGTTTACTTTCAAAGATTTAGTGTTAGACGACAAAACACTCTCTGCCTTACAACGTATTTGCAGCCATGTCAAATATCGTTATACCGTATTAGAAGACTGGAACTTCTCAGATAAGCTCGCTTATGGCAAAGGCTTGAGTATGCTTTTTTATGGTGCTCCTGGAACAGGTAAAACAATGTGTGCATCTGTTTTGGCTAACGAATGGGGACTTGATCTTATTAAAGTAGATTTGTCTCAGGTCGTTGATAAATACATTGGCGAGACAGAAAAACGTTTGGATGCTATCTTCACAAGTGCAAAGCAAAATAATTGTGTGTTGTTTTTTGATGAAGCCGACGCGCTTTTTTCAAAACGCACCGACATTAACAGCTCAAATGATAAGTACGCCAATATTGAAGTTTCCCACCTGCTTCAAAAAATAGAGCTGTATGATGGTATTGTTATTCTTGCTACAAATCTTGTTCAAAACTTTGATGATGCATTTAAAAGGCGCATCCATTTTATGCTTCGTTTTAATATGCCAACTCCAGACATCAGAAAAGAGCTATGGGTAAAAGCCTTTCCTACCACAGCCCCTTTAGGTGAAGATATTGACTTTGATTTATTAGCTGCACGTTTTGAACTTAGCCCCAGTATTATTAAGTCTACGGCTCTGTATTCAGCCTTCTTAGCGGCCGATGCAGGCACTAACATTTCTATGCAGAATATTTTGGAAGGCATCCGGTATGAGTACGAAAAAACTGGCAAAATAATGCCTTTTTCTATCTAACTTCAGTTTAAATATTTATACTAAGGTTTCCTGCTAGGTGTCGGTGGCAACGGTCTTTTAGGAGGTGTATGCTGTGGCGTTGGTGGCAGCGGCTTTTTGGGCGGCGTGTGTCGTCTTGCTCCTGTCGGTGTCGGTGGCAGTGGCTTTTTAGGTGGTGTATGCTGTGGAGTTGGCGTTGGTGTTGATGCTGTTGAAGTTGGAGTCGGTGTTGGAGCAGAACTCACAGCAGGTGATGCATTAGCTTCTGGAGTAGCGCCTCCCCCTGATGAATCACTTCCGAATGTAGATGCAGCACTGCCGGCGAAACCTAATCCAGCTCCTAATATTTCTAATTCCTCTGGTGCATCATCACCCATTAGCGCTGTCAAGAACTGTATTCCAGCTCCAGCTACGGATGCATACTCTCCCATTCTTTTGGTACTTGTTCCTTGTGCTGGAGCCGCTGCATTTCCTGGAGCTGGTGCATTAGCTGGTGCTGGCGCATTTGCCGGTGTTGATGCATTTGCTCTGGCTGGTGTATTTGCTGGTGTTGATGCATTTCCTGGAGCTGGTGCATTGGCTGGCTGACGTTTAAATAAACTCCCAAAACTAAATCCCCCTGCGCCTTGCATAACACCTTCCCCTGATACTTCTAAGGTCTCCATTTCTCCTACTGGTGACTGTCCACTGCTTCCAGCTGCCATCTTTCCTGCCCTATTCGCTTCTGCCTCTAAAGATGAACTTGTATTAATGGCCGCCCCGTCTAGTTTACCCTCTGCTTTTACATCCCCTCTTTTTTGCTGTACAATATGCCCGATTTCATGCCCAATAATCTCTTGCCCTTTTGTACTAAGAGGATTAAATTCTCCTGGTGCAAAATGAATAGTATTACCTTGTGCATAAGCTCTTTCTCCAATAGCCTGAGTATAAGTGCTTTCAACCATTTTGACCTTTGATAAATCATAACCAAAAGCTGCCTCCATCTTATTTTGCACTTGCCCTGGCATTTGTACTGGTTTAAAACTACTTTCACTTTTTACATGTTCAGCATCTGATATTGATTGTTGTGACATTATATCCCTCCTTTTAACCTCTCCTTTAAATTAATTACTAAAACATTATTTATGTAGACTTAACCTTTCAAATCAATTTCGGTTTAGTCTTACTGAACTTTGTATAGTCATCCTCTTCGTGAATAACTGGAATAACTCTATCTTCCTCCTCTTCGAGCCTTCTTCTTATTTCTTCTTTCTGGTAAACGTATGGCAGTTTAGTCGCCTGAGCGACAGACATTTTCTTTGCTTTCTCGAATTCTGCTTTGGCATAACGGAACTCATACACCAGCTTTGGCGTAACAGCCTTTGTTAAGATTCTTCTAGAGACATTTAATAGCTGCCTGGATGCAAAAATCATTCCATTAACTGCCGTATCTCCTCTTCCTCTATTCTTTACTCTCCAAAGCTGTATCCTTGCTATTTTTTCATATCTTCTTGCCTGGCTGCGTATTTTGTCCACGCCCTCATGAGAACTGAAATGAAGCTGCTTAAACCTTAGGGCTAATGGATTAAAGCGTTCATGGCCTAATTCCTCAAGACTTGATCTCTTTAATTCATCATGTACTTCATATCTCTTTCCATCTATATTACTTTTTACAGCAGGGATAATCTGTGACTTTGGAGCTGACTGTGCTATTTTGGCTTCTTGGCTAACCTTATCTGCCACTTTCCCCCTCCTACTCTCCTAACTGCAGAACAGCATCTGCACTTAATGTATTTGTAAAATCAATCCGCGAGAGTTTAAACTCTGCAATATAGCTGTTAATATCTAAATAACAATGTCTATCACTTCGATTACATGGTTCGAGCAAAACTAAATGATATTTAGTCTCTGCTGGTTTATACTTGTCAATTAAGAGCTGCAATTTTTCATAAGACAAACTATAAGCTGCTTTAGACACATCAATAATAACTGTAAACCATGATGTGTCTTTGCCATAAAGCTTTTCGTAAAGCATTTGTTTATCTTTGTCAGATGAAACACTATCATTCCAATAAAAATACTCAATAATCTTTGGTTCTGTTCCAGTATATAGGCTGAGAAGATTTTCAAGAGCTCTTTTTGTTCCTTTACCACTGTTAATCTCGGCAGCTTTTTTAATAACAACACGCATTTGAGCTGCATTAAAAATATCCTCGCCATTATCTATCCCAACCCAGCTGCCTAAGTAGTTCAAAAAACTGTCTGGGGTTGTTTCTATATCTAAATAGGCTGGAAGTTCATCTATACTTTTTTCAACATCTAGATACAGCGATTGAAAAATACCGATAAAGTACTGTAAAAACGCACCGTCCTTTTGATAAATCTCAGGCAGATAATGGACAAAGCTTTGCATAGGATATTCTACTTCAATACCTTCAAACACATAACTTGTGTTTTCTAGCTTATATACCTGAAGCGCTGCCCAAAAAAATCTTCCCTGTAAATGGTGCAATAAAACATCTGTACTATTTGTATAACTTTTTGCTCCAAGTTCCAGCAAAAAAGCTAATTTGTTTTTGGGTTCAATTTCCTCATCCATCAAAACATCATCAATACCTATAAATGAACCCTCATACTCACCATAAGGACTGTCAAGCGCAAGAACACACAGTGTTAACTTGACATCTTTGGTATTAAATCCTTTGATTTTGATCCGATTATATCTCATCTCTTCTTCCAGAGTATCAAAGCTGCTTGTAAAATAGTAGCCTCTTTTCTCAAAGAAGGGCAGTGTTAAACTACCATCATCATTTTCTAAGAATCTACTACTTAAACCGTTTTCCCTTAGATATCTGCAGGTCTTAAATTGCTTTAGATCTTGATTAATACTATACATTGTACTTACCTCAATTCTACATGGTAGTTACGAAGATAAGTCAGTACATTGGGCTTAATAATAATATCTCCTCCCAAATTCTTTTCTCCTCCGTAACCAATAGGCTCTAAAGAAAGATTGTCAACATAGGCTATGCTCTCTAAGGTCTCAATTTGGCCAAATAAGGTTCCAAATATAATAGGTTCTCCAAAGTCTCTGTATTCACCTACACTATCTACAGCATTTTTGATTGTTGTATAAACATTGGTCTCATCGTAACCTTTCCTGATGTATATGCACCCATAAACATCTATACCTAAATAGATCGGGGATTGAATATCAACTTCAGTTGTAAGCAGCCTATAGTATTCTATGTGCTTTTTAATAGCCTGTTTGTAAACCTGAGATAATATAGGGCGTTGTTCTTCACTAAAAGGTTTAACAATAATACTTAACTTGTTGCTGCAGCTAGTATCTAAACTCAGTTTCGTTTCACTAATCCCCTTTATCTTATGAATCATTAGTCCGGGTGTCTGTTTGACGATTTTCTCGTAATCTTCACATGTAATAGCCCTTTGTGCCTTAGCAAACTGCTTTCTAAATGTATTAATGGCTTCTTCTGTCGTTTCTTTATCCCTTCCTCCCTCAGCATTTTTTATATTAAATATTTGAATATCAGATAAGAAAGGAGCTAGTTCACTTGCTATCCGATTAATTTTTTTCCCTTTAACATTGCCCGCTCTCCCTTTAGTTAAGGAAAAATCTGTAATCATCATACTTCCCTTTATACTTTTAGGAATACTCCTATAAATACCTTCTCCAAGGCTTACTATATTATTTGAATTCATCTCATAAACGCAGTCCTTATCTGCATGCAGGTGTAAACTTTCAACCTTTCTGCATAAAGAAATCTGCCCGCCATCCTTATAGTCTAAATAAATGGCTACACTTAAATCCTCTTGGTATAATTCATTTTCATCAATAGTTATACGCTGACTTGCACATCCCGCTATGTTTCCTATAAACCTCTTAGTGTAAAATGACTTGTCATAACATATGATGTAGAGGCTACTTTGCCCCTTGTCAGGTACCTTCCCATATCTATTTTTATCAAATTGAATTTGTACCTCCCATAAATTTTTGCGATCGATATAAAAACTTGGATTTTCTGATGTATTCTCCCATATCTCCCATCTATCCCCCGCTTTAACTGCCGCCATAATTTCTCCTGTAAATGCTAAAAAATGAGGCAGCGTGTAGCATTGGCTGTCTTCGCCTGTACAGTCTATGAAAAAACTTGATGCAAGTGTTTGTTTTTGTTTAATTCTAAATGCATTTATTGCTATATACGAAAGTTTAGGCAAAATATCATAGTTATTTTCTACAAGGATACATCTTATATAATGCAGCGGGCCATAGTCTTTACTTAATACCGTCTGACTGCTTTCTGAGGGCAGTTGAAGAATAATATAACCATCTTGTAAAAAGGCACTTGTCTCATCAATGACTTCAGTTATTTCCTGCCACCCCGAATGAGTATAAAACTCCCATCTGCACGTTGCCAGCTGCAAAGCACTTTGCATTAACGGTATCCTAACTGCCTTTCCTTTATAAATATTTACATAAAGCGGCAAAACTTGTTTTTCAATTAATTTATTTTCAAATCCTATGTAAAAACAGTTCCCTCCACTTGGTTCCCATACTGTTTCATAACTTGCATCATATGCTGTAATGATTTCTGTAACATCTAAGTATTGATTGCCTCTTAATACAGAGGCTATACGATTAGGGATAACCTTAATCGCCTCTTCAGTTTCAAATATAGTATCTTCTGCCATAAATCGTATGCCTTTAGGGAGGATCATCTCTTCTTGTATACCTTTTAAAGTTATGAGTGCAGCAGCCGGCTGCTGTCCTAGGGGTGTATATCCTAACAACTTTAAATATTTATGCTGATGCTCTTCACCTATTGCATCAGCATAATAATGCTGCATTTCAAAAAGCCACGCAAAAAGCTGCAGCAGCGTAATGCCGGTATCATGATAATTAAAATCTGTCCATTCCTTAGTTAGTGCAGGAATTCTGTTTTTGGCTTCTTCAAAAAGAGTTTGAAAATTTTTAGATGTAAGGTTGGGTAACGGAAGCATCATAAACCTCCTTTCTATTTTATTTCTATCTTAGACTGACGACAATTTTGTGTTCACCGCTTATAGGAAGCGCGAAAGGCATAAGCTGCAAATCGTCAATATCCTTTTCTTTTTTTCCTCTGTCCTCCGGCACTTTGGCCGTTAAAATGATTTTTTGGATACTGCAATCTAGTCTTAAAGATTTTAAGTATGCATCTAACTGATTATGCTTAGGCATTATGCCTATTTCCCATCCCCTGCCATCAAAATGACCATGAAGCGGATCAAAAAACTTTGTTATTTTATCTTGTAGGATATACTGAAACTCATATGCCTTTTCCATATCATCTGTACTGAGCCAAACGTGTGCAGAAAGTTCTATAAAAATAGGCTCTCTTAAATAGAGTCTTCTATTAAAAACATTTAAGCTGCTTTTAGCTAAAATATATTTCTCTAAGCTTTCTTTATAGGATAAAAAGGTATGACTTCCTTTATCATAATCATCCGTTAAAATAGCTATTGTCATACAGCCAGACTCCTTTTGCCCTCTAATTGTTACATCTGGCAAACACTTTACTCTACTAATAGAAGATGCATAAGTCTTAATAATCGTTTCATAGTCTGCTATACTGACCGCCTTATCTCTGTTCTCAAGCAAATGTGAAGCACGTACAAGTGCTTTCTCAACGCTTTCAAAATCACTGCTCCCAAAAGCGGGAACTGGATTATAGACACGGCTGATAAAAGGGATTGGACTTTGCAAGCCACTAATCATACCTGCATCTATATCTGCTCTGGTTCCATCACAAATCTCATAGTGGACTTCTATTGCAAAATCATCCATTGCGACTGGTAAAGTTACAAAGATATTGTCCGGAAAAATAATTTCTCCATTTACCTTATCAACATAGTAATTTCTTTCTTCGAGTTCTAGTGAAACCTTACTATCTTTTTGCTGCCACTTAACCCAAAACTCCTGCACTTCTCCTTGTTTATTTTTCTTTATACGGGTATTATAGATGGGGTTATTTATAAGTTCCTCCATCTCTTCAAATATAGTCACCCTTTCATTAATAAACACCTTTATGCCAATAATGGTTTTTTCTTGCAGCTTAATCCGAAAAATACCCTTTGGATCTGTAATATGATGTCTTTCTGTCTTTGTAACTTGATTCATAACTCTTGCCGTATTAAAATAAATCCCTTGAATATGAGGCAGATCTGTCTGAATATCATCATACTCTGCATTTTCATTGGTGACTTTAATCCAGTAGCGTTCTTTAGAAAATAGACTTACCTTTTGAAACCCCTCTGGTAAAATAAAAATCATATTTCCCGAGTTTTTCAGATTCTTTGTCCCATCTGACACCTTTAAGTTTTCGAAACATACCACATTATTTTTATAAGTACTGTATTCAAAACTTAATGCAGGTGTATCTTCTACAGATGAGGTTTTAATATCAAAGAAGATGCTAAGAGGTGACTTTTCTGGTAACTTTTCAAATCCGATAAAACAAGCTGGCTTATCGTATTCGAAATTTTTAAAGATTATTATTTCATTACCCTTAGAAAGTGCTCTTGTAATATCTGTCGTATAAGTATTATTATGTATAAGTATCTTCTTTGGTTTTAACGGCTCATCATTATAGGTGTAGCTTATTTTCAAGTCGTGGATAACGGGAATAATTTCTACACTTGGAATAGAGTAGATATTATCTGCTCTTAACATTCTAAGACGTATCCATCTCCCTTCATATGCATTGACTGTTATCTTTTCAATATCTTTAGGACATTTAAAGCTAATGCTGATCTCTCCGTCTCTTTTCCCATTAAATATTGAATCTTGATGAGAATCATCAAAAAGCCTGACCCAGCCAGTCCCATTCCAATAATCCCATAAAACTTCATCCACTCTAATTTCTTGTTTCTGGATCGGTGCTTTTTCATGAGGTTTACGCATAATATATTTGAAGCGCATCGCCTCTTCAGGAAGCGTTAAAACATTTTCTTTTTGGATATACTCGAGGTTAAAGTTAAATGTAACAGCTGCCCCATGCTTTGAAAAAGCTTCTTCACACTTAATATAACATTCAGAATAAAGTTCCAAGGGATTTCCAAACGGCATAAAATGATCACTTGACTGCTCTTTATCCTGCACGTAAACAATACTTGGTTTTAAATCCTCATTTGATATTGTCAGAGCGATCCCTTTTAATCCTACCATCGGTAACTTTGAATTATCTTTTACTTTTGCCTCAATCCAATAGGCTTCATAGTCCATATAAACTGCAGACTGCCCTTTTATATCGGTTAGCTTCAAACACAGACTGCTCTGCCCCTCTAAGTAGGTCTCTGCTTTTACGCTGTCCTCTTTAGTAATAATCTGCCATTCCACCATTTCTTTATCTGCTAGCTGTTTGATTCCTTCTGAATCATTACTTTCAAAATGAAGTCTCAGTATTCCCTCTTTATTACCTTTTAAAATGTAGGGATGAGCTATAGACAACCTATGTCCTTGAATGCTTTCTTTAGTAAAATCAAAAAATTTTATATTTGCGGATACAAGTTCGAACCCTTTTTCGTAGGCTGGTATTATTTTTCCTTGTTTTTGAGAAGTAAAAATAATCTCTGTTAAAGCCTGTGTTGTAACATAAACACTGTGACACGTACTAAATATAACGTCGCCACCCTGTTTAGCTCTTGCTAAAAGCTTAGTATCCTTTGGAATAAATACGCCTTTGTCTAATGTGGGAGCTACTTCAAACGTTGCAAAACACTCTGCTGGAATAGCTTCTTGAAGTCCCAAATCCAAGCAGTTCAAAAAGGCAACATGATGCTTATTCATTGCCCTATTAACAATGTCCATGCTTTCTTTAAGCATATGCGCATAAATAAGTGCAATAACTGAACCAATATCTGGTTGTTCTTTATTAAAATGCCATTCAGGAGTGTAGGCCTCAGATAAGCACTTAATTTTACTGATAATCTCTTCTTTTTGTACATGATGGATCAGCGGATATTTTATTATACTGTTCATAATTCATCCGCTCCTTTGTTTAAATAGTATGGAAAAACTAAGTTATCTGCACTATTAGTAGATTTAATAACATAACTAATATTAACAATGACCTTAGCATCAAAAAGCTGTTTTGTATCAATTTCTATCATTATGTCCGTGATGCGTGGTTCCCATTTTGTAAGTGCATTTAATACCTCAACCTTAAGTAAGTTCATATAAGTTGTATTAGGCAGCTGATAAATATAGTCCTGTATGTTGCATCCGAAGTCAGGCAGCATTACCCTTTCTCCTTTTTGCGTCATTAGAATAATATAAATTGATTCTTTGATATCTTCTTCATAATACGCCATCTGAAACCTGCCTGTTGCTGCATCTACTTCTGGCGGGAACTTCATTCCTCTGCCTAAAAATGCTTTTGTATTCATCACTTAGTTCCCCCAATCCTTCTAATTAATTTTAACCATTGTTCCTTTTGCTTCTAAGATAGCACTCGATTGTAGCTTCATTGGTCCTGTTGACTGTATCTTCATCTCACCTGCTGCTTTAGTTTCAACCTGTGTGCCCGATATGCTGACTTGATTGCCATCTAATTTAATATTTGCCTTACTCCCTACGTTAAATTCTCTGCACGTTACATTCACTGCTCCACTTTTTTGAAGTTCAATTTTTGACTGTCCCGCTCCTATTGAAATACTATTATCAGCGGTAATTTCAATAGCTCCTGTAAGACTATTTATTTTAATAAGATTTTTCCCTTTCGGCCCCTGGACTGTAATCGTATTGCTTGGATCATCGAGAATAACGGTGTTTTCCTTTTTAGTTTTAATAGTTATTTTTTCACCCAGTGGAGTGCTTTCAAATGCTATCTCCCCCCCAGCTTTTGTGGTAAACTTTTTATTGCCATTTAATAAATTCATATTATCGAGAAGCATATTCGAAGTCTTTTGATAAATACACCCCAAGATGATGGGTTTATTTGTATTGCCTGCGACAAAGCTTACAATTACTTTATCTCCTACTTCCGGAATACAGTAAACTCCCCAACCGTCCCCAGCTGACGGGCTCATCATTTTTGCCCATACCAATACTGTGCTCATTTGTCCGCCTATAGGAATTTCAACTTGTATTTTATCAGGATATAAGGGATTAAAGTTAATTGTAACCGTACCTATCAGTATGCCAGGCATAATGCTGGACCCATCATAAGCTCGCTGACGCTTTGACTCATTCTCTTTATTAAAAAGTATATCTCCTAAACTATTGGCCATAAACCTTAGTCCTTCCTATAATCTGTGTTGTATATCCTTCTGAATTAATCTGATGGATTACTCTATTTACGTACATACTCTTATTTAAGTTATCAGATAACCCAGCAAGTTTAATATACCTTCCTGGAATAATATCTGGAATCCCAATACATTGTATCTGCACCGAAGAACTTTTAAGCAGACTGCCGCCAAGCATCAAAAATGCTTTTTTAAAAGCCTCTATTCTTGTGGTAACATTAGGATCTAGAATAACCTTCGACCCTAGAGCTGTTGTATTAGTGGTAACAGATGATGGTACAGGCTTAATCGCCAGTCCCCAAACTTGACCAAAATCATCTTCTGACTGACCTCTAACCTCGAACATATCTATTATTTTCCCAATATTAAAGGAAGCCGAAACACTCAAGATTCCCCGTCCCGGTGCGAGTTCCATAATGTCATCCTTTTCTCTTATAAAACAAGGCCTAAAGTATATTTCATCCAGAAATGTAAAAAACTCATACATGTACATTTGGGCAACTGTTTGAATCCTTTGAAGTTCTGTTGACTCTGGGTCTATCTCTTCTGTAACCATTCCCATCACCTGAAGGATACCATCTAGTATCTCAAGTCCAGTTAGATAGACAAGTTGTGTTAATCCGAGCCTTGCATATCTAGTGTACGGTGGATAAAAAAAGATATTTCGCACTTCGCCTACGCGGCTGCATCCTAATCGTTTGAGATCTCCCTGCTTATTTTCAAGCAGTCCTTTAAAATCCTTACAGCTTACAGAAATATTGATTCCTTCATTAACATCAAGCTTAAAATGGACTTCATAAATATATCCTATAAACAGAAGTTCTGTTGTGAGATATCCTAGACTTGCCTCTATTCGGTTACCAATTTTAAAATATTTTTCAATAAGCTCATTATCAAAACCTGGCTTTTCATAATTATAAACATGTTCAACCGTAAAATCTAAAACATTCATTTGGGATGTTTCAGCTGTAAGTACTAATGACAGATTCCCAATGCAGCTGCTTACTTTTTCTGGCAGCGTACTGCCTTCAATCTTAAGCTCTATGGTAGGCACAACAAAACCACTATATTTCTCATGCAATTTATCATAATCTGTTGTTTGATCCATTAAACTACTCATTGTGTCCTCCTGATTTATCCTATGATTATGACGAAGGTAGTCTTAACTGTTTAGTACGACTATGTTTTCTCGGATTCAAAATACCGTTAGCACGGGCTATATCTTTCCACATGTTGGGATTTCCATATTCCTTTTGTGCAAGCATCCATAATTCATCAATACCCGTTAAATTTCTTACTTTCGTGTTATTAACCTGCTCTTTTGGTACTGCACTGCTTGAGGTCCCATCTGAAATAATTCCTTTTGCTTCTATCTGAACCTTTGCCCTTATGGGATTACCATTACTATGAAACATAGTATAATTTTGCGTTACAGTTTGAAGCCTTCCTATGAATGTAAATTCACCCCATGCAAAAATCATCTCGTCTGGCATGTGAAAAACAGGATCTTTTTCTAAAAAGGATTCCAGCTTGCGAATTTCCTTGCGCACGTCTTCCTTCGTATCATATGTATCAAAATAAAGTGTTGTTTTAAATTCATAAAAGCTGCTTCTTTTAAACTGCATTCTTCCTTCTTTGGCATCTCTTCCAATGGGAATTGCTTCAAAGTACTGAGCTGTATGGTTTACAGAATATTCCGAAGGGTTAAACTGAACCTCCATGACATGCTCTATGCCATTTTTATTTTGCTTTTTAACAACTGCCTTTTCTAACCCCACCCGAATGCCTCCTTTGATTACAAACCTCTCGTAAGCTGCTCTAGCCTAAGCTTTCGTGTTATTTCACTGTAAACCTTTTCAACTAACTGATGCACAGTCATCTCTGTAACAGCTTGACTATTCCCTCTTCTAATAAGCTTTTTCTCAACCTGTTGCTGCACTACTTTCTCTGTTTCTGATTCTGTATATGCAATACTTTTTTTGACTGTTTGAGTTGTAATATCTTTAACATCTTCCGAATTGGCAGCATCAATTTTATCTGAATTCTTTTCTTTGAGACTATGAATCATTTCTACATCACTGATTTCTTGCCAATTAGCAGCCTCTTGCCTATCTGTCTTATCTTGATCCAAATGATAAATACCATTTTGCAAGTAGAACTGCTGCATCTTTTTAAACATCTTTTCAGCAAATTCTGTATTGCTAATTAAACTTCTATTCCTATTATCATAAATACTGCTGTTAGAACTAGTGGATATGCTTCTGGAGATGCTGCTGTTTAATCTGCAAGCAATATTCTTATAGATACTGTAGATTAAACTATTAGTCACGATATGATAAGCATTACTATTTAAATTAAAATTTATATTACTATTCCTATTGATAACTGAACGGTCATCTGAATGATGATAAGTGCTGCTTAGACTACCAGCTATATTATGATAGACATTGCTATTTAAATTAACGTCCGTATTACTATACTTATTGTTATCTAAACTGAGGTCTGTAGTGCTATAAATGCTGCTGTTTAAATAACTGTTTATATTGGTATGAATATTACTATTTATTAGCCTTAGGTAAGCTTGCTCTCTTACGTTTGTAAATGACTTAATATCTTCTATATTCCTATGTAAGATCCATGAGTTAAAACTATTATCTATAAAATTATTTATATTATCGTTACTTCCTAATCTCTCACTAACATAATCATTATTTAAGACATATTGATAACTATTATCTTCTTTATTACTATTGTATTCATCATTGATGTAATGACTAACTCCACTATAATGATTAGCATGGTTGCTTTTAATATACTTACTTATGAACAACTTGTAATGAGTATTTCTATGTATTGAAATGTCCGTAGGACATATTATTTCTTTAAACTTATTTTGCTTATTGACTATACTCTGAGCTATTTGTATATAAGCCTGAGTATTACCTCTTACAAACATATTTACCTTAGTAATAAGTTCTTTAGAATATATATGTCTTCTATTTTCATTAGTACCACTTAATCTATCATTACTTTTAATAAAATGTTTGATTCTATAAGTATTTGCAGTATAATCATATACACTGTCTGCTATAGATTTCCCTGTAAAAAGTGCAGTATGTGTTAGCCTATTGTTTATATATTTATAAATATCTTGATTAGAAATGTATTCGTGTCTGTAAGATAAGGCATTTAATAGGTACTGACCTATGCTATCATTTTTAGCGTTATAAGCTTGGATACTATCATTTTCTTTTTCATAACTTTCTCTGCTATAATGATGTGCATTATAATAATGCTCATTATATTTTTCTATACTATAATCATGGGTATTGTAACGGCTTATATGATAAAGGCGTCTATTTAAGCTGTTTAAATAATATTTCCCCTTATTGAAGTTACTTATATTCCTTATATCGCAGCTACTTAAAAAGCTATTTATTTCTTTATCATTATTCAAAACATAGCTATTAGCACTGTACTTATTTATACTATACTGCCCTAACCTATAATCATTAGAATGATAATCCTTTAGGTTATTATTATTTAAATTATAAATAGTTAAATGTTCATTTTTTAAGTCCTCATTATTTGGACTGTAGTTTTTGAAGCTGTGATTGTAGAGACTGTAGTTGCTCAGCCTATATTTATTCGGGCTGTAACTATTTAGTCTATTATTATCTAAACTGTGTTGGACTAAGCTATATCGATTAGAATGATAACCCTTTGGG
>JARBUI010000003.1 GCA_029239755.1 Clostridia bacterium | reverse complement strand
ATTCAATAGAACATTTACTAAAGGATATTTGTTTCACGAAGATAAGAAAGATATTACAAACATCTTAAGACCTAATAACTTTGGTTATGAAATTGGCAGAATTAGCAAGACTCTTAAAGACATGTACGAAATAACACTGACACGTACTTTAAATCAAAACGATATCATCAGAATAAGTCATAATAATGAGGATGTTAATTTAACTGTTGTAAAACTGTACGATAAAGATGGCAATTTAAAGAGCAAAGCAGATGATATCTGCTATATCAAAATCAAAGAAAAGTTGTCTAAGGGTGATTTAGTCTATATATCGAAGGATTATTTCTATTACAAAGCGTTAGAATCATCATTGGAAAAAGAATTTAAGCGTTTTAACCTAGATATTAGAGTGTATGCCTATCCAGATTCAAAACTTATCATAGATGCTGAGGGCTTAGGCTTTAATTATTTATATGAAAGCGAGGAAATACTAGGCGAAGCAATTAATAATCCAACAACAAAAGAGCAGGTCATCAAGCAATTTTCAAGATTAAATGATACGATCTTCGAACTTAAATCTGTAGATTTTGAGGAAAGTGGAGCATTTATTCCAGCTAAACTGTTAAATGCAGCAAGAAGAGATATTGTACAGGGCTTATATGACTTAAAGCTTAACAGCCAAAAGAAAAGAACCAAGGGCCTCAAAGCAAAAGAAAAAATAAGCTTTGCTCCTCAAGAACCATACCTTACAGCTACTGTAACAACTAAGGAACAGTATGATGCTTGCATGAGCTGTGGTATTAAGGAAATCTATTTTGAAAATGTTGTTAGAAGAAATCAGAATGATTATAAAGAAAAAGAAGGCCAGCTACTAATCGGAGGATATGGTGGAATTTATCACTACAGAGAAACTAATCCTTTTGTTACGGACTATTCTCTAAATGTTGTTAATGCTACTAGTTGCTATGAATTATATAAATTAGGTGCAAAACGAGTCACTTTATCTTACGAATTGAATAAGAGCCAAATTGAAGATTTAATGAATGCCTATTATGAAGAAAATGATGGCTATCCTGCACTAGAAATGATTGTATATGGTAAGGCTCCTTTGATGTTTACAAAATATTGTCCGCTGAAAAAAATGGATCAATGCGGTATTTGCAGAACGAAGACCTATGAGTTAAAAGATGAGCACGGAACGTTTCCTATTATTGCTCATGATGATTGTACAACGACTATCCTTAATGGGAAGACGCTTAATCTTTTAGATGAAATGCAAAACATCAAAGGAATCGAGGCATTTAGATTAAACTTCACAGTTGAATCAAAAGAACAGGTTGTGAAAGCCATTAATAAGGCCTTAAGCAAATTAAATGGCAGAGTGGATAATGCTGTCTTTAATCAGGAAACAGACACAAGAGGACATTTTAATAAAGAGATTTTGTAGGTAGCCAAAGGGACGGTTCTGGCGATATATGTTGAAATGATATTATTACAGTAATCTTATTAAAAAAACCGGAGTTACAGCAATACGGTGAACCGTACCATAAATAAATGAGGGTTTTTATAAATCATTGATATTGCTAGGTTCAAGTCACTTGTACTATTGAGGCATATAATATAGTATTGTATATAGTAGAAGTTGGTTCAAGAGGAGCTATTTATAAATAAAGATGAGGCACGAACATGTCAGCAGTAGCACAACAAATAGTAGAATTAGCAGATATGTTAGCAGAAGAAGAACAGAACTTACCATATGAATTTATTAAAAGAATAGTTTTAGCATGGGATTCGGATTTCACTAAAGTAACTCCAATGGAGAAAGTGAGATAAATTGGGATTAGTAATAGGGATTATAGGTAGTTCCAGATAGTTTTAAGTTATTTCTAGAGCTTGCGACGTCAACATCTAAATTATATCAAATCTAATAGAATGAAAAAAGGCTACATCCATTGGAAACAAAGGGTATAGCCTTTTGCAATAAATTATATATGTCACTTCAATAGATTTACTAAACTGTAAGCATGATTATTTATTATCCAATATAGGATTTTTAAGTATATCCTTAAGCTCCGTCAAGGCAGAAATTTCATAAGTAGGGGTTATTCCTGTGTTATTCATGATTTTATTAGGGTTAAACCAACAGGTATTTATACTAAAATTAATGCCGCCCTGTATGTCGGAGGTTAAGCTATCACCTACCATTAATACTTTGCTTTTATCAGTATGATTTATGTTGCTTAGGGCATGTTCAAATATTTTTGGATCAGGCTTTGATAGACCAACCTCTTCGGATATGACTATATCTTCAAAGAATTTTCCTATAATAGATTTTCTTATTCTATTATCCTGAACGTCTGTTAGACCATTAGTGATGATAATAAGCCTATACTCTTTATGCAGACTTTCAATAAGGTCAATGCTTTCATCATATAAAAAGGATGCTTGAGATAGATGCTTCATATATAACTTTGCAAATTCTGCCTCATTAAATTTAATATTTAAGTGATCCGATAGCCTTTTAAACCTTTCAACTTTTAGTTGTTCCTGAGTAATCAGCCTCTTCTCAAATTCCTTCCATATAGCTCTATTGATTTCATGATAGATTTTCAGATGATAGGCTTCATCATATGCTATATTAAATTCAAGCATAGTATTTTTGAAGGCTTCACTTTCAGATTTGTTAAAATCAAATAGGGTTTCATCGGCATCAAATATTATAATCTCATATTGCATTATATAGCTCCTTATATAGTTGTTAAATTTTTAGGATATTTAGCCTTCAAAGAAATGATATCGTTTGTTTATTACTCTTTTATTTCATCGATTGCATGATTCAGTACAGATATTACTTTGTCACACCATTTATCGAATTCTTCATCCAAAGTTTGATATTCTGGATGTTCAAGAATGTATTTAACTGTTTGTCTGATACCTTGATCGAATCGTGTAGTTGCTGTAAAACCTGGAACTAAACGTTTTAATTTGGTATTATCAAATACAACAGAATTAGCCTTATCTCCTATGAGGCCTCCTTTAAAATCTTGATCACTGCATGCATCTAAAAATGAAGAGGAAACATAATAGGCATTGAGTTTTACGCCTAAAGCATCAGCAATCGTTTGATAGATTTGGTTCCAGGTTAACGTTTCATCTGAAGTAATTTGAACTGTTTCCCCAATGGCATGGACATTTCCCATTAGCCCTACAAACCCTTTTGCAAAGTCACTGTTATGAGTCATAGTCCATAAGGAGGTTCCATCACCATGAATAATCACTGGCTTCCCTTCTAACATGCGTTTTGCTACCTGCCAACTTCCTTTTTTACCTTGTACGCCTAAGGGAATAGAACGGTCACCATAGGTGTGACTGGGTCTCACAATGGTAACTGGAAATCCATTTTCACGGTACATTTTCATAAGATAATCTTCACAAGCAATTTTATTTCGGGAGTACTCCCAATAAGGATTAGAAAGCGGAGTACCTTCTGTAATTCTATGATCAGATAACGGTTTTTGATAGGCAGAAGCTGAACTGATAAAAATGAATTGCCTTGTTTTACCTTTAAATAATCGATAGTCCCGCTCTAATTGCTCAGGGACAAATGCAATAAAATCCGCTATAACATCAAAATGGATTCCATCTAATAACTTTAGTACTTCTTCTTCATTATTAATATCACATGTAATAAATTTTACCTTATCATCTTGAATGTCTTTCTGGCGATTACCACGATTAAGTAAATAGAGCTCCCAGCCAAGTTTAATCAATAATTTAGAAATTGCCAGGCTGATCGTTCCTGTTCCGCCAATTAATAATGCCTTCATCTATCATCATTCCCCTCGTTAAATTTAAGCTTTAAGTATTTTAAATATAATATTATAGGCCAGCTGTTACATTGTCAATGATGAGGTAGTATGATGAGCTTGAAGCCAGGAGTGAGGAAACGATTATAAGCAGCAGCCATAGTGACATTTATAGTTTAAAAACAATGTTCATATGTATATAATAGAGATAGTAAATAGCTGTAAGAAAGTATAAGGTTAATAATGACACAATTACAAAAGGAGACACTATATGATATATAGACAAATTGGCAGGTCAGAACTTAATGCATCAGTGGTATCACTTGGAACCTGGGCTATTGGAGGAGGTTCTTGGTGGGGGCAAAATGATGACGGTGAATCTATTAAGACTATTCAGGAGGCTATCAGTCAAGGCGTAAATTTGATTGATACAGCGCCTGTCTATGGCTTTGGGCATAGTGAAGAAGTAGTTGGTAAAGCCATCAAGGACAGAAGGAGCAAGGTGCTTATTTCTACTAAGTGTGGTTTAAGATGGATAGATAAAGAAGGAAGCTTCTACTTTACAAGAGATGGAAAAGATGTCTATAAAAATGTGTCAAAGCAGGCTATAAAGGATGACGTGGAGATGAGCTTAAGGCGTCTTCAAACAGACTATATTGATATTTACTTTACCCACTGGCAAAGCGCTGAACCTTTCATGGTGCCAGTCAGTGAAACGATGGAAGCTTTATGTGAGTTCAAAAAAGAAGGTAAGATTAGAGCTATAGGAGCGTCGAATGTAACGCCTTTTCATATAGAAGAATATATAAAATATGGGCAGCTTGATATGATACAAGAAAAGTATAGCATTGTTGACAGACGTATAGAAAATGAACTTTTGCCGCTTGCAAAGAAACATCATATTACCTTTCAGGCTTATTCACCGCTTGAACAGGGTCTTTTAACAGGTAAGATGACAAAGGATTATGTTCCAGAGGCTAACAGTGCCCGCTCAGGCAAAAAGTGGTATCAGCCAGAAAACCTTGTAAAAGTAGTAGACATGGTAGATGGATGGCAAGATCTGTGCAGAAAGTACGAATGTACACCAACCCATCTTGTAATTGCTTGGCTCCTTTCGCAAGGAGATAATATAAATGTTCTTTGTGGTGCAAGAAAGATAGAACAGTTAGAGGATAATATTAAGGGGGCAGATATTGTATTAGATACTGCAGATATAGCACGTATGAGAAAAGATGCACAGGGGTTATAATTGAACCTATAATAATAGAAGAATATCCTAGGACTAATAATATAGTCTTAGGATATTCTTCTATTATAAAATGATTACAATAATATATTAAAAATAAAAACATGTTGCCTGAAAGCTAAGGTGTAAGCAGATTGATCATATCATCTAGCGTTTTTACATTAAAATGAATACTTTTATCATTAATAATAAGAGCAGGCACGCTGCTGATATCATATTGTTCTTTAATATCAGGGAATAAGTCAATATCTATCATTTCAGCTTGAACTCTAGGATTTAAGAGAGCTAGTCTTTGGGCTGCAACGACTGCATCTGCACAATGGGGACAAGAGAGAGAGATACATACTTTAATATTAGCAGGTGTCCGAACGTCCATAATTTTTTCTGCCATGATTAAATCCAAAGAAGTACCTGGGCCGCCTATGTTATATAAAGTTAGAGCAAAGGCCCCTAGTGCATGCTCAAGTGGTATGCCGTGATACTTAACGCCACTGTAGTATTTTTCGCTATCAAGTAAAGCAAGGACCGGAAACTTGTCAGCATGCAGAGAAGTTTCAGCATCAGGATTTTTATATCTGTCATAGATTTCTGTAGTAATAAACTCATTTAAACTTGCAACATCCAGAACAAAATCTTTAAGTTCAATAGATTTTGGATCTTCGTTATCTACAATAGTGGCTAATGTAACTTCGCGGTCAAGTTTAGATAATATGATTTTAAGTTGTTCCCTC
Source organism: Clostridia bacterium (assembly GCA_029239755.1). Classification (GTDB taxonomy): domain Bacteria; phylum Bacillota; class Clostridia; order Lachnospirales; family Cellulosilyticaceae; genus FMMP01. Next base: position 351,381 of record JARBUI010000003.1, on the reverse strand, counting down.
ATAGTGGCGCTTAAAAGAGAGTTTGCTTTTTTCTCAAGTAAATTTTGCATGGTTTAATCTCCTTGTCTATAGGTGTAAGTCATGAATGAATAGGCTAGTATATATGTAGTATGTGTATTTTTTATAATGAATATGAATGATGTTTTAAAACGTTTAACATAAGTATATAATAGTACTTATAAAAAACTATAAATTAAACTGGAGGAGAAATAAATTGGATTGGATAGAAAGTTATATATTACAAAACACAATAGTGCTGCATCGTATTTTCTATACGCTGGCTGTATTAGCAGGACTTTATATTATGAAACGTTATACGATGAGAATTATTCGCAGGAAAGGGTACGACCCAGCTAAGCAGTTTACAACGCAAAAGGTAGTTAAATTTATCTTTATTATACTCTTTACTATTTCACTGCTCATTATTTGGCAAGGCTCAGCTGATAAAATATTATCCTTCATTGGCTTTTTTACAGCAGGGCTTGCCATTGCTATGAGAGATATCCTGCTTAATATGATAGGCTATTTATACATCCTGTGGGGAAGTCCTTTTAAGGTAGGAGACCGCATTGAAATTTCAGGACAAATAGGGGATGTTATCGATGTAAGACTGCTTCAATTCAGCATCTTAGAGGTAGGTAACCGTATAAATGGAGAGCAAAGTACAGGGAGAATCATACATATACCTAACATGCACGTTTTTAGCTTTCCACTGGCTAATTATGAGAAGGGCTTTAAATTTATATGGAATGAACTTACTATTCCTATGGATAGGAATAGTGACTGGGAACTTGCTAAAGAACTTATTTATAAGCTTCTAGAAGAGCAGACTAAAGAAATAATAGAAGAAGCACAGGCTCAAATAGAAGAAGCCGGCAAGGATTATTTAATTTATTACACTAATTTAACGCCAACTATTTATACAGAAGTCAAAGATAACAAGATTATTTTAACAGTGCGTTATTTATGTGAGCCAAGGAAGGCAAGGATTACAGAACATATTCTATGGGAAGAACTTCTCAAGATGCTAAAACAGCATAAAGGAATACAGCTGGGGTAATCCTAAAGAAGAGGTGATTAAATTGAGTAAAATAAAACAAGCAGCTTTTGCAGGAGGATGTTTTTGGTGTATGGTGAAGCCATTCGATCAATTTGAGGGCGTCATCAAAGTTATAGCAGGGTATACAGGCGGACATAAAAAACATCCAACTTATGAAGAAGTATGTACCCATGCAACAGGACATTATGAAGCAGTACAGATTACTTATGACGCAGAAAAACTTGACTATATAGAATTAGTAGATGCCTTTTTTAGGAGTATTGATCCAACAGATGAAGGTGGTCAGTTTCACGATAGAGGAGAGAGTTATAAAACGGCGGTCTTTTACTATGATGAGGATCAAAGAAAAATAGCTGAGGATTATAAAAAAGAGCTGGAGGTAAGCGGGAGATTTGAAAAAAGAGTAGTAACAGCCGTTAAGCCCATGGAAACATTTTATCCGGCAGAAGAATACCATCAAAATTATTACAAAGAAAATCCTTTTAGATATAATTTATACTATAAAGGGTCAGGACGAGAGGCATTTATTCAGAAGCACTGGAGTAACAGCCCTTCTGATAAGGAAGAAATAAAGAAAAAGTTGACAGATATAGAGTACAGGGTGACTCAAGAAAATGGCACCGAAGCACCTTACACCAATGAATACTTTAACAAGTTTGAAGAAGGTATTTATGTTGATACTATAAGCGGTAAGCCACTTTTTTCATCTAGAGATAAGTTTGATTCTGGATGTGGATGGCCAGCTTTTTCAAAGCCTATTCATGAGGCTTACGTAAGAGAAAAAGAAGATTTAACTCATGGTATGGTACGTACAGAAATCAGGAGCACACATGCGGATTCTCACCTCGGTCATGTATTTGAAGATGGACCTATGGAAAAAGGCGGACTTAGATATTGTATTAATTCTGCTGCCCTAAGATTTATTCCTAAAGAGAAAATGGCAGAAGAAGGTTATGGGAAGTATTTGAATAAGCTCTAGAGATGGTTGGGATAAAAGATGATATAATAGCTATAATCCAAGGCACCCCAAAAGTTAGATAAACTTTTGAGGTGTTTTTTTAATGTGCTAAAAAGGAAGCATATAGTAGATTATAAATCTTAACGAGTCATCTCTATCTGTTGAATAGAAAAGAATATCGTATCAAATAATATAAGAAAAATATCTAGACTAGCATTTAGCAGAATGTTAATTCCTTTACAACAATATATTGACAATACACCTGTTTATACATTAAAATAATAATGGATTTAGTGACAAGACATAAGTAAATACATGGATTGATAATTACAAAAATTTAGATTGGGGATAAGGCAATGAAAAATAGTATGATTAAATCTTTAAACGGAATGGGGATAGGTCTTTTTGCCACTTTAGTGGTGGGGACCATTTTAAGTCAGATAGGAAATTTATTTCACCTAGATTTGCTTGTGCAGCTAGGATCAATAGCAAAGGTTTTAATGGGGGGAGCAATAGGTGCAGCTGTAGCCTATTCACTTGAGGCTCCGCCGCTAGTTATTTTCTCATGTATTGTAACAGGAAGTATTGGTGCTGGTGCTGTGCAAATAGTCGATACGAATACAATAATTAAAGTTGGAGATCCTGCAGGAGCTTATGTAGCCAGTTTGATCACGGCTATTATCGGCAAAAAGATAGCAGGTAAAACAAAGGTAGATATTATATTAGTGCCTATGGTGTGCATCTTAGTTGGAGGGATTACAGGAACTTTTGTGTCTCCTATCATCACACAATTTACTTCTTGGATTGGTTTTATTATTAATAGAGCAACAGAACTTCAACCTTTTTATATGGGCGCAATTGTATCAACCATTATGGGACTTGTACTTATTTCACCTATAAGTTCAGCAGCACTAGCAGCAAGTTTAGGTCTGTCAGGACTTGCAGCAGGAGCAGCAGTAGTAGGTACTTCTTGCCAAATGATAGGTTTTGCAATAGCCTCTTTTAAAGAAAACGGAGTTGAAGGATTAATAGCACAGGGACTTGGAACTGCAAAAATACAGTTCGGAAATATTGTTAAAAATCCTCTCATTGCTGTTCCATCAACAACTGCAAGTTTTATATTAGGTATTTTTTCAACCACTCTCTTTAAAATGACAAGTAACAAGATTGGTGCGGGAATGGGAACCAGCGGACTCGTAGGGCAAATTCAAACAGTAGCTGAAATGGGCCCGGCTTCTATTGGGAAAATTATTATTTTACATTTTATTTTACCAGCACTTATAAGCTTCGGAGTAGCATATGTTATGAAGAAAAAAGACTATATTAAAACGGATGACATGCTTTTACAAAGTGTATAATATAAATGAAGGTCTATCTTTCTAAGGGTTTAGTGAGGATAGGCCTTTTCGTAGATATGAATTGGAGATAGTTATGAAAACTGAACTTAGAAAGATTCCATATGTAGGGGAAGCAACTGAAAAAGCTTTAATAAGTCTCGGATATACAACAATAGCTGCTTTGAAAGGACAAAATCCTGAAGAAATGTATGAAAGAGAAATGAGAATGAAAGGATGTCACATAGATAAGTGTCAGCTCTATATGTACAGACTTGTAGTGTATTATGCAGAAAACAAAAATCATGAATTAGAAAAGCTTAAGTGGTGGTATTGGAAGAATGAAAAATAAAAATTTATCTAAAAGAGAATTAATTTTAAAAGTATGTTTACAAGTAAAACTGAATACGGTATAATCAAACTCATAAAAAATTAACAGAATAATGAATAGAAAAGACTAGGAAAAGGAATAGTAGGTATCCTATAAATATCAGAGACCTGTTGGGTGGTGTGAAACAGGATTTAGAAGATAGTGAACTCGCCTTGGAGTTGCTGGCTGAAATAAGTAGGTCTAGACGGATGCCAACCGTTATTATGGCTAGATATCGGTCAATTAGGATAACCAGTATCAATCGCCTTTTATAAGGCATTCAAGAGTGGTCATGCAGAAAGTACTTCTGTCTCTTTGGAGATAGAAGTTTTTTTATTTTTGTGAGGCTTACACCCTAATTGATTTGTATCAAATAAGTGCATTCCATTAAGGAATGAATAAGAGTGGTACCACGGAAGATCCCTTTCGTCTCTTGCAAAGTTATATCAAGAGACGGAAGGTTTTTTTATTATCAAAAATCGAAAGGGAGTGACTGTATGAACTGTATAAAGGGTAGCAGTAAAAAGATTTATGTTTTAGACACCACATTAAGAGATGGAGAGCAAGTTCCAGGAGCAAAATTAAATCTAGAGGAAAAGATGGAGGTGGCAAAACAGCTCATTAGGCTTAATGTAGATATGCTTGAAATAGGATTTCCCTCTTCATCAAAAGGAGACTTTGAAGCAGTTAAAGCTATCAGCAGTGTAATAGGCAAAGACGCAGTTGTTACAGCACTAGGAAGAGCAGTCAAATCAGACATTGATGCTATTTATGAGAGTTTGAAAAAAGCTGAAAAACCTATGATTCACATTGTACTTGGATCATCAGGTGTGCATATAGAAAAGAAATTTAATAGAACTGCAGAAGAAGTACTTGCTATGGGAGTTGAAGCAGTGAAATACGCTAAAAAACTTATGCCAGAGGTTCAGTACTCCTTAGAGGATGCAAGCCGATCAAGTTTTGAATATATGTGGAAAACAATAGAAGCTGTCGTCAAGGCAGGTGCTACTATCATTAATATTCCAGATACGGTAGGATTTGCAGTTCCTGAGGAATTTGGCTCGTTGATTTATCGCATCAGTGATCGCTTAAAAAACTTAAATCCTAATGTTCTATTAAGCGTACACTGTCATAATGATACAGGGCTTGCAACAGCTAACACCTTAGCAGCAGTCAGAAATGGTGCAGATAAAGTAGAATGCACTATTAATGGGATAGGAGAAAGAGCAGGTAATACCTCTTTGGAAGAAGTCGTTATGGGGATTAAGCTGCATCCTGAGTATTATGGAGGCTTCACTGCAATTAATACAAAGGAAATATATACTACATCCCGTATGGTAAGTGCCATCATGGGGCTAGATGTGCAAGTCAATAAAGCCATTACAGGAGAAAATGCCTTTGCCCATTCTTCTGGTATTCATCAAGACGGACTACTAAAATCTAAAGAAGTTTATGAGATTATAGAACCGCAGGATATAGGAGCTCCTCCTATGGAACTTGTGCTTACAGCTAGATCAGGACGACATGCGTTTACACATATTATAGAAAGATTAGGGTACAAGATTCAAGAAGAACACAAAGAGGAAATCTATTCAGATTTTCTAGCTATGGCAGATCAAAAAAAGGAAGTCTATGATTATGATATAGAGATGCTTATGAAAAAGTATCCTAAGCAAATTGTGGTTAGAGAAAAGAAAATAGACTTTTGGGAATTAGTAGATTTTGAGGTGGTTGATAATTCACTAGTTTCAACAGCAGCAGTGAAAGTTAAAAGAGGTGAAAAGATTAGTACATGTACTCAAACTGGCAGTGGCGCTATAGATGCACTTTATTCAGCCATTTTAGCAGCAATAGATACACCCGTTTCATTACTTGAATATCGTATTCACAATATTGCGAGAGGCAAAGAAAGCTTAGGGAAAGTAGGTATTCAAATTATTCATGAAGGGATCTTGTATCAAGGCAAAGCTATCGAAAAGGATATTATCAGGGCCAGCGCCATTGCACTTATTAATGCTGTGAATAAAGTTATGCAGAAAGCAACTATTTAACCTGTTAGGATTCACCTCATTACACTCTTGCTAATTATCTAAATTATTGGTAGTAAATTTAAAATTTTCTACCAATAATTATAACTATCTAATATAATAAAAGGATAGAAGCAGGGAGAGGGGCATACAGTAGTGAAAATAAACATATTGATAGGATTAGTAGTGGTAATATGCTTGCTTGTGAATTGTAAGGAAGTACTTGCAATAGATGAAGTTAGTCAGGAAACCATGCAGTATGTGCAAAAAAATGAATTTATTTTTGAGTCAAGTGACAAAGAAGCTATAGGTGAATGGGAACTTATGATTCTAGAACCAGATGTTTTAGCCCTTGCACGTAACGAAATTTACGCAAGGCATGGGTATATTTTTAAAGATGAGAAGTATAACAAATACTTTAGAGAAAGATCATGGTACAGACCTATAGATGGAATTGGATATGATTCACTTAATGCAATCGAAAAGTATAATGTAGCTATTATTAAGTTTTATGAGACATATCATAATTACTATTCGAAGATACCTGTTAGTATTAAAGCTGTAAAGAAGGAAAGTATTTATGAAGCTAATAAAATGGTATTAGAGGATCTTAATGGAGACGGCGTAAAAGAAAAAATAGAATACAGATTGTTAAATACAACAGAATACGGAGAAAACGCAAAGGCTAACCTCATTATTAATGGTTCATCAGCAGAATTAGAAGGCAATCTAGCATCACAATTTGCTATTGTTGATATTGATAGGAAGGATAAATATAAAGAGCTCATTATCAGTGACTACGGGCCAAGTTCTGATCATACATCTACCTTTTATATTTATAAAAATAATAGACTTATGTCAATTGGTACGACTGGCGGGATATTTGAGGATGGCCTTACAATAGATTCATCAGGGACTTTTTCAGCTTCAACACGAGGAGCTATTCTTCAGACTTGGTGGTTTGATAAAAAGTATCAATTAGATAAGGAGCATAAAATTATACCTGTACCTACAAATATCTATATTAATAATCATTTGGTTTATGTTAAAAAGTATTTTAAAGTATATACGAAAAAAGATGTGAGCAGTAAACCATTCACTGTAAAAACAGGTCAGATTTTAGTTATTACCGGCAATGATAACAAAGCATGGTGCAGGGTAAAGACTGAGGCTGGTAAGGAAGGATGGTTTAGAATTAGAGACTTTTCTTTTATGCCAGATACAGGGGAGTATGCTCAGGTAATTTTTGCAGGGCTTAACTATGCAGATTAAAAGATAAAAAACTTAAAAAATATTGAACTATTGTAAAAATATGGTATAATTACCTTAAAACAGGTGCGAATGATGAGGTGAACATATGTTACAGGTGGGAGATTATCTGACAGTTAAGGATGTATCAGATATGTTAGATACAGAGGCTTATGTCCTTAGATTTTATGAAAAGGAATTAAACCTTAAAATCAAAAGAAATGCAAAGGGCCATAGGGTATATACCATGGAGGACGTTGAACTTTTTAAACAAATACAGGATATGCGTGAACAGGGACTTCAGCTTAAAGCCATTGAAGGGATTGTACATGATTCTAATCAGGAAGCTAAAGAAACGTATGAGCAATTAAGCAGTATTCAGATGGCCAGTGTAACACCAATTAAGAAAAATAATATAACAGCATTTGACATTACAGATGAGGATAATGATAAGGTTAAACAATTCTCAGTAATGATGAAAGACATGTTTAAGCAGGCTTTAGTAGAGTATAATGAGCAATCAAAAACAGAAATTAAACAAGAAATTCAAGAAGAAGTAAATTTAGCTGTTGATAAAAAACTTATGAAGCTTGAAGAAAAGCAAAACGAAAAAAGCGAAGAATATTATAAAAAGCTGGATGAAACCATGAGGGAGGTACAAAAGATCAGAAAAGAGATGGCACAAGGCATGCTTGAGAACACAAAACATAAATCATCCTTTTGGAGCCGTATTTTTAAAGAAAAAGATAGAATAGCAGATATATAGCCACTAAAAAAAGAGGGTGTAGCATGCGCTGATCAAAATCAGCTCATGCTACACCCTCTTTTCTTAGTGAATAGGAAGGTTGTATTTTCTAAAGATATCTTGTGCCTTCAGAACTTCAGCTTTACTTGGTTCTATAGTATCTGTAAGCTCATACTTGTAACCCAATTGCTCCCATTTATATTCACCCATTTTATGAAAAGGTAAAATATCGATACGTTCAATATTTTTTAGTGTTGATAAATAATTTGCCAATTTATCGATATCCTCCTCATTATCTGTAAGACCAGGAACAAGTACATAGCGAATCCAAGCAGGAATTTGACGTTCATCTAAATGCTTTGCAAACTGCAGGGTAGGATCTAAGGGAACTCCTGTTAGATCTTTAAATACATCGGGGTTATAAGATTTAATATCGAGAAGTACGAGATCTGTATAATCTAAAACGGGATCAGCTTTCTCTATGCTGATAAATCCGGAAGTATCAATAGCTGTATGAATATTATTTGACTTACACTTTTGAAGCAGGTCTATTACAAATTCAGGCTGCAGCAAAGGCTCACCGCCGCTTATTGTCACTCCGCCCCCAGAAAATTGCATAAAGGATTTATATTTAATAATATCTTTAATTAAGTCCTCTGTATCGGCATCTTTGCCATTTTTCATAGACCAGGTATCTGGATTGTGACAATATTTACATCTTAAGGGACAGCCTTGGGTAAACAATATGTAGCGAATGCCAGGGCCGTCTACTGTTCCACAAGTTTCTATTGAATGTATTTTGCCTTTCATAGTCTACCTCCTGCATCTGTATAATTAAAGAGAATAGAGATAACTAATCACCAGATTAGTTATCCTCTTCATTATACTTAAGTTTATAAGTGAAAGCAAATTGAACGATTATCTATAATGATAATCTATACACGTTCATGGAAAGTTCTATTAATAACATCGAGTTGTTGTTCTCTTGTTAAACGTATAAAGTTAACTGCATAACCTGATACACGAATAGTAAGCTGAGGATATTTTTCAGGGTGATCCATAGCATCTAGTAATGTCTCACGGTCAAAAACGTTGACATTAATGTGATGACCAGTTTGAGAGAAGTATCCATCTAGAAGTGCAGATAAGTTTGCAATACGTTCGTCTTCAGATTTACCAAGGGCGCCAGGTATGATAGAGAAGGTATAAGAGATACCGTCTTCTGCATATTGGTAAGGAAGCTTAGCAACAGAAGCAAGTGAAGCAACAGCCCCTTTAAGGTCTCTTCCATGCATTGGATTTGCTCCAGGAGCAAATGGTTCACCAGCTTTACGTCCATCTGGGGTATTACCTGTTTTCTTACCATATACGACATTTGAAGTAATGGTTAAGATAGAAAGTGTTGGGTAAGAATCTCTGTAAGTTTTATGTTTTCTAATTTTGCTCATGAAGGTTTCAACGACCTTAATAGCTAATTCATCAGCTTCATCAATATTATTACCAAATGCAGGATATTCTCCTTCAATCACATAGTCAGTAACAAGGCCATCATCATTTCTAATGGCTTTTACTTTTGCGTATTTGATAGCAGAAAGGGAATCTGTTACCACTGAGAGACCTGCAATGCCGGTTGCAAAAGTACGAAGAATGTCTCTGTCATGAAGTGCAAGCTCTAACTTTTCATAAGCATATTTATCATGCATATAGTGAATAACATTTAATGTATTAACATAGAGTTCAGCAAGCCATTCCATAATCTGCTCAAATTTTTCCCACACATCATCGAATTCAAGATATTCTGTTGTAACTGGAGCGAACTTTGGAGCAATTTGTTCACCTGCTTTTTCATCACGTCCGCCGTTAATCGCATAAAGTAGGGCTTTAGCAAGGTTAGCGCGGGCACCGAAGAACTGCATTTGTTTACCGATTTTCATAGCTGATACACAGCACGCAATACCATAATCATCTCCCCAGTAAGGTCTCATAAGGTCATCATTTTCATACTGGATAGAGCTTGTTTCAATAGACATTCTTGAACAGAAGTCTTTAAACCCTTTTGGAAGACGAACAGACCAAAGTACGGTTAGATTTGGTTCAGGGGCAGGGCCGAGGGTAACAAGCGTATGCAGCATACGGAAGCTGTTTTTGGTAACAAGAGTACGTCCGTCTATACCCATACCACCGATTACTTCAGTCACCCAAGTTGGGTCACCAGAGAATAATTCATTATATGATGGGGTACGAAGGAAACGTACCATACGTAATTTCATAACAAAATGATCCATTAATTCCTGTGCTTCTGATTCAGTAAGTGTACCTGCTTTAAGGTCTCTTTCAATATAGATATCAAGGAAGGTAGAGACACGGCCTATTGACATCGCAGCACCATCTTGTTCTTTAATAGCACCAAGATATCCAAAGTATGTCCACTGTATAGCTTCTTTTGCTGTTTCTGCTGGCCTTGAAATATCGAAACCATAAGAAAGTGCCATCTTTTTAAGCTCTTTTAATGCACCTATTTGATCTGTGATTTCTTCGCGAAGACGAATAACTTCTTCACTCATATAACCTACTTCAAGTGATAACTTTTGACTTTCTTTATCTTCTATCAGCCTGTCTACACCGTATAGTGCAACTCGGCGATAATCGCCAATGATACGGCCACGGCCGTAAGCATCTGGAAGTCCAGTAATAATTCCTGAGTGCCTTGCTTTACGCATTGCTGTTGTATAAGCTGCAAAGACGCCATCATTATGGGTTTTGCGATATTCTGTATAAGTTTTCCAGGTTGTCGGATCGAGTTCATATCCATAAGATTCTAATGCATTTTTTACAGTACGGGCACCACCACTTGGCATGATGTTTCTTTTTAAAGGGGCATCTGATTGGAATCCTACGATTTGCTCATTTTCTTTATCAAGATAGCCAGGACCGTGAGAAGAAATAGTAGAAGGAATTTTTGTTTCAACATCTAAAATACCTTTTTCAATTTCGTCTTTCATAAGAGCAAGGACATCCTGCCATAGTTTTGATGTTCTTGGGGTAGCATCTTGTAAGAAAGAGTCATTTCCTTCATAAGGGGTATAATTTTTCTGAATGAACTCTCTTACATCTACATGTTTAGTCCAGTCACCGAGTTCAAATCCATTCCATTCTTTTAACATATATATCATCTCCTTAACTTTAATCAATAAGGTTTTAGTGTTTATAATATTCTTTAATACACCTTTATTATATAATGTATACTGTATACACGTCAATAATAGTGTGAAAAAAATGTTATATTTTCTATAAAAATATTATATAAAATCATTATTTACCGATATATATAATGAAATACCTTAATAAATAATGAAAAATTTAGCTATATTGTAAAGGCTCAAAGGCTGTATCTATCAAGTTTATTTATTTAAGTATAAGGCATATGGAATAATAAAAATAGTTAGATTAGAAAATTCATATTTATTTATTAAAAAATATTGTATAATAAAAATAGAAATAATTGATTTTTTCACTTATTTAATGCATAGTATAGTATTATTAATTAGCGATATTATCCTCTTTACATCTACTAGTTATGTACATTATACTAGTGTATATCAAACTTTAATATATATGCATAAACAACAAACTGTCATTATTGTGAAAGGATGTGATTTGAATGAAAATAGAAAAGCTTAGCGATACGCAAATCCAAGTCACTTTAAATCACTCAGACCTTATAGATAGAAATATTAAGATTAGTGAACTTGCCTACGGCTCTAAAAAGACTCAAGCTCTTTTTAAAGATATGATGGCAAGAGCTTATGAGGATTTTGGGTTTGAAACAGAGAATGTACCTCTTATGATTGAAGCAGTACCTTTATCAACAGATAGTATTATGATAGTAGTTACTAAGGTGGAAGATCCTTCTCAAATAGAAGAAAAGTTAGATGCTATAGGGGAGAGACCTACTCATCGTACCTTCAAGGAGCCAGAAGAGGATAGGCTTACAGACCTTGCACTTATGGGTAAAGGTTTAGAGGAGCAAAAAGAAAAAGAGCCTAAAGTAAGAGCAAAATCTTTAACTTATTTATTTAGTGAATTCGATAGTGTGTGTGCGGCAGCTCACAGAGCATCATCATTATTTATAGGAGATAGTTCACTTTATAAATATAATGAAAGATATTTTCTTATTTTAAACAAAAACAAAAAAACAAATGTTAAAGCAGATACGTTGGTAGGCATACTTGACGAGTTTGGTAGTAGATGCCCTTCTACAGATCTTAATGAAATGTTTTTAAAAGAACATGGGAAATTACTTATTCCGCTACATGCAGTTGATGTTCTTGCAAAATATTTATAAAAGACGGGTCTATAGGAGTGGAAAGATAGAAGGGTATAATCCTGTATTTGAGAGGTTAAGCGGCTCAAATGCAGGATTTTTATTTTTGTTTAGTCTATAGATTATTATATTTGGTATTGATGGGGCTATTAGACAGCCCCATACTTTATTTGAGTAGTTACACCATTAGAAATAGATCTGCATATTACAAGTTGTATGTATACTTACAAAATAACATTCATCTTAAAAATCCTATCCTGTGCCGTAAAAGAATAAATTTATTTTTCTGTCACTGGGTTCTTTGATATTCACACAAGCATTGATGGCGTTCTCTATGGTATTAGTTAAGATGATGCACACATCCATGTCTGCTATTTGACAGGTTTTAGGAATATGAGCCTGTGTTTTTACCGCTATGCTTTCGGTTTTTGCCATGTTGATGTAGGAAGATAAAATCAAGTTTATGGCATCGTTATCACAATATTTGACTGTAACAGTATTGTCTATCTTTTCTTCAATTGCGACAATATATTTTTGGGCTTCTGTGACATTATTTTCAATAAGATAGTCGTTGATTAAATCAAGGTGATGTCGTAAATCATGTCGATGAATAATTGCGGTTTCCTCTGATTGCTTCAAAGTTTCAGTGAGGGCTTGCAAGGCAGATAGTTGTACAGCTAAAATATTCTGCTCATTTTGTATTTCAAATCGTTTTGTCAGTTCATTAAAATAGACAATTAAAAAGTAGTAAAAAACTGAGGCTAAGCCGGTGGTTAATATTCCAATTACCACAATCTTAGAAATGTAGAGTAATTGAGTATTCACAGTGGTCAGGTATGCAATGACATAATAAATCAAGGGGATTATGACTAAAAGGCGAATTTTTAAACCAGAATAGGCCAGTATTTTAATGACATACGGGCGCAAATATTTATAAATGATAAATAGTAAAGGAATGTTAGCTGCAATTTTAGAAATGGCTGCTATACTCTGATTATTATTGAAAACAAGGGCAATCAAATTACTGATCCACCTTCGGGGAGTGGTTAGGATGTAAGCCATACAAAGCGCAAATAAAACGCAGTCCAATCGCTTTTTAAAAAACGAACAACAGAATATGAGCAAAGGTAAATGGACGACAAAAGGATATGCTTTTTCTAAGAACGCTCCGCCCCAAATGGAATAAAGAGCAAATTGAAAAATGACGCTAAGACTTACATAAGCTGATACAACTGCAAGATTTTTCTTATCCATTTTAATATCAAGAAGAAAAACCATAATCAAGAGACCATATATAAAAACAGAAAAATAATTTACTGCAAAGAGCATTACACGTCAACCCTGCTAAAGGAGTTAGAAATATAAGCCTTTTTAGTCTTTTTGCAGATATCTCTGAAAAGGGGGATAAAAGCACTGATAATTGTTGTGATTCTCCCCAATGAAAGATTTTTCATGCAGTCAATATTAGCAATTGCAATTTTCATAGGATACATCTCCTTTAGTTTATGTAACTTATAACTTGCATTATAGCATAAAAAAATACATTTTTTCAAAAAAAGGTGAGTTACATTTCATGACGGAAAAATGACATTTCATGCAGGTGATGAAATATAGTAAGATCTTTTCATTTATACTAAGAAAATAGATCACACAGCGAAAGTATCTGTTTGACTAAACTTGAAGAAAGGTGGGGGAAATATGATAAACTCATATATTAAAATGTTCAAAGATTATGCCGTGTTTTCTGGAAGAAGCACACTCGGTGACTTTTGGTGGGCAATGTTAGCAAATGTCATTGTTAGCATCATTCTTGGAATAATCGTCAGAGTGGTTCCAAGTTTGAGATGGATTACTGCTGTATACGGGCTGGCTATTGCACTTCCGTCTATAGCCCTTTGCGTACGCAGACTTCATGATGTAGGAAAAAGTGGCTGGTACTACTTAATAGGATTTATCCCAATTGTTGGAGGTATTTTGCTTCTTATAGACTTTCTGAAGCCTAGTGTACCTAATAATCAATACTAAAACAAAAGAGCTCACTACGTTGCTTACAGCATGTAACCTATATTACTAATAAAAAAATATCAATAACTGGCCTTTTAAGCCACGTCCATTTTTATGGACGTGGCTATTAATTATTTAAACAATACTACATTCTATAACTCAAAATCGACATTTCATGCAGATTCGTTACTGGGCGATTCTTTTTATGATATAAAATAAGGGAATGTATCAAGCGAATCAAACATGGAAGCGAAAAATCTCAGGTTGAAGAGTGACAGATCTGCCTGTATGAGAATATTACAGTAATCACAGGCCCTGTAGAGTTTACGTGAGAAATCGACTTAAGAGAAAGGGGTAAATACAATATGAAAAAAAGATTACTTAGCTTACTACTAGTCGTGGTAATGGGCATCGGAATGATGCCTGTTACAGCATTCGGTGCTAAAGGAGATGCACCTGCGTTTTCAGACATGCAGAATGACTGGTCAGCTACAGCACTAGAGAATGCTGTGAAAAATGGTTTGTTAGCGGGTAACAGCGACAAGATTATGCCAAAGGACAATCTAACAAGAGCTCAAATGGCGGTTATCGTTAACAGGGCATTTGGGACAACAGAAAAGGCAGCTCTAGGCAGCTACACTGACGTAGCAGCAAGTGCCTGGTATTATGAGGACATGGCAAAAGCTGTACAAATGAAAACCTTTACGGGGTATGGTGGCAAATTAAATCCAAGCAAAAGTATAACGCGTGAGGAAGCTTTTGTAGTGCTTGCCAATGCATTTAAATTATCAGGTGCTACTGCAAGTACGCTTGATAATTTTTCAGACAAAGGTTTAGTAAGTACATGGGCAAAGGATGGGGTAGCTTCTTTAGTAAGTGCGGGTTACATTACTGGCTCAAACGGACAAATAAATCCCAAGAAAAATATAACAAGAGCAGAGTTTGCTCAGCTTATGGATAACATCTTAAAAAACTACATTAAAGCAGCAGGTACATATACTTCAGATCTAAACGGTAATGTCATGATTAATGTTCCTAATGTAACACTTAAGAACATGACGATTACAGGGGATTTAATTATTGGAGACGGTGTAGGAGACGGTGATGTCACTCTTGATGGCGTAGTTGTTACAGGAAGAACCGTCATTCGTGGTGGCGGGGTGAATTCCATCAAAGTCATTGGGAGTTCCAATCTTCAAAACATCATTATCGCACGTGTTGAAGGACAAGTTAGAGTTTATGCTGAGGACGGTACGCAAATTGGCGAGGTTATCGTCGATGGATCAGATAACGTTACCATTGAAGGGAACGTTGGAACGGTAACTATTGCTGCTTCCGATATTACCGTGACAGCAACTCAAGCAGATATTGTAAAGACGATAATAGAAGGCGACCGCTCAATGATTATCGTAAGCGAAAAATCAACCATCAAAACAGTAGCTATTGAAGGTGAAAATGCTAAGATTATCACCTTAACCGACTCAAAGATAGACGATATCATCGTGAGTGGCGATGGCGCAGCTATCAGCGGAACTGGAACAATCAAAACAGTTGAAGCCAATGCAAATGATACTACAGTCACAACAATAGGCACAAAAGTTATAGCAGAGACAAATGCAACCGGTGTTAGTGCAGGAACAGTACCTGTAGCACCAGGAAAAACTGAAATAGTAGGAGGCGTACCCGTTGTTACCCCCACTCATTCTGGAGGTGGAGGCAGTGGGGGAAGTTCTAGTGTAGCAGTAAGTGCTATTAACTCTACAGGAATAACAACAGCAACAGGAACAGCGATTATTACACTAGGACAAGTGATCCCAAGCTTAGCAGCAGGAGATATCGTCGTTAAGAAAGACGGAACAGCATTAACAAACGTAACAAACTACACACTATCAAGCTTATCTGGAACATCAGTAGGGATAACATTTGATGCATCAGCTGGCCTCATAAGTACAAGTGTAGTCACAGTGGAAATAGTAAAAGCCGGATATACAATTAACAGTGGAAGTCCAGTAGCAATAGTAAACTCTATTTCAGGAACGATAACAGTAACAGCATCATCCAACGGAATAGCAATAGCAACTGGAACAACGACGATCACACTGGGTCAAGCAATCACAGGATTAGCAGCAGGAGATATAGTTGTTAAAAAAGACGGAGTAGCATTAACAAACGTAACAAATTACGCACTTTCAGGCTTATCTGGAACATCAGTAGGGATAACATTTGATGCATCAGCTGATCTCATAAGTACAAGTGTAGTCACAGTGGAAATAGTAAAAGCCGGATATACAATTGGCAATGGCAATCCGATTCCAGTAACAAACACTATTCCTCCTACTGTAGCATCAGTTAATGCAGTATTTACAGCTGATGCAATAGTAGCATCAGGAACAACTGTTGCACTAACAGTACCAGCAGGTATGACAGCATGGTTTGCCCCAACAGGAAAAACATTAGCAGGTTTATCAGCAGGAGCATCAATGACTACGGCAATAGGCGGTGCAACATCAATACAAGCACCAACAGACGGAGGAACATACAAATTCTACCTAGTTAATGCAGCAAATAGCCTAATAGAAGGAATCAATACATTAACAGTAACTACAGCAATAGAAAAATTTAATATAGTTGGCACTGAGATAACTGGCTATGACATAACTGGAGGCACAAACGTTGTCATTCCGGAAACAATAGTGGCTACCAACATCGGTGCTCGTGCGTTTCAATCTAAAAGTATTACCAGCATAACAATACCAAACACTGTGACTAACATTGGTGTGAATGCGTTCGCAGACTGCCCCAAACTTACGAACGTCACAATAGCAAATGACTTGACAACCATAAGTGATGGAGCGTTTGCAAGCTGCCCCAACCTTACGAATATAACAATACCAAAAGGCTTGACAACCATAAATAAGAATACGTTCGCAAACTGCACAGGTCTTAAGAGCATATCATTACCAGATGGCTTGACGACCATAAGTTATGGAGCGTTCAACGGGTGTAGCAGTCTTAGAACATCATTACCAAACACTGTGACTACCATTGGCGATTATGCGTTTGCCAACTGTAGTTCTCTTAAGGATGAGGATATACCAATGCTAAACGTACAGAGCATTGGCGTGGGAGCATTCGTTAATGATACACAACTTAAAACTTTAAACTTACCAAAAGTCACTAGTATTGATTCTATGGCGTTCTGTGGAAACGATATTACTAGCATAACGATAGGGGCAGGAGCTACTATTAATAATAATTTACTTAACCTCTTCGATAACAATTTCCGTGATGCGTATACAACAGGGGGAGCAGGCACTTATACAGGCACACAAACTACTGCATGGACAAAGCAATAACTAGTAGCCATTCGCCTAAGGGTACCTGTCCCTTAACATTTAGCATTTGGCAATTTAAAGTAATAATCTTGTAGTACAATTCAATGAGCATTTACAATCATACTTGTTAGTGATAACAAAAATTTGACTTTAGTTGTGGATAAAACAAATAAAGATGAAAGGATACCCCCTATCCAAATGAACCACAAGGCTAATATTACATTTCATGACGTAAAAACTGTCTTTTATGCAGATGGTGAAAAAAATAGATTTCTTAATGTATAATTTGACTAACAAAAAAATGTATAAGAGGGGAAATTAATTATGCGTAAAATGATAAGTACAGCTTTGGTTTTAGCAACATTTATGTTTATTGGACTAGTTAACGTTCCGGCTATTGAGGCGGTAGCTCCAATTGCGCCATATACCATTTTAGTATATATGGTAGGGTCTGACTTGGAAAGCGACAGTGGTGCTGCAACTAACGATTTGATTGAAATGGCAGCAGTTGGTGGGGCAAAAAACGTAAATGTCGTGGTTGAAACTGGTGGAGCCAAGAAGTGGCATTTACCTATGATAAGTAACAAGGTAAACCAACGTTGGCTAGTTCAGTAGGAAGACGTTGAGTTGGTAAAAAATGACTTAGGGAATCGTAGCATGGGTAAACAAAGCACGCTTCAGGACTTTCTTATATGGGGAGTAAAAAACTATCCTGCAAACAAATATGCTGTAATATTGTGGGATCACGGTGTTGGGGCTAAAGGCTTTGGCTATGATGAAAACAATCTAAGCGATCTAAGTTTATCTATTAAAGAAATAAATGGGGCGTTAAAAGCTGCTTCGGCACTTCAAGCCTTGAACAAAAAACCAACAGCTACAGGGGCTGAATTTGGGAAGGCAATAGCAGTTGGGTATAAACAACAAGCAGCCACAGAAGGTACAGACAGTCAAATTACTCTATCGGTAGTTGATCTTTCAAAAGTTAATGCAGTTAACACTGCACTGGAGAATTTTATAAAAAAGGCCAGCAATGATATCAAGAATCCTGAAAGAATTACTACTGTTTCAAAAGCAAGAATTAAAGCTGAAGCCTATGGAGATGCAAGCGCACATGGAGGGTCCACTGACATGGCCGATATCTATGATATTGCATATAATCTTAAGGGCACTTATCCAATTGAAGCTGATAAGTTGATGAAAAGCATCAAGGCTTGTATTACATACAAGGTTACGAGTGACACAAAGCCAAACGCTAATGGATTATCTGTATACTTCCCTTGCCAGGACAAGGATAATTTTAAGAGCAATTTACAGGAGTATCAAAACACCGGTTATTCTAAAAGCTATCAGCAGTTTCTTGCTACATATGTTGATAGAATTTTAGCAGATAAAGAGCCCATTAAGTTGATACAATCTAACCCCAATGCAGGTGGAGAAGACTCACAGAGTGTATTTGAGATACAGATAGCACAAGATGATATAGGCAAGATAAATGAGCTTTATTCAGTGCTCGCAATGCCTTGTGATGAAGAAGGCATTGCAAACATGTTCCTAGGTATGGATATGGATGTTGAGCTAGATCCTGAGACTGGTATCGTAAAGGATAATTTTACAGGGTACTGGACGACACTTGAAGGGCAATTTGTATCCATGTATATTGAAACAGCTGAAGAGGATTACTCCACCTATACAATTCCAGCCAAGCTCAATGGAGAATCGGTAGATATAAAGGTTTTGTATAGTGAAGAATACCCTGATGGTGTAGTGCTGGGGGCTTGGAGAGGTATTGATGAGGAAACAGGTATGCCGGATAAGGATATTATAGTATATGTACGGGAGATACCATTATTCCTCAATACTACTTTTATGGTTCAACAGATGATGAGGGGGGCTATGTCAATGGCTATGTGGATGGTGAAACTTTTGTAGTTGGAGATGAACTCAAACTTGAGGTCATTGAATTGCCGGATATGGACTACCTATATGGTTTCTACATAACGGATACAGCACAAAATGAATGCTATTCAGATTTTGTTACTCTTAGCATTAAAGATGGGATGATAAGCGTTAAAGAATAAAATAGTGTATAAGTATTAATGCCGCTTAAGAAATCAAAGAAAACTAGAAAGAAGACTGAAAAGATGGTATATGCCTTTTCAGTCTTCTTTTTAAACATTAAAGCTACATTTACTATAGGATGATGCTTGTTTTAAAGACTCCATCTTTGGCGGTGAAGGAATAAACACCGCCGTATTTTTCTGTTACCGCTGCAATGCTTTTCGTGCCAAGGCCATAATTTTCCTCCGTGCCTGTCGTCATGTTTACCGCCATGCGTACTGGCATGCCATTAGCAAACATAACCGTACCTTCGTAGCCATTGGTGATTTGTATGAAGAGTTTACCGTTTTGGGATTTGCAGACGATCTTTAAGGTTCTGTCGTTTACACTTGGAATATGCTTACAGGCATTTACAGCGTTTTCAATGGCATTTGAAAAAATGACGCAAAGGTCCATATCGGATACGGTGTTCTTCTCATGGAGATCAATTTTGGTTTCAACTATAATTTGTTCTTTTTTAGCCTTCAAAATATAGGAACATAGAATCAAATTGCATGTGTAATTGATGCAGTACTTTTCAACTACACAGCCCTCCATTGTTTTTTCAATCTCTGTAATATATTTTAGTGCCGCTGCCTTGTTGTCGTCCAAAAGATAGGCCCCTATCAGATTCAGATGGTGCCTGATATCGTGGCGGTAAATGAGTGTTTTTTCTTGTGATTCTTTCAATTCTTCCAAGTGCATTTTTGCTGTGGCTACTTGCATGTGTAATAAATTCTGCTCATTTTGCATAGTTAGCTGTTCTCTGGTTTGCTTGAAAAACTTTAGAATCATAACATAGGCTGAAAGAGTCAAGGTAAGGGCCAGCACCATAATTACAACAGTGGATTTTATGGGCACGTTGCTTACATTACGCATTCCGATGAAATAAATAAGTGCATAGTATGAAAGTGGTATAGTACAAAATCCAAACCAGCCTTTATCTGTGTTACGCAGCATATAAAGAAATGACGGACGGAGATACCTATAAACAATAAATCCTGTAGGGATATACATTATGATGCAAATAACGTACAGGATTACCTTATTGAACCCCCAAAAAGATGAAATGATAAGTCCTATACCAATAGGCGGAGAACATAAAACGAAGACTGTCAAAAGAACAAAAAATAACTTTACTCCTTTGTACTTTGATACAAATAGAAAGGCTATAAATGACGGAACATGAATAAGAAGGGGATATAGCTTTATAAAACGTGCATACCCAAAATTTAGCCAAACAAACCCAGCACAAAGCAGCATGACAGTTACGAACAGTCCCATCAGATAGAGGGTCTTCTTGTTTTTAACTTCATACTCTAAGAGCATATAGGCCATAGTCATAGCGTAAATAAGCGTAAGAAGAGATCTTATTAAATTCAACATGCTTTTTTACCTCCAAATAAGTTTATGCCTGGAAGGAATGATTGATATATGCCTGCTTCACTTGTTTAAAAACATTTCTTGATATGGGTATAAATAGGTCGCTTGTTGTTGTAAGGCCATCCGATGACAGGTTCTTAATATAGTCTAAATTGATGATATATGAGCGATGAGGCTTGATAAAGAATTTATGTATTAATAAAACAGCTTCAACTTGAGACATCGTGCTGGGGCTTTCTATCGTAACCCCGCCTTTTAGATGAAAGGATACGGTTCTTCCCATCACCTCAACATAGATCAGTTCGTGGAGGAATACTTTGGACAAGCTGGTCTGTGTTTTCACAACGATATATTGGTTCAGGCCGCTGTAAATAGCGTTAAAAGTCTTTTCTAAAACAGAAAAGAGCTTGACTTTTTGAATGGGCTTTAACAGATAGTTAAAAGCGCCCACAGAATAAGATGCTACTGCAAATTCTGGGGTTGAAGTTAAAAATATGATTTTAGCAACCTGATCATTGCGTCTTATCTCAGCGGCAAGCTTAATGCCATTTAAATTCGGCATAATGACGTCCAAAAGAAAAACATCAAAATGTTTACCTCTTTCTATCTGAGCGAGCAGTTGCGTACTGTTTTCAAACCTGTGCACTGCTATTTCGCCTTCCGCAAAGCAGCAGCTCAAATAGTCATCAACAAGCCCACTGATGTGTAAAAGTTCCTGTTTGTTATCATCACAAATAGCAATTTTCATTGGGGCACCTCAATTTCATCTTGTATATCGTATCCATTATAGCAGAGCCGTAACAAAAAAAATATACTGTATTACAGTTCATGACGTAAAAACTACATCTTATGCAGCGGGTGAAATGTAACTAGGTTTTTTAATGTATAATTTTACTAACCACGAAAATGTAGTTTGCCGTAAAGAAGTCTAACATTATTAAGTTTGATAAAGAGCAGATTTGACGTGGGATTTAGGTGATATATTAATTAAGAATGTAGAGGGGAATGTTGATTATGAAAAAAATATTTTTACTTATGTTAGCAATGGTTATGTCATTTACACTTGTTGCTTGTGGGGGGAATAATGATGAAAACAATGCAGCAATACAAGTAAAGATGGATGAGACAAAAACATTAGTACAAGAAATCAACGATTGGTATAAGGATAATGGTTTCCTAGAGGGAGACACGGCTGAAGAGTTTCAGAAAGCGGTTGATACTTTAACAGCGCAAATGGATGAATTGCAAGCATCTCATCAAGAAATCCTTGATGCAGGCGGATATTCTGATGAAGACGCCGCTGCGATGGCTCAAACCTTAGATGCTGCAATTACTGGGTTCAAAGAGGTAAAGGAAGAACAAAAGGCCATTAAAAAGTCAGTGGAAGAGGAGGAAGCCTCAGAAGATTACAACTTGACTGATTTAGAGGGGGAAATGACTGAAGCGTATATGGGGGTTACAGAAGCAGAAGAAGGCTTCTATTATGCTAGCAATGCAGACGGCTCTCTGACAATTATTATCGTAGCTGATCCTAAAACAGCAGAAACTGCAAGTTTTGTAGGAAAATCTGAACAAGTTAGTGATAACCAACTTACAGTTACAGATGAAACTTCTGGAACTTCATTGACCTTTAGTATTAGCCCACAGGATGACGGAACGTTGTTACTGGATTTGGGTAATTTGGGGCAAGCGGTGATTGCTGAGTGTGAGCCTTCTGTTGTTCTGGAAGCGATGCAAGTCGTAAATGATAATGGTATTCCTGTGCTGTAATAAGACTGTAAATACAGAAATTAGCCATTTGCTGAATTAGAAAGTGCTGTATCCCTAATAGCATAAATGGCTAAGGGATGCAGTTTTGCTGTTAGTACCCATAACATACCGCCTTGTAACCGGTCAATTAATGAAGCAGGTTATTGGCAGCATAATGGAGGTAAAAAGTTATGATGGATTTGATAGAATTTTTTGGTACCCTTGGGTATAGTATCATCTTAATGTACATGCTTTTGGAATTTGAGGTAAAGAGAATAAAGGGCATCTGCATGATGGGACTATTTATGACCATCTTACTTATCAGTGGCGGTTTTGTTTGGTTTAGTTTGGGTTATCAGAGCTTTATGATTTTATACCCTGTTTTTGTACTGGGACCGTTATTTATAGCATTCTGGTTTGTTCCAAAGTATAAAGGAATAAAGCTTTTTTTTGTTCTTTTAACAGTTATCGTTTTATCCTCGCCTCCTATTTTGATAGGGTATATTGTTTCATCTTTTTTTGGCTACAATGATAGGATATTAAGTGTTGTTAGCTTAGTTATGTATCTGCCTATAACATTTATTGTTTACAAGTATTTTCGTCCCTTATTTCTTTATATGCTGCGCAATACAAAAAAAGGCTGGACAACATTTTGTCTGATACCACTTTCATACAATGTCTATACTTTTTTAACTGGAAAGTATGATGTAGAGATTGTAAGAGATGAACCGCTTTTATGGGTTGACACATCAGTTACTATCTTGATTATTGCGGCCTATGTGCTCATTTTACGTTTTTTTAGGCAAGCCAGAGAACAGCTCATCATGCAAAACGAACAGAATATATTAGAAGTACAGCTGTCTGCCTTGCAGGAACGCTATGAAACGATGCAAGAGGCAGAGGAAAAAACAATTATTTATCGCCACGATCTGCATAACCATTTACATATGATAAATGGTTATTTAGATGACAACAATCTTACAGGGATAAAAAACTATATTACTGAAATTGAAAAAAGTATTGATGATACAGTGACAACAAAACATTGTGACAATGATGCTGTAAATTTAATATTATCACCCTATATCAATAGAGCTAAAAATGAAAAAATGACAGTAGAGTCTCAGATATCTATTCCCAAGAACTGTGGAGTGTCTGATATGGATTTGTGCATTATTTTATCTAATGCCATAGAAAATGCTATAAATGCCAGTATGAATATCAAAGATATGAATGATAGAAGGATAATTATTAGTTGCAAGTCTAAAAATGATAGGCTGTTTATTCAAGTTATGAATCATTTCATTCACCAGGTCAAATTCGTAGAGGATATGCCTATAAGTGAAGAAGAAAAGCACGGATTTGGATCGAAAAGCATAGTGGCTACTGTACAAAAGTATAAGGGGCTATATGCCTTTACCGCTGAAAGCGGAGTTTTTAAGATGAGAGTGATTTTATGAGGTTGTTTTATAAGTTGAGGAGGCTATTATGAAAAAACCTTATCATTAAATAATAACAACACTATTCTTCTTGACGAGTTGCTGGAAGGAGCGGAATACATTGAAGTGATTGTGACGGGAGAAATATTTGATTTTGAGCAAATTGAATTAATATTGAACGAGAGCAAAAATGTTATAGAGGAAAAAGAAACTATCAAAACAATAAAAAAGCTAGAAAACCAAACGCTTGTGATTAAGACAGCTCAACTTGAAGGAATACCTGCAGAAAAGATTAAATGGAAAAGTAGAACTGGAAAGACCTATGAATACGTTATTCAGGAAAACTCATTAGGCGATACAGATAATAGTATCACGCAGTTTAAAATAAATTAAATTTAGGAGGTTGCAAAGATGAAAAAACGAATTTTGTCCTTAACTTTAATAACAGTTATTGCAATAGCAATACCAGCTTTGGCAGATACAAGTGTTAAATATACCGAGAATGGTCCAATCTATACAATTGACGGCAAAACCTATACTCCAGAGGATTTTAATAAAATGGGAGAATTGCCAGCAAATATTGATGATGCTTTATACGGAAGTAACTTCCTGATTGAGAACGGTGAACTCATTAACTATTTTGGCTCTGAAAGTAAGATTGTTATACCAAATACTGTAAAAATAATTGGTGAAGGTTCAATATCAGACAGAACAAAAATTGCAAAAATAACTATCGGCAGTAGTGTAACAACTATAGGAATGGCGGCCTTTAGAAATTCTACAGGGTTGCAGAGTATCAATATTCCTAGTAGTGTTACTTCTATAGGGGATTTTGCCTTCCAAAATTGTACCTCGCTACGTGAAATAAAAATACCTAACAGTGTCAAATACATTGGAGAAGATGCCTTTGCAGCAGAACAAGCTGTTGACCCGCTTGGCGATATGAGTTCAAAACCATTGCCTAAATTAGTGGTCACTGTAGAAGCAGGATCTTATGCAGAAAAATATGTAAAGGAAAACGGTCTTACTTACAAAACAATTTCTGCTCCAGTAACAGCTAAAGTGCTTACATCAAAGGTATCGGTAAACGGAGTGCAAAAGACGGTTGAGGCATATACAATAAGCGGCGGCAACTATTTCAAAATCAGAGATCTAGCTTGTTTGCTAAAAGGCTCAAAAAAACAGTTTAATGTAACTTTAAACAGCACAAAAAAAGAAATCACAATGCAAAGCAATAAACCCTATAAAGCTGTGAAAGGTGATTTGGCAAAGGGTGACGGAAAAGATAAAACGGCCGTACTCAGCACCTATAAAATCAACATAAATGGCAAAGAAGTTAAGCTTACAGCCTATATTATCGCTGGAGCGACTTATTTTAATCTGAACGATATAATGAAGGCATTTAATGTAGGGACAGCTCAGGATACAGCTAAAAATACCATTACTATAAATACAAGTATGGACTATGTATCTTGAATAAGTTTGTAGATTATAACTGCAGAAAAGCATATGTAATAAATATCTTTTAATTGGGGGTACTTTATGGAAAAGCAGGTAGAAGACAAGGAACCAGCAGTAAAGGTTAGCGTGGAGACCCAAACCTTTGTCTGCGCAAATTGCGGTGGTGTTATGAAGTATGACATCGGGAGCGAAAAGTTTAGGTGTTCATTGTGTAAAGCTGAAAGCAGCATAGAGGCTCTGTCGGAAACAGTTGTGGAATATGACTTTAGCCAGTACGCAGAACGGGAGAAAAACTCTGCTATGTTTGAGGGATTGGCAGTAGCACATTGCCAAAATTGTGGGTGCGAAATTACCTTTGATGAGTTTCAGATAGCAACTACCTGCCCAATGTGTACTTCAACACAGATAGCTACTGTAAAACAAGCGAGCGGCATACCACCTGAGGGAATTGTGCCGTTTAAGATTGATAAAATTGAAGCTAACAGGCAATTTAAAGAATGGGTAAAGACAAGGTGGTTTGCGCCAAATGACTTTAAAAAGAAGTGTGGCGAGGGATTACTAATGGGAATGTATCTCCCCTTCTGGACATATGATGCTATGACGATTGCAGTTTATAAGGGAAGTGGCGGCAAGCACCGAACTGTAAAAGGGTAGGATGGTGTAATGGAAGGAGTGTTTGAAAAAGCTGGAAGCTACGATATTGCTAGCGAGATTGTTCCTTCTCTTTCTACGTTAAAAGGGGGTTTTTGCTCTAAGAGGAGATACCGGAATGCGAGCGGAGGTCTATTTTGTCAATAGCAAAGAACTTCTGCTTTCATGGGGGACACGTCAGCGTATTATGATCCCAACACCTGAGGTGCCCTCAGGAATCCCTGTAGGGTGTAATGGAAACATGATTGTGGAATTTCGTGATTATCAAAAGTTTATTGAGAAAGTTGCTGGCGTTAAGGAGAGTTATTCCCTTGAGGACATTTCTGAGCGTATTATGGGAGAGCTGAACCCTGTAGTTGCAGAAGCTATTTTAGACGGACAGCAGAGCATTGGCGTCAATGCACTCATTGGACTCCAGCAAAATAGCCGTAAGCTGGGGAAAGCAATTCGCGTGGAACTTGATAAGGAACTGTTAGATTTTGGATTGGGTGTTACGGATGTAAATGTTCATAGTATTAACTACCCAGCTGAAGTTCAGAAGATGGCAGAAAGAGTTGCCGGACAATCTTTTGTAGGAAATATGGGGAAATATGCTGCCGTGCAGATGGCAGACGGATTTACTATCCCTGGTGCAGGTAACGATATCGCATCCATGGGAGCACAGATGGCTGGCAAATTCTGTCCGGACTGTGGTACTCAAACAGTATAGCCAGAATCATCATTATTTATAGGAGATAGTTCACCTTATAAATATAATGAAAGATACTTTATCATTTTAAACAAAAGCAATAACAAATGTTAAAGCAGATACGTTGGTAGGCAACTTGATGGGTCTATAGAAGTGGAAATATAGAAGGGTATAATCCTGTATTTGAGAGATTAAGCGGCTCAAATGCAGGATTTTTTTGATTTAAGAGCTCATAAGTTGCCCTAAGCAAAGGATGAGACTAGGGATTTACTTAGTAAAAAAAGGATGCTATACTAAATTGTAAATTTAATATCTGTGTTTTGCGGGGGGACCATTTTTGGTTGAGAAGGTTAAAACCTGACCCTTTGAACCTGTTAGTTAATACTAGCGTAGGGAGGCAAGTCTTATACTTTTGTATCTGATATGAGGTGCTTACTGTGATAGTAGGCACTTTTTTTATTCCCCGAAAAAGATGTTAAATATAGATAAATAATCTTAATTAAGGAGAGATGAAACATGCAGTATGCGACACAAATGGAGGCAGCTAGAAAAGGAATTATTACTAAGGAACTTAGTAGTGTAGCTGCAAAAGAAAATATGGATGTTAATGTGTTAAGAGAATTAGTTGCAGAAGGCAAAGCGGTTATTCCGGCTAATAAGAATCATGTATCATTAGAGCCAAATGGAGTCGGTCATAAGCTTAAGACTAAAATAAATGTTAATCTTGGTACCTCTAAAGATTGTCTTAACTTAGACCTTGAGATGGAGAAGGTACATAAAGCAGTCGAAATGGGAGCTGAATCAATCATGGACTTAAGTTCCTTCGGGGATACACATAGCTTTAGAAAGAAGCTTGTTAAGGAATGCCGAGCTATGATAGGAACAGTGCCTATATATGATGCTATTGTTCACTACAATAAGGATCTAGCTGAAATCACAGCAAAGGAGTGGCTCGATGTGGTTAAGATGCACGCAGAAGACGGTGTTGACTTTATGACGATCCATTGTGGGATTAACAAGTCAACTGCTCAAAGATTTAAAAATAATAAGCGTCTTACAAATATTGTATCACGAGGAGGCTCACTTATTTTTGCATGGATGGAAATGACGGGAAATGAAAATCCGTTCTATGAGTTCTATGATGAGATTCTGAATATTTGCAGAACTTATGATGTAACCATAAGTCTTGGAGATGCCTGCAGACCAGGGTCCATAGAAGATGCCAGTGATATTTCTCAGATTGAGGAGCTTGTTGTACTTGGCGAGCTTACACAAAGAGCATGGGATAAAGATGTTCAAGTTATTGTTGAAGGACCAGGGCATATGCCGCTAGATCAAATAGAGGCGAACATGAGAATCCAGCAAACCATCTGTAAAGGTGCGCCTTTTTATGTTTTAGGACCTCTTGTAACAGATGTAGCTCCAGGATATGATCATATTACATCTGCCATAGGAGGCGCCATTGCAGCTACATATGGAGCATCATTCCTTTGCTATGTAACACCAGCTGAACATTTAAGATTGCCTAACTTAGAAGATATGAAAGAAGGCATAGTAGCCTCTAAAATTGCTGCCCATGCTGCAGATATTGCTAAAGGCATAAAAGGAGCCAAAGATTGG
The DNA here is from genome assembly GCA_029239755.1 of Clostridia bacterium. GTDB lineage: Bacteria > Bacillota > Clostridia > Lachnospirales > Cellulosilyticaceae > FMMP01. The sequence continues at coordinate 322,888 of JARBUI010000003.1, read as the reverse complement.
GATTATGAGATGAGTACTGCCAGAAAAAATCTAGATTGGGAGAAGATGTTTGATCTTGCCATTGATCCGGAGAAGGCTAAAAGATACAGAGAAGAATCGACACCAGAACATTCAGACACTTGTACGATGTGCGGAAAAATGTGTGCAGTAAGAAATATGAATAAAATTTTAAACGGCGAACACGTTGATGTCATTTAGGAGGAGAAAATATGTTTGAAAGAGTTTTAGGAAATGTATTAGAGAAAACACCCCTTGTTCATGCTATTACCAATTATGTAACCGTTAATGATTGTGCTAATATTATTCTGGCATCGGGCGGCTCACCTATTATGGCGGATAATATTTATGAAGTTGAAGACATCACCTCCATATGCAATGCACTTGTTATTAATATTGGTACAATTAATGATGTTCTCGTAGAGTCAATGATAAAGGCAGCTAAAAAAGCTAATGAAATAGGTAATCCGGTTATTCTTGACCCTGTTGCAGTAGGTGCTTCCAAGTTAAGAACGGATACAGTAAACAAACTTTTGAAAGAAGTAAAATTCTCTGTTATAAGAGGCAATATATCTGAAATTAAAGCGGTGGCTCTAGGCAGTAACACAACTAAAGGGGTCGATGCTGATTTGGCAGATACGATAAACCCAGATAATCTTGAAGATACCATTGCATTTGCAAGGAAGCTTAGTAAAAAAACAGGAGCTGTTATTGTAATATCAGGAGCGATGGATCTGGTAACTGATGAAAAAACAACTTATCTTATTCATAATGGTCATCCGCTTATGGCTAAGGTTACAGGGACTGGCTGTATGCTTACAACGGTTATTGGCAGTTACTGCGGGGCCAATAAAGAAAATATATTAGAGGCAGCAGCGGCAGCTGTAAGCAGCATGGGACTTTCAGGAGAACTTGCTTATCAGAAGCTTAGTCAAACTGATTTTGGAACTTCTACTTATCGCACTTACATCATTGACATGATGAGCAAGATGAATGGTGAACTTCTAAATGGAGGGATTAAGATTGAAACTAGATAAAAAATCAATGCTTCTTTATGTCGTAACAGATAGAACATGGCTTGGAGAAAATAAGCTTGATGAACAAGTAGAAGCTGCAATCAAAGGGGGGGCAACCTTTATTCAGTTAAGAGAAAAAAACTTAGCCTATGATATTTTTGTTAGGGAAGCCTTAAAGATAAAAAAAGTAACAGATAAACATGCTATTCCTTTTGTTATTAATGACAATGTACAAGTAGCATTAGAAGTAGATGCAGATGGAGTCCATGTAGGACAAAGTGATGCTGGGGCAAGAGAAGTCAGAAGACTTATTGGAGAGAACAAAATACTAGGTGTATCTGTTCAAACGGTTGAAGATGCTCTTTTGGCAGAGCAAAATGGAGCGGATTACATTGGAGTTGGAGCTGTATTTAATACATCCACAAAGCTTGATGCAAACACCCTGCCTTTTGATACTTTAAAAGATATTTGTAGGGCGGTTACTATTCCAGTTGTTGCTATTGGCGGCATCAGCGAAGAAAATGTTCTGGAGCTTAGGGGAAGCGGCGCAGCTGGCATAGCAGTCATATCAGCTGTCTTCGCAAAACCTGATATTTTTAAGGCTTCTCAAACGCTCTGCAATCTAGCAAAAGAGATGGTGAGAGAATGATATTTAAAGGAGCAATATTCGATCTAGACGGTACGCTGATAGATTCCATGGCAGTGTGGAAACATATTGGAGCTGAATTTTTATTGAGCCACGGCATAACCCCACCAGAAGATATAGAAGCTATTTTAAAGCCTATGAGTTTTTATCAGTCAGCTCAGTATTTTATGGAGGAGCACCAAATTAATTATACCCCAGAAGAAATTATGGAAATGGTTTATAAGCAGGTGGCTGATAAGTATAGAGAAACTATTCCTTTAAAAGAAGCTGTTAAAGAGTATCTCACGAAACTTAGGCAAAAGGAAATAAAAATGTGTGTCGCAACTGCATCCAATAAAGAGCTAGCAGCTTATGCCTTAAAGCGACTTGGCGTACTGCATTTATTTGATTTTATTATAACATGTGATGAATTAGGAACAGGAAAAGATGAACCACATATTTACTCAGAAGCTGCTAGGCTGCTTGGAATAGATAAGCGTGATATTTGTGTTTTTGAAGATGCACTATACTGCGTTCGAACAGCCAAAAGTGCTGGTTTTAAAGTTGTTGGAGTTTATGATGAAGCCTATAAAATGGATAGAGAAGAGCTGATTAGACGATGCGATCACTTTATTATGTCCTTTAAAGAATTGTTATAGCAGGGGGGATATCTTGAAAACAGTACTCACGATAGCCGGCTCCGATTGCAGCGGAGGAGCAGGCGTGCAGGCAGATATCAAAACAATAACTGCACACAAAATATATGCTGCAAGTGTTATAACTGCACTTACGGCGCAAAATACACAAAAGGTTTTTGAAGTGACAGAAATGTCACCAGAATTTGTTGGTAAGCAGCTGGATGCAGTTTTTACTGATATTTATACTGATGCCATAAAGATCGGAATGATGGCATCAGCAGACATTATTCAGGTGATTGCGGATAAGCTTACTTCCTACAAACCTACGAATATTGTTCTGGATCCTGTCATGATTGCATCAAGTGGCAGGAAACTCCTTTGTGATGAGGCTATAGAAACGCTTAAGAATAAACTTATGCCCAAGGTGGATCTTATTACGCCCAATATTAAAGAAGCAGAAGTTTTATCAGGGATTCAGGTAAGGTCCACTATAGATATGATAAAGGCAGCAGAAAAAATAAGTGCCTATTTTAAAGGGAATATACTGATAAAGGGAGGACACTTGATGGGCAGCGCAGATGACCTTCTTTACAGCAGTGGCGAGAGCATTTGGTTCAAAGGGACTAGAATAGGAAATACAGACAGGCATGGAACAGGATGTACGTTATCTTCAGCTATTGCCTGTAACTTAGCAAACAACTTAACACTTAAAAATGCTGTAAGAAGTGCGAAGTCATATGTGAGAGGGGCCTTAGCAACAGATACTCATTTAGGACAAGGATGCAGTCCGTTAGATCATAGTTATGCTATAGTTTCTAGTTTTGAAGAATAATGATTTACTTTATTTTTTCTAAGCTGCAAAAAAAGTGAGTAACTGACTGAGAACGAATCCTCCAGTTACTCACTTTCTTTTATTCAGAGAAACAGTTAACTATTTGTTAGCTGTTTCAAGGTAGCTATTAAGTTTCCCTATTAACTCATTAGCATCAATGCCATGAACCATACATGCTTCACCAATTGATTCCATTTGAGAAGATGGGCATCCAAGACAATGCATACCTGCATTCATTAATATAGGAACAAGACCTCTGTCAATTTGTAGTATTTGTCCTATAATCATATCTTTAGTGATTTGATTTGCCATGATTTTATCTCCTTCTATTAAAAAGAATAGTATTTTATAGTATTACAAACACTATTATAAATATAATCTGCATATTTTTCAACTTCTATTCTTTAATTTTGTGAGGAGGTCATAAGTTTAGGGATGATCTGCTGCTTGCGAGAGTACACATTAGATAAGAAAATGCTGTCGTCTGTTTTATAAAGACCAAAAGCATGTTCAGCAAGATGACGCTCTTTTCCAACAGCTAATAGTTCAGTCCCGCCAATAACTATATCTGTTACCATTAAGAGACAGAGGTCTAAGTTATCCCTGGATTCGAGCGTTTTCATCTCCATTAGGATATCATCTTTAAGACTAAATATGCTTTCGAAATCTCCAGTATTTACCTGAGACACACTTATGTTATATTTACCTATGGTAAAATTTTTGCGATCGATATAGAGAAGTTCTTGGGCTGATATTCCAGCTAAAGATGTACCGGCTCCGATAAGTTCGCTTCCGTATTCTGCAATATTTACTTCAGCAATCTTTGCCAGGTTTTTTGCAATACGTATATCATCAGGTGTACATGTAGGAGACTTGAAGATTAATGTATCTGATAAAATAGCACTTAACATCAGTCCGGCAATTTGTTTGGGTGGCACAATCTGATAGGATTCATACATTTTACCAATAATTGTAGAGGTACAGCCAACTGGTTCAGCCCGTAAAAATACAGGAGTGCCTGTGTCAATATTAGCAATACGATGGTGATCAATGATTTCTAAAATTTCTGCCCGTTCTATGCCGCAGACGCTCTGATTTTTTTCATTATGATCCACGAGTATGACTTGCTTTTTTTGTATATCAATAAGGTGTCTCTTAGAAATAATCCCACGTACTTGTCCTTCTTCATCTACAATAGGAAAAAGGCGGTGAGTTGAATCTAACATGACTTCTCTTACTTCATCTAAACTGTCGTCTGTCTCAAAGTAAATGACATTTCGATTGATAGCAATATTCTTAACAGGAATACTTTGTGAAATCATCTTAATGGTCTTAAAAAAAGAATAGGCAGTACCAATAACCGCACAAGAAGCACTAGAGAAGCTAGAAGTATCTAAATGTGTCATGTCTTGATCAGTGATAATAACACAGCCTGCTCCAGAGTGGAGAGCCATGTGAATGAGTCTGTCATTTGCACCGGTAATAATAATATCAGTATCTTTAAGGTTGATATTTTCATTAATAGAAGCCGTTGTATAAACGTCTCCTAAGATAGAATCATTTGGATAGCTGCCTGCAACTTGCCTTCCTTCTAATACAGCAGCAATATTACTAAAAGGTGTTTTGTGCTTTTTAAGGACTGACCCATCCGTCAGACCAATGTAGGTTTTTGCAATATCAGAAATAGATATGACACCAGCAAGTTTGTGATCATGATAGAGAACAGGAATCATTTGCCTCCCATGAGTAGTCATGATATCCCAAGCTTTTTTAACAGAATCCTCTAAATATACAGGAGGTACGGCATAATAGTTCATATCACTTACTTGAGGATTAATATTTTCTATTAATATAGGGGCTTCAGTTTCAAAATAATCGAGCGCAAATTGAGTTTCCTTATTAATCTTACCAAGTCTCGCTGCTGCGATATTTTCAAGTCCTAAAGATTTTTTTAGGTGTGTATAAGCTATAGCGGAACAAATAGAATCTGTATCGGGATTGATGTGTCCGAAAACATAAATGTTCTTATTCATGTAAGACCTCCTTCGCATTTATTACAAAAAGCTGGATTTGTTAATGTAAAATAAACATAGCAATATCTTTATCTATTGTCAACTTGAAAATACTAAATATATATAGAAACACTCATACTGTTTCGAACGTTTTTGATTAAGCAGTGATAAATATTCGGATTTATATTGATTTATACTCGAATGTTTGATATGATAAGTATGTTTGAATGATACGAAAGGATGTGAAAGCCATGCCAACTAAAGTTATAATAGGCGCACAATGGGGAGACGAAGGAAAAGCGAAGATAATAGATATACTATCTGAAAGGGCAGATGTTGTGGTGCGTTGCCAAGGAGGCAACAATGCAGGTCATACTGTAACAGTAAATGAAGAAGTATATAAATTTCATCTTATCCCTTCAGGAATATTATATCCAGGGAAAACATGTGTGGTAGGTAATGGTGTTGTAATAGATCCAGAAGGCATATTAGCAGAAATAGATAATTTAATTAGTAAAGGTATTGAAGTGAGTACTCTTAAGTTAAGTACCCGTGCACATTTAGTTATGCCTTATCATAAAGCATTAGACAAGGCAAAAGAGAGTCTCTCGGCTAAAGAGGGGAAAGATATTGGGACAACCATGAAGGGGATTGGCCCATGCTATATGGATAAAGCAGAAAGAACAGGCATCCGTATATGTGACTTATACCACGAAGAAGTCTTTAAAGAAAAAGTAAGAACAAATGTTGCAGTTAAAAATGCAATGCTTAAATATGTCTATAATCAAGAAGTACAATTTGATGCAGAAGAGATTATAGCAGATTATATGAAATATGCAGAGCGTTTAAAAACCTATATAGATGATACAACAGTTACAGTTTATGAAGCGATTAAAGAAGGAAAAGATGTACTCTTTGAAGGAGCTCAAGGAACACTTCTTGATTTAGATATAGGTACTTATCCTTATGTAACGTCATCACATCCTGTTACAGGGGGCGCTTGCATTGGGGCTGGTATTGGGCCAACGATGATTGATGAATGCATTGGGGTTATGAAGGGGTACATTACCCGTGTAGGAAAGGGTCCATTCCCTACAGAATTATTAGATGAAATAGGAGAACGTATTAGAGAAGAAGGCCACGAGTATGGAACGACTACGGGAAGACCAAGAAGATGTGGATGGTTTGATGCTGTTATCGGCGAGTTTGCTGTTAGGACAAGCGGTCTTACTCAAATTGCTCTTAATAAAATAGATGTACTTAAGGATTTAGAAACAATTAAAATTTGTGTAGGTTATGAGCTAAATGGTGAAGTGATTAAGTACTTCCCAGCAAGCCTTGAAGATTTAGAACTTTGTAAGCCAGTTTATGAAGAAATGGAAGGATGGGGAGATATTTCACATATCCGAACCTATGAAGCGTTACCAGATAGTGTTAAAAAGTATCTTGCAAGGATTGAAGAACTATGTGGATGCAAGATTACTATGGTAGGCGTAGGCCCAAATAGAGATCAGAATATTATTGTAAACTAATAAGTTTATAAAAGATCCCCCGTTATTGGGGGATTTTATTTTATCAAATAGGATGAGATTGAAGTATTGAATTTTGGGAATAATAAAATTATAATGAAAGCAGACATGTAGTGCACACACATTACCGTATGTGTATGACATAATCAACTATAAGGAGAGATATATATGGATCCTAATACAACCTATCAGGAGATTTCAAAATTACACGAGCAGACAGCAAGGCAATTTATAATAAAGGTTTATGCGTGGATGACACTTGCACTAATCATCACAGGAGTATCAGGACTTAGTGTAGCAAGCAGTCCGCTTTTACTAAGCCTTATATTTAACTCGCAGATTACTTTTTTTGGACTCATTATAGCAGAGGTGGTACTCGTTATTTATCTAAGTACACGAATATTTAGTATGAGTTCCGGGATGGCGAAGCTTTGGTTTATCCTTTATGCTGTTTTAAATGGGGCAACATTAGCTTCTATTTTCTTAACCTATAATATAGCCACTATAGGATATGCCTTTTTAGTAACAGCAACTTTATTTGGGGTAATGAGTTTATATGGTTACTTTACTAAGACGGATCTAACAGCAATAGGTAATTTATTTATAATGGGCTTATTTGGTGTTATTATTGCAACGGTATTTAATATGTTTTATCGCAGCGATGCATTAAGTCTTATGCTTACTTATGTAGGTGTTTTCATATTTATTGGACTTATTGGTTATGATACTCAGAAGATAAAAGGCTTAAGCTATATGAATAGAGGAACAAGAGAAAACAGTGGAAATGCAAGTATTATAGGAGCACTAACTCTTTATCTTGACTTTATTAACTTATTTATTAGACTTATAAGGTTAATCGGAAGAAAATAGTTATTCTGTAACCTAAAAATATGGGCTCATGCTTAAATGAATAGGCATGAGCTTTTTTGCAGCTATAAACGTATTAAAATAGAATTAATTAGATATTATGTGACAATTTAGTGACAAATGTTTCGTTATTATAAAAATATGATATACTATATGCGTTAGGAGGTATATCGATGTTGAAAAAAGTAATATTGGGAGTCGTAGCCCTTATTTTGGTAGCAGCAGCTATATATAGGTGGATGCCAGTAGGTACGAGGGTAGACCCTTTAGTTTATTTTGATGAGTTTAAAAATAATGATAACAATTTAGTATATGAAGATCAAAGAATAGCTTTAAAAGAACCTGTTAGAATGGTAGAGGAGGTTCTCTATGTATCTTATGAATTTGTCAGAAACTATATAAGTGATACTGTATTTTATGATAGTAAGGAAAAGGTTCTGACTCTTACAGACGCTAGGGAAGTTTTAAGGTTATATGTTGACTCAAGTACAGGACGATTAAATTTTACGCAGGTAACAGTGAATGAACCTATAAAGCTATTAAATAACGAGGCATATATTCCTATAACACTAGTGAGTGAAAAGTTTGGTATTAATATAACTCCAGGGAAAGATGGGAGAGTCTTTGTAGCAGATAATAAAGCCCAGGAAAAGCAGGTTGCAACGATTAAAAGAAGTTCAAGTCTAAGAACGCATCCTAAAAACAGAGTAACGGTAGTAGAATTACTAAAAAAAGGTCAAAAAGTAATTATCTATAAAGAAGAATCAGGGTTTTTAAGAGTTAGAAGTGAGAATGGAATAGTAGGGTTTATTCCAAAGGGAGATGTAAAAAATATCAAGGTAATAAATGCTGAACCAGTGAATGAAGTTAAAGTACTTCCAATCCCTAATCCTTTAGATGGTAAAGTCAAGCTTGTTTGGGATCAACTCGGGGTGAAAACTGCTGGGGACTGGACTTCTGCTAAATATGCAAATGTAAAACATGCAAATGTTATATCGCCTACATGGTTTGAATTTGAAGATGAGCTCGGTAACTTAACAGATAGAGGAACGAGAGAATATGTTTTCGAAGCCAAAGACAGAAACCTTCAAGTATGGCCTCTTATAAGTCATAACTTTAATAACCCAGCTCTTACAAAAGAAGTTCTGTCTAGTACAAAGAAAAGACAACATGTTATTAATCAAATTATTAGAAAGTCTGAGCAATATGGGTTTGAAGGGATTAATATTGATATAGAAAACATTCAGCCTGAAATAAGTAGCGAGTGGGTACAATTTATGAGAGAGCTTTATCCACAACTTAAAGCTATGGGATTAATAGTTTCTGTTGATGTCTATATTCCTTCTAATTGGTCTAATCATTATGAAAGAGAAAAAATAGCCAAGGTGTGTGATTATTTTATAGTCATGGCGTACGATCAGCACTGGTCAGGGTCAGAAACTGCTGGCTCGGTATCAGAACTCCCCTGGGTTGAAGAAGGGATTCAAAGAAATCTTGAAGAAGTTCCAAAAGAAAAACTTATTCTTGGGATACCTTTTTATACGCGTATATGGGAAGAAGGAAGTGAAGGATTAAAGACAAAAGCGTATGGTATGAAACCTGTGGAGGACATTGTTGGTAAATGGGGCGTAACGCCTGTACTAGATGAAACCAGCGGTCAAAAGTATGCTGAAATTGAAAAAAATAATATTTTATATAAAGTCTGGATTGAAGACGGCAGTTCGATTAAGAAAAGAATAGATTTAATTAATAAATATGAGCTTTCAGGATATGGTGCATGGAAACTGGGACTTGAAACGCCTAATATATGGCAGGAGCTAGAAAAGGTTAAGTAGAATCCTATAATAATTGGCATAGAAGAACACATTCATTAATAGAATAAAAAGGACAACAGTATTCATTAAAGAGGGTGTTAAAATTGAAACGTAGTAAGATGCCAATACTGATAGTAGTACTTGTGAGTATTATTTCTATTGCTTCCTATTTAAAATACGCAAGAGCGGCAGTAGAAACTTTAGGATTATCAACTGCTTCGAAGGTTATTATCATTGACCCTGGTCATGGAGGATTTGATCCTGGTAAGAAGGGGATTAATGGAGAAAATGAAAAAGATATCAATCTCAAGGTTGCACTTAAATTAAGAGATTATTTGGAGCAATCTGGAGCGATCGTCGTTATGACAAGAACAACAGATGATGATGCTGATGGTATGGATGGTGTTAAGCATAAGAGAAAAGATATGGCAGAACGTAAAAAAATAGCTGATGGAGGAGAACTGCTTATTAGTATTCATCAAAATTCATTTACGCAGCCAAGTGTTAAGGGAGCACAGACCTTTTACAACGAGAAGTCAGAGGAAGGTAAACTTTTAGCAGATCTTATACAAAAAACCATCACGGAATATGCAGACAAAGAAAATAGGCGAAAAGCGAAAAGTAATAATAATTATTATGTACTTAAAGCTACAAATATACCAGCAGTTATTGTGGAATGCGGATTTCTAACTAATCCAGAAGAAGAAAAAAAGCTTAATACAGATGACTATCAAAATACAATGGCATGGAGCATATACCTTGGTGTAGTTAAGTATTTTGAAAGTGTTAAGAATGTGACATACTAAAAAATAGGCGGCCTTTTATTTAAAAGGCTGCCTAAAGTTTTTTTCTAAGGATACTAACTATTTCATCAATATGCGCTGTATTAAGATGAGAAATAGATAATCTTAAATACTCTGCTTTGTTTCCATAGGTAAAAAGAGTACCAGGAGATACGATAATGTTATGTTGAATAAGAAGATTACAGATTTCTTCTGAGGATGAATAGAGAGGTTTTAGCCAAAACGAGAGTCCGCCATGAGCTGAATAGATTTGTAATTTATCACTTAAAGAAGATAAGCCTAAGTAAAGATGTAAGTATTTTTCTTTGCAGGACTTAATCATTCTTTCTTTGTTATTTTGAAGAGTATCGGATTCTAGATAGTAACGGAGAAGACATTCATTAAAAGCACATTCTATTTGATCCGGCATACTCTTGATCATAGGATTTGGAAGCAAGATAAAACTATATGAAAGATATGGGAGGTATACCTTCGAAAAATGATAAACATAGATGACCCTATCTCTCGAAAAGTGATTAAAAAGAGGGAATAGCTTCGCCTCGTCATATAAAAAATTACTAAGCGTACCGTCTTCTACAATGTAACAATCATACAATTCAGCTAGTTCTATAATTTTTTGTTTGTTATGGTGAGAATAACAAATCCCTGTAGGGTTTTGCAAATAAGAGGATAGGAAGATGTAGCCTATATTGCCAGAGCGAAGGTGCTTTTCAAGTATTTCTAAGTTAAGGCCCTCCTGAGTTAAAGGGATTTCGTATATCTTAGCTCCGATAGAACGTAAATACGAAGAGTAGGTAAGGTCACAAAATGCTTCAATGCAAATCCCCTGCTTAGGTGAATATTTAAAAAGAGATAGCAGAAACTCAGTAAAGTGCTTAATAATACGCATTTGGACAGAAGTAGCTGTAATGCCCATGTCTTCTAAAAAATTGCAGGCATTTTGATTAAGTAAGTTTCTTTCGCGGTTTAATGGATCACTGAAAGCGTACCAGCCTTCTTTTTGAATAATCTTATCAGATAATTCCTTGCAGAGCGAAACAGGGAAAAGTTCTTTAGAAAAGCCTAGGGTACTGCAGTAAACATTATTAATTTCATTATAAGAATGGGAAGCCGCTGAAGCATCAATATTTTGCAGCACATAAGTTCCTTTACCTACATGCGCTTCCACTAGTCCTTGGTTTTCTAAAAGCTTATAGGCACTTACCACGGTGTCGCGGTTAATAGATAACTCTTTAGATAATAGACGTATCGGCGGCAGTTTTATACCGCCTGGTAATGTATTTGACTGAATAAGCCTTGCTATTTCAGATGCAAGCTGAATATAAAGAGGCGTTGGGTTGGTTTTAGATAATTGTATTGTATGAAACATATGTTGTCCCCCTTTGTAATAAAAATTATCTAAAAATCTGTACATACAATATATATTACAAAATCCCAGAAAATATCATTCTTAAAAATAAAAAACCTGCAGCTAGCTGCAGGGAGTCATGTTTTGTTTCTATATTTTTTTAAAAGTCTAATGTCTGAACCAATAAACTTAAGATTAGTGTAGTTACCAAATACTCTTGAAACAATACGCTCAGAGTAATATTTATTCCAATCATTCGGAGCTACATTAGTTGAAATAATTGTGGCATTTTGATTGAGATACCTAGTATTTAGTACGTCAAATAGATCACTTCCTGTAAAAGTAGAGGCTGATTCTGTACCTAAGTCATCTATGACTAACAGATCGACGGTGAAAAGTGTACTTAGTATATTTTTAGCCTCATCAACCATATCCTCACGATGAAAGCGTGACTCATCAAAAAGTTTGAATAGCTGAGGAGCTGTTAAATAGAGAACAGTATAATTTTGGTCAAGCAGCTCTTTTGCAATACAGTTGCATAGAAATGTTTTTCCAAGTCCGGTAGGGCCATGAAATAAAAGATTTTGCTTTTCATTTTCGAAGTTTTCAATAAACCCAACACAAATTTGATGTATTCGCTCCATCGTACTGTAAGGAGACTTGTTAGATGATGTATCAATCTCTTTAGAATAATAATTAAGATTAAAGGTATTAAAGTTCTCAATTTGAAGTATATTCTTTAAATTAGATTGTTCATAAGCAATAGTGATAAGACCTTGTTTAAAACAAGTACATGGCTTAGATTCTATAAACCCTGTATCCTTGCATAATGGACAGTCATACAACACATCTAAATAATTTTCGGGAAAGCCAGCTTCTACAAGAAGCATTTTTTTAGTGAATATTAGGTCGTCAGAATTTTTCTGAAACTCTTCAACTGAAGTACTATGCGGAGAGGTAAGCATGCTGCGGACGAGCGCAATCCCACTATGATTTAAGATTTTATCAATTTCCTCAATTTGAGGAACCTTATGATAGACTTCTTTAGATCTTTTAAGTTGATTCTGAGCAGCTAAAGTGCGTTTAATGTCATATTCTCTTATGAGACGTTTATAGTGAGCTTCTTTGGCGTTCATGCTATTTTCCTCCATTAAGTTTACGATCTATATATTCACTTTCAAGTTTTTCAAGTTCTTCAAAATTCCAATTATGAGAATACATATTATTAAATTTAGCACTTTTACTAGTACGCTTATTTTGATAAGTATCCTGAGTGTTTAATTGTTTCTTGCTTTCATAAGCTTTATCTAAAAGCAGGATATCTTCAAGGGTTTTAACTTTCGCGTTATACCATGAAATAAGAATAGAGTCCACGTAATTAAGGCTGGGCTTATTTGTTTGCATAACAGTTCTTTTACATGCTTCCAAAATAACCTCTATTTTAAAACCATACTCTATAAGCCATTTATCAATACATTTTTTTTCGGAGAGCGTAACGCTGCTTTTAGATGAACCAAGAGCGGAAAGTATTTTGAAATATCTTTTATCAAGAGCTACTTTTTCTTTAGCCTTTTCTACTGTAGTAATACCGGAATCAACCCAGCTAATAGCTACTTTTTCTATATAATGTATAGCTGTATGATTATTAGAAGCACAATGTTCAACAAGAAATTCTATAAGGTCAAAAGACATATGTAGCCAATCATAGAAACTATAAAGTATTTTTTGATCAGTACTCGTAAGGAGCCTGCCTAGATATTGTTCTGCTATTTTAAAGAGCCTGTTTACAGATGGACTGTCCTGCATATATAGATTAATCTCTTCGGTTCTATATTCAGGTCTTGACTGGCTAATAATTGTTTTAGAGAGAGGCAGTTTAACAGCTGGTTCATTCTCTTTTTTTACAGGTGCGTCCAGATGAAAGTCAATTTCAAATTCATCAGATGAAAGTTCTTTAAAATAGAGGACGCCTTGTTCATTCCAATATTTAAGAGCCTGTAGTAATTCAGAGTACAACATATCTAGTTCCTTAGCTGCATCTTCTAGAGAAAGAGTTGTCTCACATAGTGTATTAGTTTGTGCGAATAAATAGATGTATACTTTTAAATAGCCACCAAGTGACTTGGGCATGTAGTCCATAATAAACCAATAGGGAAGAGGCACAAATGACTGTTTGTGCGGTAAACATTTAAGGGATGCCATTCTAAAACCTCCTTGAAAAATTATCCTTTTCTTGTGTTAGTATTATAGCACAAAAAAAGGATAATATAACAATAAAAAAAAATAAATCTCCCGTAGTATAGGGAGATTCTGAGGATAAATTGTTGATAAACAACTGATTTATTAACATATAATCTGTGAGTAAAGTTGGGGATAATGTGGATAACTATTTTCCAAGCAGTATATCAGCAACTTGATTTACATTACCAGCACCCATAGTAATGATTAAGTCATTAGGAACAGCATGTTCTAGAAGGTAATTAGCGATTTCATCAAAATCAGAAATATATAAAGCTTCCTTACCTAAGTTGTGGATTTTTTTAACAATATCCTTAGCTGAGATATCCCCAGGATTTTTTTCCCTGGCAGCATAAATATCTGTAATAATAACATGATCTACTTGTGAAAGAACTTCTGCAAATTCATTTAGAAATGCTTTTGTTCGGGTATACGTATGGGGTTGAAATACAACATAAAGTGTATGATGTGGATAAGCCTTAGCCACTTTAATTGTGGCATCAATTTCTGTAGGGTGGTGAGCGTAATCATCAACTAGTGTAATATTATGAATGCTGCCTTTCACTTCAAAACGCTGATCTGCACCGGTAAAATGTGATAAGCCTTCATTAAGAGTATCGAGGGATAAGCCTAAATAATGGCATACAGCACATACCGATAAACAGTTAAGTATATTATGGGTACCAGGTGCACTAAGCTGAATATGTCCTTTAAATTCCCCATTATAATAAGCATCGAATGAAGCACAAGCTTTATCATTAAAAACAATATCTTTAGGATACCAATTATAATCTGCAGTTAATCCAAAGGTTTCTGTTTTACACTTAATAGGAGTTAAAAATTCGTCTAAGTGTTCCAATCCTCCATTTATTGCAAGAAAACCATCTTGAGGAATTGAAGACGCAAACTTCTGAAAAGAGGTCCTAATATGGTGAATATCTTTAAAGTAATCTAAATGATCTTCCTCGATATTAAGAATGATACCAACTTTCGGGAAAAAGTCTAAGAAACTATCACAGTATTCGCAGGCTTCTGTAATAAAGAAGTTTGATTTTCCAATGCGAATATTCCCTTCTATAGCTTTTAGGATGCCCCCAACTGTAATGGTAGGATCAAGCTCTGCAGATAACAATGCATGTGACAGCATAGAAGTAGTAGTTGTTTTACCATGAGTACCAGAAATACAAATTGGAAATTCGTAATCTTTCATGATAAGTCCTAAAAACTCAGAACGGGTAACACACTCCACGTGTTTCTCTTTGCATGCCAAAAGCTCAGCATTATCAGAAGCAATTGCCGCAGTGTAAACGACTAAATCAATATCAGAGCTGATGCTACTTGAACTGTGGCCGTAGTATACTTTGATGCCGATTTGTTCTAAATGAAGGGTGGTGTTGGAGCTTTTTACATCAGAGCCAGTTACAATAAAGCCTCTATTGTGAACGATCTCTGCAAGGCCGCTCATACTAATACCACCAATACCAATAAAATGTATTCTCTTTTTATTAAGTAAGGAATTAAGATTTGTCATACGATAGATCCTTTCAGTAAACTATAATAGTATGTTTTAAATAAGAATATGCTCTTATCATCATATGCATTATACTTTTTTATAATTATATACCAGATGCAAAATAATAAACATATTTTTTTGTAATAAATTATACTTAAAATATACTGTGTAAAAAACGAATGTTTTAAATGAAAAGCTTTTAAATATTCGGATTTATGTTTATAATAGATATAATACTGTAAGTCTATTGTAAAAAGGAGAAAAGAAGATGAAAAAGGTACAGAAACACGATCGAATAAGTGTTATTACGCATATTTTAACTAATAATCCCAATAAGGTATTTACGCTTACCTATTTTTGTGACATTTTTAAATGTGCAAAATCTACGATAAGCGAAGACCTAGATATTATAAAAGATATTTTTAAGAGTTATGAGCTAGGATCCATAGAGACAATTTCAGGAGCTGCAGGGGGGGTTTACTATAATCCGCTTATGACTAAAGAGCAAATGCAAACTTTTGCGAAAACGTTAAGCGAGCTTATCAATACACCAGACAGAATTATTCCAGGGGGGTATATTTATATGAATGATCTTCTTTATTCCCCTGCTATATCTAAAAATATTGGTATTGCTCTTGCGAGCCTTTTTAAACATATTCAGTTCGATTATGTTATAACTGTAGAAACAAAGGGTATTCCTATTGCTCTTATGACTGCTATGGTACTTAATAAGCCTATGGTAGTTGTAAGAAATCAAAGTAAACTTACAGATGGAACCGTTATTCATATGAATTATATTACAGGAAGCAACCATAGGATAAAAACAATGTGTCTTTCCACTAGAGCTATAAAAAAAGGATCTAAAGTTCTATTTATAGATGATTTTATGAAAGCTGGGGGAACTGCTAAGGGAATTATAGATTTGATGCAGGAGTTTGAAGCAGAATTAGTAGGTGTAGGCGTGCTTATGGCTACTAAAACACCTGAGAAAAAGTTAGTAGAAGATTTTAAAACACTGTTATGGCTAGATACGGTAGATGAAAATAATAAAGTTGTAGATATCTATAGCTTGCGACAGTAGGCAGAATAATCAGTTAAACGCAATTAATTTAAATTAAATTTAAATATTGTAAATAATATGGTAAAATGATAAACTAAGGAAGTAGAAAAAATTAGTTATGGGCAGTAAAATTAGGGCTTATTAGTAGTGAGGAGGGGTTGCATGAATAAAAAAGAGATGATTGCTATGTTGCTGGCAGGAGGACAAGGGAGCAGGTTAGGCATTCTTACGAAACAGATTGCTAAACCTGCTGTTATGTTCGGTGGAAAATATAGAATTATCGATTTTCCGCTAAGTAATTGTATTAACTCAGGAATAGACACAGTAGGGGTATTAACTCAGTATGAACCATTACTTCTTACCAAGCATATTGGGATAGGCATTCCTTGGGACTTGGATAGAAGAAATGGAGGGGTTATGGTACTTCCGCCATTTGTTAAGGGGAATGAAGGGTCATGGTATTCGGGAACGGCTAATGCGATTTATCATAATATTAGGTATATTGACGAATATAATCCAAAATATATTTTAGTATTATCTGGAGATCATGTCTATAAAATGGATTATAGTGCAATGCTAGAAGATCATAAGGCAAATAACTCAGATGCTACTATTGCAGTTATTGAAGTGCCCCTTGATATTGCTAATCAATTTGGCATTATGAATACAGATGAAAAAGATCAGATTATTGAGTTTGAAGAAAAGCCGGACAAGCCAAAAAATAACTTGGCTTCAATGGGCATTTATATATTTACTTGGGATGTATTAAGAGAAGCACTTATTAAAGATAACAGTATACATGAACAAAGTGATTTTGGTAAGCACATCATACCAGATATGATAAGTACAGGGAAAAATGTACATGCCTATAGATTTAATGATTATTGGAGAGATATTGGAACAATTGAAGCATACTGGAAAGCTAATATGGAGCTTACTCATACAGTACCTATATTTAATTTGTATGATGAATTTTGGAAAATATATACGAATATAGAACATCAGCTGCCACAATATATAGGCGAAAAGGCTGTACTGCAGCAGTCACTTATATCTGAAGGATGCGAAGTACATGGGGAAGTTTACAATTCGGTATTAGGGCCAAGGGTTATTATTGAGGAAGGAGCAGTCGTAAGAAATTCAATTATTATGGCTGAAACAATTATAAGACAAGGGGCTCATCTAGACACATGTATTATATCTGAAAAATCTGAAGTAGGAGAGGGAACCAGTATAGGTATAGGAGAAAATGTACCGCATGTTACTAAACCTCATATCTATTCAAGCGGTATTACAGCTGTAGGGGATAATACAACTATACCAAGTCATATTACAATAGGTAAAAACTGTGAAGTAGGCGGACATACTTTAAAAGAACATTATAATGACGGTAAGCTCGAAAGCGGGCATTCTCTTATAGTGTAGGGGAGGGAAATATGAGAGCTATTGGAATAATATTAGCAGGGGGCAAAAGAAGTACGCTTGGAGTATTAACAAAACAAAGAAATTTAGCAGCCATGCCAATTGGGGGATCTTACAGGGCAATTGACTTTGCACTTAGCAACTTAAGTAATTCAGGAATTAAAAAGGTTGCAGTTATTTCACAATACAGTGCAAGATCACTTGCAGACCATATTGGATCCTCAAAATGGTGGGATTTTGGAAGAAAGAAAACAGGACTCTTTTTATTTACTCCTCATATGATCAACCAAGATGGATTTGGGTTTAGAGGAACGGCAGATTCAATTTTCCAAAATATCGAGTTTTTGAAAAAGAGTAACGAGCCTTATGTAGTCATTACCTCAGGTGAACAAATTTATAGAATGGACTATGAAAAAATCATCAAGTATCATGAAGACAAAGGGGCAGATATCACTCTAGTATGTAAGGATTTAAAAACATATGAGGTTGAAGATTATGGGGTTATTGGCCTTGATGAGGACAATAAAATGGTTGATTTTGAAGAGAAGCCTTTAAATCCTCAGTATACAACTGTTTCACTCGGTATTTATGTTATTAGCAGAGAACTTCTTATTAAACTGTTAGAAGAACTTGAATTAGAAGGACGATATAGTATTGTTAACGATATTATTGTTCGTTATCGTAAAAAATTAAAAATCTATGGTTATTTATTTGAAGGTTATTGGAAAAGAATACGTGATATTAATGAATTCTATAAGATTAACATGGATTTCTTAACACCTGAAGTTAGAAAAGTATTTTTTAATACTTACCCTTATATTTGTACAAAAGCTAAAGATGAACCACCAGCTAAGTTTAATGCAGAGGCAAGGGTTGTCAGCAGTATAATAAGTGGTGGGGATATCATTAACGGGACCATAGAAAATTCTGTTCTCTTTAGAAAAGTATTTGTTGGTGAAGGGACCATTGTTAGAGATTCCATTATTATGGAGGGGGCAACAATTGGTAAAGGATGCATTATTGAAAATGCAATCTTAGACAAGCAAGTATTTGTATCTGATGGACAAAGAGTAGTAGGGACAAAGGATAAGATCATTTTATTAGAGAAGAGAAATATTGTATAGAATATTTTTAACATATACTATATGTGTAAAATTTTATAAATATTACCAAAAAATGAAATAAACTAAAAAAATGTTGACTATTTGTTAAAAATACTTTATAATTCAAATAATAAAAAGAACTATTAATAGGATCGCCACAAGGCACTAGTTAATAACAGGAGGGGTTTGCTAATGGAAATCACAGATATTAGGGTGAGGAAAATCAATAAGGATGGCAAAATGAAGGCAGTAGTTTCTGTTACTTTTGATAATGAATTTGTTGTTCACGATATCAAAGTAATAGAGGGAGACAAAGGCCGTTTTATTGCTATGCCAAGCCGTAAGACTTTAGACGGGGAATTTAGAGATATAGCGCATCCTATTAATTCTGAAACAAGAGATCGTATTCAAAATCAAGTACTTGAAAAGTATGAAATGGTATTACTTTCAGATGAAGTTGCTGTTGTGGGGGAAGACGAGCTATATATAGAAGAATAGTTTAATTAAAAAACATGAGGTGTTTCTTTATTTATAAGAAACACCTTTTTACTGTTTGTATTAGGTATTGCATAAATTCTTATAAAATGAGAAAATAACTAAGTAATAGAAATCAGGAAGGAAGATCATAAATGAAAACAAAAGCACTAATACTTGCTGCAGGTCAAGGTACGCGTATGAAATCTAATCAGTCGAAAGTTCTCCATAAAGTTTTTGATAAAGCCTTAGTAGAATATCCTATGTTAGCAGCTAAGCATGTAGGAGCTAAAGATATTTGTATCATAGTGGGCTACTTGGGAGAAGAAGTTAAAAAAACATTGGGAGATGCTGCCGTTTATGCTCTTCAGGAGCAGCAGTTAGGAACTGGGCATGCAGTTATGCAAGCTATAGATTTTATAGATGATGAAGGAGAAGTGCTTATTCTATATGGGGATACACCACTTATTACTGGAGAGACATTAGAGAAAATGTTATCTTTCCATAGGGAAAACCAAAATGGAGCGACAGTGCTTTCTGCTGTCATTGAAGACCCTACAGGCTATGGCAGAATTGTCAGAGACGAAAAGGGTGGATTCCTTAAGATAGTTGAGCAAAAGGATGCAGACGAAAGTGAAAAGAAAATAAAAGAAATTAATGGAGGGATGTATGTTTTTGATGCAGCTCTCTTAAAATATGCTTTATCTAAGCTTACAAATAATAATGTGCAAAATGAATATTATCTTACAGATACACTTGAAATACTGCTGTCAAAAGGTCATAGAGTAGATGCGGTGCCAGCAGACAATGCGGATGATATATTAGGCGTTAATTCAAGGCAGCAGCTGGCTGAAGTAACTGAGATTATGAAGCGAAGAATTAATTCAAAACATATGGTAAATGGTGTTACACTTGTAGATCCCCAAAATACTTATATAAGTTCAAGTGTGATCATAGGGAAAGATACAATTATAGAACCTGGATGCATGATTGAAGGAAATACAAAAATTGGTGAGGGCTGTATCATAGGGTATCATTCAAAAATTAAAAATGCTGAGATTGGTAATAATGTTACTATAGAAATCAGTGTCATTACAGATAGTTTTATAGACGAAGGAACACATGTAGGTCCATTTGCTTATATAAGACCAAATTCCCATATTGGTAAACATATTAAAGTAGGAGATTTTGTCGAAATAAAAAATGCTACAATTGGTGATGGAACTAAAATATCACATCTTACTTATATAGGAGATGCAGATGTAGGCAAGAATGTGAATTTTGGATGCGGGACAGTTGTTGTCAATTATGATGGTGAAAAAAAATATAGAACAACTATTGAGGATAATGCATTTATTGGGTGTAATACTAATCTAGTATCACCAGTTATAGTAGAAGAAGGGGCTTACACTGCGGCAGGTTCAACCATTACAAAAACAGTTCCGAAGAATAGTTTAGGTATTGCGAGAGCAAGGCAAGAAAATAAAGAAGAATGGGTAACTAAAAAAAGGAAGAAATAAGTAAAAAAATAGGTTATTCTATACAAAAATCAAAACAAACATTGCATTTTGTATACAATGTGGTATAATGTTGTGCGGAAAAGATGGTCGTATATTATTAAGGAGGACTCACTCAAATGATTAGAAATTACACGGATATTAAAGTGTTTACTGGAAATGCCCATCCTGAACTTGCAAAGGAAATAGCTGAAAGATTAGATATTAACCTAGGTAAATCGGGAATAGCAAGATTTAGCGATGGGGAAATAGGTGTTAAAATAGACGAAAAAGTACGTGGTACTGATGTCTATATTATTCAGCCTACTTCTACACCAGCAAATGAGCATCTTATGGAACTGCTTATTATGATAGATGCGATGAAACGTGCTTCAGCAGGACGTGTTACAGCCGTTATACCATACTATGGTTATGCAAGGCAAGATAGAAAAACAAGAGCAAGAGACCCGATTAGTGCAAAATTAGTAGCAGATATTCTTCAGACAGCAGGTGCTGACAGAGTGCTGACAATGGATTTGCATTGTGCGCAAATACAAGGCTTTTTCAATATTCCAGTAGATCATTTAGTAGGCATGCCTCTTTTAACAAAATATTATGGAGATAAGTTAGGAGATGAAGCAGATAATGTTGTTGCTGTTTCACCAGACCTAGGAAGTGTAGGAAGGGTTAGAGCCTTTGCTACAAAATTAGATATTCCTTTAGCTATTATTGATAAAAGAAGACCTAAAGCAAATGTATCAGAGATCATGAATATCATAGGAGATGTAAATGGCAAGAAGGTTATCTTAATTGATGATATGATTGATACTGCAGGAACCATATGCAATGCAGCTAATGCACTTAGAGACAGAGGCGCAACAGCAGTCTATGCTTGCTGTACTCATGGGGTATTATCAGGACCGGCGATGGAAAGAATTGAGGCTTCAGCTATTGAAGAGTTAGTTATTCTTAATACAATTGTTATTCCAGAAAGTAAAAAAATAGCAAAAGTTAAAGAAATATCTGTAGCACCTATTTTTGCAGACGCAATCAGACGTATCCATGAAGATTTATCAGTTTCTAAATTATTTGATTAATATAAAGTTGGGGATGGCCATTGCCATCCCTTTTTGTTAAATAAAGTTTTTTCACGTTTATCTGGATTGATGTGAGAAAGTCTGAAAACAGAGGGTGTGTATTATTATATGATGATAATAGATGCAAAAAAATGCATAGGATGCGGACTATGTGCTAGGGAGTGTTTCCCAAGAGACATAGAAGTGTTCAAGGGAAAAGCTAAGATTAACAATATAACGTGTATGAAATGTGGACATTGTATTGCTGTATGTCCCAAAAATGCAGTATCAACAGATGAGTACAATATGGAAGAGGTAAAAACTTATAATAAAGAAGATTTCTTAGTCAATGCAGATCAGTTGCTGAATTTTATAAAATTCAGAAGAACTATAAGAACTTTTAAAAGCAAAGAGGTTGAGGAAGAAAAAATATCTAGAATTATAGAAGCGGGAAGATTTACTCAAACAGGCAGTAATATGCAAGATGTATCTTATATTGTGGTAAGAGAAGGGCTGCAAGAACTTAAAGCATTAACCTATGAAAGCTTAAAGAAAATAGGAGAAGAAATGCTTGCTAATTTAACATCCGAGACTATGGTGTATAAAAGATATGCTAAGATGTGGCTAAGTATGTATGAAGCGTATCAAGAAAATCCTAGTGAAAATGACAGGTTGTTCTTTAATGCTCCAGCAGTAATAATTGTTTCAGCTCATTCACAGGTGAATGGAGCGTTAGCTTCTTCAAATATGGAACTTATGACTAATGCTTTAGGCCTTGGAACTTTCTTCAGTGGATTCTTTGTAAGAGCTGCACAGGGCAATAAAAAGATTACAGATTTTCTAGGAGTTAATAAAGGCAAAGAAATTGTAACATGTATGGTAGTAGGATATCCTGACGTGAAATATTTAAGAACAGTACCCAGAAAGGAAGCGGATATATGCTGGAAATAAGAATGTTATTGGATGGAGGAAAATAATAGTCTCACTAATGGTATAATATAGATTCATATATACGGAGGGGAAATATGCCATTACTTAATAAAGGCGACAAGGTTGCTTTAGTTGGATGCTCTAACGCACAGCCGTTTAGTAATCGAACACGTAATGAAGAAGTATTAGAAGTACTAAGAGGACTTAGTCTTGAGCCGATTCTTAGTGAATACATTTATGACAAGAACTCTGTTTTTAGCGGAGAAGCTAAAGATAAAGCTAAAGCATTTATGAATTTTTATCAAGACAGCACCATAAAGGCTATTTTTGATATTTCAGGCGGTGATCTCGCTAATGAAGTATTGGAGTATTTAGATTATGATATCATTAAGAAGCTGGAGAAGCCAGTTTTTGGTTATAGTGATTTAACGACCATTTTAAATGCGCTCTATTCACAAACAGGGATTAAATCCTACTTATATCAAATTAGAAACTTGATAGGCGGGAAGAGTGAAGAACAACAATTTAATTTTATGCGAAGTTTATTTGAGGACAAATCTGATCTCTATCAATTTTCTTATAGGTTTCTTCAAGGAGACAGGCTTGAAGGAACTGTGATTGGCGGAAATATCCGCTGCTTATTAAAGCTGGCAGGTACAAAATATATGCCAAATTTTAAGGATAAAGTTTTATTTTTAGAGAGCTATGGTGGAAGAGTTGCCCAGATGTCTGCCTATTTGAATCAATATCGTCAAATAGGGGTATTTGAGAAGGTAAAAGGAATTATTTTAGGAACCTATACAACAATGGAAGAAGAGTGCCTGCAGCCAACTATTGAAGAATTAGTTATAAAGATAGTTAATAATGCAAGTATGCCCATTGTGAAAACAGATCAAATTGGTCATAGCGGTGATTCAAAGTGTATTATTATCGGAAATGACATTCGATTACTATAAAATGCATGCTATGTTTGTCTAGGAGACAAGTATAGCATGCATTTTATTCATTTAGCCCCAAAATCCTATGTCTTCAACATAATTACCACGGATGGCTTTTTGTACAATTGTGAAATCGACATCCTTTGAATCCATTGTAAATTCGCAGGGGAACTTAGTTTTGCAATGATCACATTCAATATATTGCGTTGAACCTTTCTGCTCGCGATTGTCAAATAAATAGGGAACAGGATCGTCAGCGGTATTACTTCTATCTGTTTCGGGCAAATCAATTTTGTAGGAATAGACGTAAGTTGATTCATACTTAGCTGTGAAATTTTCTCCTTGGCATTTGGGGCATTTGAGTGTTTGATGTAAATGCATTTTCAAAATCCTTTCTGAGTACATTATCTAAAGAGATCTATAGCATTATAGTGTCTAGAAAAAATCAAATTATCCGCCCAAAGCAAAAAAATGCTTTGGGGATCTTCTTTTAGTGAGAAAAGCAAGTATAAAATGAACTTAGGTTAGTTATAATAAGACTGTACGTAGTCTAAGAAGAATCAGATATAAGAGAATGATATATATGCAGAAGTGAATGATTGCTATACTTTTATAGACTTAGTGGCCTTATATTTCTTAAAAAGGAGGAAGAGGAATGCATGGAACGATAAGCTGTAGTGTAGATTCTTGTTCTTATAATCAAGAAGGAGTTTGCAATGCAAGTATCCTCAATATAGGAGGAAGCGGTGCACAAATAACAGAAGCAACCAGTTGTGAAACTTATCTTAAACAATCAGAATATAGTAATTTGGCACAGACTGTAAGAAGAGGTCATACGGATACTATTTTTTGCAGTGTAGATACATGTGCCTATCATGATAAGCAGCATTGCACTTTAAAGGAGATTGAAGTAGGCTGTTTAAAAGATGTAGATGATTATACTGAAACAGACTGTTTGAGTTTTGAAAGAGAATAAAAAGACAGAATCAAAACGTCTAAGAAGTTAAATGCTTCTTAGACGTTTTCTAGTAATAGACATTAATGAATGCCATTTTAATCCAAGGAACTTTTTAAAAGAATGAGCGTCATATAATAAGAAGTACAAATTTAATATATGATTTTTAATAAAATAAAAATATAACGAGAGGAGAATGCTTTATGAGAAAGTTTTGGATTACACTACTTATTATTTCTATGGCTGGCTTTATTCTGCAAGGATGTGTTCAGCAAGAGACAAGTTTACCCGAAGATAACCCAAGCGCAGAGGTAAGAGAGACTGATGATTTAGATGAAGATGTTAAAGAATCTCAAATAACTGAAGTTATTAAGGTTTTTTATGGGGATTCTCAAAATGCAAAGATGATAGCGGAGGACAGAGAAATAACTTATGAAAATGATGAAGATAAATATAAAATGGCTCTTGAAGAGCTAATTAAAGGGCCTAAGGATAAAACTTTGATTTCTAATATCAATAAAGAGACAAAGGTAGTTGCAGTCAGTAAGCAAGGAACGGATTTAGTAGTGGATTTAAGTAAGGAATTCAATGTTTTTGGCGGAAGTATTGCAGAAATAATTGGAGTAGGATCAGTAGTTAATACCATGACAGAGTTTAAGGACATTGAAAGGGTAAAAATTCTTATAGAAGGGGAAGAATTTATAGGACCTAGTGGAGAGCCACGAGGATTTATGGAAACATTTCCATTAGCTCCGTAGGACGTAGGAATGGTTGCTTTTATAATATAATAGTATGAAAATTGGGATACTACTTTGGAAGGAGAGTATCCTTTTTTCGTGTGCTAGGTGATAAAAGAATAAAAATATTATAAAACCATCCAAATAATGTTATGATATAAAGGTTGATAATATAGGGTCAAGGTCATTATAATAAAATAAGAGTGCAAATTATTCATGAGATTAATAGATAAGCCTATATGAAATAGGGAGGATGTTATGAAATTAATAGTAGGACTTGGAAATCCTGGAGCAGAATACGCAGCAACACGCCATAATATAGGGTTTAAAGCGATAGACAATCTTGCGGAGACTTATAGAATGCCTGTTCAAAGAAATAAATATAAAGCCTTGGTTGGTGAAGGAATGCTTTTTGGAGAAAAAGTTATTTTAATGAAACCTCAAACTTATATGAATTTAAGTGGTGAGGCCATTAGGCAATGTATGGACTGGAATAAATTAACAAAAGATGATATTATTGTTATATATGATGATGTATCATTAGAAGTAGGACAGCTTCGATTACGAAAGACAGGCAGTGCTGGAGGACATAATGGCATCAAAAGTATTATTGCGCATTTAGGTTCACAAGATTTTATGCGTATTAAAGTCGGTGTTGGAGAAAAGCCAGCGGGATGGGACCTTGCAAACTATGTACTTGGGAAGTTTACTGATGATGAAATGAAGATAATGAACTCAAGGCTAATTGACATAGAAAAGGCAATAGAAATAATGCTTCAAAAAGGGATAGAACAAGCAATGAACCAATATAACTTAAAAGCGAGACGGTGATAGTAATGACATATAAAAATGAGGGACTTATTTCCCCCCTAAAGCAATTAGAAGGGATAGAGAGGCTGATGCAGGCTCTCTTAAACCATCAAAGCTGTAAGGTCATTAATATGGTGGACTCATGTAAAGCCCATTTTTTGTATGGAGTCAGTTGTTTTACCGAGACGCCTATTGTGATTATTACTTACGATGAAATAAGTACAAAAAGACTTTATGAGGATATGCAGTTCTTAAAGGGAGAAGAGCGTGTTTACATCTACCCAGCAAGAGATATCCTTTTTTATAATGCAGATGTTCATAGTATGGATATTACTTCAGCAAGAATTAAAGTGATAGAAGCCCTTAACTCTGGTGAAGATATTGTGGTCATTATCCCAATTGAGGCTCTTTTAAATCCACTTTCCCCTAAGGAAACATGGAAAGCTTATACTAAGACGATACGAGCCGGTGAAACAGTAAATATTGAGGAGCTTAGGGCATACCTGATTCAGGTAGGTTATGAGAGAGTGGCACGGGTAGAGGCAATAGGCCAATTTGCCATAAGGGGCGGTATTATAGATATCTATACCCCTATAGATAATGAACCCTATAGAATTGAACTATGGGATGAAGAAGTAGACTCTATAAGAACCTTTAATGTACAGACGCAGCGTTCTATAAATAAAATAGAAAGTTTTCGTATTACTCCTAATCAAGAAATTATATTTCCACTAGAGCTTTTGAAAAGCTGTATACCTGAAATACAGGCAGATCTGAAAAATATATCAAAGAAACTTCTTGAGCAAGGTAAAAAAGAGAGTGCAAAAGCCATACAAGAACAAGTAAAAGAGGCGATAGAACAAATAAAAAGCGATATCAGTCCTAAAGGACTTGAAATGTATGTACCTTATTCTGATATGGAAATTGTTTCTATATTAGACTATATTAGTAAAAATGCGATTATATATATAGATGAACCAACAAAAGTAAGAGAAAAAAGTGCAAGAACCCTTTTAGAATATCAGGAAAGTATGAAGGATAGACTTGAATATGGGCATATTTTACCTAAGCAAATAGAGCTTATATTTGACTATGAGGCTATTGTAAAAAAAATGTCATCCTATACGAATGTACTGCTTATGAATTTTGACAGCGTAGTTAAAGAATTAGATACTGCCTATACCTTAAGTCTAAGGGTCTATGAAAATAATACCTTTTATAAAAGCATTGATCTTCTAGAAAAAGATATTAGGAAGTGGAAGAGTAATCAAAAAAAGGTGGTTATACTGTCTGGGGCCAAGGCAAAAGCTCAAAGACTATGTAATGAATTAGAAGAAAGAAACCTTATCGCAGCATATGCTGATCAAATAGCAAATGAAATACACGAGGGGCAGGTTATAGTTACTAAGGGTTCTTTGCAAAAAGGTTTTGCTTATGACGACATTGGGTTCTACATTGTAGCAGATAAAGACTTATTTGGAAAAGATAAAAAACCTAAAAAACCTAAAAAGAAATATCAGGGAACAAAGATAGAAAGTTTCCTTGAACTTGCGCCTGGAGACTATGTAGTACATGAGTTGCATGGGATTGGTGTATTTAAAGGCATTGAACAAATAGTTCTTGAGGGCATCAGCCGTGATAACCTTAAAATAGAGTATGCAGATAATAATACGCTCTATGTCAATATCAATCAAATGGATATGGTACAAAAATATATAGGCGCTGAGGGGAAGATGCCTAAGCTTAGCAAAATAGGCGGCTCAGAATGGAAAAAATCAAAAGCTAAGGTTAAAAAAGCTATCAAAGATATTGCAAGAGATCTTATTATGCTCTACAGTGAAAGACAGCATACAAGAGGATTTGTCTACGAGCCAGATACCTTGTGGCAAAAAGAATTTGAAGATATGTTTTTATACGAAGAAACTGGTGATCAGCTGGAAGCTATTGAAGATGTTAAAAGTGACATGGAAAGTACTAAGGTTATGGATAGACTTGTCTGCGGAGATGTAGGATATGGGAAAACGGAGGTAGCAATAAGAGCTGCCTTTAAAGCTGTGCAAAATAACAAACAGGTTGCTTATTTAGTCCCTACAACTATACTTGCTCAGCAGCATTATAACAGATTTGCAGAAAGAATGGCAAATTATCCTATTAATGTTGCTTTGTTATCTAGATTTAGAACACCTAAACAAATTAAAGATACACTTCAAAATTTATCAAAGGGACAAGTCGATATTATTATAGGGACTCATAGGCTCATTTCTAAAGACGTAAAATTCAAAGACCTAGGACTTGTTATTATAGATGAAGAGCAGCGTTTCGGAGTGACACACAAGGAGAAGTTGAAGCAGCTTAGAACACAGGTAGATGTCATGACATTAACAGCTACTCCTATCCCAAGGACGCTTCATATGAGTCTTATAGGGATAAGAGATATGAGTGTTTTAGAAGAAGCACCTCTTGAGAGAAAACCAGTGCAAACGTACGTCATAGAATATAGTGAAGATTTCATAAAAGATGCTATTAATAGGGAACTCGTGAGAAATGGACAGGTTTATTTTCTGCATAATCAAGTTAAAGATATAGAAGAAAAAGCAGAGCGTATTAAAGAACTTATCCCACATGCCCGTGTTGCATTTGCCCATGGACAAATGAATGAAAGAGAATTAGAAAGAATTATGCTTAGTTTCATTGAAGGTGAAATAGATGTACTTGTCTGTACCACAATAGTTGAAACAGGGCTTGATATTTCAAATGTAAATACTATTATTATTAATAATGCAGACCAAATGGGACTTAGCCAGCTCTATCAGCTAAGAGGACGTGTCGGCAGGTCGAATAAAATGGGATATGCGTATTTAATGTATCAGAAGAATAAGGTGTTAAAAGAGATTGCAGAAAAAAGACTGCAGGCTATTAAGCAATTCACAGAACTTGGAGCAGGCTTTAAAATAGCAATGAGGGATTTAGAAATAAGGGGAGCAGGTAATTTGCTAGGAGCGCAGCAGCATGGACATATGGATACGATAGGCTATGACTTGTATTGTAAAATGCTGGCGCAAGTTGTTAGTGAAGAACGAGGAGAAGTGATAGAAGAAAATTTTGAGACAACGATTGAAATTAAGATTGATGCCTATATTCCATCAACGTATATTCAAGATGAAATGCAAAAATTAGATATTTATAAAAAAATAGCTTCCATACAGTCAGAAAATGATTATTTTGACGTTGGGGAAGAAATTGAAGATAGGTACGGTACACTGCCGTATATGGTGCAAAACCTATTAGACATAGCGTTTATTAAGGCACTTGCCCATGATATGTATATTACCTTAATATCAGAGCAGGAGCGAATGGTTTCTTTTAAATTTAAACAGGATGTACATCTTAATGCAGATAAGCTGCCAGAAGTTTTAGGCACATATCCTAGAATATTAAAATTCTCAGGAGGCAAGGAATCTGTTATAAAGGCTAATTTGACAGAAGTGTCTAAAAAAGAGATGCTTGGTTATATTAAAAATATATTACAATCTATTAAAAAATTGAAGAGCTAGTCATTTTAGGCTATAATTAGAAAAGAATGATTAGGTTTGAAATAAATAGTATTAAGACAAACTATAAGGAGAGATATAAGTGAAAAGAGTAAAGAAAATACTAGCAGGGATATTAGCAGCAACGATGATCACTACACTATTCATAGGATGTAGTGCTACTAACAATATAGTGGCGACTATAAGTAGTGAAAAAGTATCAGAATCACTTTATAGAATATATTTATGGTCTACCCAACAAGAATTTGAGAGTTTAACCCCTAATATATGGGATATGGAATTAGAGGGTAAAAAAACAGAGGATATTGCTAAAGAAAGAGCCCTAGATTCTATAAAAGTATCATTAGCAGCTAAGCAAAAAGCAAAAGAATTAGGCGTAGAACTTTCAAGTGATGAAAAGTCAAGTATTAAAGAAAGTGCTAAAACATTTATAGATAAAAATGGAGAAGTGGTTAAAACACTTAACGTAAAACAGAAAGATGTTGAAGAGTTTTTTACCTACGGTACTTTAATAAAAAGAGTTATTGAGAAAATAAGCGAAAGCTATATTCCAAATGAAGAAGAGCTGAAGGCAGAGATTGAATCAAGCAGAGCTACGTATGAGACAGTTACCGTAAAACATGTTCTTATTGGGAATAAAGATGAGGGAGGAGCGAACCTTCCGGAAGATAAGGCAAAAGAAGCTAAAACCCTTGCTGAAGACATACTGAAAAAAGCATTGGCAGGAGAAGATATGGCAGAACTTGCTAAAACATATTCACAAGATCCAGGATCCAAAGATAGTGGAGGGGAATATACGTTTACGAGAGGCAAAATGGTACCAGAATTTGAAGAGGCAGCTTTTACAGGAGAGGTGGGGAAGGTTTATCCGAAACTGGTAGAAACGTCTTATGGATACCACATTATTAAAGTGGAGACCCATACGATGGGGGATGAAGCTCAAATTAAAAAGGATAGTGAATCACGTATTAAACAAAAGTTTGCAGAAAATGAACTTACTGAGCTCAGCGGAGCGATGAAAGTTGAAAAGGCAGAAGCTTATAATAATATTCATATCATAAGAAATGATGCAAAGGATGCAGAGAATAAGGATTCAGACACAGAGGCCAAAGACATAAGTACAGAAACGCCGGCGCAGGAAAACAAACAATAAACTTTTAATACAATATTTTTAAAAGCTAAATCATAGTAAAATGTGATTTAGCTTTTTTTATTGATGGATTAAGTAAGTACTTATTGGTAATACTACAAATACAGATGAAAACTTAAATTTACTTATGCATATTATCACAAATTCTGTAGCATAATAATTGTAAATTACAGTTTGCAACTATATCTTTATTTAGACATTAAGGAGGTTGTTTTGTTTGAAAGCAACAGGCATCGTTAGACGAATAGATGATTTGGGCCGTGTGGTAATTCCAAAAGAAATAAGAAGAACATTGCGTATAAGAGAAGGGGATCCACTAGAAATATTTACAGACAATGAAGGACAAGTTATTCTCAAAAAGTATTCTCCAGTGGGTGAACTTAGTTCCTTTGTCAAAGAATATGCAGATGCCTTAGCACAAGCTACAGGGCATATTACATGTATATCTGATAAAGATCAGGTTATAGCCGTATCAGGAGGTTCTAAAAAAGAGTTTCTTGATAAAAACATTAGCAGTAATCTTGAAAAGATTATTGAAAATAGAGCTATATTCAAAGCAACTAAAGATGACTCGAAGTTTGCACCAATCTTATCAGAGGGATCTACAGAAGGATATTATTCAGAAGTTATTTCTCCTATTATCTGTGAAGGAGATGCCATTGGTGCGGTTATTTTCTTATCTCCAAACAAGAATAATCTCATGGGAGAAGTAGAAGAAAAATTAGCTCAGTCTGCTGCAGGATTTATAGGTAAACAAATGGAGCAATAATTAAAGAGGCCAATAACTTATTATGAGTTACTGGCTTTTTTAAAGTTTATGAGGTAAAATTTTAGAAAAGTCTTTTAGGAGGTAAGTTGTGGAAAATAAGGAATATACGTATGAAGATTTATTAGGCATCATCGATAAACTTAGAGGAGAAAATGGATGCCCGTGGGATAGAGTTCAAACGCATACATCACTTTTGCCTCATCTCTTGGAAGAGAGTTATGAGCTTGTCGATGCAATTAATAACGAAGATATCGCTAATCTCAAAGAAGAATTAGGAGATGTCCTCCTTCAAGTTCTTCTCCATGCACAAATAGAGAAAGAGAAGGGGACCTTTTCTATGAAAGAAATAGTAGATAGTCTGGCTGAAAAGTTAGTCTATAGGCATCCGCATGTTTTTAAAGAGACAAATGGTGTAGATACACCTGAAAAAGTTGTTAGTTCATGGGAAGAACTAAAAAAACACGAAAAGAAAGAAACGACCGTTATAGAATCCATAGAAAGAATAGCTAAGGCACTGCCAGCTCTTATAAGAGCTCAAAAAATACAAAAGAAAGCGGCGAAAGCAGGCTTCTTTTGGGATGACTATTTAGATATAATAAATAAGATTGAAGAAGAGTTAGAAGAGACAAGGATAGCAGTTGAAAATGGGAACAAAACCCATATTGAAGAAGAATTAGGAGATTTGTTATTTAGTGTGGTAAATTTATCAACTTTTTTTAATTTAAATCCTGAATTTGCCTTGACAAAGTCTTTGGAAAAGTTTATAAATAGATTTAGATATATTGAAAATTCAGCGTTTGCACAAGGAAAACAACTTTTTCACTTATCATTAGACGAGATGAATAAGTTATGGGAAGAGTATAAAATAATTGAGAAGGAACGCTAATTTTCAATACATATATCCATGTTAGATACATGAATAGAGGAGGAACAATAATGAACAAATCTGAATTAGTAGCAGCAATTGCTGCAAAAGCGGAAATAAGCAAAAAAGATGCAGAAAAAGCACTTAAAGCATTTGAAGAATCAGTAATGGAAGAACTTAAAGCTGGGGGAAAAATTCAATTAGTTGGTTTTGGAACATTTGAAGTTACAGAACGTAAACCACGTGTAGGAAGAAATCCAAAAACAAATGAAGAAATGCCAATTCCAGGCGGTAAAGCACCAAAGTTCAAACCAGGTAAAGCTTTAAAAGATGTTGTAAAAGGTGAATAAACAATAATGTATTGATATAAATCTACACAAGTTGTGTAGATTTTTTTTACCTAAATATAGATGGGAGAATATTATGCGTATAGATAAATATCTAAAATTAACTCGTATTATAAAAAGACGAACGATAGCACAAGAAGCATGTGATCACGATAGAGTACTTGTTAATGATAAAGTAGCCAAATCAAGCACAATGGTAAAAGTAGGGGATATTATTGAGATTAGGTTCGGTTCACAAACTTCAAAATATGAGGTGCTGGATATTAAAGAACATGTTAAGAAAGAAGAAACAAATAACTTGTACCGTATTCTGTAATAATTATATTTTCCTTTCATATAAATAGTAAATATAAGGCTATTTATATGAAAGGATGGGAAAAATGGAAGAGAAGATGACAAGAAAACATATTGTGAATATTGTTGATAGGGAAAGATTATCTATAACAGGAGTTACAGATGTATTTTCTTTTGATGAAGGAGCTATAGAATTAGAAACAAATGAGGGATACATTGAAATAAAGGGAGATGCCCTGCATATTGTAAAAATGAATATTGATGATGGCGATATGATAGTAGAAGGTACAGTGACAGAACTCATATATCATGATACTCAAGGAACTCCTAAGAAAAAAGGTTCTCTTGTATCAAAACTATTCAAATAAGTTGGTGATCGAAGTGAACCAAATAGTAAGTAATCAGTCGCTGCTCTTTATAACGTGTATAGAAATAGGAATCATCATGGGTGCACTATTTGACTTAATAAGAATTTCAAGAAAAATCATAAAACATGCCAATTTTTTAGTGCAGGCAGAAGATCTTATTTATTGGATTATATGTGCACTTGTTGGCTTTTACATGCTATATATTAATAACTATGCAGCTATCAGGCCGTTTGTTTTTATAGGTATTTTACTAGGTGCACTACTCTATTTTGCAAGTTTCAGTATTATTTTTATGAAGATTGCAACTGCTGTTATTCATTATGTGCGTGCACTTATAAAGCATCTTATAAGATTTCTAGGTATCCCTGCTAAATGGCTAATAAGATTAATAAAGATACCTCTAAAATATTTTTATACAAAATATGATCAAGTACATAATTATAAAAAACGTAAACTTAGAAAGCTAAGTAGAAAGTGGTATTATATAAAAAGTGAAGCGCGTACTGATTTTAAAGTTATGAAAAATAGAAAATGATTTACAAATTATAGTAAATTAGATAAGATGGTATTAAGTAATATTGTCGTACCAATATTATTTAATATAGATTTGAAGTAGGGATACAAATGAAAAAAGTAAAAAAGATAATTCTTCACATCACCTTTATTATTACAGGTATCATTATAATGGTACTTAGCGTGCAAGGTTATCAATTAAGTAAACTCATTAAAAGAGTGGATAATCAAATCATTATAGATAAAAAAGAGTTAGCAGCAGGCAAAAAAGAATTAGAGAAATTAGAGAATGAAGTCACACAAATAAATACACCTGAATATATTGAAAAAGTAGCCAGAGAAGAATTAGGGATGGTAAAAGAAGAGGATATTGTTTTTAGAGAAAAACAATAGGCTTGACAAGATTCATTTTGATGGTATACTTAAGCTACATTAAATAACGCGGAGTGGAGCAGCTAGGTAGCTCGTCGGGCTCATAACCCGAAGGTCATAGGTTCAAATCCTGTCTCCGCAATTCATTAAATCACTTAATAAGACTATTAAGTGATTTTTTTATATGTGAAAAAGGTATATGATGAAATAAAAACAAAATAATTATAAAAAGTAGTTGAACAACCACGTATTTAGCATATATGATAGATATAAAGGAGTGATAGCATGTTAGAATTAGAACAATTACAAGTGACTCTTCAGCCTTACAAGGTGAAATTAAGTGAAATGGGGAACTCTCTTTGACATCGAAAGAGTAAAAGAGCGCATTAGTGAATTAGAAGAGATTTCTATGGACAATGGTTTTTGGAATGATATTGAGAAGGCACAAAAAATATTACAGCAATTAAAAGGATATAAGGAACTTGTCGATAGATATGATAAGTTATGCATGAGTTATGAAGACCTATTTGTGCTCATTCAAATGGCTAACGAAGAAGAAGACGCGGAATTAGCTGAGGAAATTAAACAAAGTGCACAAGATTTTCAAAATAATTATGCACAAATGCATATAGCAACTTTATTAGATGAGGAATATGATAAAAATGACGCTATTCTTGAGCTCCACCCAGGGGCAGGTGGTACTGAAGCGTGTGATTGGGTAAGTATGCTGCTAAGAATGTATACCAGATGGGCAGAAGGCAGAGGCTTTAAGGTAGAAATGTTAGATTATCTAGATGGGGAAGAAGCAGGAGTCAAGTCTGTAACACTTCAAATAAGCGGAGAAAATGCTTATGGCTATTTAAAGTCAGAAAAAGGCATTCATAGACTAGTGCGTATTTCACCATTTGATTCTTCCGGAAGGAGGCATACTTCTTTTGCATCCTGCGATGTAATGCCGCATATTACAGATGAAATTGAAGTAGACATTAAGACCGAGGACTTAAGGATTGATACGTATAGGTCAACAGGTGCGGGGGGGCAGCATATTAATACAACAGATTCAGCTGTTCGTATTACACACTTACCAACCGGCATAGTGGTGCAATGTCAAAATGAACGTTCTCAGATTCAAAATAGAGAAAAGGCTATGCAAATGTTAAAAGCTAAGCTCTATGAAAAGGAAAATCAAGAACGAATGGATACTTTAGACGGCATCAGAGGAGAGAAGAAAGACATAGCGTGGGGAAGTCAGATCAGATCTTATGTATTTCATCCATACAATATGGTAAAAGACCATAGAACACTGCAGGAAACAGGTAATACTGGAGCTGTTATGGATGGAGATATAGATAAATTTATGAATGCATATTTAGCTTGGATACACCAAAGAGATTAAAAAACGAGGGGGACTAGTCTATGGCTGCAAAGCAAATAGTAGTATTTAAGTTATTAGATCAAGAATATAGTATTGACATCATGAGAGTTCTAGAAATTGGAAACTATGAACCAGTCAGAAAAGTACCGGAAGTTCCAGGGTATATTGAGGGAATTATTAATCTAAGAGGTACGATTTATCCTATATTTAATTTAAGAACAAGACTGCATATGCCTAAACATGAAGCTGTAAATGAAACAAAAATTATTTTAATGAATCTGGAAGAAGCTAAAGTTGGCTTTATGGTAGACAGTGTTTGTGAAATACTTACTATAGAAGAGGCAGAGATAGAGAAAACCCCTAGAATGCTCGAACGATATGAAAGTAAGTATATTAATGGCATCATAAAAAAAGATGATAGGATTATTGTCATTTTTGATGTAGATTTACTATTATCAGAAGATGATGAAAAAATTCTTGCAAATATAGCTGAATAATAGAATAGCTAAGGATGATTCAAGGAGGAGGGGACATCCTCCTTTTTGAATTTTATATTAGTTAGCGGTCAGAGTAATTTAGGAGGAAATGAATATGCAGACTATTGTTGTTGCGACACAAAATATTGGTAAGGTAGTAGAAATTAAAAAGATGCTGGAAGATTTAAATGTAGAGGTTAAAACGATGAGTGAAGCTGGCATTGATATCGACATAGACGAGAATGGTATAACTTTTGAAGAAAATGCCATTATAAAAGCAGAAGCGTTAAAGAAGTATACCAATGCTATTATTCTAGCAGATGACTCAGGGCTTGAAATAGACTATTTAAATAAAGAGCCTGGAGTATATTCTGCAAGGTATTTAGGTAAAGATACGTCATATAAGATAAAAAATGAAATGATACTAGATAAGCTTAAAAATGTCCCTAAAGAGAAGAGAACAGCAAGATTTATATGTGCGATGGCGTTAGCTGCGAATGATATGCGTACTGTAACAACAAGGGGGACAATAGAGGGATATATAGGATATGAGGCAAGAGGAACGAATGGATTTGGTTATGATCCTATATTTTTCGTTGATGAGTATAATACCTCTACTGCAGATATGTGCGCAGATTTAAAGAATGAAATTAGTCATAGAGGCAAGGCGCTTAAACAAATGAAAGAAA
Source organism: Clostridia bacterium (assembly GCA_029239755.1). Taxonomy (GTDB): domain Bacteria; phylum Bacillota; class Clostridia; order Lachnospirales; family Cellulosilyticaceae; genus FMMP01. Next base: position 285,886 of record JARBUI010000003.1, on the reverse strand, counting down.
GATTGAAAGAAATATTAGAGGGATAAACATGAAAGTACTCGTTATTAGTGATACACATCGTAACATTTCAAATGCAGTCAAGATAATAGAATTAATTAAATGTATGGGACTTAAGGCCATCATTCACTGTGGGGATCATATAGATGATGCAAAAAGATTAAAGAGCCTCTATAAAGATATAGAGATGTATTCGGTTTATGGTAATTGTGATGGGATGGCATATGGTAAGCTAGGTGAACAGGTCATTCAGATAGAGGGAGTATCTATATTTATAACTCATGGGCATAGGCACGGGGTGAAATGGGGAGAATATGAGGAGCTTTTGATTGATGCAGCGGCATATGGAGCTAAATTAGCAATATGTGGTCATTCGCACTGTGCATATCTGGAAAAAAAGCAGGGGATAATACTTTTAAATCCTGGAAGTATAAGTCTGCCAAGAGATTTTAGGTATCCTTCTTATGGTATATTGGATGTTGAAAATGGTTTTATTAAGGATGTATCTATTATGCAAATAGGGGATAATGGGGTTGTTTTAACACATCCAGCGAGTACTGTTTATAGAAATAAATAAAAAAAAATAAAAAAAATATCAAAAGGTGTTGACGTATGCAAAGAAGTTATGTATAATACATTTTGTCGGTTGAGGCAAAAAGCTTAAAAGAAACTGACGGAGATTTAAGTATAATAGTTTTGCCACGTGGGTTCGATTCCCATCACCCGCTCTATGTATCCATAGCTCAGCTGGATAGAGCAACGCCCTTCTAAGGCGTGGGTCCGGGGTTCGAATCCCTGTGGATACGTATGGTGGGGATAGCTCAGTTGGTTAGAGCACCAGATTGTGGCTCTGGGGGTCGGGGGTTCGAGTCCCCTTTTCCACCTGAATAATGGGTTGTTGCCAAGCGGTAAGGCACAGGATTTTGATTCCTGCACTCGAAGGTTCGAATCCTTCCAGCCCAGCTTAAGCTTTGCTTAATAAATAATACGGGTCACTAGCTCAGTCGGTAGAGCACTTGACTTTTAATCAAGTGGTCCCGGGTTCGAATCCCGGGTGGCTCATATGCGGGTGTGGCGGAATTGGCAGACGCACTAGACTTAGGATCTAGCGCCAACGGCGTGCAGGTTCAACTCCTGTCACCCGCATTAAAAAATGAATAGAATTATTTGCGGGTGTAGTTCAATGGTAGAACACCAGCCTTCCAAGCTGGTCACGTGGGTTCGATTCCCATCACCCGCTTTCATGTATCCATAGCTCAGCTGGATAGAGCAACGCCCTTCTAAGGCGTGGGTCCGGGGTTCGAATCCCTGTGGATACGTATAGTGGGTTGTTGCCAAGCGGTAAGGCACAGGATTTTGATTCCTGCACTCGAAGGTTCGAATCCTTCCAGCCCAGCTGTAATAAGTATAAAATGAGTGTGGTAAAGATTGATATCAATCTTTACCACACTCATTTTATATACTATAATATTATTTTGGCATACCATAAAGTGATAAATAATTATTTTTATAGCGTTTATCATGGGTAATATCTTCACCAAACCATACGGGTGATTTAAAACAAGATGCGTCCTTGGCAGAAGAAAATTCAACTTCTACGGTTATTAATCCTTGCAAATGACCCTTGAAAATATCAAGTTCAGCCATTAAGCTATTTTCGATAGGAATAAAGTATCTTGTTTTTTCAATGGCAGGAGATTCGGTTTTAGACCAAAGAGAAGTAAACTGTTCTTTAGTTATAGGCAGTTCGAATTCTTCTCGTATCATGTGTCCAGCGGATTTGACAGTGAGGCAATAAATGCTGCCTGTTTGACGGATACGTATTACTGGGTCTGTAGAGATGTAAGCTTGAATAATCATTTCGTTTTTGTACTGCTGTAGCAAAGGTAATTCTTTAACTAGGAATTTGCGTTCGATTTCCATCTTGTACCTCTTCTATTAGGATCGTTTAGAGTTAATAAGGTTATTTTAGCACAAGTATAATGAAAAACCTATGTTAATATATATTGATTTATGTACTATAATATAAATAGTAAACAGGTTTATAAAGAGATTGGGAAAGGATGTGCATGATATGAAAATAGCTGTTTATTTTGCTGAAGGTTATGAAGAAATTGAAGCACTTTCAGTAGTAGATGTATTACGCAGAGCGGAAATAGAAGTTGTGATGACGGGGATCAGTGGGATAAGTGTAAAAAGTGCACGAGGTATAACGATTGGTATGGATACAACTATTGAGGACTTAAACCATGAAGACATCGATATGATCGTACTCCCTGGAGGAATGCCTGGAGTTTCTAACTTAGAGAAAAGTGAACTTGTGATGCAAAATATAAAGGAATTTAAGATACGGGGTAAGTGGCTCGCTGCGATTTGTGCTGCACCCAGTATACTTGGTAAATTAGGACTACTGAAAGGTGAGAAGGCTACGTGTTATCCGGGGTGTGAGAAATATTTGGATCAGTGCAGCTATGTGGATGAAAGAACTGTTATCAGTAACAAGGTAATAACAGGGAAAGGTGCAGGGACGGCTTTGGAATTTGCATTTACACTGCTTGAAATAATAAGCGGCAAGCCCACAGCAGACAAAATTAAAAAAGCTATGATTGCTGAGCATCTATGTTGATTATTAAATAAAGGAACACGAAAATCTGTTAAGATAGTTGTGTTCCTTTATTAACCTATAATCACTTTGCCCAAATAGCTTATAAGAGAAGCACTGTAATAATAGGCTTAAGTTACATTGTAAAAATAGTTGAATAAATTCTCTTGAATACTTCGTCAACTTGGTCGCTCTTTATGTACTGGATATTTAATTCTTCAAATGCACTTTTTACTTTATGTATATTGATTTGGTATATATCAGCAATCATTTCTGGGCTATAAGCTTTTTCGGTGCTGTATTGCCACTGCCTTTTAATAAGTTTGCAAATATAACTTGGCAAATGAAATAACAAAGAAAAGAAGTTTATCTTATCAAGAATTGAGATTTCAAGCCTAGTCATTATCTCAAGTATATCGGCAGACGGTACAGATAATAAATCAGCTACGTCATTTACATCATAAGGCATTGTACTGGATTTTAAAAAAATATCTATTTCCTCGAGTTTAGGACGTATATTTTGGCTATATATTTTGTCGAAACTTACAAGGGATATACATTCGCTAGAAAATTTATCCATAGCAATAAATCCTTCCTGTATTAAAATCATATATTACAAAACTATTACATACATTCATTATAAAGCAAAGAGAAGGATGAATACTATATGTAATACTTGGAATATAATAAGGCATAAACAGAGGCTGTATTCATCTATAAAAATACTATAAAATTGAATATGGATTTTATAAATAGGATATGTTATAATAATTGAATGTTAGTTTAAAATGCTATATTTATGCGTTGGCATTATATAAAAATAGACTAAAAACCTTAAGGAGGATAAAATAATGAATACACAAATGGAGAAAATGGAAAAAAGTCAGGTTAAGCTGACAGTAGAAGTAAGCGGAGAGCAAGTAACTAAAGCTATAGATAAGGCTTATCAAGAGATGAAAAAAGATTTTAATGTACCAGGGTTCAGAAAAGGTAAGGTTCCTCGTCCGATGGTAGAAAAAATGTACGGTATAGAAGTATTCTTTAATAAAGCTGCCGACATTATTATAGATGAAACATTATGGGATGCAATTGAAGAAAATAAGCTTGAAATAGCAGCACGTATTAGACCAAATGAACTAGAAGTGACTGAGATGACAAAAGATGCTATGAAGTATACAGCGATTGTTACTATTAAGCCTGAAGTACAGTTAGGCAGCTATAAAGGTCTAGAAATCCAAGTTGATAAACTTACTGTAACTGATGAGGAAATTGATCAAAAGATAACTGCTGAAGCAGAAAAAAATGCCCGCGAAATAACTGTTTCAGACAGAGCGGTTGAAAATGGCGATAAAGTTGTTATTGATTTTGAAGGATTTGTAGACGGAGTGCCTTTTGAAGGCGGCAAAGGAACAGATTATGAACTCGTTATAGGATCAAAGTCATTTATTGATACGTTTGAAGATCAATTAATTGGTCACGCTATTGGTGAAGAATTAGAGGTTAATGTGACATTCCCAGAAGAATACCATGCAAAAGAACTTGCAGGAAAAGCTGCAATGTTTAAAGTTGCTGTGAAAAGTATTACAGTAAAAGAATTACCAGAAATTAATGATGACTTTGCGTCAGACATTTCTGAATTTGATACTTTAGCTGAATATAAAGAGGATATTAAGGCAAAACTGTTAAAGCAAAAAGAAACTAACAAGACATCTCAAATAGAACAAAAGTCTATTGAAGCAGCTGTAAAAGGTGCAACAGTAGAAATACCAGAAGCTATGATTGCAGAACAGGTAGATAGAAATATTAAGACATTTGCTCAGCGTATGCAGGCACAAGGCCTACAATTAGAACAATACTTACAGTTTACAGGTCAAACAATAGATAGCTTTAGAGAAAACTTTAAACAAGATGCTGAGTCTCAAATAAGCACACGTCTAGTATTAGAAAAAGTTGCTGAAACAGAAAATATTACAGTGTCAGATGAAGAACTTGATGAAGAGTTAAAAAGCATCGCAGCTCAATATCAAATGACATATGAAGAACTTAAAAAGTCATTCGCTGATTATGAAAAAGAAACATTATCAGCAGATGTTAAAGTTCAGAAGGCAGCTAAGCTTATAACAGATTCAGCGAAGGTATCAGAAGTTTAAGAATAAGAAAATATGAGGAGGCTACTAAAATGAGTTTAGTTCCAGTTGTTGTTGAACAAACTAATAGAGGGGAACGTTCATACGATATTTATTCACGATTACTTAAAGATCGTATTGTTATTCTAGGTGATGAGGTTAATTATGTTACAGCTAATCTTATTGTGGCACAACTTTTGTTTTTAGCAGCTGAAGATCCAGATAAAGATATTATGCTCTATATTAATAGCCCAGGTGGGTCCATAAGCGATGGTATGGCAATATATGATACTATGCAGCATATTAGGCCTGCTGTTTCAACTATATGCATGGGGATGGCAGCAAGTATGGGATCATTTCTTCTTTCAGGGGGAGCAAAAGGCAAACGCTTTGCACTTCCAAATGCAGAAATTATGATTCATCAGCCATTAGGCGGTGCTAAAGGGCAGGCAACAGATATTCAAATTCAAGCAGAGCATATTCTTAGAATAAAAGACAGAATGAATCGTATGTTAGCAGAAAATACAGGTCAACCTCTAGAAAAAATTAAACAAGATGTGGAAAGAGATTATTTTATGACAGCTTTAGAAGCTAAAGAATATGGAATAATAGATCAGGTCATAGAACCACAACACTAAAAAGAGAGGTGCAGGATGCCCACAAAATTTGACGATACGAAACAATTAAGATGCTCTTTTTGCGGCAAGACACAAGAACAGGTTAAAAGGCTTATTGCAGGGCCGAATGTATATATTTGTGATGAATGTATTGAATTATGTTCGGAAATTATTGAAGAAGAACTAGAAGGGGCATATGATGAAGATGAAGCTGCAGATATGCCAAGACCCAAAGAAATTAAGGAACATTTGGATGAATACGTTATAGGACAAGAAGATGCTAAAAAGGCGTTAGCTGTTGCTGTTTATAATCATTATAAGCGTATTCACAAAGCTCCTAATAAAAAAGGGGATACAGAAGTCCAAAAAAGTAATATTTTGCTTTTAGGCCCTACCGGATCTGGTAAAACTTTGTTAGCACAGACTCTTGCTAAGATGCTTAATGTCCCCTTCGCAATAGCAGATGCAACTTCTTTAACAGAAGCTGGCTATGTAGGCGAAGATGTTGAGAATATCTTACTTAAGCTTATACAAGCGGCAAACTATGATGTAGATAAAGCTCAAATTGGGATTATTTATATTGATGAAATTGATAAAATTTCTAGAAAATCTGAAAATCCATCCATTACAAGAGATGTAAGCGGAGAAGGTGTGCAGCAGGCTTTGCTTAAAATACTAGAGGGGACTGTGGCTTCTGTTCCTCCGCAAGGCGGAAGAAAACATCCGCACCAAGAATTTATTCAAATTGATACTACAAATATTTTATTTATTTGTGGAGGAGCTTTTGATGGGATTGATAAAATTATAGAAACTAGAACTGGTAAGAAAACAATTGGTTTTGGTGCTGCTACTGTTAGTAAAAAAGAGAAAAATGTCGGAGAGCTTTTAAGGTTGATTGAACCGCAGGATCTTATTAAATTTGGTTTGATTCCAGAATTTGTTGGTCGTGTTCCTGCTATAGTTTCTTTACAAAACTTAGATAAAGATGCACTTATTCGTATTCTTACAGAACCTAAAAATGCTCTTACTAAGCAGTATAAGGAATTATTCCAGTTAGATGATGTTGGTCTTGAATTTGATAAAGAAGCACTTGTTGCAATTGCAGATTTAGCTATCGAGAGACAAACTGGGGCAAGAGGACTGCGTGCTATTCTTGAGACATCTCTTAGAAATATTATGTATGAGGTACCTTCTTTGTCTGATCAAATAGAAAAAGTTATTATTCATCAAGATGTGATCAAAGAGGGAAAAGAACCAACCATTGCATATAGTGACAAGGCTAAAACAAAAGGAAAGAACAAGAAAACTGATAATGAATCAGCATAAGCTGTTAGTTAATACTAACAGCTCTTTTATATGGTGTTTTTAAAATTATATGATAAAAAAACAGATAAAAAGTATCCTTTTCAGTACTATTGGCAATACTTGAAAAGTACATGAATAACTAACAGGAGGATACTTTATGTTGCAAGGTTTTTTATTAGGAGCCCAATTGTTTTTTTCTTTTGTTATTGGGATCTATTTTTTAATGCAAATTAAAAATCAAACAAGTTCGAAGGCAAATATACACAAGGATGCTACAGTTCAATATGAAAAAATGAATGCTCTTAGGCATATTTCGCTTACAGAACCTTTATCAGAAAAAATGAGACCGAAGGATGAAAAAGATATTATTGGCCAGGAAGATGGCCTTAAAGCACTTAAAACTGCCTTGTGTGGACCTAATCCACAGCATATTATTATCTATGGAAGTCCAGGAATAGGTAAAACAGCAGCAGCTAGAATAGCGCTTGATATAGCTAAGAAATCTAAAAACTCACCATTTAAAGAAGATGCTAAGTTTATTGAAATAGATGCAACTATTCTTAGATTCGATGAAAGAAGCATAGCGGATCCACTTATAGGATCAGTACATGATCCTATTTATCAAGGAGCAGGAGCCTACGGGCCAGCAGGTGTTCCGCAGCCTAAGCCAGGGGCTGTGACAAAGGCTCATGGGGGAGTACTATTTATTGATGAAATAGGAGAACTTCATTCGATTCAAATGAATAAACTGCTAAAGGTCTTAGAAGATAGAAAAGTTTTTTTAGAAAGTTCATATTATTCATCAGGTGATGAGAATATTCCTAACCATATTCACGATGTCTTTAAAAATGGATTGCCAGCAGATTTTAGACTTATTGGAGCAACAACTAGAAGTCCGGAAGATATTCCAGCAGCACTTAGGTCAAGGTGCGTGGAAATATTTTTTAAGGATCTATCTTATGATCACATTTTGTCAATCGTTGAAAATGTATTAAATAAACAAAAAATAGGTATAAAAGAAAAAGCAAAAACCCTTATTGGTAAGTACTGCAGTAATGGCAGAGATGCTATTAATATGTTACAGACTGCTCATAGTTTAGTTAAATTAGAAGATAGAGAGAATATTGAGGAGCAAGACATAGAATGGGTGGTACAGACGGGCAAATATACACCACGAATTGATAAAAAGATTCACGAGGACTATCAGATAGGTAAAATAAATGGGCTGGCGGTATCAGGACACGGACAAGGCATGGTGCTAGATATAGAAGCTGTTGCTAAACCTATGGACAGAGAAAATAGTGAGGTTAAAATTACAGGAATTATAGAGCAAGAAGACCTTCATATGAAAAATAGTACCATTAAAAGAAAAAGTATGGTATCTAGCTCAGTAGAAAATGTACTCACGCTTCTTAAAATGAGATATAATATAAATGTAAATAGATACTTATTACATGTTAACTTTACTTCGGGAATTCCTATAGATGGTCCCTCTGCTGGAATAGCCATTTTTTGTGCGTTATACTCAGCGTTATTTGAGAAGAGCGTATCAAGTGAAATAGCAATGACAGGAGAAATATCTATTAAGGGATTTGTCTATCCAGTTGGAGGAGTATATGAAAAGGTTTTAGCAGCTAAAAAAGCTGGAGTTAAAAAGGTTATTATTCCAAAAGATAATATGCAGGATTTACTTTTAAATATAGGAATAGAAGTTATTCCAGTTGAAACAATTGATGAAGTTATTAAAAACGTATTTGAGGAAGATTTATTACATGCAGCAAATACAATTTTACACGCATAAGAAAAGCGGCATAAATAAGAGGGTGGTAATATGAATAAACAGACAAAGCAAATGCCAATGCTTGCATTAAGAGGCATTACAGTTTTCCCGGGGATGCTGGTGCATTTTGATGTAGGCAGACCAAAATCTTTAAAAGCGATAGAAGAGGCTATGACACGAGATGAAATGCTGCTGGTAGTTGCTCAAAAAGATGCAGGGGTAGATGAACCAACACAAGATGACTTATATGAGATGGGAACGATTGTTCATATTAGTCAAGTTGCAAATGTAAAAGATTCACAAGTAAAGGTACTAGTTAAAGGCGAAAAGAGAGCAAGAATACTTACTATTGAAAATGAATCTTTTATGTATGCAGATGTAGAGGAGATACAAGAAGAGGAACTGCCTGAGGGCGATGAACAGGAAGCCATGATAAGAACGATAGGAGAGTTATTTGAAAAATATGCTTCCTTAAGTGCAAGAATAACTGAAGAGATGATACATGGTATACTAAGTATTAAAAACAGTGTAGAAATCATGGACATGATTATAGCTCATATCACACTTGAAGTAGAGAAAAAACAAGAGATTCTAGCTTGCCTTAATATAAAAGAAAGAATGTATCTTGTAATGAATGTCTTGAATACTGAAATTAAAATATTAAGTATACAAAAAAATATTTATTCAAAAGTTAAAAAGAATATAGATCAGTCTCAAAAAGAATACTTTTTAAGAGAACAAATAAAAGTTCTTCAAGAAGAGTTAGGCGATAAAGATGGTATTATGGCGGATGCAGCTTTATATGAGAAAAAAATTGACAGTTTAACAATATCTGATGAAATTAAAACAAAGATTCACAAAGAAGTTAAGAGACTTACTAAACTGCCTGGCTCTTCACCAGAAGTCGGGACGATTAGAACTTATATTGATACAGTATTAGAAATACCATGGAGCATCAAAACACCAGAAAATACAGATCTGAAGCACGCACATCATATATTAGAAAAAGAGCATTATGCACTTACAAAAATTAAAGAAAGAGTAATGGAATATGTAGCTGTTAAAAAAATGTCTAAAAGTGTAGAGACGCCTATTTTATGCTTGGTAGGACCTCCGGGAGTGGGGAAAACCTCCATAGCCCAGTCGATAGCCCACGCGGTAGGCAGAAACTATGTTAGTGTGTCTTTGGGCGGCATAAGAGATGAATCTGAAATAAGAGGACATAGAAGAACCTATATCGGATCAATACCTGGACGGATTGTCTATGCTTTAACTCAGGCTAAGGCAATGAACCCGCTTATACTATTAGATGAAGTTGATAAGATAATGGGAGACTTTAGAGGTGACCCAGCAGCGGCATTACTTGAAGTGCTGGATAGTAACCAAAACAGCAATTTTAGAGATAATTACTTGGAAGTTCCTTTAGACCTGTCAGACTGTATGTTTATAGCTACAGCTAATAATTTGTCAACTATCCCCAAACCTTTATTAGATAGAATGGAGGTTATAGACATAAGCAGCTACACAGAAATCGAAAAGCTCCATATCAGCAAAAAGTATCTATTGCCAAAGCAACTTAAAAAACATGCTCTATCAGCAAAGAATCTTAAGATAAGTGATACGCACTTGCTTTATATCACGCAGCATTATACTAAAGAAGCAGGTGTGAGGAATTTAGAAAGAACAATTGCTAAAGTTTGCAGGCGTGCAGCCAGGGAAATGGTAGAAAAAGATATAAAATATGTTCGCATAACTTCAGATAGGCTGCGTGAGTACTTAGGAATGCCTTGTTATCTCTATGAAAAAAAAGGTGAAGAACCGGAGATAGGCATAGTTAGGGGCCTCGCTTGGACAAGTGTAGGTGGAGATACATTATCTATTGAAGTTAATGTTATGAAGGGAAAAGGACAATTAGAGCTTACTGGCCAAATGGGGGATGTTATGAAGGAATCTGCAAAAGCAGCAGTAAGTTACATACGTTCTAAGGTTGATACACTTGATATAAAGGAAGATTTTTACAGAACTTGTGATATACATATTCATATACCAGAAGGAGCTGTGCCAAAAGATGGTCCATCTGCTGGAATTACTATGGCAACGGCTATCATATCAGCACTTACCGAGAGACCCATAAAAACAGATATAGCAATGACAGGCGAAATTACCATTAGAGGGAGGGTGCTGGCTATAGGCGGGCTAAAAGAAAAGCTCTTAGCAGCTAAAAGAGCTGGTATAAATAATATCATTATTCCAAAGCAAAACAAAAAGTCTATTGAAGAGATAGACAGTAATCTATTAGAGGGGCTCAATATTATTTATGTTTCTATGATGGATGAAGTATTACAGTATGTATTTGCTTGAAAAGAGGAGAATTTAAATGAATGTAACAAAGGCAGAAATGATTATAACAGCAGGAAACAAAAATCAATTCCCTGAACACGATTTACCTGAAATTGCTTTTGCAGGTAAGTCTAATGTGGGTAAATCTTCACTTATTAATTCACTTACCAATAGAAGGGCACTGGCGAGAACAAGCTCTCAGCCTGGTAAAACTCAAACAATAAACTTTTATAATATTCAAGATACTGTTATGTTTGTTGATCTTCCAGGGTACGGTTATGCAAAAGCTTCGAAGGAACAAAGGGAGAAGTGGGGTAAACTTATTGAGGGGTATTTGGATGGGAGGTCTGAGCTTAAAAAGGTTATTCTTTTGGTTGATATACGACATGAGGTTTCAGAGAATGATAAAATGATGTATGACTGGATTTCTCATTTCCATCAAAGTGTTATAGTAGTAGCAACAAAACTTGATAAAATTAAAAGAAGTCAAGTTCAGAAACATCTTAGTATCATCAAAAAAGGACTAGGCCTATCCGGTGATGACCTGCTTATAGGCTTTTCATCAGAAACTAAACAAGGTAAAGAAGAATTATGGACAATTCTGGAAGAAAATATTAATATAAATATATGAGGATAATTTAAAATAATGAGGTGGAAAGATATGACTAAAAGAGATCTATATTGTTTCAAAGAGGGCAAATTAGAATTATCTATATTAGATGAAAAAATAGATGAGGATATACCTGCTGACAAAGACATAGATTTTCCACCTCTTCAAGAACCATCATTAATAGTATCTGAGGAAATAGTTAATACATTAAAAGAAATGGGTGAATTTTTAACACAAGCAGGAAAAGAAGAAGTCAAGGAAAGCATACAAGAACCTAAAATAGAGCAAACAGCAGAAATGCAGCACAGTATCTCGTATACTCAGTCTTTCAATATAGAGGATTATATGAAGCAAGAAACAACACTAGAGCAAAGCAGAATAGACGCGATACTACTTTCTCATTTTGGAGAGCTGACACCTCGTTTTAAGTATGCAGATGAACTCAAACAGAAAATAGATAGGCATATAAAGAAGATAAAAAGCAAAAAATAGTAATATAGATGTTGACACAAAAAATGAAATATGGTATGATAGTTTTCGTCGGAAGAGACAAGAGATTAATAATTATGATATGCGTGAGTGGCTCAGGGGTAGAGCATCTCCTTGCCAAGGAGAGGGCCGCGGGTTCGAATCCCGTCTCGCGCTTATTATCGGGGTGTGGCTCAGTTTGGCTAGAGCGCCTGATTTGGGTTCAGGAGGCCGCAGGTTCGAGTCCTGTCACCCCGATTTTATATTTTTAGATGTTACTCAAATGATTTTTATATTTATCTAAATAAAAAGATGTCGCTAATGCATACGACATCTTTTTTTATTTGGATAGTAGTTGAAGAATTTCACTATAGAGGTTAGCAGCATCAGACTTCCACTTGTTGCAAAGCTCAATAGCTTGTTTTTTTGAACCAACACTTATATTTAGTTCGATAAGAGGGGAATTATTTTCTATAGCTTTACAGTTTACTATATATTCATTAGATTTATTTGGAGTATACTCAGCGTGGATGTCTAATTCACTCCTTAATTGTCTCCAATTACCCTCTATAAACTGGTCTAATTCTTTTCTCGTAAAATCAGGTATTCTAGAGGAGAAAAAATCTAAGGTTTCAGTGCCTTTATCAGTTATCTCAAAAAAAGAGGCATTATTTTGTTTAGTAGCAGTAATAAAAGTGGATTTTTGCAATTCATTTAAATATTGTTGCAGGGAAAAGTAGTTGGTATAACCTCTTTCAAGTATGATTTGCGTTATTTGAGAAAGAGATAGTGGTATCTTCACTTGAGATAAAAGATAAAGTATGATGAGCTTATTAATAGTAAAATCTTCATGATTATTAATCATAGCGCGCCTCCTCACACTTTTTAATCCTATTGTATATTAAAAATAGATGAAACTCAATATATGTTTAAAGATTTACCCTGATAGATATTATTTGCCTTTAAATAATAGTGCAAGTCATTTAAAAGCTGCTTTTTATTTTTAGTCCATAGTGGAGCAAGAAGATGTTTTGCATCCCCGTCGCCGGTTAATCTGTGAATAACAAAATGAGGAGGAAGTAAACTTAGTATTTCACCTACGGTAAAGATATACTCTTCTTTTGAAAGCAAATCAAATGGGTTCTTAAGATAGAAACTCCCAAGAGGTGCATTATCCAGAACATGCAGCATATGCAGCTTAACACCTTGAAGTGGAAGCTTGCTGACGTACCTCGCAGTACTAAGCATATCCAGAAGCGTCTCGGATGGAAAGCCTAGAATAAGGTGTACAACAGTTTCAATATTTTTAAGTGAGAGTTTATGGAGTGCTTTATCAAAAGACTCTAATGCGTAACCCCGATTGATCCACTTAGCTGTTGATTCATTAATACTCTGAAGCCCAAGCTCAACCCACAAATGTGTTTGATGACTAAGCGTTTCAAGATACTCGATTACAAAATCATCTAAGCAATCTGGTCTTGTTGCAATTGCGATTCCTACAACATTAGGGAAAGATAAAGCTTCTTCATATTTTGCTTTTAATACAGAGACAGGTGCATATGTATTAGAGTATGATTGAAAATAAGCTATATATTTAGTAGAGTTAGGCCACTTATTTGAAAGCATGTTTACAGAAGATTCAAGCTGTGCGGTAATGGATTTTTTATCAGCAGGGATAAAGTCTCCGCTTCCTTTTTCGCTGCAAAAGATACACCCCTTAGATGAGAGATGTCCATCACGATTTGGACATGTAAAGCCTCCGTCGACGGATAACTTAATTACTTTTTCACCATGTCTCTTCCTCAGGAATTGATTAAGGCTATAAAATCGTTCATTTTGCATCATTTAGGGATCCTTTCAAAACATGAAATAAAAATAAATAAGATAATATAAGTTTAACAACTTATATTATCTTATAGAAGTTAGTGAAGTGCAAGGAGCATTTCTTCTTTTCGGACTCGTATCTCTTCACAAGTAGTTAAAATATTTTTCCATTCATCTTCACTAGTAATGGTCCTGGAAACATTTATAAAATCTTGCCGAAGTTTATTCGTATAGTCTTTTTTAATTTTTTCTATTTCATTATCATCCGAACATGTACTTAAGGCATCTAGAAAGTCTTTTGCTCTTTTAGAAGATACAAAAGGAAGATAAGGCTGCAGATGATCTAATTCTTTTTGAAGTTCAATATATTGCTTTTGAAAAGGATTCCCTTCCACAGTATCCATATAAGTAAAAAAAGATTCAAGGTTTAAAAACCTAACATTTTTTATAGGAGAGTAATCAAAGTGACTTAAGATATGTCTAAACTGGTATAAGTGATTCTCTAGCTGTTGTTTTGTGAGCAAAGTTGACATTAAAAAATCCCCCTTATATTGAAAAAATAAAGTATCTCTCTATACAGCTTATTATATCCACTTGAAAATAAAAAAGTGTATGTAAATTTTACTTTGAACTCAGAAAGCAAGTTTAATAATGAAAGATATTCGGTATGGAAAAATCTACCTAAATTTAGGGGAATAAATTAATAAGCTCAATTAAAAAGATTAAAAATAAGTTATAGTATCCTGAGTAATTAAATTTTTAATACAAAATGACTACTAAAAAACAGTGAGTTGATGTATTATAAATGTGAAAATAGGTGAGCGAAGGGAGAAAAAGATGGAGAAAAAGCATATTGTCGTAATAGACGATGAGGAACATATCTTAGAACTTCTTAAATATAATCTTGAGATCAATGGATTTAAAGTATCTACTTTTATAAGTGTAGAAGAGGCAATGGGGACTACTCAGCAAGAAAACGTTGATACAATTCTGCTGGATGTTATGCTACCGGGAATAGATGGTATAAGCGCCCTGGAAAAATTTAGGAAATCTCCTAAAACTAAAGATATTCCAATACTTTTAGTGACAGCTAAAGCAGAAGAAATAGATAAGATATTAGGACTTGAATTAGGGGCGGATGACTATATTACCAAACCTTTCAGTGTAAGAGAAGTTGTGGCTAGAGTGAAAGCATCCGTTAGAAGAAATGAAAGAAATGTTGTAAAAGGTGAAGAGTCAAAAAAAGACAAGCTTTTTATAAAAGGATTAGAACTAGACATCGAAAGTCATTTAGTTGTGTACGATGGAAAACAAATAGAGCTTACTTTTAAAGAATTTGAGATTTTAAGACTGCTTATGAGCAATAGCGGGCGTGTTCTAACAAGGGAAGTCATATTAGATAAGGTATGGGGGTATGACTATTACGGTGAAACACGTACAGTTGATGTGCATATTCGTTACCTAAGATCAAAGTTAGATGAACATCATATTGGAGAATATATTGAGACAGTAAGGGGAGTAGGTTATAAATTTATAAAGGAGTAAAAGATGAAAAACAGAATTATTTTCCCTGTCATGAGTATTGTATGGATAATAGGTGTTTTTGTTATAGGGGAAGCATTGATGTTGTTTTATAGACTGCCTAAGAGCAATCATTTAGAAATTGTAGGCTCTGTGCCTTATACAAATATGCTCTACAAACTAATAGGAACATTGATTATAGGAAGTATAGTCCTGTATATTATTTTATCAAGGATTGTTAATCAGATAGCTGCGCCCATAGAGCAGCTGACAAAAGATGCTAAGCTATTTGCCAAAGGACAATATACGCATCAACTTAGAAATTATAATATAGATGAGCTTCAAAAACTAGCAAGTGCATTTGATAATATGGGAGAAGAGCTTAATGGGACTATAAGAAAGCTAAGACATCAAAAGGCAAAAGTAGAATCTGTGCTCGCTGCACTAGATGAAGGAATTGTTGTAATAGATAAAGAAGGACAAATTACAGAAGTCAATGCTTTGGCAGGTGAAATGCTAAAACTTAAGCCACAAAAACCTTATTATAATCATATTACTAATATTATAAGAGGAGATAAGTTCAAAGAACTTACTCAGCAAGCGCTTAAAGAATCTAAGTATAATGGGATAGAATTAGCATTAGGCAATAGGATTCTTTATACAACTATCGTTCCTGTTGGAAAGACGAATAAGGTATATGAATATCTTATTGTATTAAGAGATATCACCAAAATTAGAAACTTAGAAGAAATGAAATATCAGTTTGTAAGTAATGTCTCTCATGAACTTAAGACGCCTCTTACAAGTATTCAAGGATTTGTGGAAACGCTTAAAGAAGGTGCACTTGAAGATAAAAATATAGCACTAAGATTTTTAAATATTATAGACATAGAAGCTAAAAGGCTCTATCGGCTTATTCAGGATATACTTTTACTATCTGAAATAGAGAATATGCAAAAACAAGAATACGGTATAGCAAGAGTAAATACGGTTATTGAACGAGTTGTTGCGATGGTAAAGGAAGAGGCAGATAAAAAGCACATTGAACTTATTTTTAATCATACAGAGGATATCGTACTTGAAAATACCAGCACTGACCATATAGAGCAGGTCATGATTAATCTTATTGGCAATGCTATAAAATACACCGATCATGGATGTATTATCATAACCACGGAGATAAAAGATGATAAAAATATCATCAGAGTGAGAGATACGGGAATTGGAATACCTAAAGAGAGTATCCCTCATATATTTGAAAGATTTTATAGAGTAGATAAGGGAAGATCAAGAAAAAGTGGGGGAACTGGCCTTGGTCTGTCGATCGTTAAGCATATTGCACAGCTTTATAATGCTGAAATTAATGTGGAAAGTGAAGAAGGAGAGGGGACAACCTTTACACTTTACTTTAAAAGGCTATAACCTTAAGAGGTTATAGCCTTAAAATTTTCTCCTCCTTTAGGAGGCTTAGGACCAAAGTACTGATAAAAGTTAACTTGTAAATTACCATTAAACAATTTACGCTTTTTATCGGCTTTTTTTCCATATTCTTTTTCAAAAGTCTCAACGGAAGTAACTGTATATAGAGACCAAGTAGGATTGGTATTCATTAGCGTGCGAATATCTTTGTGTAATCTTTGAATACTCGTTAAGTCGCTAAGACGTTCGCCGTAGGGTGGATTACATATAACTACGCCATAATCACCATGGGGTAAGGAGGTCTTGTGCAGTGGTTTGGCAAAAAACTGAATGTACTCGCCTACGCCGGCTGCCTCAGCGTTTTCTTTGGCACTTAATACAGCATTTCTATCAATATCAGAAGCATAGATAATAGGGCTGCCTTTTTGATCTATAGCTTCTCTCGCTTCTTCTCTAAGCGAATCCCAAAGCTTTTTGGGGATTTGCTCCCAAGTAGAGGAAGCAAACTCTCTGTTTAGACCAGGAGCAATGTTTTTAGCCATCATAGCTGCTTCTATGGCAAAAGTACCAGAACCACAGCAAGGATCATAAAGAATACGCCCTTTTTTCCAGTAACTGATTTCAAGAAGGGCAGCAGCTAGAGTTTCTTTGATAGGAGCTTCAACAGTACTTTTGCGGTACCCTCGTTTATGAAGGGCCTCACCGCCAGTTGTATCTATGGTTAAAGTAGCGATATCTTTTAAAAGTGAAACTTGTACGGTATAAGAAGGACCAGTTTCTGCAAACCATTCAATATCATAGTGTTCCTGGAGTCTTTTAACAATGGCCTTTTTAACAATAGCCTGACAGTCAGAAATACTAAATAGCGTGGATTTAACAGACTTACCGTTGACCGTAAACTTGGCATCACTTGTAATCCACTCCTCCCAGGGAAGAGCATTTACCTGATTAAAGAGTTCTTCAAAAGTTATTGCCTTAAATTCACCCATCTTAATAAATACCCTGTCAGCACTTCTAAGCCATAAGTTAGATAGAACAACCGCCTCTGCATCACCAGTATAAGTTATTTTACCGTCAGTGACAGAATTAATTTCATACCCTAATTCCTCTACTTCTTTTCTTACAATGGATTCAAGCCCAAAAGTAGATGTGGCAATAAGTTCAAATGTTTTCATAATCATTTCCTCGTCATTTCTTCATTAGATAGCCTTATTTTACTATAATGCAGGGACTATGTATAGTCTGCATATTTAACATAGATTTAACATTCATTAAATGTAAACCCAATAATACAACGTTAGTATATGTTTGTAAGCTAAGTATGAAATCAAATAAATCGAGGGATATTATCCAAAGGGATAATGACAAGGAGGATATTGAAAATGAAAAAAAGATTATTTTCTTGTATAGCAGCATTAGCACTTGGCACAATGGTATTTGCAGGATGTGCAGGTACATCTAAAGAGACAGCACCAACAGAAACTAAAACAGAGGAAGCTACAACAGGCGGAGTTAAAATATCTATCGTTGGATCTACAACCGTAACAGAACCAATGGAAAAATTAGCAGCTAAATATAAAGAACTTGGAAACACTGATAATTTAGAAATACAAGGCGTTGGTTCATCAGCAGGCATCAAAGCAGCTATTGATGGTACAGCAGATATTGGTATGAGTTCCCGTGAACTTAAAGACGAAGAAAAAGGAGCAGGAATTGTAGAAACAGTTATTGCGTATGATGGTATTGCAGTTGTTGTTCATCCATCTAATGGCGTAGCAGATCTAACAAAAGCACAAGTTAAAGATATCTACGAAGGAAAAATCACAAACTGGAAAGAAGTAGGCGGAGAAGACAAGGATATCGTTGTTGTTGTAAGAGAAGCAGGGTCAGGAACAAGAGGTGCTTTTGAAGAAATCTTAAAACTTATTGATGAAGACAAAGCTTCTACGATAGTTGAAACAGCAGTTGTTGCAGAAGGGACAGGAGCAGTTATGGCATCAGTTGCTTCAAAAGAAGCTTCAATTGGATTTGTTTCAGAAGGATATCTTGATGAAACAGTAAAACCTATAAGTATTGATGGGGTGAAACCTGAGGTAGAAAATATTAAAGCAGGAACATACACGATCTCAAGACCATTAGTCCTTGTTACAAAGCCAGATGTTAAAGCAGAGGCTAAGGCATTCATTGACTTTATTATTGGGGATGAAGGACAAAAAATTATGGCTGAAAAATATATTCCAGTTAAAAATTAATACTGGAATAAACCAAAAATAAATTAAGGTAGATGATATAGAGATGGATAAATTAATGAAAATGATATTTTGGTTATGTGCAGCAATAATGATTATTGTTATAACATTCATGGGAGCCTACATTGTATTTGGGGGTCTCCCCTTTTTCGGGCATACAAATATAATAGATTTTTTACTGGGTAAGAAGTGGAACCCTACGGGGGAAAAGTTTGGAATTTTTCCAATGCTTATTACAAGTATTTATGGGACAATTGGAGCTACTATTATAGGAGTCATTGTGGGAATAAGTACAGCTATCGTTTTAGTTGAAATACTCCCATCTAAAGTAACAAAAGTATTTTCGGCCGCTATTGACCTCTTAGCAGGGATTCCTTCTGTTATTTATGGGTTTTGGGGACTTACCGTTATTGTACCTATTATAGATAAGCTTTGGGGCGGAAAAGGAGCAGGCAGCAGTCTTTTAGCAGCTATTTTTATCCTTTCCATTATGATTTTACCAACCATTATAAGAATGACGGAGGTAAGTCTAAGGGCTGTACCAAATGAGTATAAAGAAGGGGCATTAGGACTTGGAGCTTCTAAGTTCCAGTACATTTTCAAGGTTCAGCTAGGAGCGGCAAAATCAGGAATTATGGCAGGCATTGTGTTAGGAATAGGAAGAGCACTCGGTGAGACAATGGCAGTTATATTGGTATCTGGTAATGCCGCAATCATTCCTAAAAGCTTGGTGGATCCAGTCAGAACACTTACTGCTAATATTGCAATCGAAATGGGTTATGCAAGCGGTGTTCATCAACAGGCACTCTTTGCAACTGGTATGGTATTATTTATACTTATTATGCTTATAAACTTTCTCCTTACTCAGTTTATAAGAAGTGCAGAAAGGAGAAGCGGCAATGCAAGTAAAATATAAAGACAAGATTACTTTTACAGTACTCATATGTATATCTCTAATAACAATTGGTATGTTGTTATGGATTTTAGGGTATATTTTTTTAAAGGGATTTGGAAATATAGATTTAGTTAAACTAGTACCTCCTATTATCGCAACTCTTTATATGGTCGTTATAGGTTTGGGGATAGCAGCGCCCATAGGAATTGGTGCAGCAATTTATCTTAATGAATATGCAAAAGGCGGAAGATTTGTAAGAGGCATTCGTTTTGCAACAGAAAGTTTAGCAGCGGTACCTTCTATATTATTTGGCTTATTCGGTATGATGTTCTTTTTAACAAGTTTAAAACTGGGGTTTTCTATATTGTCAGGGGCACTTACCATATCTATGATGGTACTGCCAACTCTAGTTAAAACAACAGAAGAAGCACTTAAAACTGTTCCAGTTTCCTATAGAGAAGGATCACTTGCACTAGGAGCATCAAAATTTGCGACGATCAGTAGAGTAGTCTTACCTAATGCACTTCCAGGGATCCTAACTGGTGTTGTCCTTGGAACAGGAAGGATAGTTGGTGAGACAGCAGCTATTTATCTTACTGCAGGGACTATGTATAGATTACCGGCAAGTCCTCTAGAATCAGGAAGGACTTTATCTGTGCATCTATACTTATTAGCTAAAGAGGGAATATCCTTTGAAGAAGCGTATGGTACAGCACTTATCTTATTGTTAGTTATTTTAATTCTTAATTTGTTTACTTATTTTATTGGCAGTAAACTTAATAAGAGCAGAGTAAAATAATAAAGGGGAAAAGTTATGAATAAAATAATTAGTATTAAAGATCTATCATTCTATTATGGTGACTTTGAGGCACTTAAACATATCAATTTAGATGTAACAAAAAATGAGGTGCTGGCATTTATTGGTCCATCAGGATGCGGAAAGTCTACCCTCCTCAGAATTTTAAATCGTATGAGTGATTTAGCGGAAAGTCCAAGAGTTAAAGGAACCATCACCTTTAATGAACAAGATATATTTACTATGGATACCATTGAACTTAGAAAAAAAGTAGGTATGGTGTTTCAAAAACCCAATCCCTTTCCAATGAGCATTTATGATAATATTGCTTATGGGCCTAGGATGCAGGGGATTAAAAAAAAGGCTGAGCTTGATGAAATTGTTGAAGACAGTCTTAAGAAAGCAGCTATCTGGGACGAAGTAAAAGATAAGCTTAGAAAAAATGCAATCAGTGTATCAGGGGGACAGCAGCAAAGAATATGCATTGCTAGATCTATTGCCATGCGTCCAGAGGTTCTTTTGATGGATGAACCAACCTCAGCGCTTGACCCTATTTCTACATCTAAAATAGAAGACTTAATTAGTGAACTTAAAAAGCAATATACCATTGTTATTGTTACGCACAATATGCAGCAAGCAGCTAGAATATCAGATAGAACAGCATTTTTCTTACTGGGGGAATTAGTTGAGGTAGATGATACTCAAACAATATTTAATCTGCCTAAACATAAAAAAACAGAAGACTATATAACTGGAAGGTTTGGTTGAGAAAGGAGAAGGAAAGATGACGCCTAGGAAAGTATATGAAGATAAGCTTAAAGAACTTAACAAAAACATTATGGAGATGGGGCAGCAGACGGAGGAACTTATAGACAAAACGATACAAGCCATTATTAGCCATGATGATAATTTAGCAAATAGTATTATTGAACAAGATGATATTATAGACAATATGCAGATTGAAATTGAAAAAGAATGTGCTATGCTGATAGCTCATCAGCAGCCCGTTGCAGGAGATTTAAGATTTGTTATATCCGTAGTCAAGATTGTTACTGATTTAGAAAGAATAGCCGATCAATGCTGCGATATATGTAAATATAGTATTAGGTTAAATGACGGCACATGGACTAGAGATGTAAATTATAAAAGGCATATTGAAAAAATGGCTTTAGGGGCTAAGGCAATGCTTCAGGAAGTGTTGAATGCTTTTATATCTAAAGATACTGAAGCTATGAAAAAGATATGCAAAGAAGATGATGAAATTGACTCTATCTTTCTCAAAATTTGGGAAGAAATCACTTCAGAAATGATTGCTGATAAGGATTTTATACAAAATGGCGTGCATTATATTATGATTATTAAGTATTTAGAAAGAATTGCAGATCATATCACTAATATTGCCGAATGGATCCTTTATAGCAGTACAGGGGAATATGTTATTCATCAACAATAGAGTAAAAAGAGGCTACTACATAATGAACTAAAAGTTAGTTATGTAGTAGCCTCTTTAAGTTTAATGAAAAGTATATCGGAGGATTATTCGACAAAAAATATTGTCTATACATGGACTTGTAGATTTGGACAGGTAATAAAAATATTTTTTAAGATATTTTTACTAAATTATTGACATTTTTGCTAAGTATAAGTACAATTAGCATTGCTGGTAAATTGAATAATAATAGAAAACAAAGGTGTTTTCATTTCAACTTTCTATTTTGGAGAGCTATTTTACTTTGATAGTTTGACAAAAGACGGAGTTGTTTTGAGAGCACTATTTTTATTTAAAAAACATACATATGGAGGGATTAGGATGCAAAGTATTAACGGAGCAGATATGAGTTTCGTCATTTTTTCTGCTGCACTTGTCATGGTAATGATACCTGGCTTAGCACTTTTTTATGGGGGAATGGTTAGAAGTAAAAATGTATTAAGTACAACCATGCATAGTTATGCAGCACTTATTGTTATATCTGTCCAATGGATTTTGATTGGTTATTCGCTTGCTTTTGGCCCATCAATAGGAGGCTTTATAGGTGGACTCAATTTTAGTTTTCTAAAGGGAGTAGGAGAACTGCCTAATGCAGATTACGCTTCTACTATTCCACAGCTTTTATTTATGGCATTTCAAATGATGTTTGCAGTCATAACGGCAGCTGTTATTTCCGGCTCGTTTGCTGAACGTATGCGTTTTCCTGCATTTATACTTTTTATTATTTTGTGGAGCACTTTTGTCTATGACCCTATAGCCCACTGGGTTTGGGGCGGCGCAGGGGAAAAAGCCGGCTGGCTTAAACAATTAGGAGTTTTGGACTTTGCAGGTGGATTTGTAGTTGAAATTAATTCAGGTATTTCTGGGCTTATTTGTGCAATTGTACTTGGACGCCGTAAAAAAGCTAAGCCTGCACCTCACCATATTCCTATGTCAATGCTTGGGGCTGGACTCTTATGGTTTGGCTGGTTTGGATTTAATGCAGGAAGCGCCCTTGCAATGAATGGGGCAGCAGTTAATGCATTTGTAACTACGAATATTTCTGCGGCCACAGGTGCAATAGGATGGCTGCTATGCGAATGGATTCTATTTAAAAAACCAACAGCATTAGGTACTCTCTCGGGTTCTATATGCGGTCTTGTTGCTATAACACAAGGAGCTGGTTTTGTAAGTCCTATAGCTGCTCTCTTTATTGGGCTGGCAGGGGGAGCTCTTAGCTTTGGGGCGATAGCTATTCTTAAATATAAGTTAGGGTATGATGATGCCCTTGATGCTTTTGGCTGCCATGGCGTTTCAGGTATTTGGGGCTGTATAGCAACAGCCTTATTTGCTTCCAAGGCGGTCAATCCAAATGGAGCAGACGGTGTGCTAAGAGGAAACTGGTCACTTCTTGGCAGTCATCTGATAGCAATGCTCGCTATTGCTGGATTTGCAGCATTCATGACCTTTGCTATTCTTAAACTAATTAGTATGATTACACCTATACGTACTACAGAGACAGAAGAAATTAATGGTCTTGATGTATCGTTACATGGTGAAGAAGCTTACAGAGAATTTAGTATGTAATCAATAATATTAGTAAATATAAATAGTGTAATGGACAAATAAGATGGAGGTTTAAATAATAATATAATACCTCTATAAAAGAGGAGAAAAACATATATTAGTTAGCAGTAAATCTCTTACAGTTTTTCTGATTTAAAATATGATAGGCCTAAAAGTGTATATTAAATACGCCTTACAAAAAATTACTTATTTGATAAAATGAGAATGACAATATAAGTAATATTTAATTTATAAAGTTAAATTCATGGTGTAATTACATACATAATAGGAGGTTGCTATGTTATATCCACAATTAAATTGTAAGAGATCAATTATTTCATTGGATGGATTTTGGAAGTTCGCCGTAGACTATGAAAATAATCAAGAGAATAATTGGTATAAAGCTATTCCTGAGCAATATGAAATAGCTGTACCAGCGAGCTGGAATGAGCAGCATCAAGACTTAATGAACTTCTTTGAAACAGGATGGTATGAAAAAGAAGTATTTATACCACGAATGATGGAGGGAAGCCTCCTACATTTACGGATTGGTGCTGCTAATTATTTAGCAAAGGTATGGGTGAATGGGCATTTTATGGGAGAGCATACAGGTGGACATCTTCCGTTTGAATTTGAGATCAGTCATTTTATCAATTATAATCAAAAAAATAAGATAGTTATAGCAGTTGATGCTAGGTTTCTACCAGATCGTTTGCCACCGGGCAATGTTGAAGATGAACAGATTATTGGGTTTAAAGGACAATATCCTAATAATTACTATGATTTCTTTCCTTATGGTGGTATTGAACGGTCTGTTGTTATTTATTCAACTGATAAAACTTATATCAGTCAGATCAAGATTGATACTGAAGTTATTGGAAGAAGTGGCGTGATTCATTATCATGTTAATTTTAATAAAATAGTCCAAGGGTATTTAAAAACCGTATTAAATGGGGTAACCAGCCAAAATGCTGTGAACAATGTTTCAAGTATTCAGGGTAGTATAAAAATTGATGATGCTATACTATGGTCACCTCAAAATCCGTATTTGTATGAATTGGAATTTACATTAAATGAGCACGACATAGAAGATCATTATATAAAAATGGTTGGCATAAGGACGATAGAAATTCAAGGGACTAAACTACTGCTTAATGGAGAAGAAATTTTTTTAAGAGGATTTGGTATGCATGAGGATTTTCCAGTTTTAGGAAAAGGAGTGAATGAATCAATAATTATCAAAGACTTTAATATGTTAAAATGGATGGGGGCAAATTCTATTAGAACTTCACATTACCCTTATAGTGAAGAATTTTTAGATTATGCAGATAGAAAAGGTTTACTCATTATTGGAGAAACACCGTTTGTTGATTTTGTAAGAAGTCATTATAAAGGTGATAAGATTTTAAATCAAGCAAAAAAGGTTATTGGAGAAATGATTCATAGAGATTATAATCATCCTTGTATCATTATGTGGAGTTTAGCTAACGAAGGAGATACATTTGTGGCAGAAGCTGATGCCTTTTATAAAGCACTTTATGATTATGCAAGATCACTAGATGACAAAAGACCAATTAGTATTGTGAATTGTGTAGATATAGAGGGGGATGTGGCTTTAAAGCACTTTGATGTGATTTGTTTAAATCGCTACTATGGTTGGTATGAACAAGCAGGTAGGATTGATTTAGGATGCTCAATCTTAAGTTCTAAGCTAGATGAATGCTATGAAGTATTTAAAAAGCCTATTATGATCACTGAGTTTGGAGCAGATGCAATACAGGGCATACATTTTGATCCACCGCAACAGTTTTCAGAAGAGTATCAGGCAGACATGGTTACGAAACAATATAAAATCATAGAGAGTAAAAAGTATACAATAGGAGCACATATCTGGTGCTATGCCGATTTTAAGACAAGTCAGTGTCCAAGCCGAGTTGTTATGAATAGAAAAGGACTTCTCACAAGAGAAAGACAGCCTAAATTAGCAGCTCATGCAATAAGGAAACTTTGGAAAGAAAAATTAGTGTATATTTGATACAAAAGGAAATAAAAGGGACGTTTCTCCAATAGTACTGTTTTAAAACAGCAATATTGGAGAAACGTCCCTTTTGTTATGGATCTTATAATTTATTAAGAATATCAAATATTTTTAGATCCTTTACAATATCTATAAGGTCTTTAGTACGCTTCTGTTCGCATTTTTTAAGAATGCTGTTTATTTGCTTTTTGATAGTGCTTTCTTCTACAAAGCGTTTCTTGGCAATATCACTGCGTGATAAACCTAAGCACAGCATTTTAACAATTTCAAGTTCGCTATAAGTTAGTTCAGAAATAAGCCTGAGTATATAAAGTAAGCTATGTTCTCTCGTTTTCATCTCTCTATATTCATGCCTTATCTTTTCCGCTATAATGGGTCTAATTGGAGAAAGATTTTTATGAGCAGAGCGAATAGCTTCAAGAATTTCAGTATCTTCAGATGATTTCAAGAGATAATCAACAATACCTGTTTGAAAGGCAGCTACTATGATTTGACTATGGTCATGAACCGTTAAAATAATAATCTTAATATTGGGAAGTGATTTATTAATTTGTTTTGAGGCTGTAATGCCAGATTGGGCATCTTCCATTTCAATATCCATCAGAATAATATCAGGCTGATGCAGCGCAGCAAGCATAACAGCTTCATAACCATTTTGAGCAGAGGAAACTAGTTGCAAATCATCCTCTTTACTAATAAGGCGTTCAAGTCGTCTTCTATGTGCCGCCATGTCATCAACAATCATAACTTTTATAATTTTTTCTCCCATAATGCAGTCTCCTTCTGTCCGTGTGAAGTTGTAGGTATCATGATTTCAAATGTAGTACCTATTCCTAGTTTGCTTTCAACATGAATTGCTCCAGCATGTGCGTCAATAATTTTATGGCAATAGGAGAGTCCAACGCCCCAATTGCTTAAAGAACTCTTAGTACTGTGAAAAGGTGTAAATAGAGAACTTAAAGCCTCTTCAGACATACCACAGCCATTATCTGAAATAGAAATAACAGCAAAATGCTCCACTTGATTTAAACTTAGATGAACATATCCATCAGGTTTTTGTTTGATTGCATCAAATGCATTATCTACTATATTATAGAGTGCCTCACTAAAATAATAAATATCTAAGTAAGCTGTTGGTACAGGGGTACCTATGTGTACAACAAGTTTCGAGGCCACAGAGGAAGAAGTGAGACGCTTTAACATAAGCTCAATGGGGTCATAGCAGGATTGAATCCTTAAATCTACATGAATAACTTTTAGATGTTCAGAGGCCTTATTGATGGATTCAAACGCATGTGAACAAGATTCTGTTATGAGACGAAGGCTAGTCGCAGCATCCTCGTCAGCTGAATATTTTTCAGCTAAAAAATGAGCTTCATTCTGAATAGCAAGTATGTGATTTTTAATAGAATGAGTCATCGTTTTTATACCTAGAGAAGCTTCGTTAATACTATGGTTGATGTAGTGCGTATGAAATTTATAATGGGTATCTATAGCGTTATATTTATAGATTGAAATTAAGAGAAATACAAGTGAAACAAATACAATATATGGGAAAATATTAAACAATAAAATATATTTATTTAGATCTGGCACGACATATCTAAAAAAGTTTGGTATTAAAGTAGGGCTGATAAAATGCATAGGCAGCCACGAAAACATAAAGACATAAATAGATACAACTGGAATAAAGCACAGAATCGTATAGAGGATATTATTTTTGATAAACTTAATCTTGGGGTATTTTACGTAATAACTAACTAATATATAAAAGGAGAAGAGAATATAAGATACATTGATTAGTTTAAAGCATGATTGCAAGTAGTAATTTAAATATTTAAAATTAGAAGATCCCATTTTAATTAAATACGGAAAGATAAGCTTGTAGATAGAATTATCGTAGTAAAGAACCTGAATAATCGGACTTATTACAAGGGTAATTAATAAAGTTTTATAGGGTAAGTGCGATTTTGGGTGCGCAAAGTAAATAGAAAATCCAATCAGACAATAGGGAAAAAGAAGTGTTCCTATATTAAGAAGCCGTATAGCCTGGTCGATGTCTATATTTAACAAAAGTAAGAATTTCCAGACCGTTGCCGGGAGACTAAATAACTTATTTGCAATGTTGTAGTAGTAGTTCATAGATTTCAAATAGATAATAAGAGCAATTAAAGATAGACTCCAAGTTAAAATAATGCCTATCAGAAATAAATTCGACTTTTTATCGTATTGTTTGTAGAGTAGCGTGAATGAAAAGATGACAAGCAGAAAAGTTATAGGCAGCATTTTCACCCTCCTTTTTAATAGTATACTAAACTTAAGGGGCTAAGTGCAATATGCAAAGGGTGTATAGTTCATACACCTTTATAACAAAATAGGATTGAAGCAGGTATTTGTGCTTAGTTAGGGGAATAAAAAATGTAACTTACAGATAGAAAGATGATTCGGTATACTAAGTATAGAAACAAATTAACATGCTTATGGATATTTATTATGAGAATGGAGGAAATGAAAGATGAAATCAAAGAAAATCATGCAGATGTTATTAGCATTGACAATGGGGATGTCTCTATTAGCTGGGTGTAGTAGTAAGGATGCAGGAAGCGGTGAACAAAAAGCCGAGGTGAAAACGACAGAGGTAAAAGAAGAATTGCCAAAAGATACCACGTTAAAGGTTGTTCTTTGGGAAGGTGAACTGCCAGCTGTAAAAAAAGTTGTAGAGGGCTTTGAAGCTGCAAATCCAAACATTAAAATCGATTTAAGTGGTTATCCAGATAAGGAATATGAAACTGCGCTTGCTGTACAGCTAGCTGGAGGATCTGATATTGACGTATTTGCTACAAAAAACAATGCTCAGTATTCTGACCTAGCGTCAAAAGGACAAACATTACCTCTAGATGAGTTAATAACAAAAAACAAATTTGATACCTCAGGATATGGATCCCTTTATGAAGGATTAAAGGTAAATGGTAAAATTTCAGCATTACCTTTTTATAAAACGACATGGGTTATGTATTACAATAAAGATGTATTTGATGCAGCGGGGATACCATATCCAACAGATGATATGACATGGGATGAATTTAGAGAGACAGCTAAAAAACTCACAAAGGGTTCAGGTGAAAACAAAACTTGGGGTGCGTTTATACATACTTGGCCTGTATCTACATTTGGACCAGCCTTACAAACCGGCGCGACCGTTATTGATGAAGACTTATCTGCAGTTCAGGATGCTCTTAAAATGAGACTGGATTTAGAAGCAGATGGCTCAGTCATGAGTTATCTAGATAGTATTGCTACAAATGCACATTATAATGCTACCTTTCAAAAGGGAAATGTCGGCATGTTGATTATGGGTGATTGGGCAATAACTAAATATAGAACAGACGTTGAAGAAGGAAAAATGACTTTTAACTGGGATATCGCGGCGTTGCCACATCAACAAAATGTTTCAGCAAATACATCATGGGGTATGCCAACTAGCATGTCTATTAATCCAAATACTCAAAAACAAGAGGCTGCATGGAATTTCCTTAGCTACATTTCTGGTCAAGAAGGGGCTAAAGTACTAGCCGGGGAGGGTAAAGTTCCAGCATTTGTAAATGATGATATAGCAAAAGTCTATCTTGGAGATGGAAATAAAAAGCCTGATAACCTCAAAATGATTATGAATCAAAAGGTTTACGTTGAATTTCCTCCAGTTGTAGGAATCAACACAATAGTTAATACAATTTACAAAGAAGAAATAGAATTAGCACTAGCGGGAGAACAGACGGTAGAACAAGCTATTGAAAAAATTAAGACAAGAATTAAAAAAGAAGTTTAGTTATTAATAACATGTACGCTTATGAAAATAAGCGTACATTTAAAGTAAAGGGGAACAATATTATGCATAAATTTAAACTATCAAATCGAGTCGTAGCATATTTATTTTTATTACCCAATATTATAGGCTTTCTCATTTTTACATTGACCCCTGTTATTGTTTCTTTTGGGCTTAGCTTTACAGATTGGAATGGATTTAATAAGAGCAATTTTGTGGGACTTTCTAACTATATAGCATTATTTCAGGATGAAACTTTTCATATCTCACTTAAAAATACTCTATACTACATGGGTCTTTCTGTTCCATTAACGCTTACACTAGCATTATTTGTAGCCATGGGACTTAATAAAAAAATTAAAGGGATTAAAGCCTTTAGAACAGCATTCTTTTTACCTTACTTATCAGCAACAGTAGCAGTAGGAGTTGTTTGGCAGTTGATTTTTCATCCTACAATGGGACCCCTCAATGCTTTTCTTATGACGATTGGTATGCAAAATCCACCCAGATGGCTATCTTCTTCACAATGGGCGATGACGAGTGTGATTATAGTATCCATCTGGAAAGCTATTGGTTATTATATGATTATCTTTCTTGCGGGGTTGCAAGGAGTTGATGAATCACTTATTGAGGCAGCAGGAATTGATGGGGCCAATAAGTGGAAAAAGTTTGTTCATATCACACTTCCGATGCTATCGCCAACGATATTTTTTGCAACTATTATCGCCATTATTAATTCCTTTAAAGTATTTGATCAAATCTATATTTTAACTCAAGGCGGTCCAGGCCGTTCTACAAATGTACTCGCTTATACTATTTACAATGAAGCTTTTGTAAAATACAAATTTGGATATGCTTCTGCAATGGCGTATGTATTATTCACAATGATTATGATTATAACATTTATTCAATTTAGGGGGCAAAAAAAATGGGTCAACTATTAGGAGGTGGTCATGGTATGAAAACACAATCAGGAAATGAAATAAATATAAATAAAAAAATTAAGTTTAATATTTCTAAAATTCTACTCTACGTTACTTTAATAGTGTTCTCAATCACTATGATTTTGCCATTTATATGGATGATTTCAGCCTCTCTAAAACCAGAAATAGACGTATTTACAATGCCAATTAAATGGATACCAGATCAATTTAAATGGAGTAATTATAAAGAAGTTTGGACTAGGGTACCCTTTTTAACTTATTATACAAATACTGTGATAGTAGCTGTTGCTGTAACAGCTGCCCAAGTGATAACCTGTTCTTTGGCAGCTTATGCTTTTTCTAAGATAATATTTAAAGAAAGAGATTTATTATTTATGGGTTATTTAGGAACACTTATGGTACCTTTTACAGTCATTATGATTCCACAGTTTATCGTTATACAGAAATTAGGGTTAATTGATAATATAGGGGCATTAATACTATTAGGTGCGTTTAGTCCTTTTGGTGTATTTTTATTTCGTCAGTTTTTTATGTCTATACCGGAAGAGTTGTCAGAAGCTGCACGAATAGATGGCTGCAATGATTTTGAAATATACGCTAAAATTATTATGCCAAACGCAAAACCCGCCATTGGTAGTTTAGTTATCTTTACTTTTATCTACGCATGGAATGATTTTTTAGGACCACTTATTTATATCAGCAGTGATGCAAACAGGACCCTGCAGCTTGGAATAAGAACTTTTCAGACTCTGTATACACAAGATTATGCACTGCTTATGGCAGCAGCTGTATGTGCTATGTTACCAACGATTATAGTCTATTTATTGGCGCAAGACCTATTTGTAAAAGGGGTTGCTATGACAGGGATGAAAGGATAGGGTGGATAGCATGAATAAAGAAAAAGTAAAAGCAGATGTAGAACAAAGAAATTATTGTTTGAGATCTTTTGATCAATATAAGTCAGACTTATTTAAAAGGCATATACCAGAAGAGGCTTGTAGATTAGTCCGTCAAAAGGCAGAAAAATATTATAGGTATGAGTGGCCTTCATTACTAGCTACAGGTTATTTGAGGTTTTCAGAGGATGGCAATAGGGAGGAATTTGAAAACAAATATTTTGAGAAAAGAAGTGCTTTGGGTTGGATGGTTCTAAGTGTTTACTTAAGTAATGATCATAAATATATCCCTGCAATTATTAACGGCATATTTAGTTTGTGTGAAGAGAGTAATTGGGTTGTACCTGCTCATAATCATCATTTAGCTGGCTGCGAAGATAATATTCTTGGAGATCCTGAACATATATTTGTGGATCTCTTTGCAGCAGAAACAGGTGCTCTTTTAAGTTTTACTTCCTTTTTGCTTGAAGAACAGTTAGATGAGATATCGCCTTTAATTAGAAAAAGGATAGGCTATGAACTTAAAAAAAGAATCATTAATCCTTATTTAAAACATGATGATTTTTGGTGGATGGGATTTGTTGAAAATACAAAAAATCATCATAAAATAAATAATTGGAATCCTTGGTGTAATATGAACTGCTTAACGACATTTCTTTTAATAGAAGAAAATGAGGAAAAGCTCAAAAAAGGTGTTCAAAAATGTATTGATTCTTTTAATATTTATTTAAATGGGCAACCTGAAGATGGTGGTTGTGATGAAGGCGCAACCTACTGGGGACATGCAGCAGGATCAGTCTATATTTTAGCAGATTTACTACTAGGTTATAGCCAAGGAGAAATAAATTACTTTGAAGACTCCAAAGTTAGGAATATGGGTGAGTATATTTGTAAAGCACATATTAATGATACATACTACTTGCCTTTTGCAGACTGTAATGTTAGAAATGTTAATTTGCCAGAAGAAATTATCTATCGATTTGGAGAAGCTCTAAATCATGAGGGATTGAAAGCTCTTGCGGGTGAAATCGGAAGAGAAAAAGAGAATAAATTAGATCCAGAACCACATTTTCCTATGTATAAGATACTACATAAGTTGTTTTTATATCATAAAATACAAAATAATGCTACTTCAATTATCCATGAAAAAGATACATGGTGGAATCAAATAGAAGTAATGTGCTCTAGGTCAGATGAGTACAAAAAGGATGGACTTCTAATTGCAGCAAAAGGTAATCATAATGATGAAAGTCATAACCATAATGACGTAGGCAACTTCGTTATTTATATAGACGGAGAACCTATGGTCGTAGATGTAGGGGTTGAAACCTATACCAAGAAAACATTTGGTGAAGATAGGTATGATATTTGGACGATGCAATCTGGTTATCATAATTTGCCAACAATTAATGGATGTCAGCAAGCCTATGGCAAACAGTATAAAAGCAAAAATGTTTCTTACATTTCAGATCATGAAAGCACTATTTTTTCTTTAGATATAGACGAGGCTTATCCAGAACAAGCAGGCATCATAAAATGGAATCGACAATTTGTCTATGATAGGATGAACCATGAAATCAGGGTAAAAGAAAAGTTTGACCTAAGAGAAAAGACAGATAAAATTACAATGAATTATATGACTAACTGTGAACCTATAAAGCTTAAAGATAATAGAATTGTATTAAGAAACCTGGTGGGTAAGTCAGTAGAGATTTCCTATCCAAAAGGTTATTTTGATTTTAGTGTTACAGAGATCCCTATTAAAGATGAAAGATTATTACGTAGTTGGAAAGGGTCTTTTTATAGGATACAATTGAAATTAAAAAAACAAGTCGAGTCAGAAGAATGGCTATTTGTAATAAGACAAGGAGTTTAACATGAATATAGAAAATAATCCTGATCCATCTAGGATGATATCTAAGTTAACAAAAGAGACGCTTGAGGCTGCACTAAAAAATGCCTTAAAGACCGTAGATAAGAATATAGGCAAGTTTGGAGAAAAATTTCCGTCTTCTGCTAGTCAAGGACTATCCTATTTGATGACAGAAAATGTAGAATGGACAACAAGTTTTTGGACGGGTATGCTATGGCTGGCTTATGAAGTTACCCATGAAAAAAAATATTATGACTTAGCTCATATACATATTAAAAGCTTTAAGGATAGATTAGAAAATAAAATAGATATAGATCATCATGATTTAGGATTTTTATATACGCTTTCATGTGTTAATGCCTATAAGATTACGCAAAATCAAGAGGCTAAGGAGATAGCTTTAAAAGCAGCAGACTATCTCTTGACACGATATCATGAAAAAGCTGGTATCATTCAAGCTTGGGGAGATTTAAATGATGAAAGTCAAAGAGGCCGCATGATTATTGATTGTAATATGAATTTACCTTTGCTTTACTGGGCTACAGGGCAAACAGGAGATTGGAAATATATAGAATGTGCAATAAGCCACATTAATCAAGCAGCTAAATACTTGGTACGAGATGATTTTTCAACTTATCATACCTTCTACATGGATCCTTTAACAGGAAAGCCCCTAAGAGGAACAACATGCCAAGGCTATTCTGATACTTCTTGCTGGGCAAGAGGTCAAGCATGGGCAATCTATGGTTTTTGCCTAAGCTATAATTATACTAAAGATGTTTCTCTTATTGAACTAAGTAGAAAAATTGCACACTATTTCCTTGACCGGTTACCAGAAGACAGAGTATGTTATTGGGATCTCATTTTTACAGAGGGAACAGAGGAACGTGACAGTTCAGCTGCTGCAATTGCAGTATGCGGTTTGCTAGAACTTGTTAAAGCATTGCCAGTAACAGATCCAGACTATGATTATTTTCTTGATGAAGCAAAAAAAATGATGATTTCTCTAATGGAATACTATGCACCAGATAATGATACTGAGGCAGAAGGACTGCTCATTCATAGTGTTTATAATAAACCAGGCGGCAGAGGTGTTGATGAGTGTACTTTGTGGGGAGATTATTTTTACCTTGAAGCATTAGTAAGGATGACACAGATTTGGAATTCCTATTGGTAGATTAAAAGTCATTAAAAAATGAAAGGGGTGCATCAATTTGAAAAATGATGTAACAGTTCTTGCTCGAAATCCCCTCAAAACAAGAAAAGATGTGCAAGATGCAGTACTTACTCTCTGTAATCCAGTAAAGCCTTATTTTAGCTTAGGATGTGCAAGATTAAAGATAGGTGAAACGGGGCGTTATTATTGCGAAAACGTAGCAATGTTCGAAGCATTTTCACGCATTCTTTGGGGATTGGTTCCATTAACGGCAGGGGGAATGGATACTGATTTTTGGGAAATTTACCTGCAAGGGATTATCCATGGAACAGACCCAGAGCATGAAGAATATTGGGGAATCTTAACAGACTGTGATCAGAGAATGGTTGAAATGGCAGTCATCGGCTTAGCACTTTGTCTCATTCCAGAAAAAGTTTGGATTCCTCTTACTGACCTCGAAAAGCAGAACTTTGCCAAGTGGATGAATCAAATTAATGAACATGACAT
Source organism: Clostridia bacterium (assembly GCA_029239755.1). Classification (GTDB taxonomy): domain Bacteria; phylum Bacillota; class Clostridia; order Lachnospirales; family Cellulosilyticaceae; genus FMMP01. Next base: position 251,066 of record JARBUI010000003.1, on the reverse strand, counting down.
TGTACAAAACAACTGGCTATTTTTCAGAGTTTTTGTAAACTGCGGTCTTCAAAAAGTAGGAGCTGCTTATGATAGTGCAGCCTTAGAAGATGCACTTAACAGAGTGGACAGTTACTACTTGGATAATGGGTGGTATTCAGATGGGTTCACAGAACAAATGGATTATTATATTGCATTTGGCATGCATTTTTACAGCTTAGTCTATGCTAAGCTGCTCGAAGATCGTGATCCTATCCGCTCTGAAAGTTATAAAAAACGGGCTGCTCAGTTTGCAAAGGACTTTATCTATTGGTTTGCAGAAGATGGATCAGCTATTCCTTATGGACGAAGCATGACTTACCGTTTTGCACAATCAGCTTTCTGGAGTGCCCTGGCATATGCTGGTGTAGAAGTATACCCTTGGGGGGTTGTAAAAGGTTTGGTGCTTCGCAATTTAAGGTGGTGGTTTAAACAACCTATTCTGACTAAAGAAGGATTGTTAACTGTGGGTTATAGTTATCCCAATTTGGTCATGTCTGAGGGGTACAATGGGGAGGGCGGAGCTTACTGGGCTATGAAGACTTTTCTTCCTCTCGCTCTTGATGAAAATCATCCCTTCTGGCAAGCCAAAGAAGAATCACTTCCAAAACTAGACAAAGTTTCAGTTCAAATGCATCCGCATATGCACATTGTAAGAGACGAACCTAGGCATGTAATGGCTTTTACATCGGGGCAGTATGCTCCTTTTGAGCCTGCGAATATGGCATCTAAATATGAAAAATTTGTCTATTCTAATGTATTTGGATTTAGTGTTATGAAGGGGAATTATGGTTTAGAACAAGGCGCATTTGATTCTATGTTAGCCTTAAGTGAAGGAGATAATTACTACCGTGGACGTCATAAATGCGAAGAGTACAGAATTGAAAACAGGTTGATCTACTCAAAATGGCTGCCGTTTAAGGATGGGACAGTAACTACTTGGCTGATTCCAGGGGCCCCTTGGCATATTCGTCTGCATCACATTGTTACCAAACGAAGCCTAGATACGGCTGAGGGTGGATTTGCCATTTCACGGGAGATGGAACTGGTAACCGGGAAGAATAGTGATATTATTTATGAAAATGGAGGGGTGGCTGCTAAGTTTCCGTGGGCAACCAGCGGGATTATTGATTTTACTGGGAAAAGAACGGGCCAAATGGTTATTGCAGAGCCTAATACAAATCTTCTTCATCCACGAACAGCAATACCAACCCTTATTGGACATCTTGAGCCTGGAACACACTGGCTCGCTTGTGCAGTCTACGGTAAGGAAAATGAGAGAACAAATAATAGCGGGTGGAATGAACCACCAGCTATAACCTTTGTTAAAGATGAGGGCTGGTATATCAATCTGCAAGGTGAAAAAGAACCTTTGTTTATAGCTTGTAATCAATAAATACTCAAGCCAAGAAATGAGTTTGTGAAGATAAAAGTGAAATAAGATATGCACTTGGAAAATAAGAAAAGGAGAGTAAATATGGAGCTATCATTGAAAGTCGTAAAAGAAGATGGTTGCATTATTGCGTCTCGTACAGGGCAAGATGAAGTCAATCTTGTTTTTGAGGGTACATACGAAAAAGGGGATCTAATCGTAATAGAAACGTCAGAAGGAAATCAGTTTTACAAGGTGCAGGTAGATGATGCACTAGGGCCTGCCTTGGTTTATTTGACTAATCATAAATGGCAGTATCAGATTCCTTTCGGTGAAAAGAAAATATGTTACTCCCCAAAAACATTTTATGGTGACAAACATTTATTGTATGTGAGGGCAGTGACAAAAGAAGAGATTGATGCTTATAGAAATGTTGCACTTAACGTAGTAGACCAACACGGAGAAAGTGGATGCTACCCTCATGTCACAGCAAATGTAGAAACAAGGGGCGAGTCAGTGTTCGCAGCTAAAAATGCAATTAACGGAAATCGTGAAAACCACTTGCATGGGGCATGGCCGTATGAATCATGGGGAATTAATCAAGATGATGAAGCAGCCCTTAAAGTAGCATTTGGAAGAACGGTTGAAGTAGACAAGGTTGTTTTATATACAAGATCGGACTTTCCACACGATAACTGGTGGAAACAGGTTACTTTAAGATTTTCAGATGGCAGTCATATCACTTGGGACCTAGAAAGAAGTGATAAGGGACATACACTGACGTTCGATAAGAAAAAGATTGAGTGGATACAAATCAGTGATTTAATTAAGGCAGATGATCCATCACCATTTCCTGCACTCAGTCAAATAGAGGTATATGGCATATAGGTCTATAATTTTTGAAAAGACTATAAATTGTTATAATGAGAAATTTTATATTAGGTATAATTACAAGGGACAGAAAGGCTTTTACAGCTTCTGTCCCTTGTAATTATACAGCTGGATTTTACGTGTTAAGCAAGAGTTAAACTTATATGCGGAAGAACTTTAGATACTACTGTATGTATAGGCATATTTTAAATATGCTATATTCTCTTGATTTATAAACGATAATTATGTACCATTTGTTCGAGCGTTGCAGAGAGCGTTTTTAACCCTTCAGAGGTTGCAACAACCTCTTGCAGGCTTGCTACTTGAGCTTCGGCATAAGATTCTACCATTTCTGTAGAAGTAATCGTTTCTTGTGCTACACTATAGACACTATTTATTTCAGAAATAAGGTTGTCCTTTGCTTCTTCAATGTCTTTTAACACAATATCTACATTTCTAATAGAATTTTGTACTGAATCAATCGTTGTTTTAATATCTATAAAACGTGATTCAGTTTTCTGCAAAACTTCTTCGGTGGATTCCTGTGAATTTGAGAACTTATCTACATCTGATATTAACTTATTAACAGACACAATATTCTCCCCAACAATTTGCTCGATTTCTACTGCGAAGTTAGCTGAGATATCAGCGAGCTTTCTTACCTCGTTAGCTACAACAGCAAAATCTCGTCCTTCTTCACCCGCCCTTGAAGCTTCTATTGATGCATTGAAGGCAAGTAAATTAGTTTGCTTAGTAAGTTTTTGCATAGTAGAGAGGATACTTTTAATTTGATTTGATTTATTTCCTATTAAAGTAACGCATTCTTTTAAATCTACAAGACCGTGATTATTTAGATGAACCGACTCTTTTAAATCATTTACCATTGCCATGCCATTACCTATAACCTGATTAACAGCCTTGGATTCTTCTTTCATTTTGCTATTGATGATTTGTGCTTCCTCAAACTTTTGATTAAGGATGAGCGAAGAATCCAAGCTATCTTTAATTTTACTCATCTGATTTTGAGCTCCGGCAGAAATATTTCCAATTAACCTTAAAGTTTGATCACCATAAGAGTTACACTTATGAATGATTTCTTTGACATTGTGAGCATCATCAACTAACTGATTAGAAGTGCTCTGGAGACTCGTAACAGTATCTTTAAGGCTATGGATGAGTTCATTAACAGCATTCGCTATTTCAAATATATCCCGTGTTCTGATCTTTTTGGTATCTATATGAGCGTCTAGGTCATTGGCTTTAATTTTTCCAAGTGCGCTTAAAATAAACTTAATGGGTTTTAAAAAGTGATAGGCATAAAATAATCCAGCTAAAATAGCTGCCATAAAGACAATAAGTATAGTATAAAATAGAGGTGCTACTTTGATTTTGATAAGACTGCTTATATAAGAAGCTTTAACATAGCATATGATATTAAGTCCATTACTTTTTTCTCCTCTATAAAAATGATAATAATCGCCTGCGAAGTCTGCTGAAAAGAATTCAGTATGGTTATTAATGAGATTAAAGCCGCCTTTAAATAGAGCTAGTTTTTTATTGACATAGCTTTCATCTGTGCAGGCCATAATTGTACCATTATCCAGGTAAATCATTACCCCTATATTAGAATCTAACCCTGTCTCAGACATTTGTGTGTAGAGATGCTTTGAAAGATAGTCCATACTAATATCCATATTGATTGCACCCACAAAATCACTTGACTTACTTATTATAGGACAAGATAGGGTGATAATAAGTTTTTTTGTAAGATCGTCTTGATAAGGGGAAGACATAACGAGTTGTTTCTTTTTCTTTGCACTACTATAGAGATAATTACCGTCGATGTCCTCTTTTGTGAGCTTCTCTACTTTATCTTTTGAATAGCCAACTGGCAGGTCATAATTGTCAAATTTCATATAAATGCCAGAGACAAATTCTTTTGAATGTGTCATGGTTATTAACTTTTGTCTGATATCATTTTGCGATGCGGAATCGTTTTTAAACTCCGTAAAGAGAGTATCTGTAGTAAGGAGTTTAAGTGTATTTGATTCAGTATCTAAAACATTTTGAAGTGCACCTATCATATTACTATTAAATAAAATGGATGAATTTTTGATATCATTTTCAATGCTTGTTTTAGTATCATAGTAGGTAGCAGAAATTAAAATGATAATAGGAAGAATAGATATAAGAAAGGTTAATATAATGATACGACTCATCAGACCAAATTTTCTGGAATTTGAATTAAGCTTAAATTTAAGATTAAACTTCAACTTTGGCCTAAAAGATTTTAGATGTAAAAAGAGTTGTGATAAGAAAGATTTTAGCTTTATTGTTAATGTATTCATACATACTCCTTTAGTTTTAATGTAAATTTTAACAATTCAATATTAAGTTGTGCATGTAAAATTTACATTAAATATAGGTAAATTTAAGATTATGTTATAAAGCTATTTTAAAATACCAAAGAATATGTTAAAATCAAATACAATAAAGAAAAAACAACACAAAACCATAAAAAGCATAAAACATATGGGTGGGAGGTGTATAATGCTTGCGTTAGAAAGACAGAAATATATTACAGAGATTGTAGAGAGAGAAAAATCAGTTAAGGTCATAGAACTTAGTAAACTTTTTGAAGTAACAGAAGAGACCATACGAAGAGATTTAGAAAAGATCGAAAAACTAGGCATATTAAAAAGAACGTATGGAGGAGCTATTTTTATAAATGGAACAATCAAAGATGTAGAAGATACACCGTTTAGTATGCGTGTTAATGAAAATATAAGCAGCAAACAAAAGATTGCAATTGCTGTAGCAGATATGCTTTATGATGGAGAAGTGGTCATGCTTGACCCAAGTACTACTTGTTTAGAAGTAGCCAAAAACATAGATAAAAATAAAAGACTTACGGTTATTACTAATTCTATTAGCATCCTATCTGAGCTCAGCTCACACGAAGAGCTTAATGTTGTATCAACAGGAGGCACCCTTAGGAAGAGGTCTCTTTCTTTGATAGGTCCAACAGCCAAAGATAACATTAAAAACTATTATGCAGATAAGGCCGTGATATCTTGTAAGGGAGTAGACTTACAAAGAGGGGCTATGGATACAAATGAACTGGAAGTAGAAATAAAAAAAGCTATGATAGGGTGCGCTAAAGAAATTATTTTAGCGGTTGACAGTACCAAGATGCAGAAAATATCCATGCATAAATTAATAGAAGTAAGTAAAATTAATTACCTTGTTGTGGATCAGGAACTGCCTCCGGAATGGCAGGAATTTTGCACACAACACGGGATAAAACAAATAGTATGTAAATAGAAAAATGATCGTTTTAAATGTATAAGCTTATTAAAGTATAGAGTATACCCATATTTTAATAGACTTATACATTTTTTTGTTGAGTTTCTTTAATTTCATCTAAAATTCTATTGAATTCATAAGGCAATAGTGATAGAATAAAGTCAAACAAAGATAAAACAACAAAAACTAACAAAAAACAAAAATCAGGGAGGTAACATATGTTTGTTAATGAGTTTGAAATGAGAAAGTTAATGTGTGAAATTGGTAAACGTGTTTACAATAGAGGAATGGTAGCAGCTAATGACGGGAACTTTTCTTACAAAATAGGTCCTAACGAAATCCTCTGTACACCAACAGGTGTAAGTAAAGGCTTTATGACACCAAACATGATCTGTAAAATTGACATGAAAGGCAATGTGCTTCAATCAGACGGAATTCATAAACCATCTTCAGAAATTAAAATGCATTTACGTGTTTATGAATGCAGAGAAGATGTTAATTCAGTAGTTCATGCACATCCAATGTATGCAACAGCACATGCTATAGCAGGTATTCCTCTTGATAAACAAATTATGCCAGAAGCAACAATCTTCCTTGGCGAAGTACCTATCGCACCATATGGTCTTCCATCAACTATGGAAATCCCTGATGCTATTGAACCATTCTTCAATACACATGATGCAGTATTACTAGAAAGCCATGGTGCTTTATCATGGGGAGTAGACCTAATGGCAGCATACTTTAAAATGGAAAGCTTAGAATTTTATGCAGAATTATCTTATAGAGCACAAATGTTAGGCGGAGCGAAAGAAATTCCAGCTCATGAAGTTAAACGTCTTCTTGATTTAAGAAGAGCATTCAACGTACCAGGCAAACATCCTTGTATTGAGAGAGAAGGAGTATGCACAAAACCAGAAGGTACAGCATGTACACATGATGCAAACTGCAAAAACAGAGTATGCAACTGCGAAACAACTAAAGAAAAACCAAAAACAATCGACAACGCAGAACTTATCGCGCGTATCACTAAAGAAGTATTAGCACAATTAAAAAAATAAGATAGGGGTGGGAGACAGTGAAACGTTCTAAACGAATGGAAGTACTAGACAGTCGCCCTGTAAATAAAGATGGTTTTATAAGCGAATGGCCAGAAAAAGGCTTTGTGGCTATGTTAAGTCCTTATGACCCTTCTCCTTCTATAAAGATTGAAAATGACAAGGTCACTTTCATGGATGGGAAAACAAGAGAAGAATTTGATTTTATGGATTACTTTATTGCAGACCATTATATAGATACAAAAATAGCTCCTAAGAGCATGGAAATACCGACGTTAGATATAGCAAGAATGTTAGTTGATATCCATGTTTCAAGAGAACAAATAATAGAAATTGCAAAAGGTTTTACACCAGCCAAGCTCACCAGGGTAATGAGTCATCTTAATGTAGTAGAGATGATGATGGCAATGCAAAAGATGAGGGCAAGAAGACACCCTGCAAATCAAGCACATATAACAAATGCTAAGGACAACCCGATACTTATAGCAGCGGATGCTGCAGAAGGGGCGCTTAGAGGATTTAGAGAAGAAGAAACAACAGTAGGTATAGCAAGATACGCACCGTTTACAGCCATTGGACTTTTGGTAGGCTCACAAATTGGATCAAGAGGCGTACTTACACAGTGTGCTGTTGAAGAAGCAGTAGAACTTGAGCTTGGTATGAGAGGACTTACCACTTATGCAGAAACGATCTCTGTATATGGTACTGAAAAGGTATTTATTGATGGGGATGATACCCCTTATTCTAAAACATTTCTAGCCTCTGCCTATGCTTCAAGAGGACTTAAAATGAGATATACTTCTGGGACAGGCTCAGAAGTCCTTATGGGAAATGCGGAAAAGAAATCCATGCTTTACCTCGAAACAAGGTGCTTGATGGTAACAAGGGGCGGCGGGGTTCAAGGTATTCAAAATGGTTCTGTAAGCTGTGTTGGGATTACAACTTCAGTGCCGTCAGGTGTAAGAGCTATTTTAGCTGAGAATCTTATAGCAGCTATATTAGACCTTGAAGTAGCATCAAGTAACGATCAGACTTTTTCACATTCAGATATTAGAAGAACGGCAAGAATGCTTATGCAGATGCTGCCAGGAACAGACTTCATTTTCTCAGGTTACAGCGGTACGCCAAATGAGGATAACATGTTTGCAGGTTCTAACTTTGATGCGGAAGACTTTGATGACTACAATGTCCTTCAAAGAGACCTTAAAGTAGATGGAGGTCTTAGACCTGTCAAAGAAGAAGACGTAATAAGAGTCAGAAATAAGGCCGCCAAAGCAATGCAGGCTATCTTTAAAGAGTTAGACTTCCCAGAAGTTACAGATGAAGAAGTTGAAGCAATCACTTATGCACACTCAAGCAAAGATGTAATAGACCGAGACATTGTTAAGGATTTAGTGGCAATAGATGAAATGATGAAAAAGAATATTACAGGAATTGATATCATCAAAGCACTTCAAAAATCAGGGTTCGAAGATGTAGCAGGAAGTCTTCTCGAAATGTTTAAGCAGCGTATGACAGGTGATTATCTTCATACATCCGCCATCTTAGATACTGATTTTAAAGTACAAAGTGCTATTAACTTTAAAAATGATTACAAAGGACCAGGTACTGGTTATGTCATGAGTAATGAACGCTGGGAAGAGATAAAAGATATTCCTCATATTATCTCTCCAGAAAACTTGTAGGAGGTAAGAGCCAATATGGATGAAAAGCTTATAGCAGATATCGTTAAACAAATACTTCTAAGCCAAGAGTTAGATGGCCATAAAAACCTCACTCCTTCAAGTAACAGTTATCAAAGTCCTAAAGAAGTAGGTATTGGGATTGGCGCGGCATATGGGATTAAGATTCATTACACAATCAATGGACTTCCAGTAGATAAAGTGCTTAAGGAAATAATGGCAGGCATAGAAGAAGAAGGGATGATACCTAAAGTATATCGTATCATGAGAACCTCAGATGTTTCTTTTATGGGAAATGATGTTGCTAAACTAGCAGGTTCAGGAATTGGTATAGGGCTTCAGTCAAAAGGCACTGCTGTTATTCATCAAAAAGATTTGTATCCCCTTACTAACTTGGAACTCTTTCCGCAAGCACCTCTCTTAACACTGGAAACTTATAGACAAATAGGCAAAAATGCAGCTAAATATGCTAAAGGTGAACAGGTTATGCCGGTACCCATACAGAATGACCCTATGTGCAGACCAAAATTTCAGGTAAAGGCAGCGCTTATGCACACTATTGAAACGGAACTTGTAGTGGATAGGGGCGAGCCCATTCCAGTAACTACTAACATGTAGGGAGGGTGAGAAATTTGAATTTATACCCATTAATAGAAAAATATCCTGAGCTTATCAGCAGTAAGACAGGTAAAAAACTAGAAGATGTGACAATAGAAAATATTATGAACGGTAACATTGGGATCAATGATATTTCAATTTCAAAAAGTACGCTTATGCTTCAGGCAAAGGTAGCCCTTGAGGACGGTAAACCCCAACTTGCGGAAAACTTTGTAAGAGCAGCAGAGCTTATCGCTGTTCCAGATGATGAAATACTTCAGATTTATAACAGCCTAAGACCTTACAGAGCGACAGAAGAAGAATTAGCAGCCATTGCAGACAAGCTTGAAAACAAATATGATGCACCGATTTGCGCAAACTTTGTAAGAGAAACTCTTACAGTACACAAAAAAAGAGATATACTTCGCAAAGAGTAGGTGAACGCTTTTGAAAAGAACAATTGCAGGTATTGATATTGGTAATTCAACTACAGAGGTATGTATTGCCACAATCGATCAGCATGAAAATATAGTTTTTAAAGCCAGCAGTGATGTCATGACAACAGGAACAAAAGGGACACTAGATAATATAAGAGGTATTAAGGAAGCACTAGGTAAGGCACTGGATGCAGCTAATATGCATCTGTCAGAAATAGATAAGATCTGTCTTAATGAAGCAGCTCCAGTTATAGGCGATACAGCAATGGAAACCATTACGGAGACTATTATTACAGATTCTACGATGATAGGGCATGATCCTAGTACACCAAGCGGTGAAGGATTAGGTGTCGGTGAGACCATACTGATTACCAGTCTTAAGTATGCTGATGCAGATAGAAGTTATATTGTTATCATCCCTAAGGAAATAGACTATGAATCAGCAGCAAAGCTCATTAATGAATCAGATAAACGTATTACAGGAGCAATTGTTCAGAATGATGAAGCAGTGCTCGTGCAAAACCGCATTAACTTATTTATCCCCATAGTAGATGAGGTTAAATATATTGAACGTATACCAACAGCTGTGTTAGCAGCTATAGAAGTTGGGGGGACAGGAAAATCGGTGCAAAGTTTATCTAATCCTTATAGCATAGCAAATATTTTTAAGCTGACACATGAAGAAACAAAACGCATTATTCCTATTGCAAAAAGTTTAATCGGCAATCGCTCAGCAGTAGTAGTCAGAACGCCTCATGGTGAAGTTAAGGAAAAAGTACTGCCGTCAGGCAAGCTTAGCTTGATAAATGAAAAAGGCAATGTGACCAAAGTGAATATTGATCACGGAGCAGCAAAGATTATGGACAGTATTTCGCATATGAAAGAGCTTGTTAATATTGAAGGAGATGCTGAAAGTAATGTAGGAAATATGCTGAAACGTATGAGGCGCGAACTTTATAATCTGTCAAATGCTGCGATGCAAAATATCAGCATTAAAGATCTCTTGGCAGTAGATGTACTCGTTCCTATTGATGTAAAAGGGGCTTTGGCTGGTGAAGTATCATTAGAAAAAGCAGTTGCTATAGCAGCTATGGTTAAAACGGATAAGCTTCCGATGCAGATGCTTGCAGATGCCATCTTTAAAGAGCTTGGCATTGAATCAGAGGTTGCAGGGGTTGAGGCTGTTATGGCAAGTCTTGGCGCACTTACAACAAGAGGAAGTTCACTACCCCTTGCAATTCTTGATCTTGGGGGCGGGTCAACAGATGCTGCAATTGTTTCAAAGGATGGAACTGTAAAAACAGTACATTTAGCAGGAGCAGGTAACTTTATTACAATGCTGATTAATACGCAGCTGGGGCTTAATAACTTATCTTTAGCAGAAGACATTAAAAAGCATCCATTAGCTAAGGTTGAAAGCCTGTTCTATATCAGACTTGAAACGGGTGAAGTTAAGTTCTTTAATGAACCTCTTTCTCCCAAGGTATTTGGCAGAGTAGTTGTTTGCAAAGGAAACGAACTGATTCCTATTGAAACAAAGCATAGCCTAGAAAAAATAATGATGACTAGAAAAGCAGCAAAGAAAGATGTATTTGTACAAAATGCTGTTAGAGCACTTAGAGAGATTGCAAGAGATCACGAGATAAAAAATATTTCAAATGTTGTATTAGTAGGAGGCAGCGCCCTTGACTTTGAAATACCGCACATGATATTAGAAGAGCTTTCTTATTATAATATTGTAGTTGGTAAAGGAGAAGTGAGAGGCTGTGAGGGTCCTAGAAATGCAGTTGCAACAGGGCTAGTGTTATCGAAGGTGGGAAGAGCATGATAAGACCTGAGATTGTTATTAAAGCCTATCACCCTGATCAAAGAGCATTAAGAGAAGTCCTTGCAGGCATAGAAGAAGAAGGCGTACTCTATAAAGTCATTCTTGAAGAAATACCTGAATCAGAAACTAAGCTAGGGCACATAGCTGCAGAAATGTCACAAATTGAGGTAGGTATAGGAATGTATTTTGAGAATACGGCACTTTATATACAGAAAATAAAAAATACGCCATTGTTTATAACAAAAGAGAGACATAGAATAATCGGACAAAATGCAGCAAGGTATGTAAAAGGCAATCCACTTATTGAGATATAAGGAGGAGAGAAATGAAAATATATACCAAAACAGGGGATAATGGAGCAACGGGACTATATTCTGGAGAACGGGTTCCCAAAACACATCCCAAGATAGAAGCTGTAGGGAATGTAGATGAGCTCACAAGCCATCTTGGAGACATTAGAAGTACACTTCAAAAAGGACCTATAGTCAATGAAATAGAGATCATTCAAAAGACACTTATCCTTGTAATGAGTGAGATTGCATCAACTGCTAACGGCAAGTGGAAAGAAAAACAAGCTTCGGTAAGCTTTTTAGAAAATAGTATTGACTACTACCAAGGTTTAGCTGGTGAATTTACTAAGTTCATTCTTCCAGGTGATAATCCAATCTCGGCAAAGTTTGATATAGCCCGAAGTGTGGCAAGGAGAGCAGAAAGAGCCGTTAACAGATGTGACAATATAGAGAGTGAAGTAAGACAATACATCAATAGATTATCCGACTATTTGTATGTAGTCGCAAGATATATAGATAAGGTGTTTGAAGAAACGATGAAAACAAAAAAGCAAACTACAACGCAAGAACTAGATTTAAACCTTGCTAATCAAATCATTAATGAGGTTAAAGAGTATGCAGCCTACAAAGGTATTCAAGTGGTTATCGCAGTTGTCTCAAAAGAAGGAAATCCAATAAGTGTTCAGGTTATGGATAACTCCTTTGTCATCAGCTATGAATTAGCCATCAAAAAAGCATTTACTGCTGCTGCATTAAAAATGCCAACTCATGAACTAGCTAAGCTTACGGCTAGGGGGGCTGACTTTGAAGGACTTGAGAACATGCTGGATGCAAAAATTGTTACGCTTGGCGGAGGCTATCCTATAAAGGTAAATGGACTTGTGATAGGGGCTGTAGGTGTAAGCGGAGGCTCAGCAACAGATGATATAGAGTTTGCTAGATACGGAGCCCATTTTATAGAAGGAGAGTGACGAAATGAACGAGGTAGAATTAAAACAAGTTGTTGAAGAAGTAGTTCGTAAAATGGCTGCAGCAACTAGTACAAAGGCTCAGAAATCAGCTCCGGAAGTAGGAACTGGTAAAGGTGTATTTGAAAATATAGAAGATGCAATAGCAGCCGCAAAAGCAGCTCAAGTGGACCTTCATATGATGCCTTTAGAATTTAGAGAAAATATTATTACACGTATTCGTGAAAAAGTTATGGCAAATAAAGAACTCTTAGCTGAAATGGCGGTTCATGAAACAGGCATGGGTAAGGTTGGACACAAAATTCTAAAACACGAATTAGTAGCTAAAAAAACGCCTGGGACAGAGTGCATTGAAGTAACAGCATGGAGCGGCGATCAAGGACTGACTATTATAGAAAGAGGTCCATTTGGAGTAGTTGGAGCTATTACACCATCTACAAATCCATCAGAGACTGTTTTCTGTAATGCTATTGGGATGATAGCAGCAGGCAATACAGTTGTTTTCAACTCTCATCCTAACGCAGCCAAAACTTCAAACTTTGCAGTACAACTTGTAAACGAAGCTGCCGAGGAGGCAGGCGGAATCACAAATGTGGCAACAACTGTGTTAAACCCAACTGCTGATTCTGGGAATACCCTATTTAAGCATCCGGATATTCAGCTTTTAGTTGCTACAGGAGGACCAGGGGTAGTTAAAGCAATCCTTCAAAGCGGTAAAAGAGGGATAGCGGCTGGAGCTGGTAATCCACCAGTACTCGTAGATGAGACAGCGAATATTCAAAAAGCTGCACAAGATATTATTAATGGTGCAACTTTTGATAATAATCTGCCTTGTATAGCAGAAAAAGAAGTTATCGTTGTAAATGAAGTAGCAGATGAACTCATTTACTATATGGCTAGTGAAAACGACTGTTATATCTTAAAAGGTGAACAGATCGAGAAGCTAACACAAACAGTTTTAGTAGAAAAGAATGGCAGACACATCGTCAACAGAGATTATGTAGGCAGAGATGCAAGTGTTATCTTAAAAGGTATCGGCATCGATGCGCCAGAAAGCACAAAATGTATTATCTTTGAAGCAGACAAAAATCATATCTTAGTTGTTGAAGAATTAATGATGCCAATACTTGGTATTGTTAGAGTAAATAGTGTTGATGAAGGAATAGAAGTTGCTAAGATCTTAGAAGGCGGCAATAGACATTCTGCTCACATGCATTCTTCAAATGTTTATAACTTAACTAAGTACGGCAAAGCCCTTGATACAGCTATTTTTGTAAAAAATGCACCATCCTATGCAGGAATTGGTTTCGGCGGAGAAGGATTTGCAACCTTTACAATCGCAAGTAAAACTGGAGAAGGCCTCACCAATGCAGCATCCTTTACAAAAGCAAGAAGATGCGTTATGGCAGATGCACTCTATATCAGATAAGGAGGAAAAGAAGTGGAATCTTATAATATCGGCAATATCGAAGATATCGTAGCACAAGTTATTAAGAATTTACAAGGTGAAGGAGTAGGAGCAGCAGCTTCTGTGGCAGTTCCTCAAAAGGGCAGAACAGCTTACCTTGTTGAAAAACAAAAAATTGAAGTAAAAACATTTGACCTTCCTCAAATTACTGATGATGAAGTACTTGTAAAGGTTGAGGGATGCGGCGTATGTGGAACAGATGTTCATGAATACAAAAATGACCCATTTGGTTTAATACCTGTAGTACTTGGACATGAAGGAACAGGTGAAATCATTAAAATCGGTAAAAATATTAAAGTTGACATGATTGGCAAACCACTTAAAGTAGGTGACAAAGTTGTAACTTCTGTTACGCTTACTGGAGATGATGAGTATACAACGTTAAAGCCAGAAAAAGCGAACCTTAGTGATAACATGGCGGTATATGGCCTTCTTCCAGATGACAACTATAAGTTTAATGGCTGGTTCGGTGAATATATCGTTCTTAGAAAAGGTTCATCAATCTTTAATGTAAGCGATCTTTCACTGGATGACAGAATCTTAGTTGAACCTTTTGCAGTAGCAATGCATGCTGTGGAGCGGGCTAAAACAACAAATCTTATGAGCTTTGGCAGCAGAGTACTTGTTCAAGGATGCGGACCAATTGGGCTTACAGTTGTTTCAGTACTTCGCACCATGGGGATTCAAAACATTATTGCAGTTGATGGTGATGCAAAAAGATTGCAGCTTGCAAAAGAAATTGGAGCAGATCTTACAGTAAACTTTAAAGATTTTGGAAGCTTTGATGAAATGTTAGCTTTCGTAAAGAAAGAGACAAATGGCGGTGTTGACTTTGCATTCCAATGCACAGGCGTACCATCAGCAGCTTCTAATATATATAAATTTATTAAACGTGGCGGCGGCCTTTGTGAACTTGGATTCTTCGTTGATAACGGAAACGCTACAATCAATCCTCATTTTGATTTATGCAGCAAAGAAATCACACTAGTAGGTTCATGGGTTTACACATTCAGAGACTATGTCAATACTTTAGAGTTCTTAAAACGTGCTAAAGGAATAGGCCTTCCAATTCAAAAGCTTATTACACATAGATTTGGTCTTGATGAACTCAATGAAGCAATGGTAGTAAACATGAAACAAGAAGGTGTAAAAATAGCCTACATTAATGAATAATAGAGGTGCACTATGGGAAAAGCAGTAGGACTACTAGAAGTATATGGGCTAGCGACAGCATTACATGCAGCAGATGTAGCATGTAAAGCAGCCGATGTAACAATAGAAGCAATCGATAAAAACAAACCAGCCGGAGGAGATTCACTTCCAGTACCACTACTCATTATGTTAAAGTTTAGAGGAAGTGTATCAGACGTAACAGCGGCGGTTGAAGCTGGCAAAAGAGCAGCAAATGAAGTATCAGGCTATGTAGCTGACAAAGTTATCGCGAGCCCTGATGAAAACCTAGAAAAACTATTAAAATTAAGCTGTTTATAGTAGAATAAAAACAAACTAAAAAATAAAAAACAATACTAGGAGGATTTTACAATGAAACAAGAAGCATTAGGAATGGTAGAAACTAGAGGTTTAGTAGCAGCAATTGAAGCAGCAGATGCAATGGTAAAAGCAGCAGATGTAACATTAGTAGGAACAGAAAAAATTGGTTCAGGACTTATTACTGTAATGGTAAGAGGAGATGTAGGTGCAGTTAAAGCAGCTACAGAAGTTGGCGCAAGTGCAGCAACAAGACTTGGCGATTTAGTAGCAGTACATGTAATTCCAAGACCACATGGTGATGTAGACAAAATTTTACCAACTATTAAATAATTAAATCCTATATCAGGAAGAGTGATGACATGAAAGCTATAGGAATACTAGAAGTAGCTGCAAATGTTGCAGCCATAGAAGCGTTAGATGCTATGCTTAAGGCAGCGGACGTGAGACTTGTTACAACAGAAAGAACCCTCGGAGGCAGACTTGTATCTATGATTATTGAGGGAACTATATCAGATGTACAAGAAGCAATAGAGCATGGCAAAGTTGTAGCAGCAAGACTTGGAAAAGTAGCAGCAGCTATTACAATTAATAATCCTCATGAAGAAGTACAAAGACTTGTGCTCCATAGTGCAAGAAAATTAAACAAGTAGGTGATAACTAGTGGCTGAAAGTAAAGCAAAAGGCACATCTAGTACTAAGAAAATAGCAACAGAGCAAACTAACGAAACAGAAGTAATGAAAGCTGAAACAGTTAAGACAGAAGTAACTGAAGTTAATAATACACCTAAAAAACCAGTTGTTAGAGAGGAGAAAATTATTATGAATAATCAAGCATTAGGAATGATCGAAACTAGAGGTTTAGTAGCAGTAACAGAAGCAGCAGATGCAATGCTTAAAGCAGCAAATGTAGAACTAGTAGGTTCAGAAAAAATTGGTTCAGGACTTGTAACTGTAATGGTAAGAGGAGATGTAGGTGCAGTTAAAGCAGCAGTAGAAGCAGGAGCAGCAGTAGCATCAAGACTTGGTGAAGTTATCGCAACTCATGTAATTCCAAGACCACACTCAGACATTGAAAAGATATTACCAAAATTCTAATTAAGAGGTGGAAGCCTTGAGCGCAAATGTAGAAGCACTACAACAACTTATTATGGAAGCAGTTCAAAAAGAGCTAAATAAGGGTAGCATGAAAAGTATTACCCCTATTCATACACCTGCACCAAAGCAGGTGGTACCAATTGGTGTATCAGCAAGACATCTGCATGTAACACAAGAACACCTTGAGATTCTCTTTGGAGAAGGAGCGACTCTTCATCCTAAAAAAGAACTTATGGGGGGCCAATATGCAGCAAATGAATGTGTTACAATCGTTGGTATTAATCTTAGAGTAATTGAAAATGTACGTATACTAGGACCAGTAAGAAAAGAAACACAGGTAGAATTAGCAAAAACAGATGCTATTAGATTAGGTATTAATCCTCCTATCCGTGAATCAGGCAAAATTCAAGGCTCAGCCCCTATTACAATAGTAGGACCTAAGGGTGCTCTTTATCTTAATGAAGGATGTATTATAGCAAAGAGACACATTCATATGAGTGATAAGGATGCCGAAGTATTTGGCGTTTCTGATAATGAAATTGTTGCAGTAGAAATTGGTGAAGAAAGAAAAGGGCGTTTTGAAAACGTCCAGGTAAGAGTACATCCAAGCTTTACACTGGAAATGCATATTGATACTGATGAAGCAAATGCATTAGGTGTTAAATGCAATCAAACAGCAACAATTATAAAGAACTAACAGCTTTTGTATCGGCAGGCCAAAGGGCCTGCCATCATTAAATGAGATTAAAGGGGTGCGAGGACATGACTATAGCAAAAGTAATAGGAAGTATTGTATCAACACGCAAGCACCAGGCTCTTATTGGCAACAAATTTCTTATGGTAGAAACGCTGGAGTGTATCAGCAGCCAAAAAGAAAGATTTATAGCTATTGATACAGTTGGAGCTGGTGTAGGCGAAATAGTCCTCATAACAAGAGGAAGCAGTTCAAGGTGCAGTATTGATAATATAAATGCCCCTATAGATGCAGCAATAGTAGGAATAGTAGACGATGAAAATCATATTACACAAAACTAGGCAGGAAATGAGGTGACATGTATGACATACGAGGAGTTTAAAGCAAAGGTTTTTGAGGCAGGTATAATAGGAGCAGGGGGAGCAGGGTTTCCAACCCATATCAAATTAGATAAGGGAATGGATTATCTTATTATCAATGGAGCTGAGTGTGAACCGCTCATTTATACAGATTATGAGGTAATGTCCCACTACGGAGAAGAAATTGCAATCATTATACGAGATATGCTAAAG
This sequence comes from Clostridia bacterium, assembly GCA_029239755.1. Lineage (GTDB taxonomy): Bacteria > Bacillota > Clostridia > Lachnospirales > Cellulosilyticaceae > FMMP01. The sequence goes on along the minus strand of JARBUI010000003.1, from coordinate 233,323 downwards.
ATACTGGGTATAAAAAAAGCAGTATGGGGTATCAAATCAAAACACCGAGAACTTATCGAAAAGTTAAATACAATCACTTCATTAGATGACAATATAGAGATTCGTCCACTTGAAAACATCTATCCAGCAGGAGACGAATTAACCCTCATTTATAAATGTACAGGCATTGTTATTCCTAAGGGACAGCTCCCCAGCAGTAAGAATGTCATAGAGCTTAATGTAGAAACCCTCTATAATATGTATGAATACATTTATAATAACACTCCAGTGATAGATAAATATGTTACATTAACTGGTGCAGTTGAAGAACCTAAGGTTGTTAAAGTCCCTATTGGCACCCCTTTCAAAGAAGTTATCAAAGAAATTACTTTGACAGTACCGGAGTATGATATATTACTTGGTGGACCTATGATGGGAAGCTTCGTATCCTCTGATGCTAAAGTGACTAGGACAACAAAAGCTATTATTCTGCTGCCAAAAGGTACAGTCCTCGCGGGCAAAAAAAAGATGATCGGTATAGAGAGTATAAAAAGAGCAATGTCCTCTTGCTCTCAATGCCGAATGTGTACAGACTTATGTCCAAGGAATAAAATGGGGCATGAAGTAGAGCCTCATAGGCTCATGAATGCTTTTGCAAATGGTATCGTGCAGAACTCAGATAAACTCACAACAGCTCTTGGCTGCTGTGGCTGCAATACATGCTCCTACTATGCATGCCATCATGATCTTAACCCAGCAGAACTTATGATGATGGTCAAAAAAGAACTTATTAAACAAGGCGTCAAAGTCACCCCTATGGCAGACTCTAAGATAAATGAGAACTTAAGTGTTGAAGTACCATCTGAGAGAATAGTCTATAAGCTTGGGTTAAAAGCCTATGATAAGCATGCTAGTTTTAAGGAGTATAGTATTTCTGCTGGCAGAGTTTATATACCAATAGGAGCACATATTGGAAAAAAAGCAGTGCCTATTGTAAGTATAGGTGAGAGCGTTAAGCAAAAACAAATAATAGCTGTGGGAGACATTAACACGATTAGTGCTAATGTACATAGCAGCATAAATGGCATAGTAAAGAACATAACAGAAACAGAAATCATTGTAGAAGGGAGATAATTTAAGTGGATGAAATGAAATCTCTTGGCGTAGCTGAGTATCGATCAGTAGCACTAGGCATAAAAGCAGCAGATACTATGTTAAAGGCGGCAGACATTAAACTCGTTATGTCACAGGTTGTATGCCCAGGCAAATATATTATTTTATTCAGCGGCAAATTATCCTCTGTAAAAGCAGCATTAGAAGTTGCTGCTGTATCTCCTTTTGATACTGTCTTAGTAGATACTTATTTGCTAGGGAATCCAGACCCTAGTCTATTTTCAGCCATTTATGGTGTGACTGAAAAAGGAAAAGCAGAAGCAATAGGTATTCTCGAATGCTATTCTGTAGCATCCATTATAGGAGCTGCTGATGAAATTGTAAAAACGAGTCCTACTAAACTCATTGAAATTAGGTTAGCAAGAGGAATGACTGGAAAATCATTTGCCATATTTAGTGGAGAATTATCAGCAGTAGAGGCCTCGATGGAACATGCTAAAAATACACTGGTGGACAATGGCATGTATCTTCAAAGTGCTGTTATACCGAATCCAGATCCGCAAATATGGGATAATTTATAATTTCAAAAATACCTGCATTCAAAATAAGAGAAGAGTCTTTTGTTTTAGACAGGTATTTTTTTGATTACCAAGTAACAATAATAACAGGGTAAAGGAGTTTTTTTATGAGTAAAAAAGCATATATTGCCATAGACTTAGGTGCGTCCAGCGGAAGACTAATTCTAGGAAGCATGGAAGAAGGTAAATTAAGATTAGAAGAAATACACCGTTTCCCTAATGAACCAGTATACTTAGGAAATACTTTTTATTGGGATTTTATGAGGATTTTCCATGAAATTAAGCAAGGTCTCAAAAAAGCAGCTAAGCTTAAGGATGTTGAAATAACTTCAATCGGTATTGATACATGGGGTGTTGATGGAGCATGGCTTGACAAAGAAGGTAAGCTGCTTACTAATCCAGTACATTACAGAGATCATAGAACAAGTGAAATCATGGATGACTTTTATACTAAAATTACTGACAGCAAGCTTTATGATATTACTGGTATTCAAAAAATGAGTTTTAATACTGTGTATCAGCTTTATCATGATTTTAAAACAAGTGAAGTTGTAAGAACACTTGGAGATAAATGGCTTTTTATGCCAGATCTTATTGCTTATTTCCTAACTGGAAGTACTTTTAATGAATATACTATTGCTTCTACAGGAGCACTTTTAGATGCTGCAAAAAGAGAGTATTCAAAAGAACTATTTGATACACTAGGCATGCCTATTGACAAAATGCAAAAGCTTGTCATGCCAGGAACAGTTGTAGGAACACTAACAAATCTGATTCAAGAAGAAACAGGTCTTGGAGATGTGAAAGTTGTAGCAGTTGGAAGCCATGATACAGCTTCAGCAGTAGCAGGCTCACCGCTTGAATCAGAAAATGAAGTTTACCTTTGCTGTGGGACATGGTGCTTAATGGGTATGGAGCTTAGTGACCCTATTATGAATGAGATATCAAAAGACTTCAATATAACAAATGAAGGTGGTGTTGAAGGAACTATCAGGTACCTTAAAAACATCAATGGACTTTGGTTCCTGCAGCAGCTTCGTAAGGTATGGAATGAGCGCGGCTTAAATTTATCCTTCCCAGATATTATTGCAGCTGTTAAAAATTCAGACAGCGAATATGCAGTAGACGCTAAAGACGATAGATTCATGGCCCCGCTGGATATGGAAAAAGAAATTATAGCTTATTGTAATGAAACTTATGGGGTTACCCTTACAGAAGTAGGAGATATTGCAAAAGCGGCTTACAATGGACTTGGAAATCTCTATAAAGAAGTTTTAGAAGCTTTTGAAAAACTTACAGGTAAAGATATCAGTATTATAAGAATGGTAGGCGGCGGTATACAAGATCAATATCTATGCCAAAAAGTTGCAGATATTACAGGTAAAAAAGTAGTTGCTGGACCAATCGAGGCATCTTGCATAGGGAATATGCTTATGCAGATGAAAGCACTTGGAGATATTGAGTCACTTGCAGAAGGCAGAAATATTGTAAAAGTTTCCTTTGATCAAAAAGTATACATGCAATAATAATAAGAGTGTTGTAAAAGGGAGTATATCATATTACCTTTTACAACATTTTTTGTAATGTAGGAATAAAGGTTCTCTAAGGACGATTTTGTTTAATATTGCATGCTGCAGGTAATAAGTATTGGTGCTCTTATGGGTAAGTACGGAGGCTTGTCACTACAAATGATGATGTATGAAGTATTCTGTAGTGGCAGGTCTCCGCGCCTGCCGATCAGCCCTAACAAGCAGCTTATAGCCGGGGATTTAATTAAAAACACAAAGGATATAATAAGAAGAATAGCCCTTGTGGTATAATAGGAAGAGACGATAATAGTAGTTAAAGGGAGAGACAATGAATGATAAGAAAAAAATCTATTTTTATTAGTAAGCAGGTTTATTCCTATTCGATTGTTTTTGCTGTAATGGTTTTGATTTTTTTTCTTTCATTTTATTACTACATAGTAACAACAAGTGAGAAAATATCAACACTCAACCAGCAGGAGTTAGCAGACAAAACAATTAAGCAAGTAGAATACTATCTTAATGATATGGATAATATAGCTTACCAAGTTATGACAAATCCTATATTACTAAGCACATTTAATAAATTGCAAGAAGACAAAAGACTAGGTAACTATTTCGATGATGATTTGCTGTTAAATATTGATACGGGAAGTATTCTCACAACTATTAATGGACCTAAGAAACCTATTTGGCGAATAAGCGTCTATAACCAATACGGCGATTATATTAGTGCAGGGAGAATGACGGATACAAAAAATGTAACCAAAGTATTAATGCATCAAGACACTGAAGAAGAAATGCAGCTCCTTATGAAGAGAGGCGATAAAAAAAGTATACTCTCTCCGCAGCCAGACAGGTGGTCAGATAACTACAGTTCAAAGTATGTTGTTATGAGACGCCCTCTTATGAATATCTACTCACAAGAAGTGTATGGCATTGTTGAAATTCAGCAGGATATAAAATTTTTAGTTGAAAATACTGAATTTGATGTCATGGAGTCTATTGGTATTACCATAACTGACAGAGACGGGAATATCATTTTCGATACATCAGATAAAGGCGTACGAACAAAAAAACTAAATAGAGTATTTAAGACTTCTAATGAATATGGTTGGACAGTTACCTTATCACAAAGCAGATATGCGATGCTGAATCCTTATAAAAGACTTATCATCATAGTCTTTGTAGGAAGTATAGGAATTACCTTATTAATGACACTGGCGATTTTAATTATAGCAAGAAATTTAAGCAAACCCATTATTTTATTAAAAGATACAGTCAGCCAGTTAAGTATTCAAAATATAGGGGAAGAATATGAAAGTGACCATAATATTGATGAAGTAAGAGAACTAAATATGGCATTTTCAGCCATGTTAAACAGGCTGAGTGAATCGATTACCCTTGAGAAAAAAGCATGGCTTCTGGCACTGCAAGCTCAGATGAATCCCCACTTTTTATATAACAGCTTATCTACTATAAGTGCAGCTGCAGTAGAACAAGGAAATGATAAAGTTGTCATGATGTGTCAGGAACTATCAGCTATGCTGCGCTATGTTGCCTCGTATAAGGAAACGACTGTAACACTAAAAGACGAGATAGAAAATGTTACAAGTTATCTTCAGCTTATGAAATGGCGTTATGAGGATTACTTTACTTATGACATACAGGTAGATGATGAGATATTAATGATGCAAATGCCAAAACTTATTTTACAGCCCCTTGCAGAAAATTGTTTTGCTCATGCTTTTGCAGCAGTAGAACCACCTTATTTTGTAAAGATCATTGCAGGAATAGATGATAGTAAATGGTTTATCAAGGTTTGTGATAATGGATGCGGACTTAGTGAAGAAGAAAAGCAAAACATTAGAAATAAAATATATGCGTATTGGGAGGGGAGTCATAATAAATATACAGAAATGAAAATAGGAGGACTAGGACTTATTAATACACTCATTAGAATGAAACTTAATACAGGCAAAGAGATAACCTATTCTATAGAAGATAATGAGCCACAAGGATTAATTATTACAATGAGGGGGGATGTTTGATGATTAGAGTAATGATTGTAGAAGATGAGCCGCCAATTATGCGTGTTATTGCAAAATTTGTAGAGTCTTTTGGCGAAAATTTTAAGGTTGTTGCGACAGCTATCAATGGGAAGAAAGCTCTGGAAATACTAGAAACTGAATCCGTAGATGTCGTGTTTACTGATATAAAAATGCCAGTTATGGATGGGCTAAAGTTGACAGAGCATATAAAAGAACAGAGACCAGAAACAATAGTTATCATTATTAGCGGATTTCAGGATTTTGAGTATGCACGCACAGCACTTAAGTTTCAAGTATATGACTATCTTCTTAAACCTATTGCACAAGATAATATTAATAGTGTACTTAGTAAAGTACAGAATGAATTACTAGTTAAAGATAAAGAAAAGCAAAGGCAAAACATTATTAGTCTGATCAACGAAAACCATGTTAGTGAGGCAAGAATAGCAGTTGAGAAAAGGTATGCAGTTTTTTTAGTTTGTGCAGGGACTTTTCCGCTTATTCCAAATGATTCAATGCTTCCAGCTAGAAGCGTTTGGGAAGAAGTCAACTTTGCAGATACGATATCACATCTGCTTTTGCCTGAAGAAAATAGTATGTGCTTTAATGGGAAATCAGCAGCTGAAATGGTAGTGGTTTTTGAAACAAAAAGTGAAAAGCGTATTACTGAAGCAGCAGACCAGTTACTAAATCAGCTGAGTTCTAAAAGTTACCTGCCCGTAACTATTGTATCCGGAGGGCAGACTGTTAAGTTAAGTGATATAGGACAAGTGTTAAAGGAACTGCGTGATAAGCTCTATGTAAGCATCAAGCTCTTTAAATCCCAAGTTATTTGGCAGCATCACGCACAAGCAAGTGCGTATTTAGATACGAAGGTAATAGCAGAAACGATTTTTTCAGCGCTTAATCTAGATAGTGACAAGCTGCAAAACTGCCTTTTGACAGCACTTGCCAGATTTGTAGATGCAGGTTTTACACAACTGCAGACAGTTGCTTTTTTTAGTAATATCATTAATACTGTCTACTTGAAAAATGAACCCATTCATAAAGATACCTCTTCATTAAAAATGGATTTAGACACTGCTATATCCAATGCTGTAGATGATAAGGCTCTTGCTAAGGATATAGCTTTTATAATGCTTGAAGCAAATTATCAAGATTTTAATCAAAATGAAAAAGCAAGTATACCTGATATTGCTCAAACAATAGAAGAATATTTACAAAATAACTACAGAGAATCTATTACAACCAATATGCTCTCTAAAAAGTTTGGGTTTGTTCCATCTTATATTAGTAAATTGTTCAGGGCATATAAAGGAATGTCGCCGTCAGAATATTTAACTTACTATAGAATAGAAAAATCCAAGCAAATCATGAGCACACAGCCAGAACTCATGTGCAAGGAAGTAGCAGCTATGGTTGGATTTAATGATCAGTATCATTTCTCAAAAACTTTTAAAAAGCAGTCCGGTATGTGGCCAACAGAATATGCAGTCAAAAAACAGTAAGACATTGTAATCGGATAAGCCATAAATTGATTTAATACATCGATTTATGGCTTTCTTGTTATTCAAAATTAAATCAGCTTAAAAGAGAGTTTAGTTTTAGACATGGGGAGTTTAATAATTTGCATTTAATTAATCTCCATACTTTGTTAATATTTAATTAACAAGAGACAAGTAAGTATTAATTAAGAAAGGATGGGGATGAGCGTGTCAGAATTTATTCTAGAGCTTAAAGGCATAACCAAAATATTCCCAGGAGTAAAAGCACTGAGTCAAGTGAATTTTAATCTTGCAAAAGGTGAAATACATGCCCTTATGGGAGAAAATGGAGCGGGAAAATCAACTTTTATTAAAGTTATTACAGGTGTACATTCTCCAGAAGAAGGAGAAGTTTATTTTGAAGGACATAAGGTGAACTTTAAAAATACAAGAGAATCTCAGAAACTCGGTATTGCAGCTATCTATCAGCATGTTACAAACTACCCTGACCTTAGCGTAACGGAAAATATTTTTATTGGACATGAGAAAGTTTCTCCAGTAACAAAACGCATTTTATGGAATGATATGCATAAAAGAGCAAAAGAACTTTTAGACAGTGTAGGAGCGGATATAGATCCTAAAGTTCAAATGGGAACTCTTAGTGTTGCAGAACAGCAAATTGTTGAGATAGCCAAAGCATTATCTATGGACGCAAAGGTTATTATTATGGATGAACCAACTGCCGCACTTACTAAGACTGAAAGTGAGCAGCTTTATAAAATAGCAGAGCAGTTAAGAGACTGCGGTGTATCTATTATTCTTATCTCTCATAGATTTGAAGATATGTACAGACTTGCATCAAGAGTAACAGTATTTAGAGATGCACAATATATAGGATGCTGGGGAGTAAATGAAATCACCAATGAAAAGCTTATCTATGCTATGGTAGGTCGTGAAATGACACAGCTTTTCCCACCAAAAGAGAATAAAATTGGAAAAGAAGTTTTAAAAGTAGAAGGGCTTAGTCAAACAGGTTACTTTGCAGATGTGTCTTTTAATGTAAGACAAGGAGAAATATTAGCTTTTACAGGTCTTGTAGGGGCTGGAAGAACAGAAGTATTTGAAAGTATCTTTGGGATTACAAAACCAGATAGAGGTAAAATCTATTTTGAAGGTAAAGAAGTAACGATAAAAGAGCCGCTTGATGCCATGAATATGGGGATAGGTTATCTTCCAGAAGACAGACAAAAACAAGGTCTTGTGCTTCAATGGGGAATTGGACAAAACATTACACTCGCAACACTTAAAGATATTTCAAAAGCAGGTTGGCTGGATCACAAGAAAGAAGCGGATGTTGCAAAAACTTTAGCAGAAAAAGTAACTGTTAAAGCAGTCAGCATATTTGATACAGCTGATTCACTCTCAGGAGGAAATCAACAAAAAGTAGTTGTTGCAAAACTTCTTGCCTCTGACCTTAAAGTTATTATATTAGATGAGCCTACAAAAGGTGTAGACGTAGGAGCTAAATATGCAATCTATGAAATAATGAGAGAACTTGCAAAACAAAATTATGCCATTATTATGGTTTCATCAGAAATGCCGGAAGTATTAGGCATGAGCGACCGCATAGCTGTTATGAGGGATGGAAGAATCACAGCAACACTTGAGGCTGACGGCATCACTCAAGAAAAAATACTAGAATTTGCTATGTTAGAGAAAAAGTAAGGAGGAGAGAGAATGCGAAATATTTCTAAATTCAGAGAAGCGGGATTACTGGCGTTTATATTTATACTTTGTATCTTTATACAATTTAAAAATCCCAGTTTTTTAAGTCTTGAAAATATCAATGACCTCCTTACCAATACAGCAATACTTAGTATACTAGCTGTTGGTATGATGATGGTCCTTTTAACAGCAGGGATTGATTTATCTATTGGGTCTACACTTGCACTATCAGGGATGACTGCAGCACTTGTAGTAAGTAATAACCCTGAGTTATCTCCTATTGTTGCAATTCTTATAGGGGTTGCAGTAGGAACAGTATGCGGCTTAATCGTTGGTTTTTTAGTATCAATACTAGGCGTGTTTCCAATTATCGCATCATTAGGTATGATGAACGTATTCAGAGGGTTAACCTTTATGATAAGCGGAGGCAAGTGGGTAAGTGCTCACCAAATGTCAGACAGTTTTAAAGCAATAGCAACAAGTTCAGTATTAGGGATTAATACCTTGATATTTATAGCCATTATTATTTATATAGTGTTTTATTATTTTATTAGTTATACAAGAACAGGTAGACAAATCTATGCTGTAGGAAGCAACGTTGCATCAGCAAAAATAAGTGGTATTAACACGAAGAAAACATTACTTCTTGTTTATACATTAATGGGAACTTTATCAGGACTTGCAGGAGTTCTTTGGGTATCCAAGTTTGCATCTGCCCAAGGAGATACAGCTACTGGATATGAACTTAATGTTATTGCAGCCTGCGTACTTGGAGGTGTAAGTGTAGCAGGAGGATATGGTAAAGTATCAGGCCTTTTAGTAGGTGCTCTATTACTTGGTATCTTAAATAATGCTCTTCCTCTTATCAACGTATCTCCATTCTGGCAAAATGCAATTCAAGGTGTGATTATTCTTGCAGCTATTCTTATGAACGCACTTGTAAAGAGACATGCCACAAAAGAAAATCTCATGAGGAGGAAGATATAAGCTATGGAAAATAAAAGAATAATTGAAAATAAAAAACAATTTAACTTAAAACAGTTCTTCTTCCAATGGGAATGGATGTTAGTTGCAGTCTTTATCATTGTAAATATTATGAATACTAGTTTGTCTCCATATTATCTAAGTTTTAGTGGTATTATGGATGCCTCAATGACCTTTTTAGATAAAGCATTTATGGTACTTCCGATGGTATTTATTATTATACTAGGAGATATTGATATATCAATCGCATCAATAACAGCACTATCTTCTGTTATTATGGGGGTTGCCTATAATATGGGACTACCGATGCCGCTTGCTATTTTACTTGCACTTACGGTCGGCGCTGTATGCGGCTTTATAAATGGAACACTTATTGTTAGATTTAAAGAATTACCAGCTATGATTGTTACATTATCAACTATGACTATCTTCAGAGGAATTGCTTATATTATTCTTGAAGATCAAGCAGCTGGTAAGTTTCCTGAATGGTATTCTTACCTAGGATGGGGATATGTTGGACCAATTCCTTTCATGCTTATAGCATTTATAGTATTCGCTGTTCTTTTCGGACTGCTCCTTCATAAGACTACATTTGGCAGAAGTGTCTATGGTATGGGGAACAATATAACGGCTTGCCGCTATTCCGGTATCAAAACGGATAAAATAAAAGTGATTGTATCTACCCTTATGGGAGTTATGGCAGCTGTAACAGCACTGTTCTTAGTTTCAAGAACAGGAAGTGCACGGCCCAATATTGCAATAGGGTATGAGATGGATGTTATTGCAATGGTTGTGCTAGGAGGTATTAGTACATTAGGTGGTAAAGGTCGTATGTTAGGAGCTATTATTTCAATCTTTATCATTGGACTTCTTCGATATGGACTAGGGCTGATTAACGTACCAGCCCAAGCGCTTATGATTATTATAGGTATTATTTTAATTATTGCGGTTACAATTCCTAATATTAACTTAGATAAATTGACAAAAAAGAAGGTAGCAGCATAACAGCAGTTCAAATTTTTATTCATGTTTTAAATGAGCGTATTTTAAAAAATATGTGCTCTTTTAAATAATTTATTAAGAAATAAATAAAAAATAAAACGGGGGTAAAAAGTATGAAAAAGTTTAAAAAATTATTAGCACTTAGCATAGGCACAGTTTTATTAGCATCAAGCTTAGCTGGATGCGGAAGCAAACCAGCTGAACAACCAGCTGCTACAGACACAAAAACAGAAGCACCTGCAGATGATAAAGCGCCAGCAGATACAGCTAGCGGAGATGCAAAGAAATTTGTACTTATTGTTAAAAGCACAGGAAACCCATACAATGAAAAAGAAGCAGAAGGATTTAAAGCAGCTATTGAAGAAGCTGGAGCAGGCGAAGTTATCTTAAAAGCACCAGCAGAGCCAACAGCAGAAGCGCAAATCCAAATGATTGAAGAAGCAATAGCTCAAAAAGTAACTGTTATTGCACTTGCAGGTAATGACCCAGATGCTCTTCAGCCAGTACTTACAAAAGCTATGAAAGCAGGTATTAAAGTACTATCACTTGATTCAAGTGTAAATGCAGCAAGCCGTATGGTACACGTTAACCAAGCAGATCCAGAACGTATTGGCCGTGTTCAAGTTCAAGCTATGGCTGAAATGATTGGTGGAAAAGGTCAAATCGCAGTACTTAGTGCGACATCTCAAGCAGCAAACCAAAACTTATGGATTGAATGGATGAAAAAAGAACTTGAAGATCCAAAATACAAAGATATTGAACTTGTAAAAGTAGCTTATGGCGATGACCTTCGTGATAAGAGTACTTCAGAAACAGAAGCGTTGCTTAAAGCATATCCAGATCTTAAAGGTATTATTTCACCAACAACAGTAGGTATGGCAGCAGCAGGTAAAGTTTTAACAGATAAAGGTTTATCAGGTAAAGTTAAATTAACAGGTCTTGGTCTTCCAAGTGAAATGGCAGAATACATCACAAACGGCGTTTGCCCATGGATGTACTTATGGAACCCAATTGATGTAGGATACTTAGGTGCATATTCAGCTATGGCACTTGCAGATGGAACAATCACAGGTAAAGAAGGCGATAAATTTACAGCTGGAAGACTTGGAGAAAAGACAGTTATCACAGCTGGCGACGGTACAGAAATCATGCTTGGTGACCCATTCAAATTTGAGCCAGCAAACATTGAAGAATGGAAGAGTGTATACTAAAAATATACTTCTTAATAATTAAAGAGTAAGCCTGCCTCCAAAAGGCGGGCTTATTTTTATTCCTTGATATCTTGAAAAGCAGTATACAAACTGCTACTATATAATAAGATATGAAAACATTTTCATAAACAAAACGGTTCGAAATATATACTGATTAATAAGGAGGAATTTAGAATGGAAAAAAGTAATAAATTCGCATGGACATGGAAGGTTAAAGAAGAGTGTTTAGAAGAATATGTAAAAATGCATTTAGAACCATGGCAGGAGATTCTTGATGAACATTCAAAAGCTGGAATCAAAAATTATTCAATCTTCCAAAATGGCAACCAGTTTTTTTATGTTTTTGAATGTGATGATGTGGAGGCTGCATTTGCTTATATCGATAAAAGTGAGCCTTGCAATAGATGGAATGCCATTACTTCAAAAATGGTAGAAGGATCATTTGATTTTTCAGAGCCAAGTCCTATAGAACCTATGAGAGAAGTATTTTACTTAAAATAGGGAATTTAGAAAATGCTTAACTTGACTTATTAAGTTATAAATAATATATTATACTATAGCAAATGCTTAGTATAGTGATGAAAGGAGGCAGCGTTTGTGGCGACTATAAAAGACGTGGCGCTTGCAGCAGGTGTTTCTGTTGCTACAGTATCTAGAGTTTTAAATGACACCGCTCCTGTAAATGAAGAAACAAGGCAAAAAATACAAAGAGTTATGAAAGAATTGGCCTATCAGCCAAGTATGATAGCCAGAGGAATGAGAAAGCAGCAGTCAAAGGTTATTGCTATAGTGGTTCCCAGCTATGAAAATCCCTATCATATCAAACTTTATAAGTTTATAGAAGACGAAGCGAAGAAGATGGGCTATAGACTCATATTAGTTGGTATGAATGAACAAAATGATTCTGAACATGAATCTGTAATGGATCTTATGCGAAGAAATGTAGATGGGATTATACTGTTTACTTATGGCGGCAATAAGAGCAGCATTAAAAATATACTTCATTTATCAAAGCAGCTTCCTATCATCTTTATGGATAATTTTGATTTTGATGAAGCAATCAGCTCGGTTGTTATAGATGGATATACGGGTATGTGGGAGATTACTAACCACCTTATTTTATTGGGACATAAATGTATTGGCTATATAGATGGAAGCTCAGGTTATAAAGTAGCTAATGAAAGACGAAATGGTTATGAAAAATGTCTTAAAGACCACCAGATAGCTGTAGAAACTAAACTTATTTATCATGCTGACTATGAAATAGGTGCGGGGTATGAGGCGTGTAAGTATTTTATGGAAGATTGTAAATCTAGGCCTACTGCTATTATTGCTGCCAATGACATTATGGCTATTGGGGCAATTGGTTATCTAAGAGAAAGAGGATACCAGGTTCCTAAAGATATGGCTGTAGCGGGTTTTGATGATATTTACCTAAGCAGGATTATTGTCCCTAATCTGACAACCTATAGACAGCCGCTAGACATCATAGCAGAGCAAGTAGTAAGTCTATTAACTGATAAAATAAAGAATCCAGCAATTGAAGAAAAGCAGATTATTGTAGATGGAGAACTTATTATAAGAGGATCAACTGACCCATCAAAACCGGATGAAATGTTTCCGACTACAGTTTAATCAATATGAAAAAATCCCTTTAAAAGATTAATCAATCTTTTAAAGGGATTTTACTGTCTCATCACAAAGTACTTATTCTCCCAGTGCTTTTGGGCAGATAATCCTGCATGTATTGCAATGACATACTAAGAAGTCTTTGTCATTTTTACTGTAAGTGTATTCTCTGCATAATTTTTGAGTGACTGACTGCTCATTAAGTGCCTTTTGAGGACAGCTGTCAATACATAGATGACAGCCTTCTATACATATTTTTTCGGCTAAAGGATCTGAGACCAAATCTAAATTGGTTAATACTGCACCAATATTAATCATATTGCCGTACTTCCTATTTATAATAAGAGAATTCTTACCCATGCTGCCTATTCCAGCCAGCAATGCTGCATGACGCATGGAAAGGAGTCCTCTGCCTTCCATATTTAGAGGATTATACTCATAAGGGGAATCCGACGGAATGGGAACTGCGACCCCTCCTAGCTTTTCAATTTCCACTGCGGCCAAATAACTTATGTGATCAAGCTCATCAACATTCATATCGGTTGCTTTCACATAAGTTAGTCTAGGACTGACATAGGCGAGCCCCTTTGGCATGCATTTTGCAAAGACTATAACTGATTTACAATGTTTATATATATCAGTCGGGTGAGAACCTTTCGGTGCATCTTTAAATCTTTCAATATTTGCTATGCCGCAAAGATCTGAGCCTAATTGTGTGAGTATTTTTTTAATCCTATTTTCCATACTGCCAACCCCTCTTAACGTTTTTAACGTTTATTATTGTATAGTCATATGTTATCATAGTATTAAATAACAGTAAAATTGATAATATTGAAAAAAATGTTCAATAAATTTGATAGTTGGGTGTGAGAAAATTGGATAACAAGCAGCTAAAAACATTTTTAACTATTGCAAAGCTGCAAAGTTTTACACTAGCAGCACAAAGCTTAAATTATGCTCAATCTACAGTAACGACACAGATTAAGTTATTGGAAAGAGAACTTGGAGTAAGGTTATTTGAACGTTTAGGACATCATATTACTTTAACCCCAGATGGGAAGAAACTGCTGCCATTTGCACAGCAAATACTAAAACTTTCAAATGATGCTAAAAGCAGTATAAATAACTCAGGTGTTCCAAAAGGAACTCTGTCTATTGGGGTGGTTGAATCATTATGTATCATGCGTCTTCCAAAAATATTAAAAGAATATCATTTAAGGTATCCAGATGTTGAAATAGCCTTAAGATTTGGCAGCAGTTCTGATTTTATTCGCTTTCTCAAGGAAAATACGATTGATATTGCATTTTTTCTTGAGAAAAAAATAAGCGAAGATGATCTTATTACAGAGGTAGAAATTGCAGAGGAGATTGTGCTTTTGTCCTCACCAGAGCATCCAATTGCTCAAAAAGAAAGAATTCTTCCTGAAGATTTAACATGTGAATCTTTTATTTTAACTGAGACTGGATGCAGTTATAGGGCACTCTTTGAGAATATGCTGAATAAATATCAAATTAAACCCCGTTCTATTATTGAATCTGGTAATGTGCAGCTCATTAAGCAGCTTGCTGTGAGCGGGCTAGGGATAACACTTTTACCCAAGATTGCTGTTGAAGAAGAATGTTTTAATAAGCGGTTAATAAGACTTAACTGGGAGGGGCCAAATTTTGAACTCGTGACACAAGTGCTTTATCATAAGAATAAATGGATTTCTGCATCATTAAAGACATTTATAGAATTACTGCATGAAATGAAGCTGTAAGATAGTCAGAAGCTCTCAGAAGTAAATAAGGTGGAAAAATATTCAAAAAGCACTATTGAACATAATTATTACGTTAATGGTTATACTGAAACTGAACAAAAAAATACTCAATTGATAAAAAGCAAAGGAGTTTTACTATGCACAAGAAAATCAGTATTGCTATAACCTTGGTGTTAATGGCATCCATTATTCAGGTACCTTTATTTGCAAATCATCTAAGTTGTTCTGATAACTCCCATTGCATGAGGTCACTAAAGAGACAAGATGCAACGATGAATAAGGACATCGTTGATATTGCGGCAGGGGATGACAGATTTGAGACATTGGTAGCTGCTTTAAAGGCTGCAGGGCTAGTTGACACCCTAAAAGGCAATGGCCCTTTTACAGTATTCGCACCTACAGATGATGCATTTGACAAGCTCTCACCAGGTACAGTTGATGACTTGCTAAAACCAGAAAACAAGGATACGCTTGTAAACATTCTCACCTACCATGTATTAGCAGGTAAGGTTACTGCAGAAGATGCAGCCAAATTAGATGGCAAGGAAGTAAGTATGGTAAATGGTGATAAAGCTAAAATAGAAGTTAGGGATGGCTCAGTATATATTGATGGAGCCAAAGTTATAATAACGGATATTATGGCAAAGAACGGAATCATTCATGTGATCGATACTGTAATGATGCCTTAAGCAGATTAGATATTCCAAGTAAAAATACAATAAGATAGGAGAGCAGCTTGCTGCTCTCCTATCTTATTGTTAAGAAGACTAGGATTAAGGACAAGCCTTAACGCCAAATTCTTCTATAGTTTAAGGGAGTTAGATGTGTTATGCGTTTAAATTGCTTAATGAAATTGCTTTCGTTTAAAAAACCTACGGCTGATGCAATATAACTTATAGAATGATGAGTCGTTTTAAGCAGGATCTTTGCTTCATTAATACGGTAATTAATGAGGTACTCATAAGGGGATGTACCGATATATTGCTTAAAAACTTTAAGAAAATGATACTTAGAAAGGTGAATAATGTCTGCAAAGTCATCAACACGTATTTCATTCATATAGTTTTTTGTAATATAGTGTATAACCTTATCAATGTCTTCCTTATGCTGCTGATAATTTTTATTGTTTTTCTCGTTAAATTTACTGGAAAGCATCTCCATTAAAATATGAGAGATATAAGTTGAGGTACATACGCTTGAATAGGTATCACTTACACTTGATATGTTCATAAGATTATTGTGGTAATCTTCGAATTCTAGAGGGTCACTCATAAGAATACTATGGTTTTGGTTATCCATAATAAGATTCATATAAGTGTCAGCACACATGCCTCCAAAGTGTATCCACCTAAAACCCCATGTTTCCTCAGAATGAGATTTATAATAATGATACTTATTACAATCAATCATAAGGATAGAGCCCTTCTTTAATACATAGTCGGTATTATCATAATTTAAGTAACCTTCCCCAGAAAAAGTATAAATCAGCAGGTAAGTACGTTTTTCATCTCTCTGGGTAAAATAGTCTTTGCCAGCATAAAAAACCCCAATTTCAGTCATATAAAAAGGAAGTTTGTAGGATGCTGAATGGGGGGTAATAGTAACCCACTTTGAGTCTTTTGAAATATCTAATTGATACTCGAACATGATTTCCTCCAGTGCTAAGAAAATAACAATATAATGTTATTTTTGAACAATATAAGCTGTTGAATTTAAAGGAGCAAACAACTATACTAAAGGTAGTTATAACTTAAATATATTACAAAATCAGTGAAAACACAACATAATCATTAAAAGTGTAGTTAAAGTATTTTTATATTTTATCTTGAGACGCTACTTAGTATAATTGTTTTCAAAGCAACAACATTTTTATATTATATAACTATAGGAGGGTATCAGAATGAGTGAGATACAACGTTTAAAACCAATTAAAAAAGCAAGAATCGGACTTTACAGTGGTGGACTTAAAGCATATTGGAGCCAATTTGAAGGAATGAAGGAACGGCTTATTGAATATGGTAAATTTATAGAAGAGAACCTTTCAAAATTCGGCGTTGTTTATAATTATGGACTTGTCGATGATGAAGTGGCAGGAAGGACAGCAGGAGAATGGTTTAATGAAAAAAATGTAGATATTATTTTTAGTCATTCAGCAACCTATTACACAAGTTCAACAGTATTGCCGCTGCACCAAATATGCAAAGCACCTGTTATTTTGTTAAATCTTCAGCCAACACCGCAAATGAACTATGAGAGGACATCTACCGGGGAGTGGTTGGCCCATTGCGGAGCTTGCCCAGTACCAGAAATTGCAAATGCCTTTAACAGAGCAGGAATCAAATGTAAAATTATTAACGGCCTTTTAGGCCTCAAAGAAACACCGGCTATTTCAGTAACCGATGAAGTAACATATAACAGGCCAGAGGCAATTAAAGCGTGGAAAGAAATTAGTGAATGGGCAATGGCAGCTACAGTAAAACGCACACTTCAGCACGCAAGATTTGGTTTCTTAGGGAACAATTACAGTGGTATGTTAGATATGTACAGCGATTTTACAATGCTTCAGGCTCAATTGGGAATTCACGTTGAAATTCTAGAAATGTGTGATCTGGACAGAAATCTTAATAAGGTTACAGATGAAGAAGTACAGGCAAAGCTTAAGCAAGTAGAAGAATTTTTTACTATTTCAGGTGATTCACCGTCAGATCCTATTGCAAAAAAACCTACGAAAGAGCAGCTTGAATGGGCCTGTAAGGTAGCGGCAGCACAGGAAAGAATGGTTAAAGAGTATGATTTAGATTCTATTGCGTACTATTATCATGGTAGTGAGGATAATCATTACGAACAAGTACAAGGTGGGTTTATCGTTGGGCATTCACTTTTAACAGCAGCGGGTATTCCATGTGCAGGGGAAGGCGATCTTAAAACTGCAATAGCTATGAAAATATGTGATACGCTTGATACAGGCGGAAGTTTTACTGAAATAGTTGCTGCAGATTACATTGAAGGAACAATGATCCTTGGACATGATGGACCTTTCCATATTAAAATTTCAGATGGCAAGCCAGTATTAAGAGGTATGGGTGTGTTCCATGGTAAAAGAGGAACAGGGGTATCAGTAGAAGCTAATGTTATTTCAGGGCCAGTAACAACCCTTGGGGTGACACAAACGCAGGAGGGCAAGGTGAAATTTAACATCAGTGAAGGAGATGCAGTAAAAGCCCCCATTCTTATGATCGGTAATACGCAGACACATGTTAAATTTCCACTTCATCCTGATGCGTATATGGACAAATGGTTTGCACAGGCACCTACTCATCATTGTGCTATGAGTGTTGGACATAATGCAGCATTATTTGAAAAAGCTGCGACTCTTTTAGATATTAAACATGCACTTATTTAGATAAAAAAATAAGCCCTGTAGTAAAATACAGGCTTTTTTTATCTAAAATGCACTAGTAAGAAAGGCATGATTGTACATAATATCTAAAAAGGTCTGGTTAATGAAAAATAGATTGAAAACATTTACATACAGTGATATTATTAATACAGAAGATATGAAATCATTTTCATGAAATTAATTACATTAGGAGATTTCATATGTATTTAAGTGATTCAATGAAATCTAAGTGGATATTCTAATAGGTAAATTAAAACATTATCAAGGAGGAAAAAACGATGACACAGCAAGAAAGAATTACACAAGCTTTTGAACTAGCTAAAGAAACCTATAAAAAATGGGGTGTGGATGTAGAAGAAGCTCTCAAAAAGGTACAAGAGGTTCCTATCTCACTTCACTGTTGGCAGGGAGATGATGTAACAGGATTCGAAAATCCAGATGCACAGCTTACAGGAGGTATCCAAGCTACAGGTAATTACCCAGGTAAAGCTAGAACGCCAGAGCAGCTTAGAGCTGATATTGATAAAGCAATGTCACTTATACCAGGAAAATTAAGACTTAACCTTCACGCTCTTTATGCTGAAACAAACGGTGAAAAAGTAGAAAGAGATGAGCTTAAACCAGAACATTTTACTAACTGGGTTGAGTGGGCGAAAGCAAAAGGTATTGGCCTTGACTTTAATCCGAGCTGTTTTTCACATGATAAAAGCAGTGATGGTTTTACACTAGCACACCATGATGACGAAATCAGAAACTTCTGGATCAGACATTGCATTGCATCTCGTAAGATTGCAGAATCATTTGGTAAGGAACTTGGAACACCAGCTGTAACCAATGTATGGATTCCAGATGGTTATAAAGATATTCCAGTTGATAGAACAGCTCCAAGAGAAAGACTTAAAGATTCATTAGACCAAATTTTTGCAGTAGAGATTGATGAAGCCTATAACTTAGATGCAGTAGAGTCAAAAGTATTTGGAATTGGTTCAGAAAGTTATGTAGTAGGATCAAATGAATTCTATATGGGATATGCAACAGCAAACAAAAAATTACTTTGTTTAGATGCTGGACACTTCCATCCAACAGAAGTTATTTCTGATAAGATCTCTGCTGTAATGCAATTTGTTGATCAAATCCTATTACATGTAAGCAGACCAGTAAGATGGGATAGTGATCACGTTGTTATTCTAAATGATGAGTTAATTGCTATTGCACAGGAGCTCGTAAGAGGAAACTATTTAGAAAGAACACATATTGGTTTAGACTTCTTTGATGCAAGTATTAATCGTATTGCAGCTTGGGTCATTGGAACACGTAATATGAGAAAAGCATTGCTGTTTGCAATGTTAGAACCTACTGATTATCTTAGAAAATTAGAAGTTGAAGGTGATTATACTTCTAGACTTGCAATTTTAGAAGAAATGAAAACAACACCTCTTTCAGCAGTATGGGAATATTATTTAATGAAGAATAATATGCCAGCAGGCAGTGAGTGGCTTAAAGAAGTAAAAGAGTACGAAAAAGAAGTATTATTAAAAAGATAATAAAATATTTTTTCACATCAAACCAGTCTATGTATGATATAAGATATAGGCTGGTTTTATATTGGAAAGATATAGGCGCCTACTCACTAACAATAAGTTTCAATTGTAAAAAGTATTAAAAATATATTATAATGGTTATAGAATATTAGCTATTATGAATGAATGATGTTAGGAAAAATAGTCTAGACCTTTGAATAGAGTAGGAATCAGTAACTAGGGAGGATCAAGGTGAAGAGATGTACAAAATAGTGCTGGTAGATGATGAAGATGTTGTTAGAAAGGGGATAAGGGACTTAATTCCCTGGGAAACGCTGGGGTTGGAAATGGCAGGAGATGCTCCAGATGGAGAAAAAGGACTGGAGCTTATTAACAAGGTGATGCCGCATATTGTGTTTTTAGATATTAATATGCCTAAAATGGACGGGATGAAACTGACAAAGATATTAAGAGAAAGTCATCCGGATATTAAGATCGTACTTATAACAGGATATGATGAGTTCAGTTATGCAAGAGAAGCATTAAGGCTGGGTGTTGAGGATTATATTTTAAAGCCAATCACAAAAGAAGAAGTCATAACACTATTAGAAAAAATAGTAGTCAAACTTGAAGAAGAGATGGAAGAAGAAAAGAAGCAAAAGCTAATTAAAGATAAAATTAAGCAGTCTAAGTCCCTTATTCAGCAAAGATTCATTGAGGAACTTATCTTCGACGAGATTGAGGATAGTCTACTTATTAAAAGAAGTATAAGTGCAGAAGTGCCTTATGATAAGATGTATTACAGTGTCGCTCTTATAGACTATGACCATTTTATAAAAGGGCTAAGTTCAAATGAAAATGAAATAACTTTTTTTGCCATACAGAATATAGTAAATGAGATTGTTAAAAAAAATAAGTGGGGATTAACTTTTGAGCTAAATAATGTGAACGCTATTCTCTATTATACAGATGAGGGAGAGAAAGTACTTGAAACCTACAAAGAACGATTAGAATATGTAAAGAAAATGATAACAGAATATCTTGATATTACCATTACTATTGGAGTAGGAAAGATCGTTCATTCAGTAGGGGATATTCGTATAGCTTATAAGACTGCAAATGAAGCGCTTATTAATCGTTTTTTTATTGGGACTAACAAGATTATTACACAAGATTCTTATGCTAAGCTCCCGCAGGTTTCTCGTACAAATGAATGGCTTGAATGGGAAGATAAGCTTATTCAATCTATCAAAAATCCGAAAATGTTCCATGAGGTTTTAGAAGAAATTTATAAAAAAATGGAAAAAATAAGAATGCCTATTGAAAGCTGCCAGGATATATGGAATATTTTGGTTAGTTCTATGCTTAAAAGATTTGTACAGATAGATGAACGAATTATAGGACTTTTTCCAGATACGATCAATGTTATGGGAGATTTAAAAAGTAAGAAGACCATTGAAGCAATTAAGCTCTGGGTCTATGAACTCTATAATACCTGTAACGATTATATAGAAGATCAAGCATCGCCTAATAAAATACATTTGCAGAATATAACAAGTTTTATAGAGGATAATTATCAAATCCCAGAAC
This sequence comes from Clostridia bacterium, assembly GCA_029239755.1. Classification (GTDB taxonomy): domain Bacteria; phylum Bacillota; class Clostridia; order Lachnospirales; family Cellulosilyticaceae; genus FMMP01. The sequence continues at coordinate 211,771 of JARBUI010000003.1, read as the reverse complement.
TTTCTATAAGTATGATATGTAAAGAAGTGCATTTAAGTCCAAGCTATTTTAGTACAGTATTTAAAAAAACTACAGGACGTACGTTCATTCAGTTTATTACAGATTATAGATTAGAAAAAGCTAAGGAAATGCTGCAGTATACCTCTCTTAAGACCTATGAAATTGCTGAAAAAGTAGGTTATCCAGATGCTCAGTATTTTAGTACAATATTTAAAAAACAATTTAACATGACGCCATCAGAATATAGAAAAAGAGAAATAGAGAGATAGAGGTCAAACGTGAAGATTAAGCAAAAAGCTAAAAATATTAGATATACGATATTTACACCTTTTTTTGCCCTTATCATGATTATCATCATTATCTTAGACACATTTTTTATTTATAAACTTTCAGATATTACAGAAAAGAATGCTCATATTTATTCTTATGAAATAACAAAACAGCTGGGCAGAAATATAGAAGACTATGTTAATCATATGCGAAAAGTATCTTGGGTACTTTGTCAAGATGAAAGTCTTCAGGATATTCTTAGAAAAGAAGTCGATGCTCCCTTTACTGCTAAAAATGTATCCCTTGAGCAGTTCAAAGTTAATGCCAATATGGCAAACGATATAGAGTCTATTATTATATTTGGCAAAAATGGCATGACCCTTGTAGATAGTAATACTTATAAGATAAAAGACTATTTAAATATTGAAAAAATGGATTGGTATGAAAGTGCTATGAGAAATACAGGTAAACTTGTACTCACATCATCACACATACAAAACTATATAGAGAATAATGAAAAATGGGTTTTTTCTGTAAGCAGTGCGATTGTCGATAAACAAACTAATAAGGTATTAGGGGTTATGATGATTGACATGAGCTATAAAAAACTTGCAGATATATGCAATCAAATTACTTTAGGTAATAGAGGATACGTATATATTACAAGTAAAAACCAGGATATTATTTATCATCCACAGCAGCAGCTTATTTATTCCGGGCTTAAAACAGAAGACCTTTCAAGTGTAGAGAAGCAGGTAGAAGGTAGTTTCGTAGAAAAAGAAAGAGGATCAAGATTAGTGACTGTGCATACCTTAAAAGAGATAGGTTGGACTGTAGTAGGCGTATCCTATTTAGAAGAACTTTTAACTTCTCAAAGCAGTATAACACTAACAGTTATTGTTATTTCTATTGGATGTATTTTACTGGCTCTTATTTTATCACAACAAATTTCTCAAGAAATATCTAGGCCTATTCTAGCACTTGAAAACATTATGTCACAGGTCGAAAAAGGTGGATTAGATGTAGATATATCCATAGATACAAATACAAAAGAAATCCAAAATTTATCCAGGTCCTTTCAGACTATGCTGCTTGAGATTAAAGAACTTTTAGGACGGATTAAAGACAATGAGAAGATGCTTAGGAAAAGTGAACTTAAGCTTTTGCAGGCACAGATTAACCCCCATTTCTTATATAATGCTCTCGATACGATCATATGGCTGGCTGAAAGAGAGGAGCATGGAAAAGTTGTTAATATGACAGCTGCCCTGGCTCGCTACTTTAGACTCAGTCTTAGTAAAGGGGTAGAGGTTATCCCTATTTTTTCTGAAATAGAACATGTGAAGTATTATCTTCTTATTCAAAAAATTCGTTATGAAAATAAGCTCACCTATAGCATACATGTTGACTCAGAAATCTATGATTACTCCACAGTCAAGATTATTCTTCAGCCATTAGTTGAAAATGCACTTTATCATGGTATTAAAGACTTGGATGAAGGGGGACATATTAAGATAGGCGGGAAGAAAGAAGGAGACAAAATTATTTTAACAGTAGAAGATAACGGAAAAGGGATGACCAAGGAACAAATTGATACTATTCTTACTAGACCTATTTCTGCTTCAGTAACAACAGGCGGAGTAGCTATAAAGAATGTCCATGAAAGATTGCAGGTTTATTTTGGAAAAGACTACGGCTTGAAGTATGAAAGTATCCTTGGAGAATGGACTAAGGTACATGTCATTATCCCAGCTATCATGGATTAAGGGGGGGCATAAGTGAAAAAAATAAACAAGTTAGGGATAGCACTAGGTGTATTAGTTATAGCAGCTAGTCTTCTTATAAGTTTTAGAGTAATAGATAATAAAAGAGTACCAAATAAAATCGTCCTTATTCCTAAATCAATATCACCTGAGTTTGAATTTTGGCAAACTGTAAAAATGGGAGCAGAACTTGCAGCTAAAGAAGAAAATGTCCGGCTTGAAACAAGAGGGCCAATGTTAGAAAGAAATATTGAAAATCAAAAAGAGATATTAAGAGATGCAATTAATGAGAGAGCTGATATTATCTTACTGGCGGCAACTAATGTTGATGCGCTTAAGAGCCTAGTAGAAGAAGCAAAACTGAAAAATATTACAGTGCTTACCGTTGATTCTACTGTAGAGGGAGTACAAGGGATTACAAATGTTGCTACAGATAGTGTACAAGCTTCAGCTGTTTTAACAAATTATCTTATAGAACAGCTGAATGAGCAAGGTGAAATTATCATGGTTAACTTTGTTGAAGGAGCAAGTACAGCTAAAGAGCGAGACCTAGGATATAAAGTGGAAGCAGGTAAGTATAAAAATATCATTATGCATCCTACAGTCTATACAGGAGGAACAACATCAGATGCATATAGAGCAACGAAGAAAGTACTTGCCGAGTACCCAAATCTTAAAGGAATAGTTGCTGCTAATCAGCAAGTAACAGATGCCGTATGTGATGCGGTTCAAGAAATGGGTTTGCAAGGTAAGGTAAAGGTAGTAGGCTTTGATAGCTCCAGAAACATTATTTATGCATTAGAAAAAGAGATTATTGATGCTATTGTGGTACAAAAACCATTTAATATGGGCTATTTAGCGGTAAAAAATGCGTTGCAGGTATACCGTGGCAAGAAAGTTCCTTCTTATGTTGATACAGGCTATAAGCTGATTAATAAAGAAACACTGTATCAGACAGAAAATCAAAAGTTATTATATCCTATTATCAAATAACAGAAACATCTAATCAATTTCACTAAAGTTGATTAGATGTTTCTTTATTTTTAAACAAAACAGTAGTATTTTAAACTATTTAAGTTGAAAAATATATTAAAAAAAATTAAATAAAATGTAAAATGTATATATAAGTTAAATATAAAAGCTATGTGAATAGCATGAATTAATTTGGAGGTGAGAAATTTGAAAGATACATTATTAGTTATGGAAGGTATAGACAAATCTTTCCCAGGTGTTCATGCGCTAGACCATTGTAAGTTTGATCTGAGAGCTGGAGAAGTACATGCTTTAGTTGGTGAAAATGGCGCTGGTAAATCTACGCTTATGAAAATCCTTACAGGCGTGTATGGTAAAGACGAAGGGAAAGTCATTTATAAAGGGAAAGAAATTAGTGTAAGTGGAACAAAAGAAGCACAGGAGCTAGGAATTTGTATTGTTCACCAGGAACTTAACTTAATGCCTCACTTAACAGCAGCACAAAATATGTTTATTGGCAGAGAGTTTACAGGGAAAAACAAGTTGTTTGTTAACGATAACGAAGCTAATAAAAAAGCACAAGCATTATTCGATGCAATGAATCTCAAATTAGATCCAAAGGCTAAGGTTGGGAAGCTCACTGTAGCGATGCAGCAAATGGTAGAAATAGCTAAAGCGTTGTCTTTTGACTCACAAATATTAGTAATGGATGAGCCAACAACAGCTTTAACAGAATCAGAAATTGATGAGCTCTTCAAGATGATTAATCGTCTTAAGGAAAAAGGTGTAGGGATTGTTTATATTTCTCATAGAATGGATGAGATTAAACGAATCACTGACAGAATCACTGTTATGCGTGATGGTACCTATGTAGATACGGTTAATACTAAAGATACAGATATACAGCAAGTTATCAATATGATGGTTGGAAGAACCATTTATGAAACGGCTAATGAACACAATTATACAGATCTTAATCAAGTTGCGCTTGAAGTTAAGCATCTTAACAGCGGGAAAAAGATTAAAGATGTCAGCTTTAAGCTTCATAAAGGTGAAATACTTGGTTTCTCAGGACTTATGGGCGCAGGAAGAACAGAAGTTATGAGAGCTATTTTTGGAGCAGATAAGTATGATTCAGGTGAAATCTTAATTAAAGGTCAAAAAGTAACTATTCTAAGACCAGAACATGCTGTTAAACACGGTATTGGTTATTTATCAGAAGATAGAAAACGTTATGGGCTTACACTTGGCGAAACAGTTGAACAAAATATTTCATTGCCATGCATAGATAAATATACAAATAAACTTGGTTTTACAAATTATAGTACGATAACAGGTACAAGTAAAGAGTATATTGAAAAGCTCAGTATTAAAACACCAGGTCCTAAACAAAAAGTTAAAAACCTATCAGGTGGAAATCAGCAAAAGGTAGTTATTGCAAAATGGCTTCTAAGAGATTGCGATATCTTAATCTTTGATGAACCTACTAAGGGAATAGACGTAGGGGCAAAAAGCGAGATTTATAAACTGCTTTCACAGCTTGCAAAAGAAGGAAAAGCCATTATTATGATTTCTTCTGAATTACCTGAAGTCCTTCGTATGAGTAACAGAATTATCGTTATGTGTGAAGGCCGTATAACAGGAGAACTAGATATTAAAGATGCAAGTCAAGAAGAAATTATAAAATATGCAACAAAAAGAGAGGCGTAAAGTATACACTTTATGAAGGAGGGAATAAAAAATGGCAAATGTAGCAACTAAAAATACAGTACAGGCAGATGGTGGCCTTAAAAAAGCAATTTTAAATCCAGCAAATATTCAAAAGTTCTTAGCTTTTGGAGCATTAATTGTATTATTAATATTCTTTACAATAGCATCTCCATTCTTTTTAACTTTTGATAATATTGTTTCTATCATGCTTTCAACTTGTGTTAACGGTATCTTAGCACTTGGTATTATCTTTGTAATTATTACTGGAGGAATTGACTTATCAATCGGTACAGTTATGACCTTTTCATCAGTTATGGCAGGGGTTATGATTACGACTATGGGAGTGCCTATGTGGTTAGGAATCATAATAGGTATACTTACTGGAGCATTCTGTGGTTTTATAAGCGGAACCGTTGTATCGAGATTAAAATTACAGCCTTTTATCGCAACACTTGGGGTTATGATGATTACAAAAGGTTTATCTCTTGTTCTTTCAGGAACAAAACCTATTTACTTTAGCGATGTACCAGCTTTCAGACAAATTACAGTAGGATCTATTGTTAAATTTGGAGCAGAAGGAAAATACAGCATACCAAATGGTATATTCATCTTTTTATTCATGGCGGTTATAGCAGGCGTTATTCTTAACAAGACAAAACTTGGAAGATATAACTTCGCGATAGGTAGTAATGAAGAAGCAACAAGGCTTTCAGGGGTTAATGTAGCTAAATGGAAAACAGCTATTTACTCACTTTGTGGTGCATTTGCAGGGGTAGCAGGTATTGTTATGGCAGCTCGTCTTGATTCAGCTCAGCCAGCACTTGGCCAAGGATATGAATTAGATGCGATTGCATCAGTTGTAATCGGCGGAACTTCAATGGTAGGCGGAGAAGGAACGATTCTTGGTACAGTAATAGGAGCATTTATCATTAGTACACTTACAAATGGACTAAAAGTTATGGGTGTAGCTCAGGAATGGCAAATTGTTATTACAGGTTTAGTACTTGTTCTTGCTGTATTACTAGATACATTACGTAAAAGAGGGAACAAATAATCTATGATTCTAACTCATTAAGAGTAAAGAATAAATTATGTAAATCATGAAAGGGGAAGTAAACATGAAAAAATCATTAGTATTAGGTTTAGCCTTATCACTTGTTATGAGTCTTGGAGTTGGATGTGCACCAAAAGCAGAACCAGCACCAGCAGCAGAGCCAGCAAAAACAGAAGAAGCAGCTCCAGCAGAAGAGGCAAAAACAGAGGAAGCAGCACCAGCAGCAGAAAAAATATATATTCCAGTTATTTCAAAAGGTTTCCAACATCAATTCTGGCAAGCAGTTAAATTAGGTGCAGAAAGAGCAGCCAGCGACTATGGCGTTGAAATCTCATTTGAAGGACCAGAATCAGAAACACAAGTTGACAAACAACTTGATATGTTACAAGCAGCTTTAGCTAAAAATCCTCAAGCAATCGCATTAGCAGCACTTGATTCAAAAGCAGCTACACCATACCTTGAAAAAGCAGAAGCAGCTGGTATCCCAGTTGTTGGATTTGACTCAGGCGTTGACAGCCCAATCGTTAAAACAACAGCAGCAACAGATAACTATGCAGCAGCAGGACTTGCAGCTGACAAAATGGCAGAACTTATTGGCGGAAAAGGTAAAGTAGGTCTTATCGTTCATGACCAAACAAGCCAAACAGGTGTAGACAGACGTGACGGATTTGTAAAAACACTTGAAGAAAAATATCCTGATATCGAAGTAGTTCCTGTTCAATATGGTGAAGGTGACCATGCTAAATCAACAGAAGCTGCAAAAGCTATTATTACAGCAAACCCAGATATCAAAGGTATGTTTGGAGCAAATGAAGGTTCAATCGCAGGTATCATCAATGCTGCTAAAGAGCTTAACAAAAAAGAGATCGTAATTATCGGATTTGACTCTGGTAAATTACTTCTTGATGCTATTAAAGGTGATCTTGTAAAAGGTGCTATCACTCAAGATCCAGTTGGTATTGGTTACAAAGCTGTAGAAGCAGCTTACAAAGCATACAAAGGTGAAACAAACCCAGAATTCATTGATACAGGATTCAAATGGTATGACAAAACAAACATGGACTCTCCAGAAATCAAAGAAGTTCTTTACGAATAAAATAAATCTTAAATAAATATCAAAACAAAAGAGTGCTGACTTTCAAAGGTTAGCACTCTTTTGTTTTGTGATGTTTTCAAAGAATACGTAATAAAATAATGAGATTTAGAAGATAATACTAAGGATATATCAAACATGGAAGGCGAGTAAAATATGAGAAAATCACTTGTACTAAGTTTAATACTATGTCTAGGAATAGCATTTGGCTTTGCAACTATACAAAAGGCAGCCGAGGTAACAAATAAAACAATTTATATCCCTATTATTGCGAAAGGTCTTGCTGTTTCATTCTGGCAGCCAGTCAAATCAGGTGCAGAAAGAGCAGCAAGTGATTTGGGTATCAAAATTACATTTGAAGGACCGCAAGAAGAAGCACAGACTCAAGAGCAGCTTGATATACTAAATATAGCATTAGCTAGAAGTCCGCAGGCAGTTATTCTATCTGCAGTTGACTCAAAAGCGGTTACACCTTATCTTGAAGAAGCAGAGGCAAAAGGGATACCTGTTATTGGCTTTGACTCTGGCGTTGATAGTCCAATTGTAAAAACAACAGTAGCAACAGATAACTATGGAGCTGGAGAACTTGCAGCTCTAAAAATGGTTGAACTGCTTGATAAAAAAGGAAAGGTAGCTATTATTATTCAAGACTCAACAAGTCAGGTAGCTACTAATAGGCGAGATGGATTTATTGATACAATTACACAGCAGTATCCAAGTATGGATGTAGTTGCTGTTGGATACGGTGCAGGAGATGCTGAAAAATCTTCAGAAATAGCAAAGCAAATATTTAAAAATCATCCGGATCTTAAAGGAATATTTGGAGGAAATCAGGGATCAGCAGAGGGGATAGTTAAAGCAATCAGAGAACTTAACAAAGAAGGAGAAATTACAGCAATAGGCTTTGATTCAGGTAAAATTATTGTTGATGCTGTAAGAGAAGGGATACTAGCAGGGGCAGTCTCACAAAATCCACAAGAAATTGGATACCAAGCAGTAGAAACGGCTTTTAAAGCCTATCAAGGAGAAGTATTGCCAGCGTTCATTGATACTGGCTACGTATGGTACGATAAAACAAATATAGATAATCCAGAAATCAAAGAGCTTCTTTATGAATAAAATACTTATTCTAATAGACTTAATAATAAAGGAGAATGATTTATAAAAACAGACTCTTATTATACATTATCACAATACATGTATAGATAAGAAAAATATATGCATGATATAAATATGAGTATTTTACACAAGTGATTTGAAAGAAGGAAAACGACTATGAAAAAGAAATTGATGATCATTTTAGCCTTATTACTTGTGATAAGTTTTGGAGCTACAAACATATATGCGGAGTTACAAAGAATAAATAATGTAACAACATCTCAAATGATATATATACCTATTATTGCTAAAGGACTTCAAGCGAAATTTTGGGATAAAGTGTTACAAGGAGCTAAAGAGGCAGCAGATGACCATCATATTACAATTACATTTGAAGGACCAGTGGGAGAGGGAAATGTCGATGAGCAGATTATTTTTCTAAAGAATGCATTAGAAAAACATCCAGGGGCAATTATTTTATCTGCAGTTGATGCAAAAGCTATTACACCTTATCTCGAAGAAGCACGAGAAGCGGGGATTCCAATTATTGGATTTGATTCAGGAGTTGATAGCCCTATTGTAAGAACAACTGTTGCAACAGATAATTATGGAGCAGGGGTACTGGCAGCAGAAAAAATGGCTGAACTTCTTAATAAAAGCGGAAAAGTAGGTATTATTGTACAAGATGCAACTAGCAGAGTAGCTACTGACAGACGTGATGGATTTGTAGATACAATTGAGCAGCGGTATCCAGCTATGGATGTGGCCGCTGTTGGATACGGCGCCGGAAGTGTGCCGCTGTCAGCAGAAGTTGCCAAAAAAATATTCAGAGAACATCCGGATATCCAAGGTATATTTGGGGCAAATGAAGGCTCAGCCCAGGGGGTCGTTGATGCAGTCAGAGCCCTTGATAAAGAAGGTGAAGTAACTATCATAGGGTTTGATTCAGGCAAAATACTTCTTGATGCTATGAGAGAAGGTTTCGTAGCAGGGGCTGTAACTCAAAAGCCTGCAGATATGGGATATCTGGCTGTAGAAACAGCTATTAGAGCATTCAGGGGAGAAAGTCTTCCCGCGTTTATTGATACAGGATTTGTATGGTATGACAGATCCAATTTAGACAGCCCAGAAATCCAGGAACATTTATATGAATAAAACTAGATAATTATTTGTAAGTCAATTATCTAATACAAATAATACTTTACCAAAAGAGGAGAAAATGATGAAAAGGTTGTTAATAGTAGGTGTGAGCTTAACGTTTATAATGAATCTATGTATGGCTATGGTTCCTCAGACAATTCCTATAGAAAAAATACCAGCAGAAGAAAAGATTTATATACCTATTATTACAAAGGCGATTGAATCGCCTTTTTGGAATGCAGTTCAGCAGGGAGCAGAAAAAGCAGCTAGCGATTTTGATCTTGATATTAGTTTTGAAGGAACAAAAAGAGGAGCAACAGCTGAAGAACAACTGGATATGCTAAGAAAGGCATTAGATAGAAAGCCACAAGCAATTGTTTTCTCAGCCCTTGACTCAAGGGCTGCTACGCCATACCTTGAAGAAGCAAGTGAATCTGGCATTCCTATTATTGGATTTGATTCGGGTGTTGACAGTCCAATCGTTAAGACTACAGTTGCGACAGATAACTACGGGGCAGGGGCGCTTGCGGCAGAAAAAATGGCACAGCTTATTGGAGGAAAAGGAAAAGTTGGTGTAATAGTATTAGATAGAAGCAGCAGGGTAGGGATTGACAGAGGAGATGGTTTTGTGGATACTCTTACGCAAGAATACCCAAATATAGAAGTGCTTCCAGTTGCCTATAATGAAGGGGATGACATAAGGTCAAAAGAAATTGCAAGAGATATTATTATTGCCAATTCAGATATTAAAGGCATGTTTGGAGCGAATGAAAACACAGCTATAGGCATCATGAATGCAGTCAAAGAGCTTAATAAAGAAGATCAAATAGTAATCATTGGTTTTGATGCAGCGAGAGTCGCTGATGCTGTTAAAGCGGGTTGCATAGCAGGAGCTATTGCTCAAAATCCAGTTGAAATGGGATATAAGTCAGTAGAAGCGGCATATAGGGCATATAAAGGAGAAAGAAATCCAGAGTTTATTGATACGGGATTTAAGTGGTATGATCAGTCCAATATAGATGATCCAGAAATCCAAAAGCTTCTCTATGAATAAAGTATAAAAATAATAGGTTAAAGCAGAGTGAAGTATTGACAAAAGAGGTAAGAAGGAGTATATTATACCTATAGAGCGAAACGTTTCGCTTAAGAGAAAAGGAGATGAATATATGCCATTAGTTACTTCTGAAAAGATATTGTATGATGCTCAAAAAGGGGGCTATGCTGTTGGTGCATTTAATGTAGAAAATATGGAGATGGTAATAGCAGCAGCTGAGGCGGCAGATGAGCTTGGCGCACCTATTATGCTTCAGACGACGTCATCAACCGTAAGATATGCAAGTGTTAAACAATTTTATGCCAATGCAAAAGCCATTGCAGAGCAAGTATCTGTTCCTGTTGCTATACATTTAGATCATGGAGACAGTTTTGAACTTGCAATGCAGGCATTAAGAGAAGGCTATACATCGATTATGATAGATGGATCTCATTATGATTTTGAAAAGAATATTGAGATTACTAAAAGAGTGGTAGATGCAGCTAAGCCTAATCATGTCCCAGTTGAGGCAGAACTTGGTAAAGTAGGCGGTAAAGAAGATGATTTAGAAGTTAAAGATGCTGGCTATACAGATCCTCTTGAAGCAAAAGAATTCGTAAATAGAACAGGGATTACATCACTTGCAGTTGCAATAGGAACGGCACATGGCTTTTATGCAGGAACACCTAAACTAGACATAGAAAGACTTAAAGAAATAAAAAAATACGTAGATATACCTTTAGTTTTACACGGAGCATCAGGACTTTCAGATGAAGATGTGATAAAATGTATTAAAGAAGGAATTTGTAAAGTTAATTTTGCTACAGAGCTAAGAGTTGCATTTAGTGATGGCGTAAAATCTGTACTTAAGCAAAATCCAGATGTATATGATCCCAAAGCATACCTAAAAGTAGCGAGAGAAAATGTTAAACAACTTGTAAAAAATCGTATTATTGTTTGTGGATGTCAAGGGAAATACTAATTAGTGGAGTGAATCATATTGGCAACTACAATTAAGGATATAGCAAAGAAAACAGGGCTTGGCCTTGCAACAATTTCAAAATACCTAAATGGCGGGAATGTCTTAGAAGAAAATAAGATTGCTATAGAAGAAGCTATAAAGATACTTGACTTTAGAGTGAATGAGTTTGCGCGCGGCCTTAAAACCAGCAAATCTAAAACAATAGGCGTTGTTATACCAGAACTTAGCAATATATTTTGTACGAGCATTATTACTGTTATAGAAGATATACTACGTCAAAATGGTTATGGTATCCTTGTGTGTGACTGTAGAACTGATGAAAAATTAGAATATGAAGCTACAGAGTTCTTAGTTAATAAGATGGTAGATGGCATTATCAGTATGCCTGTATCAAAAAATGGCGAACATCTTAAACTTCCCCTTTCAAAAGGAATACCTGTTGTGCTCATTGACAGAAAAGTAGAAGGCCTTAATGTAGACGCAGTTTTAGTAGATAATGTAGCGGCAGCAGAAAATGCAGTTGAATATCTTATTGATCATGGTCATAGAGAAATTGGTATTATATGCGGCCCAAGAGATGTGTTCACATCTCACCAGAGGCAGCTAGGTTACTCACAAGCCTTTATAAAAAAAGGACTATTTCCTAAACAAGAACTTATTGAATACGGAGATTATACTGTTGAAAGTGGTTATGAATGTTTAAAGAAACTGCTCGTTAAAAATGAAATGCTATCTGCTCTGTTTGTAACGAATTATGAAATGACATTAGGAGCTATTATAGCTATTAATGAACTCAGTATCAAAATACCTGAGCAAATATCTTTAATTGGTTTTGATAATATGCACTTATCACAAGTGGTTCAGCCTAAGCTTACTATTATTTCACAGCCTATTCATCAAATAGCTGAAAATGTGGCTCATATTATGCTTAAGAGGTTAGTACAAGACAAGTATGATGAAGCTCAAGTTATAAACTTATCAACACAATTAATACTAGGTGAGTCCGTATTATCTAAAAATATATAATTTGTAAATCATAGCGTCAGGGCCTCATATACCTATAGTGAAAAGTCTTGGCTGCTAAATTTATTAATCGTTAACGAAACGTTTCGCTAATTGGAAAGGAGGATAAAAATGAGCAAACTTCTATTAGGAATAGATATAGGAACATCATCATGTAAAGTAGCTGTTTTTAAAGAAGATGGCAGTGTTGTTGCCTCGGCTACTGGCAATTACAAAGTATACTATCCACAAAAAGGGTGGGCAGAGCAAGATCCTAATGAGTGGTGGGAGGTTGTATGTAAGACCACGAGGACAATGTTAAAAGAGAGTTCTATAGATGCAGCCGATATAGCTGGCATTGGAATTGACGGACAAAGCTGGTCAGCTATTGCTATGAATAAAGAGGGGGAAGTGCTGTGTAATACTCCTATCTGGATGGATACAAGAGCAAGCGAGATCTGTGATGAGATTAAGACGCAAATAAGTGAGGATGAGATTTTTACAGTTTGTGGTAATCCTCTGCAGGCGGCTTATTCACTTCCTAAAATACTATGGTATAAAAAACATACTCCAGACATCTATTCCAAAATCGATAAAATTATACAATCCAATAGTTTTATTGCCTATAAACTTACAGACAAAATAACACAGGATAAATCTCAAGGCTATGGCCTTCAGTGTTTTAATATGCATACAGGCACTTGGGATGAAACATTATGCGAAAAACTTGGTATAGACAAAAACATGCTGCCCGATATTTATGAGTGTCATGAAGTAGTAGGGTTAGTTACTAAAAAAGCTGCAGAAGAAACAGGTTTATTTGAAGGTACTCCTGTTGTAGCCGGAGGCTTAGATGCTGCATGCGGGACACTTGGAGCAGGGGTTATCCATAATGGTCAAACGCAGGAACAAGGCGGTCAAGCAGGTGGGATGAGTATCTGCATCGATAAATATAGTGCAGATAAGCGGCTTATACTTTCTTATCATGTCGTTCCAAATAGATGGCTCTTACAGGGCGGAACAGTAGGCGGCGGCGGAGTTGTTAAATGGTTTGAAGAACAATTTGGTGAGGCTGAGAGAAATGCAGCAAAACTAAATGGGACCAACTCATTTGAAGAAATGAGTAAAGAAGCAGACACCATTCCAGCAGGCTCAGAAGGATTAGTCTTTCTTCCATACATGGCAGGAGAACGTTCACCTATTTGGGATACAAAAGCTAAGGGGGTCTATTTTGGACTTGACTTTTCAAAAACCAGAGCTCATATGATTAGAGCAAGCTTTGAAGGCGTGGCGTATTCCCTAAGACACAACTTGGAAGTTGCAGAAAATACAGGGGCTTATGTTAATGAACTGCATGCTATGGGTGGTGCAGCAAACAGCCTGGTATGGACTCAGCTAAAAGCAGATGTAACAGGCAAGAAAATAGCTGTTCCCGCTTCTGATACAGCAACAACACTTGGAGCTGCTATTCTGGCAGGTGTAGGTGTAGGGGTCTATAAGGATTTTGATGAGGCAGTATGTAAAACGGTTCAAATCAAACGTATCCATGAACCCGATATGAAAAAACATATCGAGTATCAAAAGTATTTTGACATTTATCTTGAACTTTACGACAATCTTAAAGATAGTATGAAGAAGTTATAGAAGGGTGGAAGAAGAAAAATGAAAGCAGCGGTATTATATGGTAACGAGGATATCAGATATGATGACTTTAAAACACCTGAAATTAAACCCGGATGTGTTAAGGTTAAAGTAAAAGCAACAGGAATATGCGGTTCAGATGTACCAAGAGTTCTAACTAATGGGGCTCATTATTATCCAAATGTATTAGGTCATGAATTTGCAGGGGATGTCGTAGAAATAGGTGAAGGAGTTACTTCACTTAAAGTAGGTGACAGAGTGTCAGGTGCTCCGCTTCTTCCATGTCATAAATGTGAAGACTGTTTAAGCGGTAACCACGCCTTATGTAAAAATTATAGTTTTATTGGTTCAAGAGAGCAGGGCAGCTTTGCTGAATATGTTGTACTGCCAGAAGTTAATGCTATTAAGTTTGACGAGAGTATTCCTTATGAACAAGGAGCAATGTTTGAACCCTCTACAGTAGCTGTACATGGACTTATGTGCAATGATTACAAAGGCGGTGAATATGTAGCTGTTTTAGGAGGAGGAACAATTGGACTTTTCACTATGCAGTGGGCAAGTATTTTTGGTTCTAAAAAAGTTGTTGTATTTGATATCAGCGATGAGCGTTTAGCCCTTGCTAAAAAACTTGGAGCTGACGCGGTTGTGAATACTTTAAATCCAGACTTTATGCAGCAGGCTAAAGAACTGACAAATGGTAAAGGGTTTAAATATGTATTTGAAACAGCAGGGGTGACAGATACTATGAAAATGGCATTTGAACTCGCATCAAACAAAGCAAATATATGCTTCATTGGTACCCCTACCAAAGATCTAACCTTTACGCCAAAGCTATTTGAAAATATGAATAGAAAAGAGTTTAAGTTAACAGGTTCATGGATGTCTTACAGTGCACCTTACCCAGGTAAAGAATGGGAACTTACAGCACATTATTTTGCAACTGGGCAGCTGAAGTTTGATGAGGGGCTGATCTTTAAGAGATTTGCTATGAAAGATGTAGACAAAGCTTTTGAACTTTATAAAACACCAGGTCTTGTTAAAGGTAAAATCATATTGGTCAATGAATAAGGAGCAGAAGGATGATAACAACAGTAACGCTCAATGTAGCCATTGATAAACTCTATATAGTAGATGAATATAAACCCTATGAAGTCATGAGGGTTAAAGAATGTACTTATACGCCAGGCGGTAAAGGTCTTAATGTGACTAAAGTAGCTAATTTGCTGCATGAGGATGTCGTTGCTACAGGATTTGTAGGCGGACATGCAGGTGAATGGATACTTGAGGCACTTGATCGTATGGCGATCAAACATCGTTTTGTAAAGGCTAATGCTGAAACCAGAACATGTATTAATATCAAAGAATTATCTACAGGTAAACATACTGAGTTTTTAGAACCAGGGTCACCTTTAAATGAGCAGCAAGAAGTGCAATTTTTACAAGTCTTTGAGGAGATGATAAAAGAGAGTGATGTCGTTACTATCTCAGGGAGTATTCCTCAAGGAATCAGCAAGGATATCTATAATAAGCTTGTTACGCTTTGCAGAAGTGCAGGGAAAAAGGTATTAGTGGATACTAGTGGTGAACTGCTGACTAATGTTGTTAAGAGCAGTCCTACTATGATTAAACCTAATATAGATGAATTAAAAGCTATTACCAATAAGGAACTTGATGGGATAGAAGAAGTGATTTTAGCAGCCAAAGAACTTAAAAAAAATGGTATCGAAATCGTAGCTATCTCACTAGGTAAAGAAGGTGTTATTGTCGTATGCGATGAAGGCGTTTATCATGGCATGCCGCCAAAGATAGAAGCTGTTAACACAGTAGGCTGCGGGGACTCAATGATTGCTGGTTTTGCAGCTGGTTTATCAAGAGGGTACAGCATGGCAGACACGATTAAGACAGCGGTAGCTGTTTCAGCTGCTAATGCATTAACAAATGATACAGGTTATTTTAAAGAAACTGATTATAATGAACTCTTAAATAGAGTTACTATTAAAAAATTATAAGGAGAGAAGAGACTATGACAAATTTTGTAGATCCAAAATTAGTACCAAAACGTAAACTTTATACTGGCGAAGAAATACCGGCAATAGGTATGGGGACTTTCGGTTCAGACAGATTCACGCCAGAACAGGTGTCAGCAGCAGTTGCAGGGGCAATTAGAGTAGGATACAGACTCTTTGACTGTGCAGCAGTATATGGCAATGAACATTTAATAGGTGAAGTATTTGATGCGGCTATTAAGAACGGTGAAGTAAAACGTGAAGAATTATTTATCACATCAAAAGTATGGAATAACATGCATGGCGAGGGAGATGTACTTCTTTCTGTAGCAAAATCTCTTAAAGATTTAAAATTAGATTGTATCGATCTTTTCTTTGTTCATTGGCCATTTCCAAACTATCACGCACCAGGCTGCAGTGTAGATTCACGTAGTAAAGATGCTGTGCCATACATTCATGAAAACTTTATGAAAACATGGAGACAAATGGAAAGGCTTGTTGACGCAGGACTTGTTAGAAATATTGGAACATCTAATATGACTATTCCAAAACTTGAACTTTTACTTAGAGACTGCAGAATCAAACCAGTTGCTAATGAAATGGAATTACATCCTTGCTTCCAGCAGCCAGAACTTTATGATTTCTGCGTAGCTAACGGTATTCAGCCAATAGGATTCTGCCCAATAGGTTCACCAACACGTCCTGATAGAGATAAAACACCTGATGATGTAGCAGATATTGAAGAACCAGTTGTTGCAGAAATTGCTAAAAAGCATGGCATTCACCCAGCAGTAGTGTGCCTTAAATGGGCAGTACAACGCGGTCAAATTCCAATTCCATTCTCTGTACATGAAGTAGAATATGTTAGCAACTTAAAATGTACAACAGAAGACTTTCTTACAGATGAAGAAATGAAAGCTCTTGAAACAGTTGACAGAAACTGTCGTCTTATTAAAGGTCAAGTGTTCCTATGGGAAAGCGCAAAAGACTGGACTGATTTATGGGATTTAGATGGAACAATTACAAAATAAGAGGGGGAACTCTGTATGCTAAAAGGAATACCTAGTATTTTAACACCTGAACTTCTGAAGATCTTAATGGAAATGGGACATGGGGACGAACTTGTCATAGCAGATGGGAATTTTCCTAAATTTGGTCATCCGGATAATGTAATAAGATGTGATGGACATGGGGTACCTGAACTATTAGATGCTATATTAAAGTTTATGCCCCTTGATAAATATGTAGATTACCCTGTTATCTTAATGGAAGTGCTGCCAAATGACCCTGTAGTACCTGTTATTTGGGATGAATACAAACAACTTATTGATAAGCATGGAAATGACTCCCAAGCTGTTTTACCTATTAATAAATTTGAGTTTTATGAAAGAGCAAAAAAAGCCTATGCAGTAGTGACAACAAGTGAAGCTGCACTCTACGCAAACATCATACTAAAAAAAGGTGTGGTAGTAGAATGAGTTATGAATATGAGTTGAAAAATGATGATTTAACAGTTACACTAACATCATTAGGTGCTGAGCTTATAAGTGTTACAGATAATGATGGCACAGAATATATTTGGAATGCTGATGAAAAATATTGGAAAAGACATACTCCTATCTTATTTCCTATAGTAGGAAAAATTGTAGAAGGCAAATATAGTATTGCAGAAAAAGAATATCAACTACCAGCCCATGGTTTTGCAAGAGACTTAGAGTTTGAAGCAGAAAGAAGAGATGAGAGCACAGTAGCATTTGCTTTAAGCTCTTCTCTAAAGACTAAGACGATGTATCCTTTTGATTTTTGTTTAAAGGTCATTTATACTCTAAAAGGGAGAACGCTAGATATTGCCTATGAAGTCATTAATCAAGATCATGATATCATGTACTTCAAAATAGGAGCACATCCAGGTTTTATGTGTCCATTGTTTAAGGATGAAGTCATTGAGGATTATTACCTAGAGTTTGAAAAAGAAGAAAAGGCTGTAGAAATACTTGTAACACCAGATGTTTATTTAGCAAATGAAACCCGTTTGTTTAGTGGTAAAACCATACAGCTAAATAAACAGATATTTAAAGATGGTCCTCTTGTTTTTTCTGACTATCAAAGCAAAAGCATGTCTCTAAAAAGTAGAAAACATAATAAAATACTTAAAGTTACCTTTGATGGATTTCCTTTCTTAGGTATATGGAGCACAACAGATGACGCATCATTTGTGTGTATTGAGCCTTGGCATGGTCACGCAGATTATACAGGTGACAGTAAAGAACTAGCATATAAAAAAGATGTTATAAGTTTGAAGGCTCAAGATACTTTTAAGTGTGTGCATAGCATTAGTATTTCTTAAGAATAGCAGAAACCTGCAATACATTAATACAGAAGATGACACTTGAATGATATGTGTTATCACAATATAAATAAGAGGACGGGTATTACATTTAAGATGATAATGTAATACCCGTCCTCTTATTTATATTTTATTAAATTTAATCTACCTTGAAAGCTTGTATAGAATGATTAAGCGTTTCCATAGTCGTTGAGAGTTCATTAGACAGATCATAAAGTTTTTCAATAACTGCTTTTTGTTCTTCACTTAATGCGCTTACTTCCTCGGTGGAAGCGGCTGATTCTTGAGTAACAGTAGCAATATTAGTAATCTTATCAGAGGTTTCTTCTTTTAAGCCCTGCATATCCAGAACTTTTTTATTGACAGATCCAAGTTCCTCTCCCATATTCTTTAAAGTACTGATCATATCAAAGAAAATATCATAAGTCTTTTTAACAGATTTCTCTTGATCACTAAAGATTTCATTAGATTTTTTGACTAATAGAACAGCGTCCTTCGTTTTGCTCTGTATGATATTAAGTGTCTTTCTAACACTAACAGTAGAATTCTTTGACTGTTCAGCTAGATTTCTTACCTCTTGGGCTACAACAGCAAAGCCTTTTCCCACTTCGCCAGCACGGGCAGCCTCAATACTTGCATTAAGAGCTAAAAGATTGGTTTGTTCACTAATACCATCTACTAGTTTCATGATATCCTCAATACTTCTTGTTAAGGTACTAAGCTCAGTAATACTGTCTTTGATTTCAGCAGATACTTTAATAGAAGATGTCATCGTTGTATTAAGGAGTTCGATATTATCTGTAGCGGATTCAATCATTGCTTTAGCACCTTGATTATTTTCAAAAAGCGTCTTAGTCTTCAGCATGACATCTTGTATGCTGCTTGATAAGTTAGACATAGCATAGGATCCTTGCTGCGCATCTTCGGCTTGATGGGTAGTCCCTTGGGCGATATCCCCAATAGATACGGCAAGCTGTTCAAAAGTCTCCACTGACTGCTGCGTTGAGGTACTTAGTATTTTGCTATTATCCAGCGTGTCACTAATAACACCTTTGGTTTCTTTAATCAAGCTTCGGATATTGCTTATCATATGGTTAAAACTTACACAAAGCCTTGCAACTTCATCATTACCTTTTTCTGACATGTGTACTGTAAGGTCGCCGCCTTCAGCTTGTTTCATCAGTGTCATGAGCTTAATAATAGGATTAGCAAAACCTTTAGCAACTAATAAGCCTACAACAACTGCTGCTAAACCTGTTATTAAAATAAGAAACCATGTTGTAAGAGCAGCAGCATTTAACTGGCTAGTCAGTGATTTTTCAGGAATTTCAGCAATAACCTTCCAGCCATTAGAGAGCATAGCATAAGTAATGAGTTTATTATGAGATTCGGTGGTGCCAAAATCAGCCTCCTTATCAAGGGCATTCCATATGTATTCATCTAAAGTTTGTTTGGGTTCCCCGGTGTTGCAGATAATATTGCCATCCTTATCAACCACGTAAAGATTAGAGTTTTCCAGCAGGTTAATACTCTGAAGATTATTGATTATTGCATCAAGTTTAACAGAAGTTACTAGGGTACAAACTTGCTTGCCTGACAGGTTATTAGCAGAGCGAGTTAGAAAGATTTGATCAGAAATAGTACCTAAGCCTTTTTGCCAGATAGAGGCATTGTTTGTATCAACATCTTTATAGGGAAGTAAATTTTCATCCGTTAGCTGAGTACGATCTCCTAATATAGCACCATCATTAAAAACTATAGCCATGTTACCAATATTTTTATCCATGGTTTGCAAGAAAAGCATTTGTTGCTCTATCTCTCTTGTAGCATTAAGCTTCACAATTATTTCCTTGGAAGAATAGTCAGAGAGTAAATCTTGCTGTGTTAAATCAACAACAACGAACTTAGAAATGTTCTTTTCAACTTCTTGTATAAAGGAACTGACATTAAGAGCTGTTTGTTTAACCATTTCACTTGTGAGCTGTTGGGTTGTTTGGCGTAAGGCTTTTTTAGAAATAGAAGAAGAGATAATATTTACAATAAGAAGAGGTATTATAGCAAAAACTATACAAATGGCAATAAGTTTAAATTTGATAGATACTAGTTTTTCATTTGAACTCTTTTTCGGAGCCGACATCTTTTTGATCTTCAGAGGACTTTTTTCTGATGTGAATTTGATTCTAGATCCTATTTTCTTCATTTATTAAATCACACTCCTTAGTAACATTTCATTAAATTTTATCATAATTTATGCTTTTTTGAAATGAAACTTAGGAAGATTAACAAAATAAGGGGGAAGTACTAAAAAAAATATAGTATATTTAGTTGATTTATATATATACAAAATAAGTATAATAATAATTCAACAATATTACTTTGAATATTCTATTAGTGTTATCAAAATAATTTCAAACAAAAAACATACCATCAAGGGTATTAGAAACACTTGATGGTATAGTCATCTTTAGACGATTAAGTTGTCTCTCTTTTAATAAGTTTGCCAGGGATAAGAATTTCATCAGGGATAGAAACGCCCTCCATAATTTGTTTTAAAAATAAAAAGGCTAACTTAGCAATACTTTTTTGTTCTACGCAAATAGTAGTGAGTGCCGGAATAGAAATTTTGCTTTGCTCAATATTATCAATACCAACGATTTTAATATCTTCGGGAACCTTCAGGCCGGATGTAATCACTGCTTTCATAGCGCCTAGAGCCATCATATCATTTGATGCCATAATACCGTCAAAGTCTATTCCATTTTCAATCAGCTGCGTAACACTCGAATAACCGCTTAAGAAGTTCCAATCTCCTTGCACAGTAAGTTCTGGAAGTACTTTTAGGCCATTAACGAGAAGCGCACGTCTATAGCCTTCGCTTCGATTATATGTGCTGATATAATTAGGAAAACCTGCAATGTGAACAATCCGTTTACAGCCTTGTTCAATGAGATGGCAAGTTGCACTATAACCACAGTTAATATCATCCATATTAATACGTGGAAAGTGAGGATAGTTATTGGATACAACAATAGAAGGAACATGATTTTTTCTGGCTATTTCCAGAAACTCAGGGTTAATATCCCCTACCCATATAATCCCTCTTACTGCAGCTGGATTCTGTAAAAAGGAAGGCATTGTTTGGCTATCACTTACTTTTGTAAAAATAAGATCGAGGTTATCATTTTTGCAATATTTTTCAAGGTAATTACATATTTCCATGTGATAAGGCTGAGCTACACGTTCATTAGCCATATCAGGAAGTACATAAACTATAGCGTTGGCAATAGCTTGGGAGGATGCGGGTGTTGCAGATTTATAAATAATCTTATTGCCGGCTCCGGGTAATTTCTCAATATAACCTTGCTCTGCTAGAAGAGAAAGAGCTTTGCGAAGTGTCAGTCGTTCCACCTTGTAATGCGTACTAAGAACTCTTTCAGCAGGTAAAAAAGATCCATATTCATAATGATGTTGTTCAATGAGTGTTTTTAAGTCTCCATAAATTTGAAGATAAAGCGGAGAGGTCTTATTAGAGTAATCCATAGGTTAGCTCCTTTAAATAATGTTACTTAAATTATACTAGACTTGTCTTAGATAAAGCAATACCATTTTGCCCAAATTATAGGTTTTTTAATTAAAATTGGTGTAAAAAAGATATACTATTGGTTTAGCATATATACACCAAAATTGCTGTATTGCTTGTATTTATTAAGACGAAAAGCAAAATAATAAATAAAAATAGTTTAAAATAAATAAATGAATTGACAAATATGATGAAATGTATTATATATAGAGTATAGGTAATTGTTTTAAAAGAGGTGTATATATAGTATACCAATTTTCACAAGTATTAAACGTCTGGTACATTATAAAATACACCAGGATATCTGATAGTACTTAAAATTTTAATTTTATATAAGGAGGAATTTAAATGAATAATGCATTTAGATTAAATGGAAGCCTTCCAAAAATAGGAATTAGACCTACAATTGATGGAAGAAGAAGAGGGGTAAGAGAATCACTTGAAGAAAAAACAATGGGTATGGCTAAACTTGTAGCAGCATTCTTAGAAGCTAACTTACGTCATCCAAGTGGAGAAAAAGTTGAGTGTGTTATTGCAGATTCAACAATCGGCGGTGTTGCAGAAGCAGCACGCTGCGAAGATAAATTCCAAAAAGAAAATGTAGGTGTTTCACTTACAGTAACACCTTGCTGGTGCTATGGTACTGAAACAATTGATCAAAATCCACATCGTGTTAAAGCTATTTGGGGCTTTAATGGAACAGAAAGACCAGGAGCAGTATACCTTGCAGCAGCAGCAGCAGGACATGATCAAATGGGTCTTCCGGTATTCACAATCTATGGAAAAGATGTTCAAGATGTAACAGACAATACGATTCCAGAAGATGTACAAGAAAAATTATTAAAATTTGCGAAATCAGGCCTTGCAGTAGCAGCTATGAAAGATAAATCTTATTTATCTATCGGAAGCGTTTCAATGGGAATCGCAGGTTCAGTTGTTGATCCTAACTTCTTTAGCGACTATCTTGGTATGAGAAATGAATATATTGATATGTGTGAAATTTCTCGCCGTATTCAAGAAGGCATCTACGACAAAGACGAATATGAAAAAGCACTTGCTTGGACAAAAGCAAATTGTAAAGAAGGCACAGACTTTAACGGTGAAAATGTTCAAAGAACAAAAGAGCAAAAAGAATCAGACTGGGAATATGTCGTTAAAATGGCAATCATCTGTCGTGACCTTATGATTGGAAATCCAAAGCTTGCTGAAATGGGATATAGAGAAGAAGCTGAAGGACACAATGCACTTGCAGCTGGATTCCAAGGACAAAGACAATGGACAGATTATCTTCCAAACGGAGACTTTATGGAAGCTATTCTTAACTCTTCATTTGATTGGAACGGTATAAGAGAAGCTTTTGTTATGGCAACAGAAAATGATTCATTAAATGGTGTTGCTATGTTATTTGGACATTTACTTACAAATACAGCACAAATCTTCTCTGATGTAAGAACTTACTGGAGCCCAGATGCTGTAGAAAGAGTTACAGGACATAAATTAACTGGTCTTGCTGAAAATGGTATTATCCACCTTATTAACTCAGGGTCAACTACTTTAGATGGAACTGGTCAGCAGTCAGATAAAGATGGCAACCCAGTTATGAAACCTTATTGGGAGATTACAGAAGAAGAAGCGAAGAAGTGCTTAGATGCAACAGTTTGGCCACCAGCAGATACTGAGTACTTCAGAGGAGGCGGATTCTCATCATGCTTCTTAAGCAAAGGAAGTATGCCGGTTACAATGAGCCGTATCTCTATGGTAAAAGGATTAGGACCAATCCTTCAAATTGCAGAAGGTTATACAGTAGATCTTCCAAAAGACGTACATGATACACTTGATGTGCGTACAAACAGAACATGGCCAACAACATGGTTTGCACCAAAATTAACAGGTGAAGGCGTATTTAAAGATGTTTATAGTGTTATGAATGCATGGTCAGCGAACCATGGTGCAGTAAGCTATGGACATATTGGTGATGATCTCATCACAATGGCAGCAATGCTTAGAATACCAGTAGCTATGCATAATGTGGAAGAAGAAAGAATTTTCCGTCCAAAAACTTGGGGCGCATTTGGAACAAAAGATTTAGAAGGTGCAGATTACAGAGCATGTGAATCTTTTGGCCCACTTTATAAAAAGTGCTAATAGTATATTTGAAAAGCCATTAACTCCCTATTTATAGATCCTTTATGATAAAAGCAGATAGCGTATTCACTATCTGCTTTTATTACAAGTAAATAAGTTTAACTCCTATATTATTAAATAAATTACGAGGTGATTACTATGTTGAAAAAAATTCCAGCTATTATATCTCCAGACCTTATGCATATTCTTATGTCAATGGGACACGGGGATGAAATTGTATTTGCAGATGGCAACTTCCCAGCAGATACCAATGCACAAAGACTTGTTAGATGCGACGGACATACTGTAACAGAACTATTAGATGCTATACTTCCTTTCTTTCCGCTTGATACTTATGCCCCTACTTCAGTAGGACTTATGGAAGTAGTTAAAGGAGATCCAACTGTACCAACTATTTGGGAAGATTACAAAGAAGTTATTAAAAAGCATGATGGTAAAGATGCGAAAATTGAGTTTATTGAGAGATTTGATTTCTATGACAGAGCTCAAAAAGCATATGCTATTGTTGCAACAAGTGAAAGTGCACTTTATGCTAACATTATTCTTAAAAAAGGCGTTGTAGTTGATAAATAATAATTAAAAAGGTATTGCATCTTGGATTGCAATACCTTTTTAATTTATACAAGTGTTGCTATTTTTGGAAACTTAACACTTACAGTAGTTCCCGTCCCAACAGCACTATAAAAGGATAAGCCATACTCAGCTCCAAAGTACAGCTTAATTCTGCTGTTAACATTATCTACTCCGACTCCTCCAGACGAGTTTTCCTTAATATAATCTGAATCAAAGATATGAGAAAGTTTAGATTCATCCATTCCTATTCCATCATCTATAATGAGAATTTCTATGTCATTTTCTGATTCTTTAACAGAAATAGAAATATGGCTCTTTTCTTTTTTGGGCTTAATACCATGGTAAATACTGTTCTCAATAATGGGCTGAAGCAGCAGCTTAGGCGTTAAATAGTGAGTTAATGAAGGATCCGCTTCGATGTCAAATGTAAACTTATTGAGATAGCGCATACTTTGTATAAAGAGATAATTCTTAGCATGCTCTAACTCTTTCGATAGGGGTATAAGTTCACTCCCTTTACTTAGGCTGATTCTAAATAGTCCAGACAATGCTTCAATGAGAGGAACCGTATTTTCATCATTACTTTCCACCATCCAAATTATAGAGTCCAAGGTATTGTATAAAAAATGCGGATTGATTTGATGCTGAAGGCTTGTTAGCTCAAGTTTTCTTTTAATCTGCTGATCCTTAATCGTTTGTTTAATAAGTGTGTCTATCTGGACAAGCATCTGATTAAAGCTTTTAGACATTTGACCAATTTCATCATTTGAGATAATAGGCTCAGAGGTATATAAGTTATCTTTTATCGCTGAATTAAGGCGTTTTGTAAGTTCGACAATGGGCCTTGTGATTTTACTTGATAGGAGAAGCGTAAGAAAAACTGTGGTTATAAGACTCAGTAAACCAATAAGAAAAACAAACCTTCTTATAAGGTTAACTTCTTTTGCAAATTCACTATAAGGAATGATATTAAGTACAGTCCAATTTGTTTTAGGCATCGTACTAAATATAATTTGATACGGAGCTCCGTTTATCTTTGTAATAAAGTCACCTTTTTTTAATCTTAAAATAGTGTCTATATTTGATGGAGAAGGATAGAGGTTAATAGGAGATTTGTCTGCAGTCTTCTTATTTCCTGAGGGTTCATAAATAACATCTCCTTGTTCGTTGATGATCATCAGCGAGCCTAAGCTGGAATCTTCTATAGACTCAATATACTTATGAAGGATACTAAGGTTAATGTTGATGGCAAGTACCCCTAAAGTTTTAGATTTATCATAATTTTTGATCGTTCTGCTTATGGTAAAGACTTTGGTCTTGGAAGAAGGCTGATGACTTTTGGCAGGATAGGGGCCTGTAACTACAGAGTTCTCCTCATTAAGTAGAGCATTTTTATACCAAAGATTATATTTATAATAAGGATCCTTATTAACATTTAAATTGATAGCTTTATAAAGTATCATGTTTTCTTCATCAACAATAATAATCGATTCTATCTCTCTTTGACTATTAATAATATTTCCAAAGAGTTCAAATGAAATTTCCATGTTTTTATACATGCTCTCACCGTAATAGGTAGAATAGTTATTTAACTTATAACTTGATAGATATTGCTGAAGATATCTATTGTAGGAAACTACTCGTGAAAGGTTTTCTACATTTTCTAGGTAGTTATCAAAACTTCCGACCAAAGCATCAATAACTTTCATAGAGAGGCTAATGTTATTTTCCTTTAGTTTTTCTGTATAAACTAATGTAGAGAAATAAACAATAGAGCTGATAAGAAAACACATTACAAAAGAAAATGTAATAACCATCTTAGTCTTTAGGCTAACGAATCTTTGCTTTTTCATAACTATCCTCACTTGAGTTCTCTCTGTATTCAGATGGAGATATCCCGGTATATTTCTTAAAACATAGGCTAAAATAGTGAGAGTTATTGAAGCCAATTTCTTCAGCTATTTGATAAGTAGTTAGACGTGTAGTTCTGAGTAGATGGATAGACTTCTCCATTCGCACTTTATTGACATAATCAGAAAAGTTAAATCCTTTTTCTTTTTTGAAAAGGATGCTGAGGTAGCCTGAACTGACAGATATTTCTTTAGCTACACTAGATAAAGATAAATCGCTTTTAAAGTAATTCTCATCTACATAGTCTATCGCCTGATCTACAATTAAGGAACTGTTTTTAATTTTAGTATTTGAAAGCTGCTCGATAACAGTAGTACTATACTGCAAAATACTCTGAGAAACCTCACTTGTATGAGCATAATGATTTAGCTTGTTAAAAATTTTAGTGCCTTCCTCGTAGAGTGCTTCAGGAATATCAGGGATATTACTAATTGTTTTGAGAAGGAAAACAATCATTTCCCCGGCAATAATGCTTATAGGCAGAGTACTTGTAATAGAAGCAGAGGACTCGCCAAAGAATATATCCTTTAAAATAATAGGTAACTTTGCGCTATCACAGCTTTTAACAGCAAGCTGGAAATCAGCAATCTTATCTTGCGGATAACAAAAAGAATGGGAGTTAGAGGGTAAATCATAAAAATCATATATTTTATGATTGCCCAATATGTATTTGTTTTCGAGTGCTGTCAAAGCATTTTGATAAGACTCACAAAGGGTGCTTAGACTTGTACATTTTGATCCTAATGCAATGGTACTTTCCACTTTAAGATAACTTTTAAGTGAGTATTGTACCACTTTTATTGAACTTGAAATGTATTCTCTTAACATATAAATATCTTCGTTTTCCTCGATGGAAAAAATAACTGTAATTCTCTCATCCTTATTAACAAAGGCTGTATGCTTATTTCCTAATATTTCACATACCATTTTTTTCATAGAGTATAAATAGATTTCTTGCTCACATGAATCAAAACTAGTAAAGTCAGGTTCTATAATAGCAACAATAAAAGGCGGACTGCTTATAGGAACTTTCCAAAAATTAATCTTATCTGACAGATCGCTTTTTTCTCCTAAAGTACAGACAAGTTTCGTGAGTAAGTTTTCCTGAACAATAGGCAGAGATTCGAAAAGCTGCTTTTTAGCTTGCTCAAGTTCAAATATCTGATTATAACGTTCTTCATTATTTTTAAGTATTTCTTTAATTCGGGAGGTGAGTGTTTTAGCACCAATAGGTTTTAGTATGTAATCGGAAGCGCCTAAAGTAATTGCTTTTTGTGCATATGAAAAATCATCATGTCCGCTGATAATAACTGTCATGCAGTTAGGCAGCTCCAGCCTTATTTTACTGACAAGTTCCAGCCCATCCATGATAGGCATGCGAATATCAGTAAGGATAAGACGAGGCTGCAGCTGAAGTGCTAGAATATAGGCATCTTGACCATTTTCAGCTTCATATACATCTTCAAATCCAAGAGATTTCCAGTCAACGATGTTACACATGTTTCTTCGTACAATTTCTTCGTCCTCCACAATTAATACATAATTATTCATATAAGACCTCCGAAAATGAGTTGCAATTTTTAATATAATAATATTCTACTCTTTTTGGACAAGTTTAGCAAATGAATGAAAATTGTAAAATATTACGATAAGGTTATAAAAGGCGTATATAATTACAAAAGTTATAAAGAAATTATACAATCACATAAAAAAACTGTATTAAAATTTTTATAATATCTTGATAAAATTGTATCAAATGAACAACACATGGATAAGCGTTTAGATACTTGAAATAAGACTTATCATGAAATAGATCTAAGGGAGGAAACAAAGTGGATGGTAAAGAAATATTATCACTGGACATGAGAGGCGTTAGTAAACAGTTTCCTGGAACACTCGCTGTGGATAGTGTAGATTTTCAGGTTAGACCTGGAGAAGTACATGCTCTCCTAGGGGAAAATGGCGCAGGGAAATCTACTCTTATGAAGATGATAGCTGGTTCATTTTCAGATTATACAGGGGATATCTATATAATGGGTGAAAAGGTAGAACTTAATTCGCCAGCAGCAGCAAAGGCAAAGGGAGTGGGAATGGTTTATCAAGAACTTAGTTTAGCGATGCCCTTAACTATTGCAGAAAACGTATTAGCAGGAAGGATTCCAACAAAAGGGAAAATTTTTGCTGATAAAAAAGCTATGAAAGATCAAACAATCGAATGTTTAAAGCGTGTAGGACTAGGGCACTTAGATCCATTTGCATGCATCAAAGAAATAAGTCAGCAGGAAGCACAGCTTGTAGAGATTGCTAAAACCCTTGGCAATAATCCTAGCATACTTGTAATGGATGAACCTACGTCTTCTTTATCAAGAGAAGAGGTTAAACTTCTGTTTGGTATTATAGACAATCTTAAAAAACAAGGTTTAGCTATTATTTACATATCCCATCACTTACCTGAACTTTTCGAAGTTGCAGATAGAATAACCATTATGAGGGATGGCAAAAAAATCGGAACTTATAATATAGATGAAGTAACTACCAAAAGTCTTGTAGAAATGATGGTTGGCAGACCAGTTGATGACACAGCTGTGGAAGTCCAAAATAAAGTCTTTGGCGAAGAAAAATTAAGAGTAGAGCATTTAACTCGTCATGGGTTTTTCCATGATATATCTTTTAATGTAAGAGCTAATGAAGTATTAGGCATAGGAGGGTTATCTGGAGCAGGAAGAAGTGAGCTAGCTAGGGGGATAGTAGGAGCTGATGCTATAAACTCAGGTAAGATTTATATTAAAGGCAAAGAGACAAAAATAAGAAGTATGAGCGAAGCACTTGCAAATGGCATAGCTTATCTAACAGAAAACAGAAAAACCCAAGGTCTTGCACTGCGTATATCAATAGGAGAAAACATACTTTCACCACTCCTTAAAAAGCATACTAAAAATGGTATTTATTCAGCAAAACGTGGAGAAAGTGATGTGCTTGCAGTGATGAAAGAGCTTCAGGTATATCCGCCTGATCCAACTGTGACAGTGGGGAACTTATCTGGAGGAAATCAGCAAAAAGTACTGCTCGGAAAGTGGGTAGCAACTAAACCACAAGT
The DNA here is from genome assembly GCA_029239755.1 of Clostridia bacterium. GTDB lineage: Bacteria > Bacillota > Clostridia > Lachnospirales > Cellulosilyticaceae > FMMP01. Next base: position 182,354 of record JARBUI010000003.1, on the reverse strand, counting down.
TCTTATTCTGGATGAGCCTACAAGAGGCGTAGATGTTGGAGCTAAGATGGTGATACATGATACGATAAGGAGACTGGCTGGCGAAGGCAATGCTGTTATTGTTATATCTTCAGATTTACCTGAGTTAGTAGCTTTATCAGACAGAGTTAAAATTATGAAAGAAGGTAAATTTATAGGAGAATTAATTAAAGGAGATTTGAGTGAAGAATCAGTATTACTGGCAGCAAATGGAGAGGGGGATAAACTAAGTGGAAACATCTATGCAAGCTAATAAGGAAAAAATTGACGTAAGGAAAAGAGAAGTAGGTAAAATAAGCAGTATTATAAATAAATTAGGTGTTTATGTACTTGTTATTGCACTTATGATATTAGGAACGATTATATCTCCTAAGTTTTTAACAGCAAGTAACTTTATGAATATTATACAAGCGGTATCGCTACTAGGAATGGTGGCTGCAGGTGTATCATTTATCACATACAGCGGTAACTTTGTAGATATGTCAATTCCTTGTATTATGGCATTTTCGGGCATGATAGCTGTAGACACATTAAGATATGGCATTGTAGTAAGTATTGTATGTGGCTTACTGACAGGATCCGCAATAGGTTTAATAAATGGCATCGTAGTAGGAAAGTTAAAAGCTAATCCTATTATATGGACATTATCTGTAGCTTTCGTAGGAAACGGATTTATGAGATGGTTTTACAGCGGCAAACAGATTTACCCAGATGTAAAAGGCGGAGCAGCTGCAGACGTATTTATTAACCTATCAAGAACAGATGTTTTTGGCAGAATACCTCTTATTGTAATAGTAATGATTACGTTTATGGTATTAGGACAGTTTGTAATGACTAAAACTAAATTTGGCAAGCAGGTTAAGCTCATTGGTTCTTCTTATGAAGTGGCTAAAATGACAGGAATTAATGTAAACAAGGTCGTATGCGGTGCATTTATATTATCAGCCCTAGCGACATCCATAGCAGGTATCTTTTTAACTTCTTTAGCTAAAACAGGTGCATTTTATAATGGAGAAGGATATGATTTCAATGCAGTAACGGCTATTGTTATTGGTGGTATGACACTAAACGGCGGTCGTGGGGACGTTGTCGGTGTACTTGGCGGTGTTCTTGTAATAGGACTTTTAAGCAACGTTATGACATTAATAGGCATTAACACTTTCTCGCAATCTATCGTTAAGGGGATTATCTTTATAGCGGTTGTAGGAATTAATGCTAGATCGCTTAGAAAGCTTGGAAGGGATGATGCATAATATGGATAAGAAAAAATTGTTAAACAAACTGGACTATTATCGTATATATATCATTTTTGCTATTGTATTTATACTCATGAGTCTATTTGCTCCTAATTTCCTTAATGTTTTTAACATAGTAAACATACTAAAAGGGATGAGTCTTAATGCAATGGTAGCTGTAGGTTTTACTGTAGTTATGATATGCGGACAGCTGGACTTATCTATCGGATCTAACTTAACACTCGGAGCAATGGTAGTTATTGCTTTGCAGCCGATCTTAGGGTGGTGGCCAAGTTTAGCAGTTGCGATGATAGCAGGATCTTTTGTTGGGGCTGTTAATGGCTTTTTAGTAGCTAAGGCTAAGATACACTCTTTTATTGTAACGCTGGGAACAATGACGATTGTACAAGGACTTATCTTTTTACTTAGTAAAGGATCAGCCTTAAGTGTTAATGATTTTACTTTAGCAGACTGGTTAGAAATGCCTAAATTTGGCTTCTTACCGCCTAGAGTTATTATTACAGTAAGTATTGTTCTTATGTTCTTTGTACTCATTAAGTTTACAAAATTTGGGAAAGGCTTTTACCTCGTGGGCGGCAATAAAGAAACTGCATGGCTTGCAGGATTAAATACCGATCTATATCTTATATTAGCTTTTATATTATCAGGTCTTACCGCAGCTTTAGGCGGAGCACTTCTTGCAATGAGTATTAGTTCAGCAGTACCTACACTTGGTACCAGTTCACAAATGGTTGTTATAGCTGCAGTTATTATAGGCGGTACGTCTATGGCCGGAGGAACAGGCGACATTTTTAGGAGTATGATAGCAGTTATCATGCTTGTAACATTATTTAATGGTCTGATGTGCTGCGGTGCTGGATATGAAGTCCAAATTTTTGCAAGCGGACTTGTTTTAGCAGCAGTTGTTCTTGGTGAATCTTATGCACTTTATCAACAAGACAAAGTAAAAGGGCAAAGGCCAAATTTGATGGCAGAGCTTAAAAAAGGTGCACTGCAATAACAGGGGTATTAATTGAATTTAATACATAGATCAAACACATATGAACGGGGGAATATTATGTTTAAAAAGTCGTTAGCACTCATCATGATGGGAGCACTAAGTATTTCATTATTATCAGGTTGCGGCGGTGGCGGTAAAACAGCAGCAGCGGCACCAGCAGAAACAAAAGAAACAGCAGCAGCACCAGCAGAAGAGGCTAAATCAGCTGGGGGGGATGCAAGTGATAACTTAACTAAATCTTTAGCAGTTGATGTAAGTACGCTTAAATCGTCAGATAATCAGCCACTGCTCCTTGCGACAGAAACTAAAGAGATTCCTGAAAGACCAGAAGATCCTAAAGCTTTGCCAGAAGAAGATCCACTTCACTGGTATGACTTAGAATATTCAGGATGGAGTGCAGAAAAAGTTAATATACCTAAATCACCTGCAGATGGTGCAGCAGGCAAAAAAGTTACTTTAATTGTACATGGGGACCATCCTTATGTAACAGCCTATATTAATGGGGCACAAAAGGTTGCAGATGCTTATGGCATGGAACTTAATGTTATGTCTCCAAACTTTAATGTAGACGTACAAAATCAATTAGTGGATCAAGCGATCAATGCAAAGCCAGATATGATTATTGAAATTCCAACAGATGCTAAGGTAGCTGTACAGCAGTTTAGAAAAATTAACCAAGCAGGAATACCACTTATTGGAGCTAATACACTTCCAGAAGATGAAGGTATGAAATATGTTATTGGTTGGGCAGGTCCAGATGACTGGGGTCAAATGAGAATGCTTGCAAAAACATTTGCAGAAAAAATGAACTATGAAGGCGGATACACTATTGCACAACATGCTCCAGGTGGATCACCATACTTCTCAAGAACATATGGTATTGTTACTGAACTTAAGAAAATAGCACCAAAAATGAAATTATTAGATGCACAAGCACCAGGGTTTGAAGCAGAAAAAACAATGCAGTTAACTTCAGACTGGATTACAAAATTTGGTCCAGAGCTTAAAGGTATTATGGCAGCAGATGATTCAGCTCAACAAATTGGTATTAATGAAGCATGTAAAAATGCAAATCGCGAGGACATTATTCGTATAGCAGCTGGAAACAGTAAGGTAGGTATGGATTCAGTTAAAGCAGGTACTGTAACAGCTATTACTTACCAATCAGCAGAAGCTGATGGAGCAGTAGTTACGAAGATGGCAGCTGATTGGTTCAATGGGGTTGAAGTGGAGCCAGTTAGATATTTACCAAAACATATCATTACAAAAGATGATGTAGATCAATATAACAACCCACCACAATGGTAAAAAGATTATAAGATTATAAGGTAAATGTGATAGGGCACTGGCTTCGCTTAATAGGGCCAGGCCCTGTTGTTTTTAATAAAATAACTATTAGAGGTGATAGAGATGAATTCGATCGACAGATTTTATGCTACATTAGACAGAAAAGAAGTGGACAGACCAGCTTCTTGGCTAGGTCTTCCAGACCCAGAGTCAGAACCACAATTAAATAGCTATTTTGGAACAAACTCCATGGACGAGTTAAAAAATAAAATAGAAGATGATATTTATCCAGTAGAACTACCTTATCATTCACCAACAAGCAATGCGATCTATGCAGCATTTAATTTTGCTAAAGAGGGTGCTTATGATGAGCATGACAGAACCTTAACAGCACCAGGATTTTTTGAGGACTATTCTGATCCTTCGAAAATTAATGATTTTGACTGGCCCGATCCTAAAAAATATATTGACCCTAAAGAATGTGCAAAGGTAGTAGAGGAAGCGCCAAAGGATAAGGCCATAGTAGGTATTATTTGGTCAGCCCATTTTCAGGACGCGTGCGCTGCGTTTGGTATGGAAGAGGCTCTTATTAAAATGATGTGTGAACCAGAAATGTTTCAGGCTGTTATAGATAAAATAGTAGATTTTTACTTAGAGGCAAATGAAATTTTCTACGAAGCGACAAAAGGAAAAATACATGGGGTACTTATTGGTAATGACTTAGGCAGTCAGCAGTGTCTGATGCTGTCACCGGATCTGATCCGAGAATTTGTTCTGCCGGGGACTAAAAAACTTGTAGAACAAGCAAAGAAATATGGCTTAAAAGTGATACATCATTCCTGCGGAGCCATTTATGATATTATTCCAGATCTTATTGAAGCAGGGGTAGATGCCATACATCCTATTCAAGCCTTAGCAGCAGGTATGGAGCCAGCAAGATTAAAAGAAGCTTTTGGAGATAAAGTGAGCTTTGTTGGAGGAGTAGACGCACAGTTCTTATTGGTTCATGGCTCACCCGGGCAAGTGGAAGATAAGGTAAGGGAATTAAAAAGTATTTTCCCAACAGGGCTAATCATTTCTCCTAGTCATGAAGCTATTTTACCGGATATACTTCCAGAAAATATAGATGCATTATTTAGAGCTATGAAGGAGTAAGGAGAAGGTTATAACCTTCGTCCAAATCCATGATTATATTTACCTAACTTTTGAAGTTGGCTGGGCGTAAAGCCAGTCAACTTTTTAAAAACTCTGTTGAAGTGGCTGATATCTGAGAGGCCTACGAGATCTGCGGTATCTACTATGGAAAAATGATTTAGGAGATAATGAGATGCGAGCTTGATCTTATGCTGATTGATATAGTCTATAACAGAAACATTCAATTCTTTTTTGAAGATATACTGCAGCGATCTCACGGAAATAGAACAGTGTCTAGCAATATCGCCTACATAAATTTTCGTATGAAGGTGAGCATCTATATAATCCTGAGCTTTTTCAAGAGTAGTGGAGGGGACTACATGTGGCAGAGATGTCACTTTATTAATAGTAAGAGCTTGAAGACATTCCATAATCAGTGTTTTGGTTATTTGATACAGGCCATAGTTAAAAGTAGAGCTTGTATGGGCATAAGTATTAATAAAGTCTAAATAAGGTAAAACTTTAGAACTAGAATGGTAGATACATACGTGATGCTTTAAAAACTCATCAATTAAAATATCTTCCGTACAAGAAATAGGAGAAGCAGATTCCAGGCAATGAACATCTATAAAGATATATAGCAGTAATAAACCATCATAATGATCACAAATGATCTCATGCGCAATATGTGGGTCTGCGAGAACAATATCTTTAGCTGCTATGTCAAAAGAAGAGTCACTATAAATAAACTTTCCTTTTCCTCGTAAGATAAGACAAAGTTCGTAAGAAGAATGGGCATGCCGTTCATTAGAAATTTGTTCAAGACCAAATTCATGATACTCGCCTATTTTGCATATTAAATGATATTTTCCAAATTTACACTCGAATTTTTTATTTGTTATTAAAGTTGAAATTTTACTAAACATGATAGACTCCTAAGGTTTGAGATATGATTTAAATACAAGATACTTTTACTCCTAATTTGATATTAATGAACTGTTCACAAAAAGTCAATTGTATTTCGTAATATGCGTATTAATAAAATTAAAATGCATATAAAATAGAAATATAAATAAATAAAAAGTGTTTATTGCGCAAAAAACATAATTTTTATTTTGACAAAAATTAAGGAGGATAACAAATGAATTCAAGAGAATTAGTTATGGCAAGTATCAATCATAAAGAAATAAATAAAGTGCCGGTTGATCTAGGGGCAACGCCAAGTTCAGGTATTTCTGCAATAGCCTATAATCATTTCACAAATTATTTAGGTATGCAGCATGCGAAAACAAAAATATATGATGTCGTACAGCAGTTAGCTCAGCCAGAGGATGAGTTTATAAAGAAGTTTGGAATAGATGTTATGGATATAGGAAGGGCTTTTAATGATAAAGAAGAGGATTGGTATCCTATAACCATGTCTAATGGAGGGGCTGCTTATTATCCTAAATGGTTTAGACCTGTTAAAGGAAGCGATGGTTCTTATGCAGCCTATGACCAGGAAGGTGAAATGATTGCTAAGATGCCAGTAGGAGCCACTTTTTTTGATGAAACAGTCTTTCCATATTTAGATGCTTATCCAGATAACTATAAAGACCTGCCAAAAGCAATGAATAAGGTACTATGGCAAAACCTAGCACACAGCCCATGGGATCATGCAGGTGATCCGAATTTTTGGCAAACACTTAGAGAAAAAGCTATTCATCTAAGAAATACAACAGATAAAGCACTGATGATTGTATGTGGCTGTAATTTGTTTGAATGGGGCACTTTTTTAAGAAGAATGGATAATTTCTTAATGGATATTTATGCTGAACCAGAGGAAGTAGAAAGACTGGTAGATGCACTTCTTGAAAAGCATTTAGAAAGCCTTAAGAATGTATGTGATGCAGTAGGAGATGTCGTTGATATTTTAAGATTTGGAGATGATTTAGGGATGGACAGCGGACCTTTTATGTCTCCGGATAAATACAAACAAATCTTTAAGCCGAGACATAAAATTTTATGTGATTATGTGCATAAAAACAGTCAAATGAAAACATTCCTGCACTCCTGCGGATCTATCTATCAGCTTATGCCGGACCTTATCGATGCAGGCTATGATATTATTAATCCCGTTCAGACTAATGTAACAGATATGGATGCTGCAAAGCTTAAAAAGGAATTTGGTAAAGATATCACCTTTTGGGGAGGTGGGGTAAATACAAGACATATTTTAAACAGAGGGACAACTAAAGAGGTAAAAGATGATGTCAGAAGAAACATAGAAATCTTACTTCCGGGCGGCGGATTCATATTTAATCCTATACATAATATTATGCCGGATGTACCCCCTCAAAATATTGAGGCTATGTTCGAAGCAGTGAACGAGTATAGATAAATGCATTCCAATGAATAGTGCTAATAGGGGATAGCTGAAAAGCTAGAAGAAATTCTTAATAAGTAAAATGATGATGAGGCGGAGGAAGTAAAATGGGTAAAGAGTTAAAAGTAAAGAGATTGCAAGAGGCACTAGCACACAAATGTCCAGATCGTATTCCAAATGGTGAATTTTTTTGGACAGGATTTGTTAAGAAATGCAAGGCAAAATGGGGCGAAGATTTTGATCCTTGGAGGTTTTTTGATACAGATTATATTGTTATTACACCTAATTTAGATCCTAAGATTCAATCTTTTGAGATCCTGCATCAAGAAGGAGAAGATATTATTTTAAAAACGGGGTTTGGAGCGACTATTAAGAGAAGCAGAGAAATCCCTATGCCTCATTACGATGCCTTTGACTATGATACTTTTGAAAAGATGGAAGCCTTTATTTTTGATTCACCAAGTGATCCTAGGAGATTTTTTAGTGGCGGAGATGACCAAATTAACTGTGTAGGAGATGCACTTGCAAGAAATATTCCCGCGTGGACTAACAGGGTAGACAGTTACGTGGAAGACTTTCCCGTATTTGGTTCAGTATGTGAGGTTTACGAATACTTATGGCGAATGATTGGTACCGAAAATTCCTTATACTGGATGTTAGAGGATCCAGAAAGATATAAAGGAGTAGTGGATAAAGTAGGAGATTTTATAGTCGAACTTTGCAAGGCTCAAATAGAGGCAGGTAAGGGTAGATTAACAGGAATGTACATATGGGGAGATGTAGCTTATAGAAATGGTATGTTATTTAATCCTCAAACATGGAGAGAAGTCTTTAAGCCGCATGTCAAAAGAATCATAGATGTATGCCATGAGAATGGGTTATTAGTTATTTACCACGGATGTGGCAATGCAACACCAATTTATGAAGATATGATTGAAATTGGACTAGATGCTTATAATCCTTTAGAATGTAAAGCAGATTTAGACATAGTCAAGATTAATGAAACGCTGGAGAGTAGACTAGGGTTTTGCGGTAATATCGATATGAGAGTTTTAGAAAGAGGAAATAAAACAGAGATTCAAAAAGAGGTCCTTTATAAAATGCAGGCAGCGGTAAAAGGCGGATGGATATTCCAATCAGATCATTCGGTGAGCAGTGATGTGGAGCCGGAAAGCTATCAGATAGCACTTGAGACGGTGCGTACATATGGTACCTATCCATTGGATTTAGAAGCTATAAAAGAAAAATTAGCAAATTTATAAGTTTAACCTACATATGGGAGGAATAAGAAATGGAAAGACATGGAGATGTTATTAAAGTTAGACCAGAGAAGTTAGAGGAGTATAAGAGACTTCATGCTGCAGCATGGCCAGAGGTTTTAAAGATGATTTATGAATGTAATATAAGAAACTATTCAATTTATTACAGAGATGGTTATTTATACAGCTATTTTGAATACATAGGAAATGACTATAAAGCAGATATGGATAAAATGGCAGCAGATCCAAAAACTCAAGAATGGTGGGCTGTATGCAAACCATGCCAGCAGCCAGTAGACAGTGTGTCAGCAGATGAATGGTGGGCACCTATGGAAGAAGTATTTCATTGCGATTAATGAGAAGATAACTATTTACCGCTTTAGTATGAGAGGAGGGTTTTAAATGGTAAAAAGTAAAAAAGGATCCGTACTGAGTAAATCCAGGCTAGTGACACAACTTATTAGTATATTCATTTTTATCAGTATAATACCTTCTTTGATTATTAGTTATGTTAGTTTCATCAAGACAAGTTCATCCACACAATACTCTTTAGGTAAGTATTCTCAAAAGATAATGGAACAGCTTAGTTATAATATAGAAGAAAGTATTCAGATTACGAATACAGCGATGGATGGATTAACAATAGATTCTAATTTTATAAGGCTTATCAGCCAGTTCAGCTCACTTGGTGAAAGCGAAAAATATACACTGGTGAGTGAACTGGATAAAAAAGTGACAGATATCTCAAGTGCAACGAGGGTAATAGAAGGGTTAAGTATTATTTCTAATAGTGAGGTACTCTATCAGAAATCTATTTCTAATAAATTAGAGTCTTCAGATGAAGTGAAAAAAATAGTAGACGAGTATCACTTAAATGATCTGGCCTATAATGAATTAAGATGGTTTTCTATTTTAAAGCCAGATGGAAGCCACTTTTATCTGGCAAAAATACTTAAGAATGGGGATGATTCCCACGTTTTTCTGGTATCTCTTCAGTCTAAGCACTTTGAGCAAATCATTGATTTTGGAAGTATAGAAGCAGGAATTCCTATTATGCTTGTGGATCAGCAAAGTCAGGTTCTTTTATCTAACAATAAAGAACTGATTGGAAGTGAGTTAAAAGAAGAACAGTCAGAATTTTTGAGTGAAATAAATAAGTCAGATAAAGTATCCCATACCTTTATGAGCGGAAATGCTCTTATAAGTTATACAAAGTGTTCTAATGAATGGAGAATCATCCTTAATGCACCTCTTAAGGTCATTATGAAAGATTTACAAAATGCATTTAAACAGATTGGGATGATTATTGCTCTATGTATTCTGCTAGCAGCAGCTTTAAGTCTATACGTAGCTCAAAGGATTACCAAGCCTATTAATAAGATGGCAACTTATATGAAAGAAATAGAAGCTGGGAATTTGGATTTAGAAGAGTCTATCAAAAAAGGTGTTTCTATATCTAATTTAGAAATGGGATGGCTTGTTTTGGGATTTACTAGTATGATAGCAACACTTAAACAGCTTATAAATGATGCTAAAAAAGTGACACTGGCTGTTGAGAAAAATACTAAGGATCTTGAACAAGTGGCTGCACAAACTACAGAATCAGCAAAAGGTGTAGAAGAAGCCATAGATCATGTGGCGCAAGGAGCTCAAATGCAGAATTCAGAAATAGAGAGTTCCGTAAAGCTTATGGAGAGCCTGTCTTTACATATTAATGATATAGGAACGAGTATGATGAGTATAAAAGAGAGCTCTGCAGGGACAATGAATATGAGTAAAGATACCAAAACTAAGCTAAATACTTTAGCTGATCAGACAAAAGATACGATTAGTATTAGCCATACTGTCAGCACAAAGGTTAAAGAGCTTGGCGATCAAGTATCCAATATTAATAAAATACTTGAGATGATAAACGGTATTAATCAGCAAACAAATCTTCTCTCTCTTAATGCGGGGATTGAAGCTGCTCGTGCTGGAGAGGCTGGTAAAGGATTTAATGTTGTTGCAGGGGAGATAAGAAAATTGTCTTATCAGACCAAAGAAGCCATAACAACTATAGCTAAAATGACAGAAAGTATTGAGGAGCAAAAAGAAGCTACACTAGAGGAACTCAAAAAAGCTTTGCAAATATTCTCTAATCAAGAACCTGTTGTAGACTCGGTTATTTATATATTTTCCAGCATCTATACGCAAATGCAGGCTATAGATGATCAAATTAACAAAACCAATAGTCTTATTGGTGAAGCTATAAACGAAAAAAAAGAAATTACAAATAAAATGGGAGAGATAGCTCAAATAGTTGAACACTCCGCAGCTACCGCCGAGGAGGTAAGTGCAGAGAGCTCAACTCAAACAAAATATGCATCAAAAATAAGCAGCATGTCAAAACAACTTTTTGAGAGTATAATCGAGCTAAAACAAGCTTATTCGAAATTTGATCAATAATAAATAAAATATTTTGGTCTAGGCAGGTATATCCTTCCTAGACTTTTTTTAAGAAATAAGAAAATGTGTCTTGCAAGCTTAATTCCTGCTGTTATCAAAGCAAAAATTAAGCTGAAAATGTAATAGGATAATAGTAAATATAATGCTAAAATACATACAAGAGATTAGCATCATAAAATAGAGCTAACTAGATCATGTACTAGGTAAGACAGAATGTATTCAAGAAAGTGTTTTTAGCAAAGAGGAGATCTAAATGAAAATAGTGAATCACAGAGAAATTTATTTTAGTAAAAAACAAATTAAAAAATTTTTAAAGTTGTTTAGTAGGGAGTATATCCCTGAGACAATGATTATCTATGAGAAGAGAATAGATCTATTTAAAAACATATTACCTATAGGGTTGTCTTTTTTTCCTATACTATTTGGCAGAACAGAAGGGTTTTATAATATGGGTTCTGATACAATATGTTTATTTGTATTTTCAGAAAATGATGATGGAGAGGATAAGCAAAGCTTTCAGCTTTATGCATTACATGCCTTATGTCATGAGTTAAGGCATAGGTTTCAATATAAAACAGACACAGAGATGAGTGAGGATGATGCAGATAACTTTGCAACAAAATTTATGGACAGAAATTCTCATGCTATTAAAAATATTATGAAATGGGAAGATGAGTGGGAAGTAGAGGAATACTAAAAAATCATAAGCGGGTATATTTGCTTATGATTTTTTAGTATAAGGTATTTGAGCCTCATTTTAAATAGATTCAATTAAAAGTACTAATCTTAGCATTTATTTAGAAGGATACTCAACGCCTATTATTTCTCGAATTTTATCTAACGTTTTCATAATGTCAAAGCTTTCTGTTAGTGACATGCGAGCACTTTCAGTTTCACCCGATTCTAAACACTTTATTGTTTCTTCTAATTCAAAACAATAGCCGATTTCTTGAGACGAATCCACGAAGTGTTCTACAAGGATGCCGTCACCATTATATAAATAAGCATCTTTGCCGTACCATGCATGTGGCAGATGAATATATCCGTTATCACCAATAATGTAGGCATTTCTTGGGGTATTTAAGTTAATAGAAGCATTAATCTGAGCCATTTGATTATTACTATAAACAAACTGCATGCAGATTGTTTCATCTACTCCTTGATTAGTTAGAACTGCACGCGCATTGATAGTTTCTGGCTGCATACTAAAAACCATGGAAGCCAGTGAAATAGGATAAATACCTACATCTAATAAAGCTCCGCCTCCAAGTTCTCTGTTATATCTAATATCTTCTCTGTTTTCTTCTTTAAAGCCAAAATCTCCTTCAAATACTCTAACCGAGCCAATTTTATTCTGATTAATCCATTCTTCCGCCTTTTTATATGTTGGGAAATGTCTTGCCCACATAGCTTCCATGAAAAATACTTTATTTGCCCTCGCTGCTTGTATCATTTCGTCAGCTTCCTTGGCGTTAAGAGCAAGTGGTTTTTCGCAAATAACTGCTTTGCCTGCATTAAGACATAGCAAAGCATGATCTTTATGAAATGAGTTAGGAGTAGAAATATAGATAATATCTACATTTTTATCATTAACTAATTCTTCATATGAACCATAGCTGTAAGGCATGTTAAATTCTTTCTGAAAGGTCTGTGCAGACTCTAAGGTTCTTGCAGCAACTGCATAAAGTTTAGCTCCCTTTACACTTACAGCATCAGATGCAAATTTTCTAGCTATTCTGCTTGCTCCTAATAAACCGATATTATATTGTTTTGTCATGTTGAGGTCTCCTATTATTTAAGTTAAGATATTTTCAAGCTAGAATTAGCAGTTATTTAAAATTTTATCGATAGCAGCTAATTCCTCAGATGTGAATTCTAAATGACTTAGTGTATCAACACAATCCTCAATTTGGCTTACTTTGCTGGCACCTATTAATACAGATGTGATTGAGCCGCCGCGAAGTACCCAGGCAAGAGCCATTTGAGCGAGCGTTTGATTTCGTTTAGCTGCCAGGTCATTTAATAGCTTTAGTTTTGCTAGTAGTTCATCTGTAATATCCTCAGGCTTCATAAAGATACTTTGTCCAGCTGCTCTGGAGTCTTGTGGAATACCATTTAAGTAGCGATTCGTTAATTTACCTCCAGCTAGTGGAGAGAAAGCGATAGAGCCAACTTTTTCATTATCTAGTACATCTAAGAGTTCATCTTCTACCCAACGTTCAAGCATAGAGTATTTTGGCTGATGGATAAGGCATGGAGTCCCGAGGGACTTAAGAATAGCTATAGCTTTTTTTGCTTCTGGTGCTTTGTAGTTAGAAAGTCCAACGTAAAGTGCCTTGCCTTGTCTAACGATTAAATCCAGAGCACCCATTGTTTCTTCTAAAGGGGTATTAGGGTCTGGTCTATGATGGTAAAAGATATCTACATAATCAAGCCCCATTCTCTTTAAGCTTTGATCTAAACTTGATACTAAGTATTTTTTTGACCCGAAATCTCCATAAGGTCCTGGCCACATTGTGTAGCCAGCTTTTGTAGAAATAATAAGTTCATCTCTATACGGGGTGAAATCTTCTTTTAAAATTCTTCCGAAGTTTAATTCAGCTGATCCCGCTGGAGGACCATAGTTATTTGCTAAGTCAAAGTGGGTAATACCAAGGTCAAATGCACGTCTAAGCATCATACGGCTATTTTCGAGACTATTCACATCTCCAAAATTATGCCATAGGCCTAAAGAAATAGCAGGTAATTTTAAACCACTATTACCACATCTGTTATATTTCATATTTTCATAGCGATCTTCTCGTGCTATATATGTCATATTGACACCTCCTGATTTTTAAAAAGTTTAATTACTATATAATAGTATATTGGATTTGCTATAAATATACCATTCTCTTATAACCCCTAAATATGTTATAATGTCTTAATATTACAGTGAGGTGAAATAAAATGATTTGTTTTAAACCAAAGAGCGAAAAGAGCTGCTTGGATGTAAACTTAGATATTAAACTCTATTCTTGTGGAACTGGAGATTGTGAATGCAATTTTTCGTGGGGACCTGGTATCAGAGATCATTATAGTCTTTACTATGTACATAACGGAAAGGGACGAGTAATAATGAATGGGATAACTTATGAGGTGACCCAAGGGGAAGGATTTTTGGTATCCCCTAATACGGTTATATCCTATGGACCTGATACTGAAAACCCTTGGGACTATTATTGGGTGTCTTTTAATGGTCTGCATGCAGAAACTTATTTAAACAGATTAAATCTTAATGTTAAGCAACCACTCTTCAAATGCAATAATCAGCAGGTTTTTACACAGTGTTTTAAAGGTATTTTTGAATCTATACATTACGAATCGAGTATGGATTTACATGCATTAAGTGGATTTTATTTGTTGTTAGCAAATATAGCTGAGTATACTGACGGGGCTGTTACCTATGATGAAATGCCTTCTCAGCAGGAACATTATATCAGGCAGGCTATTGAATTCATTGAAACTAATTACTCAAGGAAAATAACAATAGAAGAAATTGCTTCTTATGTAGGAATTAATAGAAAATACCTGACGAAGCTTTTTAATCTATTGCTAAATGAGTCTCCTCAAAACTACTTAGTTCAATTCAGGCTAAGTAAAGCTAGTGAGCTTTTGCATCATAGCTCGCTTACCATTTCAGAGATTGCACATTCAATAGGTTATACAGATGCTCTTGTTTTTTCTAAGGTTTTTAAAAAGTTTAAAAATTTGTCTCCTAAAGCCTACCGAGATTTATCTTTACAGTAATTATCTTTCTATTGAATAATCCATAGGATCCATTGTAACTAAAAAAAGCTGCTGCAAACTAACTTAATCGGTTAGTGCGCAGCAGCTTTTTAAACATCCTATAGTTTAGGAGATGCTTTGATCTTTTAAAGAAGTTATCGTACTTTCGCTCTTAGCAGAGGTTAAGCTAAGATAAACAAATGGAATAAGCGCTAGGCAGCCTAATAAGCTGAAAATGATATAGCAGCTTGTTAGGCTGTAATTCTGAATAATGCTCCCACCCAGGGAAGTAGCAATAATATAGGGAACGCCTGCTGCAAATGCTCCGGCTACTGCCTGCCCTGTTACTGTAAGACTTTTAGGAACGATAGTTGGGACATAATTCCTCAAGCAGCTTATCAAAAGAGGAAAGCCCGCGCCGTGAAACAGTGCATTCACATACATCTCCGAGGGAGTCGTAATAAACATGAGCTGAAAAATTCTCCCTATTAAGAATACAGAACCGATAATAAGCAGTTTTTCTAAGGAAATTCTTTTGATAATACGTTCAAACATCAAAAAAAGAGGTATCTCAAGAATAGCAGCAAGACCAAAGGTTAGGCCCATCTCACGAGCGGAGCCGTTAACTGATTCAGCTATATAAAACATATAACTGGTTATAAAACTATTAGGAATAAGGATGAGAGTGACACCAAGAAGAAATGCAGTAAATTTTATATTTGTAAAAAGGACAGCAGGTCTTTGTTTTGGTTCTTTCTCTCTATTCGTATCTTTTGGGTCTTTAGCAATATCTTCAGACAGAATAACAGTTATAAAAAGAAGTACATTAAATACAGTGAAACCTATTGCCATGGCATTGTAGAAATATTTCTCTACTAATACACCAAAGAAAGAAGACATCACTGCAAATGTTAATGAGCCTATACCCCGTAGTTTACTATAGTTCTTTCGGCTTGATTTGCTAAGTTGTATAATCCAGGTATCAATAAGAGAAGGAATAACTGGCTGAAAGAGCATAAAGATTATGTAAATAATAAGTATGGCATGATAGTTTTGAACAGTAGAAAGAGACCAAACAGCCATAACTGTCCCTATTATGCATAGAGATATTACTTTTTTAATACCGTTTAAATAATCACATAGATATCCCCAAAAGTATTGAGAAGTAACGCCAACAACCATTCCTGCTGTCAGAAGTAATCCAATCTGTGAGCTTGGTATATGAAGAGTTTCAAGATAAAAAACTAGAAATACATTAAAAGTGACACAAGCTGCCCAGTAAAAGCCTTGCATGAGGGCAAAAAACATAATTGATTTTGAGTGTTTATTCATTATTCATCGCTCCGCTAATCCGTTTTAGTATACAGCTACTCATTATAGCATAGTCTTTTGAAAATAAAAATATCGTGGTTAAATGAATTGTCATTTAATATTACAAAAATTTATTAGATTTTAACATATGAGTAAAAGATTACAGAGATAAGATTTCTAAAACTAAAATAAATCATCTGAAAAACACTTTATTGATTCGTAATGGACTGGTAAAAACCTATAAAAATAGATGAAGGCTATAAAAACATCGTTTGTTATTCATAGAGTATCAAAGCTTAGGGGGATTTTATCTTTAAACTATGTCTATATGAGACTTTATTTCACAAATCAAATAGCAAATGGGAAAAATCTCTTAAAATGTGTAGTAATAAAGTCCAAAAAAGAGTAATAAATTCATATAGTGTATAGCAAAAATAATATAAAATTAAAAGAAATAAGGGGGGATGTCATGAGTCATAAAGTACAAATAATTGATGAGAATAACGAGCTTGTAAAAACACTTGATGCAAAAGACGGAGAATTACTTCATAGCTTGCTTGTTCATGAACATGGTTATCACGCTCCTTGTGGCGGCAACAGAACTTGCAAGAAATGTAAAGTTCGTATTAAAAATGAGATTCCTTATATGCCCGAGGAAAAAAACAACTTAAATGATGAAGAAATAAAAGAGGGCATTCATTTTGCCTGTTTGCTGCAGGTCACAGAAGATCTTACTGTTCAGCTAAAAGCAAACAGATATCAAATTGCTGAAGATATTTATGAACAGATAGGCGCGGCTGATCCTATTATTAAAAGGACTCATTTATCACTGCGTGAACTAAAGTGTGACATAAAAGCAGATTACATCAGTATGTTGAAAAAGCAAATAGGTGCAGATAGTGTAAGCCTCGAAGTTGTTAAAAGACTGCCCCAGCTCATTATAAATGAAATAAATGAGATTGTAGTTATCCATGATGAAAAGAAAATAATAGGGATTTCGGAGAAGGTAGAAGCTGGCTATGGTATTGCGATTGATATTGGGACAACAACTATTGTAAGTTATTTATACAATCTTTCAACTGGCACATATAAAGATGTTATATCTGATATTAACCATCAAAAAAACTTTGGATTTGATGTGATTGCGCGTATCAAGCATGCTCATGAAGCAAGTGGCCTAGAGGAACTCCGTAAATCTATTACGAGCCAGTTAAATGAAATGATAGAGAGTCTTCTAAAGAAAAACAGCTTGCACCAAGAACAGCTGGATGAACTTGTTATAGTTGGCAACACCATAATGATGCATCTGTTTGTTGGTGCAAATCCTAAAGATATAGGCATCGCACCATTTACACCAGTATTCACCGAATCAATTTATACAGAAGCTTTAAAGCTAGGACTTAAAGTATCAGAACACTGTATGGTACTGCTACTTCCTAGTATAGCAGCTTATGTTGGAGCTGACATTGTAAGTGGTATGATTGCAGCTAAAATGCATGAAGAGGATACATGTTCACTTCTTGTAGACATTGGGACAAATGGTGAAATAGCGTTATTGAATCATAATCAGATTACATGTTGTGCCACTGCTGCAGGACCTGCTTTTGAAGGGGCTAATATTACTTACGGTGTAGGAGGAGTTTTTGGCGCAATTAATAAAATATTTCATAAAAACGGTAAATTATGCTATACAACAATAAATAATGAAGCACCTATTGGCATATGTGGGTCAGGACTTATTGATGGCATAGCTTATATGCTGGATCAGGGTTATATAGATGAAACTGGATATCTTGAAGGCGATGACCTTGCAGAAATAGATGAAATGACTGCACTTGAAATAGCCAAAAAACAAGATCATACAAGTATTTATATTACTCAAAAAGATGTAAGAGAAATTCAGCTTGCAAAAGGGTCCATTAGAGCTGGCATAGACACAATGATTGATGAGAGCGGCATCAAAGTAGAGGAAATAAGTAAGATTTATATTGCAGGTGGATTTGGAAGCTTTATGGACAAAGAAAGTGCAATTAAGATTGGTTTGTTGCCGAAGGAATTAGAACATAAAATAGTTAGTATTGGAAATGCAGCAGGAATAGGGGCCATCAAGGTTCTTTTAAATAAGGAATGCTTAAAGCAAGTGGCTCAAGTTAAAGAAAAATGTAAGTATGTTGAATTATCAAATAGTGTAAAGTTCATGGATTACTATATGGAATCTATGAGTTTTTAATAAAATTAAAAATATATTCATATGGAGGGGTTAAGATAATGAGTATTACACTTCAAATTTCTGAGAGCTTACAAAAAGGTAGATTAAAAGATGTTAAAGAACTTATTAACAAAGCGCTAGAAGAAGGAATCGCTGCAGATGTTATTCTTAATGAAGGCTTACTTGCTGGAATGGATATTATTGGAGGTAAATTTAAAAGAAATGAAGTTTATGTTCCAGAAGTATTAATTGCGGCTAGAGCTATGAATGCCGGCGCTGAAATTCTTAAACCAAAACTAGTAGACATGGGTGTAAAAGCTGTCGGTAAAGTTGTTTTATGTACTGTAAAAGGTGACCTTCATGATATCGGTAAAAACTTAGTAAAAATGATGTTAGAAGGAAAAGGTTTAGAAGTTATTGACCTAGGCATTGATATATCAGCAGAAAAAGTAGTTGAAGCAGTTAAAGAACATGATCCACAAATTGTTGCTTTATCAGCACTTCTTACAACAACTATGGGTGAACAAAAAGTTGTTATTGATGCTTTAAAAGAAGCTGGACTTAGAGACCAAGTTAAAGTTATGATTGGAGGCGCGCCAGTAACACAATCTTATGCAGATGAAATTGGAGCAGATGCCTTCACACCAGATGCTGCAACATGTGCAGAAGTTGCAAAAGAATTCGTAGTAGCATAATAACAATGTAAGTGGTAGGCCTTCGTGCCTACCGTTTTTTTACTTAAAACTAAAAAATAAAAATGCAAATAAGAAACTAACCTAATTATTCATGTAAAATAGTATATAATAGGCATAGAGTGATTGGATTAGGAGGTCAGGACAGAGCTATGGATGAAGCAAAAATTAAGATGAGTGCCGCACGTTATTCGGAGGCAACTGGAGTAACTAGCCAATATATTGTTTTTGATGATGATGATGCATGTATTCCTTGTAATACGAAATTTTGTGAGGAATTTAAGAGACTTACGGGTAAAAAGTTACTTTGTAAAAATATAAAAAAATATTACAGTGAACAGGCTATAAGACTCGGGGAATGCTATGTGTACTACTGCCCTATTGGATTTTGCCACTGGATTGCACCTATTATAGACCAAGGCAAGTTAAAAGCAGCACTTTATGGGGGACCTGTACTTATTACAGATAAGCAGGAATATCTTTTTGAGGAATTAGTTAATAAAAATAATATCCCTCTTGAACAAGCACACAATCTTTATGTCTATTTAGAGGATATAGAGCAAATAAAACCTCACAGAGTAACTGCTCTTGCAGATATGCTTTTCTTAGTTGCTAAGAATTTAAGTGATTCACACTATACTGGAGCCATAGAAAGTCGGGAATTAGTTAGTGAGCAGCAGGAAGAATTATTTGAATCTATCAATAGAATTAAAGAAAACCTCAGCATCAGTAATATAAAATACTCTACTCAAAAAGAACAGCTTCTCTTAAAGTCAATAGAGGACTTGAATTTAGAAGAAACAAAAAAACTGATAAATGAAATACTTGTAGAACTTTTTGCAACTGGTGGAGAAGATACAGATATACTTATTGCAAGAATACTGGAACTTGTAGTGATTTTATCACGAGGGGCATTAGCTGGAGGTGCTGACTATATAGAGATATTTTGGCTGAATGGTATGTGTATGAAAGAAATTTTTCAAATAGATAATATAGAAGATCTTTATCTATGGCTTACTCAGTTCTTAGAGAAGTTTGTCGATTTAATATTTAAAAACAAAGAGATAAAATATGCAGACATTATTCATAAAGCCTGCTTATATATCAAGGCGAATTATATGAATAAGATAACCTTAGAGGATACTGCAAGTATTGCAAAAGTTACGCCTAATTATTTAAGCAAAATTTTTAAAGAGAGTATGGGTAAATCTTTTACACATTACCTCAATTTAGTAAGAATCGAGAATAGTAAAAAAATGTTAATGGGAGAAGATATAACGCTTGAGGAAATAGCATTAAAATCAGGATTTACGGACCAGAGCTATTTCACAAAAGTATTTAAAAAACTGACCAATGTATCACCTAAAAAGTATAGGCAAGCTCATATAAGACATCATAATGATCTTAATTAGAAAAGGGGAATGGCTATGGTAGTTAATTTTGAAGAACTTAAGGAGCGGTGCAGAGATTTAAAGGCTGACCGTGCAGCAGTCATTGATGTAAGCAAGATTAAATTTAGGCAAGAGTTAAGAGATATGTGTAAGAGTAATGTTTGCGGCAAATATGGTACAAATTGGGCATGCCCCCCTGCAATTGGGGAAATCGAGGAAGGCAGAAATAAAATAAATGAATTCACTAAAGCTTTAGTGATACAAACGATCTATCAGCTTGAGGACTCATTTGACTTTGAAGGAATGATGGAGGCGAAAAAAGTTCATAAAGAAATTTTTGAAGAGATAGCACATTCTATTAAGCGAGAGTATTCGGATATTGATATCATGTTCCTTAGTGCAGGAGGCTGTGAATATTGTGAAAAGTGTACTTACCTCGAAAATAAACCGTGCAGATTTCCGGATAAACTTATTCCGCCAATTGAAGGATATGGGATAGATGTAACAGATCTTGCGAATGTCAGTGGCATACCTTATAACAATGGGCCTCATACAGTATCTTATATGAGTGCAGTTTTATTTAGATAGTTAGGGTAGCACATGCTGTTTAAATAACATCTGATAGGGAGTAAAAAGTGTCATTTTAAAGGAGGGATTACTGCATGTATGATATTTTGGAATATACCAAAGGGATAGAAATGATAAACACTGCCGTGCAAAAAGAGGTAGAAAAGTATATTGATAACCTTACAAAGCCGGTAGGAGCCTTAGGTGAATTAGAAGAAATAGTTATTAAGTTAGCGGGTATTCAAGAAACTAAAAATATAAATATAGATAAAAAAATAGTAATCATCATGTGTGCCGATAACGGGGTATTTGATGAAGGGATAAGTGAATGTCCGCAAGATGTCACAAGGCAAGTGACTTATAACTTTTCAAGAGGGATAACAGGTATCAATAGAATGACAAGTTTTTCAAAGTCAGATGTTCATATTATTGATGTTGGCGTTAAAGGGGAAGTTCATTCACCTCTCATACATAATAAAAAGATTAAAGAAGGCACATGCAATATGTGTGAAGGTCCAGCTATGACAAGAGAGGAAGCAGCTAGAGCTATTCAGATTGGCATAGAAGCAGTAGAATCTCTGGCAGATAAAGGCTATCAAGTATTTGGAACAGGAGAAATGGGAGTAGGAAATACGACTACTTCCGCTGCAGTACTTAGTGTGCTTACTGAAGAAGACTTGATAAATGTAGTAGGTAAAGGATCTGGGGTAAAAGAGGATACTTATCATAGTAAGACTGATGCAATCAGGAGAGCGATCAGCAAAAATGCTCCTTGTAAAGAGGATGTAATAGATGTTCTTGCAAAGGTGGGAGGATTTGATTTAGCAGGGCTATGCGGAGTATTTATAGGAGCAGCCAGAAATAAAAAAGCAGTAGTAATAGATGGATTTATTTCGGCAGTTGCCGCCCTTTGTGCATACCGCATAGAGCCTAAATGTGCTGAGTATATGTTTCCTTCACATATGTCAAAGGAAACAGGAATGGCTATCGCGATGAAGGCTTTAGGCATGGAGCCTTATTTTCATGTTGGGATGAGGCTGGGAGAGGGCACAGGATGTACCCTAACGTTTCAATTAATGGATATGGCGCTTCACACATTATATAGTATGGCTACATTTGAAGAAGCAGCTATTGAAAAAGAGAATTATATAGGAATATGGAAATAGAGAAGTATAGCTATTTGCAAAAAAAGAATAATAAGTCATAAAAAAAACCCTACTCATATTATAGTAGAGTTTTTTTGGTGAATACTACTAATAAATACAGATAAAACTATAAGATATGTCTAAAAAAATAACTTTTAAAATCCTGTAAATGTTTAAAATAAAAAGATTAAATTAAAATATATTTATCTCTCCTTTTTGTATACTGTAACTACAAGTAAACAACGTATTTTAAATAATAAATAATTATATTTAAATAAAAGGAGAGATGGTTATGGTATTTAAAAGTTTAGCATATCAATCAGCAGATGAGCTAGTGTATGGATTATCTAAAAAGCCGGTTATTCTTAAGAATGGTATTTCAATTGGGGGAGGAAATGTTATTCCTGAGATTAACTTTACACTTCCAACAATGAGTATTACTAAAGAAACTATGCCGCAAGTTCTAGAACAATACAGTGGGCTTATGCATGATATCTGCAAGAGAGCAGTTGAGTTATATGTGCCAGAATTTGTAGCTGAAATTGAAGTATTACCGCCGATGACTTTTAATCCACAGTGGGGAATTGAAGTTACAAAAGTAGTAAGAGACATTATGTATGATTATGAAAACAAATATGGAGTAAAGGGCGCAGTAAGAATCACACCAGTTGATATAAGAGAAGACAGAGCTACTACGCATATGTGGAGCGGTCAAAACTGGGAAAACATCATGACATTATTTGAAGGGGCAGCAAAAGCAGGAGCAGAACTTCTTGCTATAGAGTCTATAGGAGGTAAAGAAGTTCATGATGATGCAACCATGTTTGGAGACATGCGTCAGGCTGTTTTTGCCCTAGGCGTACTCGGCTGCAGAGATATGAAAAAGCTTTGGAGAGCAATTGATGATATCGCACAAAAAACAGGAGCAGTAACTGCTGGAGATACAGCATGTGGTTTTGCAAATACAGCAATGGTACTTGCTGACCGTAAGTTTGTTACAAAATCTTATGCAGCTGTTATCAGAGTTATGACAGCAGTAAGATCACTTGTTGCCTATGAAGAAGGAGCAAGAGGACCACATAAAGATTGTGGTTATGAGGGGGTTTATGTTAAAGCTATTACAGGGACACCAATATCTATGGAAGGTAAGACAGCTGCGTGCGCACATCTTTCACCAGTTGGCAATATAGCAGCAGCTATGGCAGATCTATGGAGTAATGAAGCAATCCAAAACATCAAGCTTCTTGGTGGGATGGCTCCAACGGTTTCATTTGAACAGCTTGTATATGACTGCAGATTAATGAATGAAGCAACTAAGAGGGGCGAGGCAACAAGACTTCTTATGAGAGATTTACTTGTTGATTCGGACAGCTATTATGACCCTCAGGCTTACGTTTTAAGACCTGATGTTGTTATGGATTTATCTAAAGAAATACTTAGTGTAGATGGACATTTTAATAGAGTGAAAAAGGCAGCAGAGGTAACGATACAAACGCTTAAAGACGCTCATAAGGCTGGTAAAGTCCTTATCGAAGACAGAGAGTTAAGCATCTTAGACAGCTTGCAGGAACAAGTTGCAGGTATTGTAAACGATGAAGCAGCATTTATTGATGAGATGAAAGATGAGTGTGATCCTTCTAAATTTGATCCTAAAAAATATGATCTTTAATTAAAATAGTATAGAAAGTCCTTCAGTATTCTCTGAGGGACTTTCTATACTTATAAATATAATAACAAGGAGGAATAACGATGCTAGTTGATATTATATGTGGCTTTTTGGGAGCTGGTAAAACGACACTTATTAATAAGCTTATAAGTCTCTATAAGCAAAAAGGTGAAAAGATAGTGATTATTGAAAATGAATATGGCAGTGTCAATATAGACAAATACCTCTTTGAAAATGAAAATATAGCTGTTTATGAGATGACAAGCGGCTGCTTATGCTGCACGCTCAAAGGGAATTTGGAGCTTAGTCTGCAGGAAATAAGAGATCATATACAGCCTGATAGAGTTATTATAGAACCATCAGGTATTTTTGTAATAGACGAGATATTAACTGTTTTTAATACTATAGAATATCAGATGTTTAAACTTAATCAGGTTATTACAGTAGTAGACAGTAAACATTTCATACGCTGCCGACATAAGTATAATGCTCTTTTAGGTGCCCAAATTAAACAAGCAGATGTTATCGTTGTAAGTAAAATGACAGAAGAAACAGACAGTGAACTTCTGATGAAAAATATAAGAGAATTTAATGTAAGCGCGCCTATTATAGACAAGCCGTGGGACGAGTTAACGTCAGTAGATATGAAAATAATCACTGATAAAAGGCAAAAGCATATGAAGGTTACAAGAAGAAAGGTTAAAGCTGTTTCAAGGTCATGGGCAGAAAAGCGTGAAGCCATTTGGCATGAGTTTGCGTCAGAACTCATTACTGCTAAGGAAAACTATACAAAAGAAGCATTTAATGATCTATTACAAGAACTAAAAGACAAAAACATACTAAGATGTAAGGGCTTTATAAATGTTGAACATGATCTGTGCATTTTTCAGTACGTAGATGGCGAATACACTCTTCAAAGAACGTTTAGGCCTCTTAAAGAATATACTTTGGTTGCAATTAAAAATATGTAATTTCTTATGATGCAGTCTTTCGGTAATAGCTAAATAATACTAAAAAAGATACTTTTCTTTAAATAAAAGTATAATCCTGCAAAAAAGACTAGTCTTCAGGATTATTTGTGTATAATGAACAGATAAAAAAATAATAAAAATAATAAGTTGTTAAAATATCATATCTCTTAAACACTATATAATAAAATAAAAACGCTGGAGGTAATGATATGAGCGCAAAAAAATTAGTTTTAGATGCAATGAGAAACCAACAAACTGAAAGAGCACCTTGGGTACCATTTGTAGGGTGTCATGCAGCGAGTCTTATAGGCGTTAATGCAGAAGAATATTTTAAAAGCAGTGAACATATTTATAACGGTGTTTTAAAAGCGTGTGAAGAATATAGACCAGATGGACTTCCAGTGCTTTTTGATCTACAGGTTGAGGCAGAAGCTCTAGGGTGTGAACTTAAATATGCTGAGAATAATCCGCCTTCTGTAGTAACACATCCATTAGCTAGTGGTGTTAAGCTAGAAGATTTAACTGTGCCAACAGAAAAAGACGGCAGATTCCCAGTTGTTATGGAAGCAACTAAAAAGATTTGTGAAGCACTAGGAGATAAAATTGCATTATATGGCCTTATTACAGGACCTTATACATTAGCACTTCACTTAAGAGGAACAGACATATTTTTTGATATGATGGATGATCCAGATTACCTGCATAGTGTTATGGCTTTTTGCGAAAAGGTATGTATCAATACCGCTAAGATGTATATGGATGCAGGAGTAGATATAGTAGCAATAGTAGATCCGATGACATCACAAATATCTCCGGACAGCTTTGCTGAGTTTGTTGCACCTTATGCTGCAAGAGTATTTGATTACATAAGAGATGCAGGCAAGCTTTCATCTTTCTTTGTATGTGGGGATGCTAAGAAAAACATTGAAGAGATGTGCAAATGTAAACCTAATAATATTTCAATTGATGAGAATATACCTTTAGAGTATGTAAAAGAAGTTGCAGGCAAATATGATGTATCTTTTGGAGGAAATATTAAACTTACACTTTCACTGTTATTTGGAACTGTAACTGACTGTATTAAAGATACTAAAAACTGTATGGCGATAGGGGGAACTAAGGGTTATATTTTAGCACCAGGATGTGACATGCCATTTTCAACACCTGTAGAAAATGTGAAAGCTATCTCTTCACTTGTATATGGAGAAATAGCTGCAGAGCTCTTAGATGAGGGTAATGTACTTGATGGAGTGGACGCAGTGCTTCCAGATTACAAAAATCTTGACCACGTTATGATTGATGTTATTACACTGGATTCAGA
The DNA here is from genome assembly GCA_029239755.1 of Clostridia bacterium. Taxonomy (GTDB): domain Bacteria; phylum Bacillota; class Clostridia; order Lachnospirales; family Cellulosilyticaceae; genus FMMP01. The sequence continues at coordinate 156,549 of JARBUI010000003.1, read as the reverse complement.
AAGCTGTGCTCCATGTCAATACATGATGGAGGCAGTTTATAAAGCAAGTGCAGAACTTGGAAATAAAGTTGCTTATAAAGAGCATAAGGTAAAAGACAAAGAAGCTGTTATTATGATGGTCAAATTAGGTGTATCTAATATACCAACCATTTGTATCGACGGTGAGATCAAACATGTTAGTATTATACCAAGCAAAGAAGAACTTGTAGCAGAACTAAAAGAAGCAGTAGAAGCAAAAGGAGTGTAAAACTATGGTAGAAGTGAAACTGGTGACATTAGATGAACCTTGCAGTGCATGTATCATTATAACAAATCTTATTAAGGAAATGTTTAAGGAACTAGAGGCTCAGATGCCAGAAGTAGCTTTTACTATTATCGAAATGCAGCATATTAAAGAGCTAAAAGCAATAAAGGGCGTCGAAGTAGAAAAGATGCCTATTATTCTTATTCAAGATGAACAAATTAGTGCAGGTTCGCTTCCAAACAAAAGATATTTGAAACAGCTGATAGAGGAGGAGATAGGATGATTAAACTAGCCATTATGGGAGGGTTTTTAGGGGCAGGAAAGACAACACTTATACTTAATCTGGCAAAACGATACAGAGAGCTAGGATTAAAAGTTGGGATCGTCACAAATGATCAAGGAAGTGATTTAGTAGATACAGAATTCTTAAAAAGCGAAGGATTCTCCGTTATGGAAGTAGAAGGAGGATGTTTCTGCTGTAACTTTGATGTATTTACTGAAAAAGTCGATGAACTTGCAAAAGTGAACTTTCCGGATATCATCCTTGCTGAACCTGTAGGAAGCTGTACGGATCTTATTGCAACCATATTCAAGCCCCTTATAAATAATGATGTTTTTCTAGAAAGCTATGTTAAAACCTTCTCATACTCACCTTTATCTATAGTGGTAGATCCAAAAAGAGTTAAAAGAGTTATGATGGAAGAAGAAAATAATCTTTTCCCAAATGAAATTAACTACTTATTCGATAAGCAGCTGCAGGAAGCAAGCCTAATTCTTCTTAATAAGATTGATTTACTTAGTGAAGATGACAGGCAGAATATTATAAGCTATTTAAAGAAGAAATATTGTGGAACAGAAGTTATTCCGATTAGTGCAAAAGAAAAGACAGGACTTGACTATCTTGCTAACTTACTTATTGATGAAGATATGGTTAAACTGAATACGCTTGATATAGATTATACTGTATATGGAGCTGCTGAGGCATACCTTGGCTGGCTTAATGCAGCCTGCTATGTAAAACTTGAAAAAGCCATAGACGTATCGCAAATGATGATAGACATCATAGAAAACTGTCAAAAACAGTTTAAATTAGCTAAGAGTGAAATTGCTCACTTGAAGCTTTATGCAATAGCTCAGGAAGATTATCTCAAAGTAAGCTTAGTCAGTGTAGATGAGTATCCAGACTTTAATAAAAAAATGGAAAAAGATCAAAGTGAGTTTAATCTTATTATCAATGCAAGAGTAAATGCTGCGCCAGCTTATCTTGAAAAAACAATAAAAGATGTAGTAAGTGAGGTAAAGGAAGCCTATCATGCAACGCTGCAAGATTTTAAAGTGGAATGTTTTGCTCCTTCTCAGCCAAACCCCAAATACCGCATGAAATAATATTAAACCTCCTGAGAAACAAGATAAGTTTTTAAGGAGGTTTTTAAGTATGTGAATGATCTGTTATCAATAAAAGTTGTATGCACATAGTAAAAGAGAGTATAATAGAAGTAATAAAGTATGTTACATGATTTAATAATCCATTAAAACTTAGGAATGCAGGTGATTTATGCAGAATATGAGTCCTGAAAACATGGTAAATATGGCAAGAACATTTGAAATAAGCACAAATGCAAAGTGCAAATATATTGAACTAGAAGAAAATAGTGTTTATCATCCAGTGCAGTGCAATAATCAGCTATGCTGCACACTACATAAGCTTCTTAAACAAGACTATACTTGTCAGGAGCTTACTGCTCATGCCTATGATCAAGCGAAAAGATTTGGACTCGCATATATATACTACTGTGATATAGGCCTTGTGCATATTATTATGCCCATTCATCAGGAAGACGGTAAAAAAAGAGCTTTATTTTGTGGGCCCATTTTAATATCCGATAAATATGAATATCTATTTGAAGAAGTGGCTATTAAATATAAAATTAGTACAAATGAAATACAAAACCTTTTAAAAGCCTTAGATGATATTGACGCCATTGAGCCTTATAAAGTAACAGCACTTGCTAATATGTTGGAATTGGTTGCAAATAATGCCTCTACAGATATTGGGAAACTTACTGTTAAGATAAGAAATGATGTACAAAAACAACAAGTAAAAATACACGAATATTTGATGTCTGAAAGTATCAGCGAAAATAATACAACGAGAACCTATTCAATAGAAAAGGAAAAGCTTCTTATAGCAGCCATAAGAGATTGTGATATAGAAAAAGCAAGAGAACTCTTAAACAGTATTCTTGGAGACTTATTTGTTATTGCAGTAGCAGACTTAGATACAATAAGGACAAGGCTTGTCGAGCTTATTGTTTTATTATCCAGAGGAGCTGTTGAGGGCGGTGTAAGTACTAAGGAGATTTTTGGATTAAATGGACAATATATTAAACAAGTCTTAGAAGTAGATACAATAGATGATTTATATTATTGCCTTAATCAAATCTTAATTAGATTCGTGGACGCAGTCTTTATTTATAGAAGCAGCAGACATGGGGATTCTATTAAGAGAGCTATCCAGTATATCAACCAAAATTATATGAATAAAATTACTTTAGAAGAGGTTGCAAGTGCAGTACATGTAAGTCCAAACTACTTCAGTAAGATTTTTAAAGAGGAAGCAGGGATTAACTTTGCGACCTATCTTAATCAAGTAAGAATAGAGGGAGCCAAAAAGCTGCTGGCAGAGCGGGATACTTCTTTAGTCGATATCGCCTATCTAGCGGGATTTGAAGATCAAAGCTATTTTTCACGGGTATTTAAGAAATATACAGGATTATCGCCTAAGAGATATAAAGAGCTGCAGGGAACTACTTAACTCTTTAAAATATATTTGCATCAAATCTAAAAAAGAACCGCTTATGACAAGAAGCTATAGCTTCTTATCATAAGCAGGTTCTTTTTTACATTCCTAAAACCAATTTAGTATTTCTCAAGGATTGGCTGTATCTGTTCTTTCTTTAAAGCTTGAAGAATACTTGGAATCATTAATTCGAATTTAGATACTAAGGAATTGGGTTTATCTTTAACATTATCTTGACCATAGGGAACGAAGTAAACGTGTTTGGTATTTAATAAGTCAGCAATGCTTTTGGCACTGACGCTAAGGCCGTCATTGGTGGCAATCCCCAATAACACTGGTTTGTTGTTTCTAAAAAGTTCTTTAGCCATCATCAAAACCGGAGTATCCGTGGCCCCGTCTGCGAGTTTTGAGAGGCTGCATCCTGTGCAGGGGGAAATAACAAAAATATCTAAAGGCTTTTCATATTTATTAAGAGTTTCAGCATCAGACATTGTTTGAATAGCAGCTCTTCCAGTAATATCTTTCATCTGTTTGAGAAAGTCTTTAGCATTACCATATCGTGAATCAGTTACAGCCACTTGATATGAAACAACAGGCACCACTTCAGCCCCTTCATTTACTAGATTTTGAAGCTGGGGAAACACCTGATCAAACACACAATAAGAGCCGGTAAAACCAAAACCAATCTTTAGGCCTTTTAATTGCATAGTATACCTCCTTATTTTTTTTGCTATGAATGATGTTCATTCAATTATTATATTAAAGTCAGTAGAGGAAAAGACCATAATAGGAATAAAAAATGACTGCCTTAATGGCAGTCATTTTGTTGTAAGAATTGTGCTAATGCGCGATCTTCTTGATTAATATGATTTATCAGCCATTCAAGTACAAGCAACTTTAATTCATCAATAACATGATCATTTAAACCATGTTCTGCAGTCTTGTTATAGAGGCAATAAAGTTTTTTAATAAAATAACTGTGCTGATCTCTATGATGTGCAAACTTTTTATAGTGATTTTTAAACATAGCGGTTTCTTCATGGCCGAAATGCTGGATAACATAATCGCTCAGAAAAGTCCAAACATCCTCAATGGTGTCTAAATCCGTTGTATTACTTAAATCAAGTATCATACCTACCTTGTCAAATATACTTTTATGTTCTTCATCAATATGCTCAATACCTGTCTTAAGGTCATCTGTCCACCATAACAATTGCAGCGCCTCCTTTTTAATACTTTCTATTAGTTTAGTGTATCATAATTTATGTATATATACTACTATAAACGTGCATAAATACACCCAATTAGTTATTAATATAATAATCTGTTTATAAAAAGAGAAATTTTATTAATGATACTAAAAAATTATAAACAAAGCAATAAAGTGAACAATTAATCATATTAGTGAATTTATTATAAGCTCAGAGTGTGGTATAAATAATAATCAGATACTATACATAGAGGAGAAATACAATGAAATACACTAATATTATGATTGTGCCAATAAATGAATATAAGAACGAGGGATTAAATAGTAGAGCTAAAAAAAACATAATATTGGATGAAAACACTAATGTATCGTGCCTTATGAAATTTGATATTTCGGAAGGGCTGTCTTCTGTAAGTAACTTTAAAGATAAAGTGATTATTAACAATAGAATAAAGGTTATAAAAGCATATTTAAGGCTAGTCAATGCATCTGGACACATGTGGACAACAAGCGGAATAGTCAAAGTTCAAAGGCTTTTAGGTTCTTTAGCAAAAGATTCGCGATGTTATGTTCAGGAGGTATTTAGAATTCCGCAGTGGCAGCCTACATGGTTTGTTGATATTACGCAGATTATTGAATACATAGTAGAAAATCCACAAGAGAATTATGGCATTTCTGTAACGGCAAATACAGAATCAAGAGAGATGCTTCATCTCTATAACGACAGCAATTATTTAGGATTAAAGCCTATGATAGTGGTTGAGTATACTGATGATATGAATGAAGAAACTGAGGGGGTGAACAAAGTACAGGCCGCACTTGCAGCGCTTAAAAGTATTTACTTAATTAGAGATTTAAGCTGGTCCGGTTCTTTTGTGAGAAATGCTCAGGTTAATATGCATAAGCTTACACAGGAAAAAGATTACTTAAATGCCCTTCGAGTATTCTTTGACTACTGCATTGATGAAGAAGGAAATTTTAGTAATGTTAGTGAAGAATATTTTTATGTAGCAGCTAATGGAGCAGCACTCATTTATTTATATGAGCAAACTCAAATGTTAAAATACAAAAAGGCACTTGATAGCTTAAGAGATGGTATATTTAAACTCCCAATAAGTGACAGAGGAATTATCATGGCGGGAGACAGAACAGAGGTAGAGCTTATTTATTGTGTATGTAGCTTTTTAGCAGCCTATGGAGAAGTTTTTAAGGATAGGGAATCCCTCAATCTATGTATGGATCAGACACTTAAGATTTATGAAGCGGTCCTTCAAGGCCAGTTAGATGGCATACCACTACAAAACTTATATAGGCACAATAGCAAAGGATGGTCTAGAGGGATGGGGTGGATAGTAGCAGGGATGGGTAAAATACTTTGCACCTCTGCATTGAAAAACCACAATGAATATGATAACTTAAAGTATAAATACGTCAATTTATGTTCTGTGATGTTAAAACACCAACACCATAATGGTATGTTTACAAGTATTATCCAAGACACAAGTAAGCCGTATGAAGTAACTGGAAGCTGTTTAATAGGGCTAGGATTTGAATTAGGGGTAAGAGGCGGGATACTGTCACAAGAGTATAGAGATGCGGCTATAAAAACTGTCACTGCTGTATCAAGCTACTCAAAAACGGGGATAGATATGGGACAATCTTTTCCTATGAATTTTTTTGAAAGGTATGAGGTCACAGATTTTACAGGTTATTCAGATCAGGGCTTTGGAACATGGATGGAGCTATATTCAAACCTTAAATGAGGAGAATAGGAGAAGGACGACATGAAATTTCTAGGAAGACTCAAAGTAAGTAAAAGCATACAATATAAATTATTTTTATGTTTCATACTAATAGTTATTGTACCTGCGTTAACGATTAGCATATGTACTTATTTTGTTTCACTAAATATCCTGCAAGATAAAGTAACTGAATCCTTTGCTCAGACAGTGGAGTATGTAGCTCATAATGTGGAAGAAAACATCAATCAGATTAAACAAGTATCAGACTATATCTTTTCAAATAAAGACATAAAAGATGCTATCAATCAACAGGGAAAAAGTAAATATCAAATAACTAAAGATACAGAAGTACTCTATGACATATTTGATAATTTTTCAATTGCCTCTGTTTTTAGAAGCATCAACACAGTAAGAATATATGATTCAGATGAGTTACTCTTTTCCTATAGTCTTGATCCTACATATACCATGATGGATGATAAAAAAATTCTAGAATCTAAATGTTTTAAAGAAGCTATGAATAACAATGGAAATATTGTTTGGACAGACTTAAACACGTCTTACGAAATAAATGGGAATTCAGATGCACAGACTTTATCTATATTTAGATCAATTAAAAGCCATGAGTATAATAAAACCATTGGGGTGATGTATCTGTCCATACAGCCTGATTACTTTGGCAATATTAGTAATAAAATTAACTATACTGAAGGCGGACAAATCTTCCTTATTGACAGTCAAGGGGAAACATTAAATAAGCAGCAATATCATATAGATTCGGATGCAAGGATACATGATATTTTAGAGGATGAGGATAACATTGTTATCGAGGAAAACATATCAAATATAAATTGGAAGATTAAAGGAGCTATATCTAAATCAGATATTATTAAAGACAGTACCCTTATATTTAGAGTGGCTACTATTGCAATAATAATCAGCATTTTATTGTCCTGTATATTGTGGTATATTGTTTCGCATAGTATTTTAAGACCTATAAAAGCACTTACAGTATCCTGCCAAAAAGTGAGAGACGGAGATTTAACAGCAAAGGTGGATATAGAGGGGGAAGATGAGGTTAGTATACTAGGAAGTAACTTTAACTACATGATCGATAAAATTAATGAACTTATTCGTGATGTCCTTGAAAAGCAAAATAGAATAAAGGATGCAGAATATAAAACGCTGCAAGCACAGATAAATCCACATTTCTTATATAATACTTTGAATTCTGTACGTTGGATGGCAATTATTCAAAAGGCAGATAACATTAAACAAGCTGTTGAGTGCCTAGCTAGATTATTAAGAAATACAACGTCAAAGGCAGATATATTTATTCCTATAGAAGAAGAAGTTAAAAACCTTACTGATTATATCTATCTACAGAAGCTTGCCTATACAAATAAATTTGAAGTAGAGCTGGATATCGATGAAAAAGTTTTAGAATTAAAGTGTTTAAAGTTTATTCTTCAACCACTGGTTGAAAATGCGATTTTTCATGGTATAGAGCCTAAAGAGGAAGTTGGAAGTATTGACATAAAAATATATAATCAAGGAGATTTGATATATTTTTGTATAGCAGATGATGGTGTAGGCATACCAGAAGACAAGTTAGGGTACATACTAGAAGCGGATGAGAGTGCTGCTATCAATAGAGAAAATACAATAGGAGTCAATAATATCAATCAGCGTATTAAAAATATTTATGGAAGTCAATATGGATTATCTATAGACAGCAAGGAAGGCCGTTATACCCATATAACAATTGTTATTCCAAAAATTGACAAGAAATAAGGTGGTTTAATGCTTAAGATACTTATTGCAGATGATGAACTATTAGCAAGAATAGGCATACGATCCTTGCTGGACTGGAATGCTCATGGTTATGAGATAGTAGGGGAATGTGAAAATGGCCAGAAAGCTTTTGAGGCAGCTAAAATAGTAATGCCAGATATCATTATATCAGACATAAAGATGCCAGTAGTAAATGGTATTGAGCTTATTAAAATGATACACAAGGAAGGTTTAGGTGCTAAATTCATCATGCTAAGTTCCTATGATGAATTTGAGTACGTAAGAGAGGCACTTAAGTTAGGGGCAGAAGATTATATACTTAAGCTGGAAATGGAAGCAGAAACGCTACTAAAGACCCTTGAGAGTATAAAAGAAAAGATAGAGAAAGAAACTTATAAAAAGAATAATAGGGATAGTAAGGTAAATTTATATAAGGTAAATATATCTAATCTTTCTAAAGTATTTCTGCAGGATTGCCTAAATGGTATTATTACTAATTCTGAGGAAATACAAGAGCGCATAGAAATGTTAGAAATTAATCTTAGGCCAGAAAATCTCATATGCATTATGATAAGAGTCTGTGATGAAGATAAGAGCTATAAGAACAATGCAATGATTCAAGCTACCACGCTGGATATTATCAAAAAGCTTATCAGTGAATACGGATGCGGGGAAGTAATAAGCATGGATAAAGGGATTTTAACGATCCTGTCTCTTAATCAGAATAGTGAGCAGTACATATTTAGACTCATTAAAAATATAGAGCAGTTGCTTAAAAATATAGTTAACTTAACAGTAAACATTTATAAAAGTTACTTATTTAATGACTTGGGTGAACTTTATAAGGCGTATTCTTATGTTATTGCAGATAGTGTATCAGATAATAAGAAGTTTGGATATATTCCACTTGAAAAAGAACTGCAGGAGCTTGAAAGTGCTTTTAGAAAGTATGATATTCATTTAATAGATCAGTCCTTTAAGAAAATATATGAACTTATTAAGCCACTGGATAGTTTAGTCTATAATCGTGTTGATAGAATATGTGATACGATGATTTTTATCATTAATACATTTGCGAAAAAGTATAAGATTAGTGTAGACACTATTTGGGAAGATAGTGACCCCTATAGAGAAGTCAAGCAAATGAGGAGTATAAAAGATGCATTAGAGTGGGTTAGCAAACTAAACAGTACCATACTGCGTATTATCAATAATGAAGACGACAGCAAGAGAATTATTATGAAAGCTAAACAATATATTAATAAAAACTATAAGGACAATCCTTCTTTAGAAGATGTATCCCATTATGTGAGCCTCTCCCCAAGCTATTTTAGCAGATTGTTTTGTAAAGAGACAGGGGAAACCTTTATAAGCTATATAACCAATGTAAGAATAGACAAGGCAAAAGAACTTTTAAGAAATACCCAGTATAAAGTATATGAAATTGCTGAAATGATAGGATATGAAAACACCCATTACTTTAGCAGGATATTTAAAAAGGTAACAGGACAATCTCCTTATGATTATAGAGAAAAATAACTAAGATACTTTTATTGACGTTTTCGATAATAGGAAGGAGTACATCCAATAATATTTTTAAAGAGCCGTGAAAAGTAAAATTGGTCATAAATACCTATAGAGTAACTAATAGTTTGTATGGATATGCTTGTATTCCTAAGGAGGGTACAAGCTTTTTTTATTCTAAGATTATTAAGATAGTCAGTAGGTGTAACACCAGTCTCTTCTTTGAAAATCTTAGAAAAGTAACTGCGGTCAAGATTAAGATGTTCAGAAATATCAATAGATGAAATGCCTCTATCATAATTATAATTTATAAAATTGAGTGCAAGTTCAACATATTGCTTTTGAGAAAAAGACTTATCTCTTAGGCTTGAATCTTTAGATAAAATAGCAAAGAAATGATGGAGCAGACTTATACAATTAATTTTGTCACTCATGGTCTTACTTGCGGACAGATCTAAAATAGACTTCAATGTATTTTCGATAATATCAGGATTGGCTATAGAGAGAATAGGAGAATCAGGAGAAAGGCCTAAGTTATCTAAGTAGGAAGGGATAAGACTGCCATAGACACCTATCCATATATTTTCCCAAGGGTGGACTAAGTCAGCCTGATAAAACACTTCATGATGAGGGAAAATCACAAAAATACATTTTTTGGAAATTGGATAGACAGTATCCTTTATTTTGAAAATACCATTGCCACTTCTAGTATAGACAATCAAATAATGATCGCGCATAGCGGGACCATAGGAATGCAGCGGGTTATTAGCCTTATATCCACAATAATACATATTTAAGTCTGTTGGGGCTAAGAAATTAAATGTATTTTCAATGTTTTTTCCATACTCCATTATGATATCTCCTTATAAATTATAGCTATAGTACAATATAGATGATTATATCACAAATATCGCAAAAGTCCATATTTAATACTCAATAATCAATGGTATATAACTTGGATATAAGCTAAAATCTAAATATGAAATAGCTAAAGGAGGCAATAAGATGTTATCAGCAGAAAAAGTAAAGAATTATGCAAAACAACTAGGAGCAGATTTAGTAGGGATTTCACCTATGAGCAGATTTGAAGGAGCTCCGATGGAACAAGATCCAAGATATATATTTCCAGAAGCAAAGAGCTGTATTGTTCTTGCATTTAGAATTCCAAGAGGTTATATGAGGGGGATTGAAGAAGGAACTTATTTTGCAGCTTACACAGCAATGGGATACGGTGGTATTAATCAAATATACTCTCCAATAGTTATGAGAGAACTTTGCTGCTATATTGAAGATCATGGTTATGAATGTGCACCAGTACCTAATATCTATCCTTGTCCTAATATTCCATTTGAGACACAAGAACATGATCCGGGAAGAAGCTTACCTGTAAGAGAAGGGGTTCCGAATCCAGATGTTTTAGTAGATTTTAGAGTAGCAGCTTATGCAGCGGGACTTGGGGAGTTTGGGTATAGTAAAGTGTTTTTAACACCAGAATTTGGTCCGCTCCAAAGATTTGTAGTACTTCTTACAGATGCAGAGCTAGAGGCAGATCCAATATTTGAAGGGGCTATATGTGATAAATGTAAGCTCTGTGCAAGAACCTGCAGCGGAAAAGCTATATCAATGACTGAAACAGAAAGTATTACAATAGCTGGACACAAATGTGAATATGCAAAACTAGATTGGTTAAAATGCTCAATCTATTATAGAGGTGGAAGTGAGGAATACAACCCATTCCTTACGTCAGATGCGAAATTAGAAGAATGTCAGTCTACATATTGTGGCAGACCACAATTAGATGAGTGGTGCGGCTATCCTAAACTATACGGACATAATCCTGCAGTTGAAGGGGCTAGGGGATGCATGAGAGAATGTTATATTCACTTAGAGCAGACAGGACGCCTTACTAGAAAGTTTGAAAACAAATTCCGTACACGTAAACCATGGAGTATAGACAGGTCTCAGCATGCAGGTCAAGAAATCAAATCTAAACATAGACTTATTGAGGGCGGCGGTGAATAAGGTTGAAAGAAAAACACTTTCAACTTTCCATTTATGTCAGTATCCATACGCAAAGTTTGCGTTAAGCAAAGCTTGAGATATGAAAGGGGTATAAAAATGAAATTTTCAATAGGATATCAGCTGCCAGATGAATATGATTCAATGACATCAATAGCAACTGACTACGTAGAACATATCGAAGAGGTGTATTTTGCTTGGCCGGGAGCTGCAAGCGGCAGGACGCCGCTTGGGATTTTAGAACAAAACAATATGGAATATGTTAAGGGTATACTGGAAGAGGAACTAAGAACACTAAAAAACTTAGGTATTAAATTGGTCTTACTCTATAACTCTAATTGTTATGGTGATAAATCTATATCTATTGTATTTCAAAATGAAATAAAAGAATTAGTAGGCTATTTAGACAGTAAATTTGGACTAGATACAATCACCACAACTTCACCATTTGTAGCAAAGGTAGTTAAAGAAACATTTCCACACATTGAAATAAGAGCGTCTGTTAATATGAGGGTTGGAACAGTTAAAGGGATGGATTATTTATCTGAACATTTTGATGGTTTTTATATGCAAAGAGAATTTAACCGAGACTTTAAAAGAATTAAGACCTTACATGAATGGTGCAGCAAACATAATAAAAAGCTACATTTACTTGCAAATAGCGGCTGCTTGAATTTCTGCTCAAATCAAACCTATCATGACAACCTAGTGGCTCATGAGTCTGAAATTGTAAAAAACGAAAATATAGATCTTAAAAATCCTAGCCCTTGTTGGGATTACATGGAGAAAAAAGAAAATTGGGTGTCTTTTTTACAAAATTCATGGATTAGACCTGAAGATATAGAACACTATACGCCTTACTTTAATACTGTAAAATTAGCTACCCGTATGCATTCAAATCCTAGAAAAGTATTAGCAGCTTATGTAAGACATAAGTTTAAAGGCAACATGCTAGACCTAACGGAACCTGGTTATTCGAAGATATTTGGGGATTATATTATCGATAATACACTTTTCCCTAAAGATTGGTTTGAGACTACCAGTAAGTGCAATAAGGACTGTGAAAACTGCATGTACTGCAGTGAAACCCTTAAAAAGGTATTAGTGGATATCAATGACCTAAACGCTGTATATGTACAGTAACTAACTAATAAATTGTGTAAAAACCGCCATATTTAATAAAAGCTCCTTTTTGATGCTAGTGACTGAAAAAGTCAACTGCATCAAAGGGAGCTTTTTATAGATTTTACAAATAGTTACATATTTTCTTCTATAGTTTGTACTGCGTGCTTTAACTTCTCAATATACAGCTGTTCATTAGCAGCCTCTATGTCTCCTGCAAGAGCTATAGCAGCATAGCCAGGATTACCAATGTTAACGGCAATATTAAGTTTACTTGGATTATTAAGAACTCTGCTATATCCCTTTTCTCTTGTTTGAGCAATATCTGCCAGCAATTTATCTAAATCTTTTCCATATCCAGGGATATCCTTTTTCTGATAGAGCTTAATAATCTCATCATCAGATTTTTGAGATAAAAGGATCATACCTATTCCGGATACCGTTGCCGGCTGTAATGATACTCTGCCTATGGCATCTTCAAAGGCAATACCTGGTTCCCAGTGGAAAATAAAAGATACCTTGTCCATCCATAAGACACCCATTCCAACTACTAAATTTAACTCTGTAAGCCTCCTTAATGTTTTGATAGAAGATTGCAGTAATCCTGAGCCGTAAATACTTTGCGCACCAAGCACATGCAGTCCTGATCCAGGAATATACTTTCTTGAATTTGTCCTGTGCGTAATGCCTATATATGCAAAAGTCTTCAGTATTCTATTAACCCGAGTAATTTCTATTTCAAGATCCTTTGATAGCTGGGTACACGATACAGGCTCTTTACTGCCTGCAAGTGCTTGTAATATTTTTATTCCATCGATTAAGCTTTCATTTGGCTGATATGGTTTCATAAGATTATTATCCTAACTAATAGTTAAAATGTCAACAAAGAAATAGTGAGAAAATGAAGTTGACAAACCAAACACTAATTGCTATAATAGCAATATAGTTTTTGCTAATATAGCAATTAGTGTTTCTCAGATTTCATGTAACTCATTAAAATTTAAGAGGGAGAGTGTAAAATATGAGCAATTTTACCCAGTTAATTAAAGAAGAGGCAAGAAGACTAGGTGCAGATATTATAGGGATAGCATCTGTAGACAGGTGGGAGAATGCCCCTTCTAAACTATCACCACAAGCACATTTGCCAGGAGCCAAGTCTGTTATTGTAATGGGAATTCATCATCCAGATGCATCAGTTGAATGGGGTGGTCTTCCAAACAGTAATTATGCCGGACCGTTCCAAATAGGGATGATACCGAAACTTGATACTATGAGCAGGAGGATGGCAAAGTTTATTGAAACAAAGGGTGAGATGGCTGTACCTTATTCCTGTACGGGATTTTGGAGACATAGACCTTATAAAGAGATTGATTCAACAAATACAGCATCATTTTCCCATAGACACGCGGCTGTTGCAGCTGGAATGGGAGAATTCGGATTAAATAATATGTTCATGTCTGAAAAGTTTGGACCAAGGCAGAGGCTTATTTCAGTTATTACTACAGCTGAATTAGAAGCAGACCCACTATATGAAGGCGAAAAGTTATGTGATAAATGCAGAATGTGTGCAAAACATTGTCCAGGGAATAATTATGCTAAAGAAAACCTACTAGAACCAGGGACAGATATTGTTCAAATTAAAGATAAGACTTATGAATATGCTAAACTGAATCGTTGGAGATGTCTGTGGGGTGAACAGTTTGCTTTTGATATGGATAAGCTCAAAGATTTTGACATACGTACAGAACAAGACTTACATAAAGCAGATGAAGCAGGAGTTGCTAGGGTTGGAGGAGAATTTGGAAATTGTTTAAGATATTGCATGGCTAAGCCAGTGCGCTATTGGGATAAAGCTTACACAACAGCACCTAGAAGAAAAAAAGATAAGTTAACTTTGTCAAAACAAGAAATACTAGAGAATATATTCAAGATTGCACAAAAAAATGGGGTGGAAAAGATAGATATTCGCCCATTAAGTCAGTTCAAAGCAGAAGATATGAAACTATCTGAGGGCTATCCGATAGAGGAAATGAAAAAGAACTTTTCTTGGGTTATTTCTATGGGAAGAAGGATTCCAACATTTACAAAAGGAATAGAACCACTTGTTGACAACGAAGATTACATTAAGGCATCTACAAAGGTTAGACTTAGTATTGCCGCCTATGATATAGCTTCATATTTAGATAATATGGGATATGAAGCTATGCAGGATTGGATGTCCCTTGGAGATTCTATCCCAGAATTCTTTGAAGGAAAAGAAGAACAAATTAACACCTATACACTTTCAGAGGGAGAAGTTGCTCTGTCAAGACAAGTAAGATATAAAGTAGCAGCAAATGAAAAAACTGGGGTTCAAAGAGAGCAGCAATCTATGACTGCAGGACAGCAAGGACAAAATGAGAAAAAGGGAAATGAGATTAGTGCCATCACTTGCTCAGTAATATGTAATGCAGATCTTGAAGACATTAAAAAAGCATTCAGTACAGCCGAAAAGGAAAAGAGAGTAGATGAAATAAAGGATCTTGCTATTCTAAATCAAGTGGACAGAGTAGGGGTAGTATCGGTAGATAAACTTAAACATTTACCAGATATTATGAATATGAAAAAGATATTACCACGTGCTAAAAGCGTCATTGTATTAATGACTGGAATTCCAAGATATGTTGCAGAACTTGCTAATAAACAAGAAGCCGAGTGTGCTACTAGCTACAGCTATCTTCAATATCAAACCCTGCGAGAGTTATTGTGGGCTGCAAGTGATTTAAGCGAATGGTTAAAGGAAAAAGGCTATCACTCATTGCCTCTTGCAGATGCAACAATGAGTTCTTTTAGAACGGTAGCACCGTATTGGGAATTCTCATGGGCTAAACTAGGACATCCGGACCAAAGAGCGAATGCACCGTTAGCGGCTGCAGCGGGACTGGGCGAAATTGGGAATAGTGGTATGCTTCTTACACCAGGTTATGGGCCACATCAAAAGTTTGTTTTTATAGTTACAGAAGCAGAAATTAGCGAGACAGATAAGTATACTGAAGAAAAACTATGCATTGATTGTGGGAAATGTGCTTCAAAGTGCCCTACAGGAGCACTTTGCAAAGAAAAGTGTGAGGAAATAGCAATATCAGACAATGTAAAATATAATAGATACACTAGACATGAAGATAAATGCCAATGGGCACGTTCTCTAGGAATGGTAGGTGCTGAAGGATCCAGTGCAATTGGGTGGGATAAGCCAAGCTTACCTATACCAGAAAAAATTACAGATGAGTATGCTAAGGAAGTTTTAAATAATAAAGATCCACTTCAAGTAAGAGGCTATTTATATCCATGCCAAATAGATACAATTATTGAACCTTGTGCACAAGAATGTCCTGCTGGAAAGAACATTAAATAATACATCTCCCCTTTATGAAATCTTTCATAAGGGGGATTATTATGTAATGAAATCAATGACAAAATAATGAACTAAAGGTAAAGAAAAAACTAGAGATAAAAAAATGAATAAAAAGTCAGATCTATATTCGAGAAAAACTATCATTAAAGTAATTGCGAGGTTGAAATAAGACAAAAAAGTGTTATATTTAACTAAATGGTGTATTCGATACAAAGGTATTTTTATTTATAATATACATGTGAAGAGAAAATATGAATAGGGGGAAACAAAATGAAAAAATTAAAAAAAATAGTAAGTCTGTTTACTGCAATGCTTTTAGTAGGTTCTGTATTCACAGGATGCAGTCAAAAGGCCAGTACATCAGCAGAGCCAGCAACTAAAGTGGAAGAGGCAAAGGATACTGCAAAGGATAGTTCAACGCAAGAACCTGCTAAGTCAGAAGAACCTATTAAACTTACTTTTGTAAACTGGGGATCAGCTGAGGACTCTACAAAACCTGCTTTTGATGCAATGTGTAACAAATTTACAGAACTCAATCCTAATATAACAATTGAACAAGTAGCTTATCCATACAACTCCATTAAAGATCAGCTTCTTATTATGTCTAGTGGTGGAAATGCCCCTGACTTAGCTCAAGTAAAAACTGAATGGGTTGTATCACTCAATAATGCAAAAGTATTAGCACCTCTAGACGATCTTCTTCCTAAAGAAGCAATTGATGACTATTTCCCAGGATTACTGGCAGGAACTAAATATGATGGGAAAATGGTAAGTGCACCTTGGGCCCCAAGTCCTATTATGCTGTATTATAACAAAACCTTAATGCAAAAAGCAGGGTACACTGAGCCACCTAAAACATGGGCTGAGCTTATGGAACAAGCAGAAAAGATAGCTGCTTTAGGTAAAGACGAAAATGGAAACAAAGTATATGGGTTAGGTTTATCTTCTAAAAAATTGCCTGGAGCGGGATATTTCTTTCTTCTTAACATGTGGCAAAATGGTGGAGAGTTAGTTGATGATACGGGTAAAGTAGTGGTGGATTCACCAGGCAACATAGCGGCGCTTACAGAAGCACAAAAGCTTATTAAATCGGGTATTTCACCAGAAGGACTTGAAATAAAAGAGCTAAGGAATTTATTCGCTCAGGGTCAAGTTGGTTTCCACTTTGACATGGAAGCTGGGATTAGTGTATTTGAAAAAGGAAGCCCTAAAGGAAAAGAGTTCCAAAAAGAATATGGTATTACATTTATTCCAGGGGCAGATAGCGAAAAAGGAAATACTTTTGCCGTAGAACATCACCTTGTTGCATTTAATGACAGTAAAAATAAAGAAGCAGTTGGCAAGTTTATTGATTTCTTAACAGGGCCAGAAGGTATGAAAGTCTATAATGAAAATAATGGTAACAAGCTACCTGCTAGAAATAGTGTAAAAGCATTAGAATTTTATACTCAAGAACAAAACGCAATGCTGAAACCTTTTGTGGAAGCACTTGACTTTGCAAGAGCACTGCCAACATCAAATGAAGGATTTTTAGTTGCGTGTGAGGATATTGCAGAAGCTGTTCAAAGGGTTAGTATGAACAACGAAGATCCAGGGGCAGTAGTTAAAGAGTTAGATAAAAAGGTAAAAGATAAATATAAGCAATAGTAGGTAAATAGTAACTATAATAAGTAAAAGGGGTTAGGAGTAAGCCACCTAGCTCCTTTGCTATATGAAAAGGAAGTGATATAATGTCTAATTCATCAGTTGTGAGCAAAATAGATAATAGAAATTTAAAACGAAGATTAACCAATACTCAAAAAGATAACATCTTTGGTATGATGCTAATTATCCCTGCCATGCTTATACTAGGAATAGTAGTATTTGCGCCGATTATAAAAGGTATATGGATGAGTTTTAACGAATACACAATAGCGACTATGAACAATCCTACTTGGAATAACTTCCAGAACTATAAAAAGCTTTTTGAAAGCAAAGAAATATTTGTTTATTTTAAGAATACTTTTATATTTGTATTTTTTGCAGTAGGCACTCAATTTGTTATCGCTATGTGTATAGCCTTACTATTAAATACAAAAATGAAATATACCAATGTATTTAGAGGCTTATTTCTTGTTTCTTGGACTATACCTTCTGTTGTTGTTGCTTTGCTCTGGAGTTGGATGTTTCAGCCTCAGTATGGGATCATTAATTACATACTGAACGCTTTAGGGCTCATACAAAATGCTAATATGCAATGGGTACAGAGTATGAAGTATGGGATGGTCACAGTTGTGATAGCCACTATATGGAAGCAAACACCCTATATGATTGTAATGATTTTGGCTGGACTTCAATCTATATCTAAGGATTATATGGAAGCAGCAGAAATTGATGGGGCAACAAAGTGGCAGATATTTAGACACATTATGATACCGTCTATAAGGCCTGTTTTAGATTCGACTGTTATCATAGCTATTATGAGTAATTTCCAAATGTATACCATCATTTATAATATGACTGCAGGGGGACCTGTTAATAAAACAACAACGTTATCTATCGCAGCTTATAATAAAGCGTTTACAGAATATGATTTAGGTGCTGGTTCTGCTATAGGGGTGTTGTGGCTTATTGTATTAGCATCATTAACTATTTATTATAATAAGAAATCTGATAAACGTAACAATGACACAATGTAGAGAGGGGTAGGAAAATGAATAAGAGAAAAAAGATAATGGGCCCTATTTTAAAGTACTTCACTATATGCTTATGCTTGTTAGTATTTATATTCCCGGTATACTGGATGTTTGTTTCATCTTTTATGGACAATGCTACGCTCATGGCGTGGCCACCGCAGTTCAACCCATTTAAAGGCACAATTGAGTCCTATAAAAAGATATTATCAATGCCTAAATATCTCGTGTTTTTCAAAAACAGCACGATTGTATCAGGATTAACAGTTTTACTATGTATCATAACTTCTATTTTCGCAGGATATTCATTATCAAGATTTAGATTTTTTGGAAGAAACTTTTTTATGACAAGCATTTTATCGATTCAGATGTTTCCTATTGTAGCTATACTTATTTCGTTATACACTTTTTATTCTAAACTAGGACTTATTAATACTTATACAGGTCTTGTTTTGGCAGATACTATGCTTGGTTTACCATTATCTATATGGCTGCTAAAATCATTCTTTGATACTATTCCGACTTCTCTTGATGAATCTGCTAAAATTGATGGATGCAGCAGGATGGGGACCTTGTTCAGAATCATAGTACCGCTTTTAAAGCCAGGACTAGTAGCAGTAGGTATTTATACATTTTTACAATCTTGGGATGACTACCTGTTTGGAATGATTATTATGAATAGAGATGAAATGAGGACTTTGCCAGTAGGTATTGCACAAAGTTTTATAGGAGAATTTGCTCATGATTATTCAGGAATGATGACTCTGGCAGTATGCGCCTCATTACCTGTTATATTAATGTTTATATTCTTACAAAGATACATGGTAGCAGGACTTACTGGCGGAGCTGTTAAGGGATAACACATTTTAGGAGACAAGATAAATGTATGATATTTTAGAATATGCACGTGAAATTGATTCAAGGGATGTGGCTATAGAGAAAGAAGTAGAGAAATATATTGATAATCTTACAAAACCAGTTGGATCTTTGGGTATATTAGAAGAAATAGTTATTCAGCTGGCGGGAATCCAAAAAACTAAAAATATCAGCATAGATAAAAAAGTAATTGTAATTATGTGCAGTGATAACGGAGTATGTGACGAAGGGGTGAGTGAATGCCCTCAAAATGTTACCCATCAAGTCACGTATAACTTTACAAAAGGGATAACGGCTATTAATAGAATGACAAATTTCTCAAGATCAGATATTCATATTGTGGATTTAGGGATAAAAGGAGAAATTGATTCACCTTCAGTACATAATAGAAAAATTAGACAAGGCACATTCAACATATGTTTAGAACCTGCTATGACAAAAAAAGAAGCTGTAATGGCGATCAATCTGGGGATAGAAGCAGTTGAGACTCTAATTAATAAAGGATATGAAGTTTTTGGCACAGGAGAAATGGGTATTGGGAATACAACAACCTCTGCAGCAGTATTAAGTATTCTTACTGGATCAGATGTAAAAAGTGTAGTTGGAAAAGGTTCAGGAGTAAAGCAAGAAACCTTTGATAGGAAAGTTAGTGCCATTACTAGAGCTATTCAAAAACACAATCCTTGTAAAGAAGATGTCATTAATGTTCTAGCAAAAGTAGGAGGATTCGATTTAGCAGGGTTGTGCGGGGTATTCTTAGGGGCAGCCAGAAATAAAAAAGCAGTCGTGATAGATGGATTTATTTCTGCAGTTGCAGCCCTTTGTGCCTGCCGCATAGAACCTAAATGTAAGCAGTATATATTTCCATCACATATGTCAAAGGAAACAGGAATGGCTATCGCTATGAAAGCTTTAGGGCTTGAGCCGTATTTTCATGTTGGTATGAGGTTAGGCGAAGGAACGGGGTGTACATTAACATTTCAGTTAATGGATATATCACTCCATACGCTATATACTATGGGAACATTTGAAGAAGCAATGATTGAAAAAGAGAACTATATAGGAATATGGAAATAGCTTGCTACTCATTTAGTGTTGTAATATAATCTAAGCAAAGTCTGAAATATAAGTTTTTCAGATGATATAATAGAATAATCGAGAACCTGACAAATTATAAAATATTAAAATGACAATAAAGTGGTACATTTAATTAAATAGTGCATTTATCAAAACGATATTTTATACTACAATAGGGACATAAAGCAGAACACATATTTTATAATAATAAATTTATATAAACAGTAATATAGTTATATAAAATATTATAGTTTTAAGTTATTCTTAATAATAAATATATAATTAAATAAATTAATATTCTAAAGTTTTAGGTGCACAAAGCTTTCAAGCTTCGGCTTACAAGCTACTGCTTAATAGGGAAATGCGAAAATCGCTGCAGCCCCCGCTACTGTAAACGAGGATTATTTATTCATGAATATAGGATTTTATATTCATTAGCCACTGTACATTTGTATGGGAAGGTGAATAAATAAGATGATTCGTTAGCCAGGAGACCTACCTAAAATAGAATGTTACGCTTTCGGAGGGAAAGGCAGTAATACGATAATACACCAGTATTGTATGTATAAGCTCCTTTTAGGAGCTTTTTTTGTACTTATTTATAGTTTTTAGCTCTAATTCACAGCAGCAGGTACCTTGCCTGCCTATGTTTTAAACTTATAAGGAGGAATGCTCATGGGAAGACCTATCATGTTTCAAGGGACAGCATCAAATGCAGGGAAAAGTTTTATCGTAGCCGCGTTTTGTCGTATTTTTCATCAGGATGGATTGAAAGTTATTCCGTTCAAATCACAAAACATGGCACTTAACTCCTATATTACAGAAGAAGGATTAGAGATGGGAAGGGCCCAAGTTTTCCAAGCAGAAGCTGCAGGGGTTTTGCCTAACGTTAAAATGAATCCAGTCCTTCTTAAGCCTCATGCAGATAAGCATTGTCAAGTTGTTTTAAACGGCAAGGTATACGGCAACATGAGTGCAGTAGAGTATCATGAATTTAAGCCACAGCTTTCAGGAATGATTAGGGAAGTTTATGAAACCATAGAGAGAGAAAATGATGTTGTAGTCATTGAAGGAGCAGGGAGCCCGGCAGAGATCAATCTTAGAGATAAAGACATTGTAAATATGGGCATGGCAGAAATAGCAGATTCACCGGTTATCCTAATAGGGGATATAGATAAAGGCGGCGTTTTTGCTGCATTAGTAGGGACGATTATGCTTCTTACTGAAGAAGAAAAGAAACGTGTTAAAGGAGTTATTATCAATAAGTTTAGAGGAGATGTAAAGATCCTGGAACCAGGCATCAAAATGTTAGAAGACATTATTAAGATTCCGGTATTAGGTGTTATCCCTTATATGCACGTGAATATTGAAGATGAAGACAGCTTAACAACTCGCTTTAACCATCAAAGTAACAAGCAAAAAGATATTCAAGTCGAAGTCGTGTGCCTTCCTCATATTTCAAACTTTACAGACTGTAATATATTTGAGACTCAGGAAGATGTAAGCATTAAATATATTACTAGGGGCAAAAACATAGGAAATCCAGATGTTCTTATTATTCCAGGCAGCAAAAACACAATTGAAGATCTTCTGTATCTTAAAGAAAGCGGTCTTGCAAAGCAGATTATTGAATTCAGTAAGGCAGGCAAACTTGTAGTTGGTATATGCGGTGGGTATCAGATCCTAGGCAAAAAGCTTTGCGATCCAAGGGGGGTTGAATGTGGAATCGGCGAACTGGATGGGCTAGGGCTTTTAGATATTGAAACAGTTTTTGAAGAAGAGAAAGTAACAACTCAAGTACAAGGAACTATTAACCAAAATCTTTCAGGTTATTTAGAAGGATTAGCTGATAAAAAGGTATGTGGCTATGAAATTCATATGGGTATCAGTACGCTTGGTAAAGGGGCTAGTCCCATCTTAACGATAAATGAAAGACTAGGACAAAAGGTGGAATGCCAGGAAGGGTGCACAAATGAAGAGGGTAACGTAATAGGCACCTATCTTCATGGTATCTTTGATGAAATCGAGTTTACAAGGAGCCTATTAAATCACATAAGGGACAAAAAAGGTTTAGAAGCGAAAATAAGTGATGTCACTTCATTTAAAGAATTTAAAGATAGAGAATATGATAAAATGGCACAGATTGTGCGAGAGAGTGTTGACCTAGAAACTATTTATAAGCTGATAAGAGAGTGATGGAGATGCATTTAATAACGATTGTTTTAGGTTATTTATTAGATTTAGTACTAGGAGACCCTTACTCCTTTCCGCATCCTGTGAGGTATATAGGAAAACTTATAAGAGCTGTTGAAAAAGAGGTCAGAAAGCATATGAAATCTCCTAAGCAGCTGAAGATAGGAGGAGGTATACTTTGGTTTGTTGTAGTAGGTTGTACTTATGCCACATCCTACGTCATTATTAAACTAAGCAGTATACATCCCGCAGTTTATACATCTGTAAGCATTCTCTTAATTTATACAACTCTGGCTACCAAATGTTTAAAGGATGAAGCGGTAAAAATATATCGTACGCTCCGAACTGGTACCCTAGAAGAATCAAGAACCCAGCTTTCATTTATAGTAGGTAGAGATACGACTAATCTTACCAAAAAAGAAATCGTAAGAGCAACAGTTGAAACGGTAGCAGAAAATACAGTGGACGGCATTATCGCTCCTTTACTCTATGCCTTTATAGGAGGAGCACCACTTGCGCTTGCTTATAAAGCTGTTAATACTCTAGATTCAATGGTGGGTTATAAAAATGAGAAATATAAAGATATTGGATTTGTATCTGCAAAGATTGATGACGTGGCGAATTTCATACCAGCTAGACTAACTTCAGTACTTATGATGATAGCAAGCTTTCTACTAGGATTTAATGGGGTTCAATCTATCAAGATAGCCTTAAGAGACAGAAAAAATCACAAAAGTCCTAACTGTGCCTATCCAGAGGGCTCAGTAGCTGGGGCGCTAGGAGTGCAGCTCGGAGGAACAAATACATATTTTGGTGAAGTAGTTTATAAACCGACTATTGGAGACCAAACAAGGGAGATAGAGGATGAGGATATTCTTAGGACAAATAGTTTGATGTATGTCACATCTCTCGTGGGGATTATAGCATTCGCTTTCATTTATTACTTGGTTAGGCAGATAGCTTAATTCATAAAAGATATTTAAACTTTAGTATACTTCGGTTAGTCCGTAGGGAGATTTTAAAGCTTTCCAGTTGCTCGCTTCCGTCTTCCTAAAAATCTAAGCACTTTCTTCAAATGAACGCCGCAAACTCGCTACGCTCAGACAGTGCGAGCTAAGTGCCATTTGAATAAACTGCTAAGATTTTTTAAACGGAATACTACAGAGGCAACTTCCAAACTTTAAAATCTCCCTGCTAAGCTATCGTTCGTCAAGCTTAGGGCAAAAAAAAGATAATTAAGAAATGAGTAACTAAAAATAAATAATTTAATAGTTAAAGAATTGAGGAATTAAGGAATTAAAAAGCGAGTGATAATAAGTAGACAGTAATATGCAGAATTCTAAGGAGATACTACACTAGGGCAAAAGAAAATACTGCGATAAAGAACTGTCGCTAATCTGCCCAAATAACTACTAATAGCGTAATTTTCTTTTGAGTATTTGTCTAAGGATATCAATGGCTAGCTGGGTGTAGGAGGGGTATCTTTTGGGGCGACTCGGGTTGGCTGTGGGTAGGCGTGGAGCCACAAAAGATATCCCTCCTACACCTAGCGACTCTAAGATAGATTGCTTAGAAGTAAAGGAGGGAACAAACCTTGATTAATTTAGGACATGGAGCCAATGTGGATGATATGGCAGCTAAGTACAATAAAAATCCTAATGATATTTTAGATTTTAGTGCAAATATTAATCCTTATAAAATAGAGAAATTAGAAGAATATATCCTAGAGGGTATTCATAAAAGCTACAACTATCCAGATATTCATTACACACAGTTAAGAAAAAATATTGAAGAGTATCTAGGATGCAGGAGTGAATGGATTATACCAGGAAATGGTGCTACAGAAATCATGTACCTTCTTATGAAATGTATTAAAGGACCACTTGCTGTTATCAATCCTACTTTTTCTGAGTATGAAAGAAGTGCGAGGCTCAATCATGTAGAAGTTGTTCCGTTCTACCTACATAAACACAATTCATTTTTGATAGATGGAGATGAAATAAGAAGCAGGATTAATGAATTTGAGAGCTTATTTATCTGTAATCCGAATAATCCAACTGGTAAAGTTCAAAATATCAAAGAAATTTTAGACCTCTTACAGAGTCATAGTAAACTACTTATCGTAGATGAAACGTTTATAGAATTTGTGGAGGATGAGGGGACTTTTAGCCTACTCCAATATATAGAGGATTATCCAAATCTTATCATTATAAAGGCAGCAACCAAGTTTTTCGGACTTCCTGGGATTAGGCTTGGATACGGCATAACATCTCATCAAGAACTTCTTAAACAAATGTTTATTTATAAAGAGCCATGGACGATTAACTCTTTTGCTGAAAATTTATCAAATTAT
Source organism: Clostridia bacterium (assembly GCA_029239755.1). Classification (GTDB taxonomy): domain Bacteria; phylum Bacillota; class Clostridia; order Lachnospirales; family Cellulosilyticaceae; genus FMMP01. Next base: position 131,529 of record JARBUI010000003.1, on the reverse strand, counting down.
ATTTTTAAAGAACAAGAATATATTCAAATGACAAAAGAGTTCTTTAAGACAGAAAGAAAAAGGGTGCTTAATGAGCTGGCTGCTATAGAACATTTTAAGACTTATGCTACAGATACTAATTTTGTGCTTATAGAACTTAGGAGTATTACTGCAGATCAGCTTAAGAAGCGGCTTTTTGAAAAATATAATGTGCTTATAAGAGATGCTTCTAATTTTAAAGGTTTGGATGAGCACTTTATAAGAATAGCAATAAAAACACCGATGCAAAATGACTTACTTATCAGCAAACTAAATGATGAATGTTTATTTGAAATATAAGGGTGATAAGGTTGAAAGAAAAGCACTTTCAACTTTTCATTTATGGCAGTATCACAAGCAAGGCTTATGATATGAAATGGGGGTAACGATGAAAAAAATTTTAATTGCAGGAACTAACAGCGGAGTAGGTAAAACGACAATAGCACTTGGAATTATGAAAGCGTTAAAAAATAGAGGTCTAAATGTACAGCCTTATAAAGTGGGACCAGATTATATAGACACAGCTTACCATACTCATATAACAGGCAAAGCTTCAAGAAATTTGGATGCTTATATGTTAGAGGATGATCTCTTAAAATGCCTCTTTAACAAAACTTCGAAAGATGCAGACATTGCTGTTGTTGAAGGCGTCATGGGTTTATATGATGGCTATGGCACTGATATTAACTCCTGCAGCAGTTCTTATATTTCTAAACTGCTTAAGCTTCCAGTTTTACTAGTTATTGACGGAAAAGCTATGGCTGCTTCGAGTGCAGCTATGGTATTAGGCTATAAGATGCTGGATAATGATATGAACTTAAAAGGTGTCATTGTTAATAATGTTAAAACAGCTTCTCATTTTCAACTGATCAAGGGGGCTGTTGAAAAATATACAGGAGTAGAAGTAATAGGCTATTTTCCTCCTAATCCTGATTTTGCTCTTCCTTCAAGGCACCTCGGGCTTATTCCCAGCCAAGAGATGGAAGCTTTAGAAGACAAATTTAGTGCGCTAGGTGAAGAAATTGAGAAGTTTATAGATATACCTCGTATATTAGAAATCTGTGAAAGTGAAGAAGTTCATGCAGAACTCAAGCTGGATATTCCTAAAGTACAAGGTAAAACCTTAGCACTTGCATATGACAAAGCTTTTAATTTTTACTATGAGGATAATTTGGAACTTCTAGAAGAAGTGGGGCTTACGATTAAGAGGTTTAGTCCTTTGTATGATGAAGTCGTTCCAGAGTGTGATTATATTTATATCGGCGGAGGATTTCCAGAGGTTTTTGCAAAGGAACTTGAAGCTAATAAAAGCATGCGTGACTCTTTAAAAAAGGCTCATGAGAAAAATGTTTCAATTTATGCTGAATGCGGAGGGCTCATGTATCTTGGAGAAGCACTTGTAACGTCAGAAGATGAAAGTTATGAGATGGTGGGTATTTTTAAAGGTAAAAGTATTATGACCAAAGGACTTAAAAGGTTTGGTTATTGCGAGGGAGAGGCTAAGGAAGATACGATTCTCTCGAAAAAAGGTGAAAAGCTAAGAGGACATGAATTTCATCATTCGGAATTTCAGTCAGATGAAAAGGAAGCTTATACAATGACCAAAGAAAGAGAAGGAAAGGTTATCTCAGAATGGTCAGGCGGATATACCAAAGGAATGACACTTGCTTCTTATTTACACATACATTTTTATACAAATATCAATGCTTTAAGACGATTTTTACAAGCATAGTCACAATCGGTATTTAAATACAGGCAGGAGGAATGAATAATGGAGTATATTAAAAATCCGGCATTAATTGAGAAGAACAGCTTTGAGATTATACAAGGAATTATAGATGAAATAAAACCGGGGTATCAATTTAAAAATGAGATAGAAGAAAAGATTATTAAAAGAGCTATTCATACAACAGCAGACTTTGATTACTTGGATATTTTAAAAATATCAGATGACGCAGTAAATGCTATTGTAGACGGCCTGAAAAGTGGGGCAACACTTTATACTGATACGAACATGGCACTTAGCGGAATTAATAAAACAAAGCTTAAGACACTTGGCTGTGAAGTAAGATGCTATGTAAGTGATGAAAGAGTCATAAAGCTTTCAAAAGAAAAGGGCATGACCCGTTCAATGGCAGCAGTAGAGATAGCAGCAGAGGAAGAGGGAGAAAAGATATTTGTACTTGGTAATGCTCCAACGGCACTTTTTAAAATTATAGAATATCAAAAAGAAGGTAAGCTTGACCCTAAGGCAGTCATTGGTGTTCCAGTCGGATTTGTTGGTGCAGCTGAGTCAAAAGATGCTCTTCTAAGCACAGATATCCCTTATATCTTATCAAAAGGCAGAAAAGGCGGCAGCAATTTAGCGGCAGCTATCGTTAATGCCATACTTTATACATTATAGGAACGCTCATATGGAAGAGTATGTTTATATAAACGGCAAACAGTATCGAAGAGGCTATACAACGGGTGCATGTGCGGCGGGGGCAGCTAAAGCAGCAGCAGCTATGCTCCTTACAAAAACGAGTTTAGAATATATTGAAATTGATACGCCAAAAGGTGTCAACCTTAGGTTAAAAGTAGAACATATAACGACTGGTGAGGATTATGTAAAATGTGCCATTCAAAAGGATGGCGGAGATGATATTGATGCAACACACAAGGCTTATATCTTTGCTGAAGCTAGGTTTAATCATACCAGAGAGATTAAGATACTTGGTGGAACAGGTGTTGGTGTTGTTACTAAAAAAGGCTTAGGACTTGAGGTAGGCGGACCCGCTATTAACAAAACGCCAAGAGAGATGATTATAAAAGAAGTAAGAAGTATCCTTGGCACTGCGGGGGCTGATATTGTTATAGAGGTACCGGAAGGCGAAGAAATTGCTAAACGTACTTTTAATCCCCGTTTAGGCATAGTAGGGGGTATATCGATTATAGGCACAACAGGTATCGTTGAACCTATGTCAGATGAAGGCTGGAAAAAGTCACTTTCTTTAGAGCTGGAGATGAAAAAGCAGCTAGGTATGAATAAAGTTGTTTTAGTCAGCGGCAATCATGGTGAAAAGTTTGCTAAAGAAGTATTGGGATTAAACCCGGACTACATTGTAAGAACCAGTAACTTTCTAGGGTTTATGTTAGAAGAAGCAAAACGCATAGGGTACAGTGAAATTCTTATGATGGGGCATCTTGGAAAGTATGTCAAACTGGCTGCGGGTATCTTTAACACCCATAGTCACGTGGCAGATGCAAGAAGTGAAATACTAGTAGCAAACTTAGCCTTAATTGGGGCACCGCTTGACATGCTGCAAGAGGTCAGTAAGTGCCTGACGACCGAGGAGGCTATGGAAATTATAGCTCAGTATCATTATGAAGAGGTATATACTATTATAGCTGATAAATGTAAAAAGCGTACAGATATGCATCTTAATGAGGTGAGTATTCAGACTGGCGTCATTCTATTTTCATTAGACGGTAAATTACTGGGCAAATCAGAAAAGGCAGATGAACTGATGGAGGTATTCAAATGATTTATGTAGTAGGTATTGGACCAGGTGATGCTTCTTATCTTACTAAGGCTGCAGAAGCTATTATTCTTAGTGCAGAGCTTCTCATAGGGGCTAAAAGAAATTTGGAGAGTATAGAAAACTTTAAGGGTGAAAAAGTAGAACTAGGATCTAGGCTTGAAGACTTGCTAGCGCTTTTAAGAGCAAATAGGAATAAAAATATAGCCGTACTTGCAAGCGGGGATCCTCTTATTTATGGAATTGGGAAGTACCTTTCCAAACATGTCTCGAAGGATAACCTTACGATAGTTCCAGGGATCAGTGCAGTTCAGTATATGTTTTCCAGAATCCCGCTTGACATGAATGATTTATATATTACAAGCAGCCATGGTAAAAAGCCTAATTTTGACAGGGTTTTAGGCTATCCCAAAGTAGCTATGGTAACAGATGATTTGGTAGGACCCAGCCAAATAGCAGATGAAATTTTAAAAAGAGATTTAGCTAAGGTGATATTAGTTGGGGAAAATCTCACCTATCCCGATGAAAAGATAACACGGTTCAAACCAGAAGAGATAACCCATCAAATGAAGTTTAACAGAAATGTGGTGGTGATTTTAGATGAAGAATAGTGAATTTATTACTGGCGCTGTCCCTATCACAAAAGAAGAAGTAAGAGCCATAACCTTAAGCAAGCTGGCACTTAAAGATAAAAAAAGCTTTGTAGATATTGGTGCAGGGACAGGAAGCATTAGTATAGAAGCAGCCGTTACTTACAAAGAGTTAGAAGTTATTGCAATAGAGCATCATAATGAAGCAGTAGAACTTATTCAAAAAAATAAAGATAAGTTCAGCTTAGAAAATATAAAAATTATACAGGGACGTGCGCCTATAACACTCGCACAAAAAGCTGATGCTGTTTTTATAGGCGGCAGTGACGGAAGTCTTAAAGAAATAATTGATTGGAGTTATGACTTATTAAATGAAGGCGGAAGCTTAGCGGCTAACTTTTTATTAATAGATAACTTTTATGAAGCTTTAAGGCTTCTTAAAGAAAGTTCATTTGTAAATATTGAAGCAACAATGTTAAGTGTCTGCAAACTAGAAAAGTTAGGCAAAGGCGACTATTTTAAACCATTTAATCCGATTTATCTACTATCTTGTAATAAGGAGAATAAACCAAATGAATAAAATACATTTTGTTGGAGCAGGACCAGGTGATAAAGAACTCATTACACTAAAAGGCTATAAGCATTTAAGTGAAGCAGATATTGTCATTTATGCAGGCTCACTTGTTAACCCAGAGCTCTTGGAATACTGTAAGGAAGGCTGCGAAATTCATGACAGTGCCTTTATGGATCTGGATCAAATTATCAATGTAATGGAAAGAGGTATTAAAGAAAACAAGAAAGTTGTCAGACTTCAGACAGGAGACTTTTCTATCTACGGCTCCATTAGAGAGCAAGTTGAAGAGCTTCATAAATTAGAAATAGGATATGACTGTACACCAGGTGTTAGTTCTTTCTTAGGAGCAGCATCAGCATTAGGCGTTGAATACACTGTGCCAGAGGTTTCACAAAGCGTTGTTATTACAAGAGCAGAAGGAAGAACACCAGTGCCACCGAAGGAATCGCTGCAGTCTTTTGCACAGCATCAGACGTCTATGGTTATCTTTTTATCTGTTCAAATGATAGGAGAGGTCGTAGCACAGCTGATAGAAGGGGGCTACCCAGAAGATACTGATATTGCAGTTGTGTACAAAGCAACTTGGAAAGATGAAAAAATCATTAAAGGTAAGTTAAATGATATTGAAAGTAAAGTCAAAGAAAATGGCATTAATAAGACAGCTCTCATTATGGTTGGAAAGTTTTTAGGTAGCGAATACAACAATTCTAAGCTCTATGATAAGGACTTTACCCATGAGTACAGACCATAAAATAGCACTCATTGCTGTTACTTCAAATGGGTTAGAACTCGCAAAGAGACTACAAGTGGGCCTAGGTCGCGGAGATTTATTTACAACTGCTAAGCTTAAGGAAAGCAGAGAGTATTCAAGGATGGAACTTGAATGCGGCAAGCTTTATGAGATTACGCCGTCACTTGGTGAATTGACAGGTGAACTATTTAGAACATACAATACCCTTATTTTTATTATGGCAGCAGGAATCGTGGTAAGGATGATTGCTCCCTATTTGCAAGATAAGCTTAAGGACCCTGCTGTACTTGTAGTTGATGAAATGGGGCAAAATGTGATAAGCCTTTTAAGTGGGCATATGGGAGGGGCAAATCAAATGACACTTAAGGTCAGCAAACTTATTGATGCTCACCCGGTAATTACAACTTCTACTGATGTAAATGAAAAAGCGGCTCTAGATAATATAGCAAAGCTGCTTAATGCATCTATTGAAAACTTTAGAGAAACCGTTAAGGATATCAACTATAGATTAGTGCATGATGAAAAAATAGGATTATATCAGGAGTATGACTATAAAATAGATTCAAGAGGATTTACCTTGATAAAAGATTTAAAAAGTATAGTAAACACGCAAGGGACCACAGGCTCAGAATCAATTGAGAAAGTAGTCTGTATTACTTATAAGAAAAATCTTGAGTGTGAACCCCACAAGATTATAAAAGTTATTCCAAGAGACCTAGTCATAGGTATTGGCTGCAGAAAAGATACACCCAAAGAGCTTCTTGAAGAAAGTTTAAATGAATTATTGGAAACTTACAATATAGATTCAAAGGCAATTAAATGTGTAGCAAGCGTAGATGTTAAAGAGGATGAAACAGCCATCATAGCACTTGCTGATAAACTGGGAGTTCCTTTTCAAATAGTACCAAGAGAAGAGATCGTAGAAATTGAAGAACTCTTTGATAGGTCAGAGTTTGTTAAGAAAAACATCGGCGTTTACAGTGTAGCAGAGCCGGTTGCCTACCTGTTAAGCGGAGGCAATTTATGGATTAGAAAACATAAGTATAAAGGCATTACTTTTGCCATAGGGAGGGTACAAAGATGATTTATGTAATAGGAATAGGGCCAGGAGCAAAAGAAACAATGACCCTTCAGGCCATTCAGGCTTTAGAAGAATCTGAAGTTATTGTAGGCTATAAAACTTATATTAACTTAGTAGAAGAGTTTATAGCAGGTAAAGAAGTTGTCAAAAATGGTATGCGCCAAGAAATAGATAGATGTAAATTAGCTGTTGAGTATGCAAAAAAAGGTAAAAAAGTAGCGGTTATCAGCAGCGGAGACAGCGGTATTTATGGTATGGCAGGGCTTGTGCTGGAACTTGTTACAAAAGAAGAAGAGAAGATTGAAGTTAAAGTTATCCCTGGTATTACCGCAAGTATTGGCGGAGCCAGTTTGCTTGGGGCCCCTATTATGCATGACTTTTGCCATATTAGCTTAAGTGACCTCTTGACCCCTTGGGAAGTTATTGAAAAAAGACTAAGGCTTGCAGCAGAAGCAGACTTGGTTATCTGCCTTTATAACCCAAGAAGCAAAGGAAGAAGCGGACATCTTGAAAAAGCCTTTAGTATCATGTCAGAGTTTAAAGGACCTCATACTCCAGTTGGCATTTTAAAAGATGTAGGAAGACCAGAAGAAAAGAAAATCATCCTTGAGTATAAGGATATGGACTATGAAAGTGTAGACATGACAACAATTGTTATTATCGGAAATAAATCTACCTTCATTCATGGAGATTATATGATTACCCCAAGAGGTTATCAGGTATGATTTTAGTCTTAGGTGGAACATCAGACAGCCTTCTCATCTGTGAGCAGCTTAATAAAGCCAATATAAATTATGAGATATCTGTTACTACTGAGTATGGTAAAACTTTATCACTCGGGTATACCCAGAATGTTAGAATAGGAACATTAGATCTTGAGAAAATGAAAGAGCTTATTATAAAGGATCATATTGATACCATTATAGATGCCACTCATCCTTATGCAGTAGAAGCATCTGAGACAGCAATTCAGGCAGCGGAAAGCCTTCAAATATCTTATGTGCGATATGAAAGAAAATCACTTTTAGAAAGTGTAGCATATGATAAACTTCATGTCGCAACTAATATAGAAGAAGCCTGCATCCAGGCAAATCGAATAGGAACAAATATCTTTTTAGGTACAGGGAGTAAAAACCTTGATACATTTTGGAAGCTGCTCCCCGGTAAAAAGCTTATTGCAAGAGTTCTTCCAACAAGTAAAGTTTTAGCAATATGTGAAGAGATTGGATTTAGTGCAGATACTATTGTAGCGGTGAAAGGACCTTTTAGTACATCTGTTAACGAAGCCCATTTCAAGTCCTATGATACTGATTTAGTCATTACTAAAGAAAGCGGCACAGAGGGCGGATTTTTAGAAAAAATAGAAGCGTGCAAGAATCTAGGGATTCATGTCATTGTTATTAAAAGAACAACTATAACTTATCCTTATGTCGTTCATGAAATAACGGATATTTTAAAAGATATTGAGAAGCATTACAAGAGATAGGAGACCAACCATCATGAAAAAAGCTGTGCTAGTTGTTAGTTTTGGAACAAGTTTTGAAGAGACAAGACGTAAAACCATAGAGAAATGTGAGGAACAAATAAAAGAAGCACTAGGAGATTATGACTTATTTAGAGCATATACCTCTACTATGATTATTAATAAGCTTGCAAAACGTGATAAAACTTATATTGATACACCAAGACAAGCACTTCATAAAATATATGAATTAGGGTATAACGAAGTTATCGTACAGTCCCTCCATATCATATGCGGAGATGAGTACGATAAGCTCAAAGAACAAATAGCAGAATTTGAGGATAAATTCAGTAAGCTGACTATAGGCAGGCCACTGCTAACAAAAATAGAAGACTACAAAGAAGCAGTTGCAGCTACGCTTAAAGACATTCCAAACCTAAATGATGGAGAAGCAATCGTTTTTATGGGGCATGGAACAACTCATCCGGTTTTTAGTGCATACTGCGCTTTGGAGTATGCCTTTAAAGAGCAGCAGGCAAGAGCCTATGTAGGAACCGTAGAGGGGTATCCAACTTTAGAGAATGTTATGACGCAGCTTAAGGCTGATCAAATTAAAACGGTTTATTTAATGCCCTTTATGTTAGTAGCAGGAGATCATGCCATTAATGATATGGCAAGTGATGAAGAAGATTCTTGGAAAACTTGTCTAATAGAAAATGGAATCAATGTCCATATTATACTTAAAGGATTGGGGGAAAATCCTTATATCCAGGAGTTGTTTGTGGAGCATGCAAAGGAGTGCGTGAGAGCAAATAATTAAATAGGAGTCTATACTTGATGGTCTTGGGGAAGGTACGCATAGAAGTGAGGGAACTCTTTCACCTCTCCACGCCTCCCACAGCCAAACCCGAGTCGAGTTGAAAGAGTCCCCTCACTGCCACGCTTAGACTTAGCAATTTAAAGGAAGGATAGAGATTTTTCTAAGTGATTTGCAACTTAAACTTCAATGGTTATTTATGGAGATAAGTATTTTATTCATAACTCATATATGTGATATGTACTATTGGTTTTATGGGTAACCAGAGGTTTGTTAATGATCTATGCTAATGTTTGGGTTTAGTAAAATTTAAGTACTGATCATGATTATTTAACACTGCTTTTTATATTTGCACTTAATTTTTTAATATAAACATATCAATGGCTAGCTTGGTGGGGGAGGGGCATCTTTTGGGGCGACTCCGGTTGGCTGTGGGTTGGGGTGGAGCCCTAAAAGATGTCCCTCCCGCGCCGAGCGAACTACGATAATATTAAGATGCAACAAAGTAAGAATATGCATCTATAGATAAGTAAATGTTCTTGAATTTGGATGAATAAATAAGGAGGCAAATAAATGGCTAAATTTTATGGCATTGGAGTAGGGCCGGGAGACAGCTCTCTCCTTACTTTAAAGGCAGTAGAAGTTTTAAATAAAATCGATATCCTTTATACACCAGAAGCGGAGAAAGATGGGGGAAGTCTTGCACTATCTATTGCAAAACCGCACTTTAATGAAGCTTTAGAAATTAAATACAGACACTTTCCAATGAGCTTTAATAAGGCTGAGAAAGAAGCTAAGTGGGAAAGTGTTGCAAAAGAAGTTATCGAGGATGTAAAAGAGGGTAAGGACGTTGGATTTATCACGCTAGGAGATCCGATGATTTATAGCACCTATGTATATATTATGGAGAAGCTGATAAGCGAAATACAAGTTGAGACAATCCCTGGTATCTCGTCGTTTTCAAATATTGCATCAAGCCAAAACCTGCCTCTTGTAATGGATACAGAGCCGCTTATCATACTGCCTTGCACAGCAGACGAGGAGATCATAGACGATGCGATGCAGAAGTATAGCTGCCTTGTACTAATGAAGGTTTATAAGAAGTTTGGAATGATTCGTGAAAAGATAGAGAAGTATGGGCTAATAGACCATGCAGTGTTAGTAAGTAATTCTTCTCAAGGGACAGAAAAGGTTTATACTGACCTGAGAGATATAAATAGTGAAGAAAAGATCTCGTATTTTTCTACAATCCTTATTAATAAAGAGTACATGCATAAAGCTAAGGTTAATCACTAGGAGGCAATTATGAGTCTAGGAGTAGTAGGAGTCAATCATTTATGTCCCATAAGTATAAGAGAAAAGGTTTCTTTTACTCATACTAAAAAAATAGAAGCACTTCAATATTTAAAAGGGCAAGGCATAAAGGAAGTGATTGTCTTATCTACCTGTAATCGAAGTGAAATCTATATTTGGGATGAAGAAATAGAAGAAAAGATAGAAATCGTTCAAAGGTTCTACAGCACTTTTTTTAGAGGCAAAGAAGTCCATTCTTATTTGGTCTCGAAAACAGGGAAAAAGGCTATTAAGCATCTTTATCATGTTGCAGCAGGACTAGATTCTATCGTTATTGGCGAAGATCAAATTCTTGGGCAGGTAAGAGAAGCGTGGGAACTTGCCTCAAGCGAAAGAACATGTGGGAAAATGCTTAATAAGATCTTTAGAGAAGCAGTAAGTACTTCAAAATATATTAAAAGCACCCTTAAAATATCAGAAAATCCTTTATCAGTAAGTTACATAGCTGTAAAATTTCTAAAAGAAAAAATACAGGATTTGTCGCAGAAGCGTGTACTGATTATAGGAATCGGGAAAATGAGTCAGCTTGTTATTAAATATTTACAAGAAGAAAAATTAGAAGCAATCTATGTTTCTAATAGAAGTCATACAAAGGCAGTAGAAGTAGGAGAAATCTATGAAAATGTTATTCCAGTAACTTATAAAGAAAGATATGAGCTGTTAAGCAAGGTTGATGCGGTGATATGTGCAACAGCTTCGCCCCATATCGTTTTGCAAAAAGAGTCTATGCCTCAGATAACTCATAAGCTCTATATGATTGACATCGCGCTGCCAAGAGATATTGATCCTGAGATTGCCCAGATGGAAAATGTTGATGTGTATGACATAGATGATTTTAAAGCAATCTGCAGTGAGAACAATCAAAAAAGAAAAGAACTCGCTAAAGCGGCTAAAGATATGATTAAAGAAAAGATGAGTGAGCTCACCCAGTGGATAGAGCTTGCAGCTGTAGATAATACACTCGAACTCTTAGAAGAGAAAAGAAATGAGATTCAAAAGAATACGCTGGAATATATTTATAGAAAGACAGACCTGTCACTAAGAGATAAGCAAGTTATTGATAAAATGCTTAGTGCTGCTTTAAAAAATTTTGTAAGTACGCCCACAGCTAATCTTAAAAAAATAAAAAGTAGAAGTCAAAGAGAGCGCTATGCAAAAGTCATAGAGGATTTATTTGATCTATAAGATTTGTGAAAAAGGAGCCTGGATATGAAAAAGATTGTTGGGACAAGAGGAAGTAAGCTTGCATTAACTCAAACAAAATGGGTTATCTGTGAGCTGCAAAAACACCATCCAGATATAGAGTTTGAAATCCAAATCATAAAAACTACAGGGGATAGGGTGCAAGACCAGCCGCTTGACAAAATTGGCGAAAAGGGATTATTTACTAAAGAGATAGAAGATAAGCTTCTTAGTAAAGAAATAGATTTAGCAGTTCACAGTATGAAAGATATGCCTTCTGTGGTCCCTAAAGGGCTCAAGTTTTCTTACGTTCCTAAGAGAGAAGATGCAAGGGATGCACTTATTTTAAAAGAGGGGTATGATTCTCTTGAGGCACTTCCTGATGGAGCTAGAATAGGAACTGGGAGTAAGCGTAGAAAGTACCAGCTCTTAAAACATAGACCAGATCTTCAAATTGAACCGATACGAGGAAACGTTGATACAAGAATTCGTAAAATGCAGGAAGAAGGGTTAGATGGTATCGTACTTGCTGCAGCAGGGCTTCATAGGCTGGGATTACAAGAGGTTATTAGTTGTTATTTATCTGCAGAACTTATGCTTCCATCCCCTGCTCAAGGGGCTCTGGCTTTAGAAGTTAGAGATAATGACAGTGAGACAGAAGACCTTCTTAAGCCCCTTCATGATACGGTTACAGAAATGCAGATTAAAGCTGAAAGAGCTTTTTTAAATGCAATTAATGGAGGATGCCATATGCCGGTTGGAGCGTATTGCCTCATTGATCATGATAATATAAAACTTCATGCTTTATTTGGAGATGAGGAAGGAAAAAAATTACTTTTTATGTCTGAGGAAGGCAAAATGAAAGATGCTGAAAAAATTGGGCGTGAACTCGCAAATAAGATGTTAAAGGAGTTTAAAGGTGATGAAAGGTAAAGTTTATTTGGTTGGAGCTGGCCCTGGAGACTATAAATTAATGACTCTTAAAGGTATGGAATGCATTAAAAAAGCAGATGTAATCGTTTATGACAGATTAGCAAATGAAGATTATTTAAAAGAAGCCAAGACAGGCTGCGAGTTTATTTATGTTGGTAAAGCGTCAAGTGATCATACACTTCCACAAGATGAAATTAATGATGTTATTGTGAATAAAGCAAAAGAAGGTAAAATTGTAACTAGGTTAAAGGGCGGAGATCCTTATGTATTTGGCAGAGGAGGCGAAGAAGGAGAATATCTATTAGAGCATGATATTCCATTTGAAGTGGTCCCAGGTATTACTTCTGCTATAGGTGGACTTTGCTATGCGGGAATTCCTATTACTCATAGAGATTATGCATCTTCTTTTCACGTGATTACAGGACATCTTAAGGATGATGAAAAGGATGAGATAAATTGGGCAGCACTTGCAGGACTTAAGGGTACACTAGTATTCCTAATGGGTGTTGCTAACCTTAATAAAATCAGTGAAAATCTTATAAAAGAAGGCAAATCTAAAGAAACTCCTGTTGCTTTAGTTAGCTGGGCAACAAGATATAATCAAAGTGTGGTTATTGGAACACTAGAGAATATTTATGAACTTGCTCTTGAAAAGGGAGTAAAACCGCCTACACTTATTGCAGTAGGAGAAGTAGTAGGATTAAGAGATAAACTTAACTTTTTTGAAGATAAACCTCTCTTCGGTAAGAACATAGTGGTGACTAGGGCCAGAGAACAGAGCAGTTCACTTGTAGAGCAAATTAATGACTTAGGTGGGCACGCGATAGAGCTTCCTGCTATAAAAATTGAAGAGCTAGCAGATAACCAGGAACTAGATAAGTGCATAGCGTCTCTTAAAGACTATAATCACCTCGTTTTTACAAGTCAAAATACAGTTCAGATATTCTTTAATAAACTATCCGAAAGAGGTTATGATACAAGAAGTCTCGCCCACATGAAAATTTGTGCAGTTGGTCCAAGTACCGTAAGCAGTTTAAATGAGAAGGGTATAAAGCCAGACTTTGTGCCTAAGAGAGCAGTTGGAGAAGCTGTTTTTGAATGTCTTAGCCAAACCCTTACTAAAGAAGATAGTATTCTTATGCCAAGATCAGCTATTGCAAGAGATTATTTAGTAGAAAGCTTAAAGAGTATTTGCAAAGTAAAAGCTATTGACTTGTATAACACAGTTACAGCAGCTATAGATAAAGATATGATTTTAGGGATGCTCAGTAAAAATGCAATTGACTATATTACCTTTGCAAGTTCATCTACAGTAATCAACTTTGTAAATGGTATAGGGACAGAAAACATTGATAAACTACGGGGCACAAGACTTGTATCTATTGGACCTATTACTTCTAAAACTCTTAGAGAATATGGACTTGAGGTTTATAGAGAGCCGGAGCAGTATACAATTGATGGTCTCGTAGACTGCATGATAAAGGATAATGAGTAAAGGAGGCAGATGAATATGAATCATACACACTCAGAAAGTATTTATGAGGAAGCTATACAATATATACCAGGAGGCGTTAACAGCCCTGTAAGAGCCTTTAAATCCGTGGGGATTAACCCAATTTTTGTTGAGCGGGCGGAAGGCAGTAAAATTTATGATGTAGACGGCAATGAGTATATTGATTACATTTGCTCTTGGGGGCCATTAATTTTGGGGCATGGTAATGAACATGTGCTTAGAGGCATTGAAGAGCAGCTTAAAAAAGGAACCAGTTATGGGGTACCAACCCTTATTGAAGTAGAAATGGCTAAGCTTATTGTTGATGCCTATAAGGGAATAGATAAAGTAAGAATGGTTAATTCAGGCACAGAAGCAACGATGAGTGCCCTAAGAGCAGCTAGAGCTTATACAGGAAGAAATAAAATCTTAAAATTTGAGGGCTGTTATCATGGACATTCTGATGCGCTTTTAGTTAAATCAGGTTCAGGTACGATTACTTATGGTGTACCTACAAGCCCAGGAGTGCCAGAGGATGTCATTAAGCACACATTAGTATGCCGCTACAATGACATGGATGAGGTAAGAGCAATTTTCAAAGAGCATGGAGAGGATATTGCTTGTGTTATTGTTGAAACCGTATCAGGGAATATGGGCCTTGTTCCAGGCAAAAAGGAGTTCTTGCAGTTACTTAGGGATATCACTCATGAGTATCATAGTGTACTTATATTTGATGAAGTTATAACAGGATTTAGATTAGGGTACGGCAGTTCGCCTGAATACTTTGGTATTGAGCCAGATATGGCCTGTTTCGGAAAAATTATAGGGGGAGGCCTTCCAGTAGGAGCTTATGGCGGAAAGAATGCTATTATGGATATGATTTCTCCAGTAGGGCCTGTTTATCAAGCAGGGACATTATCAGGCAATCCACTAGCTATGTATGCAGGGAAAAATACTTTAGAGTATCTTAGAGATCATCGCAATGTTTATGATGAGTTAGATCAGAAAGCAAGTGTTCTTGAACAAGGGATAAGGAATAACCTTAAGAAGTTAGGGCTAAATTTAGCTGTAACAAGAGTAGGTTCACTAATTGGTCTATTCTTTATATCAGGAAAAACAGAAAATTATGATGATGTTAAAGAGTGTGATTTAGTTAGATTTAATATTTATTTCAAAGAGATGCTTCAAAGAGGCATTCTTATAGGGCCAGCTCAATTTGAAGCAATGTTTGTTTCAACAGCACACTCTAAGGAAGATATAGAAAAAACCATTGAAGCTAATTATGAAGCACTTAAGTGTGCGTATCAGTTATAGGTAACATTTATATATTTTTAAAACGTGCACTTACACTTTAAGGGGGAATTATATGAAAAAACTTAGTATACCACTTAC
Organism: Clostridia bacterium; assembly: GCA_029239755.1. GTDB lineage: Bacteria > Bacillota > Clostridia > Lachnospirales > Cellulosilyticaceae > FMMP01. Next base: position 116,363 of record JARBUI010000003.1, on the reverse strand, counting down.
AGCTACTATACTTTTACTCATCATAGCACCTGTTTATACCTTTGGGATGCATATAATGGAAGGTTTTTTACCCTTTGAGTGGGTAATTATTTGGAGTATTCTTTTTATACCGTTTTTTATGCTGGGGCTGAAAGATCTTAAAAAAATATTTGCAAGAGATCCGCGCCAAAAGATACTTATTGCACTTGTTACAGCCTTTGTGTTTGTACTATCAGCTCTTAAGCTGCCTTCCGCTACGGGAAGCAGTTCACATCCGACAGGTGTAGGCCTAGGGGCGATTTTGTTTGGTCCTAAAATTATGGCTGTTATTGGGACTATTGTACTTTTATTTCAAGCACTTTTGCTCGCTCACGGAGGACTTACTACCCTTGGAGCAAATGCTTTTTCAATGGCAGTTGTAGGCCCCTTTGTATCTTATACAGTCTTTAGATTTATGAGAAAAGGAAACGTGAATAAGGGGCTTTGCGTGTTTGCAGCAGCAAGTCTTGGTGATATAGCGACGTATATTGTGACCTCACTGCAGCTAGCCCTAGCTTTTCCGGATCCTGTTGGGGGAGTAACTGCCTCGGCTGTAAAATTTTTATCGGTGTTTTTATTAACACAAATACCTATAGCAGCAGCTGAGGGTATTTTAACGAATATTGTCTATGATCTTATTCAAAAAAATAATCCAGAGGGAGAAGAAGCTTATGAAATTAAAGGGTATAAATAAAAATCTTGTTCTGGTTTTATTACTTGTGGTACTTGTTGCTGTTCCTTTTGTTATTAATAAAAATGCTGCTTTTGAAGGATCCGATGGGGGGGCAGAAACGATGATACAGTCAATTAATCCTGAGTATAAGCCTTGGATAGGTTATCTTTTTGAACCGCCAAGCGGGGAGATAGAAACGTTGCTTTTCTCTCTTCAGGCTGCACTTGGGACAGGAGTCATTTGTTATTATTTAGGCTATACAAAAGGAAAGAAAAAATATGCTGATCATTGATAAAATCGCATACAATAACCGTTTATCGCAGACTAATCCCTATTTAAAATTTGGTGTGGGATTTGCTTTACTTATTTTATCAGTTTTGTGGAATAACTTATGGGGACTTGGTGCCATTATTTTAGGGGTAAACAGTATTCTCATTGCTGTAGCCAGAATAAATAAAAAGCAATACATAAAGCTCCTTACTATCCCTATTGTTTTTATTTTATTCAGCCTGATCGCAACTATATTTTATGTTTCAAAAGAAAAAAGTGATTTTTTATTTAGTGTAGGTTTTTCCAACTGTTATATTGGCTATTCAATGATTACTCTAATGAGAGCTATTCATATTTTACTTAGGAGCTTTGCAGCACTGTCATGCATTTATTTTATTACACTTACAACAGGTTTTAACCAATTGATTTTGGTATTTAAGAAACTGCGCATTCCTAAAGAGATTATAGAAATTATCATGCTTACTTATCGTTTTATTTTTATTTTTTTAGAAGAGGTTGCAGAGCTATATATTGCACAAGAGATGCGCTTTGGGTATATTAATCTCAAAACAGCATATCGTTCGCTTGGCATTTTAGTCAGCACTTTGTTTACTAGGATTGTGATGAGATATCAAGATATGAGTATTGCTTTAGATACAAAATTATATGACGGAGAATTTTATATATAAGAGGTGGCCAGATGATAACAACGAGTGAGCTGACATTTCGATATGATGAAGGTGATGTTGCTCTTAAAAATATTCAGTTGGATTTAAATAAGGGCAATATTATAGGCATAATAGGAGTCAATGGTTCTGGCAAGTCTACCTTGTTTATGAATATGGTAGGTGTACTTAAACCTACATCAGGAGCAGTACTTTACAACAATGAACCAATCAAATATGATAAAAAGAGTTTGCGGGAGCTTAGAAAAAAAGTGGGCATTGTGTTTCAAGATCCAGATAAGCAGATATTTTATTCAAAAGTTTATGAGGATGTTGCTTTCGCACTTAGAAATATAGGACTGGATGAAGATGAGATTAAAAGAAGGGTCAGTGCAAGTTTAAAAAGTGTAGGGGCTATAGAGTTTAAAGACAAGCCTGTACATTTTTTAAGCCATGGTCAAAAGAAAAGGGTGGCTATTGCTTCGGTACTTGCAATGAAAAATGAAGTGATATTGTTTGATGAGCCAACAGCAGGATTAGACCCTAAAAGTGTAAAGGCTATAGCAAAAATCATAGTAGATATAAGTAAACTGGGAACAAAGGTAGTTATTTCAAGTCATGATATGGATCTCATTTACGAGCTTTGTGATTACATCTATGTGCTGGATAAAGGAAGTATCATTTGCAGCGGAAAAACAGAAGAGGTTTTTACTGAAGGGGATATTATGAATGAAGTTGGACTTGCAGAACCTTGGCTTGTGAAAGTCCATAAGAATATGCACTTTCCGCTCTTTAGAAAAGAAGAGGATTTATATGTTTATTTTAATGAGGGGGGCCGCTGAGGGTTTTAGCATGAATATGAATATAAGCCCTAGTTAGGAGGAGAAGATGGAACATTATAAGTTTTTTCAAAATAGAGAATGTGAATATTTTCCTTGCCACAGGGTTAAGGATGATAAAGAGTTTAATTGCTTGTTCTGCTATTGTCCGCTTTATGCATTAGGGGATAACTGTGGGGGAGACTTCACTTATACACAAAAAGGTGTTAAAAATTGTACTGGGTGTATTAAGCCTCATACTTTAAATGGGTATGATCATGTACAGGCACATATACAAAAGATTATTGAGATAGGAAAAAAACGCTAGAAGAGGTGAAATAATGAGTCAGGTCATAATGGTTACAGGTGGAGCAAGGTCTGGTAAAAGCAGTCATGCCGAAAGTTTATGCAGGGCTCAAAACAATAGCACAGCCTATATTGCAACAAGTATTCCTTTTGATGACGATATGAAAGATAGAGTTAAAAAGCATAGAGCCATGAGACCAAGCAGCTGGACAACCTATGAAGTCTATCAGGATATTTATAAAGAAATTCCTAAAATAGCAAAGAGTCATCAGACAGTAATATTAGACTGTGTGACACTCTTGGTGAATAATATTATGTTCAAGGAAGATATTGACTTTGAAACCTGTGAGTACTTGGAAATAGATAGAGTTGAACAGTCTATTAAGGAGCAAGTAGATTTATTAATAAAAGCTGTTAGAAAGACTGATTTATACTTTGTTATGGTGACTAATGAAATAGGTATGAGTGTCATAGGAGCGACTAGACTGACAAGAGTCTATACAGATATCATCGGTCGTATTAATCAGCAGATTGCTAAAGCTAGTGATGAGGTCTATTTGGTAGTCAGCGGCATACCTATTAAGATAAGGGGATAAGGGATGAAACGTTTTGTAGGGATATTACAGTTTTTAACAAGGATTCCTATTAATCTGAATACAGGAATGGATAATGAGTTTTATAAAAGTTTGGTATACTTTCCTTTAGTCGGTTTTGTACTAGGGCTATTATACTATGGCATAGGCTGGGTAAGTCTTCTTATTTTTGATAATAGAATTACAGCTGTTTTAATACTTTTAGGTTCTGTCATTTTAACTGGAGCACTTCATATAGACGGGATAGGCGATACATTTGATGGTATTTATAGTTATCGGAATAAGGAAAGAATATTAGAGATCATGAAAGACTCAAGGCTTGGAACCAATGGGCTCTTAGCTATTGTATTTCTACTTTTGTTTAAATTGGTGTTTATTTTCAGTTTGTTAGAGGGTCATAATCTATGGGCAGTCATCATTATGCCTATGTATGGAAGACTGAATTCCGCTTGGGGATGTTATAGAACCACAACACCAAGAGAAACAGGGATGGGAAATATCTTCATAGGGAAAACGAGCACAAAGATATTAGTCATAGGGATTAGTTATGCAATGGCTTTAGTATTTGGTATTTTGTATTTCTTAACAGAAGCTGTAAATATAAAATTTATAGGACATATTGGATTATTAATAGGAATATTTATACTTATTAGATGGTTTATAAGATCCATCTATAAAAAGATTGATGGGATTACCGGAGATATTCTTGGAGCTATTTGTGAAATAGCAGAGGTGATGTATCTTATAGGAATCTATTTTCTGGTAGCTTAATTTAACTTGTATATACTGTAGAATCAGATCCTAGTTCCTGACATTTTTGCTTAAGACTATATTAGAGTTTAATAAAGATATTCTTATGGATGCTTAGAATAGGTAACAAGATAAATGATCATATTACTATCATAAAGACTTAAGAATATAGAAGGGATGATTAAAATGAACTTTTCATATGAACCTAATCGCATTTTTGCTACAGGTACAGAAGGCAAAGTTATTGCCGAGGTCACTTTTCCAAATGTCGGGGATAATGTTGTTAATATCAATCATACATTTGTTGATCAGTCACTTAGAGGACAAGGCATAGCTTCAATATTGCTGGATGAAGCCTACAAAGAGATTAAGAAGCAGAATAAAAAGGTTACTTTAACTTGTTCATATGCAGTTAAATGGTTCGAACAACATAGTTCCTGCAAAGATATTCTTGTAAGATAAAAAACTTAGCGCCGTAAACTATTAGATTTTAATAGTTTGCGGCGCTTTAAATATATCTTATAAATGGCTTATTAACAACTTAGTACTCCAATTGTCTTCATCCAATTACCATATAAATCAATTCCCAGCTGCGCTGCTGTCAAATCATCTGAGGCATCTACCCCAAAAACATTTCTAGCAAATCGGGCAAAAGAGGCATAATCTTTTTTAGTGTAATGATTAAAAATTTGTGCGAGGTGCTCAGATGATAGACATGTTTCATCTTGTGTTAATGCGCCGAGAGTGTCTCGGGTTATAGCAGCACACCATAGGAGTTCTTCTATTGCCTTTAAGTTATCAGGGGATTTGACTATATCTTGAGTACTCGTTATGATTCCAAAAATAAGCCGCTCAAAACAGTATTTTTGAGAGTCGTCAGAGCAGCCATTAAAATAGTACTTAAAAATATGATCAAGTATATCTAATGCGCTACAAACCGATAATTTTAAAGGGGCACTGGCGGTTAAAGTAGGATCCATCACTGTAAGAGTTGGAAGATGACACTTATAATGATATGTTTCTTTAGTCTCATCATTTGCTATAGCAATAGAGTTATTCATCTCGAGTCCAGCAGCTGACAAGTTTGGCACCGTAATAACAGGAATAGGGTCTGCGGTGAATTGCTGAATATCCCATATATACTCATGGGAGGTGGTTTCACTTCGGGCAGCCATACCAATAAGCTTTGCTGCGTCAAGTGCAGATGCACCACCTAAAGCAATAATACAATCCACATTATGATCAATACACTTCTGTATGCCTTGTTGAATAGTAGAAGTTTTTAGTAGTTGAGGAATGTTAGTTACTTCACAAAATCCAATGCCTAGTTCATTTAAGCTTCTTTTTATTTTTCTAAGGAAAGAAGTATTACAAAGTGATTCATCTGTACAGATAAATAAAACGCTTTTATAGCATACGCTGATTATAGATGCTAACTGAGAGCATGTGTTTTCACCAGAGAGTATTTTAGTTGGATGGGTATAATTAAATGCTTTCATTAATAAATAAGTGAACGATTTCATTGATGCATTCTCCTTTCAGTGTTACTAGGATCCTCATGTATATCTCTATTTTACTTTGTTCGTTATAGCATGTAAATTTAAGAGAGTAGCAGAATATAGGAGAATAATGAACTGACTATCTATTGAAAAAATAAAGGAGATTGTATATGATAATAGCATTGATGGCAAGAAGAGAGGGTTAATCAAATGATTGATAACAGGTCTAATGAAGAGATTCTAGACTATTTAAGAAGTATAGATTTAAGTACTATAAGTGTATTAAATTCTAAGCACTTTGATCAAACAAGCAATAAGTGGGTTTTCACAGAGCATTCTCATACCTATATGGAGATGATATATTTTTTAAAAGGTAAAGCGCATATTAATGTCGGAGCTTCTTCAATTAATACTTCTATTTATGATGTTATTGTTTACTTACCTGGTCAGATGCATAGGGAAGAAGTTGATTTAACAAAAGATCAAGAAATTATTTGTATGGGAATAGATATGAAGTGCAGTTTGCCCACTCCTCAAAGCACATTTAAGCTGTGCGATCGTTTGGGGGTTCTGCGTTGGCTGTTCGAACAGATTAACACTGAGTATGGATCTAAAAATAAAGTAAGTCCTGATCTTAGTAAGCTATATGCACAGGCGATTATTTTACAGTTTATCAAATACCTTGATATTAATGAGCTTAGTGGTGAAATAGAGGCGCTGGAAAGAATTCAAAATTATATCCAGCAAAATCTTTCAAGTCCTATTACGCCCCCTCAGTTGGCAGCTATGTGTAATATCAGCAAGTCATATTTGCATCGATTATTTAAAAAACATTTGAAAACAACACCTACGTATTATATTAACTATACTAGAATAAGTGCAGCAAAAAGTCTCTTATTGGCAACGGATTACCCTATTAAAAGTATTGCAGACTCAATAGGCTTTGACGATGTGGCGTACTTTAGCAGAGTGTTTAAAAAATTCACAGGAGTAACACCAAGTGCTTTTAGAGAAAGTAAAGAATGAAAAAGTTATACTTGGGCAGTATAATATAATTATAAGGAATATGAAGATTTAAATCATATCAAATCTGATAAATTAGGGGGAAGTTTTAATATAATAGACTGGAGAATAAAAGATGAGGCAATTTAAAAAACCTACAATTTTATTAAGCAGCTGCATAGAGGATCAAGCTTGCAGGTATGATGGTTCTGGGGTTAAAAGTCCCTTTATTAAAAAGCTAAAACCCTATATTAATACTATTGGAGTATGTCCAGAAGTTGCTATTGGACTACAGGTTCCTAGGCAGGCATTAAGAATTATTTTAAAAGAAGATGATGTCAGGTGCTTAATTTTTTCAAAGACTGGAGAAGATGTGACAAATCAAATGAAAGCTTTTTCGGATACATTTATAGCAAATCTATCTGGCTCAGAAGTACATGGCGTTATTTTAAAAGGACGGTCACCTTCTTGCGGGATAAAAGATGTGAAAATGTATAAGGATTACGGAAAAGCTCCTTCAGTTCCCAAGAAGACTAGCGGATTATTTGCAGAAAAGATTTTAGAGAGATTCACTCAAATTCCGATAGAGGATGAGGGAAGGCTTATCAATTACAACATTAGAGAACATTTCTTTACGAGAATATTTACACTAGCTGAGTTTAAAGACATAAAAAAGAAAAAAAGTATTCAGAAACTGAGAGTCTTTCAAAACGAAAACAAGTATTTAATTATGTCCTATAGCCCTGTTATTTTAAAAAAACTTGATAATCTGGTCGCAAATGATGAAGAAAGAAATATAGAGAATTTACTAGATGAATATGAGTACTTTTTATGCAAGGCATTAGCTATGGGTCTTAGACCTATGCGCAATATCAATATGCTGCTGCATCTATTTGGCTATTTTTCTCAGGATCTATCAAAACATGAAAAAGCTTTTTTTCTAGACAGCTTAGAGAGTTATGGAGACAAAAAGGTACCCTTTTCTGTTCCTCTTACAATTATTCATGCGTGGGTCATACGATTTGAAAATGAGTATTTGCTTAATCAAACGATATTTGAAGCTTTTCCAGCTGCTTTAATTGAGGTTACGGATTCTGGAAAGGGCATTTAATGAAGGAGAAGACACTAGAATGCTCAGTAATCATCTTTTTTATTTGAATATACAATAAAATTTAAATAGTGTATAATAATTTGTATATGTCAGAACAATAGAGGCGATAAAAATGTCTTTGATAAATACTAATGATTTTAAAACTGAAATATTTAAAGCTGATTATAAAGAATTTGAACAAGAATTTGAAGACGTTAGAATAAATGAAAACGTTAAAAGATGTGAGATCTTAGCACTTGTACTGATCATACTTAATATTGTATTGATTGGAATAGACTTATTAGTATATAAGCCAATGAGAAGTGAAATAATAGCCTATTTTTATTTATATTTATCTCATATAGCTATGCTGATTTTTCTATGTCTTTGGTTATGTTTATCAACCCTTAACAGAAAGTATCGCCAATTTCTTCATTTAAGAGCTCTTACGGGCGTGTTTTTTTGCATTGGCATTAGCTGGTGCACATTCATGGGGATAAATTCTATAGCAATTACAGGAGGAATCACAGCCTATATTATTTGCATGTTTTGTTTTTCATCTTGCTTTTTTTTGTCACCAGCTAAAACTCTTTTTATTTATTTAGTCTCAGTTTCTATATTTATAGCGGGGTTATTGTTTATTATTCATAATTCTGGGGTACTGTATGCTCACATTGTTAATGCAATTATAGCGATTATACTTGTTCAAGTAACTTCTATTTTCAAATATATGTCTTTTTTAAAGGAATTTTTGAATAACAAGCGTCTATTACAAAATAAAGAAGCACTTGAAGCAGCTAATCAAAAATTAAAAGAATATGAGGAAGTTAGGACAGATTTTTTTGCAAATGTTTCTCATGAATTAAGAACCCCTCTAAACGTTATTTGCAGTGCAGAACAAGTCATTACAAGTATCTTAGAAGTTAGTGATCCAGATCATTCAAAAATAAGTAAGTATCTAAAGATAATCAAACAAAACAGTTATAGGTTATTGAGATTAATTAATAACCTTATTGATATTACTAAAATTGATGCATCGAGTTTTAAGGTTAAATTTGTTAATTCAAATATCGTTAAGGTAGTTGAAGATATTACTATGTCGGTTGCAGATTTTATTGAACATGAAGGAATAACTTTAATTTTTGACACAGAAACAGAAGAAAAAATTGTTGCTTGTGATCCGGATAATATTGAAAGGATTATGTTAAACTTATTATCAAATGCAGTAAAATATGGGAAGAGAGATGGGTTCGTTTTTATCAATATTTATTTGGAACAGGATAGTGTCTGCATTTCTGTTAAAGATAATGGGATAGGAATAGAGGAAGACATGCAAGAACTTGTATTTGAGAGGTTTGTGCAAGTCGATAAATCTTTTCAAAGGACAAGAGAAGGAAGCGGTATTGGACTAGCACTAGTTAAATCATTAGTAGAGATGCATGGGGGAAGCATTTCAGTAAGAAGTAAGATAGGTGAAGGAAGCGAATTTATTATTAAGCTGCCTGACAGACAGCTTTCTGAGGACAAGCATATGACGAGTACATATCAGATTGAAGACAAGGACACCCATAGAATAAGTGTTGAGTTTTCTGATATTTATAACTGACATGATAAGAGCCTGCTCATTATACGTTAATGAGCAGGCTCTTATCATGTTCTGGAAGATCATTAAAGATCATAAAATATACTTACAAAGTGCTATTATTAGTAGTATTTTATATTTCAGATCAAAGAGAGGAGAAGTTATGAATATCAATAAATCGATAGAATTAAAGATCCTTAAAGCAATTTTATGGATATATATTATCTTATGCTTAGTCATAGCAGGTTTAAATTACGGTTATGCTAACCAGGCAACGGCTTCAGTGAAAGTTTTTATTACATGGGCTTGGCATTTCTATGAAAACTGGGTTAAAACTTTTTTTATCCTTATAGGCAGCTTTCTTACCTTGCGGATAACAAGCACTCTTAATATAAAAACCATGAGAAAAAGAAACTTGATTGGATTTATAGTATCAGCACTCATTATACATATAATAATGCCTATATTTTTAAATAACAGCGAAGTATATTTCTTTACTATGCCACTACCTTGGACGACAACGCCACTGCAATTATTACATTTAGATTCGTCATTTTATCTCAGTCGCATACCAATATGGGGTCTTGCAGGGGTAGCATCAGCCTTGACCGTATATGTGTGTATCAGTGTTATTATTATTATAGGTACACTTCTCGTTGGCAGGAGATGGCAGTGTTCTACCCTATGTCTTTTTAACGGTTTTGCATCAGAAGTATTTGAGCCAGCATTCCCATTAGTAGGAAAAAGTAAAAAAATAAAGCCAAATACACTTAAGATCTTTTCTTGTTTAAGATGGGTATTTCTTATTATGGCACTTTTTTTCGTCTTTTATTGGATACTCGTTTTAGTAGGGATACCGATAACAGAGGGCATTCAGGTAATAAGTAAATTGGAAAACTATAAATATCTTAGTACAGAACTATTGATGGCGATGTTTTTCTGGGTAGCATTTATTGGCAGAGGTTATTGTTATTATTGCCCACTGGGGACTGTGTTAGGCTGGATTGGAAAAGCAGCCGGGCAAAAGATTATAACAAATAATACAAAATGTATTAAGTGTAATAAGTGTAATCTAGCTTGTACTATGGCTATAGATATTAAAGATAATGCGCAAAATGGCAAAGCAGTTACAGACCTTCGTTGTGTGGGTTGTGGACACTGTGTAGATGCTTGCCCTACAAAGAACTTATCTTATTCAACAAAGTTTTTAAGTAGGATCTTTAAGAAAGTTAAGAAATTGTATTAAAGAGTAAGTATGCTATAATAGAATATGATTTAAAGTTGCCTAATTCTTATATACACGCAAACAGAGGATGGACACAATGACAAATAGACTTGAAAATTTTGTAGAAAAATTAGCAATAACAGAAGTTACGCCTAATGTATATAATCAATATAATTATAAAGATAGAGCTGAATCTAAAGAGAATGCAATTAGAAGAAATAATCTTCTAGTTTATCTTAAAATGATGCAAAAGTTAAAGCCACAGGTTATGCTTGTCGGCGAAGCACCAGGCTATAGAGGCTGTCGTTTGACAGGAGTTCCCTTTACAAGTGAGCATCTGCTTATGAATAATATGAAGGGACTCTGTTTGTTTGGAAAAGAAGCCGGTTTTATGCAGGCATCTGGCAAAGAGAAACTACTTAAAGAAGCAACTGCCACAATCATCTGGGAAACTCTTTTAAAGTATGATGTTCTGGCACTTGCATGGAATGCTTTTCCCTTTCATCCACATAAAGATGGAAAAGCAGAAACGAATAGAACGCCTACAAAAGCAGAACTTATTATCGGAGAAAAAGCTCTTATGGAGATGATAGACATGTTTCACATTAATCAGGTTGTTGCTGTAGGAAATAAAGCAGAACAATCGCTCCGTAAGCTTAATATCAGTGCCTGCAAAGTAAGGCATCCAGCTCAAGGAGGTAAAGAGCAATTTGTAGAAGGCATAAGGCAAATCAAAGAGATTTTGTTATAAATGCTTATATTAAACTAAAGATGAGGAGAATACAGGGTGAAAACATTAAGAAATATTCTAAAGCATAAAGGACTTTGTTTTTGTACGCTGCTTATAGTATTTATGTACCTCAATAATAGTTCTCTATTTACTGAAAAAAACGATGAAAAGCCCATTTTATTAGCGCATAGGGGACTAGCTCAAACTTTCAGTATGGAGGGAATAACAAATGAAACCAATACTGCACAAAGAATGAATGTACCTGAACATCCCTATCTGGAGAACACAATACCCTCTATGGAAGCAGCATTTAAATATGGTGCAGATATTGTAGAGCTAGATGTACAACTAACAAAAGATGGACAATTTGCAGTTTTTCATGATTGGCTGCTAGAATATAGGACAAATGGTAAAGGGAATGTAAGTGACTATACAATGAAAGAATTAAAGGTATTAGATATTGGATATCAGTATACAGCTGACGGTGGAAAAAGTTTTCCGTTTAGAGGCAAAGGCACTAGGCTTATGCCAACGCTAGATGAAGTATTAACTCATTTTGAAGACCAATCATTTCTCATACATATTAAAAGTAATAAGGCCAAAGATGGCGAGAGGCTTGCAGCATACCTTAAAGGGTTTACGAATGAAAGACTTAAATCACTAGCGGTTTATGGGGGAGATGAGCCAATTTCAGTACTGCAAAAGCAATTGCCAAATATAAGGGTGATGTCAAAGGCTACCCTTATGAAAGCTTTAGTCACCTATGAACTTTTAGGATGGACGGGATATGTTCCGGCTGCATGCAGGAATACAGAGCTGCATATTCCATTAAAGTATGCTCCTTATTTGTGGGGCTGGCCTTATAAGTTCTTGGAAAGAATGGAAAGAGTAAATACGCAAGCTATTATTGTACAAGGGGATGGGAAGTTTTCAGAGGGATTTGATAAAATTGAGGATCTAAACAATCTGCCTTCTCATTTTACTGGGGGTATCTGGACTAATCGTATTGATAAGATAGGACCTTTATTTGATGGAAAGAAAGACTAATAATAGTAAATAAAACGGTTAGGGTATTACCTCCTAACCGTTTTTAATTTTATTAAGACCCTAGTGCTTAACATCAATGAGAAGCAAATTGACTGTCATAAAGTCGTGCATAAGTGCCTTTTGCATCTAATAATTGGAGGTGTGTACCACTTTCCACAACATTACCTTTGTCCATTACAAGGATAAGATCTGCATCTTTTATCGTAGACAGGCGATGCGCGATGATAAAGCTGGTTTTACCTTGCATCATCTTAGTGAATGCTTTTTGAATGTGCAGTTCTGTAATCGTATCAATATTACTGGTAGCTTCATCAAGGATAAGTATACTGGGTTTAGTAAGCATAACCCTAGCAATGGTTAGCAGCTGCTTTTGACCTGCTGACAAACTATCACCAAGATCAGATAGGGTGGTATCATATCCCTTAGGCAGACGCTTGATAAAGCTGTGAGCACCACAGGACTTAGCTGCTTCAATAATTTGTGCATCTTTAGCATCTGGATTTCCATAAGTGATATTTTCTTTAATAGTTCCTTTGAAAAGCCAAGTATCTTGAAGTACCATGCCAAAGTTTTTGCGTAGATTTTCGCGGGATAACTTATAAATACTCATGCCGTCTACCATAATATCTCCTGAAGTTACATCATAAAAACGCAAGAGTAAATTAATAAGAGTTGTTTTTCCAGCTCCTGTAGAACCAACGATGGCTACTTTGCTCCCTGCTTTAACATGAAGGTTAAGACTATTAATAAGAGTTTTATGAGGATCATAAGAAAAGCTTACATTCTTAAAGTCTATCTCTCCTATAGGATTAGAAATGACACTGAGATCTTGAGCTGGTGTTTCACATTTTTCATCAAGCAGAGAAAAAATACGAGCTGCTGATGCAAGTGCAGACTGCAATCCTGGAATAACACCTGTAATCTCATTAAATGGTTTAGAAAATAGATTTGCATAGAGTAAAAAGCTAGAGATATTTCCAATAGATAGGCTGCCGTCAATTGCAAGAAGCGAACCAACTACCCCAACAACACCATAGGCTATATTATTAACAACCCGAGTAGAGGGATTTGGGAGGGAAGAATAAAATTGTGCTTTTACCCCTGCCTCATAAAGCTCACTATTCAGAGTTTTAAAACATTGCATGCTTTTATCTTCATAACAAAAAGCTTTAATAACCTTTTGGCTGGAAATCATTTCTTCTGCATAGCCATTCAGCTTTCCTAAAAGAGCAGCTTGAGCTTTGAAACTTATCTTAGATTTTATGCTGACAAACCTTGCTGCATAGTAAGATAGAGGAGCTGAGAGTATGACAATAAGAGCCATGAACACATGCATACGAAACATAAGTATAGCGGCACCAATAATCGTTGCAATACCCGTTAAAAGAACGGAGATGCTTTGCAGAAGCCCATCAGAAACGATGTCCGCATCATTTATAAAACGGCTCATGGTATCACCGTGAAGAGTACTGTCATAAAATTTAAGCGGAAGAGTATTCAGTTTATCAAAAAGACGCTTTCTAAGTAAATTGGTTGTATGATAAGCAATTTTGTTAGTACACACGGTTACAATCCACAGTGATATGGCATGAAGGATATAGATTAAACTTACAATCATAAGAATCCTCAGGATCATTTTAAAGTTTACGCTGTTAAACCCTAGCATATTATCAATGGCTTTACCTATAAGAAGAGGGCCAAAGAGGTTAGCAAGGACTGTGAGAAGTGTAAAACATATGGATGTAAATAATAGTACTTTTGACTTAGTAACAAGATCTAAAACTCTTTTAAGAGTATCTTTTTGGTTCATAGTAAACCTCCTTGATGAGCCTCATCGCGGGACATTTGAGAGAGGCAGATTTCATAATAGACAGGGCAGTTTACCAGAAGTTCATCATGTGTACCTTGTCCTACAATTCTGCCGTCATCCATTACGAGAATCTGGTCGCAATGATGAATTGAACTGGCTCTTTGGGAGATGGTGATAATAGTCATTGATTCTAAGCCTTCTTTAAGAGCTTTTCTAAGCTGCGATTCAGTAGCGAAGTCTAACGCACTGGCACTATCATCTAGGATCAATAGGTGTGGCTCAGATACGAGTGCACGGGCAATAGCAAGACGTTGCCTCTGCCCTCCGGAAAAATTTTGTCCTCCACGTTCAACTTGCGAACTATAGCCTTCGGGAAGCTGGCGAATGAAAGAATCAGCCTGAGCAATTACACAAGCCTGCTGTATAGCTTCAGAAGTTGATTTTTCATTGCCTAATTTAAGATTTTCAGATATTGTACCCTTTATTAAATCACTTTTTTGGGGCACATAACCTATTATTTTTCTAAGTGTGGTAAGAGCGTAACTTTTTATATCGTAGTTATTGACTTTTATTGAACCGCTTGTTACTTCGTAAAAGCGGCCTATTAGATTAACGAGAGTTGTTTTGCCTGAACCAGTAGCACCAATAACGCCAATAGTTTGTCCGGCATAAATACTAAAACTGATATCTTCAACAGCTTTATCAGCCGTATTATAATAAGAAAACGAGACATTTCTAAACTCTATAAGAGGGACATCCAAAGACATACATAAATCATCAGAATCTCGCTGTAAACTTGTAATACTTGGACGCATACATAAAACTTCAGATACTCTTTGGGCAGATGCACTTGCTTTAGTAAAAATAATAATTAAGTTAGAGACAACAATAAGTGCAAGTAAAACCTGAGTTATATAATTAATATAGGCAATCATTTCTCCCTGTGTAAAGTTTCCTGCATTAATTTGAATGCCTCCTGCCCATAGTATGACGACAATAGCCATATTCATTATAAGTGAAGTAGCAGGAGACAAAAGAGCAGAAAACTTGGCTACCAGGTTATAAACGGCTGTCAAATCATCATTTGCATAATTAAATCTATCAGCTTCATGATGATGCTTTGCAAATGCACGAATCACACGTACACCAGTAAGATTTTCTCTAATAATAGTGCTTAGGTCATCTAACTTTTGCTGACAAGATTTATAAAGCCTAGATGACTTGCTGATAATAAAATATAAAACAACTATAAATAGAGGCGAAGCAGCTATTAAGATCAGTGAAAGTCTGAAGTTAAGAAACATAGCCATAATGATTGCCCCAATACAAATAAAAGGAGCCCGTACAACTAGACGGATGAGCATTGCAACAGCAAGCTGGAGCTGATTAATGTCGTTTGTCAGCCTAGTGGTCAAGGTAGAAGCACCAAAATAATCTAGTTCAGCATAAGAAAATGAAGAAATATGTTTAAAAAGAGCATTGCGTAAATCTGTGCCATACCCCTGTGAAGCTTTTGCTGCACTATACTGACATATCAATGAACAGCCAAAGCCCAACAGACTCATTAAAATCATCATAACGCCCATTTTAAGGACATAGGAGGTATTCTTTTGAAGGACACCACTATTAATAACTAATACCATGACAGTAGGCAGCAGCAGCTCTAGTATAGCTTCGAGTAATTTAAAAAAGGGACCTAGGATACATTCTTTTTTATAAGGTGCTAAAAATTTTAGTAATTCTTTCATTAGATTTTCCGCCTTGAAGTTATTATTAAGTATAAGATTATAATACATTTTTTTAAAACACTTGTAAATTTTTAGATAGTTTTTTGTTGTATAATATTTAGCTGAAAAGTAATTTGGCATATATAGACAGGAAAAAATGAATGATATGATGTTTACAAATACTCCTATTGTATACTATACTACATTGTAACTTTATTTAAAAAACTGTTTTAAGAGGTGAATCATTGATAATAACACATAATATACAAGAAAAAGAAGTAAAAAAAGAGCGCATTTTATTTATTCTATCGGTATTCCCTATCACTTTTTTGATTTTTGCACTTTTAATGATCAAGGGACAAGATGGTGAGCCTATTTCGCTTTTAAAAGGTTTATGGAAGATTATATCTTCACCGACTATCTTAATAACCGACTTTTTAGAGGTAGGTGGGATTGCTGCATCTTTTGTAAATTCAGCTCTTATCGGATTTTTAAACTTATTTTTACTTAAGTACTATAAGATGAGAATTAATGGTCTTTTAATAGCAGCCTTTATGACTGTATTAGGCTTTTCGTTCTTTGGAAAAAATATTTTTAACATCTTACCTATCTATATAGGCGGCTATCTATACTGCTACTATCAGAAAGTCTCAATGAAAGAGATTATCTTAATCATTATGTTCAGTACTTCAATGGCACCTATAGTAAGTGAAATAAGTTTCACGACTATTTTTCCAAAACCCTATGGACTTTTAATAGGTATCTTGGTGGGAGTATTAATTGGATTTATCATTGTACCCCTTTCATCACATATGCTGAGGTTTCATGATGGGTTTAATTTATATAATATAGGGTTTACATCGGGTATTGTAGGGACTGTTTTTACAAGTATTTTGCGAAGCTTTAAAATAGATATTAAGTCAGTCGATATTTTATATTTGAATAAAGACATATCTATAGTAGGATTACTCGCAGTAATGTTTGTCTATTTAATGCTTGTAGGTTTTTTTATTAATAAAGATGTGTTTAAAGATTACAAAAAGATCTTAAAGTACAAAGGACGAACTGTTACAGATTTCACAGCACAGTTAGGATATGGCGTAACTTTTTTTAATATGGGATTTATGGGACTTTTATCTTTGGTCTATATTACGGCAGTTAATGGAACCGTGAATGGACCTGTCCTTGCAGGTATCTTCACTGTAGTAGGTTTCTCAGCATTTGGCAAACACCCAAAGAATTGTTTTCCTATTGTTTTTGGAGTCGTACTGGCGGGGATGCTTATGCATTATGATTTATCATCTACAGGACTCATTATATCGGTACTTTTCTCAACAACTATTGCCCCTATAGCAGGAACCTATGGGATAGGAGTTGGCGTACTTGCCGGAATGCTTCATTTAGCTTTAGTAACGCAAATTGGTTATATACATGGTGGAATTAATCTTTATAATAATGGCTTTGCAGGAGGATTAGTAGCGGGCTTTTTGATACCTATTATTGATGCATTCAAAAAAGGAGAAATGTAGTTATGAAACATGAGACAAAAAAAATTTCTAGAATAGTAGATGAACTTACCACATTATTTTTAAAACAAGATACAGATGAAGTTGATTTTAAAATAAAAAGGGAACCACATCAAACAACTATTAAGATGATAGACTACAGAACACATTTTGATGATGAGTATATTGATGAGCTCCGCCAGCAGCTTAGCATCGTGAGACAATGGGAAATAGAAGAATATTACTGGCAGCTTACCGGTGAGACGGATTGCGATGACGAGCTTACCCTAATAGGCGCTATGGTTGATAAAGCCATTGTCGAAAAGAAAGATGGGAATCTTTATATAGAGCTTATTCGATTGCATCATTAATAGATAGGACATAAACTAATAAGTAATAGAGAGTCACATTTTTTTAAAATAAAGTCATTAGAGAAATTAAGAGATAAAGGAAAGGCGTATCTATGTCAGTGATAACATAGATACGCCTTTCCTTTATAAATAATGAGTTATACTAATAGGTGTCTACAGAAATGAGTTCTGTTCCTGTTAAAGTATTTTGTTCATAAATTTCTCTAGTGACTTTTACTGTATAACCTTTTCTGTAACGCTGAACAGAATTTTTACTATTTGCAGATAATCGTTGTGCAGCTGGAGAGCCTTTTGCAAGCACCTCAGTTTTAAGTTTATAAGACTTGTTTTTTAGTGTATGATTAGAATAAATATCAATATATATTTTATCTTTTTGAACATAAGCTTTAATATATAGAGGATATTCGAAAGTGTTTTGAAATTGAAAATCTATGCTATCCCAACTGACCGTAGCATCCAGACCTAGAGGGACATAATTAATAGGCTGAGAATGGGGTTGTCTATTTAATGGATAGAGTCCTGCTTTTAAAATAGCATTATAAAGGGTTGTTGAAACTTGGCAGATACCTCCGCCTAAGCCCTGAGATATTCTAGAGTTAGCAATAACAGGAGCATACTCATAGCCTTTTTCGGCAGTTGTTTCTCCGACAGCAGTATTAAAACTAAATGTATCTCCAGGGGCTAAAAGCATGCCATTAATAGCTTCAGTACTTAATATAATATTTCTAGCCCGAGAAGTATTAGGTGTAAAATCAGTATTAAATGATGCGATGCATGTATCAATACTTTGTAGTAACGATGTCGTACGAACAGGAGACTTTTTGACAGAAAAGTCTTGAATATCTATAGGGGCCTCTGAATAAGTATCCAAAGACAACTTAATACGATCTATAAGTGCTTTTTTATTAATTATGTAACCATCAGAATGAGGAGTAAGGACTATTGTATTATCTGCATTAACAGAAATAGTGGCATCATTAGCATCTTGATTAATGTGAGAGACTATAGTTTCGGCAAATGAACGAATTCTTTTTTCCTTAAAATGCAGGTTAATATCAAAAGGCTTTTCAGTATTGTTTTGTAAGAAGTGCCACTTTTGCAACAGAGTAAGATGATTAGGGTAGTCATAAGCTGCAAAAATAGCTTCCCTGAGGTTAGTGCTTTCAAGAAAACTTTTTATAGGAGCTTTAAATACTTTTTTATCTAGTTTCAAGGTAACTTCTCTTTCAAGAATGTTAGTTAGATACTCTGTTTCCAGTGTAGTTATAGCTTCTTCGGGAGTAAGATTACCAACATTTACTCCTGCAATGATTATATTATCATAGAGCTTACTATCATATTGAGATAAATGTAATGATATTCCCCAGTAAATCCCTAAACTAAGACTTAACGCGCCGCATAAAATTTGAATCAATAAGAGTTTAGTAATAAAAAGCTTATTTATTCTAGATGTCATTACAGCCTACTTATTAAAAAAGTTAAGAATATTTTGCAGGCGTTCTTCTTCAAGTTTAATGAGCGTCAGTTGATTTTGAAGCATTGATTCTTTTTGCTTGATTTGTTGGTGATAGTCACTGATGATTGCAGAAAGTTTATCAATTTCTTGTTTTAGGGAGGCAATATCACTTGTGTTTTGAGTACTATAGTCATTAGAAAATTGATTTAAATAATGATATCTGTTTGTGCCATCGGTTAACAACTTTTCAAGATTCATAGATGAAGCTATGAGAATATTATTAAGTGTTGTTTTTTTAACGTATTCAGGCAATTCACTAGGCAAAGCATTCATTAAATTTTCAAGTACAAATACCGTATCGGTTATGGCACAGTTATTTAAACCATAAAGGGCATAAATATCTTCAAGGCTCATATTTCTGTTGTATGCAGTTAAAGGGGACGGAGAAGCGGCTTCTTCTATGTGTTCTTTATCCTCAGGATGAATAGGTAAAAGAGCTGCTTCTTGTTCCTTTGCAGCAAGTGAAGAAGTATAGGAGGTATTTTCGGACGAGTTTTCAGATGATGGCATTTCTTCTGTCTCCTTTTCTATCAATTTATATTTTTCGAGCACAGACAATATCTTTCCCATTTATATACCCTTTCTTTATAAAAAATTTATTTCATACGCATGCGTATGGTATTCTTTTTAAGCGTCACATTTTTTTACTTATAAAAACAATTAATAAACCAATAATCAGGCCTGCAATAAGCATAATAGAAGATGATAATACATAGTAAAATGTATGAGTTAACTGATAATTAAAATAGTGAAACGTTTTTCTTATAAAATAGATCAATATGTTTGTAACTAGCAGTATAAAAAACAATCCACATAATAGTGTTAAAAATATCATTTAATGACTCCTAAGCAAATCTGAAATATATAGAAATATTATACAGTAATAAAAAAATTATATCAATAAATACCCCTTATTATATTAAAAATTCTCTTTAACCTGTAGCAGTTCTGTAATAAATTCATGTTTTACGTAAAAAAAAGTCTTATTATTCTTTGGCTAGAAAAAATAATAAGACTTTTGAGTGGCGTTTATTGAGTTAAAAGAATCTTTGCAAGTTCAGGGCTGATAAGATGGTAGGTAGTATCTTTTGTAGATGCAACAACTCTTGTTTCGTCACCATAACTGGTAATTGTAATAGCAGAAGCATCTTTTAATGTAATGACCATTCTATAGCCAGCAATCATTTCGATATAAGAGGTATCATCAATCATGCTGTCATTAAAAGCTTTAACAACTGTCTCTTTATCTACTTCTTTTTCTACACTATTACCATCTAAATCAAACAACTGAACAGATTCAACATTCTCCACGCTAATATTCTTAGCTTGGTCTGCTCCTGCGAGTATAATGCCTGCTGCATTATTATCCTGAGCGGGGTCTGCGGGAGACTCACTAACCTGCGGGGAGCATCCAAATAGCAGCAGTGCACTTAATAAGATAAAAGATATTTTTGAAAGTTTCATTTTCATAATTTAGAGTCCTTTCTCTAGTAAAGTATGTGTTGATACTTAGTTAGACTGCTAAAAAAATAAAAAGTTCCATTTCTTTAGTATTCCTTATCTATGGTTATAATACACTGATATTTAGGGTTTATTTCTTTAACCGCTTCATTAATACTAAGTTTTAATTTTTCTTCAGAAATAATTTTCTCCAGTTTATAAGCATCAACAACAATATCAAAAATGAGGTTTTTATTGTCACCTTCACCAATAACCCTAAAATCATGCATCGATTTAATGAGAGGATTGTATTTAATAATTTTTGAAATTTCATTTTTTACCTTTGCGACTTCTTCACTTATGATACAAATAGGATCCATATGAATAACAAGATGAAGCTGAAGCTTCTCACTTAACTCCCGTTCTGCTTTATCAATAATTTCATGGATAGTCATAATAGGAATATCAGCAGGTATTTCAGCATGAATAGAAGCCATTGTCCGTGATGGGCCATAGTTATGAACAATTAAATCATGGACGCCTGTAATATAATCATAAGAAAGAACACCAGTTGTAAGTTCTTCAACTAATTCCTTATCAGGAGCCTCGCCAATAAGGGGATTAACAGTATCTCTTATTAAGTTAAAACCAGCATAGAGAATAATAACAGCAACAATGCAGCCAATATAACCATCTATAGGGAATGCAGTAAAGCGCGCTGCAAAAAAAGAAATGACAACAACAGATGTAGTAAATACATCCCCCATAGCATCAGTTGCAGTGGCTTTAAGAGAAGCAGAATCTATTTTATATCCTAGTTTTTTGTTGAATAGGGCGAGCCATAGCTTAAAGAAGATAGAGACAAACAAAAGAATAAAGGGTATCCACTTAAAGGTTATAGGCTCAGGATTTAAGATTCGATTAATAGAAGTTTTAACAAATTGAAAACCAACAAGCATAACTAAAAAGGCTATAACAAGTGCAGAAATATATTCTATCCTGCCATGGCCATAAGGATGTTCTTTATCTGCAGGTTTATTTGAAAGTTTAAATCCAATAATCGTGATAACAGAGGAAGCAGCATCGGAAAGGTTATTAAAAGCATCAGCTAAAATAGCTACAGATGAAGCAAGTAAACCTACTGAAAGCTTAATTAGAAAGAGTAAGAAGTTAACAATAATACCTATTACTCCTGAAAGATAACCTACTTGCCTTCTCATATGCCTATCTTTAAAATCAGTATTGTCTTTTACTACCTTTTTCAATAAAAAATTAGTTAACATTTCTACCTCCAAAAATTATTACTTGAATCATATCATAAGATTTATTGCTTTAGTCTATTCCTATTTAGCTATTCTATTCTTAAATATTTCTTAAATTGATAATTCAGTATAATATTTTAAGGATTAATTTACAAGTGATAAAGCGTAATAAAAAAGGCTATTTCCTATATCAGGAAACAGCCCTTTCTATTATTGTTCAATTACTTCTTCTTCTATGATAGAAGTATGATCAGAAGCTTCTGCATTTGCTTTTTCGTCTGTAGTTGCTTTTTCAGCTTGCTTATCTACTGAATCAGCATCTACTTGTTCATTAGGTGCAGTTGCATTAACTTCATCTAATGAAACATTTGCAGCAGACTCTGTGTCTGTTAAATCTAATTTTTCATAAGTGGAGGAGATTTGTGTATTTTCGTCTTCTGAAAGAGCTACTTTAACAGCATCCATAAGCATATGAGTTGCTGCTGAAGCATTTGTGTTTTGAGGAAGTTCTAAAGACTGAGTAGCAGTAACATAAGTATTGACATAATCAATACCATATGCTAAGTCCTTATAAAGCATAGATGTTTTTTCATCTAGACCTTCTAAGGATACAGAAGCGATTTTGCTATCAGCAACTTCCACAACTAAATCCATTTCTGCATCAGATAACATAATTCCTGCTATGTACTTGCCATCCTGATATGTATCAGAAGGAGCAAAGGTTTGCGCTGCATTTTTATTTCTAAATAATAAAAACACAAATAATGCAACAGCAATGAGTAGAATGATGAGAGGAATTCTGAGATCTTTAAGTTTGAATACCATAAATCTAGGATTAGACATGATTACCCTCCTTTTTAATAAGATGTCCTAATACATATATATGGATAAGCAATAAATTATATGCAAAATAAAATAAGAAAAAAAATAAAAAAATTATTAAGCGCAAGGGTTATATAACTAAAATATACTAGTAATATAGTTAATAGGCAGCATAATAAAATAAGATTATCCTAATAATAATGGAGGGCCCTATAAATGGGGAAAAAAATAAGTATAGATAAATCGAGTAATCAAACTCAGTTAGTAGGATATTTAAGAAATGAAATCATAGAGCAATTAAAATTAAACATAACTAATAAAGAAATTATCATTTATCCAGGAGCCATAAAACATATTAAAGAACGGCATCCCTATGCTTTTAAGAAATACTTTCATAGACTTATTGAAATGATTAATAGACCTGATTATATTGGAATAGCCCACTATGATAATCATAAAATAGAATTTATTAAAACATATAAAGATAATATATTAATAGCTTTAAAAATAGAGGAAGACAGCCATATCTTTGTTTCAAGCATGTATATTATAGAAGAAACAGTAGTTGAAAAAAGAATAGAGACTGGGAGGCTTTATAAGATAAACTTAGGATCATTACAAGGAGAAAAGAGAAATCAATACAAAAATATAAAGAAATATAAATCTAATAGTTAGTATTTAGGATTTATCAAGCCCAGCCACTTAATATGTACATCATTAGTAATCTATGCTAATATTAAAATAATTAAAAATAAATTAATGGATAAGAAAGAAGGTCAAATATGATAGATATAGCACAAACTATAGATCACACTTGTTTAAAAGCAACGGCATCAGAAGAAGATATTAAAAAGCTTTGCGAAGAAGCTGTTAATTATCATTTCAAAACAGTATGTGTACCCACCTGCTATGTGGCAATGGCAACGCATCTTTTAGCAGGGACTTCAGTTGGTGTTACAACGGTTGTAGGCTTTCCTTTAGGAAATGAAACACCGGCTGCTAAAGCATTTGAGGCTAGAGAAGCTGTTATTAATGGGGCAACAGATGTAGATATGGTTATTAATATTGGTGCTTTAAAAGATAAAAAATATGATTATGTTAAATATGATATCCAGGAAGTTGTAAAAGCGGCAAAAGAAGTATGTAAACATGCCATTGTAAAAGTTATTATAGAAACATGCTATCTTGAGGAAGATGAGATTAAAACAGTAACAGAAATAGTTGCTGAGGCCGGAGCAGATTTTGTAAAGACATCTACAGGATTTGGTACTGGAGGTGCTACGCTGCAGCATATTAAGCTTATGAAAAGCATAGTAGGAGACAAAATTAAAATTAAGGCTGCGGGAGGCATTAGTGACTTAGATGTAGCAAAAGCACTTATTGAGGCTGGGGCAGATAGACTAGGAACGAGTAAAAGTGTTACTATTGTTACAAATTTAAAATCAGAAGCAGACAGCGGTTACTAATCCATTGAATTTTATAGAAACTCCAAGTATAATAAGTAATAATAAGTCTAAAAATGTTTTAATGTGTAGAATACAAGAGCATTTAAAGAAATAATGATGATAAGGAAGTGATAAGATGAAAAGTTCAGTTTTATTGGAATCAGGAACAGGAGAATTAGAGATTATTGTATTCATCGTTAATGGCAATGCTTATTGTATTAATGTATTAAAAACAAGAGAAATTATACAATTAAACGAAGTAAGACCGGGAGCGCTCACCAATAAAAGCATATTAGGACTTACTAGTGTCAGAGATAAAGTTATGACCGTTATAGATTTAAGCTATATATTAGATAAGAAGTCTACAGATTTAACAAGTGGTAAAATGGCCTTAGTATGTGAATTTAATAATCAGGAAGTTATGTTTGTAGTAGATAGTATCGTTGGCATACAGAGAATTAAATGGTCTGATATTACTAAGCCAGATCGGTTACTAAAAGCCTCACTTACTGTAGGAAATGTTTTAACAGATAGTGGGATACTGCTTCTCTTGGATTTTGAGAAAATTATAACAGACTTATCAGATGCTGATAACGTTTATTTGAAAAGTAAAGAAACCATTAAAATAAAAGCTGAGAGAAAAAGTAAAATTATTTACATAGCTGAAGATTCTAAAACAATCAGAGCTCTTCTGAAAGAAGTGTTAGTAGCAGCTGGATATATGAATATTACGCTATTTGATAATGGACAAGATGCCCTAAAGGCTATTTTTGAATTAAAAGAAAAGTATGGTGAAGGTTTTAAAAGGGCTGTTGACCTACTTATAACAGATATAGAGATGCCTATACTAGATGGGCATACGCTTACACGAAGAATAAAGGAAGATAACCTCCTAAGTGAGCTTCCTGTTGTCATTTTTTCATCTCTTATTACTGAGGATCTTTTTCATAAAGGAGAAAAAGTAGGAGCAGACAGACAAATTAGTAAGCCTTCTATTGATAACCTTGTGGCATCCCTTGATGAACTCTTATTTTAAGGGCTTGACTAAATAACAATATTTGATACAATATAAACTAATAAAATAGTAAAAATCAGTGATGAGAATAAGTATAATCTTATACCCAGAGAGTGAGTAACCGCTGAGAGCTCACACAAGATTAGAAGACATCTCGGAGTGTGTTTCTGAAAGCATAAAGTAGGAAGCGACGCTTGGCTAGCGTTATAAGCTGCAAAGTGCAAAGACTAAAACATCTACGTCTTTGAAACAGGGTGGCAACACGGTAATATCGTCCCTGACAGCTATGTCAGGGACGTTTTTTATTGTCAAAAAGTATTTTGTAAAAGAAAGGGATAACTATGGAAGAAATTCGAGCACTTAAGGGAACCAAGGACATTTTTGGAGAGGACATGAGAAAATGGCTTGACATAGAAGAGATTATTAGAAATCTATGTGATGATTTTGGATTTAATCAAATTCGAACGCCTATATTTGAATTCACTAAACTTTTTAAAAGAGGCGTAGGAGAAACAACTGATATTGTTAATAAGGAAATGTACTCTTTTATAGATAAAGGAGAAAATGATATTACGCTAAAACCAGAAGGTACAGCGCCAGTAGTACGTGCCTATCTCGAACATGCTATGCATGCAGAGACGCAGCCTACTAAACTCTATTATATTTCTCCGACCTTTAGATATGAAAAACCACAGGCAGGCCGTCAGAGGCAGTTTCACCAGTTTGGGATTGAAATGTTTGGGAGTGACTCGCCAACAGCTGATGCTGAGGTTATTGCAGTAGCTAGTACGCTTCTTAAAAGACTTGGAATTAGAAAGGTTGAGCTGCATATTAACTCTCTTGGGGGACCAGAGTGCAGAAAGAAATATAATGAAACCCTTAAAGCATTCCTGCACACGAAGGAAGAACACTTGTGTGAACTTTGCAGAGAAAGAATGGATAAAAATCCTCTTCGTGTCCTTGACTGTAAAAATGAAAAATGCCAGCAAGAACTCGAAGGAGCGCCTACGGTGCTTGATACCCTTGGTGAAGAATGCAGAGCTCATTTTGAGAAATTACAAGAGCTTCTAACCATTATGGATATTCCATTTATTGTAGACTCTAGTATAGTAAGAGGTCTTGACTATTATACTAAAACAGTGTTTGAATTTATTTCTAATGACATAGGGGCACAGGGAACCGTATGCGGCGGTGGAAGATACGATAAGCTAGTTGAAGAAATAGGTGGAAAGCCTACGCCTGCAGTAGGTTTTGGTGCAGGAATTGAAAGGCTGCTTCTCGTACGTGATGCAGAAAATGAAAATGTTCTGAAAGAAGCTAGCCGCGATATTTTTATTGGTTATAGAGGGGAAGCGGCTATGATGCAAGCTTTTAAGCTTGTTAACCAGTTAAGAAGCGTAAGCATAAGTGCAGAAAGTGATCATCTCCAAAGAAGCATCAAAGCGCAAATGAAATATGCTAACAAGATAAATGCAAAGTTCTCAGCCATTATTGGAGAAAGTGAGCTGGAAGAAAAGTCAGTTCAGGTTAAAAATATGGGAACCGGAGAGGCTGTAACAGTACCCTTTGAACAATTAACATCTGTAATGAAAAATATACTTGGTAAAGAACTGTAAAAGATAAATAGATAACTATATAATGTAGGGCAGGATTTAAGATCTGGCCAAGATGGAGGTAAAGAAATGTCAGAATCAATGCAAGGACTTAAAAGAACACATCATTGTACAGAACTTTCAGCAGCCAATGTAGGTGAGGAAGTTGTTGTAACAGGATGGGTACAAAGAAGAAGGAATCTAGGACAATTACTATTTATTACGTTACGCGATATAACAGGTCTCCTGCAGTTATCTTTTAGTGAAAACACAGAAAAATCACTATTTGAAAAAGCAGAAACGCTTAGATCAGAGTATGTTATTGCCGTAAAAGGTATTGTTGTGTCTAGGGGCGTGGATGCTAATAAATCAATGAAAACAGGCGATATTGAAATTGATGTAAAGGAACTTCGCATTCTCTCAGAAGCGGAAACGACACCTTTTGAAATTGTTGAAAACAGTGATGTTAGAGAAGAACTTAGACTTAAATATCGTTATCTTGATCTGAGAAGACCAGATATGCAAAAGAATCTTATTCTGCGAAGCAAAGTAGCTCAGTCAGCACGCAGATTTTTAGAAACAGAAGGATTCTTAGAAGTAGAAACACCAATACTGATTAAAAGCTCTCCAGAAGGGGCACGTGATTATATTGTACCTTCAAGAGTGCATCCGGGGAGTTTTTATGGCCTTCCGCAGTCACCACAGATTTTCAAACAGCTTTTAATGGTGTCGGGGTATGATAAATACTTCCAAATTGCAAAATGCTTCCGTGATGAAGATCTTAGAGCAGACAGGCAACCAGAATTTACTCAAATAGATATTGAAATGTCATTTGTAGATGTGGAAGATGTTATAGGTGTTAATGAAAGACTAATCCAAAAAGTATTTAAGGAAGCCATGAATATGGATATTGAGCTTCCAATTGACAGACTTACTTATCAAGAAGCGATGGATAGGTTTGGCTCAGATAAACCAGATGTAAGATTTGAAGTAGAACTTAAAGATCTTTCAGACCTTGTAGATGGCTGCGGTTTTGCAGTGTTTGAAAATGCCTTAAAAGATGGGGGTATGGTTCGAGGTATTAATGCAAAAGGAATGGGAGACCTTGGACGCAAACAAATTGACAGCCTGGTAGCTTATGGCAAAGATTTTGGTGCAAAAGGTGTAGCTTGGCATCAGATAAAGACAGATGGAGAAGAAAAATCATCTTTTGCAAAATTCCTCAGTGAAGAGACGCTTGCGAAAATTAAAGAACGTATGGGAGCAGATAAAGATGATTTAATCTTAGTAGTAGCAGATAAACCATCTGTTGTCTATTCAGCTCTTGGGGCACTTAGACTAGAAGTTGCTAAGAGACTTGAGCTCGTGTCAAAAGATGAGTTCAAATTTGTATGGGTAACAGATTTCCCACTTCTCGAGTTTGATGAAGAAGCGAATAGATATGTAGCAATGCATCACCCATTTACTATGCCAAAAGATGAAGATATTCCTCTTATGGAGACAGATCCAGGGAAGGTACGTGCCAAGGCCTATGACCTGTGTTTAAATGGTTGTGAACTTGGTGGAGGAAGTATTCGTATTTATCAAAAAGAAGTACAGGAAAGAATGTTTGAGCTTCTTGGATTTACGGAAGAAGGAGCCTACAGCCAGTTTGGATATTTGCTTAATGCATTCAAATATGGGGTACCACCTCATGGCGGTCTTGCATTTGGTCTTGACCGTATGATCATGCTTATGTGCAAAGCTGACAGTATCAGGGATGTTATTGCTTTCCCTAAAGTAAAAGATGCAAGCTGTCTCATGACAGAGGCACCAAGTCCTGTTGAAGATAAACAACTCCAAGAACTAGCACTTAGTATTAAAAAATTAGAAGAATAATCCTAAGAGGGACTAAATGATTGATACGTTTAGTTCCTCTTTTAATTTTTATATTTTGAATACTTAGCTTATGCAGTATAATTAATATAAGCATGAACCATTATAATAACACGGAGAATATGAAGGAGGGCATAAAGATGAGCAAGGTACAAGAGGCATTAGATTGTTTTAAAGAAGGATTTTCCTGTTCGCAAGCTGTATTTGCTCCTTACGCTAAAGCGTTAGGGATGGATTATGAAACAGCACTTAAGCTTTCGCAAGGTTTTGGAGGCGGGATGGGAGGTATGAAAAGGGAGTGTGGGGTTGTAACAGGTGCTTACATGGTCATAAGCCTTATACATGGCAGAACAAGAGCTGATGATGCAGAGGCCAGACTGAGGACATTTGAACTAGTAAACACTTTTTTTAACCGCTTTAAAGAGATTCATCATTCAACTGTATGCGGAGAATTATTAGAAGGCTATACAGGAAATCCCCATGATATATGTGGGAAGTATATTGAAAGTTCGTGTCAAATTTTAGAAGACATATTAAATATGGAACAAGTATAGTGGCATTAATTAAATAGCACTTGAAATAAGAGGTGATTCTAGAAAAAATGAATCACCTTTTTATATGTCGCATCATGTAGATGAGAGAAAGCTTTTTATAAAAACAAACAACATGTAGAATATTTTGACTACTTTAAGGATATAGGATAAAATAGTTTATAATCTATTGAAAATTTTATTTTCCCTTTTAATCATTTAAGGTTATAAATAATATTAAAGACTTAGTGCTGGAGGGAATAATGTTTAAAAGCCAAAGATTATCGTTTAGAAAATTGGGAAAGCCAGACTTTGATTTTTTTTATCAGATATTTTCTGACGAAAAGGTGATGAAGTATACTTATTTGGATAGATTTAAGTCAATAAAGGAAGCAGAAGCTGCATTTCAAAAGGTGCTGAGCATGCAGGAAGATAATGATGCAGGAACTCAGTATATAGTAAGTTTGAATGAAGAAAATATACCTATTGGTATTGTAGATTACGAAATACTACTAAAAAACCAATTTGGAGGGATAGTTAATAAAAAGTCATTTGCTGTTATTGGATTAAGAAGAAAACAACGGCATGTAATGATTGAGTTTTATAGCGAGTATGGGATCAATAGCAGCAGAATAGCCAAAGTACATATAAAAGAAGAAAAAAGGATAGTAAATAGAATAAATATCACTGTGATAGATGAGATTGATGATGAGTTAATTGAATGGCTACTAAGTTCCTATCATATTGTAAGCGGTGAAGCGGACTAATTACATTTTGTATTTATAGATAACAGCATAAAAGAGGGTACATGTAAAATAAGAGGGGGAATAACGGTGAAGCATAAGGATATTATTATCATTGGCGGAGGGATTAGTGGGCTATATTGCGGAGCATTACTTGCCAAAAAGGGTAAAAATGTAACTCTTTTAGAAAATCATTTGACAGTTGGAGGCTTGGCAGCTGGATTCACAAGAAAAGGTTATTATTTTGACAGTTGTATGGAAAGGTTTGTTGCAGATAATGTAAGAGGATATTTTGAAGAATTGAACCTTTATAAAAAGTTAGATTTCAAACCCCACACTGCTGCTTTGAATGTAGAAGGTAAAATGTATACACCTACGAGTGCCAAGGAGTACCTTGAAGCTTGCGCGGAAGCTTTTCCAGAGGACAGAGAGAACTTAATGCGCTTGTACCTAGAGTTTGTTGAGAAAACTGCTGATTTTATGAAATTTAATGCAGAGTCATCTGTTATGTCCTATACGGGGATAAAACAAATGAAAATGGGACTTAAATTATTAAAAGATCTCATTCAGCATAATGCATTAAAAGGTGCCTCTATGATGATGAGCAGCTTTAATATCAACCTTGAAGAGACTTTAACTAAGTACATTGATAAAGAATCTAAGTTATATACTTTGCTGACAGGAGGAAAGTATTTCGATATCTTTCAAAAAGGAGGCAACGCAAACTTAATGACCTTTATAGGGGCAATTTGTGCTAATCATCAGCTGAATCAGTATCCATATAAAGGATTTCAAGCTATGTGCGATGAAATTGCAGACATCATTATAAGTCATAATGGTAAGATTATAACAAGAGCAAAAGCAATTGAGATCATCACTGTGAATAAAAATGCAGTTGGTGTCAAGTACATAAAAGATAAAGAAATTCATACGCTTTTAGCAGATGCTGTTATTCATGCTGCAGATATAAGACATGCATACTTTGATTTGATAGATCCTAAGCACTCAAGTGAAGTTACTTTAAATCAATTAAAGAGTTCATGTACAACACGCCCAATCCCTATTATGTATGTAGGAATAAAAGTTGATTCCAAGCATATAAGAGAATATCTAGGAGGAAAGGACGAGCTCATTTATTATCCTAGGATATTAAGATATTCAGAGAAATTTGAGGAAAAAGATTTTTATAAATATGCACCTATGATTATTCATGCATCTTCACTTCTTAACAAAGAGCATGCCCCAGAAGGAGCTGCAAATCTTCAGATATATCTAACTTGTGCCCCAGAGGGATGGATGAATAACTGGGGGCTTGTTAACGGCAAGAAAACAGATCAGTATAAAGAGATTAAAAAGATAGTCATTACAGACGTACTTAATAACCTTGAGAAAATAGTACCTGAAATTGAAGATAGATCTCTTATAGAAGTATGTGAGCTAGGAACACCGTATACCGTTGAAAGATTTACAGGTAATAGCGGGGGAGCTCACTGTGGGTTTTCATGGGATGTTACTAAAAATAAATTTAACGTTGGAATGGGCAAGTTTCATAGCAAACATGAGTTTCTAGAAAATCTTTATTTCATAGGTCAGTGGACTGGATATATGGGAGGTGTTACAAATGCAATGTGGTCGGCACGGGAATTAAGTAAGAAGTTATAAATGATATAGTGCAGCTATTTTATTAGATGAGACCGTATAATAAAAAGCATGTTTAGCAGATAAAATAACGAGTTAGATAATTAAGTTAGGAGTGAGTAAAGTGAAAATATCAATGTATCAAGTTGATGCGTTTACAGAAGAATTATTTAAAGGGAATCCAGCTGCAGTGTGTATATTAGATTACTGGATAGATGAGAAGCTTATGCAAAGTATGGCAGCAGAAAATAACTTATCAGAAACGGCTTTTTGCGTAGCACACGATGATATATATGAACTTCGTTGGTTTACACCAGAAGGAGAAATAGATTTATGCGGACATGCAACACTTGCTACTGCATTCGTGATATTTGAGCATATAGGTTATAGTGGAAAAGAGATAAAATTTGAAACCAAAAGCGGAGTTCTAGAAGTTACCAAAGAAGATGATAACTTAATCATGATATTTCCAGCAAGAGAAGGTAGGCATGCTGAAATAACAGATGAGTTAGTTCAAGGCCTAGGGAAAAAGCCAAAGGAATTGTATCAGTCAAGAGACCTCATGGCCGTGTATGAAACAGAGGATGAGATAAAAGACATGAATCCTGACATAGAAATATTAAAGAAGTTAGATGCGTTCGGGATTATAGTAACTGCTAAAGGAAAGGATGTTGATTTTGTTTCAAGGTATTTTGCTCCTGCAGCTGGAATACCTGAAGATCCTGTAACAGGATCCGCACACTGCACATTAGTTCCGTATTGGTCAAAAGTGCTAGGTAAAAAAGAGCTTACTGCTCATCAAATATCTAAGAGAGGGGGCAAATTGCTCTGTGAAGATAGGGGAGAGAAAATAAAAATATCGGGAACAGCTGTACTGTTTTTAAAAGGGGAAATATACATCTAATATAATATATTGCATTTTAATAGGAAGATGATGTAACTTAAAGGCTATACATTTACAGCGTTTGTAAATGCATAGCCTTTAAGATAACAAGTATTAGAAGTCTTCAGTAATAACCTTTTTGATTGTATTCACATCGTGATCTTCACTGAGCGAATAAACTGACGGACCTTCAATGATATCACCTTTATATGAAAATCTTGAACCATGACAAGGACAATCCCAAGATTTTTCAGCCTCATTCCAAAATAATTCGCATCCCATATGAGGGCAGGTTGTATTTACAAGATATAAGGTGCCTTCTTCATCTCTGTAGGCTCCAGTCCTTTCACCCTCTAATTCAATAATTCTAGCTTCTCCGGGATTAAGTTCAATGTCCTTTGATAAGGGGGAGAGTTTTCCTTTAGTAATCTCAAAGGCTACATTAAGATTTTGAACGACAAAGTTTTTCGCTGAAAGGGGTGATATCTTTCTGGAAGGAGTATAAACATCTTGCCAAGGACTTTTACCGTGAATGATTAAGTCTCGTAATAACATTGCAGAAGCCATGCTGTTAGTCATTCCCCATTTTTGAAAACCAGTTGTAATATACATATTAGGAGTTTTGGAAGTGAAATGTCCTACATAAGGAATATTATCTAAGGTTATACAATCTTGTGTAGACCATCTATATGGGATATCTTCTACTGTAAAAATCTCATCTGCAAAATCTGCAAGTGCTTCATAATGGGCTGCTTCATCTTTGCCTTGACCAGACTTATGATTTTCTCCTCCAACCAGGATTAATTCACTTGTGCCAAATGGCTGATTACGTAAAGAACGGGTTGGATCTTCTGCACTAATATACATGCCGCCAGTATATTTTTCTTTTGTCTTAACTGCAACAACATAAGAACGTTTTTGATAGATTCGTGCGAAATAAATAGCAGGCTTATTGTAAAAAGGATAGTGTGAAGCAATAATAACTTTTTTTGCAGTAATCTTATTACCTTTATCCGTTGTTAAAATATAGCTGCCATTTTCTTCAATATCTACAACTCTTGTTTGTTCAAATATAAGTGTACCCTTATTTGTCATTTCTTTAGTAAGTGCCAGCAAAAATTTAAGTGGGTGAAATTGTGCCTGATTATCGAACCTTACAGCGGCTTTAACCTTAAAGGGTAAAGGAGTTTCTTCCGCGTAAGTTGCTTTAATGCCCAACGAAGCTGCCGTTTTAGCTTCATCATAAATTTTATCCACATACTTATCTTGTAATGTATAGACATAGGCAGACTGTGGCATATAATCACAATCTATGTGATTTTCAGTAACTATTTTTTGAATCATTCGAATAGCAGATTCATTTGCAATGGCATATTGGCGTGCTAATTCTTCACCTAACCCATTTTTAGTCTTATGATATATTAACCCATGCTGCGAAGTAATTTTAGCTGTTGTGTGTCCAGTTGTACCACGGAGAATATGATCAGCTTCAATAACCGCTGTTCTAAGCCCTTCTTTGCTAAGCCAATAAGCAGATGTAATGCCGGCAATCCCTCCACCGACTATAGCTACATCAACATTTAGATTCTCACTTAAAACAGGATATTCTGGGTAAGTCGTTTCTGCCAGCCAAAAAGACCTTGGCGGCTCATCAAACGTTTTATGTTCTTTTGTTTTCACGTAGTATTCCTCCATCAACTGAAATGTGTATACATTATCTCAAAATTTATGTTTTGTAAATTTGAAGCATAATATTCACTTGGGGTAGCTATTTGTTATAGAGATGGATAGATAAAGTAAATACTTTATATTAAAATAGAAATGAGGAATAAAGATGCACCGAAGGCTATTTTGTGAAATAAGTCCTTTAACGTATAAAATTTCGGTGATAAAAGAGACACTTAAAAGAAAAGTGCTATGGTTTATTCATCGTAATCAGTATGCTAAGACTTTTGAGAGTAACCCATTGCCTATAAAAATCTATGAGCATAAATCACTTATACAAAGAACTCTAGGTAATGTTGATAAGAAACTTCAAGAAAATAAGGAACATAATCTTAAACTTTCTGCGCCTAAGGTAAATAAAATTCTCATAAAGCCAGGAGAGACTTTTTCTTTTTGGAAGCTCGTAGGGAAATGTACTAAGAAGAAAGGGTACAAAGAAGGATTAATTATAAGATTGGGACATGTAGATCAAGGAATAGGAGGAGGTATGTGTCAGTTTACTAACCTTATTCAATGGATGATCTTACATAGTCCTTTAACGATTACAGAGCATCATCATCATAACCAGATAGATTTGTTTCCTGATTACGGGAGACAGATTCCATTTGGAACGGGTACATCTATTATGTATAACTACTTAGATTATCAGTTTGTTAATGATACCTCGCGGACATTTCAATTAATAACTTACATAAACAAAGGCTATTTATGCGGAGAACTAAGATGTAATAAAGAATTAGAGTATTCTTACCATATTATTGAAGAGAATCACTATTTTAATCAAGAAGGTGATAATTATTATAGAAATAATGAAGTTTATAGGGAAGTAATAGATAGGTATACGGGAAATATAGTTCAAAAGCATCTCATTGTAAAAAATCATTCAAGGGTACTATATGACAAAAAATATATACCGCTTAATCAGATAAAGGATGTTAATAACTTAGGTATAAAATTGAGAGATGGAGAAAGGATAGTGAATAAGTGAACCATTCTATTAGGAAATGTGAGGAGAGTGATCTTTTAACACTTCAAGATATAGCCTATCACACATATGATGAAACTTTTAGTCCCCTTAATAAAGCTGCTACTATGGCAGCTTATTTAGAAGATGCGTTTAATCTAGAAAAATTAAAGCAAGAACTACACAATCAACATTCAATGTTTTATTTTTTATATAGAGATAAAGTATTAACCGGGTATATGAAGCTTAATGACTTTGGGGCACAAACCGATATTTATGATCCAGAGGCTTTAGAGATTGAGAGAATATATCTTTTAAAAGAATACCAGGGTGAAGGGTTAGGGCAAGTGCTAATGGACGAAGCAATTGAAAAAGCAAGACAAATGGATAAGCATTATGTATGGTTAGGTGTATGGGAAAAAAATACTAAAGGCATTGCATTTTATAAAAAGAATGGATTTAATGTATTTACCACCCAT
This sequence comes from Clostridia bacterium, assembly GCA_029239755.1. GTDB lineage: Bacteria > Bacillota > Clostridia > Lachnospirales > Cellulosilyticaceae > FMMP01. Next base: position 80,753 of record JARBUI010000003.1, on the reverse strand, counting down.
ACGTTTATTATGGGAGATGAAAAGCAAAAAGACTTTATCATGAGAAAGAATTTAATTATTCCGTAAAGAAAGCAGGAACTGGAAATGGCTATTGGATATGCTTGTATAGCACTCGGAGTAAATGGAACATCAATGCGCAGCTGCGTGGCTAAAAATGCTGATGATGCAAGGCTGCAGGAAATTACAAGACAAAATCTTGAGGCTCTGGAGCGAATCATTGATTATAATATTGAAAATAACATTTCTCTTTATCGCATCAGCTCAGACATTATTCCTTTTGGATCTCATCCTTTAAACACACAAAGGTGGTGGGAGGACAATAAAGAAAAGTTTAATCGTATTCATCATAAGATTATAAAAAGCGGTATGCGTGTATCAATGCATCCAGGACAGTATACAATTATAAATTCCCCGAGAGAAGAAGTTGTAGCAAAGTCAGTAAAGGACTTAATCTATCATGATAGATTCCTAGCAGCACTCGGCGTAGATTCTTCTCATAAAATGATTTTGCACATTGGGGGAATATATGAAGATAAGGGGGAAGCAATCAATCGTTTTGTAGAAAATTATGAGAAGCTTCCTGAATCTGTAAAAACAAGATTAGTGATTGAAAATGATGAAAGGTGTTATTCTATTCAAGACGTCTGTCATATTAGCAAGCTAACAGGGGCACCGGTTGTTTTTGATAATTTGCACCATGAGATTAATCCGCCAGCAGATAAAAAAACTGTACAGGAGTGGATTAAGCTCGCCAGCCTAACCTGGAAAGCGAGTGATGGACCAGCAAAAATCCATTATTCTCAGCAATCAGTGGGAGGGAAACCAGGGGCCCATTCTAAATCAATTCATATAGGCGCTTTTTTGGAGTTTTATAAAGAAATTGAGGAAATGGGAATTGATGTTATGATAGAAGTCAAGGACAAAAACCTGTCAGCTATAAAGTGTAATTATACAGTACATGCTGATGAAGTGCCAAAGGTTTCTTTAGAAAAGGAATGGGCACGTTATAAATATCTTGTTTTAAGTCAATCGGCAAATGATTATTTCGAGATGAGAAAACTCATGAAAATAGATGTGCATGATGCAGTAATGGCGTTTTATGGCTTAGCTGAACATGCACAAATGCTGCCATTTGATAGAGGGGCACAAGAGAATGCAGCTCTTCATGTATGGGGATATTTTAAAGATAAATGTACTGTAAGTGAGAAGAAAGGCTTTCTTAAGAAATTAGATGACTTTATGCAAGGAAACATAGAAGTACAAATTCTAAAAAATTATCTTTGGAAGATGGCTGAAAAATATAACGAAAAGTATTTGCTTGATTCTTATTATTTTATAAAAGTTTAGAGTTTATTCTTAATGATTTTTCTAAGCTTAGTTGGGGCATAGCCTGTAATCTGCTTAAATTGTTCAGAAAAATAGTAAGGACTATTAAAGCTAAGATATTTGCTGATGTCCTCAATGGTCCAGTCGGTTTCAATAAGTAAATCACATGCATGTTGTATTTTAAGGCGATTAAAGTATTCAATAGGTGAATAGGAAGTAAAAGCTTTAAACTTACGAGTAAAATGGTATTTAGATAAATTCACATACTGAGATAATTCTTCTAGGGAATAAGTTCGATTAAGGTTGTTTTGCATAAGCGAAACAACCTTTTCTATGTCTTTAAAATCTTTTTTAACATGGAGAAATGCTGCGCCTAGTTCCCTTAGCTCACACAAAAGAAGCTGAAGGTAAGCTGATGCTTTTAACATACTGGTCTCAGAATAGCTAAGATTAAAAATGGGATAAAGGTTATTAAAACAATCAATAAGCCTAGGTTGCTCCCCTACAGATAATAAAGGATAATATAAAAGCAAAGATACACTCTTACCAATAAAGTGTATCCAATGAATAGACCATGGATTGGCTGTATCTGCACCATAGGCATGAGGGGTATTAGCAGGAATGATAACAATATCTCCCTTTTTCATAGGAGATATATTGCTATTTAGACGTACCCAGCCTTCACCGTCCACACAGTATATAAGTATATAATCAGGTATACCACTGCGTTCGATAAAATGTCCGTTAGCTTTATAATAAAAGCCACAATGAGTCACCATAAGCTGAGATAATATGGGGTGATCTTGGCAAATCTGTACTATTCTATCAGGAATGATAATGACTGTATCATGATCCATAATGACCTCCTAAGAAATAGCAATATTGTGTAGTTAATAAGCAACTAATCGTATTCTAACACATGAAAATAAATGTTACAATCCTTGTAATACAGATAAAGAGGTGTTTGTCATGCAAAATTACATTGTTAGCAATAAAGATAGGAATAGACTTAGAGAATTAGCAAAAAAGCAGTATGAATACTCCCAGCTTCCTATTATGAAGGAGAGAGAATTAGAATGGCAGCTTCATAATGACTTACAAGGGAAAAGACCAATGATACATATAGAAATCGATACTTTTGAAGATGAGCTGTTAGAAGGGAGAATGAAGTGTGAGGGTGCGTTCGCCAGAAGCATCGAGAAACAACTTCACCATAACGTTCTTAATCATGAAATAGTTGGTGACGATAAGGTTGTTCCGGATCATTTTCCTATTAGGTGGAAGAGTTATTTCAAGCTATTTGGATTTGATATTACAAAAGAAAGTGCTAAGGACTCACAGGGCAGAAATTTAGGTCATCATTTTAATTATACTATTTCAGATTTGGAAGAAGATTTTCCGAATCTTGGAAGAACAGAGTTTGGTGTAGATAGAGAGGAGACTTTATGCTATAAGGCACTTTTAGAAGAGATATTTGGAGATATTCTGCCTGTTAAAATAGTTTTTGATTGTCTCTATGCTGTACCCACTCAGGATATTGTTCATATGATGGGAATGGAAAATATGCTATTTGCCATGTATGATTATCCTGATACGTTTAAGGCATTTATGACGCGCATTACAGATGATTATAACGCTTATTTTAAATACTTAGAGCAAGAAAGATTTATACTCCCAACCACGGGTAATCAAATATTAGGGCAAGGTTCACTGTGTTATACAAAAGAGCTGCCGAATGAGAAGGTATTAGAGCAAGGTACTATCAAAACAAGTGATGTGTGGGGGTTCATGGATTCCCAGGAAACGATAGGGGTTTCACCTGATATGTTTGAAGAATTCATTTTTCCATATTATAAAAAAATAGCAGATACTTATGGGTTTCTTTCTTATGGATGCTGCGAGCCTGTACATCCATTTTGGGATCAGTGTATTAGTAAGTTTCAAAATCTTAGAAAGGTTTCTATTTCTCCATGGTGTGATGAAATACTAATGGGAGAAAGGCTAAGAGGCAGTAAGATTATTTATCATAGAAAACCAAGTCCCAACTTTTTAGGGGTAGGAAGAGAACTAAATGAAACTGCACTCATTAAGCATATTAGAGAGACACTAGATGCGGCTAAAGGATGTAAGTTAGAGATTACTCAAAGAGATGTTTATACTCTGGAAGGGAATATCCCTAAGGCCAGAAGATATGTAGAGATCATACGTGATTTAATAGATAGACACTGGGAGAATTAGAACGCATTTTTTGAGAGAGAAAACTCACAGGTTATTCTTAAAGGATAACCTGTGAGTTTATAAATTACTCTATAATGTCTTTTATTTTTCTTGAAAGAGCATCAGCTAAATTACGATGTCCAACGGCATCTAAATGAATGCCGTCTAAGTCAGAAGCTGATGCATATTTTGCTGCATCTAGGAATTCTATAGCATAGGAAGAAGCAATTTTTTCATAATGATTTGCCAAGTTTCTAGATAGTTCTATCGATGCAGATCCAAAATGTTCCCCAAGCCATCCTATTAAGACGCTTGGTGCAACGTGAATCGGTGAAACAATGAGTATTTTAGGAATGTTCATAAAATCCCAATTGTAAGGATTTTTGAGAATCTTGACGAGCTCCTCCATGCCACGGCTAATATCAAAAGCTGTTGGAGAGAATAAAACCTTTAGATCATTTGTACCAAGCATAACAACAACTAGATCAAGAGGCTGATGAGATTGAATGCAAGGCAAGAGATAATCCCGTCCACTTCTAAAGGGCATAATGTCATCGTTGAAAACAGTTGTTCTCCCCCCAAGACCCTCCTCTATTATACGATAGTTGTCTCCTAATATATTTTGAAGGAGACAAGTCCACCTCTCAGTGATACCAAAGCGTTCGCCATTTTCAGGGTTATATCCAAATGTGTTTGAATCTCCGTAACAAAGAATATTTTTCATTGGTTATTCCTCCTATAAACAAGTATATTGTTTTTGATTAAATTGATTTTACTAAAACTAATCACAAGAATAAATATAAAAAATCGTAAAATTGTATAAAAAAGAGTATTGTAATAAAATACATAAGATTATTGTGCAAACGAATATGATCTATTGTATACTTATACTATAAAATAGTAAAATTATAGTATAATATGCCAAAATACTACTAGGGAAGTGAGTATGCATGAATAAACTAAGGGTTATCTTAGTCGATGATGAAATTCAAGCCATTGAGTATTTAAAAGAACTTATTGATTGGAATAAATATGGCTTTGAAGTTGTGGCGGAATGCACCGATGGAAAAAGAGTTCTGGAATCTTTCGAAAAGCTAGATCCACACATTATTATAGCAGATATTTCCATGCCAGGCATGAATGGACTTCAGTTATGCGAAAAGATAAAAGAGCATAATCCAAACTGTCAGGTTATTTTACTTACAGCATACAGTGAGTTTGAATATGCTAAAAAAGCTATTGAGCTAGGGGTTTCAAACTATTTACTTAAGCATACAGTAGATGAAAAAACTCTTTTAGAGGAATTACATAAAGTTAAACAAGCTACTATTCATCAGCTAAGTGTAAAAGAAATAGTCACTAAACATACGATGCGGCATTACATAGAAGGGGATGAAGTACCTGTCTTAAAAATAAAAGAAGGCTGGTATTTTACCCAAGATAATACAGACACATTAGTTATGTTCGTCGTTAAACTAGATACGCCCTATAGACTAATTGGTATAGAACAAAATCAAAATAAACCTATGATTTATGTAGAAGATAAAATTAAAAAGATCATAGATGCCTTGCCGGAAAAGTTTGATTTCGTAGATGTAATAAAATATAAGCAAGATGAACATATTTTGTTTTTTAGATTAAAGGAACAACTTAGTAATAGGATTGTCTTTTTAAGATTTCATCCTATAGCGGAGCTTATTAATGAAACACTTGCAGCTGAAACCGGTTATACTTTTTCTACAGCTATTACAAATACAAGCCTGGCAGTTGCTAAGATATCTGATATGTATCAGCAGTGTCAAAGAGCATTAGACTTTTTAGCAGCAAAGGGCAGATCCAAGGTTCTTAAAGCAGATGACTATATGGACTATCCATTAAATAAAAATAGGATAACGCAGGTTAACCAGCATATCTATGCGGTTATACATGCACTAGAAAGTACAGAGGCAAGTGAAATAGATAAAAATGTAGAGAGGATTTTTAACTTCATTATGGAACCTGTTTTTGATCCAGAACTGCTTCGGACATGCTGCACAGGGATAGAACGAGAAATAACATGGTGGCGTAATGAACGAAATTTACCATCTATTAAAAGCAGTTCTCCAAAAGTTTACGAAAGATTATTAAAATGTTATACCGCAGCAGACATTAAAGAAGCACTTAAAGAAGTATGTAAGCTATGTAATCGTCAGCTTGTGGATAAGAATATTAATGCCTACTCTAAAAAAGTTCAAAGAGCTATTCAGTATCTTAATGAGAATTATAGCAAAGACTTAGTCGTTCTAGATGTTGCAAATGTGCTTGAAATAAGTGAGTCAAGTCTTGGGAAGACCTTTAAACAAGAGACGGGCTATAGTGTACTGGAATATTTAAAGATGATTCGCATGCACAAAGCTAAGCAGCTCTTAAGAAATACCAATTTAAAGATTTATGAAATATCAGAAAGAGTAGGTTATAAAACAAGCCAATACTTCAGTCAAGTTTTTATAAAGAGTGTAGGGCTTAATCCTCTTGAATATAGGGAGGAGAGAAATGAGTCGTTTTAAAACAAGTATAAATTTTAGAATTACAATGACAGTATGTGTCATTGTAACTATTTCATTGCTGGTAAGCGGCGGAGTAGCGTATTACTATAATCTTTCTATTATGCAAAGCCAATGTATTATTAATACAACTTCAGCCCTGGATAAGACGTCTGGGCAGCTTGAGTTTTTTATTAATGATATTACTAAGTTGGGAGATAACATAGCTATTAACGAAGATGTTCAAAATTATCTTAAAAATGAAAGCCCAACGGACTATTATACTAAATATAGTTCAGGAAACAGAGTAAAAAAGAATTTAGCAATGGTAGATGTTCAGAGAGATTATATGTATAATTCAGTCCTTATTAAAGCAAATGAAATTATTATTTCTAGTCAGCAAAAGGCATTTGTATCGTTAGATGACCAATCTTTTAGGGAACTTATGAAACAATCATGGTATAGCAATTTTTTTATGAAAAAAGAGAAGAGATACTTTTCAACGCCATATCAAGTTTTTTCTTCTCATACGACAGTTATCCCGTATATTATAAATGTTGCGAGCATGGTTAGTCCAACTAAATCCATTGGTACGCTTATTTTAAACATTGACATGAAATATATTAAAGAAATATTAGATAAAAATAGCATAGGGTTCGAAAGCTACTATTTATTAGACAGAGATGGTATTACTTTATATGAAAAGAATCATAAACAAGGCGATGAAATTCTCAAACTAGCTACAGGCTTAGCAGAGGGCATGACAATAGACACAACAAAAGTTTATGAAACTAAAGAAGGATATGTTTTTATTGATAAAACCCTTGATCCAGGTTGGACATTAGTAGCTTATGTATTAAAACAAAGCATTTATAAACCTACAAAAAACCTTATTTATTTTTTCATCATTTATACTATGATTATTGTAATCTGTAGTATATTTATCATTTTGGGACTTGTTTCTAATATTACTAAGCCTTTAACTGAGTTAACGAAAACGATGAAGAAAGTAGCTAAAGGTAATTTGAATGTAACTATTCCAGTTACAACAGCTGATGAGGTAGGAGAACTTGCAACGGGATTTAATAACATGCTGACTAAACTTACAGGGTATATAGATAGTACTGTTGAATATGAAAAAAAGCAAAGCAAAATGGAAACAAGTCTTTTGCTTGCACAAATTAATCCTCATTTTATATATAATACGTTAAATACTCTTATCTATATGGCACAAAAAATTAAGGCTCAAGGCATCATCGATATGGTTAGATCTTTTATAGTTATTTTGCAGGATGTTGTTAAAATTAATGAAGAGGGGTTATTTACAACCCTAGAAGAAGAAATGGATGTTGTAAGGCAGTATCTTAATATTCAACAGCATAGATATAAAGAAAGATTTGAAGTAGAATGGGAAATCGATGAGACTGCCTTGAAGTGCAGTGTGCCTAGAACTATTATTCAGCCTATTGTAGAAAATTGCCTTCTGCATGGGATACTTTCTGAAAATGAAAAGGGGAGTATTCGTATTGCAGTAAAGAAACAGGAAGATCAAATCGTAATAGAAGTTACAGATAATGGAGTAGGACTTAGTGAAGATGTGTTCAAACAGATGATATATGATACAGACTATCCTAAAATTCCAGGGAAAATGAGGTCGGTAGGCATGAAAAATGTGCAAGAACGTATTACGCACCTTTGCGGAAATGACTATGGACTTTCACTCCAATCTAAAGAGAATCTCTATACTAGCATTTACATCAAATTGCCTGTTGTAAATGGGACAACTACTGGTAATAATGAACAAGAAAATTGAACAATTTTACGGGATTGTTATATTTAAACACTCCTTCTGTTAACGTATACTGCAATTAGTTAAGTGATACAAAAAATTAGGAGGTAATTTTATGAAAGGATTGTTAAGAAAGTTATTAGCATGTACCATTATGGGCGCTATGATGTTTAACCTTGTGGGCTGCGGCAATACAGGTACTGAGACTTCATCATCAGAAAGTGCTGGAAGCACGGCAACTACAGAAAAGACAGAAAATACAGAGGCTGAAAAAAGTACAGCTGATGTTCAAACAATTACACTATGGACATGGGATACAGCAACTGAAGAACCTGTTGTTAAAGCCTTTGAAGCAGCAAATCCTGGTTACAAGGTAGAATTAGTGGCAGTTGGTTATGATGACTATATGAATAAAGTTCAAACATCTATAGCATCTGGAACTGAAATTGGAGATATTCTGCTTGGAGAGATGGGGTTTAGACAAAGGCTGTTTAGTATGGATATTCTAGAAAACCTTGAAGAAGCGCCATATAGCTTTGATTATGGTCAAATACTTGACTATGTAAAACCAGCTATTTCTTATAACGATAAGTTAGTTGCACTTGAAGGGGGTATCACTGCCGGAGGATTAGCTTACAAAGCACCCCTTGCTAAAGAGTATCTTGGAACGGATGATCCTGCAGAGCTTGAAAAAATGTTTACTTCTTGGGATGATGTCATCAAATACGGTAAAGAAGTTTATGAAAAATCAGGTGGCAAAGTATATTTATTCCATTCATGGGCAGATGTACAGGAAGTATTTGACTGTTTTGGAGATGAGCCTTGGACACAAGATAATAAGCCAACGGACTATCTTTTAAGCAAAATGCCGGATGAACGCTATGAGGTTCTAAAAAATATGATAGCTAATAATGTGTTTGATAAAACAATATCAGACCATTATACGCCAGCTATGAACGCGGCGATTGATGGTGATAATCATATTTTCCTTAATGCAGCAACTTGGACTTCTCCGTTTGTTATTACTCCAAATGATCCAGATGGACAAGGAAGATGGAGAATCATGCAGGCACCAGGCGGCGCTTACAATATGGGTGGAGCAGCATATGGTATATGGAAAGACAGTAAAAATAAAGAGGCTGCTTGGAAATACATACAGTGGGCATTTGGAACAGAAGAAGGTTGTAATACTAACTTAGAGGCTCGTGGCTGGACGCCGCCGCTTAAATCTTTTGTAGATACTCACGATTATAGCACATCAAAAGATGAGTGGTTTGCTCCACAAAATATTTCAGAAAAATTCTTTAAAGAACTTGGTCCTAATATTAAATTAAGAACACCAGAACTATATATGAATCAAATAAAATCCGCATTTAAGGTAGCAGAGAATACAATTCTTAATGAGGGAGCAGATAAAATAACACTCGAAAGATACAAAGAGATCATTATAGAAGAGATGAGAAACAACTGCCCAGATCTAGAGTTTTAATAATTAGAAAATACTATTTCATAGGGATACTAAAAAGTGTGGCATCTTTTAAGCTGCCACATTTTTTGTATCAAAATATAAATTGATTATTAAATATTGAATATAAAAAGAATGGATGTGATCTGAGTGAAGCAAAGTAAAAATACTGCAAGTTCATTCGATAAAAGTTTAAGAAAATGGCCTTATATATTTTTAGCTCCTTTTATACTTTCTTATATAAGTTTCTTTGTTTTTCCTACACTGTATTCACTTTACATGAGTTTCTTTAGATGGAATGTAGGTGAAAAGCCAAAATTTATCGGAATTGATAATTACATAAAGTTATTTACAAGTGATTCATATTTTTGGAAATCTGTAAGTAATACTTTTATTTTGATGCTGTTTGTTATTCCACTATGTATTATCGTAGGGCTATTTCTTGCTGAATTACTTTTTAACGAATCCTTAAAATTCAGAGGGTTTTTTCAAATAGCCAATTATCTTCCATACGTTACAACTCCAGTAGCAGTAGCTATTATCTTTAGTTTATTATTTGACCAAAAAATAGGGGTTATTAATCTGTTTTTAGTCAAGATAGGGATATTTGAACAAGGTATTAACTGGCTTACTGCACCCAGTTATCTTCAAAGAATTATGCTTATCCTTATGATCTTATGGCAATGGGCGGGTTACTATATGCTCATTTACCTTGCAGGAATGTCCTCGATTTCAGCAGATGTTTATGAAGCTGCCAGAGTAGACGGAGCATCCAGAATAAAAATATTCTTTAAAATTACTGTGCCTCTTCTTAATAATGTCACCTTCTTTTTAGTTATTACAAGTGTTATTTATACACTTCAAATCATGGATCAGCCATATTTACTGCTTCGTGGTTTGGGGCAAGGGTCACAGCAATCTCTTGAAAAGCCATTAATGACAGTCATGGTATACTTTTATGAAAACTGTTTAAGACAGGGCAGATTAGGATACGGAGCAGCTCTTACCTATTCTTTATTTATGATCATACTCGTATTTACATTTTTCACTTTATTTATTATTAGAAAAAGAGGTGGAAACAATGAAGAAAATTAAAATTTCAACAATCCTTTCTATGATTATCCTAATTGCTGCCACAATTATGGCTATCTTTCCATTTTATATGATGACAATTATGTCTACGCGGACAAATCAGCAAATTATTACTAAGCTATATATGTTGCCAGGCAACCAACTTATAAATAATGCAAAGATGGTATTTGAGAGTGGTTTTCTTATGTTTTACTTAAATAGTTTTTATATTGCTGTTTCGGCTGCAGTTATTGGGGTGCTATTTTCAGCAGCGGCAGGCTTTGCAATAGCCAAATATACTTTTAAGGCAAATAGACTCATGCAAAACATGATACTAATTATCATGTCAATTCCTTTCGGTGTTTCGATTGTTGGATTTCTTATAGAGATGAAGAATTTAGGACTTTCTAATACACATCTGCCAATGATTATCTCAGCTATGATAAGCCCTTATGGTGTATTTTTATTTACTCAATTTGCTAAAGATGGTTTTCCAACTGAAATTATGGAAAGTGCACGCATCGATGGATGTAATGAAATGACTATTTTTTATAAAATGTTCTTACCTTTTACCCGTTCCGCAGCTGTAACACTCTTTTTGATGATTTTTATGTATTCGTGGAATAACTTTTTAACACCACTTGTATTTATTAACAAGCAGAGTATGTATACTATACCGCTTGGTATTTTTGCCTTAGGCAATCAATATAGGCAAGAATACGGGGCAAGAATGTTTGCACTTACACTTGCAACAATTCCTATTCTTATTATATTTGCAGTGAATTCAAAAAGCCTTATTAGAGGACTTACCTCAGGTGCAGTTAAAGGATAATGGAGGATCATGATGGACAGTAATTTATTTAAAAAAGGTGGATTTACTTTGCCTGGTGAAGCAGGCTATGAAGATTTAACGCTTAAACTTGCCAAAAAATGGGGAGCAGATGTCATAAGAGACAGTGATGGAACGCAGTTATCAGATAAGATTATCACTTCAGATTATGATATTTATTCAACGATTTGCTTAGTAAGAGCTGATAATGAGTGGGCTAAAGCTAATAGAGATAAGCTTCAGCAATGTTATATTATGAGTTTCCCTATAGCAGCCACGAGCGATGTCGTACAAATAGATTTATTAAAGGGGTTTTCAAAAGAGCAGCTTCAGGTAAATGAAGATGATAACCCTTATGAGTGGTGGCAAGTGTTTGACAGAACAAGTGGAGAAGAGGTTCCGAAGGCCCAGTGGCAATATAGTAAAAAGTCAGGTATCGTAATCATTAAAGATGCAAGAAAATGGCACCGTTATACAGTTAACTTTTTAGCGTATAGAATTTGGGAAGAAATTTCAGCCTACAATCATATCACAAATGATTGGGGAGACAAAGAGCATCTCATGCCTATAGAGCCAATGTATGAAGAAGCCCAGGAAAAAATCTTAGCCTACCTGGAAAGGTGGCTGCAAGAACATCCACATACAAAAGTAGTTCGCTTTACCTCAATGTTTTATAACTTTTGGTGGTTATGGGGCGATGACCCTAATCGCAAGTTTATTGTTAATGACTGGGGAGCATACGACTTCGCTGTAAGTTCTTTTGCTATTCGTGAGTTTGAAAAAGTTAAAGGATATAGACTTACTTCAGAAGATTTCATCCATAACGGACTTTATAATAACTCTTATTTACCACCAAGTGATAAATATAGGGATTGGATGAATTTTATTATAGACTTTGTAACAGACTTTGGGAAAAAGTGCATAGAACTTGTTCATAAATATCATAAAAAAGCCTATGTATTTTACAATGATCACTGGATTGGTATCGAACCTACACTTGAGAGATTTAAGGAATTTAAATTCGATGGCATTATAGATGGTATATTTAATGGATTTGAAACGAGAAAGGTTGCGGGTACAAAACATGTAGCGACTAAGGAACTAAGACTTCATCCTTACCTTTTTCCAACGGGAGTAAATGGGGCAGGAACATTTATAGAAGGGGGCAATCCAACACTTGAAACTAAAACATATTGGATGGATATACGCCGAGCACTCTTACGTGAAAGCGTAGACAGAATAGGCTTTGGGGGCTATTTACATCTTGTAGAAGGGCATCCAGATTTTGTAGAGTATGTTGAAGCCCTAGCTACTGAATTTAGAATGCTAAGAGAACTACATAAAGATGATAGACCTTATACTTCAAATTTTAAAGTGGCTATACTTACTGCTTGGGGAAATATGAGAGCATGGGGATGCCGGGGGCATTTTAATCATGGTAATTATTATAATGAAGTTATGGAATCTATTTCGGGACTTCCGGTAGAAGTTGAATTTATAAGCTTTAAAGATGTATTAGAAAAAGGGATAGACAGTCATACTAAAGTAATCATTAATGCAGGAAGCCTTGATGATGCATGGAGCGGCGGATGGAATTGGCAAAATCCTAAGGTGATTGAAATACTTTCTGAGTGGATATGGCAAGGCGGAGGCTTCATCGGTATTGGAGAACCCTCCGCGAATAAATCTGGAAATCAGTATTTTAGACTCTCTCATATACTAGGGGTAGATAGAGAATATGGGTTAACCATAGGATTTGATAAATACAAGTATGCCCCATTAAAAACTTCTCATTTTATACTTGGGGATATAAAAGAAGACTTAGATCTTGGAAAGTATACAGATAACGTATTTGCTCTAGATTGTGATACACAAGTGCTTGCTGATGAAGATAAATCGGTACAGATAGCAACGCATACTTTTGGTAAAGGACGCAGTGTCTATTTAGCAGGTCATAAATATTCAAGTGATAATGTTAGATTGCTGCATAGAGCCATATACTGGTCAGCTCACTCAGAAGAAGCATTTAGTCACTGGTTATGCAGTAATATTCATACGGAATGTGCTTATTATCCGAATCATAATAGTTTAGCTGTAATCAACAATAGCTTTGAAAAGCAAAAGACAGTAGTAAAGTCGCCAGATGGCACTTTCATAGAGATTGAACTAAATCCATGTGAAAGTAAGATATTAGAACTATAATAGCAATCTTTAACAGACTAGATATTTCTTTTTGAATAGAGTATCTAGTCTGTTTGCTATTTTTTATTATCTTTAGGAGATTTTGAAGAGATATTTTTAATATTAGAAGCATTACAATTAAATCATATTAAGCATTATGATATAATATTTAGAATAGTATAGAAATATTAACTAAAACATTTTATTTCTAGTATATAGGAACTAAGAATATGATCTATTTTAAAAAATATTTGTACAGCTTTTTAGCAAATTGGAGGGTCATAATTAAAAGATTTTAAGTTACAATAGAATATAAAAATTAATTATTTATTTAAAGGAGGAAAACAGAAGTGAAGACAATAGGACTTATCGGTGGTATGAGCTGGGAATCAACTGTAAGCTATTATAAGATTATTAATACATATGTCAAAAATACTCTAGGAGGACTGCATAGTGCAAAATGCGTTTTATATAGTGTAGATTTTGATGAGATTGAAAGCTGCCAATCTCAAGGGGATTGGGATAAAGCAGGAGAAATCTTGGCTCATGCAGCGAAATCACTAGAACAAGCTGGTGCGGATTTTGTTATTTTATGTACGAACACAATGCATAAAAATGCTGAGGCCATCTGCAATGCAATAAAGATTCCTTTTTTGCATATAGCCGAACTCACAGCAAAAGAACTCCTAGATAACCATTTATCTAAAGTGGGTTTATTAGGGACCAAGTATACTATGGAAGAGGACTTTTATAAATCTAAACTCATAGAGAGGGGATTAGAAGTGGTTATTCCGAGTGGAGATGAAAGAGAGTTCGTGAATCAAGTGATTTTTAAAGAATTATGCTTAGGTCTCAAAAAGGAATCATCAAAAGATGGCTATATTAAAATAATAGATTCCTTTAAGCAGCAAGGAGTAGAGGCGGTAATTTTAGGATGCACTGAAATAGGGATGCTTATTAATCAGGAAGAAAGCAGTCTGCCCATATATGATACTACTTTTATCCATGCTATAGGAGCTGCAAAATATGCGTTAAAGTTGTATGACTATGACAAAAGGAGTATAAAATGATGACAGGTAATATAAAGATATTAGATAATGGGTTCATAATGCGGACAGCTAAAGAAGAAGATACCTCTCTTATTCTTTATTTTATTAAGGAGCTTGCGGCATACGAAAATCTTTTAGATAAAGTTGTCGCAACGGAAGAGACACTTAGAGAATGGTTATTTGAGCGTAAAGCAGCAGAAGTTATTATAGGTGAATATGAGGGGAAACCCGTTGGGTTTATGCTGTTCTTTTATAATTTTTCAACTTTCTTAGGCAGATCAGGCATCTATCTTGAAGATCTTTATGTTGAGCCCCATGTGAGGGGAAAAGGCCTAGGAAAAAGAATGTTAAAATACTTAGCTCAGATTGCTTTGGAAAGAAATTGCGGAAGACTTGAGTGGTGGTGTTTGGACTGGAATGAATCTTCAATTAACTTTTATAAACGTTTAGGAGCAGTCTCTATGGATGAATGGACGGTATATCGTGTAAGTGATGAGGCATTAAATAAGCTGGCTTATGAAGATTAACAAATGGGGAACTTTTTGCAGGCTCTATGAGTCTAGGGAATATAAATCTATGTGACAGGCTGGGGTATAAAAAGTTTAAAACAGCAGAATATAGTGATAAAGCAGGTCGTGTATATATGTAAAAATCAAAGCGAGGTGAAAATGTGAAAAACAAATATGATAAGTGGCTAGTTCGTGAAATGGAGACTTGGGAAAAAGAAGGACTTGCAGATAGGGGCACGATAGAAAAGATAACAGCTTATTATAAAGCAAAAGAGGAAAATGAGCCTAATAAATTGGGGGCTATATTAGGGGTATTAGGAAGTATTCTTATTGGGCTGGGTATCATACTTATTCTTGCCAAAAACTGGGGGTATTTCCCAAGAGGTGTCAAGGTTACTATTTCACTGATTCCATTTTTAATAGGCAGTTTTGGCGGCATATTTATTATTAAGAAAGGCGTATCAGGATGGATAAAAGAAGCCGCAGCCATTTTTACGACAATTGGTATTTTGACAGCTGTTGTCATGAGTGGTCAAATTTATCATATTCTAGTAGATGAATGGGTGTTATTTTTCATTATTACTATGCTTAGCTTGCCGCTAGTCTATTTATATGGTTCAACATTAGACTTAGCCGCTTATTTAGTACTAGGAAGCCTATGTATGTTTATGACTGATTTAACAGATCTATGGACTAAAGTAATCCTTGGCATGATTATTATTGGAGCAAGTATTCCTTTTGTTAAGGTGCGTTACAATAAAGATAAGTTTGGGTTTGAGACAGGCTGGTGTCAGGTTTTTTTAGCCTTAGCGGGTTTTGCATTTATTTCATCTTTAGCATATAATGGGGTACTTTTAAGAGAATTGTATTTTACTTATTTTATCCTGCTCGTAGGACTTGATGCACTTTTGTATGAAGATACGCTTGCCTTTACCATGAGGCCGTTTGCTGTTGTTGGGAATATTGGACTTTATATCACACTGTTTGTCTTTACGTTTAGTGAGTTTTGGCGTTATGTAGATACCAGCAACGTAAACTGGCAGCATATGCTTATTATTGTACTCTTTGTAGGGGTGGTTATTGGTATCATTGCAAAGCTTATTACAAGTAAAAGAGATTTTACCAAACGTTTATTTATCTACTTTATTGCAATAGCTATGATTATCGGTTTTAGACTGTTTGGTTTATTAGGAAATGAATCTTCAGTTATTCTAGCAGTGGTATTAAACATCATATTTATCTCTCTTTCTATTATGACGTTAAGAGAAGGTATTATTTACAGCAGTATGAGCAGAATGAATATAGGTTTAATGTTATTAGCTGCTATTACTCTTGCTAGATTTTTCGACAGTGAATTTTCTTTTTTAGTCAAAGGGATTGTTTTTATTATATGCGGCGTTATATTCTTGTTAGCTAATTTGTACCTTGCCAAAAAACGAAAAAAGGAGATGACACATGTTTAAAAATAATAAGCGTCTTAAAACACTTATCTGTATTTTCTGTTTGCAGCTTATTGTCATTTTATACATTAGCCTTTCCTATGAATTAGTGGCACTAACAGGAAATGCTTATAAATTTAATATAGAAGGATATGACCCTATAGACCCTTTAAGAGGGAGATACCTTGCCTACATTATAGATACGGAAACGATTACTAGTGATCTAGGAAGTTATACAGGAAAATGTTATATTACTATTAAGCAAGATAAAGATGGTTATGCCTATTTAGATAAAGCATACAAAGAAAAGCCGAAAGAAGCAGGAACGGATTATATTTCTGGCCAAAAATACGGTGATGGCTATTATGAAACGCCATTTACTAAGTATTTTGTAAATGAAACCATTGCTTTAAAGGCCGAACAACTTTTTAGAGAAAATAGTGAAAAGAGCTATGTAATGGTTAAAGTTAAAAATGGAAAGAGTATAGTTGAAGGGCTTTATATAGGAGATAAATTAATAGATAATTATTTTCAATGATAAAAATGCATTTAACAAGTAGAAAGGCTGACATATGCACTTCATAAATACTACTCGGTTTTAAAAGAGCTGCTTATATAAGGAGCTCTTTTTTAATAATCACTTTAATAATATGGGTTTTGTATATTGAAAAGGTTTGTTATATAATTTAAGTATCATTTTGTACGTTCTGCAACTACGAGGATTAATGATTTACTTTTTTATAGTTTAACAAATGATTAAAGGAGAAGAGATATGGGAGTGCTAGAAGTTCAGAAATTTTTAAGCAAGTATCAGTTGAAGAATGAAATTATTTTTTTTAATGAAAGCAGTGCGACAGTAGCACTGGCAGCCAAGGCTCTAGATATTAAGGAAGAAAGAATAGCAAAAACTCTAGCTTTTAATGTAAAGGATAGCAGCATTGTAGTAGTAGCCTGCGGAACAGCAAAGATAGACAATCAAAAATTTAAAGAAACGTTTCAGTGTAAAGCTAAAATGATGTCTTATGAAGAAACATTTGAAAAGACAGGACATCCTGTTGGCGGAGTATGTCCCTTTGGACTGCCGGAAGAGGTGCAGATCTATATTGACAAAAGTATTGCCGATTTTGATACTGTTTATCCGGCAGCAGGGGGGACTAATACTGCTATAAAGATGACCCCTAAACAGCTCATTGAAATAACCGGCGGGAAATGGGTAGATGTATGTAAAATCAATTGAGATAAAGGAGACAAGAGACTTTAATGAAACTTATATCATGGAATGTAAATGGTTTAAGAGCGTGTGTGACCAAGGGCTTTTTGGAATTTTTCAATGAAGCAGATGCTGATATTTTTTGCCTTCAGGAAATCAAACTGCAGCAAGGACAAATTGAACTTGATCTTAAAGGCTACTACCAATATTTTAATTATGCAGAAAAGAAGGGATACTCTGGTACAGCTATTTTTTCAAAGCAAGAGCCGCTAAGGGCAGCCTATGGGATAGGTATACCGGATCACGATACAGAAGGCAGAGTTATTACTTTAGAATTTAATCACTTTTATGTGGTTACAGTGTATACACCAAATGCTAAAAGCGAACTCTTACGCATTGACTATCGGGTGCAATGGGAAAAAGATTTCAGAGAGTATTTGAGGGGGCTAGATAAGGAAAAGCCTGTTATACTATGCGGAGATCTTAATGTAGCCCACGAGGCTATCGACTTAAAGAATCCTAAAGCAAATGAAGGAAGTGCTGGCTATAGTAAGCAGGAACGAGAGCAGTTAAATCATCTTTTAGATGCCGGGTTTATAGATACCTACCGTTATTTTTACCCTGATAAAGAGGGGGCTTATAGCTGGTGGTCCTATAAATTTAAGGCTAGAGCTAATAATGCTGGATGGCGGATAGATTATTTTTTAGTATCCAAGAGGCTGAAAGAGCATTTAAAGGAAGCCTATATTTACTCTGACATATTGGGTTCAGACCATTGTCCGGTAGGACTGGAAATAGACTATAACTAAAATAGAATGACGGAGGATTAAAAAATGCAATATAAAATGCTTCATACCTGTTTAAGAGTAATGGACTTAGAAAAATCCCTCATGTTTTACAAAAATGCATTAGGACTAAAAGAGGTAAAGAGAAAAGATTTTAAAGAACATAAGTTTACTTTAGTTTTTCTAACCGACGAAACTAAGGCTTATGAGGTTGAACTTACCTATAACTATAATCCAGAAAAGCCTTATGAAATAGGAAATGGCTTCAGCCACCTTGCAGTATCTACCCCAGATTTAGAAGCATCAAGGCTAAGGCACATAGAACTCGGCTATGAAGTAACCGATTTAAAAGGCCTGCCTGGAGAACCACCAAGATATTACTTTGTAACTGACCCAGATGGTTATAAGGTTGAAGTCATCCGAGGCTAAAGAAAAAGAGGAGAGCATCTGAATAAAGATGCTCTCCTCTTTTTAGTAAATAATCTCTAAGATATATCCCTCATCTTCCAGGGTCTTGGTAACCTGTTTAATGTGGTGATGTCCATTGGTTTCGACCGTCACTTCAAGAGCTACATAGGTTAGGCGATCAAGGGCTTTAAACTGATTGTGATCAAGTTTTACTACATTAGCACCTAATTTAGCCAGTATCTCAGCTATCTTAACAAGTTGTCCAGGAGTGTCCTTTAATTTAACAGAGAAACAAAAGAGTCTGCCCCTAGAGTAAAGTCCATGGTTAAGTAAAGAGGACATAGTGAGGACATCGATATTACCACCGCTTATAACAGACACAACTTTTTTATCTCTTACATCAAGTTTCTTAAGGGCTGCTACAGAAAGTGCCCCTGTTGCCTCTGCTACAAGCTTGTGTTTTTCTACAAGTAAGAAAATAGCTTCAATCAGATCATGATCATCTAAAGTAATAATTTCATCAACATAATCTTTAATGATATCAAACGCTAAATCCCCAGGTTTTTTAACTGCAGCACCGTCGGCAATGGTATCTACATAAGGAAGATGAACAAGTTTACCAGAGTCCATGGATAATTTCATCGCCTGAGCACCTGTCGATTCAACACCAATGATTTTAATATGAGGATTAATAGCTTTAGCAGCCACAGCTATACCACTGATAAGGCCGCCACCGCCAACTGGCACAAGAATAATATCTGCCTCAGGAAGCTCTTCAAGTATTTCAAGGGCTATAGTTCCTTGGCCTGCCATAATATCTATATCATTAAAAGGATGGATAAAGGTATATCCCTCCTCTTTCTCGAGGGTTCTGGCTTCTTCATAGGCTGCATCATAAACATCCCCTGCGAGGACAACCTTTGCTCCCCAGCCCTTAGTAGCCTCAACTTTAATAAGGGGAGTTGTTTTTGGCATGACAATAGTAACATCTATACCAAGGGAATGACCAGAGTAAGCAACTCCCTGAGCATGATTACCTGCAGATGAAGCAATAAGTCCCTTGCTTTTTTCAGCATCAGTAAGTTTCATAATTTTATTAAGAGCGCCGCGTATTTTAAAAGCGCCTGTTATTTGCAAATTTTCAGGTTTTAAGTAAACTTTATTATGATATTCTTTGCTAAGGTCATAACTGTAGATAAGTTTTGTCTCAATACAAGTACTTTTTATTCTTTCTTTAGCGTCCAGTATATCTTGAAGAGTAAGTGAATTTCTATGAAAATCTGAAGACATAGATAGAACCTCCGGTTTGGTTGATATTTCAGAAAACAATATACTTCCTATTATAATCAATGCCCATAGTATATGCAAATGCTAAAATAATTTATTATTAAAAGCAGATTCTAAAGTGCTAATCCAGAGCTGGATCAAAAATATTTATATTAAAGATTTGAAAAAATATCTATATTTTTTTGTAATATACCTTGACAGGTGAGGTATATAATAATAATATATATTTATAAGATAAAAGTATTAAGGAAAGTGAGATGATGTGATGTCTATAACATCAGATTTAATAAGAGGGCATACGGAGACAATTATATTAGCACAGCTCCTTATAAAAGACAGCTATGGATACGAGATTAATAAAGCCATACAAGAAAAAACCAGTAATCAATATGAACTTAAAGAAGCTACTTTATATAGTGCTTTTCGTAGGCTAGAACAAGCCGGATTTATATTATCTTATTGGGGAGATGAAACAACCGGTGCAAGAAGACGTTACTATAGTATAACAACCCTTGGAAAAGCAGCTTATACAAGTAATAAGAAAGATTGGGAAGAAGCTAAAGAACTCATTGATAAGTTAATCTAGTAAAAGTTATCTATTTTGGGAGGGAATAAAAATGAATAGTAAAATAAGAAGTAAAGTGGAGATGTTATTTGAAGAGGCACCAAAAACTAAAAAAGCTTTTGAGCTTAAAGAAGAACTTATTGTTAATTTAACAGAAAAATATAATGACTTAGTAGACTTAGGTAAGTCGCCGGAAGATGCATATAATAGTGTCATTGCAAGTATTGGAGATGTTGATGAGCTTATTCGAGGACTTAAACAAAGCGATGTATTAAATATAGAAAGAGAGGAAAAAGAACGCAAAAAAACAGCAATGGTGGTTGCCGGAGCAGTTGGTGCATATATTTTAAGTGTGATACTTTTAATTTTGCTTACAGCAGTATTTCGTGTAGATGGGGTTATTGCAGTACTTGTTCTTTTACTTGGAGTTGGAAGTACAACATGTGTTCTTATCTATCATTTCATGTCAAAACCCAGTTATCTTAAAGCTGATGAAACATTAGTTGAAGAATTTAAGGAATGGAAACAGGGAAGAACTCAAAGAAATCAACTTTCCAAATCACTTATATCTATTATGTGGACACTTATAGTAGCTATTTATCTTCTAATAAGTTTTCAATTTAGTATATGGGCCTATTCATGGATCATATTTATATTAGGAGCAGTTATTGAACAAATTATTAAGCTTATTTTCGATATGAGAAGTATGAAGGAGCAATAACTATGAAAAAAATACGTATTATACAAATTATTGAGCTTACTATACTTATTCTTATAGCAGTCGGACTCATTAGTTTTCTAAGCTATGTCAGTAAAAACCGTATAAATCAAAGTGATGAAATAAGTTTTGACTTTAACTTAGATCTAGGCAATATAGCAGAAAGAGCAGCAAAAAAAGTCAAGGAAGAACAAATAGCAAGCACAGGGATAAATAAGATAAGACTAGACTTTGATAATGCCGATATAGAAGTATCCGTAGTAGATGAAGAAGTCATAAAGGTTATTGAGAGCTCAGACAAACCTTTAAAAGATAAGGAACTCTTCGAACTAGAGAATAAAAATGGTATTCTGACTATTACAAAAGGACAAAGAATCCCTGAAATTATTTTTTTTAGACTTGGATCTTCTCATCATAAAGTTGAGTTATTTATTCCAAAAAGCTATAGAGGGGATATGATTATACAAACTTCTTCAGGTGATATAAGTCTATTAAGTGAAATGGAATTAAAAGAGATTGCAACCCATCAGGCATCAGGGGATTTATATCTTAGTTATCCAGTGAAGGCAGAAAAGTTTATCAGTGATTTGGCATCTGGAGATATTAATATAGAGAATATAGAGTGCAGTGAGTATGCGTTAAGTACAGCATCAGGGGATATAGATATTAAGTACTTAAGAGGTTCTGGAGATGTAGAAGTTAGTTCTGGAGACATTACTATAGATGAGCTTATAGGAGAAAAGTATAACATTCATTCATCATCAGGAGATATTTCTCTTCAGAACATAGCTGGTTCAGGGGAAATAA
This sequence comes from Clostridia bacterium, assembly GCA_029239755.1. Lineage (GTDB taxonomy): Bacteria > Bacillota > Clostridia > Lachnospirales > Cellulosilyticaceae > FMMP01. The sequence continues at coordinate 58,576 of JARBUI010000003.1, read as the reverse complement.
GTGCTGCATCAGGAGAGATAGAGGCGGTCTATACAAGTATTGAAGACTATACTAAACTAAACGCTGCATCGGGAGATATTACTGTTAAGCTTGCAGAGAATATAAGCTTTCAAATGGATGCAAACTGTGTATCAGGAGATATACAAGGGAATATTGATATGAATTATAAAAATAAAAAGCAAAATGAAGCTACAGCTACAATTGGTAAGGAACCTTATGCTATGCTTACTATAAGTTCAACATCAGGAGATATTAGTGTAGATCAAAACTAAATGATAAGGGGCAAAAATATGGGAAAACATTATGGAAATTTACAGAAGGTAAAAAACGGAAGAAGACGTTACGCTATTACGCCTTATATACCCGGAGGGTTCATCACAGCAGAGCAGCTTATCAAAATAGGAGAGACAGTAAAAAAATATAATGGCATTATAAAGATTACGTCAGGCCAAAGGTTTCTCATTACGAATTTAAAAGAAGAGGACTTAGAATCTATTTGGAATGAATTAGATATGGAACCAGCTGTTAAAGAACAAAACAGTGTTAAAAATGTCGAAATGTGTCCGGCGGGGTACTGCAAAAGGTCCAAGTTTAATACTATATCAACTGGTATGAAGTTAGCTCGTAAATATCAATGGGAGTCCATGCCCTGCAGAACCAAAATCGGAGTTGCAGGCTGCAGAAATGCATGCGGAAGTGTTTACAGTAAAGACATTGGAGTGATAGCAGATGTTACAGGGTTTAGAGTAGCAGCAGGGGGAAGCAGTGGGTTTCATCCAAGGGAGTCAAATCTTATAGCTGAAAACCTCACAGAAAAGCAGGCTCTTATGTTAGTTGATAAGATGATAGAGGTTTATCGGGAAAAAGCTGAGCCAGGAGAAAAGTTAGGGGATTTTATTGACCGCATAGGAGCTCAGACATTTAAAAAGTATTCTTGCATATAAATATGGGTAATATAAATTTATCATTATTTTGAAAGGGTGAAGAATATGCTCAAAGAAATATGCCATGAGGGAGTTTATAAAAATTATATTAACGGCGAATGGAAGCTGTCAAACACAGGTAATCTTATAGACATCTTTTCTCCAATTGATGGCAGCAAAGTGGGTTCTATTCCTGCTATGTCCAAAGAAGAAGTGGATGAAGTTATTCTTACAGCTAAAGCTGCTCAAAAAGAATGGGCAGATGTACCGCTTATTGAAAGAGCTAAAATTCTAAATAAGGTTGCCTTTTTACTCTTAGACTATCAAAAAGAAATTGCAGACATTATGGTAGTAGAAATAGCAAAAGATATTACTTCAAGTCTTGCAGAAGTTAAACGTACATCAGATTTCATTTTATTTACAGCAGATGCTGCTAAACAAATGAGAGGGGAGATGCTGTCAGCAGATGCTTTCCCAGGGTATGGAAAAGACAGGGTTTCATTTGTTAATCGTTATCCGCTAGGAACGGTTCTTGCCATTTCACCTTTTAATTATCCTGTTAATCTTTCAGTTTCTAAAATAGCACCAGCAATTGTAGCCGGAAATACGGTGGTTTTAAAACCTCCTACTCAAGGATCAATTAGTGCACTGTATATGGCTAAGATATTTGAAATGGCCGGTCTCCCAAAAGGAGTACTTAATACAATTACTGGAAGAGGAAGTGAAATAGGAGACTATGCAGTAACTCATGATTCTATTGATTTTATTAATTTTACAGGCAGCACAGAAATAGGAAGACATATTTCGAAGGTAACGGTTATGAAGCCTCTTCTTATGGAGCTTGGAGGCAAGGATGCAGCTATTGTTCTTGAAGATGCAGATCTTGAAGAAGCAGCTAAGGATATTGTTAATGGGGCCTTTTCTTATTCAGGGCAAAGATGTACTGCTGTTAAACGTGTTATTGTTAAAGAAGAAGTAGCCGATGAATTAGTTGGATACATTAAGGATAGAGTAAGAAAGCTTAAGGTAGGCGACCCAAGAAAGAAAGATACAGTTATTGTACCGCTTATTTCTAATGAAGCTGCGGATTTTGTCTGTGAACTTATTGAGGATGCACTTGATAAGGGGGCGACACTGCTTTTAGGCAATAAACGAGAGAAAAACATAGTTTATCCTACTCTTATAGATAATATTACAGAAGATATGAGACTTGCATGGGAAGAACCTTTTGGACCTGTACTTCCAATCATGCGTGTAGAGAGTACTGAAAAAGCCATTGAAATAGCTAATAAATCTGAATATGGACTTCAATCAGCTGTGTTTACTAAGAATATTGATCAGGCTTTTCATATAGCTAATCAATTAGATGTGGGAACAGTCCAAATTAACAATAAAACTGAAAGAGGACCAGATCATTTTCCGTTCTTAGGAGTTAAGGCATCAGGAATGGGCATACAAGGCATTCGTTATAGTATAGAAGCCATGACGAGGGTTAAAGCAATGGTTATCAATTTTGAGAAGAAATAAAAAAGTAGATGGGAGGTAGGGTAGGTACAAATCTGCCCTATTTCTTTTGGTAATCTATTAAAATACTTTAAAATATATTATAATTAATTTGAAATAGAAGTTATGATTATTGAAAGGGTGGTTCATTTGAATAGTAAACAAAGCTTTTTTTTGTATATTGGTATAAGCTGCATACTAGCGGGTATAGTATTTTTACTAGATATTAATAACCTTTTGCCAAATGTGTTTTTAGGTGAGTATATTAATATTTTATTAGGAATTATTTTTAGTTTTGTTTACATAAGAAACAAAAATATGATAACGCTTATGGCAGCAGTCTTTTTCTTTTCAAATGTTTCTATGTTGTTTGCAGGAAGATTTCTTATGACTTCCAGCTGGACGGCACGTGTCATTTTTATACCAGGTGTTATGCTTCTAGCAGCGTACATATATAAAAGAAAATCGGTTATTTTAACAATAGGTTCTATTTTAACTTTTTGGGGTATTTTTCTTATTATAAAAGATCCGGCAGGTATAGCAGGGTTTCATCTATCGATAGGCGCACTTATGCTTTTTACTGTTCTTGCATTTATGCTGATTTGGATTATAGAAAGACAAAGCTGGCCGGTTCTGCCTATTTTAATATTTGGAGCTATGGGAGCCTATTTAATTGCTGATGAACTAGGAACAGTAGCTAGAAACATCGTACTTCAAATGGGATGTGTTATATTAATTATAATTGGGATTATATTTGTCATAAAGAGCCTGTTTAAAAAGCATTTAGATGAAGAATAGGATGAACATAAAGGAGGAGAACATGCCAAACGGAATTGTACAAAAGCTAGAAGGAGAATACGCTATTGTGGAGATTAAAAGACAGGACATGTGTGGGGATTGCCATGCATGTGATACGGTGCATGAGGCCAAAGAATGTAAGTTAAAATGTATTAATACTGCCGGCAGTAAGGTCGGAGATACTGTTGAGATTTCACTGGATAATGAAAGTTTTTTAAAGGCCACATATATTATGTATGGTGCACCGCTACTAGGACTTTTAGGAGGAGTTGGTGGGGGATTCATCATAGCTCAGCTTATAAAGCTTAATAATTCAGAATTACTAATGATCATAGGAGCACTAGCAGGTATGGTAGCAGCCTATACAGTAATTAATAAAAGAGATAAAAAAAATAGGTACAAAAAGATGTTGCCTCATATTATTAATATAATAAATAGCACGCATTAATGCGTGCTATTTATTATATTAAGGCAATAACCTAAGGCGGTCTATAAGCGGGGTGGAGCATCCCAAAGAGGAAGTTCTTCCATAAAAGCATTTGCTGCTGATTTGATAGATGAAGAGACAGCACTATTTTCCTCAGGGGCAGCAGGTGAGCCAGATGGAGTCTGTTCATATTTGAGTTTGAGGATCTTGATTTGTTCTTTTAATTGTACATTTTCTTGGGTAAGTTCATCGGTATGTGAAGATGCTCTTTGAGTTAAAGAGAGTCCTTCGAAAAGAAGTTCAAGTTCAAGAGGAATTTTAGAGTCAGAATGAATATGTTCAAAGTCAATTGAAAATAGTGTACATAGACGTATCGAACCTATAGTAGAAGCATAAAGTTCTGTACATTTCAAAGAACAGTCTTTATTCGTTCTAAAAGAACATCTGCGTATAGGATTCTGAATAGAAGATAATACTGGAGAACTAAATGAATACCCTCTATCTATTGAAAGTAATATATTAAGTTTATTGTTATCTACATAATTAATCCATAAGTAATTATAGGACCAAAAAATAACAGGATTTGAAGGAACTAAAGTATGACAGAGAATAATTGAAGCATTAGTTTGGGTGTTATAGTATACAAGCTGATATTTACCGTGTAATTCAGCAACATACGCTATATCTAAGTGATCTTCGCTTATACAGACAGTATAATCACAAATAGGGATCTTAGAAGAAAGAAGCGTTATTTCCTCTGTAATACCACTTGTTATTTTCAGGCACTTAAGAAGAGAATGATTATTTTGTATGATATAAAATATATAAATAGTATCTTTATAAGAGAAACTTTTTATATTCTGAAGGGTATAATTCGTGTCTAATAGTGTATCAACAGATGAAGTACTTAAAGATTGATGAACCATAGTGTATGCATTAGAACCGACTTTGTTTGATAAGTAAAAGATATGAACTTCATTACTTATACAATGAATCATTGGATTCGAAAAAGTATAAGTTTCTGTAGAATTTTCAACTAATGTCTTTTTAGTGTAATGATTGTTGTCGTAAGAAAAATAACTAATTTGATAACGGGTAGGCATAGTAACTACATGAAGGTTGCCTGACTCATCCATTGCACCACTATACTCCAGACTGTTTGAAGATTGGATTTGTACTGGTCTTGATAAGCCAGTGTGATTATAAAATTGACAAAAAACGCCGTACTTAGAATTGTTATCCACTAGAGAGAAATTATTGTTGTAATTAAATATAAAGGACATTATAAACCTCCTACATCTATAAGGCTTTTGGTAATAATAAAATAATAAGATAGAGTTCTTATATAAATATATTTATTAAAAATAAATTTATACATAAATGTCACCAAAAGACCTTATTTTCCATATTATAGTATTGGAAACGACAAATTATGATTCACCACTATGAAGAATCATACAGGAGGTTTAAATTATGAGTAAAAGTTGTTGCAATAATGACGTAAAGTTTTTTGCGAAACCTAATGCAGGCGTATGTGATGTATGCCATCCTGCTGAAAATAGACTGTCCCCATTAGAATCAGTTGCAATGTGCCCACCAATTGGAGAACCTAGACTTCTTACATTAATGGCTCCAGTGGTATTTGATGAAAGCGGTATTAACCTTTGCCGCGTAGTATGTCTTGATGAATTAAAAGATGTATGCCAATGTGATACCAACAGAACAACAGATATTCTTTTTGACGGATTATCAAAAAAAGACTTAGAATGTGCTTGTAAAATTCAATTGCAAGTAGTAGATATTGACTTTAATTTCGTAGACCCAGTAGGCGGAAGATTTTCAGAAATCAGACCAACAAAAGGTAACCCTAACTTAAGCAGAATTACATTAAAAGATATTGATGTTACATTTGCAGTAACAGTATTAGATGCTTGTTGTAAAGTAACAGCACAAGGTATGATGACAGTTAGGTATTTAGGTGATGAAAGTGAATGTGGTTTTGACCCATGTACAAATCCAGCAGCAGTAACACTTGATTTATATACACCTTATGGCGTATCTTATGCTCCAGAAAATCCATGTGGATGTAATAAACTTGTTCCAACTATCAATTATGTAGGGTTTGTTTCAAGCCAAAATGGCAAAAAGAAACACTGCTGCCACGAAGAAAAAGCATGCATGGACTTTGAAGCAAACAACTCAGTACAACAAGGTATTTCAGCACAGGCACTTGCTAAAGTAGTAGCACAAGATGAAGATTGTTTTGCTATTGGTCTTACACTTTACATTAAATCTATTTACTTTATTCAATACAAGTTCCAACATGCCGGCTTAACAATACCACCAAAACTATCACCTATCGAAGATGAAGAAGACAACAGATGCTTAGAGTTTGTAGTAGGAGATCTGCTTGAACCAAGCATTCAGCCGCTAGAAGTGGGAAGAGATGCAAAAACAATTAGAGATGAAGAAGACTGTCCTAAAAAACCAAGCTGCAGCTGTAATAAATGCGGATGCAACAAGTGTGGATGCGGAGGATCAGGAAGTAATTAATTAAAATAAGCGGAGGCGAAGACCTCTGCTTATTTTAATTTTAAGAAAAATAGCAAACTTATAACTATACACCTAAAAATAAATCCTAGGCAGAATGATTAGTTCATTTATAACTTGTAAATACTTATAGGGAGGTGATAGAAATGAGAATTCCTAATCATATAGGTATTATTCCAGATGGAAACAGAAGATGGGCAGTAGGGCAAGGAATGACTAAGGACAAAGGATATGATCTAGGTATTAATCCTGGACTTGAGGCTTTTAAGCTTTGCCAAGAGGCAGGTGTTAGAGAAGTTACATATTATGGGTTTACTACTGATAACACCAAGAGGCCTAAGAAGCAAAGAGAAGCTTTCACAAGGGCATGTATAGATGCTGTCAACTTGCTTTCTAAGCAAGATGCAGAACTCCTTGTTGTTGGTAACAGCGAATCCAATATGTTTCCTAAGGAACTATTACCTTTTACAACAAGAAGGAAATTTGGTGATGGGGGTATTAGAATTAATTTTTTAGTCAACTACGGTTGGGAGTGGGATATTCAGGATATTAGTAATCACACGAATAATAGGAAAATGATTAACGAGCAGATTAAATCTTACGATGTATCAAGGGTAGATCTTATTATTAGATGGGGAGGAAGGCGAAGATTAAGCGGTTTTTTGCCCATACAATCCGTTTATTCAGACTTTTATATTATCGATGACTATTGGCCGAGCTTCAAAAAGGAACACTTATATGATGCGCTTAAGTGGTATGATAAGCAGGATGTTACATTAGGAGGATAGTATTCAAAGAGCTTTATTTTTTTTTATTTTTTCTACATCATCAGACTATATTTAATGCTTATTATAAATAAGTACTAAATTATGGGAGGAAGTAGACGAAATGAGGAGATTTAAAAAATTAAATTTATTTTTACTGCTAGGCAGTATAGTACTATTAAATGGCTGCGGGAAATCAGATGTAAAGACTGCAGAGGCTATTAAGGAGGAGCAGCCAATTGCAGTTACGGTACAATCCGCGAAAAAAGAAACTATTATAAATTCAGATACCTTTAGCGGCAGAACACAGGCAGCTACAGAAATATCTGTTACATCTGAAATGGCTGGAACAGTTGAAAAAGTTTACGTAACTACAGGACAAAAGGTTCAAAAGGGAGATAAACTGCTTAGCATTAAGGGGAGTGACCTAAGTAAGAGTGTAGAACAAGCACAAGCAGCTCTTAACTTAGCACAAGCATCTTATAATAATGCTATGGGAGGAAATGTTGCAAATCAGCTTAACCAACTTGAAAACGCGGTAAACTTATCTCAAATAGGTTATGAAGAAGCCAAGAGAAACTATGATATGTATAAGCAGCTTTACGAAGCCGATGGGATTGCAGAAGATCAGTTTAAGAAGATTGAGCTTGCACTTAATCAAGCTGAGCAAAATTTAGCGTTTGCTAAAAAAGCTTATGACAATACTAAAAATGTAGCTATACCAGATTCACAAGCTATGGCTAAAAAGCAGCTGGAGCAAGCTCAAGTTGCCTATAAATCGGCTGCAAGTAATTTAGGTAAACTTGTTCTAACAGCACCTGCAAGTGGTATCATCACAGCTGTTAACTTCAATGACAATGAAATGATTTCTCAATCAATGCCTGCTTTTATTATTTCAGATATTAATGTACTCGAAGTAAATTTACAAGTTACTGAGATGGACATTGATAAGTTTGAAGTAGGTAGTAAGGTATCAGCCACACTCTCTGATAAAGAAGTTTCTGGAGAAGTACGAGAAGTATCGCAGGTAACAAATTCAAAAACATCTTTATATACTATAAAAATTGTGATTGATAACAGTAAGGATCATTTTCCGGCAGGGATGGCTATAGATATTCAGCTTAGTACTCAAAAAAGTGAGAATGTGGTAACTATCCCTAAAAAAGCTATTGTTGAAGAAGAAGGTAAAAAATACGTTTACTTGTGTAAAGAGAATAAGGCTGCTAAAACGGCTATAGAAACAGGGCTTTCAGATGCTTATAGAATAGAAATTAAACAGGGACTTCAAGAAGGTGATACGGTTGTTATAGGAGGCATTCCGCTCATCAATGATGGAGACGGTCTCTTCCCAGTAGAAAAGGAGGACTAATGATATGAACTTAACAAAAATATCGGTTAAACGTCCTCTGACTATTATCATGGTTTTTTGTGTACTTATTGTATTTGGGTATCTAGGGTATACTCAAATGCCCGTAGAATTGATGCCGAACATAGATATTCCAGTTGTATCCATTTCAACTGTTTGGGCAGGAGCAGGACCAGAAGATATTGATAAGCAGGTTACTGAAGTTATTGAAGATGCAGTATCTGGCGTTAATGGTGTGGATTCGGTTATGACGACTTCTGCAGAAAGCATGTCTTTTGTTATATTGATGTTTGATTTTGGTACAGACATGGATAAGATCTTAAGTGATGTCCGTAATAAAATAGAAAGAGTGCAGATGCAGCTGCCTGATGATGTGGATAAACCATCGGTGGCGCAAATAGATATTACTGCAATGCCTATTGGCCAGTTAGCCATTGCGAGTGACTTAGATGATGTAACAGTTATGCACTATGCTGAAGATATAGTTCAGCCAGCACTAGAGCAGGTACAGGGGATTACTTCAGTTGATATTGAGGGCGGTGTTACAGCAGAAATTTCTGTAACAGCAAATTCTACTATGCTGGAACGTTATGGTGTGACCTTGGATACGATTCATGGCATTATTAAATCCAGTAATTTAACGGCACCTTATGGCACTGTAACAGAAGGAGAAGATAAGATTACGGTAAGAAGTTCAGAAGAACTGACTTCTATCGAACAAATTAAAGCACTTAATATTCCTACTTCTGCAGGTAAGACTATTCATTTAGATAAGCTTTGTGATATTACATATGGGTATGCAGATAAAGACTCTATTCATCGCTATAATGGCGAAGAAAGTTTACTTTTATCTCTTAACAAACAGCAATCTGCTAATACAGTTAAGGTCATGCAGAGTGCAAAAAAAGTACTTGATAAGTTAAATGAGGAGAATAAACAGTATGAGCTTCATTTAGTAGATGATCAAAGTGAATATATTAGTTCTTCTATGAATAATGTATGGACCACTTTAGGACTAAGTTCAATCATTGCCTTTATTGTTATTCTGCTTTTCTTAAAAGATATGAGAGCATCCTTGATTGTTGCCGTAGCCATTCCACTTTCTATCATCGGAGCTGTCGCTGCGCTGTTCTTTTCAGGGCAGACACTTAACATTGTTACAGTTGGGGGACTAGTTTTAGGAGTTGGGATGGTAGTAGATAATGCTATTGTTGTTATTGATAATATTTTTAATAAGCGGCATACAACAGATTTAGGTATTCATGATTCTGCCATTGTTGGAACCACCTCTGTAACAAATGCTATTTTGGCATCTACCCTTACATCGGTTGTTGTATTTCTTCCGATTTTCTTTACAACTGGAATAGCAAAAATTATGTTTGGAGCTTTAGCCCAGTCTATTATTTATTCTTTGCTCTTTTCTATTGTAGTGGCTATTACTTTAGTGCCTAGCCTTTTTGCTAGAGTGAGCACAGGAAAGAAACATAAAGAAGTTATTGAAAAGCCTACTCCAGTTTTTGATAAAGTTAAGGATGCATATGAGCACTTATTAGATTTTTCACTGTCACATAAGCTTCTTATTTTGGCAGCAAGTATCATTTTGTTAGTTGTTTCGGTCATGAAATTGTCTGCTGTAGGAATGGATCTTATGCCAGTAACAGATGAGGGGAAAATTAGTGTAACTATGGAACTTCCAAAAGGGCTAAGCCTTAATGCAAGTGATTATTATGTTTCTATGGCAGAAGAAAAACTCTTAAAAGTACCAGAAATTAAAACAATGACTTCTGCTCTTTCAATTTCTGGCGGCAACATGATGAGGGGAGGAGCAAGCAATGAAGCTTCTTTTGCGATTACTTTAATAGATCAAAAGGAAAGGGAGAAGTCCACGCAGCAGCTCACAGACGATCTAAAACCTTTGTTAGCAACGATACCAGATTGTAAGATTACAGTTGCTATGAGCAGCAACTCCATGGGAAGCATGGGCAGCAGTGGTTTTTCCATTGATATTCAAGGGCCTGATATGGACGTCTTAGAAGTACTTGCAAAACAGGCTGAGAATGAAATAAGTGCAATAAAAGGATTTGAAGATGTAACAAGCAGTTTTTCTGATGTTACAGAAGAAGCACAAATTAAAATAGATACAGAAAGAGCCATGGAATGGGGTATAAATACTCAGAAAGTTACTTCAATGCTTCGCATGTCTATTGAAGGAAGCACGGTTACAACAGCTAAAATAGATGACTATACGGTAGATGTAAATCTAAAACTTCAGGATGAAAAAATTCAAAGTATCAATGATCTTTTAAAACTCAAAGTGAAATCAGGTTCGGGAGAAGATATTCCTATTGGAGCCTTTTCACATGTTGTTATGACAGATGGGCTTAAGAGTCTTTCTAAAACAGACGACAATTATTCCATAACGATCTCGGCTTCCTTAAGAGATATGGATATGGGAACTGCACAAAGAGAAGCTATGGCGGCACTTGCGAGTATGACTATGCCAAGAGATTATAAAATTGCATCTGGCAGTAACTCAGAAATGATGATGGAATCTTTTGAGAGTTTGGCCCAAGCTTTAGTTGTTTCAGTTATCTTAGTGTATATGGTTATGGTCGCTCAATTTGAGTCCTTTAAAAAGCCTTTCATTATTTTACTGGCTATTCCTTTTGCTTTTGTAGGTGTTATTTGGTCCTTGATTTTCACTGGCACTTCACTAAGTATTCCTGCATTTATCGGTATTATTTTATTAGTAGGAGTGGCGGTAAACAACGGTATTGTGCTTGTAGATTATGTGGATCAGCTTAGAAAAGAACATGATATGGAATTAAGATATGCAGTAGCCCATGGTTCGGCAACTAGATTAAGGCCGGTACTAATGACGACACTTACAACTGTTTTAGCTATGGTTCCTGCTATAATTGGACTAGGAGAAGGAAGTGAATCAATGGCACCAATGAATATTGTTGTATTTGGTGGGCTGAGTGTGTGTACACTTGTTACGCTGATTCTTATTCCAGTTATTTACATGATGTTTGAGCAGCATAAAGAAAAGAAACTAGCAAGAAAAGCAGAACGTGAAGCTGAAAAGGCTAACAGTGTCAGTGTCTAGTTTTTGTGGGTAAAATAAGATATAATTATGTTAAGTAAAATCATTAAGACCAATTTGTAAATCTAGATAAAGGAATGATGGAAGATGGGATATATATTAATCGCAGATGATGATATAGCTATTGCAGAGCTTATTGCAGACAGTCTTACTGATGAAGGCTATGCAACGCGTATTGTTACAGATGGCACATCAGCCCTTGAGGCTATCAAAAATGAAACTGAAAAAATCGACCTCATTCTTTTAGATATTATGCTCCCACACAAGGATGGCCTTCAAATTTGTATGGAAGTAAGGGCTAGGGTTGAATGTCCTATTGTATTTGTAAGTGCCAAATCTTCTGACCAAAACAGAATACTTGGACTAGATATCGGGGCAGATGACTATATTACTAAACCCTTTGTAGTAGCTGAACTTGTAGCCAGAGTCAATGCTCACGTCAGACGTGAGAAAAGAAAACAAAAGCAGGATGAAGGCATCATTATACTAGGGGACATTGTACTGGATAAAGAAAATGGTATCGTGAAGCAAAAGGGCGAGATGATTGATTTATCAACTAGAGAATTCCAAGTATTCTCTTATCTGGTTGATAATATGGGCAAAGTCCTTACCCGTGAACAAATTTTTGAAAATGTATGGGGAAATACATTTGGAGATTTAAATTCGGTAACTATACATATTAAAAATATCAGAGGAAAACTAGATCCAGATAATAAGCTGATTCGAACAGTATGGGGTATAGGCTATCGTCTTGTAAAGGGGGAATCGAATTGCCCTTAAAAAAGAAATTTGCCCTTATTCTTATTTTAGCTGTAGTCATTAACCTTTTAGGGGTGTTACTTTATCTTAAAATCTTTATGACTACCGATATATCTAATGACTTACCTCATATTTGGACAGAGTTTTCAGCAGCTTTCGGTGACCTAGGGCCTGATACAACTTTACGAGAATTTAGAGGAATCTTTATCCAAAAATTGCAGGATAAAGATTTTATGAAAGCTATTTTAGGTAAAGCCGTATTTAATACGATTAGGATCACATTAACTTTTTTACCTATTCTACTTACTGTTGTTTTATATTTTATTGATAAGGATATTCTAAAGCCGCTTAATAAGCTTAATAAAGCTATTGATGACTTTAATCGCAGAAATGGTTATTACAGTACTAAGCACTCAAAAAACGAAATATTAAAACTTACTAATAACTTCTATATTATGTCTGAACAAATAGAATTAAATAAACGGCGGAAAAATGAATTTATCAGCTGTATATCTCATGATTTAAAGACGCCTCTTACGTCTATATTGGGCTATACACAAAGACTGATTAATCCTGGGATAGCGAATGAAGAAAAACGCTTAAAATATTATGATACGATTTTAAACAAAGCGAATGATATTAAAAATATGGTAGAAGAGCTTAATACTTATGTGATGGGAGAAATTCAGGAAGTTTCCTTGCAGCAAGTTAATCTTAAAAAGTTTTTAAATGAAATTATCGAAGAGTATCGAGAAGAACTTATGACCTACAGTATTCATCTTATGCCGTGCATTAACTTAGATGAAGAAATATGTGCTTTGTTAGATGATAGTCAGATACGCAGGGTTTTTGCTAATCTTTTTTCAAATACAGTCATACATGGTGGGAAAGATATTGAAATTATATTGGATGCATTTGTTAAGGGCAGTCATTTATTTATCCGTTTGGAGAATAATGGTGAAGCCCATTTAAACATAGATTATGATAAGGTATTTGATCTTATGTATCAGGCTGATGCTGCTAGAACCAATCAGAATCATGGAGGCAGAGGATTGGGGCTTGCAATTGTGAAGCAAATCATAGAGAAGCATAATGGAGGAGTTAGGGCTTATCAGCCGTCAGCGGGAGGATTTGGTATGGAATTCTACATTCCGGTTATTTCACTTTGAAACTTATATTTTAAAAGAAAGAGTCAGGTAACTCTTAATGTTACATGATACGAGGTAGAGAAATGAAAAATTACTTTAAAAAGTTATTGGCAATTATGATGATTGTTCCAGCTTTAGGGATTACCCCGGTGCATGCATCGGAGGCAAAGGCAGTACTTAGTCTTAATGATGCTATTACTTCAGCTTATAGATATAGTAATCAAATTTCTTTGAATTCTAAAGAGTATGATTTGCTTAAAGAACAGCTTAAGGCCCAAGAAGGAGGGTCGTTTGTTTCTTATCAAACAACCTATTTAACAAAAGCTAAAAATCAGCAGCAGGAGCAGATTTTAAGAGATCAAATTGCCTCTGATATTACTAAACGCTATAATGGGCTTGTTCTACTGGAGAAAGAGATTGCTAACTTGGATGCCAGCATATCTCTTAACACACAGAAATTAGAAGATATGAAACTTAAAAAAAGGGTTGGGCTTATAACATCTACAGAGTATAACAGTGCTGCAATTCAATTAGATATACAAAAAAATAGCAGAAATGCAAAAGTTGAATCTCTTGCAAATGATCAAGCATATTTTAAAATTTTAACAGGTAAAGATCTAAAACAGTATAGTTTAGAGGACAAAATAGAGTATGAAACTTTTCGTATTCAGGGACCTATAGACAGCTATATGAGTAATAAAGTAGATGAGTATTTAAAATATGATAAAGATATTGTGCAGCTTCAGGCTGATAATATCCTTACAGAAGGCTCCGCGCCGATGCCTTGGGCTGTTTACCTTGGACAGAAGTATACAGTTGATAAACAGATTTCAGGATTAGAAAACTCTCAAAAAAGTCTTAAGCAAGCCTTGATGACAAGTTACTCTTCGTTGCTTAGTTTAGAAGAACAAATCGCTACGCTGCAAGAGCAATTAAAACTTACCGAACAAAGAATTTCCAATGCAAAATTGCAGCATAATGTAGGATTAATTACTACTTTAGACTATAAAAGTCAGCTATTAGGCTTACAAGATATACAGTGCAATTTAAGAAAGCTCACTAATAGCTATCATTTGCTTAAGGAATCTATTCAAAAACCATGGACTTTAAGTAGTGGAATGTAACTAAATATTTATCAGAGTAAAGAGGATATAAAAATGATCCAGGAAAAATTACTTCCTGGGTCATTTTTATATCCTCTTGAGGGGAAAAAACAATAGGGATAAGTACTGTATTTTTGTATAATATTTAAATTGGCTATAGATGCAGTTATAGATAAATTCAAAGTTGTACATAAAAGTAACTATTTACTTCACAATATTGTGCAACTTTTTTTGCTATTTTATCCTACTTGGTAAATGAGGCAGCTTAGTATAATAAGCCTATAATCCAAAACCAAGGGGGATAAATATGAAAATTAAAAAATTATTATCACTGACAGTTGTACCTACACTTGTAATAGCATCATTAACTGGCTGTGGCACACAAACGGAAGCACCTTCAGCAAGTGAGGTAACTGAGGCAGCACCTAAAGAAGAAACAAAGCCTGCTGAGGAAGGAAAAGAACAAGAAAAAGTTGTACTTAAAGTATTGGCAGGGCAGTCAACCACAGATGCTGGAGTTGAGGATATGATTGATGAGGCATTAGCCAAAAAGTATCCCGAGATAACTCTCGAATGGGAATGTGTAGACTGGGGAAAAGACTTCCAGCCTAAAATGCAGCAATATATGCAATCAGGATTACCAGATATTATGATTGGTAAAGCACAAGATGTAACTACATATGGTTCTCAAGGATTACTAGGAGACCTTACAGGAAAAGAGTATATCTCTAAAGTACTAGATGCTGCACTTCCAGGCGTTACACTTGATAACAAAGTATATGGGTTAGTTTATAATGCACTATATCAAGGAGTATATTATAATAAACAAATATTTAAAGACAATAACATAGAAATTCCTAAGACACAAGCTGAACTAAAAGCTGTAATTGATAAACTTAATGGACTCGGAATAACACCATTTGCAACTCACTTTGTTGATACATGGAGCATCGGAAATATTACAATGCAATTTGCTATTAATGACGTTTTCAATAAAACACCTAATTGGGGTGATAAGCTTCGTGAGGGTGAGGCTACTTTTACTCAGTCACCTGAATATAGAAGCGCTTATGAATACAATAAACTCATTTTTGATAACACATGGAAGGATGAAACTTTTTCACTGGAACAAACAGAAGCTGATGCAAGACTTGTTCAAGGAAAGGCAGCTATGAAGGTATCAGGATCATGGTCCATTCAAAATTTCCTTGATGTAGATGAGAAATTTGAATTTGGTATTTTCCCATTTCCAAATCAAACAGGAGATTCAAAGCTTATTTTCGAACCTAATATTACATTTATGAAGAGTGCTGATTCACCTTATCAAGATGCCATTGATAAAGTATTCGAAGTGGTTACAAATGATAAGGAACTTGCTCTTGAAATATATAACTATACAAAAACAGCATCCATGCTAAAAGATGTTACACCAACTTTTACAAATCCTAGTCAAGCAGATATAGACAAATATGCCAGTGATGGAAACATAGTTGATGCAAACACTGGAAATACCCAATTACAATGGGGTGGTTTCCAAGAAGAAAATGCTAAAGACATTGCTGAATGGCTACAAGGAAATATCACTATAGATGATGCTTTAAAAGCAGCAGATGCTAGAAAAGAAAATAGTAAACCATAAAGGCAGCGAGAAATAGAATTATGGGATGATATCAAGCTAAGAAATAGGATAGAAGCTTATTTCTTAGCTTTTTTAAAGGAGCTGATAATATGCGGAAAAAATCTCTAGATAATAAAATCTTTTTACAATATGTTTCACTTGTACTTCCGGGCATGCTTATCTTTACTGTCGGTCTTATTATTCCACTCTTCATGGCTTTTAGGTATTCATTTACAAGCTGGAATGGTATGACTAAAGAGATGCCCTTTGTTGGACTAGAAAACTATAAAAAATTCTTTACCGACTCATATGTACGTGACGCATGGGCTTTTACAATCAAATTTACTATATGGAATACCATTATTCAAAATGTATTTGCATTACTCTTCGCAATGGCATTAGATAGTGCTGTAAAAGCAAAAAAGATTTATAGAACAATCTTTTTTATTCCATGTCTTATAAGTGCACTCATCACAGGCTTTGTATGGTTAAGAATGTATTCTAATATACTTCCTAAGTTCAATGAACTAATTGGTGCCCATTTTAACTTCTTACTGTTTGGCAGTAAAGAAACGGTACTTTTAGGACTGCTTATTGCAAATAACTGGCAGTGGATTGGTTATTGGATGCTTATTTATCTGGCAGCTCTTCAGTCAGTGCCTCTAGAACTTTATGAAGCAGCTAAAGTAGATGGTGCATCAAGATGGAAGCAATTTATTCATGTGACACTGCCTATGCTTGCTCCTGCTTTTACTATTTGTATCGTAGGCATTACAACCGGCTCACTTAAAGTATACGATTTGATGGTTTCATCAACAGGCGGCGGGCCAGGGCGTGCTTCAACTTCTATCATTTATCTTATTTATAATACTGCTATTGGAGGCAGACAATACGGATATGGTTCTGCTATGTCGATTTCACTGGTCGTCGTTTTACTTATTATAGCAGTTATACAAGTAGGCATTTTGCGTAAAAGAGAGGTGCAGGCATAATGAAAAAAAAGAATAGCATAGACATAATTGAAAAGCAGAAGTATACGAAGGAAACATTCATTGTTCAAATACTCATTACTATTGCAGCCTTATTTTTTATTGCACCTATTGGCATCATTATTAACTATTCATTTAAAACAAAAAAAGAACTTTATCTAAATAGTCCACTGGCATTAGCTGAGAGCTTTAATGTAAATAATTATATAACGGCATTTAAGAAGCTTAACTTACTTGTTACCTTTGGAAATACAGTTTTTTATACAGCTGTATCTGTCGCAGCTTTAGTTGTTTTATGTGGAGCTGCTGCATGGGCGATAGCAAGATGTAAAGGCAAATTTTTTAAATTTGCATATGTTTATTTTGTTGTAGGGATTTTAATCCCTTATCAGGCTTTATTTTTGCCTATTTATATTATTGGATACAAGCTTGCGCTGACAAATACGAGGATTGGTATCATTCTGATGTATGTTGCAACAGGGATGTCATTTGGGGTTTTCATTATGACTAGCTTTATGTCAACTATTCCTGTTGAACTAGAGGAAGCAGCAAGAATTGATGGCTGCTCTCTCTATAGAACTTATTTTTCAATTGTAATGCCGCTTTTAAAACCAGCTATGGCTACTCTGACGATTATGCTTACTTTCCAAATATGGAATGATTACCTGATGGCAAGCCTGTTTGTAAGCGGCAAGAAGCTAAAGACGCTTACAGTGGCCATGCAGTCTCTATTTTCACAACAAGCAAGTGATTATACAACAGCACTTGCTGCTATTGTCATTTCAATTTTGCCGCTCGCCATTTTATTTATCTGTTTACAAAAATATTTTATCAAAGGGATGACTGTAGGGGCAGTAAAAGGATAATGCTCAGTAAAGTCTAAGGAGGAAGACATGATAATACAAATTGTTGAAAATAATATTTTTCTGAAAATCATTGTAACTGAGGATAAAGATGTACGCCTAGTACACCTATCTCCTTTAGCTTTTACAAATGAGCCGGATTTAGAAACAGCTTCAAAATATAGGCTTGTCGAGCTTCATGAGTCAGGCTTCAATCAAAATGATCACCATGGCAGTAAACATACAGGTACAGCACCAGGCGTACTGCTTAAATATGACTCACACAAGGATTACCGCAATACATTCGGAAGAAAATTAGAAGTGACACAGGTTTATGAGCAATTATATGTTACAACTCATATTCAATTTTATGACAAGGTAGCCATTATAAAAAGTTGGAATGTTTTAGTTAATCATTCAGATAAAGTGCATCCTATTGAGTATCTCTCATCATTTGCACTTACGGGGTTATCAAAAGACTCCGCCCTTCCAAGGGACAAGGGAAGCCTTATACATATACCGCATAGTACATGGTATGGTGAAGCGCAATGGAAATCTTACTCCATGAATGAATTAGGGTACGACATAGTGAATGACTTCTCTATGAAGCGCATTCACTTATCAAGTACAGGGACGTGGTCATCAGGGGAGCATCTGCCAATGGGAAGCTATGAGCATACAGAATTAGGTATTACAATGACATGGCAGATAGAGACAGCTGCTTCATGGCACTGGGAAATCAGTGATATTGCAAAACAGCTTTATATTCAAATTGCAGGTCCAACCTACCAAGAAAGTCATTTTTTTAAAAAACTAAAGCCAGCTGAAACCTTTGAAAGTGTAGCTTGTGCAGTAGCTATTGTAAAAGGTAATTTTGAAAAATCCATAAAAGAGCTTACAAAATATCGGCGTATTATAAGAAGAACTAATAAAGACAATGAGCAGCCAGTTGTTATCTTTAATGATTACATGAACTGCCTGATGGGTGATCCGACAACAGAAAAGCTTATTCCTCTTATTGATGCGGCTTATGAATCAGGCTGTGAGTATTTTTGCATAGACTGTGGCTGGTATGACGATGGTTATTGGTGGGATGGCGTAGGAGAATGGCTTCCTTCTAAAGCACGTTTCCCTAAAGGAATTGAAGAACCTATTCGTTATATTCGTTCAAAAGGGATGATACCCGGCCTTTGGCTGGAGTTAGAGGTAATGGGCATTAATTGCAGACTTGCAGATAAAGTGCCTGAAGATTGGTTTTTTAAACGTAATGGTGTGCCTATCATAGATGAATCACGTTATCAATTGGATTTTAGAAATCCTGAAGTAAGGGCACATGCTGACAGTGTTGTGAAACGTCTTGTTGAAGAATATGGTATTGGCTATATCAAAATAGACTATAATATCAACCCAGGGCCTGGCACAGAAACGGATGCAGATAGTTTAGGAGATGGGCTGCTTCAGCATACCAGAGCTTACCTTACTTGGATAGATAATATTTTTGAAAGATACCCTGATCTTGTTATTGAAAACTGTGGCAGTGGCGGCATGCGTATGGAATACTCTCTGCTTTCCCGTTACAGCATACAATCTGTTACGGATCAAACAGATTATATCAAGATGGCTGCCATTGCAGCAAATTGTATGACAGCTGTAACACCAGAACAAGCAGCAATATGGTCGTATCCTCTAAGAAACGGAGATGTTGAAGAGGTTATTTTCAATATGGTTAACAGTATTTTATTCAGAATTCATCAAAGCGGTCACTTAGCAGAGATTACCCCAGAAAGACTTGCTTATGTACAGGAAGGTCTTGCTTATCATAAAAAAATTAATTCAGAACTTAAGGAAGGCCTGCCATTTTGGCCCATAGGGCTTGGCAGTATGTCAGATGAATATTTAGCAGTGGGAATTGATTGCAATCATAAGCTTTATTTAGCTGTATGGCATACTGGAGACCATGATACAACATTACAAATACCAATCGCAAGGCTAAAGGGCAAAAATGCTAGTGTGCGCATTGGATTTCCAGAAAAGTCATCATGTACATTTAAATGGGATGCTGCAAAAACAGTCTTAGAAGTTCATTTACCAATACATACTGCGCGTCTATTTGAAATACAATGCTAATTTGATTTTATCTCTTAAGGAAAGAACATATTTGGTAAATTGAATGAAAGCAAGGTATACAAACATGATAAAATAATGATTCTATGAACTAGGGAGAGATATAAAATATGGAAAAAATAAAAATACCACCTATATCCTTTGATAAGATGAAAATTGGAACTAAAACAGGATGCGTTTTTATAAGTATTTTGGTAATTGTGTTATTTATACTCATACAAAATAATTATTCCATGTTTGAGATGAACGTTGTTACTAATGAAATTACAAAAAAATATCTCTCGAGTATTGTTAGCACTCAAAACATTCAGGCAAATTTTAAGGACTTGCAGTATTATAGTCATCAACATTTTATTGCGCCCGATGAAGTAACTCAACAAACAATAAAAGATAAAATTCTTAAAGCAAAAGGGAGTTTGATACAAGAGTTACAAAGCCTTAATAATGAACTTAGTAGTGAAAAGCAAAAGGTGATGGTTATTCAGTTCGAAGAATTATATGGGCAGTATCAAGAACTTTATGATAAAAGTATCAAGCTTTCAGAGGAGGGAAAGCTTTTTGCTGCAAGGCGCACAGCTTGGGGAGAAATGAATACCTTATCTGAACAGATACAAATGACCATAGATGAAATGGTTCAAAGTAATGTACAAGGGGCAAGTGAGAAGCAAAAGCTATCTCAGGAGCTTTATGACAGTACTAAAATAAAAGGTTATTTTAATATGCTCATTGTTTGTATTATCATGGCTGTTGGAGTATACATTATTGACAGAACCATAACTAAGCCTATTAAAGAAGCTAACAAAAAAGTTAAATTTCTTATACAAGGACTCAATGAATCAAAATGCGATTTAGGAAAAAGGTTATCAATTAAATACAGGGATGAAGCTGGAGAGCTTTTCAAAGGGGTTAACACTTTTATTGAAAAACTACAGGATATTATTAATAAAATGAATAGTACTAATGTTTCATTAAAGCAGTTAGCTGACAACATTTTTAAAAATGTAGAAACAACGAATTATTATGTTGAAAGCGCATCAACAAATGTGCAGGAGATTTCAGCAGGTTTACAGGAAACAGCAGCAACAGCAGAAGAGATGAATAGAGCTGCGGCTGAGGTCAGGGATAACATAGAAGTTATTACAAATAAAGCTTATGAGGGAGCGGGTAAAGCAAAAGAAATAGGTGAGAGAGCAGAAGCGCTTAAGAGAACATCTATTGAGTCTCAGGAAAATGCAATAAGTGTTGTACAAAAAATCGATAAGGAATTAAATGATGCTGTAGAAAGAACTAAGACAGTAAGTAAAATCAGTGAACTAACAGAAGCCATATTAAGTATTACTTCACAAACCAATCTCTTAGCACTCAATGCAGCGATTGAAGCAGCTAGAGCAGGAGAAAATGGCAGAGGTTTTGCAGTGGTAGCAGCTGAAATAAGAAAATTAGCCGAAGACTCTAAAGAAACAGTAAGTGAAATACAACATATTGCAAAAACTGTGGTAGAGGCTGTCAGTGGTCTCGTAAACGCCTCAAATACGATCTCAAGTTTTATTAAGGACCAAATCGTAGAAGAGTATAAAACTTTAGTTGAAACGAGCAAACAATATAATAAAGACTCAGAAATTATGCAGTGCTTGATGCAGAACTTCACAGAATCAAGTATACATATGAAAAGCGGTATAGAACACATGGTAAAAGATATTGAACAAGTTACCCGCATTATTAATGAAAGTGCTGAAAATACTCAAAATGTTTCTGAGCAGACACTTCATATTGTGAAAGACATAAATGGTATACGGGATGATATGACTAATAGCATAGATACAGTTAACGATCTTAATGAAGTGATTAAAGTTTTTATTTAATAATCAGAAGGGAGAACTGCTTTCTGATTTATGAGTATCCAAATATATGAGAAGATCTTCAAAAGAAGTATTACCTTGAAGCCATTCAGCAATATGTTTGGAATATTCCTGTTGAAATGGCCAAATAAGCTGAGTATTTCCGAGAGTTACATCGGTGATTAAATAATGTTTTTTATAATAGTTAGTATCTGTCTCAATCATGCTTAAATAGTTTAGATCTACATTTTCAAGCAAAGGAATTGATTGTGTAAAATAGGTAATATCTTTTGCTAATGAATCATCTTCAAAAATAATTTTGAACACCTTATCCACTTCCTTTGGATAGGGTGTTTTTGAGCTCTTCATAAAAGTCATATTAGGCTCGAAAATTAGTTTAGAGTTTCCAGATTTATTTGGGAAAGGGAAAATACCTAAGCGAAGATCATTTTTTTGTGCATTTATTGTTTGCAATGACCATGAACCTGTCAAGTACATTGCAGCTTCTCCGTTTGCAAAACGAGTATCAGCTGCATTTTGGTCAACCATCCACGTATCATCCCAAGTATAATCTAAAATATATTTATTAAGTTTAATGCATGATTGAAACTCAAGTGACGAGCTGAACTGCCTATTCCCAGATCGAATGTCATCTCCAAAAAACGGATAAAGATTAAACACTTCATTCATTGCAAACTGCATGGTCATATTTCCAACACTCCAAGAATCCTGAAAATGAGAGGCAAAAGGAGTAACTCCAACTTCTTTTAAAGATTTGACAATATGATGTAGTTCAGCTTGAGTAGCAGGGACTGCAAGATGATACTTATCAAAAATAGCTTTATTATATATTACCCCTTGATATAACGCATTATAAGGAAGGCCATATGCTTTTTCGTTTATCTTAACAGAGGGAAGAGCAGCATCTGAAAAATAATTAAGCTGCTCCTCTGACATAGGAGCAAGATTACCAGAAGGATAATATGTAGTAACATCCTGCGCCTTTCCAATAATAATGTCAGGAATATCACCAGAAGCAAACTTTGCTTTAAGAACAGCATTGAATTGGTCCCCCCAGTCAACACATTCCCATTCAAGTTTAATTTCAGGATATTTTTTAAATAATAAATCATTGATCATATCCTGAATACCTGCATCAGAAGTAGACTGACCTGCAAGAACTGTCAGTGTTACGGAAGGCGGATTATTCTCAATAACAGAGTCATAAGAACTATTTAAATTTAAGATATATAGATATATGATAATGAATAAAGATAGCATAGTCCCTGCTAGCAGAAAAACTTTTTTCATTTAGCTTCTCCTTCAAACGTCGTTTTATATTCCCTAGGACTTTTACCTGTCACTTTACGAAACACTCGATTAAAATAAGCATAGTCATCGTAGCCTACTAAAAAAGAAATCTCTGTCAGGGTAACATTAGACTTTTTAATAAGTTCAATAGCCTTTTCGACACGTTTTTTTGCAATATAGAGCATAAGATTTTCTCCTACTTCTTGTTTAAATAATTTTGATAAATAAGAGCGCTCTACAAGAAACATTTTTGAAAGGGATGTCAGGGACAGTTCTTCAAAATATTTCTCGTCGATGTAAGAAGTAATAATCTGGATAGTCTTCTGCATTGTATCATTTTGACCAGGAAGATCATTGATGGAAAAGGCTTCCTCAATAACTTCTTCAATAATGCTACATATCTCAGAAATGTTAAAGGAATTCACTGCAAGACTTAAAAGTTCTATAAGATTTTCCATTGCGAGAACTTCAAAGGCCGAATTGCATTTAGGAGTATTACTGGAAAGGAGCCAAGTAAGCCTTTCGACGGTGTGTTTAACCTCTAAAAATAACCAGTCCTGACAATCTGATTTAAGACCTATTTCACTAAAAATAAGCTGTCTGATATGTTTTTTATTTTTATTTTTAATGGCAAGGAGTAACTGTTTCTCGTGTTCAGGAGATACCCTTTGACTAATAGGGAAGTCAGCAACTTCCTCGGTGTTTATAATGACGTTCTTACGATCATATTTAATAAACATAAGAGCTGATATAGCTTCCAAGTAGGCATTTCGAATATCAAAATTTAGACTTCGATGACTGAGCCCAATATGAATAAAAGAAGAAGTAATCTTTTTCAAGCCTTCTAAAATTTTTGTGCAAAGCCTGTTCATTTCGTAGGAAGGCTTATCAATGACGACAATAAATTCAGTTGGAGAAAAAATATTGTTAAAAGTGACGGCCTTATCATCTTGAATAATTTCATGGAGTTTTTCTTTTATTTGATAAGGAAGTTGTTTAGGCATATTGTTACTCATAGGAAGGTGATAAAGATCATATATTTTGACTACTGCCACAAAAAAATTAATAAAGCCAAATTCTATATGAGGCAAATATTGAGAATGAGTACCTTCGGCCACAGAAAGTTCATCGCTTGCAATGAGCATGCTAAATTCTCTGTCACGAATCAATGAAGCAGCCATCAATAACTCGGATTTAATGGATTCTTTCTCAAGCTCCTGTGCTTTATTTGTGCTTATAATATTAAGAGCATTTGTTAAGACATTTATAAGATCTATTTTAGTAATTGGCTTTAGGAGATAATCGATAGCCCTAGAGAGTAGAGCCTCTCTAACATATGTAAAATCGTTATAACCACTTAAAACAATAGTAACCACATGTGGAAAGCGTTCTTTAATAACTTGTAAAAGCTCAGTGCCGCTTAAAAACGGCATATTAATATCTGTAATCAGAATATCAGGACAGCAGCTTTCCATTTTTAATAGGGCATCTTGGCCGTCGACGGCAGGTTCCATAAATTCGAAGGAGTATTCAGACCAATCGAGTAAATTTCTTAGATTTTCTCTGATCCAATATTCATCATCAGCAATAAGTATCTTATAACACATCTCATTCATCTTCTAGCACCTTTCTTTCATGCGTGGTATATAGAGAAAAACAGTACTGCCTACATTAATAGTGCTTTCTACTTTTACTCCATATTCTTTGCCAAATAAGATCTTTACACGAGCATTGATATTATTTAAACCAATAGAGCTATTTTTCTCTAGGGCATCAAGCTCAGAATTCTGAAGGCTGAGACAAACCTCGTGTTCATTCATGCCCACCCCATTATCCTTTACAGAAATGACAATATCATTTTCTAATGCTTTTACTTCAATCCAAATCTTTTTATCTCCGTATTTATTTTTAAGTCCATGCAAAATAGAGTTTTCAACTAGCGGCTGGATAGAAATACGGGGTATTTGTTCATGTAAAAGGTTATTATCAAGGGAAATTTCAACAGCAATACTGTTTTGCATACGAACATTCATGATATGAAGATAGTTTTTTAAATGCAGAAGCTCACTTTCAATTGTAGCCAGCGGATTCTTCATATCAAGTGAGTAACGAAACTGATTGGAAAGTGCTTTGCAAAGGGCACTGACTGAGTGACACTGCTGCATGGAAGCAATGCTGCTCATAGTATCTAGAGTATTATAAAGAAAGTGCGGATTAATTTGAGCTTGAAGAGCTTTATATTTAGCATTATTAATAAGCAGTTTAGACTCATACTCCTGCATGATTAGATTTTCAATTTTATCCAGCATCTCATTAAATTCCTCACCAAGTTTGCCAAATTCATCATTCTTTAAATCAGTCATTCTTAATGTGGTGTTTCCATTTTTAATTTGATTAATTGTATACATCATTTTAGTAAGTGAATTAGTTAGAAACTCAGAGATAATAGCAGATAAAAATGAAAATGTGATGATAAGGAGAATACCTATAATGATAAGATTTTGAGTAAGTAACTTTTGGTTTTCCTCTAGCAAAAAGTGTGGGGTGAGCGAAAAGGCTACCAAATTATATCTTTTTTGGGGTATTTGAAAAAATACATTTTCATGATTATCTATATTGTTTTTGGAAGACCAAGCGTTGGCAAATATTAGAGAGGTGATTTCATTGTAATATGATTTGTCACGTTCTGTTAAGTCACCTACCTGTAATGTTGGGTGATCTCCAATTGGCTGAAGCCATACGATTTGCTTTGGAGAATATATGTATTTATTGATTCGTTTTAAAAAGCTTTTTTGGTCAATATCACATACAATATAACCTATTTTGCGTGTAGCATTTTTACCATAAATTTTCATGACAAAGCGTATCATATTTTGCCCGCGGTTAGCATTGTAATAGCTTGATATAAGTGTGATTTTGTTATCAGAGGCGGCATAGTCTTTAACTATACTTGCATTATTTGACATTGAATGATTATAAATGTCCTCTGGATAAGTATATTTTGGAGTTGTAGCATGGCGATAAAAGCTTATAAGCTTATTATCAATATTATAAATGTACAGAGCATTAACATTTTGAGAAGGCGAAAAATCAGATAGTGCCATCTGATAGGCAATTTTATTATAACGAGACTTTATAGTTTCTATATTCACTTCTTCAGTTAGATCAGTAATAAAATCAGAACGATTATAAATTTGTAAAATATCATTTTCTAGAGATTTGATAAAGGTATAAAGGTCATCCTGCATATTTGTAAGCGCATTTAAACTCGACCTCTTGGCTTCTTGATAAATAAGCTTAGAAGATGAATATTGAAACAATACAGTTTGTAAACTTAGAGCGAGTAATGTGACTAAAGTAAAAAGTATAACGATTTTAGTCTTAAAGCTAGTATATAAATGATATGTTTTCAAATAAATCACCATTTCTATTTGTAGTAAATGCTGTGAAACCAGAAACAATCCTCTGTATTTATATTATAAGTAAATCAATATAAATTGTAAACTAACAGAGAATTTCAAATTAAAAAAGGAAGTTCTAAAAAGAACTTCCAAGGTGCCCACATTTATTTACCTATAGTTTTGGTTATTACTTTATATTAAGAACGAGATTATCAAAGGCAGTTATATCAATACTGTTATTGCCATAGGTTTCGTAGCTGAGGGCTACAGTATCTCCAACCTGCGTAACAGCAATCTCACTAGATACAGAAATAGAGGAAGAGAAAATAAGGTCAGGCATAGAATCTAACGTAAAATAGTAATAGGTATTGCCGCCTTGGACACTTTGATTAATACGTGAAATTTTTCCGGATGCAGATAATACAGAGCTGTTATTACCTATGTTAATAGTGTTTCCTTTAGCTTTTAGAGACTCTTTATAACTTCTAAGAGCATCTTGTTTAGTCTCACCAAGCCCTAAGAGACTATAGTCTTCAACAGATACAAATGCAACCATTTTAATAAGTTCAGCTTTATCTTTTAAAGACATGACATAAGTAGGGCTGCCCAATATATTATACATAATAGGGAAAGTAGCAACGTACCCTTTTTCCTGAACCTTTCCTTCAGCTGAACGCATTGCGGCAACCTCAGTAGCACCGGGCTGTTTGTAAAGGTTAGCTTCTTTTGTTTTTGTATCAACAAGAATAAAGCCAATAGTCGCTTCATCTGCACCAGAAGAAGTAAGACCAGTATACCAATAAGATCGTCCATCATTTCCATAAACAAGAGAAATACCAGGCGTTGGCATGAGAACACTGGATTCCGCAATACGAGCATTCAAGAATCCTTTTACATAAACACCCCAATTATTAATTTGTTCGCCGATAAATCTTTCGGGCTGGATACGGTCAATCCATGCTGGAGCAGCAGATGGGGTATAACGTTTAATTTCGCCAGTTTCGGCATCTACTGTAGCTACCCCAATCGCATCGCTGCCAGCATAACCTATTTTGTGTTCATATAAAGTAACAACCCAATAAGGTCTGCCCTCATCATTTAATTCCATAGTGAAGTCTGTAAGTCCTACATTTGCAAAGCCATTTGTATAGATGTGACGTGCTAAATCTTGATGAAAGTACGCATCAGGCTGATAGACAATTTTAACAGGTTTGCCATTTAACTCTTGTATGAAGCGTACATCTTGTGGATTGGTAGCAGATACCATAATATATCCTGTTGTACCGGTTAGATTGGTAAGCCACTTTATAGCACCCCTATGTACTAAAGGAGCTATCCAGTAAAGATTTTCATCTACATTTTGTATATGAAACTTCCCAAGCTGCGCTATACTGCCAAGGCCAGGAACTTCACCAAGCTTTTTATCTCCAAGTCGTATTGCTGTTTGTTCATCAACAAGACGAATATCGTCTGTATTCACTGGACTTACATCCTTAGTAAATTCACTTTCCTGCACAGTACCAATGAGATTTCGATAGGTTTTTGCGTGGAAAAAAACTGCTGATGTGACGAATGGAACAACAAGCAGATAAATACCTAATAACCCTGCTATGCTAAAGCTTATTTTAGAGGTCTTTGTAAGTGTCCATAACTGTCCTTTGTCTGTGCAGAGCACACCGAACAGCACGAAAAAAAGAATGAGAGTGATAAAAAGAGAAGTAAAATCTAATCTTAAAACAGGTAATTGGACATAAGCTATTATAGCAACGATAACAAATGAAATTAAAAAAGAAATAATTTTATTTTTCATAACATGCACCTTTCATTTACGAATAAATCAATAAGTCTATAATAATAGTATATCCAAATAATAGCAAGTTTATGATGAGATGAAAGATCAGCGTAGCTGAAGGCAAATTCTCGTGAATATTATTAGATTTAAAAATATCAAGAAGAATATAGAAAAATATAAAAATATATAATATAGTAAAGAAAGAGGAGGCATGTATATGATTTATAGAAAATATGGGCAAACGGATAAAGAAATTTCCATTATTGGCTTCGGTGCAATGAGATTTTTAGACGAAGACTTTAAAAATGGCAATTACGAAAAATGTGCTGAACTTGTAAGTTATGCAAGAGAAAAGGGAATTAACTACTTTGATACGGCTCCGCTATATTGCGATGATCAAAGTGAAAAAATATTAGGGTATGCTTTTAGGCAGATGAAAAAAGACTTTTATGTTTCTACCAAAACTTCAACCCATGTAACAGGAGACAAAACAAGTGATGATGTATTAAGAAGAATTGAAAACTCACTTTCGCGGCTCGGAATAGATAGAATTAATTTTATGCATTTATGGTGTATTTTAGATTATGATATGTTTAGAGGCTATACACAAAAGGGCGGAATCTTCGAAGGATTTTTAAAGGCTAAGGAGCGTGGTCTTGTCGAGCATATCTCACTTTCTACGCATGCAAATGGGGATGATATTGAAAAGATGCTGGAAACAGGGCTTTTTGAAGGAGTTCTGCTAGGCTATAATGCAACTAACTTTGCTTTTCGGGAAAAAGGCCTAGAAGCAGCTAAACGTCTTAACCGAGCAGTTGTGACAATGAACCCATTAGGAGGAGGACTTATTCCTCAGCGTGCAGACTATTATTCTTTTCTAAAACAAAATGATGAAGACACTGTTGCAAAAGCAGCTATCCGCTTTAATGCATCCCATCCGGAAATTACAGTCACACTTTGTGGCTTTTCAACAAAAGCACAAGTTGATGAAGCTTGTGAGGCTATTAAAGATTTAAAACCTATCACAGAGTATGAAAAATTACAGATTAAGTCTCATCTTAAAGCTTCTTTAAATAATGTTTGCACAGGCTGTGGTTACTGTGATGATTGTCCAAAAGGCATAGCTATTCCTAAACTTATGGATGCATACAATCAGTATATTATTACAGATAAAAAGGAAGATATTATGAGTCGTATTCAAAACCATTGGCAGTTAAGAGAAGAGAACGGCGGCGCTTTAGAATGCATTGCATGCGGTAAATGTGAAAAGGCTTGTACTCAAAAGCTTCCTATCATTAAAAGATTAGAAGAGATCGCTTCATTGTAATAAGATTCAATATTTAACTGTATGATTGAAGGTTTCTAAAGTAAAAAGGCTATAATAAATAAAAACTTATAGTTAAAGGGGTGGAAAGATGAAAACAATCTTAGTCACAGATTCATGTTGTGATTTACCGTATGAATATATATATGAAAACAGCATAATCGTTTTGCCGCTTACGGTACATCTTAAAGATAAAGAAATAAGAGATGAATTAGGCAAGGAGAATACGTACAAGATATTTTATGAGGGTATTCGTGCAGGAGAAATGCCTACTACATCTCAAATTAATGCCTATTCATTTAAGGATGTATTTGAGAAATATACTAAAGATGGCTATGATGTCATTTATATAGGTTTTTCTTCGGTATTAAGCGGGTGCGTAAATAGTGCCAGACTTGCAGCAGAAGAAGTAAAAGAGGAGATAAATAGTGCCTCTATAACGATTATTGATAGTAAGTCAGCTTCCCTAGGGCTAGGATTACTTGTATACTATGCAAGTGAATTTATAAAACAAGGGAAAAGTACTGAGTTTATAGTAAAATGGATAGAAGATACCAAATTAAAAGTTAATCATTGGTTTACGGTTGAAGATCTTAATCATCTCTATAGAGGTGGAAGAGTCTCAAAGACGGCTGCTACAATCGGAACAATATTAAGTATTAAGCCTATTATGACGGTTAATGATGAAGGGAAGCTTATACCCGTTTCCAAAGCAAAAGGCAGAAAAAAATCTTTAAATGCACTGATTGAAAAGATAAAAGAAAATATAGTAAACCCGGAAGAGCAGACAGTCTTTATAAGTCATGGAGATTGTAAAGAAGAACTTACAGGATTAATACAAGAGATAAATGAAATACTAAAAGTAAAGAATATTATTGTGAATCCAATAGGGGCAGCCATTGGCTCCCACGCAGGACCAGGTACTGTAGCTGTCTTCTTTCTAGGAGAAAAGAGATAATCGAAGGCCACTAACTTCAAGTTAGTGGCCTTTAATTATCTCTTTAAGGTTGGTTTGCGCCATATAAGAGGAAAAACTGAAATAATAACAATTGCACTAGCAATAACCCCTGCTATTTCAAAAGTAAGAATGGCATATTCAAGAGCAATTGTATAATCTGAAATAAGGAGGGAATACATAGTACGATATAGTGCAAGTCCAGGGACAAGGGGAATAATACCTGCTATCAGAAATACTGTAATAGGTGTTTTGAGTCTTTTGGCCAGCATGTAGGAAAGCTCAGTTACTAAAAGACTGGCTAAAAAGGTAGATAAAACAGTAGAAAACCCTTTGCTTTCTCCTAAAAGATAGATGGACCAGCCTATTGCTCCTACAACGCCACACGTTAAGAGGTGCTTTTTTTGAACATGAAATAAAATTGAAAAACCTATAGTAGATATAAATGCACTTAGGATACTTAGGATCATAGCAAACCTCCTAATCTAAAACCGATGTTTAAAGAAACGCCTATGCCTGCAGCCAAAGCGATTGCAATAAGAAGCGACTCAACTCCCCTAGATATACCTGATAAAAGTTCGTCGCCTATAGCATCTCTTACGGCATTTGTAAATGCAACACCTGGAAGGAGAGGCATAATGCATCCAATAACAATAGGCTCAATATGCATTTTGTCACCTAGAAGATAATAACTCACCATAACACTAAAGCCTATAGCAAGTGAGGAAACGAAAAGAACAAAATAACTCACAATATGTTTATGGCGTAAAGTATGATGAAGAAAACCAACTTGTACACCAATAATAAATGTGAGAAAAAAGTCAAGCAGGTTACCTTTAAACATAACAGAAAAAAAGGCACTGCATATACCTGTCCATAGGATAACCATACCTGATGAGTAGGTAGAGATATTTTCTATTTCATTTAGTTTTTTAACAGCAGCATCTAAAGGGATATTCCCTAAAACGTAATCTCTTGAGAGCTGATTAATAAGTTCAATGCGATCAAGACGAGTAGAACGATTTTTAACTCGGGATACTTTAGTGCACATAGAAAAAGAAGGATCTTCTATTGTTGCAATAATACCAGTAGGAATCACAAAAGTATCTACTGAATAATAAGCATTAGCTTTTAAAATCCTAGTAATAGTATCCTCAACTCTATAGGTTTCAGCACCACTTTGAAGCATGATTTCTCCGGCTTTTACTGCAAAATTTAGTATTTGTTCATGAGGATAGGCTGTATTCATTTTACACCTCTTTCGCATAACTGATTTGCCAGATTATTGGTATTTATTAGCTTAGTATACTCTTATTAGTATAGGATGTAAAGCTAGGAGAATTTGAAGGAATAATGTATTAAAATGCAAAATTGTTGATAAATACTTGAAAAATAAAGAATAATGATGTTATCATTAAAGCAAGTTGCAAGTTAAACAGAGTAAGAGCTCAAGAGGGAGGATTTCAATGAAAAAATTAATGCTTGGAAATGAGGCTATTGCTAGAGGGGTATATGAATCAGGTGCTACAGTTGCAGTAGCTTACCCAGGTACACCGAGTACAGAAATAACGGAGATTATTGCTAAGTATGATGATATATATGCTGAGTGGGCGCCTAATGAAAAAGTAGCCTTAGAAGTAGCTATTGGGAGTAGTTTTGGGGGAGCAAGATCTGTTGCAGCAATGAAGCACGTTGGTCTTAATGTAGCTGCAGATCCACTCTTTACAGTAGCCTATACAGGAGTTAATGCGGGACTGGTTATTTTCGTAGCTGATGATCCTGGCATGCATAGTTCACAAAATGAGCAGGATACAAGATTGATTGCAAGAGCAGCAAACGTGCCAGTACTTGAGCCAGCGGACAGTATGGAATGCAAAGAATATGTCAAACTAGGTATGGAGCTTAGTGAAAAATACGATACACCTATTATTATAAGACTTACAACAAGAGTATCCCATTCACAGGGGACTGTAGAAATATGTGATAAAGAAGAAATTGGCCTTAAAGAATACAAGAAAGATATTCAAAAATATGTTATGACTCCAGCTAATGCAAGAGTAAGACATAAAGTTGTAGAAGAAAGAATGAATAGACTAGCTGGCGATATTAAGACGCTTGGTCTTTATTCTATTGAAAAATCAGAAAGCAAGATAGGGATTATTACAAGTGGTATCTGTTATCAATATGTAAAAGAATCAGGTATTGAGGCTAATATATTAAAGCTTGCTATGGTTAACCCACTGCCTCTTGATGTGATTAAAGAATTTGCAGATACAGTAGAAACCTTATACATAGTAGAAGAATTAGAACCTGTTATTGAAGAACAAGTACGGGCACTTCAGATTGATGCAAAAGGTAAAGTACTATTTGGAAGACAAGGGGAAATTACAGTTAGGCAAATTAAAAATGTTTTTGGAATTGAAGTAGAAAGTGCAGCGGCTCCAAAGGCACTTCCGGTTAGACCACCAGTCCTTTGCCCAGGATGTCCTCATAGAAGTTTTTATACTGTACTTAAAAAATTAAAACTTACGGCGATGGGAGACATTGGATGCTATACTCTTGGTTCTATGGCACCCCACTCAGCAATGGATGCTTGTGTCTGTATGGGAGCGAGCATTGGTATGGCCCATGGAATGGAAAAAGCCAGAGGAAAGGAGTTTTCTAAAAATGTTGTAGGTATTATAGGTGATTCTACCTTTATGCATTCAGGAATAACAGGGCTTATTGATGTTGTCTATAATAGAGGGGCTGCAACTATTATTATTGCTGATAACTCTACAACAGGGATGACTGGTCATCAGCACCACCCAGCAACAGGTAAGACTCTAAAGGGTGAGGATGCTTATGCTATAGATATTCCAGCACTATGCAGGGCGATTGGAGTTCCTAATGTAGTTGTTATTGATGCTTATGATATGAAAGCAGTAGAAAAAGCGCTAAGAGAAGAAACGGCAAAAGATGAACCTTCTGTTATTATTACGAAAGCTCCTTGTAAGCTCCTTATAAAAGAAAAGTGGGAAACTTACAATGTATGTGAAGATGATTGTACAAACTGTGGCCTATGTTTAAATCTTGGCTGCCCTGCTATTCAAAAAGGTGAAAAGGCTGCAAGGATTAATGAAGCCTTGTGTGCAGGATGTGGTTTGTGCGAATCAGTTTGTAAAAAGGGTGCTATTAACAAGGGGGGCAAATAAGATGACAAAAAAGATACTTATAGTAGGGGTCGGCGGACAAGGGACACTTCTTACAGGACGTATCATAGGGAATTATGCTATGTCAAAGGGTTATGATGTCAAAATGTCAGAAGTACATGGCATGGCGCAGCGCGGAGGCAGTGTTGTGATGCAGGTTAAATATGGCGAAAAAGTGTACTCGCCGCTTGTAGAACTTGGAGAAGCAGATATTATCTTTGCTTTTGAGAAGTTAGAAGCATTGAGATATATGCCATTTCTTAAAAAAGATGGGGTTGTTATTTCTAATACGCAGCAAATAGATCCTATGCCAGTTGTAATGGGAATGGCTAAGTATCCAGAAGATATATTAGATGATTTAAAGGCTTCATGTGAGCATACTTGTTTTATAGATGCCTTGTCAATTGCTAAAGAAATAGGTAATGTCAAAGTTGTTAATATGATTATGATTGGCGCTTATGCAGCATATATAGGTGATACCATAGAAGAATGGGAATCAATTGTCGAGAAGACTGTACCAAAACACACAATAGAGATGAATAAAGAGGCTTTAAGAAGAGGCTACAGTGCTTACTTGGGTAAATAGCGAACCTTTTAATTAAACATAATAAAAATGTTCGAAAAAACATGTACTTTCTATGGTAAATAGATTATTATAATAGTAATTAAAAGTTTATTGTTTATAATAACAATAGATTATTATTCATAAATTAGTGGCATGTATAGACTTAAAAACATAAGGATGGTGTAAACTATGTATTCTTTAGAAGAAGTGTACGGTGTAGACCGTGAAATGGCAGATTTAATTGTTGAGGAAACGAGCAGACAAACGAATAAGATTGAACTTATAGCTTCAGAAAACTTCGTGTCGAAAGCAGTAATGGCAGCTATGGGAAGTCCGCTTACGAATAAATATGCAGAAGGCTACCCTGGTAAACGTTATTATGGCGGCTGTGAAGTTGTAGATAAAGTAGAAGATTTAGCAAGAGAAAGAGCTAAAAAGCTTTTTGGTGCAGAGCATGCTAATGTGCAGCCGAATTCAGGGTCACAAGCTAATCAGGCGGTATTTTTTGCAGTACTTAAACCAGGAGATACCGTAATGGGTATGAACCTTAGCCATGGAGGGCATTTAACCCATGGCAGTCCTGTTAATATATCAGGTAAGCACTATAATATTATTTCTTATGAAGTTAATGCAGAAACAGAACGTATTGACTATGATAATATTAGGGAACTCGCTCTAGAACATAGGCCTAAAATGATTATAGCGGGTGCAAGTGCCTATGCAAGAGAGATTGATTTTGCTAAATTCAGGGAAATTGCCGATGAAATTGGTGCGTTTCTTTTAGTGGATATGGCACATATCGCAGGACTTGTAGCAGCAGGTCTTCATCAAAATCCAGTTCCTTATGCTCATTTTGTAACGACTACAACTCATAAAACATTAAGAGGACCACGAGGAGGGATGATTCTTTGTTCAGCAGAGTTTGCACAAGCTGTTGATAAAGCTATTTTTCCAGGCATTCAGGGTGGCCCGCTTATGCATGTGATTGCTGCAAAAGCAGTAAGTTTTAAAGAAGCACTTCAGGATGACTTTAAGGATTATCAAAAACAAATCTTAATCAATGCAGCTGCGCTTGCGGAGGGGCTTATGAAAAGAGGTCTTCGCATTGTATCAGGCGGGACAGATAATCATCTTATGAGTGTAGATGTAAGAAACATGAATGTTACAGGAAAACAAGCTGAAAACATGCTTGATGAAATAGGCATTACATGTAATAAGAATACGATACCATTTGATCCTGCATCACCTTTTATTACAAGCGGGATACGACTTGGAACGCCGGCAGTTACAACAAGAGGGATGAATGAGGCAGATATGGATGAAGTGGCCGATATTATCTACCTTACATTAAAAGACTTTGAAGCAAACAAAGAAGAGTGTGCAAAAAGAGTTGCTCAGTTATTAAATAAATACCCACTCTACTAAGATAAATAGAAAAAAATCACTGCTTAATAAGATAAAGCAGTGATTTTTTTATTGGGGGCAAGATTAAAGGATAATCGTATCTGACTGTTACTGTTAAGATTATTATAAGATAAAAAGGAATAAATAAGAGTCAAGCATAATATAGTAAATATTATATATTTTTCGACTTTTGTTTTAAATATTCAAATAAATTAATTAATTTTTATATAATAAATATATAAAAATTGTTTATAAAAAAAGGAATTATTATTGATAATATAGAAATATTAATATAAGAGATTAAAGTAATAATATCATCTGAAGGAGGTAGTTATATGAAAGTATATGAAACAAAATTCATTCGGAATATTGCACTGCTAGGACATGGTGGTGCAGGAAAGACTACTTTAACAGAAGCAATGCTCTATACAGCAGGGATAACCAGTAGACTTGGAAAAGTTAATGCAGGCAATACTGTAAGTGATTTTGATCCTGAGGAAATTAAGAGAAAGATTTCTATTAGAACATCAGTCGTTCCAGTAGAATGGAAAGATTTCAAACTTAATATATTAGATACTCCAGGATACTTTGACTTTGCAGGAGGGGTAAAAGAAGCAATGAGTGTTGCTGACAGTGCGCTTATTGTAGTGCGTGCAACAGCAGGGGTTGAGGTAGGGACAGAAAAGGCTTGGGAATATGCTGACAAGGCCGATATTCCTAAAATGATATTTATTACAGAAATGGATGCAGAAAATGTAGATATCGAAAAGATACTAACTGAGTGCAAAGAAAAGTTTGGCATGAGTATAGCGCCTGTTCAAGTGCCTTGGTATGAAGCGGGTAAGTTTGTCGGATATGTGCATGTGCTTAAAATGATGGGAAGAAGATTTGATGGGGCTAAAGTTGTTACTTGTCCTCTGCCGGATTCTCTCCAAGATAAAATCGCTCCTATCAGAACGATGATCCTAGAAGCTGTTGCTGAAACCGATGAAGTACTGATGGAAAAATATTTTGCTGAAGAGGAAATTACACTAGAAGAAATTCAAGAAGCTTTTAAAAAGGGAGTGGTTCAAAAACAGATAGTGCCAGTACTTTGCGGCAGCGCAGTAAATAGCACGGGCATATCGGTTCTTATGGATACCATGGTATCCTTATTCCCATCACCTGATGAAGGAAATAAGGACAGGGCAATAAATACAGTTACAAATGAAACAGTGGAAATAACTTGCTCAGGTAATCAAAAACCATCACTTTATATATTTAAAACTATTGTAGATCCATTTATAGGTAAATTTTCTTTATTTAAGGTTAAGACAGGGACAATTAATGCAGATGATATGCTTATTGATATGAGAACTGGAGAAACAGAAAAGCTTTCTCACCTTTGTGTTATTTCAGGGAAAGAACAAAAAGAGGTAAGTAAGTTATGTGCAGGAGATATAGGAGCAGTTGCCAAGCTAAAATCACCAAAAACATGTGATACATTATCAGACAAGACATTTCCTATTATGTATGAAGAAATAAGCTATCCAAAACCATATGTTAAAAGAGCCATTTTCCCACTAGGTAAAGGGGATGAGGAAAAAATGTCCAGCGCCCTTGGTAAGCTTATGGCAGAAGATCATACTTTCCATATAGAATATGATAAGGAAACTCACGAAACAGTTATTTATGGTATAGGTGAGCAGCAGCTTGATATTATAGTAAGTATGCTTAAAACTAAGTTTAAGGTAGATGTTTATTTAGAAAAACCTACAACAAGATATCGAGAAACAATAAAAGGCAGAATAAATATTAGAGGCAAGCATAAAAAGCAATCTGGAGGACATGGACAGTATGGAGATGTTGTGATGGAATTTGAACCATCAGGTGATTTAGAGATGCCTTACGTATTCGAAGAAAAAATATTTGGGGGTGCGGTGCCAAGACAATACTTCCCAGCAGTTGAAAAAGGGCTTGAAGAATGTATTTCAAGGGGGGTTCTCGCAGGCTATCCAGTGGTAGGGTTAAAGGCTGTACTTTTAGATGGATCCTATCATCCAGTTGACTCATCAGAAATGGCATTTAAGATGGCTACGACCATTGCTTTTAAAGAAGGTCTAGTTAAGGCACAGCCTACTATCCTTGAACCTATAGCACATGTTGAAATAACCACTCCTGAAGACTATACGGGAGATATTATGGGAGATATGAAGAAACGCAGAGGACGTATGATCGGGATGGAGCTGAAAGGTAGAAATCAAGTTATTGTTGCAGAAGTACCAATGGCAGAGCTCTATACCTATGCAACAGATGTGCGTTCTATGACACAAGGCCGAGGAGAAATTGATTATAGATTTGAGCGTTACGAGGAGGCTCCAGTAGAAGTACAGCAAAAAGTTATAAGCTCCAGAAAAGAAATGGCATAATAAATAAAGGATATATGCTATACACGACAGCATATATCCTTTTATATAGATTTAGCATATAGATTAAAAATTAAGAATATGCTAAACTATATAAAAGTTTTAAGGAGGAAGAGAGATGTGGACAAGACTGGAACTAAAAACTAAGGCGAAAGCAGTACTTAAAAGAGCTTATTGGAAAGCACTTGTAGTAAGTTTTATATTGTCGATGGTATCAGGAAAAGGCAGTAATGTTTTTAGGTGGAATATTAATGAGGCGGACTTTGCAAAAGGAGATTGGCGGGGTGTTCTAGATCCCAAATTATTAACGACACTTATTTCAATTGGCATTGCAGTCATACTTATTGTTATTGTAACCTCTATTGCTTTTAGTGTATTTTTAGGTTATCCGCTGACAGTGGGAGCAAGAAGGTTTTTTATAAGTTTAACGGCTCAGGATGCGGGAATTGGCAGTTTGGGGTATGCATTTAAAAGCGGAAGGTACTTAAATATTGTGAAGACAATGTTTTATAGAGCCGTTTTAGTTTTCTTATGGACCTTACTACTTATTGTACCTGGAATTATTAAATCATATGCTTATAGTATGGTACCGTATATACTAGCGGATAATCCTCAAATAGATTATAAAAAAGCTATAGATTTAAGTAACAAAATGACCATGGGCGAAAAGCTTAATATGTGGGTACTAGATTTATCGTTTATTGGATGGTACTTATTAGGGGCTTTAGCATGTGGAATAGGTGTAATCTTTGTAACACCTTATGATAATGCAACAAAGGCAGAACTTTACGTTACTTTAAGAAGAAAAGCCTTACAAAATGGATTATTTAGTTATGAAGAACTAATGAGTAATGATTAAATTAAAAAAAACAGCGCATAAAGCATTAAAAGATTCTTGCTTTATGCGCTATATTTTAAGGATAGTTAAAGAATAGTGGCATCACTAAACTTCCTAGTATAAACAACAATAAAATAATTAAAATAACTTTACCTGACTTATTGCCAATATTTAGAGTCCAGCCGAGTCCATATCTTTTTTGAACCATTACTGCGGGATCATTTGGGTTTTTATATATAAATCCCCATAACCAATACTTATCATCATCTTCTGGAGAATAGGTATTACTAGATTTATTCTTGGAAGCAGATCCGTCACCATACTTTATAAAAGTATAAAGCATAAGAACAACACCAATAATTGGTCCTAAGAGACTGGTAAAAGTATATAAAGAACTTACATTTGTTCCGTGCAGCACTGCGAGCGTAATAGAA
Source organism: Clostridia bacterium (assembly GCA_029239755.1). Classification (GTDB taxonomy): domain Bacteria; phylum Bacillota; class Clostridia; order Lachnospirales; family Cellulosilyticaceae; genus FMMP01. The sequence continues at coordinate 19,098 of JARBUI010000003.1, read as the reverse complement.
CAAAAAGTTACAACAAGAGATAATGCGATGAGATAAATGCTTAATGCAATACCTCTTAGATATTTTAAAGCATTTGACTTGCTTTTTTCCAGAGTGTTAGTATTTAGTTTTATTCTTGATGTAAAGGTCCCAATCGTTACAACAGCTAATAAAATAAGAATACAGAGCTGCATAATACTTGGAAAGAAGACACTGCCATAAGATTTTACTGACCAAGTATCTGCCTGGCCTAAGTAATTCCAGTGGGTGGGTATTTTATTAGGCAGTGATGAGTAGTTATAAAATGTATAGAGCATTAAACCAACTGTAACTAGGAGCGGTGTGATATAAAGATACATAAAGAGTTTTTTAAGGCTATTTTTTTCATTAATAAACTCTGTATCTATAACTGTTTTTGAATGTGGTTTTGAGGCTGCTTGGTGCACGCTTTTGAATGCCTTCACCTTCTTGAAAGCTTTGATATAAACAGAAAAATAAGAGATTAGCTGAATAATCATTGGAAGGATTATAACAAGTGGATTATGAGCGGCCTTCTGTATATTTATATAGACTATAGTGATGAGAGATGTTATTAAAAATATAAGCGTACTTTCGAATTTGAAACGCTTTGAGATATTTTTAAGAACAGGGTTACATTTAAATTGCTCCTCTAGATAAATACCATAAAATGTATCACGTCTCGAAAGTTCCTGAGAAAATGTAAAGCTTAAATAAAAGGAAACAAATATAAATAGGAGTACACTATTAATGATCAGTAATTCATTCATTTTAAATCCTCCTTAAAGTGTTCAAAATATTGGCGGCAGATATTGGTAAAATAATCTTGCTTAAGTCCCAGTAAATAAGCTTTAGCAACAAGTAATTCTAAATGTGCAAAAAGCTCTTTTTCATACTCTGTTTTTAAAGTAATAGGCAAACTATTTACAATTGCACCTTTTCTTCTGTCGATACTGAGGTAGCCTTCGTCTTTTAAAAGATTATAGGTCTTATTAACAGTATGTAAGTTAATGCCTATTTCCTCAGCTAAAGTCCTGACTGCCGGCAGTGATTCACCCTCTTTTAATGTCCCTTTTGCAATAGATAAAATAATTTGCTCATAAAGTTGTTCATAAATAGGTTTTTGGCTATTAAAGTCTAGTTCTATAAGCATGTAAAACCTCCTTATATAGATTATTAATTTAATCACTATATATAGCGCATGTTATATATATAATAATTGTTATACAACAACTATAACATATAAAACAAGATAAATCAATAGAAAAAGATAAATACTATTTGAGGAATTTTCAGAAAACACTTATAATTAGATTATTAATGATGTCAGTCAAGATGAGGAGATAACCTAAGTATGATTAAAAACTTTTTTAAGTGTTTAAGACCCAAATGGGAAGAGGTGTTATTTACTCAGGATATAGACTATTATTTAAAATTAAAAGCCAGGCTGCTAGAAAAGGGGATTCAGCATAGGACTAAAATACATAGCAGATCATACGGCATGAATAGAGATACTTATACCATACTAGTAAAAGCAGAGGAAATTTATAAAGCACGGCAAATGAGTTTTAGGGATAAAGGAGAAAATGAATGACTACAGAGCAAACGGTATTAATCACTGGGGCAACAAGTGGTATTGGATATGAACTTGCTAAGATATTTGCAAATGAAGGGTATCACTTAGTACTGGTAGCAAGAAATGATAATAAACTTAATCAAATAAAAGAGGAGCTGCAAAAAAGGAGAAATGCAAAAGTTTACATTATTCAGGAAGATTTATCTCAGATAGGGGCAGGTGATAGGCTATTTAGGGAGGTTAAAAGATTAAAGCTGGAAGTGGATATACTTATTAATAATGCAGGAGCAGGGTACACTGGATTATTTCATGAAAAAGATTTTGAACAGGACATTCATATGATGCAGCTCAATATGATAACTTTAACAGAGCTTACTAAACTTTTTGCAAATGAAATGGTAAAAAATAAAAGAGGAAAAATCCTTAATGTTGCTTCAACTGGGTCATATCATGGGGGTCCTTATACAGCTGTTTACTATGCAACAAAAGCTTATGTTCTTTCTTTTTCGGAGGCTCTTAGTATAGAACTTAAGCCCTATGGCATTGTTGTTTCAGCTCTTTGTCCAGGAGCTACTAAAACAGATTTTGCAAGAAGAGCGGGAAAACAAGATTCAAGTATAGCAATGGAAGCAAAGAAAGTAGCTGAGATTGCTTATAAAGAACTTATGAAAGATAAAAAGGTTATTATACCAGGACTTAGAAATAAATTATTAGTAAAAATTCCACGGATGTGGGCAAGTCATATGGTGGGAAAATACCAGAAAGCGTTACTTATTAATAAATAAGAGAGATATTTTATAGTTAAAATAGGGGGGTATAATATGGATTGGATGCATAGGGTAATCATATTTATGGTAATGGCAGTTGTTTTTGGGTATTATATGTATCAAATTATTAAAGACATAAAAGCTAGGGCTAATAAGGGAAAGCTGATTCTGACGTTTAAGAAAGAAATAAATGGCTATCTTATTTTGGGGGAAATATGTACACCATTTATACTATTTATTGGAGAGCAGATATGGGAGAGAAAAAATACGACTATATTTACCATATCTATTGGTATCTTAATAGCTTTACTTATGATCTACTGTTTTTATAGAGGATTTAGAGAATCTGAATTATGTGAAAATGCGATTATCTCACCGCAGGGAATATATGATTTAAATCGTATTCGTTCTTATAAATATAGTCATCCTGTAGAAGTAGAAGAAATAGTTATATTAAGAATTAACATAGAAGATAAACTTTTATTTGGTAAATCCAAGATTAAGGAAATACAATTTAGATTTGAGAAAGATAAGATAGATATGGTTGAAAATATTATTATGCATCTGTGTAAAGAAGAGTGCTGTTAACTTTTTATAATAAGTTTAAAAAAATTGGAACAAATAGTTAAAAGCAACCATCTTACTAAAATAATAATGAAAATAGGTACTTGTAAGGGGAGAAAATATGAAAAATAAATACTTAATAAACTTATTAAGAGGGATATTACTTGTTATTTTATTGTTAGGCCTGTATGGGTGTGGTGCAAAAAAAGGTGATTATTCTACAAGGCAGGAGTCATCCACTGCTGCAGAAAAGGCTAAATCAGATGAGAAGATGATGAATGACGTTGCTACGGAGGCTGCAGAAATGCCTCAAGAGAGTGGCAGTATACCAGAAGAAGAAACGAGAAATACTGAGACGCCTAATATTAATACAGAAGTAGGGTATAGCAGAAAAATTATTAAAACCGGTGAACTTCAGCTTCAGACAAAAGATTTTAAAAAGTGCGTTGAAGATGTGGTTGCAAAGGTTCAGAGTTTAAAAGGATATGTAGAAAGTTCGAATGTACAAGGAAATAGTATTTATGATGTGAATAGCAGTACAAGAAGAGCATCTATTGTCATACGCATTCCGCAAAAACATTTTGACAGTTTTATAAACGAGTCAAGTAAATTTGGCAACGTGGTCTATACAACATCAAACAGCGATGATATAACAAGTGCTTATGTTGATACAGAAATACGCCTGAAGTCTCTTAAAACAAGGCACGAGAGGCTGTTGGTGCTTTTAGAACAATCAGGGTCTTTAAAAGACCTGTTTGCTATAGAACAAGAACTAGGAAATGTGACCTATGAGATTGAAAAACTAAGTGGTCAGCTCAAGCAATATGATCAGTTAGTGGATATGAGTACAATCACTATTCAAATTGAAGAAGTTTATAAAATTGAAGAAATGAAACCGGTTATCACTTTTGGAGACAAAATAGCAAGTACATTTAAAGGATCTGTGGAAGGGCTTATAACCTTCCTAGAAGGGTTATTCTTAGTGTTAGTGGGTATAACGCCATTTTTAATCATTATAGTGCCTATTGCTATTCTTATCCTTATTATTTATAAAAAGCATGGAAAAAGTAAGAAGATCAGAGAGGAAAAGCCAAAAGAGGAGAAATAACATACAATCTTAATTAACCGTTGATTTTATAGTATTTATATGATAAAATTTGCTATGAAAATAAAATAGTTTAAAAACAATGATGCGAAGTAGTAGTATAAGGCGTTTTTTCAGAGAGCTGCCAGATGGTGCAAAGCAGTAAAACAAATGATATGAACTCGTCGCTAAGTTCCATACTGAACTTAAGTAGTAGGTAATGGCGGATCTTCCCGTTATAGAAGAGTGAAGTGCGCAAGTTTAGTTAATAACTTATTGCTTGCGAATTAGAGTGGTAACGCGGAATTAACCTTTCGTCTCTTAATATTTATTAGGAGGCGAAAGGTTTTTATTATTATTGATGCATTTATTCAAAGGAGGAATATCTTGTGAAATATGATCACAAACAAGTTGAACAAAAGTGGAGAGCTAACTGGGAGAAAAACCCAATTAATGAAGAGACTCCAGATAAAAAACCCTATTACTGCCTTGATATGTTTCCCTATCCATCAGGAAATGGGCTTCATGTAGGTCACTGGAGGGGTTATGTACTATCAGATGTGTGGAGCCGTTACCAAATTCTGCATGGCTACCATGTACTTCACCCAATGGGGTGGGATGCCTTTGGCCTTCCAGCAGAAAACTATGCAATTCAAAAGAAAGTTCATCCTAGCATTGCTACAGCAGAGAACGTAGCCAATTTCAAACGTCAATTACATGATATTAGTGCCATATATGATTGGGATAAGGAAGTGAATACAACAGATCCTAATTACTATAAATGGACACAGTGGATTTTTCTTAAAATGTTTGAAAATGGTCTGGCATATGAGAAAGAAATGCCTATTAACTGGTGTCCATCTTGTAAAACTGGCCTTGCAAATGAAGAGGTAAAAGATGGTGCATGTGACAGATGCGGCAGTACAGTAACAAAGAAAAACTTAAGACAGTGGATGCTTAAGATAACAGCTTATGCAGAAAGACTTTTGAATGATCTTGAAGGACTTGAATGGCCAGAAAAAGTTAAAAAAATGCAGGCTGACTGGATTGGTAAAAGCTACGGTGCTGAAATAGACTTTCAAATAGAAGGTACAGATAAGAAAGTGAAAGTCTTTACAACAAGGCCAGATACGCTTTATGGAGCAACTTTTATGGTGCTTGCGCCAGAACATGAACTTGTAAGTGCGCTAGTTACAGATGAAAGAAAAGCAGAAGCAGAAAAATATGTATTTGATGCATCTACAAAATCATCGGTTGATCGTATGGCAGATAAAGATAAAACAGGTGTATTCCTAGGCAGATATGCTATCAATCCACTTAATGGTGAAAAATTACCTGTTTGGATTTCAGATTATGTTCTTGCTGATTATGGAACAGGGGCTATTATGTGTGTACCTGCTCATGACGACAGGGACTTTGCATTTGCAACTCAGTTTGATTTGCCAATTGTACAAGTCATCTCAAAAACAGGCGAGTTAGAGGAACTGAAAGAGGCTTATACAGAAGAAGGTATTATGGTTAATTCTGGTGAGTTTAATGGCATGAAATCAGGAGAAGCAAAGGCAGCTATTCCGGAGTATCTTGAAAAGCAAGGTATTGGTACAAAGACAGTTAACTATAAGCTTCGTGACTGGGTATTTTCACGTCAAAGATATTGGGGAGAGCCTATTCCGGTTGTTCATTGTGAACACTGCGGCGTAGTTGGTGTAAAAGAAGAGGATCTGCCTATCAGACTTCCGGAAGTAGAAAGTTATGAGCCAACAGGTACTGGTGAATCACCGCTTGCAGCAATTGATGAATGGGTTAATACGACATGTCCAAAATGCGGGGGACCAGCAAAAAGAGAAACGAATACAATGCCTCAATGGGCTGGGTCATCTTGGTATTTCTTAAGATATCCAAATCCCCGTAATGATAAAGAACTTATCAGTAAAGAGGATATGAAAAAGTGGCTTCCAGTAGATATGTACGTAGGCGGTATTGAACATGCGGTATTGCATCTTTTATACGCTAGGTTCTATACCAAATTCTTATGTGATATTGGAACAGTAGATTTTCAGGAACCTTTTACCCGCCTCTTTAATCAAGGGATGGTAACTAAAAATGGTGCCAAGATGAGTAAGTCAAAAGGAAACGTAGTGTCTCCAGACGAACTTGTAGAAAAATATGGCTGTGATTCTCTTCGTATGTATGAACTTTTTATAGGCCCTCCAGAACTTGATTCAGAATGGGATGACAGAGGGATTGAAGGCGTATATCGCTTCTTAAATAAAGTATGGAAACTTGTAGATGAGAACAAGGAATTGGCAGTAACAAAAGAAATGGAAAGACTTCGTCATAAAATGATTTATGATATTACATTCCGTATGGAAAGTTTCAATCTTAATACTGTAGTCAGCGGGTTTATGGAGTACACTAATAAGCTTATTGACCTTCAAAAGAAAGAGGGCGGTATTGATAAAGATACAATTAAAACACTTATTATTCTTTTAGCCCCTTTTACCCCTCATATTAGTGAAGAACTTTGGGAAGCTGTAGGGGAGTCAGGCAGTGTATTTGCAAATGAATGGCCAGTATATGATAAAGAAAAAATGCAGGAAGATGAAATTGAAATTGCTATCCAAATAAGCGGCAAAATGGTTGGTAAAATCACGGTGGCTGTAGACGAGGATGAGTCAAGTGTGCTTGCAAAAGCAAAAAGTGCAGCGGCAGCGAGACTTGAAGGCAAACAAATCGTAAAAGAAATTTATGTTAAAGGGCGCATTGTTAATATTGTAGCTAAATAAACAAGAAAGCGTGAAAAAACACACGCACTTGTGAAATAGACCGGCACTTGAGTGCCGGTCTATTTTTTAAAGTTTCCAAACTTAAACTTAAGGGCCTTATTCTTACACACGTCAATGCATCTGCCGCATAAAATACATTCTTCATGATCAAATACATGAGTGTGTACCATTTCTTTTACATTAAGGCTCATTGGACATGCTTTTGTACATAGTCCGCATTGTGTGCACTTATCAGCAACGGGAGATATATGCAGACCAGGAAGGTGAAGAAGTTTTCTAAGTTTAATACCCATGATCATAAAAGGAGACATCCAACATATGTAATGGCAGGTTGCCCGTTTACCAAAAACTAAAGACATGATGACAATAAGTATAATCACACCATAATAAATAATATAGGTAAAAGGATGACCAATAGATATGCCATTTTCTATGTAAAAGAAGGGATTAATTGATTTATATCCGCCATATTGCACTGCAGCTCCAACAATGATAGCTAGCCAAGGGAACCAGATTAAATATTTAGTGAGGTTAAGTTTTCCGCCTTTTGCCGGTTCGTCGTTCACACTGCAGCACAATTCCTGCAAACAGCCGCAGGGAGCAACCCATCCACAAAATATCCTGCCGACAAATATTCCGCCGATAAACATTAATGAAAAGACTATAAAGCTTCCAGTGATTACACCTTCAAGTGCACCTGCGATAATAATATAAGGTGAAAAGTAAAATTGAATAACTGGAAATAACAAAAATGAGATTAATAGTAAGAAATTTCTAAATTTTTGTCGTGTCATTTTACGCCTCCAAAGTTAATAGATAATAATCATTTATAGATCTATAGACTTATTTTAATGGATATGAGGTTTAACGTACATCATTTTTTTTGCAATGCCATTTGATTTAGCCGAAGTTATCCAAAATCTATTAGCCATAAACATAAAGAGCCATTTGGGAAAGTTATAATTTGCAAAGAGTGTAGCAGTGTCTGCTTCGATGGCGTTTAAGTTTTTTATGCTTTCTATAAGGGTGCATAAAGCTTGATAAATTGGAAGTGCAATCTTAGACTGCAAAGGTATTTGATCTTTTGTGCTTCTGATCATTTCACCGCCTCCAAGGCCTAGGCCGCCGCACCATTTAAATCCTGCGGAACTTGAATAGTTACGCAATATTTTAAGTGCATTGACATTTTGGTGTCCTTCAATAAATCCGCAGTTAGCAAGTCCATAAAGGCAAGGAGGATTGAAAGGGTTTATACGATGATTTCTATAATATATATCCAGGTTCTCAAGCATTTCCAGTAAATGCGAAGGCATACTATCTACATAGAGCGGAAAGACAACAACAATTGCATCACAAGATAATATCTCAGCAAACACACTTTCCTTATTTGAATGCTTTAAGAAGCTAAGTGCATTTACTATTAAATAATTCTTAAAATGATCTTCTAATCTCTTTGTAATAAAGTCAATCATATATAAAGAACAACTTTCCCCAGTTTTAGGACTGCCATTTATAAAACATATCTTTTTCATTAAGCTTTTCCTCCTTGGGTGTATTTTAAAAGGCTGCTTTTAATCTCGCCTATAGTTTGTAAGATATCTTTCTTGGCTGAACAAAAGTATACCTTAGGATTAGGAATATCTAAATTAACAGAATTTGCTTGTGTAAGAGCTATAAAGGTCTCTCTTTCTTCTGAAGTAATCGTTTCATTATAGGCTAGCATCATAAAATTGGGACGTTTGGAGTAACGCTGCTCATGATGCACTTCTCCCTTTGATTTCTTAAAAAAGGGCAGAAGAATAGGAACAATGTGGTCTAAGGTTCTTTTAATGGCTGTGCTATAAGAACCATAGATTATAGGGGTAACATAGATAACTATATTGATTCTAATAATATCTTCATTAATAGCTGTTGTAACATCTTTCATCATACATTTGCCAGGTGTTTTAATCCAGCAATTAAAACACCCTATACAAGGCATAATAGCATCCTTATTTACAGCGTACCATTTAATTGTTTGAATATCAGATAACTCCCTTTGAATTGCCTCATTAACAATACTAGCAAGCGTATTTTGACTAGACTGATCATATAGAACAGTAACATACATATAAAATCCCCCTTAGAAGTTAACAGTGTAAACATTAAAATAATTATATCTGCTAATGTTTACAATGTCAACATAGTTGGGTATAATTATTTTAATGTTTAAATATATTTTAAAATAGTCAAAAGAGGGCGAACAGCGTGCAAAAAGAAAATTATCATCATGGTACATTGAAAGAAGAAATGATTCAAAAAGGTCTTATTCTTATCAATAATGAAGGGATAAAGGGATTTTCACTCAGAAAGGTAGCGGCTATGTGTGGAGTGAGTCATACAGCACCCTATAAACATTTTAAAAACAAGGAAGAGCTTATGGAGGCTATATCTAATAGGGTTTTGAAAAGCTTTAGCGAATGTTTAATGAAGGCTGTAGAAACAGCTAAGAATGAACAGACGGGCATGGCAGATGTAGGTAAAGCTTACGTAAAGTTTATGCTCGATAATAAGGAGTATTTTAGATTTATATTTTTTAGTGAATGTAAAGTAAATGTTAAACTCAAAGCAAATGATTTTATCTATAAGCCTGGAAATCCTTTTGAAGTATTCTGCAGTGGGGCCACAGCTTACCTTGAGCACTTTATAAAAGATAAAACAGAAATTAATTGTATTATTCTAAGCATGTGGAGTATTGTGCATGGTATCTCTACACTTGTTATACACGAAACTTTTGAGTATGAAGGAGATTATGAAGAGTTAGTTGAAAGGATGCTGCGTGTACAACCCAGATAGACTCATGTTATTCATTAAAGATAAATAGATTTTAAAAAGAAGAGGAGATTATTTATGCTGCACAAATATAAAAACCATGTTCCTAAAATAGGGGAGAGATGCTTTATAGCAGAAGGGGCACATATAATAGGAGAAGTAAAAATAGGCAAAGAATCCAGCATATGGTTTAACGCTGTTATAAGAGGCGATGACAATAGCATTACAATAGGAGACTGCACTAACATACAAGATAATGCCGTTATTCACACAGCAAAAGAAAATGCAACCTATATAGGACAAGGCGTTACGATAGGACATAGTGCAGTTATCCATGGGGCAAAGATAGGAGATTATACTTTGATAGGGATGGGAAGTACTATTTTGGATGGGGCGCAAATAGGTAAAGAATGTATAATAGGAGCAGGGAGTCTGGTTACTGCTAACATGATTATACCGGATGGCATGTTAGTATTAGGGGTTCCAGCAAAGGTTATAAAACCACTTGATGAAACCCAAAAGGAGAACATTAAAGAGTCCGCAAAAGCTTATGTGCATTTATCAAAAGAATATATTTAGCTCATTTTGGCAGTCAGCATTGATACAAAGGCTTCAAACTGAGCACGCTTATTGGCTGGAATATGCATTTTTAGATAATCTAGAAGTGCTACTTGCATATCAGGAGTGAAGTTAACATTCTTTTTCTTTGCTTCATTGGAGATAGCCATCAAAGTACCTATTATTTCTATGTCACTTTTATAAGACATAGAATTAATTGTATTTTGCAAAGTGGACAGAAAGTCTTTGTCTACTCCTTCGAAAGCAGGATGTTTGATTAAGTCCATAGTTTAGACCTCCTACATTATATTGAGTTTTATTTAATAAACGCTGAAAGCATCTTAAGTATTTGCATTTGATTAGGATCAAGAACACCAGACAGCTTATCAAGTATCTGGGCTGAATTATTAGACATATTGTTAGCCTGTGAATTTGGAGGTGCAGTATTTTGAGTAGGTATAGCAGACTCTGCGGGATAGGAAGCAGTGTAGGCGGAAGTACTTTGCTCATTATTTTTTACTGCTAGTAACTCTCTGACTTCAGAGAGTTTTAAAACAGCATCTATAAAAAACCCCCTATCATCAGAAATAATTTCTCTTATATCACTTAGGAAGCTTTTCTCCCAGCCAGGGTCACGGGGTTTTGTAATAGACCTAACGAATTCTTCTTTAGAAAATAAGTCTATTGTAGACATTAGTTCGAACGCTTTAATAAAGATGGCTACGGCTTTTTGTTTATCTGCATCTAAATAAGGGACAAGGGATTTGGATATCATTAGAAAGTCATTATTAACAGCAGAATCAAATGAGCTCATAAAAACCCTCCTTTTAATAGTATCTTCTATAATGTATGACAGGGCATAAATATATTAGAACTAATTAAGTTATTTTTATAGGAAGTGGAGAATAAAATATTAGTGAAAATTAATATGCGAAAGAGTGATACAATATGGAGAAAGAATTATTGGCTCTTGACTTAGAAAGAGATCTTAATCAAATAGCAGGTCTTATATGGGGATACATGGATAAAACATACATATCTGAGCTAAGAAGTAAAATAAATGAGTACAGGCAAGAATGCAGTACTCATTTATCTAACGAAGCACAGCTTATAAGGGCACTTATACCGTTTATGACAGAGGAGAAGAAGATATTAGAGTTTATCATCGATATTATGATGTACAATGATATCATAGAGAGAGGGTTTAAGGATTATGAAGTATTATCTAGCTTATATCGAGATGAAAATAAAGATAAAGAGAGTTTAAAAAAACTTACTTACAAATTAATTCTTTTTAAGCTCATAACAGCAATTGAAAAAGGAGATGCCAATTAGGGCATCTCCTTTTTCATTAAAAATCATCCAGCAATACATTTATTGCTGGAATAAATGTATCGTATTATTGGATTTCGTTACGGAATATTCCACATCCAGAATCATTAACTAAGAACATGTATGCAAGGATTGCTATGATAATCCACATCCAAGTACTGCCGTTGCATCCAAATAAATTAGGGAATGCACACTCAAGGCCACCGCCACCAAATAGTCCAGTGCCGCCTCTGTTATAGTTGCTGAAAAGAAGGAAAGCTAAAAGTATCCATATCCAAAGATTGCTGCCGCCCATCATTCCTATTCTATTATCATCCATTATATTTACCTCCTAAATTAAAAAATAAATTCTAATAATTCTTTGCCAAAGAATAAAAAAATACCAAGTAAAATCAGTAGCCAACTAATGCTGCCAGAAAATAATACAGCTGCAAATATGAGTAGTGCAGGAAGTAACCAAGATCCTTTATAACTGTTATCGCTAGATGGCCCGCAATCATACCCAGAAAAGATGTTGCTGCCATAGCATCCGTTAAAACCGGACATATTAGACCTCCTTATATATCTATAGTTTATTGTATTAACTAAGGTATGAAAAAATGACTTAAATTACCAAGAAAGGGAAAAAAAATATTTTTTTCTATCGCTTGTATTATTTTTCTTACGTATATAAAAGTATTTAGAGAGATGTGTTAGGAAGCTATTGTCTTTACTGTTAATATCTTCAATTATATAGTATGTAACACCAAAAAAAATGTTACAGATGTTAAAGAAAATTTTATTAAGCCAACGAAATTTTTAGTAGTCTAATATTTTATAAGTATTTTTATTGACATAACCAGTATAATTGTATACAATTATACATAGATGAATTGTCGGACAATTAAAGGATTTAAATACATAAAATTCAAGAGGTGATGAGATGTTTGTAATTAATAAAAGAACAAATTTACTTGAAAGTCCTGAATATAGGTATCAATTAGAGGAACGCACAGAAGCAAATATGTTTAGAGAATTTTATCCATATGACGAAATACCGAAGATAGCATTCAATAATGTTCGTGTACCAATGATAATGCCAGAAGAGATATTTATAACAGACACAACTTTTAGAGACGGACAGCAATCTAGAGCACCTTACACAACAGAGCAAATTGTTCATATCTTTAAGTTACTTAATAAATTAAGCGGTCCTAAGGGAATTGTTAGACAAAGCGAATTTTTCTTATACAGTGAGAAGGATAGACAAGCAGTTTATAAGTGTATGGAACTTGGTTATGAGTTTCCTCATATTACTTCTTGGATCAGAGCTTCTGAGAAAGATTTTGAACTTGTTAAAGAAATGGGTATTAAAGAAACAGGTATACTTGTAAGCTGTTCAGATTATCATATATTCCATAAGCTTCACATGAAAAGATCTGAGGCCATTGCGCACTATACGAAGATTGTTAAACAATGTATTGAAAAAGGGGTAATACCAAGATGTCATTTTGAAGACATAACTCGTGCAGATATTTATAACTTCATTGTTCCATTTGTAAGAGAACTTATGAAGTTAAGTGAAGAAACAGGTATTGCTATTAAAATACGTGCATGTGATACGATGGGTTATGGGGTAGGCTATTCAGGAGCGATGATTCCAAGAAGCGTACCGGGCATTATCTTTGCGCTTCATCAATATGGAGGTGTACCACATGAATGGATTGAATGGCATGGGCACAATGATTTCTACCGAGCAGTAGATAACTCTACGACAGCGTGGCTCTATGGCTGCAGCAGTGTAAACTGTTCTTTATTTGGAATAGGTGAGAGAACTGGTAATACGCCTCTTGAAGCAATGATATTTGAATATGCTCAGCTTAAAGGTACGCTGGATGGTATGGATACTACTGTCATTACTGAACTTGCGGAGTACTTTGAAAATGTAATTGGAGAAAAAATACCAGAAAGAACACCTTTTGTAGGGAAGAACTTTAATGTTACCCGCGCAGGGATTCACGCAGATGGGCTTTTGAAAAATGAAGAGATCTATAATGTTTTTGACACTGATAAGTTTTTAAACAGGCCGGTAAGAGTATCTATAAGTAATACATCTGGACTTGCGGGTATCGCCCACTGGATTAATACAAATCCTAAATTCCCTGAACTTAAGGATCTGGAAAAAACCAACCCTCTTTGTTTGAAGATTAAAGAGTGGGTAGATAAAGAGTATGATGAAGGACGTATTACTGTTATGAGTGATGAAGAACTTGAAAACTTTATCCATGATTATTTTTTGGAAGAGACGCAAAAAGATAATGCATAAAGTTAATTAAGTTGACTAATACCCCCTCGGTTTGCGTATGAGGGGGTATTGAAATGAAAATAAGTTTTGGACAAGAACATAGAATATTTGTTATAATAAAAAACGAAATTAAAATACGTGAAAAAATATCAGGAGGTTAGTTAAATGGATAAGTTACAAGCTGCACAAGAACACTTTATTAAAGTAGTTCAAGAACAATTAGAACGTGTTGCAAGAATGAAAGAAGATACAGAGATTGTTGACTATACTAAGCTTGATAAAATTATTATTGGATGCTGCGGTGGAGATGGAATAGGTCCAGCTATTACTGCTGAGGCAGAAAGAGTGCTTCGTGCTGTTCTTAAAGAAGATGTTGAAAGCGGAAAAATTGAATTCAGACAAATAGATGGTCTTACTATAGAAAATCGTATTGCTGTTAATAAAGCTATTCCAGAAGATGTATTAGCAGAAATTAAAGCCTGTCATGTTATTCTTAAAGGACCTACGACAACACCTAGTAAAGGTGATGGACCTAATATTGAGAGTGCAAATGTTGCTATGAGACGTGAATTAGATCTTTTTGCAAATGTAAGACCTGTATCTGTGCCAGAAGAAGGAATTGATTGGACTTTCTTCCGTGAAAATACAGAGGGAGAATATGTGCTTGGTAGTAAAGGTGTTGTAATAGATGAAGATATGTCTTTTGACTTTAAAGTTATAACAACTCAGGGGACAAGAAGAATAGCCAAAGCAGCTTTTGAATTTGCCCGTACAAATGGTAAAAAACATGTTGCTATTATTACAAAAGCTAATATTCTTAAGAAAACAGACGGTAAGTTTCTTGAAATCTGTTATGATGTAGCAAAAGATTATCCAGAAATTCAAGTAGATGATTGGTTTGTTGATATTATTTCTGCTAACCTTATTAATGAAAAAGTTAGAAATCAATATGAAGTATTTGTACTTCCAAACTTATATGGAGATATTATTACTGACGAAGCTGCACAAATTCAAGGCGGAGTTGGTACAGCAGGCAGTGCTAATGTCGGAAATAAATACTCAATGTTTGAAGCTATCCATGGCAGCGCTCCAAGAATGCTTGAAACAGGCAGACAAATGTATGCAAATCCAGCAAGCATGATTAAAGCAGCTGAACTTTTACTTCGTCATATTGGGTATCCACAAAAGGCAGATGAAGTACTCAAAGCTCTTAAGATCGCAAATGATACAATCAAAATGACAGGTAGAAGTGACGGAGCAACTGGAGCAGAATTTGCTAACTGTGTTATTGAAAACTTATAATATATAAAAGAATCAACTAATGAGTAGCCGGCAGATAAAATCTGTCGGCTATTTATTAACCTAAGCATCCTAGGAGGCACAATACTTAAAACGCAGAACGCTATTAAAGATTGGAGTGAACAGATTGAAAAACTTTGAAAATTATTTATTAGTCAGTGATTTAGACGGAACGCTGATTAGTACAGACACAACTATTTCCCAAAGGAATAAAGCTGCTATTAATAAGTTTATTTCTGAGGGCGGGCAGTTCATAGTTGCAACCGGAAGAGATATTCATAATACCTTACCTTGTTTAGAAGGATTAGATAGCAAGGGGTCCTGTATTCTTTTTAATGGTGGAGGAATATATGATTTTAATAAAAGAGAATTCTTAACTTGTGAGTTTTTAGACAAAGAGAAGGTTATTCAGGATATAAAGTGGATTTTAGAAAAGCACGAAAATTTGTTTTTGCTCGTTTTCACTAAAGAGGAGACATATATTATTGATACACATCAAATTCTAGGCTTAACAATATTAAAAGAAAGGCCTACATTTAAATTTACTTCAATTAATAATATTATACATAAAGAATGGTTAAAGGTTATTTTTCGTGGACCTGCTGAAACACTATTTCAGTGTAACGAGTATTTAAAAGACAGTATAAAAAAGGATATGATTCATACAGTGTTTTCAGATGAGACTTCTCTTGAAGTATTGCCATTTGGTGTATCAAAAGGAGCTGCACTTAAAAAGCTTATTAAACTTAAGAATTTGCAAAATAAAAAGGTAATTGCAATAGGAGATTATGATAATGATATTGAAATGCTAGTTGCTGCGGATATAGGCATTGCTACTGCAAATGCATCTGAAGGAGCAAAGAAGTCTGCAGATCAATTAACCGTAAGTAATGATGAGGATGCTATTGCTGAAGTTATTACCCATATTTTGCCGACGGTATAAACGCTGCAATTAAATTGATCTATATAAATAACAAATAAAAATACAGCTTATTTGGAAACCATAAGCTGTATTTTTATTTGTTAGAGAACAAGTAATTAACTATACAGTTCGTTTTTTAGTATATTTTAATAGCTTTATAGGATTGAGGGAATTGTTAAAAAGTTTTAATATATGATTAGGATAACTTTTTCTAGCTAAGGGTAAGCAAGTTTGTTAAAAAAATGGGGGGTATATATGAAAAAAATATTTTCAGGTTTTTTAGCTGCGATACTTTTAACTACAGCATTTACAGGATGCGGTGGTAAAGAAAATCTTGTTGTATATTGTCCGCATCCACTAGAGTTTATTAATCCACTTATAAGTGAATTTGAAACACAAACCGGTATTTCAGTAGAAGTGGTAGCAGCAGGAACAGGAGAACTTTTAAAAAGAGTAGAATCAGAACAAGGGAATCCGCTTGGAGATGTTTTTTGGGGTGGTTCATTATCCACTATGGAACCTAAAAAAGATCTTTTTGAGAATTATCAATCTCCTAACGAAGAGTATGTATTTGATAATATGAAAAATACAGAAGGATCTTTAACAAGATTTACAAATATTCCAAGTGTTATTATGGTTAATAAAAACCTGATCGGTGATATCAAGATTGAAGGTTATGAAGATTTATTAAATCCGGCATTAAAGGGAAAAATAGCATACTGTGATCCATCTAAATCTTCTTCGTCTTTTGAACATCTTATTAATATGCTTTATGCCATGGGAAATGGTGATCCAGAAAAAGGGTGGGAGTATGTAGAAAACCTATGTAAAAATCTTGACGGTAAATTACTTGATGGTTCTTCGGCAGTCTACAAAGGTATTGCACATGGAGAGTATACTGTAGGCCTTACATTTGAAGAAGGTGGAGCAAAGTATGTAGCAGATGGCGCGCCAGTGAAACTTGTTTATATGAAGGAGGGAGTTATCTCAAAACCGGACGGCGTGTACATTATCAAAGAAGCTAAAAATATGGAAAAAGCTAAAAAGTTTATAGATTTTATCACAGGTAAGGATGCCCAGACCATTATTATTGAAAAGCTTAACAGACGTTCTGTAAGAAAAGATATCGCACCACCAAACGGTTTAAAGAAGCTGGAAGAAATCAATTTAATACAGGATGATCAAGAAGTTGTTATTGCTAAAAAGCAAGAATGGCTCGATAAATTTAAAGAAACTTTTATAAATACACATTAAAACTTTAAATACATATTAAAACATTTAGCCCACAACGGTGAGTATGGTTGTGGGCTCATTTCTTAGGGGGAGTTGGTAAGGCCATGTAATGGCAATAAACTTTTGTTGAATTGTCAAGTTTGCTAGGAGTATAATGAACAAATGGCACAAAAGCAGAGTTAGGAGTGACGCAAAATGAAGGATCTCACTAGGGGTAAAGAATGGAAAGGTATATTAGAATTTACAATACCTATGTTTGTAGGGAGTTTGTTTCAGCAATTATATAATGTAGTTGATAGTGTTGTAGTAGGAAAGTTTGCTGGTAAAGAAGCTTTAGCAGCAGTAGGGGGAAGCTTTCCGATTATCCTATTAATCAGTTCTCTAATGATGGGAGTCACTATGGGGACATCCATACTTATAGCACAGTATTATGGAGCAAAAGACAGGGAGAATGTAAAAAAGAGTATACAAAGTGGATATATCATCTTAATAGCGGGAACTATTTTGATGAGTTCTATAGGTCTCATTTTTTCTAAAGACATTCTTATAGCTATGAAAGTACCAAGCGAAATTATGAAGGATTCTGTTAACTATCTAAATATTATGTTTCTGGGGCTTATTGGTTCATTTGGATATAATACAGTAAGCGGCATGCTTAGGGGTCTCGGAGACTCTAAAACGTCGGTCTATTTTCTCATTCTGTCCACCTTACTAAATGTTGTTTTAGATATTCTTTTTGTAGTGTATTTTAAGATGGGAGTGGTAGGTGTTGCTTGGGCTACACTTATTGCACAGTTTGTATCTTTTGTATCCTCTCTTATTTATCTTTATAGCCACAATGAAATTTTTAGATTTAATTTGTTAAAAACCCCTATCAGCAGAGAGAATTTGATAATTTCACTAAAATTAGGGCTCCCGACAGGCGTGCAACAAATTTGCTTGTCTCTTGGTATCATGGCTATGCAGAGCATGGTTAATGGATTCGGGTCCAATACAATGGCTGCATTTGCAGCTGCTTCTAAATTAGATACTTTTGCAACATTGCCTATGAATAACTTTTCTCTAGCCTTATCAACTTTTGTAGCACAAAATATCGGAGCAAATAAAATGAATCGTATTAAAAAAGGACTGATAACTACCTTGATAATGGTTAATGTAACATGTATTTCAATTACCATTGTAATGTGGTTATTTGGTAAAGAATTGGTGTCTATATTTACAAATGATCAAGAAGTTATAACTTATGGTATAGATTATTTGAAAATAGTAGGAAGCGGGTATATGATATTAGGGAGTATGTTTTCAATAGTTGGATTTATAAGAGGAACAGGGCATACTCTGTTTCCGACCTTTGTAACTCTAACGAGTTTATGGGTTATACGTATACCTACTGCTGTTGTAATGACGAAGATGGTAGGTATAAATGGATTATGGATAGGGATCCCTATAGGTTGGCTTTTTGGTCTCTTATTAGCAGTGATTTATTATTATTCAGGAAAATGGAAAGAAGGAACAATCATTAAAACAGATAAATTACAGCATTCAGCAGTATAAGATGAGTGTATAAGTGATTGTAAACTTTCAAAAACTGTAGTAGTTATTATAATAATGAATAATAAGACAGAAATAAGACATATTAATAAGTAGAATTAATAACTAAAATAAAACTTAAAAAGAATTTTTAAAAAAGGTGTTGACTTGTGTCAAAAATCATGTATAATAGTAAAAGTCGCCACTAGTTGTAGGCGATAAACAAAAAGACCTTAGGTCTTGATAGTAAAGAATCAAATGAACTTTGAAAATAAAATAGTAACCATAAAACCAGTCGATTCAAAAGAGCTTCAGTATTGAAGTTCGAATCTGTACTTGAAATATAGTACAAGTA